>DASYJD010000001.1:0-121003 GCA_035996875.1 Thermoanaerobaculia bacterium
GCACACCCTGGGAGCGTGCTGCCAACGCCCGAACTGCCCGCCCAGCTTCAGCGCCCCGCAAGGTGCGAGAACTCGCCAAGCGGGCAACAACTTCAGCCCACCGTTACGCCACTGACTACCCACACAAAACCGTGAAGACCCTGTTCTTAAAGTCCCAGGCTGCGGAAAGCCTTTACCGTAGGCTTACAAATGTTAAGTCCGGCACTTCTGGTGGGACTTTACATTTACTCCATGGCGCAACCATTGCAGTCGAAATTTAACACCGTCGCCTTGGAGGCGCGGCGATGCCACCTAGATCGGTGGCCGTGCAGCTTAACTGTGGAGAAAATATGAGCAAATCAATGATGCTTCTGGCTTTGTTGATCGTAGTCGCCACCCCTTCCTACTCGCAGGTCCGAGGTGAAGATCCGCCGCGCCCGCACGAAAGTGTTCGCACGGCCGATTTACAGGTGGTTTTGGGCCGCGCCACGTATTTCGACTCGCGGGCGGTAACCGCGAGCGCTTCTGGTTCGGCAGTTTCGCTTTCAGCGTCGCGCCGTTCGAGTATGGCTTCTGCGACAATTGGCTCTGGGATAGCGATCAAGTAGGTGATCTACCCGGATCCCGATCACGTCGGCTGGTATCTCGCGTTCAACGTCAGGCTTGGCACATTTGTGCACGTCATGTACCTTGGGGCTCCTTAAAAACCACAACCCGACACCGGCCACATCGCCGGTTATTATAGGAGAAATAGTATGACTACCTTGGGTCGGATCGCAGCGGTTGCTGGATTCGCGATGTTCGCGAGCATTTCGATTGCTCAGGCTCAGCTCGCGGAATCGTTCAAGTTCACTACGACGTTTCCCTTTATCCTCGGCAATGAAATGCTTCCCGCGGGGGCCTACACCATCACAGCGGACGAAGACGCGCCCACGGCTTTTTGTACCATCCGAGGAGAGGGCGTCCGAATGTTCTTCGCAATCCACTCTGCCGAATCAGTTGAGCCAGCCTCCAAGTCGGAAGTCGTCTTCACGCGTTTTGGTCCAGAGTACGTCCTAAAGAGTGTGTGGGTCCAGGGCTCTGTCGATGGTATCGAGACCGTAACGGAGCCGGAGCGTAATCATATCAAGAGCGGAGATGAAACGCGCGTACCCGCAGCCAAGGCATCCAAAAAAACGTGAGAGCTCGCTCGGGCGAACCGGCGCCCGCTGAGCACCGCGGATGCCTTTCGGGTTCGAGACGGAGACTTTTGCCGATGCTGCCGACTTCGAAGGCGTTGAGAGCCTCGCTGATCCTTCTCGGGGGGCTCGTTCTAATTGCTGTGATTGGAGTTATCGACCACGACACCGGCGAAGACCTCTCCATCGTGCTGTTCTATCTGCTCCCGGTCTTTCTCTCCGCCTGGTACCTCGGGCTTGGAGCGGGATTGGTTACCGCGCTCTCGGCAACGGTCACCTGGTACCTTGCGAACTCGTTACCTCATCTCTGGACCTGGAGGATCGGCTGGAACGTGGGCGAGAAGCTGACCGTCTTCACGCTGTTCGCCGTCATGGTGGTTCGCCTGAAGCGATCAGCAGTCGCGGTTTATCAGCGCGAGCTCGAAATCGGGAGCGAGGTACAGCGTGGGCTCTTTCCTCCTAGCCTGCCTGCCACCGCCGGGCTCGAGATAGCCGCGCGGCTGATTCCCAACCAGGCACTTTCCGGCGACTATTACGATTTCTTTCCACGGGACCGCTGCGTCGGTTTCGCGATGGCGGACGTGATGGGCAAGGGGCTTGCGGCCAGCCTCCTGACCGCCAACCTCCAGGCTCTCCTTCATTTCAACGAGCTGCAGTCGTCTTCCTCGCCCATGGCGGCACTGCTCGGCACCATTCACCGGCACTTGAGACAGCACAGCCCTGGCCGCTACGTAACGATGGTGCTGGCTTCGATCGCAGCCGGCGACGAGGATCTGACCTATGCCGTTGCTGGGCATCCTCCGCCACTCCTGTGGAACGGTACCTCGGCGGTACGCCTCGAAGCCACCGGCCTGCCGGTGGGACTATTGGCTACGAGTCATTGGAGCACTCGGCAGATTGGTTTCCCTCCCGGCGCGCTCTTCGTAGCCTACACGGACGGCGTTTCGGAAGCCGTCGACTCCGGAGGGCGCGAGTACGGGATCGGACGACTCGAACACGCTGTGGAGTCCCTCGGGCGATCCGGCGCAACGGCAGAGGAGGCGGTCGAGGTGCTGCTGGCCAATCTTCGTGCCTGGACAGGTGAAAATGAGTGGGCCGACGACATCGCAGTCGTCGCGGTGCGGAATTGCAAGAATTCACTGATGAAAAGCATTTAGAAGAGAGTTCTCCATGCCGGCAGACCCGAAGGGCCAGACGCGCCGCCAAGCGGCCCATGGCGCCTGAACCCCGCCCCTGGGCGGTACAATCCGGGTTGATGGAGATCCTCACCACCCATGTGGGCGCCGACTTCGACGCTTTCGCCTCGATGATTGTGGCGTGCCGGTTTCATCCCGAGGCGCGCCTGTTCTTCCCCGGCTCGCGGGAGGGCTCCGTGCGGCGGATGATCGAGGCGCGAGGCCTGGAAGTGCCGGAGATCCGCCAGAAGGAGGTGGACCCGACGGCGCTGACGCGAGTTATCCTCTGCGACATCCGGCAGAGGAGCCGCATCGGCGCCGTGGCGTCGTGGCTGGAGGCGAACCCCGGGATCGAGGTCTGGGCGTACGACCACCACTCGGCGGCGGCCGGCGATGTCGCCGTGACCGGTGGCATCGTCGACCCGGAGGCCGGCTCGACCTCGACGCTGCTGGTGGAGGAGCTGCGCCGGCAGGGTCTCGCGGTCTCGGGCGACGAGGCGGACCTGCTGCTCCTGGGGATCTACGAGGACACCGGCTCTCTCACCTATGTCACCACCGGCCCGCGCGATCTCGCCGCCGCCGCTTGGCTGCTGGAGCAGGGCGGGGATCTCGCCGCCGTTCGCGCCTCCGTCTCCCAGCCCCTCGATCCAGAGCGGCTGGACGTGCTGCACGCCATGACGCAGCGCCTGGAGGTACACCGCATCCAGGGCCACAGGGTGGGAATCGTGGAGGTCGAGCTGGGGCGTTACGTGGAGGAGCTGGCGCCTCTCGTGTCGCGGTGCCTGGAGATCTTCGCGCTGCCCCTGCTCTTCGCCGCCTTCGGCGAGGGGGAGCGGGTGACCCTCATCGCCCGCGGCACGCTGGAGGGCTTCGATCTGGGTGAGGCGCTGAAGGAGCTGGCCGGCGGGGGCGGGCACGCCACGGCGGCCTCGGCACGGCTGAAGGATACGACCCTGCTGGAAATCCGCGAACGGTTGCTCGCCTACCTGCGCCGCGCCCTGCCGCCGGCCGCCCGGGCGCGGGACCTGATGATCGCCCCTTTCTATCTGATTTCCGCCGGAACCCGGATCGAAGACGCCAAGGCGGAGCTCAACGCCCGGCGGATCAACGCCGCGCCGGTGGAGCGGGAGGGCCGGATCGTGGGCACCGTCTCGCGGCAGATCCTCGACGCCTCGCTTCAGCACGGCCTGGGACTGCGGCCCGTGGAGACCGTGATGTCCGCCGAACTCGAATGGGTGGACCCGGACGCCCCGGCCGACGAGGTGCGGGAGCGCATGCTTCGCCGGCATCCACGCTTCGTGCTGGTGGGGGATCCCGCGGCCGGCCGCCCGCTGGGGCTGGTCACCCGCATGCAGCTCCTGCGGCACCTGCACGGCCAGCTCGCCGATTTCGAGGAGCGGTTCGACCGCCGCGCCGGGCAGCAGGGCGAGCGGCGGGAGAAGATCGGCAAGCTCATAGCCCAGCGGCTGCCGGCGGCGCTCACTACGCGAATCGAAACCATTGCCGGCATTTCGCGAGATCTCGGCGTCCCCGTGTACCTCGTGGGCGGCTTGGTGCGCGACCTGCTGCTGGAGCGGGAGAACCGCGATCTCGACCTGGTGGTGGAAGGCGACGGTGTCACTTTCGCCGAAGCGCTCGCCCGGCGCTTGGGCGGCCGGGTGCGGGTGCACCGCGCCTTCCTGACCGCTGTGGTGATTGACGCCGAGGAGTTCCACATCGACGTCGTGACCGCGCGGAGCGAGCAATATCACGCCCCGGCGGCCCTGCCCGAGGTGCAGACCTCGGCTCTGCGGCAGGATCTTTTCCGGCGGGACTTCACGATCAACACCCTGGCCATCCGCCTGGGACCAGAGCCGGTGCCCGAGCTGATCGACTACTTTGCCGGCCGGCAGGATCTCAAGGAGAAATCCCTGCGGGTATTGCACAGCCTATCGTTCATCGACGATCCCACGCGGGTCCTGCGGGCCGTGCGGCTGGAGCTGCGGCTGGGTTTCCGGATGTCGCCCGAGACTTTGCATCTCGCGCAGGTGGCCCTTTCCGAAGGGGTTTTCGATCAGCTCTCCGGCTCGCGGCTGCGAGAGGAGCTCACGCTATTGTTGGACGATCCGGACTTGGCCGTGCGCGGTCTCGAACGCCTCGCCGAGCTCGGCGTTCTCCGCGCCGTCGATCCAATGTTCGATCTGGATGGCGTCACGAGCGAGCGGCTGCGAAACGCGCGGGCCGCTCACGACTGGTACCGGCTGGAAGGGATTTCCGATCCTCCCGTGCAGGCGTGGCGGCTGTTGCTGATGGCGCTCGCGGGGGACTTTGCGGCGGCGGATCTCGATCGTCTGGCCGATCGTCTGCTGCTGGCGGGGGAGGACCGGGCCCTGCTCACCGGGTTCCCCGATCGTCTTACGGCGACCCGAGAGGTGCTGGACCACCGCGAGCCGCTGCCGCACCAGGTGGCGGAGGCCCTGGAGTCGCTGGGCGGCGAGGAGCTTCTTCTATTGATGGTGGGGGAGACAGGAGAAGCCGAGGCGATTCGTGCCTGGGTCCGCCGCTACCTGACGGAACTTCGGGGCTTGAAGCTCAAGATTCGCGGCTCCGATCTGTTGGCGGCTGGCATGTCCCCTGGACCGCGTCTCGGCGAGGCCCTGCGCGCGACACACCGGGCTCGTCTCGACGGCCGGATCGGCGAGAGCGAAGAGCTAGGATACGCTCTGGCTTTCCTGGCTGGAGAGCCAGCCGTCGCGTTGCGAGAGGAGACCGTGTGAAAAGCCGATTCTTAGGGTTTTCCGGCATCGCTCTGATGCTCGCCATTCCCTGCGCCGCGGTGGACCCGCGCTCCTTAGAAGTCGTCCGCTACGATTGCCTGACGGAAAGCACCCGGCATGAGATCACCCTTTTCGGCAACGGCACCGTCCGCGTGCGGGACGGGCTGATCAAGCACGAATGGATGGGCCTTGCCGAGCTGGGGCCGGACGAGCTCCAGGGCTTCCTCAACCGTCTGGCGGAGGAGGATCTCTCACAGGCCGTGAGCCCCGAGAGAGGCGTCGAAGGCACCTGGGTGGAGCACTGCGAGCTGCGGCTTCAGCTTCCGGACAAGGATCTCAAAACCTTTCGTTTCGGCCATTACGATCCGCTCGGCCTCACCCTTTCGCGGGTGGTGCACATCGCCGAAGAGCTGGGGGGGAAAGTGCAGTTGGTGAAGGACGCCGACTCGTTGCCGGCCGATTACGTTCCCGAATTGGGAGATGTGCTGAAGCGGGTGGGCGACGGCCAGCGCTTCCGCATCGTGGGCTTTACCTCGGACAAGAAAGGGATCGAGCTGCAGGGGGTCGACGTGCCGTTGGAGGTTTATATCCCGAAGGATCAGGTGAGGCAGCAGTTCACGAGCCTGGTGTCCAAGGGATGGTGAAGCCAGGAGTGCGCATCATGGGAGGCGAGCTCCGCGGCCGCGGGCTCGCCGTTCCCCCGGGTGCGCGTCCCACCGAAGGCCGGGTGCGCGAGGCCCTTTTTTCGATCTGGCGCGACCGGCTCGACGGCGCCCGCGTTCTCGATCTCTTCGCCGGCAGCGGCGCCGTAGGGCTGGAGGCGCTGGGACGGGGGGCCCTTTCCGCCCTCGCCGTGGACTCCGATCTGCGGGCCGTGAAGATCGTCGAGGAGAACGCCGCCCGCGTGGGCCTGAAGGCGCTGGAGATCCGCCGCCTCACCCTGCCCGCCACTCTCGGGCGCTTGGCGGACGCCGCCCCGTTCGATCTCGTCTTCGCCGATCCCCCGTACGGCTTCGCCGCCTATGAGGGTCTCCTTCAGGGAGCCGCCCCGCTCCTGGCCCCGGACGGCGAGATCGCCGTCGAGCATTCCGCCCGCCGGGAGCTTCCCGTCGAGGTGGGGCCGCTGACGCGAGTGGACGTGCGGCGGTATGGGGAGAGCGCGGTGAGCTTTTACCGGTGCGGGCCGGGGTAGGGCTGAGTCAGAGCCAGTTCTCGACGCGCAGACCGGGAACCATGGCGAAGTGCTTGAGATTGTTGGTGACCATGATGAGATCGCAGGATAGGGCGTGGGCCGCGATGAGCGTGTCGAAGTCGCCGATGGGACTGCCTGCGTGCGCGAGGACTGCGGCGATCTCACCGAATCGTGAGGCCGCCGCAGCATCAAAGGGGATGACTTGAACCGAAGACGAAACGATCGATCAAATCGTGGAGTTTGCGGGAGTTCCTGCGCGCAAGCGCAGGCTCATCGAAACGGATCACGCAGCTTACCCGCGGCTCTCTGCCGCGGACGCTGGATCGGCTCCGTCCAGGCCCCCAGGATCTCGACGAAGTCGGCGGGCCACTCGTCGACGGGCTCCAAGATTACCTGCCTTCCTTCTTTCCGCACCAAGACTTCCGTCTGTTCCTTGGGAAAGCGGCACTCTTTGGGGAGCCGCACAGCCTGGCTGCTACCGTTCTGAAAAAGCTTCGCGCGCGTCGCCATGGAGCCACTATAGACTCGTGCATAGACGCTGACAAGCACTGGCCACATATGGCACGGGCGGACCTGGCTCGCGCCTTCGTAGTGATGTTTCCTTGAGTCGAAGTAGAGTATCCTCCCTGCGATAACGAGACGGCTCAAGGAGGATCGGGCGATGATGACCTGGACGCAGGTGTACTCTCCCATCAACGACAGCATTCTCGGGTCGGCGCTCGTCGCCGCCATTCCTGTTGTCATTCTTCTCGGGCTCCTCGCCTTCCTCCACGTGAAGGCACACTGGGCCGCGCTCCTGGGGCTCGCCACGGCCCTCGGGATCGCCATTCTGGCCTATGGCATGCCGGTGAAGCTCGCGCTCGCCGCGGCCGCCGACGGCGCCGCCTTCGGCCTCCTGCCCATCGGCTGGATCATCTTCGGCGCGATCTTCCTCTACGACGTCACCGTCAAGTCGGGCGATTTCGAGGTTCTGAAACATACGATCGCGGGCCTCGCGAGCGACCGGCGCATCCAACTGCTCCTGATCGGCTTCAGCTTCGGCGCCTTCATCGAGGGTGCCGCCGGTTTCGGCACGCCGGTCGCCATCTGCGGCGCGATGCTCATCGGGCTCGGCTTCCGGCCTCTCCAGGCGGCGGGGCTCGCTCTGATCGGCAACACGGCGCCGGTCGCCTTCGGAGCGCTCGGCACCCCGATCATCACCCTCGCCAAGGTCACCGGGCTGCCGGAAGCGGCGCTCTCCGCCATGGTCGGACGGCAACTGCCCTTCTTCTCGGTCCTCATCCCCTTCTGGCTGATCTGGGCGATGGCCGGGCGGAAGGCGATGCGCGAGGTGTGGCCTGCCTGCCTCACGGCCGGCGTCTCCTTCGGCATCACCCAATACTTCGTCAGCAACCGTTTCGGCCCTTCGCTGGTCGACATCGCGGGCTCGATCGTCTCGATCCTCTCGCTGCTCGTGCTCCTGCGCTTCTGGCAGCCGAAGACGATCTGGAGCTTCGAGCACGAGTCGAAAGAAGAGCGCGCGGCCGAGGCGGCGGCGCGGCCCGGGCACACGCCGAGGACGGCGTTCAAGGCCCTCGTTCCCTGGTTCCTCCTCTGCGCTTTCGTGTTCGTCTGGGGCTACCCGGCTGCCAAGGATTTTCTGAACGGCGGCGCCGAGGGGCACGAGAACTTCCTGCACGGAATCTCGCTCGTCAACATCCCCGTCCCCGGGCTCGACAAGGCGGTGGTGCGGGTGCCGCCGGTGGTCAAAAAGCCGACGCCGGAAGCCGCGGTCTTCACCCTCAACTGGCTCTCCGCCACGGGCACGAGCCTCCTATTGACCGGAATGCTGAGCGGCCTCCTGCTCGGGTTCTCGATCACGGAGCTGCTGAAGATCCTGGGCGGAACATTCCTGCGGGTGAGGGGGTCGCTCGTGACCATCGCCGCCATGATGGCCCTGGGCTTCACATCCCGCTACGCCGGCCTGGATGCGACGATGGGGCTGGCCTTTGCAGCGACCGGGGTGCTCTTTCCCTTCTTCTCGCCGCTCCTGGGCTGGCTCGGAGTGGCGCTCACCGGCAGCGACACCTCGTCGAACGTCCTCTTCGGGGGCCTCCAGCGGATCAGCGCCGAGCGGCTGGGGTTGAGCCCCATCCTGGCCTGTGCCGCCAACAGCAGCGGCGGCGTCATGGGGAAGATGATCGATGCCCAGAGCATCGTCGTCGCGGGAGTTGCAACAGGTCAGGAGGGTAAAGAGGGGGAGATCCTGCGCTACGTCTTCTGGCACAGCATCGCGCTCGCCTCCCTCGTCGGCGTCCTCGTCCTCCTCCAGGCCTACGTCTTCCCGGGAATGATCCCGGTGCTGCCGATTGGGAAGTGAGCGATGAGAGTGACTCTTGGCCTATTCGTCTTGGCTGCCTTCACGGCGTGCGGCCCTGGAGGAGCGGGCTACCATGCCACGGACCGTGATCCCCTGCTGACGAAGATCGCGCGGTCGGCAGCCCCGACTCGAACGGCGGTGATGCGTTTCCACGATTCCCATTCGAGGTATCCGGAGTCCGACGGCGAGCTTCGAGCGTTCATGGCGAAGCCGCCGTCCACGTGGGCCGAAGATGCCACCCACGGTTGGCTCTACAACCACAATCCTGGCAGCTCCGGCTTCTCTCTCTGGCACAAGCTCGGCTGGGACCCGGCGTTGCTCTACGAATTCGACGGCTCGAAAGGGCAGTGGGTTTACGATCCCGGAGATGGCAGCGATAGCCAGGCGATTCTTCTGCAGCCGTAATCGACGCGCTAATCCAGGAGGTCCAATGAACGATCACCCCAATCTCCTCGAAGTGGAGCGCCAATTCCTGCGGCACATCTTGGCGACGCTTGCTTATCGCGGCGGCAAGGCGCTACGCGACGCTCCCGCGAGCTTCGCCTCGTTCAAGGCGGGGGAGACGAGCCGCACGCCGTTGGAGATCCTGGCCCACATTGGCGATCTCTTCGACTGGGCCTGCGCCCTGGCGGGCGGCGAGAACACCTGGAGCAACCTGCCTCCGGGCTCCTGGGACGACGAGGTGGCACGTTTCTTCGCAGGCCTGCAACGGTTCGACGCCGCCCTGGCTTCGGACACCGCCCTCGGCTTCTCGGCCGAAAAGCTGTTCCAGGGACCGGTCGCCGACGCCCTGACCCACGTCGGCCAGATCGCCATGCTGCGCCGCATGGCCGGCGCGCCAGTCAAGGGAGAGAATTACTTCAAGGCCGAGATCCAAGCCGGCCGCGTGGGACCCGAGCAGATGCCGGCCCGGCGTGAGTTCGACTAGGGTAGGACGCCCGCCTCTCGCCGTCCGTACACCAGAGTATGAGAAAAACTCTGGTGTTCGCAGTCGTGATCCTCGGAGGGGCCTGGGCGGTGCTGTTCCTTCCGTGCTGGAGGCCCAAGGTTCCCCCAAGAGCTCTCGAAGCCGTTCTGCGGGCCAATCTCCATACGCTGCGAGACGTGATCGCCCAATATCATGGCGATAAAGGGAAATACCCTGAGAGTCTGGATGTGCTGATCGCCGCGGGTTATCTGCGCAAGGTTCCCGTCGATCCCTTCACCAAGAGCAGTGGGATGTGGCGGCTGACCTACGACGACCGTCCCGGGATGAACGGCATCCGCGGCGTCGTCGACGTCCACTCCGGCGCGGGTGGCAAAGCCCTCGACGGCCGGCCGCTGGCCGGCTTGTAGCGGCTGCGGACAGCGCCTGCCGACCGAGAAGGGCGAACGAACCATGCTAAAGTCAGGCCGAGCGTGATTCACCGGAGGTAAGCTCGTGGTTCCTAACCCTGCCGTCATTTTCGAGGAAGACCTGATCATCCCGGCGGGTGTCTCCGACCTGGATCTCTTCCGGCGGTGGACCTGGGAAAAGAGCTTTCCCGAGCACGGCCGGATCGACTATCTGGCAGGTACCGTGGAGGTGGATCTGAGCCCCGAAGACCTCTATACCCACGGTGTGGTCAAGACAGCGATCACTGCCCGGTTGTACCCCCTGATTGTGGACACTGAAAAGGGAAGCCTCTTCTCCGATAGCACACGGATCGTCTCGCCGGCTGCGGGCCTGTCCGCGGAGCCTGATGTTGTGGCCGTCCTCTGGGAGTCCCTCCGGCAGGGGCGCATCCGCGAGATCCCCGGAGCCAAGGCAGAGGAAGGGCGATTTGTAGAGCTCGAGGGTGCTCCTGACCTCATCGTCGAGATCGTCAGCGACTCGTCGGAGCGCAAAGATCTTGAGCGTCTTCCCCGGCTCTATGCCGCCGCAGGCATCCCTGAGCTCTGGCTGGTCGACTCCCGTGGCAAGGATCTCGTCTTCGCAATCCACGTCCTGAAGTCCGCCCGCTACAAGCGCCAACCGCTGGATTCTGAGGGCTGGTGCGACTCTCCTCTCCTCGACCGCCGCGTCCGGCTCATTCGCTGGCTCAATGATTTCTCCCGTTGGGCCTACGACTTGAAGACTGAGGCCAGGAAGGGATAGCGGAGAGGGGAAGGCGCCTGATTCCGCAACAGCAAGGCCTGCTAGCCGAGCCTCAGAGCAGTTCACGAATCCATGGCCACTGAAAGCGCGGTTCCGGCCGCCTGGATCCCGTTCGATGACCAACCTGCTCCGAGCTTGGGCATCTACGATCTGCGCTGCACCCTGATCCGTGAATTCCTGCGTGAAGTGGGAAGCGCTCTCATCGAAGAATCCGACGATCAGGAGATGTATCGCGCCATGCGGCTGCTGTGCCGGATAAACGGCCACGAAGTGCCACGCAATATCGCTCTCCTCTTCTTCAGCGACGATCCGGAGCGCTTCTTCCCCGGTGCCCGAATCGATTTCGTCCGATTCCAGGACGAAGCAGGAGGCGACATCCTTGAGGAGCACATTTTCCGGGGTCCGCTCCATCGTCAAGTCCGCGACTGTCTCGGCTATCTGCGCAACCAGGTGGGGATGTTTGTGCGCAAGCACCCAGACCGTCCGGAGGCTTCGACATGGTCTACCTATCCTCTGGCGGCGATCGAGGAGGCGGTGGTCAACAGCGTTCACCACCGCGACTATCGGGTCACGGAGCCAACCAAGGTCTACCTCTATCCCAATGAGGTGGTCGTGACGAGCCATCCTGGCCCGGTACCTGGGCTGAAGCTGGAGGATTTTTCCCCGGGCCGGCGCATCCCTCAAGTCACGGCTCGCAATCGCAGAATTGGCGAGCTGCTCAAAGAGCTGAAGCTCGTAGAGACACGCAGCACCGGAGTGCCGAAGATCTTTCAAGCCATGGCGGCCAACGGCTCGCCGGAACCCCGCTTCGAGTTCGACGATACGTATTTTACCGTCGTCCTACCGATCCATCCCGAGGGGAAAGTTGGTTGATTGCCAAGGATGCTGCTGCCCGCCGGCTGGAGCCCGTGCTGGCCTATCAGAGGTCAGAGAATAGAGTCTCTATATTGAAAGATTCTTCGTTCGGTCTGATCGGAGCAGGCGTAGCTGTTTGCCCGCGCACTAGCAAGTCATCGCTTGTAGCGGTATATGCTTCGCACTGCTCGGCTAGTTCGAATAGTTCTCTTGAGAGGACTGTGCTTGTCTCCGGCACTTCGCGAAGCAGGGTCGCCAAAGTCTCTGCGTCGTAGGTTGACAGAGCGCGAGAATCAGGTTCTTCAGGCGCGAGTAGCGACTTCACGGCTTTGACGACATATTCCAAGTCGTCACCGTACATTGATCGCCACTTCCGGCTAGAAAAGAATTCGGGTACATCCGTCTCAATTAGTTTAACAATCTTGAACCAACTTTCTAAGATCTGCAAGTCGCCGACCCATAGATCGAGAGTGATCTCGAGATCATGTGAGTACATCTCCCAGGCCTTTTCGATCGTCGGGAATTTCGGTTGGCGGCCAAGGATCTCGCAAGCTTTCCTATAGACTGTGAGTGCCTCGATCGTGGTCTGTGCTGATCTTGCTTCCGGCCAGCCTTCTTCGGCCGCTGCACAGATTCCTGCCATCAGGCCGTCAACATTTCTTCGGAGCTCTCCGGTCAGTTTCTCCTGCTCGCGTGTGCTAATCAAGGAACTGAGGAGTCGCTCAGAATTCTCAGGTCTCCAAGCTATCCCAAGAGCATTCTCTCGGAGATCAGCCCAGCACTCCGGCGCGTTCAGCAGAGGGAAACGCCGTGTCCCTGTAGGGCCGCCGGCGGCGGATATAGCAAGAGCCAAACCGTCGACAGAGGCATTCCGCAGGAACCGCCGTAGTAAGTGTAGATCTCGAGAAAGTTCGTCAATGACCAGATCACGGTAGCTCGGGTGTATCCAGTCGACCGAGTCGTCCCACTGTAGCTCTGGGAAACGGCGTCCGTGACTGACTTTGAGGAAGGCGCTAAGCAATTCCTCGACCGTCTCGAAAAGTTCCGATGAACCTAGGGGTTCGTGAAAACGGCGGAGCGATGCATTCAGGCTCTGGATAGAACTGTATCGATTGCAGTCCAGGAGAGCTATTAACATCTGCCGGTGCCTCTCCGGAAGCGCACGAAAAGACCGCTGCATCGACAGAGTTGGGTTACGTATTCCTTCAGCTATTTCCTCCGAAATATCCTGAAACGTGAGGCTGGCGATAGATTGGGCCGCCAGTTTAGGAAGCGTCTCTTGGATAAGCCGACGGATTCGCTCCGGGGTGAAGTGCTTGTTGTCTACAACTGCTCGTGCATGTGCTCGAATCATTTTACGGAGAGACTCCGGAAGTCCTGCCGCCCGGGCGTGCCGATAGAGGATGCACGCTTTCTCTTCCAGAGATAGGTCATCAGCGGTAACGACGACCTCCGCAGGTTGCGGGAACGAACGGGCTCTCCCTGAGAGATCAAGTTCCTTAAGCGCCCTGACGAGGATGTGCTTCCTGGTGGTCAGGAGAATCCAGTGATTCTCGTCGATCTTGAAAAGAATTTTGCCGAGATCTCGTTCCCACTTGCGGCCCATCGTAACGTCATATTCAGTGCGCCCAAATGCATCATCGACGATGAAGATCTGCGGCCGGTTCTGATCGAAGGCGTCAAAAAAGTCGCTCGGAGAGTGGCAGTCGATGGCTTGCCAGCCCAGGAGGATTTGGGCAAGAGAGATCATCCACGCAATCGTCGTCTTCCCCATCTCTGGTGGTCCATCGAGCACGGCGAAGCGATGCGTTTCTAAGATCTGGAGCGTTCTGTGATATGCGTTCGTGGCAACGAAAACCGTCGCGACCTCACCTGCCATTCCGACGGCCGCTCGGCTCCGTTCCAAAACCTCCCGGTTGACGACTTCTGAAAGAAGTTGGTCCAGATCGCGAAGGCTGAGCAACTCAGGGAAAGAACGGGCGATAGACTTATGGGAGTCAAGAAGGTCGCATATGTCGTTGCCTCCCCGTAGATAGACTGTGGCCTCTGGCAGGACTTGGCTGATCCTGCCGCTGATCTCCTTCCGAAGTTTCCCTCTGAGCACGACGTTCGTCCCGAGGACATAGTGTCGAGGGTCTCCCCATGAACCCGTTGCGATGCGCTGTTCAATCCGGGAGGACTCTGCTTGGACAGCTCGGATGAGAGCCTTCCCGGGATCCGCACCTGCTGCGTTTGCAGCTTCGACGAACTTCACCTGAAAGACGAAGGGACCTTCCGTGAGCGTTCCTCGTTGAGGAAAACAGATAGGGCCGGCAGCGTAGGCGTCTCGCCCGTTGTCCCCATGCCCGCCCCAGGATTCCACGCCAAGACCCAACTCGGCTTTGAGAAGGGACTGGACGAGGTGTTCGAAGTGGTGCCAACCAAGATCATCGAGTCGGTAGCGGAGCACAGTGCAGCTTCTTACAGGAGAGTGCCGACGCTCGCAATCGAGGGCCGAGATTTACTCAGGGAGCTTCGACCCGCCAGTTTTGTACGATCAGGCCGGGCTCAAACCTCTGAAGATCTCGAAAGAGGGAGTCAGCCCCGACGAGGATGCACGACTTGGTTACGGCAGTCGCCGCCACCATGAGGTCAATATTGTGGTAACGGCTTGCCTTTTTACTAAGCCCTCTCAACTCAACCAGAGCTTTCTTGATCTGGCCAAACATTCTGGCTGAGTCATCAGAAAGCCCATAGATGGTAAAACGGCTCCGCACGTTCTCGATTCGACGGCGAAGAGACGGTTTCCTGCCTTCGAATGAGTTCGCATAGCCGTATTCGAGCTCATAGAGAGCGAGAATCGAGACCGCAAGATCGTCGTCCTCTTCAAGAGTTTCAAATCTACGGAAGACGACTTGGTGGTCTGGCGATGTTTGCTCGTACAAATCTGAAAGGATGTCCGAGTCGAGGAGATATCTCATTCGTCCCTATCGTGTTTGAACTGAAACTGCTCCCGAAAGTCCTTGCGGTCCTGTTCGAAGCGGGCTGCGGCCTCTTCTCCAAGGCTCATCGAGCCGTCGGCAATCTCGGCAGCCAGCCGAGCCCATCTTGAGCGCCCCTCCAAAGTTTCAGCGGGGGAACTGTCCTGTTCCAACGCCCGCTCCACTACCCGGCTGACGAACTCGTCCGGGTTTGGCAGGCGCCGGACCTTTTTGGCGACGTTGTCAGGGAAAGTAATCGTCAGCTTCACGGTCGTTCTCCTCTGACAGAAGCTTAGCATGCTTGCCCTCACCGCAGAAAAAACGCCAACTCCTCCAGATTGATCCGCAGGTCCACGTTCTTCAAGGGCACGCCGGGGAGGCGTTTGAGGCGGACAGGGGCGAAGTTCAGGACTCCCTTGATGCCGGCGGCGGCCAGGGCGTCGTAGTTCTCCTGGGCGGCTTCGGCGGGGACGGCGAGGACTCCGATCTCAGCGCTGGAGGTGCGGACGACTTCGCCGAGATCGGCGGCAGGGCGAATCATCAGGTTCGCCACCCGGCGTCCGATCTTTCTCGGATCGTTGTCCACCGCGGCCACGACGTGGAAGGCGCCGTAGTTGAAGCCGAGATATTGGGCCAGAGCGCTCCCCAGGTTGCCCATGCCGACGATGACCATGGCGTGCTGGCGGTTGAGCCCCAGCAGGGAGTTCAGATGATCGGCGAGGGCGTCGACGTCGTAGCCGACGCCGCGAATGCCGAACTCTCCGAACTGCGCGAGGTCCTTGCGGATCTGGGTGGCCGAGAGGTGGTAGCGCTGCGCCATCTCCTGCGAGGAGATCCGCTTGATGTCGAGCTCCTGGAGATGACGCAGGCAGCGCAGGTAGAACGAGAGCCGGTTGAGGGTGAGAGGCGAGACCTCTTCCTGCTCGATCACTTCACGGCGGTCGCTGCGATCAGCCAATGGAGAAGACCCGTAGGCCAGAGACCGAGCGCCAGGGTACCCAAAGCGGCCAGCACGGCCGCGGTGCGGCCCCAGACGTCGATGAGCAAACCTTCCGGCTGACGCGTCTCCGGCTTCATATAAAGGTAGTAAACGACCCGCAAGTAGTAGAAGACTCCGACGAGGCTCACCAGCACGCCGGTCACCGCGAGGCCCACGCGCCCGTCGCCGACGGCGTTGAGGAACACCACCCACTTGCCGAGGAAGCCCAGGGTGGGGGGAATGCCGCCCAGCGACAGCATGCAGACCGCGAGGCATCCCCCAAGCAGCGGATAGCGGTAGCCCCAGCCCCCGAGATCGGAGATCAGATGCTGCTCGCCCGGCCGGCTATAGAGCAGCGAAACCACCGTGAAGGCGCCGGCGTTCATCAGCACGTAGGCCAGGAGATAGACGAGGACGGGCATGAGCGACGCCCTATCCATCACCACCAGCGCCAGCAGCAGGTAGCCCATGTGGGCGACGCCCGAGTAGGCCAGCATGCGCTTGATGTCCCGCTGCACCAGGGCCAGGAAGTTGCCTACCAGCATCGATGCCACTGAAAGGACGGCCACGACCGTGGACCACTTGGGGGCATTCGGCGCCGCACCGCCCTGGACGATGGCGTCGAGCAGACGGTAGAGCACCAGGGCGCTCGCCACCTTCGGCGCCACGGAAAGGAAGGCCACGAACGGCGACGGCGCTCCCTGGTAGGCGTCGGGCGACCAGGCGTGGAAAGGCGCGATGCTCATCTTGAAGCCGAAGGCCGCGATCAGCATCAGGAAGCCGAGGCTCGCCAGCACGTTGGTGAATGGCTGCGCGGCCAGGGCGTGGCCGATCCCCTCGAAGCGGGTGCTGCCGGTTCCGCCGTAGATCAGCGCGATGCCATAGAGCGCGAAGGCGCTGACGAAGGCGCCCATCAGAAAGTATTTGATCGCCGCCTCACTCGATATCGAGATCCGGCGATGGAACGCCGCCAGGCAATAGAGGCAGAGCGAAAGGGTTTCGAGAGCCAGGAAGACCGTCAGCAGCTCCGTGGCCCGCAGCATGAGCAGCAACCCCACGGCGCACCACAGGAGCAGCGCGTGATACTCGCCGCCGAGAATCCTCTCTCGCCGCAGGTAGCTCTGCGAGGCCAGCAGGCTGATTACCGTCGCCAGCAGGACGACCAGGGTGAAGGCGAGGGTGATGGGACTGGTTTCGATCAGACCGCTGAAGGTCGCGTCCCGGCCCGAGAGAACGTGGTGAAGCGGCGTGACGTAATAGGCCGCGTATCCGGCGCCCAGGGTCGCCAGCACCGCGAGGCCGGTGAACGACCGCCGCAAAGAAATCGCGATGGCCTCGAGGAGCAGGATCACCACACCGCCCGCGGTCAACACGAGCTCGGGGAGCAGCAGCATCCAGTCGAAATGGTTGCTCATCGGCCGGCCTCCGTGGCTTCGGCTACGGCTGTCGCCGTCGCTGGCCGCAGGGAGGCCTCTCGGACGTCAGGCTCCTCGATCCGCTGCTTGTACTGCGCCAGCACGTCGACCAGCGCCTGCCGGCTCGGCTGCAGGAAGGCGTTGGGAGCGACGCCGATCCACAACATCAGCACGCAGAGGGGTACGAGCGCCGCCACCTCGCGGAAGGAGAGATCGGAAAGCGTCTTGTTCTCCTCCTTGGTGATCGGTCCCCAGATCGTGAGCTGGATCATCTTGAGCAGATAGATCGCCGCCAGCACCACTCCGAAGGTCGCCACCGCCACGGGCCAACCCAGGGTGCGGAAGCTGCCGGTGAGGATCATGAACTCGCCCACGAAGCCGTTCAGCGCCGGCAGGCCCACGGACGCGAGGCTCGCGAACACGAGGAAGAAGGCGAAGACGGGCATCACCTTGGCGAGGCCGCCGAACTCGTCGAACTTCTTCGTATGCCGGCGGTCGTAGAGCATGCCCACCAGAAGGAAGAGCGCGCCAGTCGAGAGGCCATGGTTGACCATTTGGAGGAGCGAGCCCTGCCAGGCGACGATGTCCGCCGCCAGCAGGCCCAGCATCACGAACCCTAGGTGGGCGATGGAGGAATAGGCGACGAGCTTCTTCATGTCCACCTGGACCCAGGCCACCAGCGCGCCGTAAATGATGCCGATGACGGCGAGGGCCAGCAGCAGCGGCCGCGCCACCACGCTGGCGTGCGGGAACAGGGGCAGGGCGAAGCGCAGGAAGCCGTAAGTGCCGAGCTTCAGCATGATGCCGGCCAGGATGACGGAGCCGCCCGTGGGGGCTTCGACGTGGGCATCCGGCAGCCAGGTGTGGACTGGGAACATCGGCACCTTGATGGCGAAGGTCAGTGCGAAGGCCGCGAACAGCCAGATCTGCTGGTGCTCGGGCAGATTGAGCCGCAGCATGTCGGCGTAGCCAAAGCTCCAGACGCCGCCGTTCAGCTTCTGGAAGGTCCAGGCCATCCAGAGGATGGCGATCAGCATCAGCAGGCTCCCGGCCATGGTGTAGAGGAAGAACTTCACCGCGGCATAGATCTTCCGCTCGCCTCCCCAGATGCCGATCAACAGGTACATCGGCACCAGCATGACCTCCCAGAAGACGTAGAAGACGAAGAGGTCGTAGGCGAGAAGCGCGCCGAGCACGCCGGTGGTGAGCAGCAGCAGCGAAACACCGAAGAGCGGCCAGTGGTCCGAGATCCCCTTCCACGAGCCGAGGATCACGAGCGGCACCAGGAAGATGCCCAGCAGCACCAGAGGCATGGAGATGCCGTCCATGGCGAGGTCGTACTTGATGCCGTAGCCCGCAATCCAGGAGAGCGGCGCGTCGTGCACCAGGGCGAAGCCGCCGTCCGCTCCAAGGTGCGTCGCGAGGTAGAAGATCCCGAAGGCGAGCTCGATGAGGGAGGCGATCAAAACGTAGATCTTGGCCGTCTTCGCCGTGGCCTTGACGAGGAACAGCAACGGTATGGCGGCGATCGCCGGGAAGAAGACCAGGCGGGTCAGCGTGTTGCCGGCGAGCAATCCGAAAAAGGTATCCATAGAAGGTCCGGTCATCCGAAAGCAATCCAACAGCCGAGCAGGATCACGCCGAGGAAGAAGTAGAGAGCGTAGGTGCGCACGTTGCCGGTGGTGCTGAGGCGCCCAAACTCGCCGGTCAGCTCGGTGGCGTACGCTCCGGCGTTGATCGAGCCGTCGATGAGGAAGGTGTCGACTCCCTTCCAGAAGAACCGCGACAGGCCGGCGAGCGGTTTGACGATCAGGGCGTCGTAGATCTCGTCCACGTAATACTTGTTGGCCAGCACCCGGTGGAGAGTGGGGAAGCGCTCGGCCCAGGTGCGACCCTTGGCGAGACCGGTCTCGCCCCCGTAGGTGCGCCACGCGACGAAGATGCCGGCAACCGCCACGGCGACGGCTATGAGGATCAGCGCCAGCTCCATGCCCGTTCCCATCTCGCGCTCGGCCGCTTCGACTCCGGCGGGATGGTAGAGGACCGGCTCCAGCCAGCGGCCCAGCTCATTGGTGCCGCCGAGAACCTTGGGCACGCCCACGAACCCGGCCACCACGGCGCCTACGGCGAGAATCCACAGCGGGATCGTCATCGACGGCGGCGATTCGTGCAAGTGGTGCTCCTGCTCGTGCGTGCCGCGGAAGCTGCCGAAAAAGGTGAGGAAGACGGAGCGGAACATGTAGAACGCCGTCAGCCCCGCGGTGATCAGCCCCACAGCCCACAAAATCCACTGGCCGTTGGCCGCGGCGGAGTGGAGGATCTCATCTTTGCTGAAGAAGCCTGCGAGCGGCGGGATGCCGGCGATCGCCAGGGCGCCGATCACATAGGTTCGGAAAGTCGACGGCATGTATTTCCGGAGGCCGCCCATCTTCGTCATGTCCTGCTCGCCGCCCATGGCGTGAATCACCGAGCCGGAGCCGAGGAAGAGCAGGGCCTTGAAGAAGGCGTGCGTCATGACGTGGAAGAGCGCCGCCGAGTAGGCGCCGAGCCCGGCGGCGAGGAACATGTAGCCGAGCTGCGAGACGGTGGAGTAGGCGAGCACCTTCTTGATATCCGTCTGTGCGATGCCGATGGTGGCCGCGAAGATCGCCGTCGCGGCGCCGATCACGGCCACGAATTGCGAAACGCCCGGCGCGAGCTGATAGATCACGTTCGAGCGCACCACCATGTAGACGCCCGCGGTGACCATGGTGGCGGCGTGGATGAGAGCGGAGACCGGCGTCGGGCCGGCCATGGCGTCCGGCAGCCAGACGTAAAGGGGAATCTGCGCGCTCTTGCCCATCGCGCCCACGAAGAAGCAGAGGGCCACGAAGCTCGCGAGCGGCATGCCCATCATGGAGTGGCCCGTGACGAGCCCCGGCTCCGCCGAGATCCTAGTGAACAGCTCGTGATAGTTGAAGGTGCCGAAATTCGCGAACAGAGCGAAGAGGCCCAGCAGGAAGGCGAAGTCGCCCACCCGGTTGACGATGAATGCTTTCTTGCCGGCGTAGGGCGGGAACGGCTGATCGTAATAGAAGCCGATGAGCAGGTAGGAGCAGAGGCCCACCCCTTCCCAGCCCACGAACATCACCAGATAGTTGTTGCCCAGCACCAGCAGCAGCATCGCCGCCATGAACAGGTTCAGGTAGGCGAAGTAGCGGCGGTACCCCTCTTCGTGGGCCATGTAGCCTGCGGAGTAGACGTGAATCAGGAAACCCACGAAGGTGACGATGAATAGCATCACCGCCGACAGGTGATCGAGCAGGAAGGCAGCGGGAATCGAAAGGTCGCCCGCTGTCCAGGCGTAGAGCACCTGGTTGTAGGCGTCGTTGGGGAACGAGTTGTGCGAGAACTCCCACAGGCAGCCGAGGGCGACGAGGAGCGACAGCAGCGGCGCGCCCACACCCACGGCGGTGACCACGGCCTTGGGGAACCGCCGACCAAGCAGGCCGTTGACGGCCGCGCCGGCGAGAGGAAGGATCGGGATCAGCCAAAGAAGCTCGAGCATTCGGTTTCTATCCGCGTATCAGCCGCGCATCAGGTTGAGGCGGTTGACGTCGATGGTGCGCCGCGCGCGGAACACCGCGATGAACAGGGCCAGCCCCACCGCGGCCTCGGCGGCGGCCACGGCCATGACGAAAAAAACGATCAGTTGGCCGGTGTGGTCGTTCAACTGGCGCGAGAAGGCGACCAGGGTGAGGTTGGCGGCGTTGAGCATCAGCTCGATCGAGAGGAAAATGCTGATGCCGTTGCGCCGCGTCAGCGCGCCGACGGTGCCGATGGCGAACAGCAGCGCCGCCAGCATCAGATACCAGGAGATGGGGACGCTGCTCACGAACGGGCCTCCTTGCGCGCGGTCTCTTCGGCCACGAAGTCCTCTCGGGGGAGGGGTCCACCGCCGTCGGTCGAGTCCGGAGCCCGGCGGGCCGCCACGGTGGCGCCGATCACCGCCACCAGCAGCAGCAGGCCGACGATCTCGAAGGGCAGCAGGTAGTCGGAGAAGAGCGCCGTCGCGAGCCCTTTGAGCGACACCAGGTCTGGAGTCAGCGGTTGCAGGTCCGGCGCGCCCGCGCGCCAGAAGACGAGCCCCACCATACCGATGAAGATCAGCGCGCCCGGCAGCGCAATCCAGAGCTGCCCGCGCCGCCGCCCTGCCGCCTCGCCCTCTTTCTGGAGGTTGAGCAGCATGATGACGAAGAGGAACAGCACCACGATGGCGCCGGCATAGATGAGGATCTGGAGAGCCCCCAGGAACGGCGCGCCGAGGAGCACGAAGAGCACCGCCACGGAGAAGAGCGTCACCACCAGGCTCATCGTCGCGTAGACGGGGCTCCTGTGCATCACGACCACCAACGAGGAGGCCACGGCCAGGGCTGCGAAGATCAGGAAGATGAGGGTTTCCATAGGTATTGGAGATTAGAGCCAGCCCGCGAGCGTCATGGCGGCCACCAGAATGAGATTCAGAATGGAGAGCGGCAGCAGCACCTTCCAGCCGAGCCGCATCAACTGGTCATAGCGGAAGCGCGGGAAGGTCCAGCGCACCCAGACGAAGACGACCATGCAGATGACGATCTTCGCGACCAGGGTGACGAGGCCGACGATGGCCCCCAGCCAGCCGCCGATGTGCACTCCCGGGAGGCTCCAGCCGCCGAAGAAGAGCGTCACGCCCAGGGCCGCGAGAGCCGCCATGTTGGTGTACTCGGCTTGGAAGAAAGCGGCGAACCGCATGGCACTGTACTCGGTGTGAAAGCCGGCGATGAGCTCCGACTCGGCTTCCGGCAGGTCGAACGGCAAACGGTTGGTCTCCGCGAACGAGGCCACCAGGAAGACGAAGAAGCCGAGGATCTGCGGAATGAAGTTCCACACGTGCGCCTGCTGGTAGGCCACGATGTCCGAAAGGCGGAAGGAGTTCACCGGCAGCAGCACGGCCAGCACCGAAAGGGTCAGCGCCAGCTCGTAGCTGATGAGCTGCGCCGAGGCGCGGATGCCGCCCAGGAGCGAGAACTTGTTGTTCGAGGCGTAGCCAGCGAGCACCAGCGAGTAGACCGCGAGGCTCGACAGGGCGAGGAACAGGAGCACGCCGGTGTCCACGGGTGCCACGACCAGGGGAATCGTTCGCCCGCCGACCGTCAGATCCGGTCCAAAGGGGATGATCACGAAGGTGGTGAACGCCGGCAACAAGGCGAGGACCGGTGCCATCAGGTAGAGGAGCTTGTCGGCCGCGGCCGGCGTCACGTCCTCCTTGAACATGAACTTGGCGGCGTCGGCCAGCGGCTGAAACAGCCCCAGGGGTCCCACACGATTGGGGCCCGGACGGTCCTGAATGTAGGCGCAGGCCCGCCGCTCCACCCAGTTCATGATTGGGGCGACGTTGATGAAGACGCCGAACATCACGGCGTACTTGAGCAGCGTGGCAATCAGCCCTGGAGTCACGCCGTAGCCTCCGAGGCCGCTTCGGCGGCCTGATCCGAGAGCTTGGGGTGAGCCTCGGGCACGTGCAGCGAAGCACCGGTCGCGGGAAGGCGGCGCCAGGAGAGGCCCGCGAAGGCCGGCAGCTCGCCGGCGAGGCGGTCGAAGACGGTGGACGCGGCGCCGGCTGACAACGGGGACCAGGCGGCGTCGAACCTTGACAGGAGATCGGAGAGCACCTCGACCGCCGGCCGCACCTGGCCCGTGGGCGGGAAAGCCTTTTCGAAGCGCTGCACCCGCCACTCGACGTTGACGAAGGTGCCGTCCTTCTCGCCGTGGTGGGCGACGGGCAGCGCGATGTCCGCCGCCTGGGCCAGGGGAGAGTCAGCCCAGCCGAAGACCACCAGGAGCTTCGCCTGGCGCAGCCGCGCCACCGTCTCCGGGTCCCAGGCGGCTTTGCCGAAGTCGCTGTCGCAGATCACCAGCACCGCGCAGCGGGAGGCGGCGTCGCCGTGCAAAAGATCGTTCTCTCCGCCGAGCCCCGCGAGCTCGGCGCCGCGGCGGTTGGGGGCGGCCTCGCGGCCCTTGATGGGCGGGCGCTGATGGCGGGGAATCGTCCATTCGGTCCCGAGGTCGACGGGCACCGAGCGAGACTGCGATCCCACCAGATCCGCCAGCTTGGCGAAAAGATACGCCTCTTCGGTGGTGAGGAAGCCCGAGCCGAGGAAGGCGATCTCTCCGGAGCCCTGGGCGCCCGCGATCCTGCTGTGAACGGCGTCGAGCGCCTGGCTCCAGCCGGTGTTCCCGGCAGCTACGCGCGGCGAGCTGAGGCGCGGCTGCTGCTTGTAGCGCTCGAAGCTCGCGCGGCCGTAATCGCACATCCAGTAGTCGTTGACCTCGATGTTGAAGCGCGGCTTGTAGCGTTTGATGTCGCCCCGCCGCTGCTCCATGGTGATGTTGCAACCGACCTCGCAACCGGTGCAGATCGACGGTTTTTTATCGAGATACCAGACGCGCTCGGCGAAGCGGAAGCGGGTCGAGGTGAGGGCGCCGACCGGGCAGATGTCCACCACGCAGGTGGCGAGCGGATTGTTCAGCTCCTTGCCGGGGAAGGTGCCGATCTCCACCCGCGCACCGCGGTTGAAGAAGCCGAGCTCGCCGGTGCCCGCGATCTCTTCGGTGAAGCGGATGCAGCGCGTGCACTGAATGCAGCGGTTCATGTTGAGGACGACGTTGGCGCCCAGGGGAATGCGCTCGCGCCCCGGATAGGTCCGCTTGTCCTCGTACTGGAAGCGGGAGAACGCCACGCCGTGCTTGAAGGAGTAGTCCTGAAGACCGCACTCGCCGGCCTGATCGCAGATCGGGCAGTCCAGCGGATGGTTGATGAGGAAGAACTCCATCATCCCCTTCTGCGCCTCGGCAACCTCGGGGGTATCCGTGTGCACCGACCAGCCGTCCTTCATCACGTACGAGGAGCAGGCGGTCTGGAGCTTCGGCATTTTCTTGCCGCCGTCCGAGATCTCGACCAGGCACATGCGGCACTGGCCCACCACCGAGAGACGGGGGTGATAGCAGTAGTGGGGGACCAGGACGCCGGCCTTGAGGCCCGCGTCGATCACGTTGGTGCCGGCCTCCACCTCCACGGTGCGGTCGTTGATGGTGACTTTGGGCACGGTCTCTTTACGCTCCGTTCTCGAAATAGCGCGGCTGGGGGAAGGGGCACGCCCGCTCGCGCACGTGCTGCTCGATCTCCTCGGGGAAGCGATCGACCAGCGACTTGACGGGGCCGATCGCCGCGTCGCCCAGGGCGCACAGCGACTGGCCGCCGATGTTCTTGCAGATCGACAGCAGCTTCTGGGCGTCGCCCTCGGTGCCCTCGCCGTGCTCC
This sequence comes from Thermoanaerobaculia bacterium, assembly GCA_035996875.1. Taxonomy (GTDB): domain Bacteria; phylum Acidobacteriota; class Thermoanaerobaculia; order Multivoradales; family UBA5704; genus DATARR01. Next base: position 24,301 of record DASYJD010000001.1, read on the forward strand.
AGGCGCTTGAGCACCAGCTCCATCCAGTTCGTCCCCTCGCGGCAGGGAGTGCACTGACCGCAGGATTCGTGGTTGAAGAACTTCGCGAGCCGCGCCACCGACCGCACCATGCAGGTGGTCTCGTCCATCACGATCACCGCCGCCGAGCCGAGCATGGAGCCGGCCTTGGCCACGGTGTCGAAGTCCATCTTGATGTCGATCTGGTCCGGTTTGAGGATCGGGGCCGAAGCGCCGCCCGGGATGAAGGCCTTGAGCTGCCGTCCGTGCCACATGCCGCCGGCTCCGTCCAGCATCTCCCGGAAGGTGACGCCGATGGGATATTCGTACGTCCCCGGCCGGTCCACGTGGCCGGAGATGGCGTAGAGCTTCGGGCCGGTGTTGCGCTCGTCGGTGCCGATCGATTTGAACCAGTCGGCGCCGCGGGTGAGGATGTGGGGCACGTTGCACAGCGTCTCGACGTTGTTGATGACCGTGGGAGCGCCGAAGGCGCCGACGACCGCCGGGAACGGCGGCTTCACCCGCGGCTGGCCGCGCTTGCCCTCCAGCGACTCCAGCATCCCCGTCTCTTCGCCGCAGATGTAGGCGCCGGCGCCGCGGTGGATGTACATGTTCAATTTGAAGCCCGAGCCCTGCACGCTGTCGCCGAGGATGCCGGCCTCGTAGGCCTCCTTCAAGGCCTGCTCGAGAATCACCGCGGACTTGACGTATTCGCCGCGGATGTAGATATAGCAGGTGTTCGCGGACACGGCGTAGCAGCAGATGGCGCACCCCTCGATGAGCTGGTGCGGATCGTTCTCCATCAGCAGCCGGTCCTTGAAAGTGCCCGGCTCGGATTCGTCGGCGTTGCACACCAGGTACTTCGGCTTGTCCTTGCCCTTGGGAATGAAGCTCCACTTCATGCCGGCGGGGAAGCCGGCGCCACCGCGCCCGCGCAGGCCCGACTTCTTTACCTCGTCGATGACGGCGTCGGGCTCCATCGCGAGAGCCTTGGTCAGCCCCTCGTAGCCGCCGAGCTGGCGGTACCCTTTGAGGGTGAGTGCCTCGGGCTTGCCGACGTTCCTAGTGAGGACGGGCTCGAACGCGGCCATTTATCGCAGCCTCTTGACGATCTGCCGCACCCGGTTGGGGGTGAGGTTCTCGTGGTAGTCGTCGTCCACCATCATCATCGGCGCCGTGTCGCACGAGCCGAGGCACTCGAAGTGGACGAAGGAGCAGCGGCCGTCCGGCGTCACTTCGTCCTCGCCCACGCCCAGCTCCTGGTGGAGGATCTCCAGCACTTCCTCAGCCCCCCGGAGCTGGCAGGGGAGGTTGTTACAGACGCGGATGCGGTGACGGCCAACCGGCTTCTGATGGAAGAGGTCATAGAAGGTGACGACGCCGTAGACCTTCGCGACCGGCAGGTCGAGCTCGGCGGACACGGCCGCGATGGCCTCGTCCGGCAGCCAGCCGCCCCACTGCCGCTGGGCGATGTGCAGCGCCGGCAACAGGATGGCCTCAGACGTGGGATAACGCTCGCGCAGCCCGTCGATCTCGGCCCGCGACGCTTCGGAGAGGCCGCCGCCCCGGATCTGGGGACCGGAGGGCTGCATCGAGGCGGGTTCGTGCACGCTCATGATTGCGTTCTCAAGGGTCGGCGCTCGCGCCCGGGGAGGGACAGGTCGAGCCCGCCCTTCAGCCAGACGTAGGCGAAGCCGACCAGGATCAGGACGATGAAGACCATCACGGCCGCGAAGAGGTGCCATCCGCCGTCGCGCAGCACCAGCGACCAGGGATAGAGGAACGCGGCCTCGAGGTCGAAGACGATGAAGTCGATGGCGACCAGGAAGAAAGCGATGGAGATCCGCTTGTGGGACACGTCGAGCAGCGGCATGCCGGACTCGATGGTCGTGCCCTTGAGCGTGCCGCCGTGCTGATGTCCCGCGATTTTCCCGAGGATCCACGACATGCTGAGGATGACGATCCCCATCGCAATCGCAATCGCCATGGCCAGCAGGACCGGGTAGTACTGCTCCGGCAAGGGACGTTCCTCCTCAAGTCAGGGTCCCGGCGTGACCGTCCCGACCGGGGCGGGCGCCGTGCTCGTGAAGGATGTCACAAGCTCGCGCGGGTGACAAGACGGGGGGCGGCAGGGCAGCACCTCCCGAGGCCCCCTCATCACCGTGACGTTAATCCCCAGCCAGTCTTCCCCCGTCCAGCCCCTCATCACCCCGGCCCTCTTCTCCCGACCACCCCATCCCCCTCCCCGGGAGAAGAGGAGACCAGCAAGGCGCTCATCCCCCCTGGAGGGTGTGCCCTTGGAGGTTCTGTTGCGGACTCCGGCCGGGCGATTTTCGGCGCCACCGCCTGACCGAGAGAGGGGACGCGGTTTATACAGAGATCTCGAGAATTTCAGCCAGGACCCGCCGAAGAGATCGCCGATCGGCCTCCTCGAGGCGTCCCAACCGCCGGAGGAATAGGGCTCGGTCCAAGGTGAAGAGGAGAGGCTTGAAGACAGACGGTTTCAAGAGACCCGCTTCCCTCCAGCCAGAAACCGGAATCTCGCCAATCCGGCCAGACGGGCGGACCTGACTGGTCACGGCCATCAGGATCACATCCGACCTTCCCTGGTGGTATGCCGCCGAGCTCACGACGACGGCCGGTCGTTTCTTGCTTCCGCTTTGGTCTGAGAAGATGACGGGGACGACGACGACATCACCGAAGCTATAGGAGGTCATACTCGGCGTCGTCAGGATTGTCCCAGACTCTTTGGAGAGCAGGTTCGGAGAGCTTGGCCACCGCCTGCGACAGACGCCGGTCCTCTTCGCGCTGCCGTATGAAGTCCACGAAGTCTTCAACTTCGGTGACCCTATCCTCTGGCAGGGTGCGAATCTTCTCGAGGAGATCCTGTTTTCGGAGTGGAATACTCATAGGAGGATCATATCTCAGATGCAGCCGGCTCGTCAGCTTACCTCCCTACCGCCGGCCTCCCGCAGCCGGTCGTTCCCCTCTCCCAGCTATCCAGGCTCAATCGCTGCCAGGAGCCTTTCCAAATTGCCACGCGCGTTCTTCGATCTCGGATGGTCCGGCTCCAGACTCGCCTCGAAGACCTCCACCGCCCGTCGCATTAATGGTCATTATAAAGCCCTTGGCTTTCAGATGCTGCTCGAGCTCGTTCATCAGTCTCGCCGCGAGTTTTGCGATGCCGACCGCATCCGCGTAGCGGACCACTTCTGCGGCGTGAGACCGGAGAGGGTTCCAGACGGCCATGTGCGAACGTCATCAGCATCGAAGGGTGCGAAGTCATTCACCAGCCGGACCGCACGGACCACTTCTACGTCCTTCCGGAGTTTATCAGGCGCTGTGGTGCGAGCAGGTTCAACGCATTGCCTTCCGGGGAATGCCTCGGGCGAGTGGGGGAGAGCCTCCCTCCAGTGGGGCGAGGCCTCCCCTTCTTGGGGCCGACTCTCCCCAACTCGGGCGAGGTCTCGCCCTGTTGGGGGAGAACGATTTTTATATGGGGGGAGGCCTTCCCCTATATGAAAAAGGCGCTCCCCAACTGGGGAGAGTCGTCCCCCTTCTCGGGGAGCCTCTCGCCCAACTGGGGCGAGGCCTTTCCCCGCTCGGTTCAGTCTTGCTCCCGCTTGGACTCGACGCCTTATCACTCGTGCCCGCGGAGCGCCCTGGATGCCGGTGGGGTTGGGCCGCCTTCCGAGACGCCCACGGGGTTCCCCGTGGGCGTCTCTACGATGGGGGAGGCTCTTCCAAGCTCAGACGAGATCGACCTTGTCGTAGACCTCGGCCAGGGAGAGCTCGCACTGGATGGAGGAGAGGGTGATGCGGCTTTCTAGCCCGGCGACGGCTGTGAAGAGCCAGCGGCCGCCGTCCTGACGCAGGTACTGCTCGATACGAGGTTCAGTCTGGGAGACCAGGAGGTACTCGGCGAGGGAGTCGATCGACCGGTAGTGCTCGAACTTCTTACCGCGATCGTAGGCCTCTGTGTTGGGAGAAAGAACCTCGATGATGAGGGTCGGATTGAGGAGGGTGTCGAACTGGTCGTCTTCCAGCTTGGGCTCTCCGCAGACCACGACGACATCAGGGTAGGTGTACAAGCCCGTCGTGGGAATGTGCACCCTAAGGTCGCTGGGGCAGACCCGGCACGGTTGCTTCTTGACCTGCTGCCTCAACTCACCGATCAGATTGCCGGCAATGGTGCTATGAGCGAGGCTCGTCCCCGCCATCGCGAACATCTCACCATCCAGATACTCGCTTCTCGTATCGGCTTGCCGCTCGATGGCAAGGTACTCGGTGGCGGTGAGGTAGGGCTTCTGCTGGGCTTCCATCGGCGTGCCTTGGTCTCCTGGTCTCAGAATAAGGGTGACCCTCTCGAGATGTCAAACCCTGATGCACGCCAATCGGCACGGTCCATGCATTAAGTCGAACTAGACCAAGCCCCGGAGAGCATCCCGGGTATCCGACGATGCCCGTGCCCGAGTCGACGAGGAGATGGGGATGATCTTTGAAGCGCCGCAGGTCGTGCGCCTGGCGGGGCCATTCGGCTGTGCTCTGACGGTCGACGTAGAGGAGTGGTTCCACACCTGTCTGGTGCCGGAGTATGTGCACCCGGAGAAACGGCCCATCCTGCCGCTGGAGCTGGATTGGCTCCTGCCGGAGCTTTTGAAAACGTTGCACGAGGCCCAATGCACGGCGACCTTTTTTGTGCTCGGCGAAGTCGCCGAGAGGCTGCCGCGGCGGATTCGCCAGATCGCGGAGGCCGGTCACGAAGTGGCCTCCCACGGCTATCTCCATCTGCGGGCGTGTGAGCGCTCCCCCCAGGCGTTTCTGGGTGACCTGCACCGCTCGAAGGCTCTGCTGGAAGACCTCGTGGGCCTGCCCGTCCAGGGCTTCCGGGCTCCGGAGTGGTCCCTGCGCAGTCTCGACAGCTCCTGGCTGCCGAAGGTGGCCGAAGCGGGGTTCCTCTATGATAGCTCGCTGAATCGCTGCGCCTTTTCCGGACGTCCCGCAAATCCGCGCTTCGCCTGCCGGTTACATCTGAATGGAGGCGGTCCACGCCGCGAGCTTCTGGAGTTTCCGCCTCTCACCTTCGGCGGGCCGCTGCGGCTGCCGGCCGGGAGCTGGCCGGGTCGGCTGACGAACCCCAAGTGGTTGGCGCGAGCCGCCCAGGACCACATCGACCAGGGAGGCCTTCCTTTGGCGGTGGTCCACCCCTGGGAGGTTTCCGGCCGCCCCACGCCGGGTTCTCTGACGGGGCTCGCCCGGTTCGTCCATGAGACGGGACGCTCGGGCTTCGAGAAGCGATTCCGCAAATTGCTAGGAGCTTTCCCCTGGACGTCGATCCGCGACGCGGCAGGTCTCGAGCAGGAGTATCCCGCGCAAGCGACGGCTTCGCTGCGGGCCGGGTGAGCCCGGGCACTCGTGATAGCTTGGGCGGGTGAAGACGAAGAAGAAGTTTGGTGCGAAAGGGGGGACTCGAACCCCCACGGCCTTGCGACCACAAGATCCTGAATCTTGCGCGTCTACCAATTCCGCCACTTTCGCAGCGCGGTGATCATAGGGAGAACCCAGAGGTAATGTCAAATTCATTTGCGGGAGCCGAAGGGCTCCTTCGGCAGGACGTCTCCGCCCGCCTCGATCAGGCCGGCCGCGACGGGATGGAAGTGGAGCAGCTCCGGCGGCAGGTGACTGCCGGTCCCGAAGAGCTGGAGAGCGTCCTCGCGCGGCTGCAGGCCGAGGGCAAGGCCGTGGAGATGGAAGGGAAGTGGATCGCCGCCCGCCACACGGGATGGACGGTAGGCCTGGTGGAGAAGCTGGAGGAGGGGGACGCGCTGATTCGCCCGGGCGTGCGGGGTGAGCCGTCCCTCTTTGTCCGCAAGAAGAACCTCAAGCGGGCTCAGGCCGGCGACCGGGTGATCGTGCGCCCGTTGGGCAAGGCGCGGCCGGGGGAGGACCGGCTCGCCGAAGCGATCGTGGTGAAAATCCTGGGGCCGGGCTACGAGTCGCTGGTGGGCTCTCTGGAGACGGACGAGCGGGGCCTTCGCTGGCTGGTGCCGTTCGACTCCCGCGTGCCGCTGGAGCTTCATGTGGAGGGCGCGGGCGGAATCCCCGACGGCCACTTCGTCGTCGTGGCCGTCGAACGGCCCGGCCGGGCTCCCGTGGGACGGGTGGCGGAGGTGCTGGGCGATCCCGAAAAGCCCGGGGTCGACGTCCTCGTGGTGCTGCGCCATTACGGTATTCCGGAGGACTTTCCTGCCGAGGTGCTGGATCGCGCGGGCAAGTTCCCCGCCGATCCGGGGCCGGCGGACTGGCTGGGGCGCGAGGATCTGCGCGACCGGGTCATCATCACCATCGACGGCGAGACGGCCCGGGACTTCGACGACGCGGTGTCGATCGAGCGCCTGCCGGACGGCGTCTTCCGCCTCGGCGTCCACATCGCGGACGTGTCCCACTATGTGAAGGACGGCGATGCGTTGGACCTCGAAGGCTACCGCCGGGGCACCAGCGTCTACTATCCCGACCGGGCCATCCCCATGCTTCCCGAGGGCCTGTCGAACGGCCTCTGCTCGCTGCGCCCCGACGTGCCGCGGTTGACCCTCTCGGCGTTTCTGGAGATCGACCGCGACGGCGTGATCCGCGGCCGGCGCTTCGCCGCGACGGTGATCCGCAGCACCCGGCGGATGACCTACACCGAGGTGCGGCGCATCCTGGAGGAGCCGCGGGCGGAGGACGCCGCCGAATACGGGCCGGTCCTGCCGGCGCTGCGCGAGATGCACCATCTGATGCAGGTCCTCAACCACGCGCGGACGCTGCGCGGCTCGATCGACTTCGACCTCCCCGAGGGGGACGTGGTGCTCAACACAGACGGGGTGATGGTCGGCATCTTCCCCGAGGAGAGGAACGTCGCCCACCGGATCGTCGAGGAATTCATGATCGCCGCCAACGAGGCGGTGGCGTACGAGCTGGTGCGGCGCGAGGTGCCGGCTCTGTTCCGCGTCCACTCCCAGCCCACTCTGGAACGGCTGGAGGATCTGTCGGAGCTTCTCGCCACCTTCGGCCTCAAGCTGCGGGGCGATCTGGAGAATCTACCGCCGATGGCGCTTCAGGAGGTGCTGCGGGAGGTGAAGGGCAGGCCTGAGGAGAAGTTCGTCTCCTCGGTGGTGCTGCGCACGTTGCAGCGGGCGCTCTACGATCCGCAGTGCCTCGGCCATTACGCCTTGGCGTCCCAGTACTACACCCACTTCACGTCTCCCATCCGGCGCTACCCGGACCTGGTGGTCCACCGCCAGCTCAAGGCGCTCCTCACGGGCCGAGTCGAGAAGGAAGCGGCGCGGTCTCACCTTGCCGAGCGGCTGCCGGCCATCGCCGAGCACACCAGCACCACGGAGCGGCGGGCCGAGCAGTCCGAGCGCGACCTGCTGCAGTGGAAGAAGGTGCGGTTTCTGGCCGGCCGCACCGGCGAGACCTTCAAGGGGCGAATCACGGGAGTCCAACCCTTCGGCCTCTTCGTGCAGCTCGACGGCTACTTCGTGGACGGCTTGGTGCCCGTCCGCACCATGGGCGACGACTTCTATCGGTACGAGGCCGACGCCCACCGGCTGGTGGGGGAGCACAAGGGGCGGGTCTTCCGGCTGGCCGATCCGGTCGAGATCGTGCTGGTCGGCGCCTCGCAGAAGGCGCGGGGATTGGACTTTACTCTCGTCGGCATGGCGGCCCCGGCGCCACGCTCCGAAAAACCGCGGACGCCCAAGCCCAAGAAACAGGCGGAAAGGCGGCCACGGCGGTGACTGTACAATCCAGCCCATGTCCCTGACTCCTACCGTAGCCATCGTCGGCCGCCCGAACGTCGGCAAGTCGACTCTGTTCAACCGCCTGCTGGGCCGCCGGCAGGCCATCGTCCACGACTTGCCGGGGATCACGCGCGACCGCATCACGGGGATCGCCCATCTCAACGACGACCGGCCTATTCAGATCGTGGACACGGGCGGTCTCGTGCCCGGGGATGATCCGCTGGGGCTCAACGAGCAGGTCTTCCTCGCCGTGGAGGAGAGCGATCTCCTGCTCTTCGTGGTCGACGGCCGGCAGGGCCTCGTCTCGGCCGACGAGGAGGTGTGGTCCCACTTCCGGCGCTCCGGCAAGCCCGCCCTGCTGGTCGTCAACAAGGCTGACACCCGGGAGGCGCGGAACCGGTTTCCGGAGTTCTATGCGCTGGGCATCGACCAGCAGATTCTCATCTCGGCCGAGCACGGCGCGGGCATCGAGGATCTGCGGGAAGCGCTGGCTCTCACCCTTCCCGAGATTCCGGACATCCCGACCCCCGATGCGCCGCCCATCGCCATCGTCGGCCGGCCGAACGTGGGCAAATCCTCGCTGCTCAACAAGATTTCGGGCCTCAACCGGGCTCTCGTCTCGCCGGTCGCGGGCACCACCCGCGACCCGGTGGACACCGTAATCACCCGCGGCGACAAGTCCTATCTGTTGATTGACACCGCCGGCATCCGCCGCCGGAGCCAGGTCACCGGCGCTCCCGAGGAGCTGGCGGTGATGATGGCCCGGCGGCAGATCGAGCGCGCCCAGGTCGTGGTGCTGGTCATCGACGCCTCGCAGAGCATCACCAGCGGCGACCTCGCCATCGCCGGCACGATCTGGGAGCTGGGCCGGGCGGCGGTGGTGGCCATCAACAAGTGGGATCTGCTGGACGACGAGGGACGCGAGAAGCTCGAGTTCGACTTCCAGCGGCTCGACGAGCTGCTGGCGAGCCCGGGGCGGGTCAACGTCTCCGCCCTCTCCGGCCGCGGCGTCGACAAGCTCTGGCCCCCGATCGACCGTGCCCTGGACTCCTACAACCTCAAGCTCTCGACCGGCCAGCTCAACCGCCTGTTCGAGAAGTTCATCAAGAAGGTCGCAGCCCCCTCGCTGACCGGATCGCCGTGGAAGCTCTACTACGTCACCCAGGTCTCCTCGGCCCCGCCGACCTTCATGCTGTTCGCCAACCGCACCCTCCCCCGCAACCACCACTACCGGCGCTATCTGGAGAACCGTCTGCGCGAGGAGCTGGGTCTGCCGGGCGTGCCGATCAGGCTCGTGGTGCGAAAACGCACGGAATAGGTCGTGTAGGCCGGAACGGGACGCCTTGAATCGGGTCTCCAACCCAGCGAGGACGGTTCCGCAGAGACGACCCAGCCCGCCCACGATACCCTGGCAGGCCATGGTGACGGCGGGTCGTCTCCGGATCGGAGAAATCGCCGGCGTCATCCCAACGCTGGACGGCACGAGATACACCTCCTGATAAACTGCCGAGACATCCGGAACCAGGAGGCGCCCTCTGTCCGAGACCCGCGACGTCTTCTTCAGCTATAACAGTAAGGATCGGGATGCTGTCCGTCGGGTCGCCGACGAGATGCGGCGTCAGGGCGTGAAGGTCTGGATGGACGAGGAGGATCTGCCGTTCGGCGAACCCTGGCAGCCGCACGTTGAAGACGCCCTCAGGAAGGTGCGCGCCGCCGCCATCCTCCTGGGTCCGGCCGGCTTCGGAGACTGGCAGACAGAAGATGCCCGGCTCTGCCTAACCCATGGGGTCAAGCGCAAAATTCTGGTGATCCCTGTCCTGCTCCCGGGAGGTCCCGGTCCCGAAGCGCTTCCAGACTTCTTTGGAGAACGGACATACGCCGACCTCCGGAACGACCACCGCGGCGATCGGCTCCAGCGTCTGGTCCGGGAGATCCGCGGAAAGGCCCCAGAGACTCCGGCCCCGGGGACCGAGATCGTCCAACCTGTCCGGCTCCACCATGGCCCCAAAATCCACAACCTCCCCTTCCTCCCCCTCGGGGATCTCCTCAAAGGCCGGGACGAAGCGCTCCGCACCCTAGAAACTAACCTCCACGGTCCCACTGCCGCTACCGCCATCACCCAGACCCAGGCCATCTCGGGCCTCGGCGGAATCGGCAAGACCCGCTTGGCCGTCGAATACGCTTGGCGCTCGGGAGATCGCTACGACGCTACCCTCTTTGTGGGAGCTGACTCACCCGAGGCACTGCGATCTGGGCTCGCGGGCCTGGCTCATCTGAGCCTTCCCGGTCTGGCCCCGGTCCTGTCCCGCGCCCAAGAAGAAGAGGTCGCCGCCGCCTTGGTCTGGCTTCGGGAGCACGATCGCTGGCTGCTGATTCTGGATAGCGCGGACACGGAGGAGGCGGCTAAGGCCGTTCAGAAGATCCTGCCGCAGTTCAGCAATGGCCACGTCCTGATCACTTCCCGCTGGAGGGAGTGGTCCGCTGAGATCCAAGAGCAGTCGCTTGGAACTCTCAGCCCAGAGGATGCGGTCCAGTTCCTACTGCAGCGGACGGATAGCAAACGCGCGGGCTGGCCGACAAATCCCGATCAAGCCAAGGGCTTGGCGGAGATCCTGGACGGCCTTCCTCTCGCCTTGGAGCAAGCCGCTGCATATCGTCCACCACCAGATCTCCTTCAAGCGCTATTTGGAGGATTGGGAAAAAGAGCGAAGCTCAGTCCTCTCCTGGCACAACAACGTGATGCAATACCCCTTCTCTGTCGCGGTCACGTGGCAAACCACTTTCAGTCAGCTCCACCCCACTGCCGCCGCCCTCCTCCGCCTGAGTGCCTACCTGGCTCCTGCCCCCATTCCTTTAGCTATGTTCGAGGAGGGGGCGAGCATCATAGAGGAAGCAGTTGTGCTCCTGCGGGAGGAAACAGGGCAGGAAGGCTGTCCTCAGGCGGTCCGGGAAGGTCTCTCCGAACTGGCGGCGTACTCGATGGTCGTCAGGAAGGGTGAGACGGGGACCGTCCACCGCATGGTTCAGGAGGTCGTCCAGGGGCGGATTCCGCAGGAGCACCGGCGGGAGTGGATCGAGGGGAGCCTGCGACTCGTGAACGACTATGCTCCTTTCGAAGTGGATGACGTCCGTACCTGGCCGGTTTGGAACCTAGTCAAACCTCATGCCGCCGCGGTGGCGGGCTATGCAGACCGTGCAGAAATCACCGACTCTACGGCTCACCTGTTGAACCAGTTGGCCGTTTTCCTCCTCACAAAGAGTCTCTACGCGGAAGCCGAGCCGCTGATGCGACGAGCCTTGCAGATCGACGAGGAGTCCTTCGGGCCGAATCACCCCGAAATCGCCACCCACCTCAACAACCTGGCCATGTTGCTTAAATCCACAAACCGTTTGGCGGAGGCCGAGCTGTTGATGCGCCGGGCTCTGCAGATCGACGAGGAGTCCTTCGGACCGGACCACTCCAATGTCGCATCTGCCCTCAACAACTTGGCTCAGTTGCTTAAGGTAACGAACCGGTTGGCCGAAGCTGAGCCGTTGATGCGCCGGGTCGTGGAGATTTTGGAGGTGAGTCTTGGACCGGACCACTCCAATGTCGCGTCTGCCCTCAACAACCTGGCTCAGTTGCTTCAGGCCACGAACCGGTTGGCGGAAGCCGAGCCGTTGATTCGGCGGGCCCTGAAGATCGACGAGGACACCTTCGGACCGGATCACCCCAACGTTGCTCTCCGCCTCAACAACCTGGCAACGTTGCTTCAGGCCACGAACCTGGGGGTAGCCGAGCCATTGATGCAGCGGGCCTTGAGGATCGACGAGGACTCCTTCGGACAGGATCACCCCAACGTCGCCAGAGACCTTAACAACCTAGCAACTTTGCTTCACGCCACGAATCGTCTGGCGGAAGCCGAGCCGTTGATGCGCCGGGCCTCGAAAATCGATGAGGACACCTTCGGGCCGGGTCACCCCGAAGTCGCCAGGAACCTTAACAATCTGGCTGATCTGCTTAAGGACAAGAATCAGTTGGCGGAAGCCGAGCCGTTGATGCACCGGGCCTTAAAAATCGACGAGGATTCCTTCGGACTGGATCACCCCAACGTCGCCCTCCGCCTCAACAACCTGGCTCAGTTGCTTCAGGCCACGAACCGGTTGGCGGAAGCCGAGCCGTTGATGCACCGGGCCTTGAAAATCGACGAGGATTCCTTCGGACCGGATCACCCCGAAGTTGCCGGGAACCTTAACAACCTGGCTCAGTTGCTTCAGGCCACGAACCGTTTGGCGGAAGCCGAGCCTTTGATGCGACGAGCCTTGAAGATCGATGAGGAATCCGTCGGACCCTCTCACCCCAACGTCGCCAGAGACCTCAACAACTTGGCTCGGTTGCTTCACGACACGAATCGTTTGGCGGAAGCCGAGCCGTTGATGCGCCGGGCCCTGAAGGTCGCTGAGGATTCCTTTGAGCCTGATCATCCTACTGTAGCCGCTGGCCTTAACAACCTAGCTCAGTTGCTTCAAGATACGAACCGGTTGGCAGAAGCCGAGCCGTTGATGCGACGAGCCCTGAAGATCAACGAGGACTCCTTCGGACAGGATCACCCCAAGGTCGCCAGAGACCTCAGCAACCTGGGTCTGTTGCTTCAGGCCACGAACCGTTTGGCGGAAGCCGAGCCGTTGATGCGGCGAGCTGTAGAGATCGTTGAGGCGAGGCTGAGACCGGAACACCTGGATTCGCGGATTTTGCACAGCAATTTGGAGGGTCTCCTCGCGGCAATGAACCAAGGGCCCTTAACTCGCCTATGGCAGCGAGTTCGAGCCATCGCGGCCCGACGACACTTTTGACCACCACCGGAGATTCCGTTAGACTTTCTCCATGTCCGTGCCCCTCCCCAAGATGCCGGCTGATTGGGAGTGGGAACCCGCTCCCGACGATGCCGACCCTTTCCGCTACGGATGGCGGCCGAAGCTTGTCCACCTGCCCGGCGACAAGGTTGAAGAGCAACGCATTCCTTTGACGGCGGCGGATCTCCTGGATCCTCAGCTCGGAGACGAGATCTTGACCCAGGGCGGTCCGCACGCGACACTCGCCACCGATCTCCACGAGCTCATCAAGCGGCATTTCAAGAAGGATGGCAGCGTGCTCGTCACCTTCGACCGCAAGATCCGCTGGGGCATTCGGGGACTGCTGGAGCCATCGCCGGACGTGGCGGTGATCCGGGGAGTGCGGGACCGTGAGAAGGCCGCGAGAGCCTCGACTTTCGACGTACCGAAGGAAGGTGTCCGCCCCTGTCTCGTCGTCGAGGTGGTCTCTCCCCAGTACGAGGAGATCCGCGACAACGACTATGTGGCCAAGGTGGATATCTATGAGCGTGCGGGAATCCCGGAGTACGTGATCCTGGAGCCCACCTTCAACTGGGGAGACCATATCCAGTTGACAGGCTACCGGCTGGGTCCCGATGGGCACTATCGGCCGATCGAGCTGGACGGTGAGGGCCGTCTCCTCTCGGAGACCACCGGCCTTCTCTTTGGCGAGGACGTGGACGGCTCCGTGCTGTTGACCGACGCGCGGACCGGCGAACGCCTGAAGAAACCCACCCAGCTTGAGGCCGACGTAGAGGCCGCCCAGAAACGGGCTGCCCGGGAAGCCAGACGCGCCACCCGCGAGGCCGAGGCCCGGAAGGCGGCCGAAGCCGAGGTTGCCCGTTTGCGGGCCGAGCTCGAGCGCATCTCCAAGGGCTGAAGAGTTGGTCGAAGTCGGCCGTTGCATGCCGGCGTTCGAGACGTGGCTTCTGGTAAGATACGCGGCTCATGCTTCAGCGTACCGTCACCGTCCTCGCCCTCTCGGGTTCGATCCTCTGGGCCTGCGGCTGCCAGGCCAAGCCTGCTGCGGACGAGGCTTCCATTCAGAAGAGCCTGCACTCGAAGGGTACGGCCCATCTGATGGACGAGGTGGCCAAGGCGCCGGAATACCATCCGCCTGAGGATGGCCGGCTCACCGAGGCGCAGGTCAAGATGTACCTCGACGTGCGCCAGCGCGAGCAGCAGATCCGGGAGGTGGCGTTCAAAGCGCGCCAGGCGGCGGGCGAGCCGGTGCCGGCGGACTCCGGCCAGGATCAGCTCTCCTATGTCCAGGCTCTGGCGACCGTAGGCGATCAGCCGGGCCTCGCCGACATCGCCACCGCCGATCTGCGGGCCGCCCAGGAGCTGGGTTTCAATCCCAAGGAATACCGTTGGATCAAAGAGCGGGTGCTGGAGGCCCAGATGCAGGAGACGGCCCTCGCCCTGAGCCAGCAGATCGCCCAGAGCCGGCAGCAGGTGCTGGCCCAACTGGAGCAGCGCCGGCAGGAGACGACCGACCCCGTCCAGAAGGCGCAGATCGAGCGCCAGATCGAAGATTTCAACAAGAACCTTCAAGCGACTTCCGTTTCCGCGGCGGATCCCGTCCGCCAGGCCAACGCCGCTCTCCTCGCCCGGTACAAGGACGATCTCTCGCGGCTCCAAACGGAAGATCAGCGCATTTCGCATCAGCTCCAGAGCCGTCCCGAAGGCGGCGAGTCGCCGAGCGGTGGCCGCTAGAGACGAGCGCTGGGCCCGCCGCCTCGTGTGCTCGCGCACGGGAGTGACGGCGCCTCTCGACGAGCCGGCTTTCCTTTCGCCGGCCGGCGCGCCGTGGCTGGTGGAGTACGACCTCGACCCTGAGAAGGGCGAGGCTCTCGCCCGCTCCCTTCCCGGCCGCCCCTGGAGCCTCTGGCGCTACCGCGAGCTGTTGCCGGTGGTGGACTTCGACGGCCGGGTGGACTTGGGGGAAGGCGCCACGCCCCTCGTCCGGCTGCGCCGTTTCGGGCCGCAGGGAATCGAGGTGTGGCTCAAGGACGAGTCGGGCAATCCGACGGGGTCTTTCAAGGCCCGCGGGCTCTCGCTCGCGATCAATCGCGCCCGCGAGCTTGGAGCGCCGGGGGTGCAGCTCGCGAGCGCCGGCAATGCGGCCCTGGCGATCACCGCCTACGCGGCGGCGGCCGGCCTGCCGGCCCGGGTAGCCATGCCGGAGGATACGCCGCGCACGATTTTCGACCGCTGCCGCGAGTACGGCGCGGAGGTCCTCTCCGGGCCGGGCACCCTGGTGGAGGCAGCGAAGCTGCTGGAGCCGGGGAAAGAGAAGTACTGGACGCTCTCGACTCTGCGCGAGCCCTATCGGGTCGAGGGAAAGAAGACCATGGGCTTCGAGTTGGCCGAGCAGCTCGACTGGGAGCTGCCGAACTGGATCGTCTATCCCCTGGGCGGCGGCACCGGCATCGTGGGCATGCACAAGGCTTTCGACGAGCTCGAACGGCTGGGCCTGATCGGGGCGCGCCGGCCGCGCTTCGTGGCGGTGCAGGCGTCCGGCTGCGCGCCTATCGTGCGCGCCTTCGAGCAGGGAAAAGAATCCGCCGAGCCGTGGGAGAACCCCCAGACAAGGGTATGGGGACTGCGGGTGCCGCGAGCGATCGGCGACTTCCTGGTGCTGCGCGCCCTGCGGGAGACGGGTGGCCGGGCCGTGGCCATCAACGAAGACCGGCTGGAGAAGGTCGCCTCCTGGATCGCCGCTCACGAGGGACTGCGGATTGGACCCGAGGGGGCCGCGGCCCTCGCCGCCGTCGAGGAGCTCGAAGCCACCGGCGCCTTCGTTCCGGGGGAGCGCGTGGTGGTCTTCCAGACGGGCGATCCCGCGAACTATGTCTGACCGGCCCTCCTTCCGGAGGGTGGAGAAGCTCCTTTCCGACATGGTGGCGGAGGGCGTCGCCTCGGCCGCCGTGGGGCTGGTGTCGACGGCTGACGGGGTCGTCTGGGAGGGCGCGGTAGCCGCCGAGGTCTCCACCCGCTTCGACTACGCCTCCCTCACCAAGCCGTTCGTGGCCTCTCTGGCCTTGACGCTCGACGCCAGGGGCGCCCTTCCGCTCGCCACGCGCATCGGGGAGGTCTGGCCCCAGGCGCACCCGGCGCTCGCGCATCGGCCCCTCTCGGACCTCCTTCGCCATCGCTCCGGGCTCGCGGCTTGGACGCCGCTCTATCATCGCTGCCGCTCCGTTGGGGAAGCGGTGGAGCTGATCGTGGCTGGCGGTGAGACGGGCGAGCTCCTGGGAGCCCGGGCCGGCACCTATAGTGATCTTGGGTACATCCTCTGGGGCCAAGCCGCGGAGATCGCGACGGGCACGCCGCTCGCCGCGTTGCTCGAATCCCAGGTTCTGGCGCCTCTCGGCTTGGTCAGCGTCGAGCCCACGCTGGGAGACCGGCCCGACATCGCCCGGTCCCGCATGGGCACCGGCCAGGAGGTGAGGCTAGCCGCGAAGCAGGGCTTCGTCGTGCCGGATCTTGGAGCCCCGTCAGTGGGAACTCCCCAGGACGGCAACGGCCGCTTCCTCGTGGGTCTTGGCGCCGGGGGCGGCGTCTGCGGCCACGCCGGGCTCTTCGGCAGCACGCACGACCTCTGGCGCCTGGGCCTGGAATGGCTGGCGCCGGGACGCCTGTTGAAGCCGGAGGGAGTCGCCGCCGCACTGGCCGGCAGCGGTCCGTTCGCCCTGGGCTGGTGGCGGCGGACCCTCCGGGGCAGTGCCGGGCCGGCGCTCCCGTCCACAGCTTTCGGTCACACCGGCTTCGCAGGCAACAGTTTCTGGATCGATCCCGAAGGGCGCCGCATCTTTGTAATGCTCGCCTCCCGGTGCGATCCTGCGGCTGACATGAACCACTGGCGCAGGCGCTTCAATTCGGCGGCTGCGCGGTCAATATCCGGGCAATAGTAGACTTCGAGAGGGAGGGTATTCACTGATGGAGATTCACGATCTGCTCCTGGTCGACGGGGTACGGACCCCGATGGCCGAATACAACGGCTCCTTTGCCGAGATTTCCGCGATCGACCTCGGGGCGCACGCGGCCCGCGCCCTGTTCCAGAGGACGGGAATCGATCCGTCCGAAATCGACCACACCGTGGTGGGCAATGCCCTCCAGACCTCGCCCGACGCCATCTACGGCGCGCGCCACGTGGCACTCAAGGCGGGCGTGCCGAAGGAGGTTCCGGCGCTCACCGTCAACCGGCTGTGCGGCTCGGGCATCCAGTCGGTCATCTCCGGCGCCCATACGATCCTGGCGGGTGAGTCCACGACGTGCCTCGTCGGCGGCATGGAGAACATGTCGCAGGCGCCACACGTCATCTGGGGCGCCCGCCGCGGCTTCAAGCTCGGTCAGGGCCAGCTCCAGGACCTCCTGATGGTGTCCCTGATGGACCCGTACTGTGGCTGCTACATGGCGCAGACGAGCAACAACCTGGCGCGGGATTTCAGCATCAGCCGCGAGGAGCAGGATCAGTTCGCCATCCGCTCGCAGCGGTTGGCAGGGGAGGCCTCGGCGAGCGGCAAGCTGGCCGAGGAGGTCGTGCCCGTTGAGGTGGGGAAGGGCAAGCGGGCGAAGCTCATCGACAAGGACGACCACCTGCGCCCCGAGACCACGATGGAGGATCTCGCCGGCCTGCCTCCGGCCTTCGACAAGGACGGCTTCGTCACCGCCGGCAACGCCTCCGGCATCGTGGACGGCGCGGCGATGATGATCCTCTCCACGGCCGCCCGCGCCCAGGAGAAGGGGTGGAAGCCGCTCGGCCGCATTCTCGGCTGGTCCGTGGTGGGCGTCGATCCCTCGCGCATGGGCATCGGCCCGGCGCCGGCCATCCGCAAGGTGCTGGAGAAGGTGGGGCTGGCCTTGAGCGACATCGATCTGTTCGAGATCAACGAGGCGTTCGCCGGTCAGATTCTGGCGGTCGTCAAGGATCTGGATCTGGACGTGGACAAGCTCAACGTGAACGGCGGCGCCATCGCCCTGGGGCATCCGCTGGGAGCCACGGGGACGCGGCTGCTGATCACCCTGCTCAAGGAGCTCAACCGGCGGGGCGGTGGACGGGGAATCGCTTCGGCCTGCATCGGCGGCGGCCAGGGCATTGCCATGGTGGTCGAGGCCGCGTGATCGACCTCAGCGGTTATCGCGTCCTGGTGACGGGGGGCAGCCGCGGCATTGGCGCTGCGTGCTGCCGCCAGTTCGCGAAGGCCGGCGCCACCGTCATGGTGCAATACCTCGCGAGCGGCGCCAAGGCCGCGCAGGTGCTGAAGGAGATCGAGAAGATCTCGGTCCGGCCGCATCGCAAGGTGCACTGCGACGTCACCGACACCAGCCACATCGAGGAGCTGTTCGCCTTCGTCCGCAGCGAGTGGGGCGGCCTGGACGGCCTCGTCAACAATGCCGGGGTGTGGATTCACGATCCGCTGGTCGATCTCGACAAGAGGAAGCTCGATGCCACTCTGGCGGTGAATGTAGTGGGTCCGTTCCTCTGCGCCCGGGAGTCGGTGCCGCTGCTCAAGGAGTCCCCGGACGGATGCATCATCAACATCAGCTCGACGGCGGGGCAGCGGGGCGAGGCTTTCTACAGCCCCTACGCCGCCAGCAAGGGAGCGATGATCTCGGCCACCAAGTCATGGTCCACGGAGCTCGCGCCCGAAATCCGCGTCAACGCCGTGGCCCCTGGATGGGTGGACACGGACATGACCGCCGAGGCGCTCGCCGGCGAAGGCCGGATGAAGGCCCTCGCCTCCATACCGCTCCAGCGTATCGCCACGGCGGAGGACATCGCGAATGCCGTCCTCTTCCTCGCCTCGCCTTTGGCGCGCCACATTACGGGGGAGATTTTGAACGTGAACGGAGGGAGTGTGCTGGTGGGGTAAAATGTCGAAACCACTTCTCATGGAGGGATGAAAATGGCCGGAGGGATCGTTTGGATCAACACGAACGACTACAACAAGATGGAGCTCTTGGTTTGCGGGCTGGGCTATCTTCTCTGGGTCATCGCTTATGGAGTCTACATCCGGGACATCATTCGCTTCCGTTACGTCGAAATGCCCGCCTTCGCCGGTGCCTGCGACGTAGGTTGGGAGTTCACCTGGACCTTCCTGTTGGTAACCAAAATGGGGTGGTTGTTCCGGATCGGCAACGGCATCTGGTTCTTCCTTGACATTGGATTCATCTTCACCTTCGGGGTCTTGCGGTATGGCTGGAAGCAGCTCGCGCCTTCACCCCTGCAGAAGCGCATATTCTTCGTTCCCGCGTGCATCTTCGTGATGGTGTTCTCTGCGATCGCGACCTACTTCCTGGGCTCCCAGGGCATGGATAACGAGATCGGCGCCCGGTCCGCGTACCTTATCCAGCTCTGCATCTCCTTCCTGTACCTCGTGCTCATGCTGCGCCAGACGGATCTGACGAATTTCTCTTATGCGGCGAGCTGGCTGCGCTCCCTGGGCTCGGCCCTGGTCGTCGTCTTTTTCTACATGCACTATCAGGATCGTTTCCTCTGCACCATCGGCACGACGGCGGCGATGGTGGATGGCTGCTATCTCTATTGCTTCAAGAAAAAGAAGGAACAACTGGCTCGCGCGGCCCGAGAGCCTCAAGCAGCTCTCGGGCTGCAACCAGGTCAGCTGTCGCCCAGCCTTCCGTAAAGGAGCTGTAGAGGGGAGCGAGGAGACTCCGGGATTCATCGCTTCGGTTCTCGCCGTGCCAGAGCCGGGCCAGGCAGACCGCAGCGCGCAGCTCGAAGATCTTCGCTCCCTGCTCGCGGGCGACAGCGAGCGCTTCCTCGAAGCACCTCTCCGCTCGCCGGTGGCGGTCGAGGCAGGAATCAGAACCTTCCTCGGAGAGAAAGAGCAGCCCTTCGAGCCGGAGGAGGTCCGCTTTACAGTAACGCTCGTCAGTCTCCGTGACGAATGACGTCGCCCGCTGAATGAGCTGCTTTCCCAGCTCGATCCTGCCGTGCCTCAGGCAGATTTCGATCGCCCAGCTCAGATAGCGGGAATACTGGAGATTGTTGCCGTAGGTGTTCCGCATCGTGTCGAACAGGCCCAGGGCATCGTGCAGAGCCTTGTCGGCGTCGTAGGGTTGGGCTGTATCGTCGGTCAGCGCGAGGGATATTCCGGTCAGGACCGACCAGTACTCGTAGGAATGTTCCCGGCTCAGGGTCAGAATTTCCTGGGCGCTGGACACGCTGGTGACAGTATTCCGCATCGAATGTGCAAGGATCATCCGGTTGATGAGCACCACCAGTTGAGTGAAGGGAGACAAGCCCCTGCTCCAGGCGAGGGCTTCATCCTCTTTCCGGCGCGCCGTATCAGGTTGACCGGTCAGCCACAGAGTGCCGCCCAGGAGGGAGAGGGAAATGACTCCGATGTCATAAGGGGAGGAGGCTTTTCGGGTCTGTGGATCGGGATAGATCGAGAGCACCCGCTCGAAACCTTCCCGGGCGAGCTTCAGATTGCCTAGAAAGAGATCGGACGCCGCTCTCGCGTACCAGCCGGTGAACATGAATTCGCGATCCTGGTTCTCCTCCCCGTACCGCAGTCGCTGCTGGCCAAGATCGCGCGCCTGGAGGAGGTTGCCGCGGCTGATGTAAAAGTTCCAAAGGCCGAAGAAAATCTCCTCCGGAAAATATTCGATGCGCTCTCCGAGAGCAAGGATACGGTCGTAGACCGCTGCCAGCTCCGGGGAGGCCTGCCCGCGGACTACACCCAGGGAAGCTCCGAGAGCGCTCTGCAAAGGCAACTCCTGGCGGTCGCGATCGCTTCCCGGCGGAAGGGATGCGAGCGCCTGGATCCCGAGTTGCAGATGCTCGATGGCTTCCGTGTGGGCAAAGCGGGCGATGGATTGCTGGCCGGCTGCCAGCCAGAACTCGACGGCTTTTTCGAATCTGTCGGCCGCCATGTAGTGCCGGGCGATCAGCTCAGGCTGCTCCACCTCGGCGGCGAAGAGCTTGGCTTCCAAGGCCTGTGCGATCTTCAGGTGGATCTGGCCTTTTTCGCTCCCGAGCAGGGAATCGTAGGCCGCGTCGCGGACCAACGCGTGTTTGAAGACATATCTCGCCCGGCCGCCAAACCCTTTGCGGTAGACGAGCTCCGCCTGCACGAGGCGCTTGAGCTCGAGCTGGAGCGTGGCTTCGTCGTATGGAGACAGAGTCGCCAAGAGCTCGAGGGTGAAGGCGCGTCCGATGACGGAGGCGATCTGGGCGATCGTCTTGGCTTTGCCGAGGCGGTCGAGGCGGGCGGTCAGAGAATCGCGCAGCGTGGCCGGGAGCTCCCACGGCTCGGAGGCGCTGGATTCGAGCACGGCCTTGGTCAACTCCTCGATGAAGAGGGGCACACCGTCCGTCCTGGCGATGATCTGCCGCCGCACCGCCTGCGTCAGTGGGCGATCTCTCGCCACCTGATCGATCAGTGACTCCGCTTCCGTCTCGCTCAGCGCGCCCAGCGTGATGGGAGTCAAGTGGGCGCGCAGACCCCAGAGCACCTCCAGGGTGTGCGAGCGGAGGGTCAGCACCAGGAAGAGAGGCGCGGTCACCGTCTGATCGATCAGCCGATCGAGCCATCCCAGGGTCGTCGGGTCCAGCCAATGGAGATCTTCGATCAGAAGGACGAGAGGCTGACGTTCCGCCAACTCCAGCGTCAAGACAACCAGCGCTTCCATGGTTTTTTCCCGTCGGCGGTCCGGAGAAAGCTGGAGAGCGGCGGTCCCTTCCTCCAGCGGCAGGTCGAGGAGGCGAGCCAACAATGGCAGGGACTCGGTAAGCGAAAGCTCCCGCAGTAAATTCTCGAGCTGCTCCAGCGGGGTGTTCCCTTCCCGGTGGGCCAAGAGCTGGTGCAGCAGACCGATCACCGGCCGGAATGGGGAATTCTGAGTGTAGGCAGAGCCATAGCACGCCAACCACCGCGCGACGCCCTCCTCCAGGCGTGCCCGCAAGGCGGCCACGAGGCGGGACTTGCCGATGCCGGCTTCACCGCTGATCAGGACCACCTGCCCGGTCCCTTCGCGGGCCAGGTTCCAGCGGCTCAAGAGAAGCTCGATCTGCTGATCGCGGCCCACCAGCGGAATGGAGGACACGGCGCTGTCTTCCGACACGTCCAGGAGTGCGAGCACTCGGTGGAGAGGCACGAGGCCGGAATGCCCTGGAAGTTGCGCCGGTGGTAAGGGCTCCAGGGAGAAGCTGTTTTGGAGTAGAGAGCAGGTGGCGGGGCTCACGACCACGTTGCCTGGTTCGGCCAGCGCCTGCAGAGCCGCCGCTAGTTGGAGGGTCTCGCCCAGGTCCACCGGCCCGGGATCCTGACGTCCGGTGGTGAACACGGCTGTGCCGGTGTGGATTCCGGCCCGGAACGCCAGCCGGACCGGCTCGCCCTGTTGGGTGCAGGCCGAGATCTGCTCGCCCTGAGAGGCCAACTCCAGGGCCGCCCGGACGGCGCGCCGAGCATTGTCTTCGTGGGCCTGAGGATAGCCGAAGTAAATCAGCATCCGCTGGCCCGGAAGGCTCGCGGCCTGGCCGGAGTAGCGTCTTGCCAGGGCCTGGGCCAGAGCCCTGAATTGCAGCATCAGCTCATAGCGATCTCCCGAATCCAGCTCGCCTTGCGAAAGGGGCTCGAAGTCCTCGACCGCCGCCAGCTCGCAGCACACCACGGTCACCTGGCGGCGTTCGCTGATTTTGTGGGAAGAGACGGAAGGCACCGGGTCCAGCGAGGGCACGCCGCCGATCCACAAGTGCTTCGCGGCCAAGCCTTCGTCCAGCGTAGGTTCTCCGCTGAGCTCTCTTCGACCGGCTTTCGGAGGGCTGGAGCCCACCGGAAGCCGCAAACCCCCATCGCTGGGAATGCTGCTGGAGCCAGTCCTTTCGAGCCGCTCGAGAATACCGGCAACTTCCCCGGCGCTCGCGGGACGTTCGCCGGGAAGCTTGCACAGAAGCCGGTCGATCAGATCCGAGAGCTCCCAGGGAGCGGTCTCCCAGATCTGACAGACCGGCAACTGCTGGAGATTGCAGATGCGCGCCAGGGTTTCGGTCACGGTTGCGGCGCGGAACGGCGAGACACCGGTCGACATTTCGTAGAGGAGCGTTCCCAGCGAGAAGAGATCTGACCGGTGGTCTACCGGCAGTCCCTGGATTTGTTCCGGCGACATTGCATGATAAGTGCCGAGGAGCACTCCGGGCTGGGAGAGCTCCGATTGGCTTTGCTGGTGTACGAGCTTGGCAAGGCCGAAATCGAGGATCTTCGCGTGGCCCGAAGGGGTGACCATCACGTTGCTTGCCTTCAAATCGCGATGGACGATCCCTTTCGCATGGGCCGCCGCGAGCCCTTCCGCGATCTCCCGACCGAGTTGGAGGGCCTGAGCCAGGTCGAGGCTCCTGTCACGAATAGCGCGGTCGAGGGACTTTCCCTCGACCAACTCCATGACGATCCACTCACCGGCATCGGTCTCGACGATGTCGTAAATGTGGACGATGGCCGGATGATTGAGCAGAGCGGCCGTCCTGGCCTCCCGGCGGAAGCGGCGGGAAGCCAGGGGGCTGGATTTTTCAGAGAGCAGGTGCTTGATAGCGAGCGGACGCTGGAGCGCCTCGTCGAAAGCCCGGTAGACCACTCCCATGCCTCCCGAGCCCAGCAGCCCCTCGAGCCGGTAGTTGCCGATCTTGGCAGGATGGTCGCCTTTGCCTTCGTCCATGGCTCCGTAATCCATCACCTGGGTGGAAGAGGCGGCTCAAAACGGACCATCGTGCTCAATCCATTTCAAGAGACGAGGGCCAATTCCTTCATTCTTGACGATGGGAAGGTGCCACTCTTTCTGAAGACTGTCCGGGATTTCGAACTTCGTTCGCTGTCCGCCACGGTCTACGTTGATCATATTTTGTATGAGGTTGATGTTAAAATGACGTAGGATACGGCACCCCGAAGTGGAGGCGATGAATTCGCCGTCCAAACCTGCCAGATGAAGACTATCGACGACGATCTGCTCCCCCAGGCGGTGTATCGGAATCGCGAGGCCGTCCGCGACGGCTTCAGGCAGGAAGTGCCGCATCAGCCCTGCGGGCATACCTTTGAACAGGAGGGGGCTGCTCTCTTCCATCATCTCCAGCAGAGCCTGCGTCAGCAGACGTCCCTCCGGGGAAGGATTGACCTGGCTCTGCAAGATCTGCTTCGTGAGCTCTGCCGCTTGTTCCATGTTGCTGGGCAGAAGCTCGGCTTGGATCCCCATGATCTTGCCGAGCGCGATCCAGATGTCCAGGTAGTTTTTCTGCTCCTGGGGTGAGAGGTGGACTCCGATTTTGGCAAGACCATCGATCATCAACCAGGAGAACGCCATCAGGGTCCCTGCCAGGTCTTCCTGGTTGATGGGAACATCAAAATGCTCCAGATCCCAAGGGTTTTCCTTGTTCTGGAGGAGGAGGGTTCGGATCGCCGCGTGCATCAACCGTACCTTCTGTGCAGCCCGGATCCCTTTTCCCGTGGGAGACAGTCCTCCGGGGGAGAGCACGTCGAGCACCATCTGTGTGGTCTCGAACAGCCGCCGGTTGGCGTTGCGCTGCAGATAGCCTGTCCGGAAGAGGACGTGAACCCCCTTATCGACGGAATAGGTCGTCGGCAGCGCATAGCACGCCAGGATCATCAGCATCTCGGGCCCGAACTCGGCGAAAAGGTTTTCTCCCAGGGCCGAGGCTGGCAGCATTGAGGGCTCGATCTGGGCCGTGGCGTCGAGGTAGTCCTTGAGCTCGGCCGGAAGCTCGGAAGGGTCCGGGGCGTCATTGAGAACGAGCGTGTTCAGAAGCGCCTGGACGGATTGGAGATCCCTGGCGGCGAGGAGCTTGGCCACGGCCTCATCCGCAAGCGGGTCCCCAACCTGCCGCCATTTTTCGAGATCCGACAGATCGAACTCTCCAGTAGGCACTTGCGGCTCCTTTCTGGGTGCGGGTACCACCTACTTCGTCAAAACGGAGTGAACCCAGGAATCCTATACTGGAGCCTTCTGTTGAGCAAGGCGTTTCCGGTCTGCTGGTGGGGGGAGGAAGACGCCAAGGACAATAAGAACCATCCTGAGGAAGGCACCAGGTCCGTGCGTTATTGTCCCTGGAGTCTCTTCCGTCCCTCTCGCTCCCACAGATATCCCAGGCACTTGTAGATCAGCTTGGCCGCCAGGAAGTCGCTCGCCGGGTGCCCTCCGACGGGAGCCAACTCGATGAGGTCCATGGCCACCACGGTCTTGGTGCGAAAGAGATGGCGGAGGAGCCGTAGGGTGGGGTACCAGTGGCCGCCTCCCGGCTCGGGCGTGCCGGTGGCGGGGATGAGCGCCGGGTCGAAGTAGTCGATGTCGAAGGTGAGGTAGACCTTCTCCGGGAGGGCTTCCAGCATCGCCGGGAAGAGCGCGTCGGCCTGATCGAGCTGGTATCCCCAGAGGACCGGCATGGAGCGCTCGCGGATCAGCCGGGCCTCCGGCGCCGAGAGCGAGCGGATCCCCACCGGCAGGGTCGGGATCCCAGCATCCACGATGCGCTTCATGACGCTGGCGTGGCTGTAGGGCGTGCCCTCGAACTCCTCCCGCAGATCCGAGTGGGCGTCGAACTGGACGACGCCGATCTCGCCGTGGACCTCTTTTGTCGCTTTGACCGGGGCCTGGCTCAGGCTATGCTCGCCGCCCAGGGTGACCAGGAACTTTCCCCGCTCGAGGTGGACCTTGGCCTCGGCCTGAAGCTCGGCGAAGCCCTCCTCCATGTCGAAGGCTTCCGGGAGGAAGGGCGGCAGGGTCGCGATCCCCTGTACCGAGGGCTCGCCGTCCAGCTCCTCGTCGAAAAGCTCCATGGCCTGGGAGGCGCGGAGGATGGCGGCCGGACCGTGGGCCGTCCCCTTGCCGTAGGACGTCGTGCGCTCGAAGGGAACGGGAAGCACGACGACGCGGCTCGTCTCGTAGTCGCTCGCCTCCGCGTCGAGGAAGCCGAAGTTTGTGGGGAGATAGGGCATTTTTCAGAGTCCTTTGCGGAAAGGGATTGAGGAGCCGATGGCTGATTATCTCATTCGCGAGCTCCCCGAAGGCGAGCGCCCTCGGGAGCGGCTGCTGGAGCATGGCGGACGCACCCTCTCCGACTCGGAGCTGCTGGCCGTATTGCTGCGCACGGGCAAGGTCGGCGCCTCTGCCATTCAGCTCGCCATGGACCTGCTGCTCCAGAACGGCGGCCTCGGCGGCCTGTTGACGGCGACTCCCCACTCGTTGCGGCGCACCGGCATCGGCCCGGCGAAGGCCGCGGCCCTGCTGGCCGCCGTGGAGATCGGCCGCCGCCTCGCCGGCGAGCAGCTCCTGGACCGCGAGCCCCTCTCCCGGCCGCGCGACGTGGCGCGCTACCTCGCCCTGCGCTACCACACCAGCGATCAGGAGGTGATGGGCGCCCTCTTCCTCGACGCCCGCAGTCATCTCCTGGGTGAGCGGGAGTTCTTCCGCGGCACGATGAGCCGGATCTCCGTCGAGCCCCGCGAGATCCTCCGTGAGTGCCTCCAGCGGGGAGCGGTGGCCATCTACCTCTTCCATACGCATCCCAGCGGCGATCCCTCGCCCAGCGCCGAGGACATCCTCTTCACCCGGCGCATGGAGGAGGCCGCGGAGATCGTCGGTCTGCGCTTGGCGGACCACGTCGTCCTCGGCAGCCAGGGACGCTGGGCCTCCCTCAAGGAGCGGCGGGAAAAGGGCGCGTGGTAGCCTTCCGCGCCATGGCGACCTATCACCTGGATTGCAGCAGCGGCATCGCCGGCGACATGTTTCTCGGGGCCTGTCTGGACCTGGGGATGCCGATCGAAGTTCTCACGGACGTCGTGGCGCGGCTGGACCTCCCTGGCGTCTCCGTCGAGAGCCGTAAAGCCTCCCGCGGCGGCTTCGTGGGCACCCGTTTTCGCGTTCTCGTGGAGGGCCGGCCCGTCGAGGGTCCAGATCCGGAGGAGCACAGCCACGATCATCATCACCATCCTCACGATCACCCGCACGATCATGGCCATTCCCACTCGCACGATCATCCCCACGAGCATTCCCACGACCACAGTCACACTCGTGGCTTGACGGAGATCCGCGAGATCATCGCGCGAAGCACCCTCTCTCCCGCTGTGAAGGACCGGGCGGTCCGCCTCTTTCAGCGGCTTGGAGAAGCCGAAGCCAAAGCCCACGGCATGCCGATCGAGCACGTCCACTTCCACGAGGTGGGAGCGGTCGACTCGATCGTCGACTTGGTGGGAGCCGCGGCGGCGGTCGAGCACTTGGCGCCGGAGCGAATCACCTGCGGCCCGGTGAACGTCGGCAGCGGCCGGGTGAAGATGGCCCACGGCGAGGTGCCCATTCCCGCCCCAGCCACGGCCGAGCTGTTGCGGGGCATCCCCATCTTCGGCGGCCCGGGCGGCGAGCTGACGACTCCGACCGGCGCCGTCCTTCTCGCCGAGCTGGTGACGGAGTACATCGATCTGCCCGCCATGATCCTCGAAGGCACCGGCTACGGCTTGGGCAAGAAAGACCTGCCGCACCAAGCCAACGCCTTGCGGCTCCTCAAAGGAAGGGCGGCGGAGAACGCACGCGCCGAGGTCATGGTCGTCGAGGCCGAGATCGACGATCTGCCGGGGGAGGGCTTCGGCTTCCTCATGGAGCGCCTGCTCGCGGCGGGCGGCCTGGACGTCTACTTCACGCCGGTGCAGATGAAGAAGAACCGGCCCGGCACGCTGGTGACTCTCCTCTGCCGGCGGCCCCAGCTCGCGGAGCTGGCGGGCGTCCTACTCGCCGAGTCCGGCTCCCTGGGCTGCCGCTACCACGCGGCGGCGCGCTTCGAAGCGGAACGGGAAATTCTGGAGGTCCAGACCGCGTTCGGAACCGTGCGGGTGAAGCGAGCCCGGCTCGACGGCCGGCCCCTCGCCATCGCCCCCGAGTTTGAGGACTGCCGGCGTCTGGCCTTGGCGAGCGGCGTTCCCTGGCGGGACGTTTACCACGCGGCCCTAGCCGCCGCCGGCGCACAGTAGACCTGATCCGCATCTGGAGATCCGACACGTGAGTACATTGGAAACCCCCTCCCAGGGGCGGCTGGAGCTTGGCCTTGCTGGCCAGGGCGCCTTCCGCTGGGCGGTCGCCGATATCAAGGGAGTCCTCGCCGAGGCTCGCGACCGCTTCGACCTCTGGCCCGTGCCCACGGCGGCGCTGGGCCGCTGCCTCGCAGGGGCCGCGCTGCTCCAGCGCCTGGCCACCAAGACCCCGAGCCGTTTGATGCTGGAGGTTCGGGGCGACGGGCCCATCCTGCGCGTGCTCGCCGAGGCCGACGAAGAGGGAAATCTACGCGGCATGGTGGGAGATCCTCAAGTGCAGGTCGAGGACTGGCCGAACGGCAAGCTCGGCGTCGGCCGGGCGGTCGGCAAGGGCCATCTGCGGGTGATGCGGGCCTTCGACGACGGCCGGCCCACCTATCAAAGCCAGGTGGAGCTGGTCAGCGGGGAGATCGGTATCGACGTCGCCCATTACCTGAGGCAGAGCGAGCAGACCTACTCGGCCGTTCTCCTCGGCGTGCTCACCCGGCCGAACGGCCTCGTGGCCGCCGCCGGCGGCATGGTGGTGGAGGCCATGCCCGGGGCTCCCGAGGAGAGCATCCAGCGCCTCGAAGCGAACTTCGCGACTCTTCCCGGTATCAGCGAGCTCCTGGAAGGCGAGGGGATCGAAGGCGTGATCTCAAAGGTACTGAACGGCCTCGATCCCGAGATCGCCGAGACCCGGGAGCTGCGCTACCGCTGCCGGTGCAGCCGCGAGCGCTTCCTGCAACAGCTCGTCCTGCTGTCGGCGGAGGACCGCGAGTACCTTCGCGAGGAGCCGCTGATCAAGGCCGACTGCCACTTCTGCGGCGCTCACTACGAATACACGCCGGGAGAGCTGGCGGTTTCGTAGGGCTGGATTTTGACACGTCGGCTGCCATCGTAGAGACGCCCACGGGGAACCCCGTGGGGCGTCTCATTCGAAGGGTCGCCCTCTCCGTTTCTGGAACGGTCTGGGCGCACTTTCGTCGGTGTTCAGACCTTCCCAGCCGGCAGTGGATCTCGCTCCGAGGAGACGCCCCGCGGGGTTCCCCGCGGGCGTCTCTACGTTGCCTGCCGTCGGCATCGGGGCTTCCGGCGACTACTCCCTCCCCGCTTTGCTACAATCGCCCGTTCCATGGCCACTTACTACCTCACCACCCCGATCTATTACGTCAATGGCCCTCCCCATCTGGGCCACATGTACACGACTATCGTGGGCGACACCCTCGTGCGCTACCGGCGCATGGCGGGCGATGAGACCTACTTCCTCACCGGCACCGACGAGCACGGCCAGAACATCGAGCGGGCGGCCCGCAAAGAGGGAATCGCGCCCATCGAGCTCGCCGACCGCGTGGTGGCCGAGTACCGTCTCCTGCGCGACCGGCTGGGATTCTCCTACGACGACTTCGTGCGCACCACAGAGGAGCGCCACCGCTGGGGCGTCGAGGAGATCATCCGCCGCATCGAGGCGGCCGGCGATCTCTATATGGCGGTCCACGAGGGCTGGTACTGCTCGCCCTGCGAGACCTTCTACACGGAGAAGGAGCTGGCGGCGGGGCAGACCTGCCCGGTGCACGGCACGCCCGTCGAGTGGAAATCCGAGGAGAACATCTTCTTCCGCCTCTCCAAATACCAGCAGGCGCTGCTCGATCTCTACAAGCAGCAGCCCAACTTCGTGCGGCCGGCCACGCGCATGAACGAGGTGCGCTCGTTCGTGGAGTCGGGGCTGCGCGACCTTTCGGTTTCGCGGGCCAGCGTGGAGTGGGGGATTCCCTTCCCGGGCCGCCCGGGCCAGACCGTCTACGTCTGGCTCGACGCGCTCACCAACTACATCAGCGCGCTGGGCTTCGGCGGCCCCTCGACGGCCCTCTACGAGCGCTTCTGGGAGCACGGCGACACGCGCATCAACCTGGTGGGCAAGGACATCCTCCGCCACCATGCCGTCTACTGGCCGGCCTTCCTGCTCTCCGCCGGCCTGCCGCTGCCCACCACGGTCTGGAGCCACGGCTGGTGGCACCGCGACGGCCGCAAGATGTCCAAGTCGCAGGGCAACATTGTGCGCCCCGCCGACCTCATCGACCGCTTCGGCGCCGACGCCGTGCGCTACTTCCTGCTGCGGGAGATGGTCTTCGGCCAGGACGCGAGCTTCTCGGACGAAGCCTTCATCGACCGCTACAACAGCGATCTGGCGAACGATCTCGGGAACACCGTTTCGCGCGTCGTGACCCTCGCCCGTAAGGCCTTCGACGGCAAGACTCCGCCGGAGCGCTGCACGGACAACCCGCTGATCGCCGTGGCCCGGCAGAGCGTCGCCGATTACCGCGCGGCCATGGAGGAGCTCGCCTTCAGCCGCGCCCTGGAGGCGCTCTGGCGGCTGCTGGCCGAGGCCAACCAGTACATCGTCGTTAACGAGCCGTGGAAGCTCATCAAGACCGAAGGAGCGACAGAGCGCCTGTCGAAAGTGCTGTGGAACGGCCTCGAAGCCGTGCGCATCGTCGCCACCGGTCTCCTTCCCTTCATGCCGCGAGTGGCCGCCGAGGTGCTAGCGGCGGTGGGCTCGGCCGAGCCGCCCACCCGCCTCGCCGCCCTGGAGTGGGGCGGCACGCCCACCAACGCCGAATTGCCTCCACCCAAGCCGTTGTTCCCACGCATTGACAAGGAGGCCTACCTCGCCGAGGCCAAGCCTCCGGAAACCGAGAAGAAAACGATGGAGACCGCCGAGACCGCTCCAGCCGCCGCACCTGCCGCTCCCTCTCCCGAGCCGAGCCGCATTTCGGTCGACCAGTTCTTCCAGGCCGAGCTGAAGGTGGCCACGATCCTCGCCGCCGAGCCCGTGCCGAAGTCTAACAAGCTGCTAAAGCTCTCCGTGGACTTGGGGGAGGGAGGGCCCCGCACCCTGGTCGCCGGCATCGCCCTCGCCTACAAGCCGGAGGATCTGGTGGGCAAGCAGGTGATCGTGGTCGCCAATCTTCAGCCGGCCAAGCTGATGGGCGTCGAATCGAACGGCATGGTCCTCGCCGCCTCGCTCGACGGCAAGCCGGTGCTCCTGCATCCGGCGGCCGAGGTCCCCAACGGCACGCGAGTGAAGTGAGCGAGATCGATCTTTCGGGACCGATCGACTCGCATTGCCATCTCCAGAACTTGCCTCCCGAGGAGCGCGAGCGCGCCCTCGACGCGGCCCGGGAGAGGGGAGTGCGGGGATTCCTCGTTCCGGCCACGAAGCTGGAGGAGTCGGAAGATCTCCTCGCCTTCTGCCACCAGCATCCGGACGTCTGGTGCGCCCTGGGCACGCACCCCCACGACGCGGCGAATTGGAAAGACGGGGACGTCGATCGTCTCCGCTCCTTCCTCGCGGACCCGAAGGCCGTGGCGGTGGGGGAGTGCGGTCTCGACTTCTTCTACGACTACTCGCCGCGGGACGCGCAGTTCCGCGCCCTGCGCGAGCAGTGGGAGCTGGCAGTCGATCTCGGCCTGCCGGTCGTCGTCCACAACCGCGACAGCAACGAAGAGATGCTAGGTGTGGTCCGCGAGGACGCTTTCCGCAACCTCCAGGCGGACTTCCACTCCTTCGCGGGAGGCCTCGCCATGGGCAAGGAGCTGATCGAGCGCGGCTTTTACCTCGGCCTCTCGGGGATGATCACCTTCCCGAAAGCCGACAACGTCCGCGAGGTCATCCCCATCCTGCCCCCGGACCGCGCCCTCGTGGAGACGGACACCCCCTACCTGGCTCCCGTGCCCTACCGCGGCAAGCCCAACCGTCCTGCCTACGTCGTGGAGATCGCCGCCCGTCTCGCATTGGAGACGGGCGAGACCTTCGAGGAGACCTGCCGGCGGACGGGGAAGAGCTTTTACCGGCTGTTCCGAAAGGCATCGGACTAGACGCAGAAAGCCTGCTCGTAGAAGTCCCCGCAAGTCATATTCCGGCCACGGTAGGTGCATGGCGTGGTGTAGATCCCGGACGGACAGCAGGCGTATTGACAGGTGGGCGGCTGCGCCGGCGGAACCTGAGTCGCCTGAATCGAGGTGGACGCGGCCAGAGAGATCCCCAGAGCTGCCAGGCAAAGCAAAAGTCTCTTCATGGACTCCTCCTTAGAAGCGAAAGTTCGCGGTGGACCTTACCAGGGGGCGGGTCAATCGGGCAACAGAGGGCCGATGGTGAGCCGATGACAATCATGAGGAAAAAAACGCGCCAACCCGGAGGGAAGTTCGAAGAGATCTCCTCCTGGCCGCCCCGGGCGCCATCCAAGGTCCTAATCCCTCGGGAGATGGCGAGACATTCCGGAGCCTCGGCGAGATCCCTCCAGCTCTTCAGACGATCCCTCAGGGGATCGCCTCATTCGCTGCTGCACCGGCGGCAATCCCTCGGAAAAGGACGGCGCTCCCTCGGGGGATGAAGGCAATCTCCATGGGGAAATCCCACGTGGGCTCGGGGGATCGCGCCATCCCCCGAGCACTGGCGACAATCCCTCGGGGGATTGCGACACTTTTCACAGATCTTGCGACAATCCCTCCAGTTTTTCAGGCAATCCCTTAAGGGATCGCCTCATTTTCTACAGCACCCACGGCGCGCCCTCGAAAAAGGGCGGCGCTCTTTCGGAGGATGGAGGCGATCCCCACGGGGAATTCCACTTAGGCTCCCGGGGATCGCGCTATCCCCGAGCCCTGGTGGCAATCCCTCGGGGGATTGCAACATCCCTATCGAACCTGCAACGATCCCCCGGCAGATTGCGACAATACCTTGTGGGAGTGTTGCCAGTGCTCGGGGGAGTGTTGCCATCACTGCTCCGGCCAGCGAGGGGGGAGCCGTTTACCCCACGAGACGCCAGGCGAGGAGGCTCTCCGATGGAGCAGTCTGAGCTGCTCCCCTCTACCTTGACTTAGTCCGCTGCTTAGTCCACTATCCCTGGTATGCATGAGGTCAACATCCACGAAGCCAAGACCCACCTATCGCGCCTGCTAATGCGCGTGGCACAGGGCGAAGAGATCGTCATTGCGCGTGCAGGAAAGCCCATCGCCCGACTCGTCCCGGTCGAGCCGAAACCGCAGCGTATCCTGGGACGGGATGAAGGACTCTTTGAAGTTCCTGATGACTTCGATGGGCCTCTGCCGGCTGACCTGCAAGCCTACTTCGAGACATGAGGATCCTTCTCGATACGCATTGCTGGCTCTGGATGCAGGCTGCGCGCGAGCGTTTGTCACCTGGCTCTCAAGCCCTCCTGCTGGACCCCCAGAACGAGCTCTTCTTGTCGGCGGTTAGCTCTTGGGAGATCGCGATCAAGTATTCGATCGGCAAGCTGCCGCTTCCGAGCCCACCGGCGGAGTACGTACCAAGCCGGATGGAGACAAGCGGCACGGTGGCTCTACCCGTCCTCCACGCCCATGCGCTCCACGTGGCGACCTTGCCTCTGCATCATGCAGATCCCTTCGATCGTCTCCTGATTGCCCAAGCCCAACTCGAAGGCCTCAACATTCTCACAGCCGATCGGAAGTTTGCCGATTATGAAGTCGAGATCCTCTGGGCCTGACTGATGCGCGGATGATGATCGACCCACGGAATATCGAGGTGATGGACGACGACATGGCGGAGGTCTTCCGCGCCATGACCGGCGCCCAGCGCCTGAAGATCGCGAGCGATCTCTTCCGGTCCGCCCGGACCATGATCGCCAGCCACCTCGCCGCCGAGCACCCGGACTGGGACGAGCGGCGCCTTCAGGAGGAAGTGGCGAGGAGGCTCTCCCATGGAGCAGTCTGAACTGCTCCACTTCGTCGTCGAGGCTCTGGAGAGGATCGGCCTGCAGTACTTCGTGACCGGTTCGATGGCCACCATCTTCTTCGGCGAGCCCCGCTTCACCAACGACATCGACATCGTCGTGGACCTTCCCGTGGAGAAGATCGCTCCGCTCTGCGCGGCCTTTCCGTCACCGGACTTCTACCTGAGCGAGGAAACGGTCCGCCGGGCGGTTTCGCGGCGGGGGCAGTTCAACGTCATCCACCCGTCCTCCGGCCTCAAAGTGGACATGATGGTTCCAGCCGACTCGCCCTTCAACCGAAGCCGCTTCGCGAGAGCGAAGAAGATCAGGCCGGCGCCCGATTTCGATGCAACCTTTTCCTCGGCCGAGGACGTCATCCTCAAGAAGATGGAAGCCTACCGCGAAGGAGGTTCCGAGAAACATTTGCGCGATATCGCGAGTGTCTTGAAGATCAGCGGCGCCCACCTCGACCGTGACTACATCAAGGGGTGGGCGGATCGGCTGGGGACTGCGGAGATCTGGCGAGAGATCCTGAGGCGGGCCGGGGAGGGGTGAACCTTCTGCGGTGGCGCCGAGATCGCGCACCGCCTTGATCTTCCCGTGCCGGCGACCTACTCTCCCTCAAGATTCGTCCGCTCGCGTCTGCCGGATACTATAGCCACGATTCGGATAACAGATAGAGCAGCTTCGGCACAGAGTGCTGCGTCGCGGAAGGTAGCCGATTGGTCGTGCTGGACTGAGTTGGCGCCTCTCGGGCGCGGACGAACAACTTGTGGCAGGACGAGACGCCGGTGA
Organism: Thermoanaerobaculia bacterium; assembly: GCA_035996875.1. GTDB lineage: Bacteria > Acidobacteriota > Thermoanaerobaculia > Multivoradales > UBA5704 > DATARR01. The sequence continues at coordinate 58,513 of DASYJD010000001.1, forward strand.
CGACCTTACGGATCTCCTCCCTGTCCTCGATCTGCAGGCCGGTGGGGCCGTAGTCCCGCCCCCGGAAGGCGTCGAGGTACTCGTTGAGGTAGGCGACGAGCTCTGCAATCGGGAACCCCGAGCGGCTTACCACAGGGGCTCACCCGTCTCAGAATCAATACCCATCGAACGAAGATGTTCCTTTTGCTTGTCAGACAATCCGCCCTGCATGGACTCTCGCCAGCGCCTGAATCGCTGTTGAACTTGTTCGCTAAATACGAAGAGCAACGCCTGGCCTGCCAACCTAAGCGCTTTCTGTTCGTCCGACTCGGACGGATACTTCTTGGAAATCGATTCCAGTATCGAGCTCACCCATGGCATATCGATGTCTTGATCGATCATGGCCAGAGTCTAACGCGTCCCCAGAATTCGTGCCAGGCAGACTCCTAAACGGGGTTCGGCACATCAATGAACTCGGCCTCAATGCCAAACTTTTCCGCCAGGTGCTCGCCGAGGGCGCGGATGCCCAGCCTTTCGGTGGCGTAGTGGCCGGCGGCGAGGTAGTGGATTCCGGCTTCCCGGCAGACGTTCATCACCCACTCGGAGACCTCACCGGTGATGTAGGCGTCCAGCCCTTCGTCGATCGCTTGGTAGAGCTCGCGCTGGGCACCGCCGCTGATGATTCCCAGCGACTTGACGGGCTCGGGACCGGAGAGGAAGGCGAGCGGCTCCTGGCCGTAGATCCGGCGGCAGCGGCCGGTGAGCTCCGTGGCGGGGATGGGCTCCGGGAAGCGGCCCCGGTAGCCGACGGGTAATCCTTCGTGGAGGCCGAAGGGTTCCAGGCCGGTGAGGCCGAAGGCGCGGCAGGCCAGGGAGTTGTTGCCGATCTCGGCGTGACGGTCGAGGGGAAGGTGGTAGGCGAGGAGGCTCATCTCCCCACGGATCAGCTCGGCGACGCGGCGAAACTGGAAACCGGTCAGGGTGCGGGGCATACCGTCCCAGAACAGGCCGTGGTGGACCAGCACGGCGTCCGCTCCCGCCTTGTGGGCCCGGACGAACAGCTCGTGGCAGGACGAAACGCCGGTGACGACCTTGCGGATCTCCTCCCGCCCTTCGACTTGCAGACCATTGGGGCCGTAGTCCTTTCCCTGGGAGGCGTCGAGATACTGGTCGAGATAGGCGACGAGGTCTTGAAGGCTTGGCATGACAAGGAAGTTTAGCGTACGGGGCGACAAACCGGCCGGGAACTCCGTAGACTCTTCAAGGTTAGAGTCCCCAAAGGGAGAGAGCCCCATGCGAACCGTCCTCACGATCCTTGCCATCTTGTTCGTCCTGGTGGTGCCCGGCCTCGGTGCCCAGGCGCCTCCAGCGCCGGTCCTCGACCTCCGGATCAACCCCCTCATGGACCTTCATTACTGGGTCCGCAAGCTGGCGCGCGAGGAGAGCGCGCTGCCGGCGGTCGAGGGTCTCCCCGCCGCCGTGGCCGCCACGAATCAGGCGGGTCTCTCGCTGGGAGACCCGCGGTTGTGGGGAGTCCTCGACGCCTCCTTCACCGAGGCCAGCAGCTCTGAAGAGCTGGCCCATGTCGCCACGCAGGTGCCGGAGTCCTTCAAGACCCGGGACGGCAGGAGCATCCCGGTGCGGCAGAGCCTGGTAGGACTCGCCAAGGGGTATCAGGGAGTGGAGAAGGGCTTCTTTGCCACTATCTGGCCGAGCCATCGCGATACGGCCGAGCGCGCTGCCGCGGCCGTGCGCAAGGTGCTGTTCCCCAAGGCCACGGAGGTCTACGCGGATCTCTCCAGCCGTCTTGGCCTTCCGGCTCCCGGCGCTCCGATTCCCATGTATCTGGTCGGTGCGGCGCCGTTTCCCGGAGCCTTCACCCTGCGTAGCCACGAGGGGCCCTTCAGCGTCGTGGCGCTGGAAGGAGAGCCCGACTCGCAGTGGGTGGAGATCGTCGTCCATTAGTCCATCCACGCGCTGGACGTCCTGGCAAGGGAAGGGAGCGTGCTGGCGGAGCTTCAACGCCGGCTGAGCCAGGTGCCCGGCACCGATCCTCAGGAGGTGCACGACTTCGTCCACACCGTAATGTTCGTCCAGGCCGCGGGCACGGTCCGCCGGGTCCTCGATCCCAGCCACAAGGACTACGGCGACGTGAGGGGGTATTACGCCCGCGTCGGCCGGGCGGCCACGGTAGTGGTGCCGGCTTGGCGAGGCTATCTCGACGGCAAGAGCACGCGCGAGGAGGCGCTGACCAAGATCGTGGCCGGCTTTTCGGCGGGGTTGCCCAAAAAAGAAAAGGGCGACCCGAAGGCCGCCCCGTCGAACCGCTAGATTGGAGAAGGTCGGTCAGCGCCGCGGACCGCCGCCGCCGCTGCGGCCACCACCGCGGCCTCCACGGTCGCCACCCCGGCCGCCGCGATCACCACCGCGGCCGCCCCGGTCACCGCCGCGGCCTCCGCGGTCGCCGCCGCCCTCGCTACGCTCGCCGCCGCCTCCGGCCATGGCCATCTCCATGCCTTCGTACTGTGACGGATCGTAGTCCGGGGCTTCCATGATGACCGCCTTGCGCGACAGACGGATCTTCCCGGTCTCGTCGATGTTGATGACCTTGACGGCCATCTCGTCGCCTTCCTTGACGACGTCCGAAACCTCGCGAACGCGGTAGGGGGCGAGCTCGCTGATGTGCACGAGGCCGTCCGTGCCGGGCATGATCTCGACGAAGGCACCGTAGGCCTCGACGCGGCGCACCGTGCCCGTGTAGACCTTGCCGATCTCGGCCACCTCGGTCAGGCGTTCCACCATCTGGATGGCGCGCCGGGCCGCCGGCTCGTCCGGCGAGGCGATGATGACCTTGCCGTCGTCCTCGATCTCGATGTTGCAACCGGTCTCTTCGATGATGGAGCGGATCGTCTTGCCACCGGGTCCGATGACGTCGCGGATCTTCTCCTTGGCGATCTGCAGGGTGTAAAGGCGCGGCGCGAACTTCGAGATGTCGGTGCGCGGTGTGGGAATGGCACCCTCCATGATGCCGAGGATGTGCATGCGGCCGGCCTTCGCCTGCTCCAGTGCCACCTTCATGATCTCGCGGGTGACGCCGGTGATCTTGATGTCCATCTGGAGCGCCGTGACGCCCTCACGGGTTCCGGCCACCTTGAAGTCCATGTCGCCGTAATGGTCTTCCTGGCCGGCGATGTCGGAGAGCACCGCGAACTTGTCGCCCTCCTTGATCAGGCCCATCGCCACACCCGCGACCGGCGCCAGCAGCGGCACGCCGGCATCGAACATGGCGAGCGAGCCGCCGCAGATCGTGGCCATGGACGAGGAGCCGTTCGACTCCAGGATATCCGAGACGACGCGGACGGTGTAAGGGAACTCGTCCTCGTGCGGCAGCACCGGCAGCAGGGCGCGACGGGCCAGAACGCCGTGACCGATCTCACGCCGGCCGGGGCCGCGCAGGAACTTCACCTCGCCGACGGAGAACGGGGGGAAGTTGTAATGCAGCATGAACTTCTGGATACTCTCGCCCTCGTACTCCTCGATCACCTGGGCATCGCGGCTGGTGCCGAGGGTGGCGGTGACCAGGGCCTGGGTCTCGCCGCGGGTGAAGAGCGCCGAGCCGTGGGTGCGTGGCAGGACTCCCGTCAGCACCTCGATGTCCCGGATCTCGTCGAGGCGCCGGCCGTCGAAGCGGGTGCGCTCGTTGAGCACCACCTCGCGCAGCAGCTCCTCTTCGAGGCGGGAGACGATCTTCTTGATCTGCCCCTTTTTCGCCGCTTCCTCCTCGGGAATCTGCGCCAGATAGGGCTTGACGACGCCGCTCACCGCCGCCTTGCGTTCGAACTTCTTCTTGGTGAAGAGGGCCGCCTTCAGGGATGCGGAGAGGTCGCCCCTGACCTGCTCGTAGAGCGACTCGGGGTAGACCTCGGGAGCGCTCCAGGACGGCTTCTCGCGGTTGCCCTCGCGGAACAGATCGTGCTGCGCCTTGATGATCTTCAGGATCTCCTGATGGCCGCGGAAGATGCACTCCAGCAGCAGCTCCTCGGAGACTTGGTTGGCGCCGGCCTCCACCATCACCACCGCCTCCTCTGTGGCCACGACCACGAGGTCGAGGTCGGAGACGTCGCGCAGGCTGTTGGCGGGGTTCATCACCACCTCGCCGTTGATCAGCCCCACCCGTACCGCGCCCACCGGATGGTAGAAGGGGATGTCGGAGAGGACGAGCGCCACCGAGGCGCCGTTGATGGCGAGGATGTCGGGATCGTTCTCGTTGTCGGCCGAGAGGCAGAAGCCGATGATCTGCGTGTCGGCCGTGTAGCCCTCGGGGAACAGGGGGCGCAGAGGGCGGTCGATCTGACGGGAGGTGATGATCTCCTTCTCCGTCGGCCGGCCCTCGCGCTTGAAGAAGCCACCCGGGATCTTGCCCGCGGCTGCGGTGTACTCGCGATAGTCGACGGTGAGCGGCAGGAAGTCGCGCTCGATGCCAACCTTCTGGTCCATGCAGGCGGTGGCGAGCACGACGGTGTCGCCGAAGCGGATGGTGCAGGACCCGTTGGCCTGCTTGGCCCAGTGCCCCGTCTCGATGATCAGGGTGCCTGCGCCGATGGGAATCTCTTTCCGTTGCTTCATGGGGATTGTCTTCTTTCTCGTTTAATTTTTTGCTTGTCTCTCGTCTGTTTACGCCTCCGGCCCTGAGCCCCGCGTCTGGGCCTCGCCGATCCCGTGGGGAGCGGGGGAGCGAGTGGTCCGGAGGATTAGGACGGACCCGAGACCGGATAAGGTCTCGGGGCTCTGTCCTGTCGGGCTTACGTGGGGTTTACTTGCGGAGCCCGAGGCGCTCGATGGTCGAGCGGTAGCGCTCGACGTCCTTCCCCTTCAGGTAATCGAGCAGGCGGCGGCGGCGGCCGACCATCTTGAGCAGGCCGCGGCGGCTGTGGTGGTCCTTGGTGTGGGTCTTGAAGTGCTCGGTCAGCTCGACGATCCGGCTGGTGAGGATCGCGACCTGCACTTCGGGCGAGCCGGTGTCATTCTCATGCGTCCGGTACTCGCTGATGATCTTCTCTTTGACTTCGCTGGTTTGCGCCAATGCAAACTCCTCCTTACATGTCTCTTTGCGCGCGCATTCTAGCACGAAGGCCGGTGCGGCGGCGGTTTATGGGTCAATTATGGCAACCAAGACTCAACGGAAGACGACCTTGGGCTGGACGATACCAACACCGGCGGAGCCGATTCTCTCGACCACGGTGCCGACGGCGATGAGCTCCCGCCGGCGGTTGATCAGCTTGACCCAGTCCCCTTCCTCGCCCGCCAACTCGCGCACCAGCACGGTCTGTCCGTGATGGATGCGGTTCTCCTGCTGCGGGTCGGCCGTCACCTCGCCGAAGGGCAGGGGAATCTGGTCGAACGGAATCCAGGACGGCCCCACCGGCTCGTCCGCCTGCACCGCGGCCTCGAGCTTGGCGACGGACACCGCGTCCTCGGTTCGGAAGGTGCCGATGCGCGTGCGGCGCAGATCGGTGAGATGGGCGCCCACTCCCAGGGCAATGCCGAGGTCGTGGGCCAGGCCGCGGGCGTAGGTGCCCGAGGAGCAGGCGAGATGGAAGCGCAGGCGGCCGTCCGTGATCTCGCCAAGGGGGGAGAACTCGTAGACCGTCACCTCTTTGGGCTCGGTGGGTACCTCTTCGCCGCGGCGGGCCAACTCGTAGAACTTGACGCCCTGGACTTTCTTGGCCGAGTACGGGGGCGGCTGCTGCTGAATCTCCCCCTCGAACCCCTTCATGGCCGTCGCGATCTGCTCCGTAGTGAGCGCCGCCACGGCCTCCGCCGGCGCCTCGGAGAGCACCTTGCCGGAGGCGTCGTAGGTGTCCGTCGCGATGCCGAAGCGGATCGTTCCCTCGTAGACCTTGGGAGCGCGGATGAGGAAGCGGGTCAGCCGGGTGCCCGTGCCGAGGGTCAGCAGGAGCAGGCCGGTGGCGTCCGGGTCCAGGGTGCCGCAGTGGCCGATCTTCTTCTGCTTGAGGATGCGGCGCACCCGCTGCACCACGTCGTGCGAGGTGAAGCCGGGGTCCTTCTCTACCAGCAGTAAACCATCCTTCATTTCCATAAGGGTCAGCTCAGCGCGGCTCCCACCTCGGCGGCCACCTGCAGGCGAATGGCCTCGCCGTCCTTCTCTTCGAGGCTGAAGCCGGCAGCGTTCTTGTGGCCGCCGCCGCCATGGTGGCGGGCGATCTTCTCGACGTCCACTTCGCCGCGGCTGCGCAACGACACCTTCTGCGAGCCGTCCTCGCGCTCGCGGATGAGCGCCACGGCCTCGACCCCGGCGATGGAGCGCAGGTGGTCGATGAGGCCCTCGGAGTCACCCGTCGCCGCCCCCGCCTTCTGGAACATGGCGAGCGTCAGCCGGCCGGTGGCCACCCGCCCGCCTTCGTGGAGCTGGAGCGTCTGGAGCATCTCGCCCAAAAGCCGCACCACCCCCAGTGGCTGGCTCTCGTAGAGCCACTGCGACACCTGCTCGGGATGCGCTCCTTCCCGCACCAGGGAGGCCGCGGCTTCGAAGGCGGCCGGCGTGGCGTTGGAGAAGCGGAAGCCGCCGGTGTCGGTGACCAGGGTGAGGTAGAGGCAGCTCGCGAGCTCGGGCTCCATCGCCGCCTTGAGCCCCTGGGCCAGGCGGTAGACCATCTCGCCGACGGCCGGAGCCGCAGAGTCCACCCAGTTCACCGTGCCGTAGCACTGGTTGCCGAGGTGGTGGTCGATGTTGATCACCGGCCGCTCGCCGAGGTGCTTTTCGAGCCCCGTGCGGTCCGGGCTCGGGCACTCCAACACGATGATGGCGTCGAACTTGTCGGGGAAGCCGGCGGGCGGCTCCTCCCCGACGTGAATGCGGTCGCTGCCGGGCAGCGACTTATAGACCGTGGGCGTCGGATCGTGGTTCCAAACCACGGCCCCCTTGCCCAGGCCGCGCAACAGTCGCGCCAGACCCAATTCCGAGCCGATGGCATCACCATCCGGGTTGGCATGGCTGGTCAGTAGGAAACGGTTACCCTGGCGGATCTTCCGCAACAGGTCTTCAGGAGCTTTCGTCCCGCCCATGGAGGCTCTCCAAGAGGTCTGAGATCTGTTGACTATGCTCGGCGCCACGGTCGAGCTCGAAGACGAGCTCAGGAGTCACCCGCAGACGGAGCCGATGGGCCAGCTCTGTGCGCAAAAACCCCCGAGCGTGGCGGAGGCCTTCAATGGCCTCCTGCCGCTGCGTGTCATCCCCCAGGACCGAGACCTTCACGGCTGCCCGGCGCAGGTCCGGGGAGACTTCCACCTGGGTGACGGAGGCGAGCTTGACGCGCGGATCGTGAATCGACCGTAGCAGCAGGTCCGACAGCTCGGCCCGCAACAGGTCGCCCACACGGTCGCCGCGGCGGCTCAAGACGCCCCCTCCAGGAGCTGCGGATCCCAGCGGGTCAAATAGACCTCGGGGTCGCCCTCCACCTGGTTCCTCAACTCTTCCATCAGACGATCCATCTCGCTTTCGCCGCCCGCGGTCACCGCCGCCAGCGCGATCTCCGCCCGCTGGTGGAGATCGTGAAAATCGGTCTCCGCGATGGAGACCCGGTAGCGCTGATGCAACCTTTCGATCAGCGACTTGACGACCCGCCGCTTGTCCTTGAGGCTGCGGCTGGTGGAGAGGTGCAACTCGAAAACGCAAATCCCGAAGATCATGGTCCGCTTGGTCGATTCTGGGTTGGGAAAGTAGGGAAGAGCCTGCCCCGCCTCGCAAAGGCGGGGGAGCGCTTGCCGCCGCACCCCGCCCGCTAGAGGACGGGCGCCACCTCTTCGCTGGTGTGAGCCTCGATGAAGTCGCCGGGCTTGAAGTCCTGGAACCGCTCGAGGCCGATGCCGCAGTCGAAGCCGGCCCGCACCTCGGAAGCGTCGTCCTTGAACCGGCGCAGCGACGCGATCTTGCCTTCGTAGATGACGCGGTTGTCGCGCACCAGGCGGACTGCCGCGGTACGCGGGATGACGCCCTCGACCACGTGACAGCCGGCGATGGTGCCGATCTTCGGTACCTTGAACGTGTCCCGCACCTCGGCGCGGCCGGCGGCCACCTCGCGGAACGTCGGCTCCAGCAAGCCGGTCATGGCCTTGCGCAGCTCGTCGATCAGCTCGTAGATGACGGTGTGGAGGCGGATCTCCACCTCTTCCTTCTCGGCGAGCTCGACGGCGGCGCGCTCGGGGCGGACGTTGAAGCCGATGATCACCGCCTTGGAGGCCGAGGCGAGGAGCACGTCGTTGGTGGAGATGGCGCCGATCCCGGAGTGGAGCACCGAGACCTTGACCTTCTCCGTGCTGGCCTTGCCGAGCGCTTCCTTGAGCACCTCGACGGAGCCCTGGACGTCGGCCTTGAGGATGACGGGAAGCTCCTTGACCTCGCCCTCCTGAATGCGGGTGAAGAGCTGGTCGAGCGACATCCTGCCCTGCGTGGGGGCGAGGCCGCGGCTGCGCGACTCCTGGGCGCGGAACTCGGCGATGGTCCGGGCCTTGGACTCGTCTTCCACCACCTGAAGGATGTCGCCGGCGTCCGGCACGTCGGAGAAGCCGGTGACCTCGACGGGAGTGGAGGGGCCGGCCTCCTGCGAGCGATGGCCGAGGTCGTCGCTCATCGAGCGCACGCGACCCCAGGTGGCGCCGGAGACGAAGACGTCGCCCACCCGCAGGGTGCCGTTCTGCACCAGCACGGTGGCGACGATGCCGCGGCCCACTTCCTTGCGGGCTTCGAGCACGGCGCCCTGGGCGGAGATCTCCGGGCTCGCCTTGAGCTCCTGGATGTCGGCGGTGAGCAAGATCATGTCGAGCATCTCGGTGATGCCCTCTTTCTTGAGCGCCGAGATGGGCACCATGACGGTGTCGCCGCCCCAGTCCTCGGCCAGCAGGCCGCGGTCCGACAGCTCCTTCTTCACGCGATCAAGGTTGGCGTTGGGCTTGTCGATTTTGTTGATCGCCACCACGATGGGCACCTTGGCGGCCCGCGCGTGATCGATGGCCTCGACGGTCTGCTGCATGACGCCGTCGTCGGCCGCCACCACCAGCACCACGATGTCCGTCACCCGGGCGCCGCGGGCCCGCATCAGGGTGAAGGCCTCGTGGCCCGGGGTGTCGAGGAAGACGATCGAACGGCCGTGCGCCTCGACGTGATAGGCGCCGATGTGCTGGGTGATGCCGCCGAACTCGGACTCCGTGACCTTGGACTTGCGGATGGCGTCGAGCAGCGACGTCTTGCCGTGGTCGACGTGGCCCATGATGGTCACGACCGGCGCCCGCGATACCCGCGAGGTGCGGTTCTCCGGCTGCTCGGCGGCTGCGCTCGACTGCTCCTCGCGCATCTGCACCTCCTCTTCGAAGGAGACGACCATCGCCTCGACCCCCAGGTCCTTGGCCACCGCCATCGCGAGCTCGGTGTCCAGCACTTGATTGATGTTGGCCATGATGCCGCGCTTGAAGAGGGCGCTGATGAGGTCCCGCACACGCACGCCGAGCTTCTCGGCGAACTCGCGCAGGGTCATGCCCTCGCTGACCATGACGGCGCCCGCGGGCTTGTCCTTCTTGAAGGTGAGGAGCTTGCCGCCCTCCTTCTCCTCGTCCTGCTTTTGCAGGAAGCGGCGGCGGCGGCGGCCGCTGATCGGGCCTCCCTCCTCCTCTTCGAGGTCCTCCAGGCTGCCCTTGAAGCTGGTGAGATCCTCCTCGCGCGGGCCGGACTTCTTGGCGCCCTTGCCCTTCTTCTTCTTGTCGCGGTCGATCTGCTCCTGCAGGCGCTCGGCGGCGCGCCGCTTCTGCTCTTCGGTGGCCATTCCGGTGGATACCGTGGAGCCGGCGGGGCGCTGCATGGGCGGCCGGGTGGGGCCGGGGCCCGTCTGGCCGTCGCGGCGCGGCGGCGGACCGGAAGGCCGCTGACCGGGAATGTCGCGGCGCGGCGGCGGACCGTCGCGGCGCTGCTGCGGCGGGCCGGACGGAGCATCCCGGCGCGGCGGCGGTGCCGGCGACTGGGGACGGTACGGCTGCGCCGACTGGGGAGGAGCGGACGGCGGGGGAGCGACCTCGGCAACCCGCGGCGGCGGCGCCTCGACGACCTGGGCGGATGCGGCCGGCGCCGCCGTGGCTGTGGCCGTGGCAGCCACGCTCCCGGCGCTCATCACGGCTTCCTGCTGGAACGCCTCGGCCAGGGCGGCGTCGCTCATCGACGCCATGCCGGGCGCACCCATCGGCAGACCCGCCGGGCGCTCGGACATGGGCAGGTTCTGAATGCGCGGCTCGACCTTCTGGATGAGGGTCCGCGGGCGTTGCGGGCGCAGGGGGTTGGGAGCCGGACGGCGGGCGGCTGGCACGGGCATCGCCGCCGTGGTGCGGCGACGCGCGGCTTCAGGCGGCGCGCTCTCGTCACGCAGGATGACCTCCCGCGGGTGCGGCAGCTTCTTGCCCTGAAGGATCGCCGTAATGATGTCGGAGTCGATGTGCGCGTCCTCCCCCTCAACCCGCACGCCGATGGACTTCAGCTTGAAGATGAGATCCTGATTGGAGATCGCCATCATCTTCGCGAGGTCCTGGACTCGAATCTTTCCCATATCGTCTTGAGCTCCTGTATTTGCCAACTACGGGCGCGGCGCGCCGCGCTCCTGCGAACCCTACTCCTCGTCGCGACGAGGCCCCTCGGCCCCGGCCTCTTCACCCTCCGTTGCCGCTTCGTCGTCGCCCAGGATCTGGGTGGCGCTGGCGCGCTGCTGCTCGCTTTCTGCGAAGGCCCGGCTCAATGCCGCCATGAAGTCCTCGTCGCCCATGCCGCCGCCCTTCGCGGCGGCCGGCTCCTGCGTCCGGAAGGGCCCGAGGTCCATCTCCGCCTGCCGTTTCTCGACCTGCTCCTTGGCCCAGGCCACCGCGCTCTCTGCCTCGTCCTGCGACAGCTCGTCGAGGCCGAGGGCGAGCAGCGTGCCCGGCTCGGTCTCGGCCAGCGAGTCGATGCTGGAGAAGCCGGCCTCTTTGAGCGCGTTGGCGGCGCCCACCGCGATGCCCGGCACCGAGAACACGTCGACCTCGACGCGCGCCGGGGTAGGGATCTGGCTCATGGCCGTGTTGAGCATGCGGGCCAGGGCGTCGGCTACCTCGTCCTTGACGTCGCTCTCGCTCTTGATGTCGATGCGGCAGCCAATGAGCTCCGAGGCCAGGCGCACGTTCTGGCCGCGCTTGCCGATGGCGAGCGAGAGCTGCTCGTCCTCGACGATCACGTCCAGATGGGGCACCTCGCCCTGATGCGTCACCGAGACCCGGGTGATCTTGGCCGGCGCGAGGGCGCTCTGGGCGAAGGTCACGAGGTCGTCGCTGTACTCGATGATGTCGATCTTCTCGCCGCGGAGCTCGCGGATGATCGACTGCACGCGCGAGCCCTTCATGCCGACGCAGGCGCCGACCGGATCGACGTCGCGCTCGCGGCTGTAGACCGCCACCTTGGCCCGTTCGCCGGGCGCGCGGACGGCGTTCTTGATCACCACCGTGCCGTCATAGATCTCCGGCACCTCGGTCTCGAAGAGCTTGACCAGCAGCCGGGGATCGGTGCGCGAGAGCACGATCTGCGGCCCCTTGGGCTGCTTGTGCACCTCGACGATGACGGCGCGAATGCGCTCGCCCTGGCTGTAGCGCTCGTGGCGAGCCTGCTCGGAGCGCGGCACCACGGCCTCGGTGCGCCCGAGGTCGATGATGATGTCGCCGCGCTCGAAGCGCTTCACCGTGCCGTTGAGCACCTCGCCCACGCGGTCGATGTATTCGTTGTAGATGTTCTCGCGCTCGGCCTCGCGCACCCGCTGGTAGAGCACCTGCTTGGCGTTCTGCGCGGCGATCCGGCCCAGGCCTTCCGTGGAGATGGGGAGGTGGATCTCGTCGCCCACCTCGGCGTTCGACTTGTGGTCGCGCGCCTCCTCGACCGTCCACTCGGCGAGCGGGTCCTCCACCGTCTCCACGACCTGCTTGACGATGAAGGCATCGAACTTGCCGCTCTCACGGTCGAGATGAGCGCGCACCGGCTCTTTGATCCGGTGCTGCTTCTTCGCCGCCGACGCCATGGCGTCCTCGAGGGCGGAGATCCACCGCTCCAGGTCGATGTCCTTCTCACGCGCGACCTGGCGCAGGATCTCGTTGAGGTTTACTTCCGCAGTCTGTGCCTGAGCCATTGGGTTCTTTTCCTATCTCTCGCTTTTCTTCGTCGCTTGCAGCGCTTGCACGATTGGACGGCTGTTACAGCTCGATCTCCAGCCGAGCCAGCTTGACATTCTTGAGGGGGATCGCCTGACGCTCGCCACTCTTGTCGTCCAAGAGGACGACCTCGGCATTCTCAGCGTTGCCGGCTTCGTCCGCGTCCGCCCCTTCCGGCCGGCGCAGCCCTTCGAGGCGCGCCACGACCGTCTTCTTCTTGCCGGTCTCCGGATCCTGCATCGTCACCCGCGCCAGCCGGCCGGCGAAGCGGTCGTAGTCCTGCGGCCGGTAGAGTTGGCGGTCGAGGCCGGGAGAGGAGACCTCCAGGACGTAGCGGCTGGTCCCGAAATCCAGCACGTCGAGCAGGGCCGAAGCCTGCTTGGAGACGTACTGACAGTCCGCCAGCGTGACCCCCTCCGGCTTGTCGAGGATCAGCCGCATGATGCCACCCTTGAGCTCGGCGGCCAGCAACTCGCAGCCGGAAGCCGCCGCAACGGATTCGAGCTCCGGAATGATCTCGGCGAAACGGCTGGGGGCGGCGGACATGTTCCGATTGCGTTCTCCTCTTGTCCAGATTCTTAAGTCGTGCCCAACAAAAAAAGTGGGCTGGTGGCCCACTTCTTACCGACCGTCACCGGTCAGGGCAAGCTGGCCTACCCATTATAAGGAAGGGACGAGCCCGTGGCAAGTTGCTGCGAAGCGAACCCTAAGGCCCCTGCCGGTCCGGCAAGGGTCGGAAGCGGGTGGCGGCGAGCCGCGCACGCCAAGGATAACACGGCCGCGAGGGAGATTCTTCCCCGGGTAGGGCCCTACGGCTCCAGTCCCTCGGAGATCACCTGAACCCGGGGTGCCAGCCGCTTGATCTCCTCCAAGTGAAGCTCGGAGAGCTGCCCCAGAGTCTGCGAGCCCAGAGCGCTGAGGCTCAACCGCACCATCCGGCGGTCCACCCGATCCTCGCGCCGCTCGACCAGCCCTGCCTTCACCGCGCGGTCCACCAATCCCACGGCGCTGTGATGGCGGAGCAGCAGATAGGCGGCGACATCGCCGATGGTGGGGCCTTCGGCCCCGGCGCCATTGTGGCCGCGGATGGCGAGGAGGAGTTGGTGCTGTGCCGGCGTCACCCCCACCTTCTCGGCCTGCTCCTCGCTCCAGTGGAGGAACCGCCGCAGATCGACTCGAAACTTAAGCAGTCGCCGATAGTCCGCATCGTCGAGCTCGGCAGGCATAGAGGCAAGTGTAGCTCACCGAAAGCTCGTGCTACGATACCTCGCGTCGCGATATGTGACCGCTGCCGAGGAGACTCTCGCCTCGGAGAGCCTAACCCCGACCCGGCCACGCCTTCTGTAAGGCCATCGTCGCCTCCCAATGAGCGCGCACCTCGGCCATCGAATCTCCGCCGAGCTTCTCCAGCAGGGCATCCGCCAGAACGAGGGCGACCATGGCCTCGGCGATGACGCCGGCGGCCGGGAGAGCGGTGACGTCGCTCCTCTCGTACTGCGAGGCGTGGGGCTCCAGGGTGTCGAGATCGATGCTGGGGAGGCCCTTGCGCAGGGTGGCGATGGGCTTCTTGTAGGCGGTGATCACCACGTCCTCGCCGTTGGTGACGCCCCCTTCGAGGCCGCCGGCGCGGTTGGTGGGGCGGGTCCAGCGGCCTTCGGCGGTACGCTCGATGGCATCGTGGGCGACGCTGCCGAAGCCTTGGGAGGCCAGGATTCCCGAGCCGATCTCCACGCCCTTGACGGCGTGAATGGAGAGGATGGCCTGCGCAAGGCGTCCGTCCAGCTTCTCGTCCCACTGCACGTGCGAGCCGAGGCCCGCAGGGACGTTGTGGGCGATTACCGTCACGGCTCCTCCCAGGGTGTCCCCCTCCTCCTTGGCTTGATCGACGAGCCGCACCATCCCGGGCTCCAGATTGCGGTCGATGGCCCGCAGGGGAGAGGTCTCATCCATCTGTAGGAGGTCGTCCCACGTGGGGAGTGGATTGCCGGCGCCGACCGGCCCCAGGAAGCGGACGCCGCTCTTGATGTCCACCCCGAATTCGCGTAGGAGCATGCGGGCGAAGGCCCCGGCGGCGACGCGGGCAGTGGTTTCGCGAGCGGAGGCGCGCTCCAGGACGTCCCTCAGGTCGCGCCGGTCGTACTTGATCCCTCCGGCGAGATCGGTGTGACCGGGACGCGGGGATTTGAGGCGCCGCAGCTCGGCCAGGCGGGGATCGACCTCCGCCGGGCCCATGACCTTTTCCCAGTTGGCGTAGTCGCGGTTGGCGATCCACAGCACCAGGGGGGAGCCGAGGGTCTCGCCGCCGCGCACTCCAGCGCGGATCTCGGCGGTGTCTTTCTCGATCTGCATCCGCCGGCCGCGGCCGTGGCCGTGCTGGCGGCGGGCGAGGTCGTGGGCGAGCAGGTCGAGGTCCACCCGCAGCCCCGCGGGGAGTCCGGTGAGCAGGGCGGTGAGGCCGGGACCGTGGCTCTCCCCGCCGGTGAGGAGCTGAAGCCTGCGCATGGCGCGGAAGGATAGCAGGCGGGAGCGGGCTCGGGACGCGATATCCTTTCCCGCCTATGAATCCCACCTCCCCATCTCCCTGGCGTCCCATTCTTCCCTTCGAAACCGCCGAGCGCGCTCTCCAGGCGGTCGGAGAGATCGCCGCCGACCTCCAATCCAGGATCACCGCGTCGTCGCTCGGCGTCAGCCCGGGTCTGGCGGGCGGCGAGTCCGGTCTCGCTCTGTTCTTTTCCTATCTCGACCAAGCCCGGCCCGGCGAGGGATTCGACGATCTGGCGATGGAGTTGCTGGAGCGGACGATCCAGGCGACGGCGGAGAACCCGCTCATGCCCAGCCTCTATAGCGGCTTCTCGGGAGTCGCGTGGACCCTGGAGCATCTGGCGGGCAGGCTCTACGAGGAGGACGAGGATAGCGAGGATGCCGGCGAGGAGGTGACCGCCGCGATGATCGAGCACGTGAGCCTGACGCCGTGGCAGGGGCACTATGACCTGATCTCCGGGCTGGTGGGTTTCGGAGTCTTTGCCCTGGAGCGGCTGCCGCGTCCGGGGGGAGAAGAGTGCCTGCGCCGGGTGGTGGCCCGGCTGAGCGAGCTCGCCGAGCGCGGTCCTCACGGCGCCACCTGGCTGACAGGGCCGGAGATCATGCCGGAGAAGGACCGCGAGGTCTACCCGGCGGGGAGCTACAACCTGGGCGTGGCCCACGGCGTGCCCGGAGTGATTGCGCTGCTGGGACCGGCGCAGAGGGCGGGCGTCGAGTGCCGTGAGCTACTGGACGGCGCGGTGGAGTGGCTGCTCGCCCAGAAGCTGCCACCGGACTCGGGATCGATTTTTGGCTACAGCGTGGCGCCCGGCTTCACGCCGGGCCCTTCGCGTGTCGCCTGGTGCTACGGCGACCTGGGGATTTCCGCCGCCCTGCTGGTGGCGGCCCACGCCGTGGGAGAGCCGGCCTGGGAAGCCGAAGCCCTGGAAATCGCCCGCCATACCGCGGAGCGTGCGCTGAAGGATTCCTTGGTCGTGGACGCGGGGCTCTGCCACGGCGCGGCCGGCGTGGCGCACCTCTTCAACCGTCTCCATCAGGCGACCGGCGATCCCTTGTTGGCAGAAGCGGCCCGGCGCTGGATCGATGAGACTCTGGCGCTACGCGGCAGCGAAGGCATTGGCGGCTTCCGAGCGTGGGCGCCGAACGAGGAGCGGGAGCTCGGCTGGACGGACGAGCCCGGCTTCCTCACCGGTGCGGCCGGCGTCGGGCTTGCCCTGCTGGCGGCAGCGACGGCGGTGGAGCCGGAGTGGGACCGGGCGCTGCAGGTTTCGCCGGTTTGACGAGGGAGGCTGGCAGAAGAGGGCGTCCAGACTTTTTAGTCACCTCTTGAATAGCCCAAAATCCCCCTCGCAAACCCATATCCGGCGGGGGTTGCAAGATTGGTCCTCTTTTTTCCGTCTATAGATGGAGGGAGAACGCCGATTGGACGGCGATCTCGGTCCCGGGATCGCCCATGGCCAACCAACACGACAAGATCTTCAAGCAACTGCTGCACGCATTTCTCTACGATTTTCTGCGCCTCGTCGTGCCAGAGATGCTGGACCGGCTGGAGCTGTCATCCCCCGAATTTCTCGACCAGGAGCTGTTCGAGGGAGGACCACGCGGCCACAGGCGGGAGCTCGACCTGCTCGTCCGAGTCCACACCGCCAGCGGACGGTCCCTGATGGTCCACGTCGAGGTCGAGGCACGGGCGAGCCCGGAAATGGAGGAGCGTCTCTGGCGCTACCGAAACCAGACCTGGCCCGCTACAACACGCCGGTGCTGACGATCTTCTTGGTCAATCTGACGCGTGGCCGTCCCGGCGTCTGCCCGAAAACACAGGAGAGCGATCTCGGCCCGGATTTTCCGGGATTCCGATACATTTCCTTCGGTCTGGCCGGCTGCCGGGCCGCGGAGTACCTGGCCCGCCCTGAGCCTCTGGCCTGGGCCCTCGCGGCTCTGATGGACCCCGGATCTCTGAGCCGCGCCGAGCTGAAGATGGCCTGCCTGCGGCGTATCGCCGGGCTGAGAGCCTGTGAAGAATTTCTGATAGGCGGTTTCTCTCGACACGCATTCATGAGACACTTTGTTTCGTGAGCGAGACACTGTTCCCTATTCCCGCGCCAGAAGCGAAGGTCGATGGCGGTGGCGGCGTTCGGACCGTGAAGGTTGGTTTCCAGGGTGCGAAGCTCTTCGGCCCGGCCTTTGAGGAGGTCTCCCAGAGAGAGGAAGGGGAGGTTGGATTTTGGGGCCTCGGGATGGCCGGAACCCTTTCTTCTCCTGGTTCGGCTTTTTGCCGGTGATTCCCCATTCCAGACAGTCGAAGCCTTCTTCGGTAAGGCCGCTGGTCCGAAGATCTACCCAAGTGACCTCTCCCAAGAAGAGGGGGAGCTCGAGAGCTTGGGGGCAGTCAGGTAGGAGGACGGGAATGACGGGCAGCTTTCGCCTCACCATCTGTGTAAGGCAGGCTCGCATCTCGGGGTTCTCCCAAGGACCGAGCCCATCCTTGCCCACTAGGACAGCGGAAGCGAACGGTTGCGATGATCTACTGGACGGCCTCCTGCCAAGGGCGCCCCGGGACCAATTCCCATTCGTCCAGCCAGACCTTGAAGCCGCGCTCCCGCAGAGCCTTTCCGATCTGGCGGACGGTCGGCTTGTCCTTGCTGTTATGGCTGAGGAAGATGTCGAAGGTCTCGGACAGGGGCGCCTCCTGGTTTGGGATGCCTGGAAGTTTACAGGAGCTGTGGACGCACCGCGGATGCCTGCGGGCCTTGTTGCCGTGGATCGCGGCCTCCTCTCCATATAGTTTCTTGAGCTGCCCATATGAAATGGGGGGCTCGGGAGGCGCTCTAGAGGATTTTTCATATGAACTTTCTTCAAATTCATATGGTAATACGGCCCGGGTGACCTCCATGAGCCCTTTCTCCGGGGGGCGGACGGCTTTTCTATATGGGAAAACGGAGAAATTATATGGGCGGACGGCTCGCCGGTCGTTCGAGCTCAAGTTTCTATATGGAAAGTAGGCCGAATTATAGGGATAGGAGGCTCGCCGCTGGCGGCCGGCCGATTTTTCATATGAACTCTGATGAAAATCATATGAACGGACGTCCGCGAGGCGAGTCGCGAAGAACGCCCGTCAGGTTCTGACGGCCGCCCCTGTCGGGCGGACGGTCTGCAAACCTCCCCCTCTTCTCCCGGCCGGTGGGGGGAGGCTGGGAGAAGAGGGCCGGGGTGATGAGGGTCTTTCGGCGTCGACGCTGCCGCCGCGGCCTGTCCCATTGGGCTAGAATATCGCCTGACCTTCCCGCTGCCTCCATGATCGACACCCTCCCCCAACAGAAGGCCCTGCCGCACAGCGAGGAGTCCGAGCGGGCGGTGCTCGGCGGCGTCCTGCTGGACCCGACGATCCTGCCCACGATCTCGGGACGCCTGCGGGCGGAGGACTTCTATGGCGAACGCCATCAGGTCCTCTATCAGGCGATGCTCGATCTCCAGGAGGACCAGGTCGAGATCGACCTGCGGACGCTGCAGGCCAAGCTGGAGCAGCGGGGGCAGATCGAGATGGTCGGCGGCCTCGCCTATCTGACCGGCCTCGACCTCGACCTGCCCGACATCGGGCGGATCGACGCCTATGTCGAGATCGTCAAAGAGCGGTCCGTCCGGCGGCGGCTGATCCAGACCGGGGGCGAGATCATCCGCAACTGTCTGGACGGCGGTCTGCAGGCCGCGGAGGCCCTGGGGCGGGCGGAGCAGGCGATCCTGAGCCTCGGCGAGGAGGCGATTCAGCGCGGGTTCGCCCAGCTTTCGCATGTCCTCCACACGACGCTTGAGGAGCTGGAGGAGCGCCCGGGCACGATGCTGACCGGCGTGCCCTCGGGCTTCATGGACTTCGACCGCATTAGTCAGGGGCTCAACCGCGGCAACCTCATCATCATCGCCGGCCGCCCCGGCATGGGCAAGACGAGCTTCGCCCTCAACGTCGCCCAGCATGTGGCCATCCGCGAGCGCAAGGGCGTGGGCGTGTTCTCGCTGGAGATGAGCCAGCAGGAGCTGGCGCTGCGCATCCTCTGCTCGGAGGCCGACATCTCCTTCTCCCGGCTGCGCTCGAACCGCGTGTCGCAGAAGGAGTGGACGCGGATCATCCAGACCGTGCGCGCCATCGGTGACGCGCCCCTGTTCATCGACGACTCCCCGAACCCGACCCTGCTGGAGGTGGCTTCCAAGTCCCGCCGGCTCAAGGCGGAGCGGGGCCTCTCGCTGGTGATCCTCGATTACCTTCAGCTCATGCAGGCCGGCGGCCGCTACGAGAACCGCAACCTGGAGATCGCCGCCATCAGCCGCGGCCTGAAGCAGCTCGCCAAGGAGCTGGAGGTCCCCGTCATCGCCCTCTCCCAGCTCTCCCGCCAGCCCGAACGGCGGGGGAGCGATCATAGACCGCAGCTTGCCGATCTTCGCGAGTCGGGCTGCCTCGCCGGAGGCACCCTCGTGACACTGGCCGATTCCGGGACACGAGCTCCAATCCGCGATTTGGCCGGCCGGAGCGATTTCGCGGTCTGGGCGCTTCACCCCGAGAGCCTGAAGATGGAGAAGGCGCAGGTCTCCAGAGCTTTCTCTACGGGGACCAAGCCCGTCTTCCAGCTCACGACCCAGCTTGGCAGGAACATTCGCGCCACCGCGAATCACAAGTTCCTGACGATCGACGGCTGGAAGAGGCTGGACGAGCTCAGCGCCGGGTTGCATATTGCCCTCCCGCGTGAGGTCCCGAGCGGTGTAGAGCAGACGATGAGCGATGCCGAGGTGGCGTTGCTGGGTCATCTCATCGGGGACGGCTGCACATTGCCGCGTCACGCCATTCAATACACGACCCGGGAAGAGGATCTGGCCCAGACGGTTGTTGCGCTTGCCATTCAGGCATTCGGGGATGAGGTAAGACCCCGGATCAATCCGGAGCGAAGCTGGTTCCAGGTCTACCTGACCTCCACCCGGCACCACACACACGGCCGACGGAGCGCTGTTGCAGAGTGGCTCGACGGACTGGGAGTCTGGGGGCTGCGCTCCTATGAAAAGCGCCTGCCTGCCAAGCTTTTCGAGCAGCCAGAGGCGGCTATCGGTCGATTCCTCCGGCATCTCTGGTCCACGGACGGATGCATTCGGGTGCCCCGAAAGGGGCGCGGCTATCCTGCCATCTACTATGCGACTAGCAGCCCCGAGCTGGCCAGGGACGTCCAGGCGCTCCTTGCGAGGGTAGGGCTCAGAGGGCGCCTCGAAGTCCATCCACAGCCAGGCAAAGGGCGGGATCAGTATCACGTGAAGCTCAGCGGCCGGTCCCAGATCCTTCGCTTCGCCGATGCCGTCGGAGCTGTCGGTGCGTACAAAACCGCTTGTCTTGCGGAGGCTCTGGCGAACGTTACGGCTCGCCCTGAAAACACGAACCGAGACATCATCCCGCGCGAGGTCTGGGATCTGCACGTCCGTCCTGCGATGAAGGAAAGCGGCGTCACCCATCGACGCCTCCATACGGAGATCGGGACTGCCTATGCGGGATTGACGATCTTCAAGCAGAACCTCAGCCGGGAGAGAGCCATGCGGGTCGCGGTGGCGACTCAGGCGGAGGCCCTGCGGATCCTGGCCGAAAGCGACATCTATTGGGATCAGGTCGCCTCCATTCAGGAAGACGGAGTCGAGGAGGTGTTCGATCTAAGCGTCCCCGGTCCTCACAACTTCGTGGCCGGTGATCTCTACGTT
This sequence comes from Thermoanaerobaculia bacterium, assembly GCA_035996875.1. Classification (GTDB taxonomy): domain Bacteria; phylum Acidobacteriota; class Thermoanaerobaculia; order Multivoradales; family UBA5704; genus DATARR01. The sequence continues at coordinate 78,982 of DASYJD010000001.1, forward strand.
CACAACTCCATCGAGCAGGACGCCGACATGGTGGCCTTCATTTACAGGGATGAGGTCTACACCCCCACGGACGAGAACAAGGGGCTCGCGGAGCTGATCATCGCCAAGCACCGCAACGGCGAGACGGGCACCGTGGAGCTCGTGTTCCTCGGGGAGACCACCAGCTTCCGCAATCTCGACCGGCACGGCATGGAGCCCAGTGGCGCTCCGTTCTGAGCCCCTCTACGAATCGCCGGAGGTGGAGGACCTCGAGGCGGCTCTGCGCCCGGCGTGGGTGGACGTCGATCTCTCGGCGCTGGAGCACAATCTCGCCGCCATTCGCCAAAGGCTGACGATCGGAAGCAACCGCGCCCTGGCCATGGCGGTGGTGAAGGCGGACGGCTATGGCCATGGCGCCGTGGGCGTCTCGCGGGCACTGGAAGAGGCGGGAGTGGATTGGCTGGGCGTGGCCCTGCTGGAGGAGGGCGCGGAGATCCGCCGCGCCGGGGTGAAGCTGCCCATCCTCGTCCTGGGCACGGCACGGCCGGCGAAGATCGCCCTCTACCGGCGCTACCAGCTCACGCCCACCGTGTCGTCGCTCCACGAGCTCGCTCTCTGGAGGGACTGGACGGCGAATCAGGTCGTGCCGCAGCCCGTCCATCTCAAGGTGGACACGGGGATGGGCCGGCTCGGCGTGGCCCTGGACGAGGTTTCGCGGGCCCTGGAGATCCTGCGGGAGCATCCCGGCCTGCGCTTGGCGGGAATCCTCTCCCACTTCGGCGACGCGGACGATCTCGCGAGCCCACGCAACCAGGCGCAGGAGAAGAGCTTCGCCGCCGTGCTCGGCCAGCTCACCGCGGAGGAGCGTCAGCACGCGCTGATCCACATGGCCAACAGCGCCGCCGCCCTCCATCTGCCGGAGAGCCGCTTCGCCCTGGTGCGCCTGGGGATCGCCGTCTACGGATTGGAGCCGGCCGAGCGCCCGGGGCAGCCGCTTCCCGCCGCGGACCGCACGGATCTACGGCCGGTGATGGCGGTGAAGGCGAGGATCGTCCAGCTCCGCGAGGTGCCGGCGGGCACGGCGGTCTCCTACGGCGGCCGGACGGTGACCCGGCGGCGGAGCCGGATCGCCGTGGTTCCTGTAGGCTACGCCGACGGCTACGCGTGGCGCCTCACCGGCAAGGCGGAAGCTCTGGTGCGAGGACTACGAGTTCCGGTCGCGGGATCGGTTACGATGGATATGACACTTCTCGACGTCACCGACGCCGGGGCCGAGCTGGGGGACGAGGTGGTCCTCCTCGGCCGGCAGGGGAGCGAGGAGGTCACGGCTCTGGAGCTGGCGACTCACGCCGGGACCATCCCCTGGGAGATCCTCTGTCACCTGGGGTTGCGGCTGCCGCGGCGCTACGTTCGGGAGGGAAGAGTGGAAGAGCTGATGTCGCGTTTTTCGCGGGAGGACTCATGATCCTGCCGCGGGCTATCGAAGGCTTCTTCGAGGAGATGGGGCGCTTCTTCCAGATGGTGGGGCGCATCTTCGCGTGGACGCCGCGTCCGCCCTACGACTGGCGGGAGCTGCTGCGGCAGATGGTGAAGGTCGGGGTGGACTCGGTGCCGGTGGTGTTCCTCACCGCGCTCTTCACCGGCATGGTGCTGGCCCTCCAGACCTTCTCCGTGCTGCGCCGCTTCAACGCCGAAAGCTTCGTGGGCTCGCTGGTCGCCCTGTCGATGGTGCGCGAGCTCTCCGGCGTGCTCTCCGGCCTCATCGTCTCCGGCCGCGCCGGCTCGGCGATGGGGGCGGAGCTCGGCACCATGCGGGTCACCGAGCAGATCGACGCCCTGGAAGTGATGGCGACCGACCCCGTTCACTACCTCGTGGTGCCGCGGGTCTGGGCCTCGACCATCATGCTGCCTCTGCTGGTGATCATGGGCAACGGCGTCGGCATCTTCGGCGGTTACGCCGTGGCGGTAATCCTGATGGGGGCCAACCCGGTTTCGTACGTCGACAAGTCCTTCCAGTACATGGATTCCAACGATCTGTTCTCGGGCGTCATCAAGGCCGCCGTCTTCGGCTTCCTCCTTGCCGCCATCGGCTGCCAGCAGGGCTTCTACACCACCGGCGGCGCCGAGGGCGTGGGCAAGTCCACCACCGCGGCCGTGGTCGTCGCGAGCATCGCCATCCTGATCTCGGACTTTTTCCTCACCCGTCTGCTGTTCTGATCCCGAGAGACTCTCCCAACATGACTGAGCCCCAGGGATCGACCCGGCAGACCGGGAAGGACGACATCAAGATCCACATCCACGACCTGCACAAGGCGTTCGGATCGAAGGTCGTGCTCGACGGCGTCAATCTCGACGTTACGCCCGCCGAATCGCTGGTGATCATCGGCGGCTCGGGCACCGGCAAGAGCGTTCTCTTGAAGCACATCATCGGTCTGCTCAAGCCCGATTCCGGGGGAGTGGACGTGGACGGCACGGCGGTGGAGACGCTGGGCAACCGGCAGATCACCGAGTTTCGCCGCAAGTTCGGCATGGCCTTCCAGGAGGGAGCCCTGTTCGACTCGATGACGGTGTGGCAGAACGTCGCCTTTCCGCTCCAGCGGCTGACCAAGAAGTCGCACAAGGAGATCAACGACCGCGTCGAGGAGTGCCTCTCCATGGTGCGCCTCGAGGGCGTGGGCTCGAAGCTGCCGTCGCAGCTCTCGGGCGGCATGCGGCGGCGCGTCGGCTTCGCGCGGGCGGTGGCCCACGAGCCGCAGATCCTGCTTTTCGACGAGCCGACGACCGGGCTCGATCCGATCACCACGGCGCTGATCGACGAGATCATCATCGGCCTCTCCGACCGGCTGAAGACGACCAGCGTCACCATCACCCACGACATGGAGAGCGCCTACCGGATCGCGGACCGGATCGCCATGCTCCATCAAGGTAAGATCATTGCCGAAGCGCCGCCGGAGGAATTCAAGCGGCTTGAGGATCCCCGCGTCCAGCAGTTCATCCATGGCAGGGCCGACGGGCCGCTCTCCGAAGAGCTGGCGCGCGAGAAGCCGGCCGCGGACGACGGGGATCAAGCGAACGAGGCGGACGAAGAGGAGCCAGCGGACTAGGGCGCTCGCGAGCTGGAGAGATCATGAAATCAGTTATCAAGGTCGGCATTTTCGCCACCATCTGTCTGGTGGTTCTGGGGCTCCTCATCTGGAAGATCGAGGACTTCAACCCGTTCGAGAAGAAGGGCCAGCGCGTCAAGGCCTCGTTCACCAGCGTAGCCGGTCTGGACGACAAGGCCTCGGTGCGCATCGCTGGCGTCAAGGTCGGCCACGTGGACGGCGTCGGCCTCGACCCCCAGGGCGTCAAGGCGCTCATCACCCTGGCGCTCGACAAGCAGCAGAAGCTCACCGTCGGCACCACGGCGGCCATCGCCAACCTCGGACTGCTGGGCGAGAAGTACGTCGAGCTGGTGCCCGGTCCGCCGGGCGCGCCGCCGCTGTCGCCCAACGCGGTGCTGCCCGGTAAGACTCCCGTCAGCATCGACGATGCCATCGCCAAGATCGACGACATCGGCAGCTCGATCCAAAAGGTCACGGGAAATCTGGCAGGCGGCGATCTGGGCGGCAACCTCAACAACCTGATCCGCGACATCCAGCTCACCTCGACCGAGCTGCGGGCGATGATCTCCGAGAACCGGGGCAACCTGGCTCAGACGGTGCAGCGCTTCGACGAGGTGGGCGCCATCCTGTCCCGCGAGCTGCCACGCATCTCCAACGAGACCAACCGTGCCCTCGACCAGATCGCCCAACTGCTGGCGGAGAACCGGGGCAACGTCTCGGGCACCACGGCGAATCTGAAAGAGCTGACGACGAAGCTGCAGACCTCGGCGGACAACCTGAACCAGATCTCGGGCAAGATCGCCAGCGGCCAGGGCACCATCGGCAAGCTGGTCAACGACGAGAAGGCCTACAACAGCGTGCTCTCGACCCTCGACAGCATCAAGGGCGGCGTCGAGACCCTGAGCGGCACCCTGGGATCGATCAACAAGTTCAAGATTGACCTTGGAGTCCAGGGCTATTACCTGGCAAATTCCAAACGCGACATCAACGGCGAGAAGCAGAGCTCCCTCTCCAGCTTCAGCGTCGACATCGATCCGCAGGACAGCAAGCACCTCTATCGCTTGGGCCTCGTCAGCAGTCCCGACGGCAAGCTGCGGGACAAGACCCAGACGTTCGTGATCACGGGTCCGAACGGAATTCCCCAGACCACGACGCTCCACACCCTGACGCAGGAGCAGACCTCCACCGCCACGGGTCTCTTCGGCTATAAGGGACCGTATGGATCAAGGCTGTGGGGCGGCATCATTGAAGGCACGGGCGGAGCGCAGATCGAGTATCCCCTGCCGGTTCTCGACCGCCGGCTCGTAATGTCCTTCGAAGCCTTCAACTTCAACCGTCCGAACAACCAGTCGGCCCACCTGCGTCTGATGGGCCGCTACAACCTCAACCCCAACCTCTACCTGCTGGGTGGCTACGACGATCCGCTCGAGAATCACGCCTTCTTCCTGGGAGGCGGCATCAAGTGGAGCGACGAGAACATCAAGTATCTGCTGGGGACGCTGGGAGGGCTGGCGGGACGGTAGGGGGGAAACCCGTTCCTGGGGAGGGTTCGCCGCCGCCGGACCCTCATCACCCCGGTTCTTCTCCCAGCCTCCCCCCTCCGCCGGGAGAAGAGGGAGAACAGCAGGCGCTTCGGTCGGGCACCCCTGGGAGCGCTGGCGTCCCGCCGGCCTACTAACTCTCTGTTGTTGGGGGTGGGGGAGCGTTGAAGCATGGCTGGCTCACGCTTCCACCCGGATCTCCCGGCACAGAGAGATGATATCTTGTCGCGAATTCAAGAATCTGAGAGTCCGAACCAGGGAGGAACATCGCCGCCATGCCCTCAATGGCCCATGAGATCCTTGTGGATCTCTTCAAGAGCCGCCCCTCGCTCGCCGCCGAGATTCTGGTCGAGGTGCTTGGCGTTTCGCTCCCGGCCTACACGGAAGCTCGTTTGGCTTCGACCGACCTGACCGAGATCCAGCCCGCCGAATACCGCGCCGACATCGTCGTCGTCCTTCTCGACCAGGACATCCCTGTCCGGGTGATCATCGTCGAGGTCCAATTGGCGATCGACCCCAGGAAGCGCCTCAGTTGGCCGGCCTATGTGACCGTCTCGCGTGCCATCCACGGTTGCCCGGCCGGTCTTCTCGTCGTCTCCCCCGATCCGGCCGTCGCCGGCTGGTGCGCGGAGCCGATCGAGATCGGCGTCCCCGGCTTCGTTCTGCGCCCGCCTGTGCTGCGCCGCACCGCTGTTCCGGTCGTGACGGATCGTGGGGAAGCGGCCCGCCGGCCAGAGCTCGGGGTGCTCTCCGCCATGGCGCACGGCGAGACGGAGCAGGGAGAGACAATCGCCGCCGCGGTTCTGCCTGCGATCGAGGGGCTCGACGATGACAGGGCCAGGCTGTATTACGATCTCGTGTACAATTCTTTGAATGACGCGGCTCGCCGCGCACTGGAGACGATGATGAAGGGCTACGAATACCAGAGCGATTTCGCGAAAAAGTACGTCGCACAGGGACGCACCGAGGGGGAGGCGCGCGCCCTATTGACCGTGCTTCGGGCCCGCGGCTTTGCGGTGCAGGACGCTGACCGTGAGCGCATCCTGGCCCAGAAGGATCCGGAACGGCTGGAGCGCTGGCTGGAGAAGGCCGCGGTTGCCGCTTCGGTCGCCGCGGTTCTCGACGAGCCGAACTGAGGCCCCTGTCCGGGGAAAACTCTTTGATGGGTTCCCTTTCTGTAGAGACGCCTCGCGGGGAATCCCGCGGGGGCATCTCCGGAAGCGGAAAAGCGTTCCAGTCCTCCTCGGTGGCCCTCGGTCATGGAGTGCCGTCCAAGTACAGCGGGTTGGTCCGATTCACATCATCGTCAAGAGGAGACAGGTCCGTGAAATCAGGAGGCTCTCGGTCCCTATCCCATTTAAGCTCCACTGCCTCAGTGGGCCTGACGACTCCAAGGAAAAGCGCCTTCAAGCGTGGCAGGTCGCCCAAGCTGGCAGGAAGCTCGCTCAGAGCCAGATCGCCGAGGTCCAGGCTTTCGGCCTGGGTTTTACGAGCCTCCTCGATCCTCCGCTCCGCCTCAGCCAGATTCTCTTGCACGATGAGCGGCCCTTACAACACCGGCTCCCGCCCGCCGGTGATCCGGCGGAAGGCTTCGATGTAGCGCTCCAGGGTGCCTTGGACGACGTCCTTGGGCAGGTCGGGGGGTGGGGAGCTCTTGTCCCAGCCGGTCTCGTCGAGCCAGTTGCGGACGTACTGCTTGTCGAAGGAGACGGGCTCTTCGCCGGGATTCCAGTACTTGACGTCCCAGTAGCGAGAGGAGTCGGGGGTCAGGACTTCGTCGATGAGGAGCAGCTCTCCGGAGTCCGCGGCGTGGCCGAACTCGAACTTGGTGTCGGCCAGGAGGAGGTTCTGGGCGGCGGCGAGCTCGGTGCCGTGGTTGTAGAGCTTCAGGGTCAGGTCTCGCAGGGTGGCGGCGAGCTCGGAGCCCAGGGCCCGTTCGACGGTCTCGAAATCCACGTTCTCGTCGTGCCCCGTCTCGGCTTTGGTGGCCGGAGTGAAGAGGGGCTCGGGCAGGCGGCTCGCCCGCCGCAGGCCTTCCGGGAGCGGGATGCCGCAGACGGTTCCCGATTGCTCGTACTCGCGGAAGCCGCTGCCCGCGAGGTAGCCTCGCGCCACGCATTCGAAGGGGACCACCCTCGCCTTGCGCGCCAGCACGGAGCGCCCTCTCAGGATCTCCCGGTAGGGGGCGAGCACGGCAGGGAAGTCCTCGGGCTCGGTCGCCAGGAGGTGGTTCGGCACGTCGGCCGCGAGGTGGCTGAACCAGAAATTGGAGAGCTGGTTGAGGATCTTCCCCTTGCCCGGAATCCCCGGCCGCAGCACGTGGTCGTAGGCGGAGAGGCGGTCGCTCGCCACGATCAGCAGAGCTTCGCCTAAATCATAGACGTCCCGCACCTTGCCTCGCCGCGGCGGCGCCAGTCCGGGCAAGTCGCTCTGCCAGAGAGCTTCCGTCATCCCAAATCCCCTTCCGGTTGGATCTACAGCCAGCTATCGCCGCCCGCGTCGCGCTCGATGGCTGCGGCCAACGTTTCGCCGTAGACGCGGGTGAGTGCCGAGGTATCCAGCTCGACACCGTCCACGATCTCATAGACCGCCAGTTTTTCAAGCCCCTTGAGATGGGCCATGCCGAGCTTGCGGAATCCCAGCGACAGCTTTTCTCCGGCGTCCTCCAGCGCGAGGAAGACGTAGGATCGTTCCCCTTCACGACCCCGGTAGAGAGGGTGACGGCTGAGCTCGCGCTCGAGATGGGCGATGAAGGCGCCGGTCGCCACCATGCCGTTGTTGTGCAGGGTGCCGTTGCGGTTGATGTAGGCGTAGAACCGCCGTAGCTCCTCGGTCTTGTCCACCACGTCCACGTTCTTCGAGGAGAGGGGCGAGAAGAACTTGTGCACCGTCGCCTCAGGGTAGCCCTGGTTGATGAGCATGGTCTTGACCTCGTCCACCTCCTGGGTCGCCTTGCCGGTGGTCAGGCGCGACAGCTCGACGAGGCCGGGGCCGAAGAACTCGTAGCGCTCGCCCTCCTCCGGCCGGCTGCCCATGGGGATCAGGCGGTAGGGACCGAAGTTCAGGGCGATGCGCATGCCGCGGTCGAAGGGGAGCCCCTCGCGCACGGCCTCCACGTAATAGCGCTGGAGGTAGATGGAGCAGATCAGCAGGTTGGTCGCCTCGCGGCTGGAGTAGAAGGCGCCGTCGCCCAGATACTTCTCCAGCTTGGCGCGGTGGGAGACGGCCAGGCGGTTGATCCGCCGCTGGAAACGGAACATGGCCAGGAAGGCGTCGTCCTGGCGCTCATTGCCCTCGCGGTGGAGCATCGAGAGCGTCTGGGAGAAGTCGCTGATGTCGTAGATCATGCCGAAGCGTTCGACCCGTGGGTCCACCACCCAGGGCTGCATGAAGTCCAGGGGCCGGGTGGCTGTGGAGAGGACGACGTCGCCGGGAGTTGCCCGGCCAGGGGGGAGCTCGCGCGCCAGCATGCGGCCGCCGGGCTCGACCTCGATGGGCACCATCAGCCGGCGCAGGCCGTGGAGCATCTCGAATTCCTTGAGCTTGAGGAGCAATCCCTCCCAGACCTGGAGGAGGGCCGGCGGCAAGAGCTGCGCCGGATCGTACGCCTTGAGCGTCGTGAGGTAGGTGACATAGCCGGGACGGCAGAGCAGGTCGCGGCTGTCGCCCCGCGGATCGGCGCGCAGCAGGTGGGTCACGATGGTGCGCAGGGCGGGGTCGGCGGCGAGCTGCCCGAAATGCCAGCGGGCAAGGTCGTCCAGCCTTTTGCGCAGGTCGCGGCCGTCGATGCCGAGGGAGCCGTTGAAGTAGCTGCCGAGCTCGGTCAGATCGCGGCCGATGTAGTCCTCGGTGAACAGCAGGACGTTGTCGCGCATGCGGGTGAGCACGCGGGGAAACAGCTCTTCCTCCACCTCCTCGGTGGTGCCGGCCAGCCGCTGCACGAGGTCGTAGCTGGTGCTGAGGACGCGGTCGAGGAAGCGCTCGAAGATGCGGTACTTGATCGCGTCGCCCTCGCGGCGGCCGAGCTCGGTGTCCCGCCGCAGGATGCGTTTGGGCACTTCCTTGAGTAGGCGCGCCACGTCCAGCGAGTGGAAGAGCCAGAAGACGGCGGGATACTGCCGGCCGTAACTGGAGATGGTGGCATTCTCCAGGGCCCGGTTGAGCAGGCTGACGTAACGGTCCCAAGCTTGCGTATGGGCCTTGACGTCGTGCCTCTCGCGCTTGAAGCCGGCGACCTGGACGGCCTCCTCGGCCAGGATGTAGTCCCGCAGGGCGGCGCGCAGCTCCAGAGTCCCCCGCGACAGGGAGATGGGGAAGCCCTGCATGGGAGTGGCATTCTCGTCTTCGAGGAAGATGGGACGCGGCATCGGCAACAGCCGCTGAAGGTCGGGCAGCAGACGCCGGATCTCGTCGGGATCGGAACGCAGGAAGTTGAAGGGACCCTGCAGCATCTGGAGGAAAAACGTGGGGTTCATGCTCGAGCTCGCTCGCGGCCGGTCTTTTTCAACTTGAAATGGAGGGATTACGTATACCATACCGCCCCGTGGCCGGGCCATGGAGCATCGGCGCGGCGACTGAAGGCCGGGCGCCGGAAATCGTAGAAGGTAGGAAGCTGGAGGGAAGGTCTCATGGGGCATATCGCGTCGATTGATGTCGTCTCCGGGAGCGGGCTGGATGCCGATTTCCTGGCCGCCGGGTGCTTCGAGAACGAAGCGCCCGCGGTGGACGGCTTGACCGGGGAGGCTCGCCGGGCGGTGGAGCGCCTGGCAGCAAGAGCGGGCTTCAAGGGCGGCGAGGAGCAGCGGGGACAGACGGAAGCGGGTCCCGGCGGGCCGGTCGTCGGCCTTTACGGCCTGGGAGCCCGGCGCGATTTCACCTATCCCAAGCTCGTGGCCTGGGTCGGCCGCCTGAGCGAAGAAGCCCGTCACGGCGGCGAGCGGCGGGTGGTCGTGGCCCTTCCCACCCATCCCGAGACCACCGGCGCCGCGGCCGGGCGCATCCTTCGCTCCTTCGCCCTCGCCCCCTACCGCTTCGACCGTTTCCAGAGCGACGCCGCGGCCTCCGGCCAGGTGGAGTGGCTGGCCGTGATCCCTCCGGACGGAGAGGAGGCCGCCTACCGCGATGCCCTCGCCGTCGCCGGCCCCGTGGCAACGGCCGTCGCCTTCGCCCGCGACCTCGCCAACTCGCCGGCCAACGAGGCCACGCCCACCTGGATGGAGGAGCGTTCGCGTGAGCTCGCGACCGGCAGCGGCCTGGCCGTCACCGTGCTGGATGCGAAGGAGCTGGCGGCCCGCGGCATGGGCGGCCTCCTGGCGGTGGGCGCCGGCTCCGCCCACTCTCCCCGGCTGGTGCGGCTGCAGTGGGGCGACCGCGGCCCCCGTATCGCCCTGGTGGGCAAGGGGATCACCTTCGACACCGGCGGCATCTCGATCAAGCCGGCCGCCGACATGGACGAGATGAAATATGACAAGTGTGGCGCCTGCGCCGTGCTGGCCACCGCCCGCGCCGTGGCCGAGCTGGGACTGCCCGTGCGCCTCACCGTCTATGCTCCGTTCGCCGAGAACATGCTCTCCCATGAAGCCTACCGGCCGAGCGACATCGTGCGCTGCCACAACGGCAGGACGGTGGAGATCACCAACACCGATGCCGAGGGACGGATGATCCTCGCCGACGCCCTGTCCTGGGCCGCCGAGGACAAGCCGGACGCCATCGTCGAGCTGTCGACTCTCACCGGCGCCTGCGTGGTGGCCCTGGGGCACGTCGCGGCGGGCCTGTTCACGACGGACGAGGGCCTGGCGGGCGAGCTGGCGGCCGCCGGCGACCGGGAGGGCGAGCGCCTCTGGCGGCTGCCTCTCTTCCCGGAGTACCTCGAAGAGATGAAGGGCACTCACGCCGACCTGCGCAACTCGGCCGGCCGCTGGGGCGGCGCGAGCCTCGCCGCCGCCTTCCTCTCCCAGTTCGTGGGCGGGGTGGAGCGCTGGGCCCACCTCGACATCGCCGGGGTTGCCAACGTCAAGGGCACCCCGGGCGGACAGGCGGCCGGCGCCACGGGCTTCGGCGTCGCCGCCCTGGTCTCCTGGCTCCGCCGGTTGGCGGGGTAGGGACGGCGCCGCCTTGTCCCTCCTGACAGTGCGGAGGCTCACCATCGCCTTCCCCCAGGCGGGAGGTTGGCGGCCGGTGGTGCGCGGCGTTTCGCTGGCCGTGGAGCGGGGCGAGATCTTCGGCCTGGTGGGGGAGTCCGGCTCGGGCAAGACGCTGACGGCGCTCGCCATCCTCGGGCTGCTGCCCGTCAACGCCCGGGTGACGGCCGGCCGCATCGATCTCGAAGGCCCTCAGGGCCAAGCCGCCGTGGATCTGCTGACTCTCGGGCCTCGCGAGCTGCGGCGGGTGCGCGGCGGCCGCATCGGCTTGGCCTTTCAGGAGCCGTCGACGGCGATGAACCCCGCCTACACGGTCGGCTTCCAGATCGCCGAGGCGGTCCGGGCCCACCGGGCGATGTCGCGGCGGGAGGCGCGGGACGAGGCCGTCCGCCTGCTCGACGCGGTGGCCCTGCCGGACGCCCGCCGGCGGCTGGACGACTACCCGCACCAGCTCTCGGGGGGGCAGCGGCAGCGGGCGATGATCGCCATGGCCCTGGCCGGCGGGCCGGACCTGCTGCTGGCCGACGAGCCGACGACGGCGCTCGACCCGACGCTCCAGGCTCAGATCCTGGAGCTGCTGGAGGATCTGCGGCAGGAGCTGGGCTTCTCGGTGCTGCTCATCACCCACGACCTGGGGGTGGTGGCCGCGACGTGCGACCGGGTGGCGGTGATGCACGACGGCGAGATCGTGGAGGAGGCGGGAGTCGAGGCGCTCTTCCGGGCCCCGGCCCACCCCTACACCCGGGCCCTGCTGGCGGCGGTGCCGCGGCTCGGCGCGCGCCCGGAGGCGACGTGACGCCGGCGCCTCTACTTTCCATTGAGGGGTTGCGCAAAGAGTACGCCGTGCGGCGGGGCGTCCTGCGGCGCCGCACCGGCAGTCTGCGCGCTCTGGACGGCGTCGACCTGGAGGTGGCGGCCGGTGAATGCGTGGCCCTGGTGGGCGAGTCGGGGAGCGGCAAGACGACGCTCGCCCGCTGCGCCGTGCGGCTCATCGAGCCCACGGCGGGCCGCATCGTCTTCGCCGGCGAGGATCTGGCCGGGCTCGCGGGGCACGAGTTGCGGAAGCGCCGGCAACGGTTCCAGATCGTGTTCCAGGACCCCTACGGCTCGCTCGATCCCCGGCAGCGGGTGGCCTCGATCATCGCCGAGCCGCTGGCGATCCACACCCCTCTCGACCGGGCAGGACGGTCGGCGCGGGTCGCCGAGCTGCTGGACCTGGTGGGGCTGAAGCCGGAGCTTGGCAGCCGCTTCCCGCACGAGCTGTCGGGCGGCCAGCGGCAGCGGGTCGGCATTGCCCGGGCGCTGGCGCCGGAGCCGGATCTGCTGGTGGCCGACGAGCCGGTGTCGTCGCTCGACGTTTCGGTGCGGGGGCAGATCCTGGCCCTGCTGGCGGATCTGCGGCGGCGGCTGGGGTTGACCCTGCTGCTCGTCGCCCACGACATGGCGGCGGTGGAGCAGCTCGCGGACCGGGTGGCGGTGATGTACCTGGGGCGGATCGTAGAGCTCAGCGGCAGCCGGGAGCTGTTCCGCCGGCCCCTCCACCCGTATACGGCGAGCCTGCTCTCGGCCGTGCCGGTGCCGGACCCCGGCCGGCGGCGGGACCGCATCGTGCTCGCCGGAGAGCCGCCGAGCCCGCTGGCGCCGCCGCCCGGTTGCCCGTTTCACCCTCGGTGCCCCAGCGCCCGGCCGCGGTGCGCCGTCGAGCGGCCGCCGCTGGCGACGACCGAAGATGAGGAAGAGGTAGTGGAATGGGGCCGAATGGTGGCATGCTTCTATCCTGGAGAGAAGCTGGAGAGACGTGTAAGGAATGGAGGGGACCCGTCGTCCATCAGACGGGGCGTGTGAACTTTTGCGCTTCAAGAGCGTATGTTCCGCTAGCGACGCGAAGGGAAGCGAATTCGTCCAAGCAGTCGACATCCTAGATAAGTGAGAGGCCACTCAATGAGGACACCGCGTTTGCGATTCAATCCAACGAAGAACCGGAGGGCGGTGCTCGCCCTTCTGCTGGGGCTGCTGGCGGCCGGCGGTCCGGCGCGGGCTGCCGAGCTCCGCGTCAACACTCAGGCGGTCCGCCCGCCGGCCGAGCCGCCCGCCCTGGAGATCAAGGGCGGCAAGGTGCAGCTCTCGGTCGACCAGGCGGTCGAGATCGCCCTGCGCCAGAACCTCGACCTCGTCGTCCAGCGCTACGTACGAACCCAGCAGCGTCTGGCCATCGTGCAGAGCCTGGGCATCTACGACCTGTTGGCCAGCGTCAACGTCTTGGACAGCTCCTCCACGTCCCCTGCCGTCTCCCAGGTGAACGGCTCCAAGAACGAGATCCAGAGCGGCGGCTTCAGCTTCACTCAGGCGCTTCCCTGGGGCGGTAACGTAATCGTGGGCTACGACGACTCCAAGTCGGTGAACAACAGCCCCTTGCGCAGCGCCGCCACCCTCTTCAACAACGGCTTCAACTTCACCTACAACCAGCCGCTGTTGCAGGGCTTTGGGCGGCTGGCCACGGAGCGGGGCATCCTCGTCGCCCGCAACAGCAGCGACGTCGGCCGCCAGCAGTTCGCCCTGCAGGTCACCTCGACCATCCAGCAGGTGGAGAACGCCTATTGGAACCTGGTCGAGGCCAAGGACCAGCTCAACGTGGCGGAGGAGAGCCTCGGCCTCGCCAAGGAGCTGCACGAGCGCAACCGCATCCAGGTGGAAGTGGGCACCATGGCTCCCCTGGAAGCGGTGCAGAGCGAGGCGGCCATCGCCACTCGTGAGGGGGTGATCATCGGCGCCACGGCCGCCGTCGGCAATGCCGAGGACGTGCTGCGCCGCCTGCTGAACGTGCCGTCGGGCAGCCTGTGGGAGACCCCCATCGAGCCGACCACGAAGCCGGAGACGGACCGCATTTCGATCAACGTCAACGATGCCCTCCAAACGGCCTACGACGCGCGGCCCGAGCTGCGGAGCCAGGATCTCCAACTCGCTCTGGCGAAGCTCAACTCCGAATACTTCCGCAGCCTGCTCAAGCCCTCCCTCAACTTGCAGGTCCAGTATGGCTACAGCGGCGCGGCGCCAACCTTCAACGTGGCCTTCGACCAGGTCACCGGCCTGAGCTTCAATAACTGGCAGGCGGCGCTCGTCCTCTCCTACCCGATCCAGAACCGTTCGGCGCGCGCCCAGAGCGCCAGCGCCAACCTCGACGTCGACCGTTTCAAGCTCCTCTACGAGTCGGAGAAGACGCTCGTCGCCACCGAGGTGCGGACCGCCGCCCGCGGGGTGGAGACGGCAGCCAAGCAGATCGACGCGGCCCGCAAGTCTACCGAGTACCAGGAGAAGAACCTGGACGCCGAGCGCAAGAAATACGAGAACGGCATGTCCACCAGCTTCAACATCACGCAGATTCAGGACCAGCTCACCCAGGCCCGCAGCACTCAGGTGCAGGCCATCGTGGGCTACCGCACGGCGCTCGCCGAGTACTACCGGGCGATCGGCAAGCTGCCGGTGCAGGATGGGGTCACCATCGACGATCCCGACGATCCGAGCCTGAGCCGGTTCAGTCTGCGCCGAGTCAAGCTGCCCGGGGAGAACTAAACCATGGCGATGGAGGACAGTAGCTTCGGGCGCCTGCTGGGCGCCCTCGTCTCTCCCGTGAAGACGTTTCGCTCGCTCGCCGAGCGTCCCACCTGGGGCGCGGCGATGCTGGTGCTGCTCGTGGCGTCGGGGGCGGTCGCCTATGTCGTGGGGATGCGCACCGACTATCGCGACGTGATCGTGCAGAGCGTGAAGGAGAAAGGGCGCGACATCCCGGAGGCACAGCTCGAGCCGCAGATCCATATGATGGAGAAGGCCGGGGCGGCGATCTCCGGGATCACGGTGCCGATCGTCATCGCTCTGGTCTCGCTGCTGGCCGCCCTCATCTACTGGGTCGTCTTCAAGCTTCTGGGAGCCGACTTCAGCTACAAGTCGAGCCTCGCGGTGGGTTTGCACGCGGGGCTGCCCGGAGTGATCATGGCCTTGCTCACCCTGCCCGTGGTCCTCAGCCGTTCGACGCTCGGCTATGCCGACGTCAAATCGGGCACGTTCCTGCAGTCCAATCTGGCCTTCCTCGCCCCGCAGGACGCCAAGGCGTGGGTGATGGCCCTCTACGCCAGCGCCGACTTCTTCAGCCTCTGGAGCCTGGTGCTCTCGATCATCGGCTACAAGGCGCTATCGCGCCTGACGACGAAGCCCGTGGCTGCAGTCACCATCCTGGTCTGGCTGCTCTTCGTCGGCGTGCGCGTCGGCCTGGCGGCCCTGCGGTGAAGGAGTCCCTGTGAAGAAGATCGTGATTGGGACTCTGGTCCTGCTGGTGCTGGCGGCCATCGTCTTCGCCAGTGTCCGCGCCGGGAGCCACGAAAAGGGCGCCAAGATCTACGCCGAGGGGGTGTCGCGGCGCGACGTGTCGCAGATCGTCAAGGCGAGTGGCGGTCTCGAGCCGCGCATCAAGGTCAACATCTCGGCCCACGTCATCGGCAAGATCGACAAGCTGTGGGTGCAGGAGGGAGACTGGATCGAGAAGGGCAAGCCGTTCCTGCGCCTGGAGCAGCAGGCCTTCATCGCCCTGCGCGACCAGTCGGCGGCCCAGCTCCGCAGCGCCCAGACCGCTGTCCAGCAGGCCCAGGTCTCCCTCGCCGACGCCAAGATCAAGCTCGCCCGCGCCCAGAAGCTGATCGCCGAGGGCATTGCCACCCGCGAGCAGCTCGAGGCGGCGCAGCTCGCCGAGTCCTCGGCCCGCCTGCAAGTCGAAAGCTCCCGCGAAATGGTGCAGCAGACGCAGGCCAGCCTCGTCAACGCCCAGGACGGATTGACCAAGACCACCATCTACGCCCCCTTGACCGGCCGCGTCATCGCCCTCAACGCCAAGGAGGGGGAGGTCGTCGTCTCCGGCACCATGAACAACCCGGCCTCGGTGATCGGCACGATCGCGGACATGTCGGAGATCCTCGCCACCGTCGACGTGGACGAGACGGAGATCGTCAACGTCAAGGTGGGCGAGGCCGCCGTGCTCAAGGTCGACGCCATCCCGTCCAAGGAGTATCACGGCAAGGTGGTGGAGGTGGGCAGCTCGGGCTTCAACCGCGCGAACCAGCCTGACGTCACCTTCTTCAAGGTCAAGATCCTGCTCGACGATCCGGACCCGAACCTGCGGGCCAGCATGTCGGTACGGGCCGAGATCCACACCGCCGCTCACGGCGATGCGCTGGTGGCGCCCATCCAGGCCGTGGTCGAGCGCGAGCCGGTCGCCGGTACCTCCGCGGGGAAAGCCGCCGCCAAGCCCGCCAGCGGCAAGAAGGCGGACACGGTCAAGGTGGTCTTCGTGGTGGAGCAGGGAAAGGTCCACCAGCGGCAGGTGTCGACCGGCATCTCCGACGAGACCCACGTCGAGCTGACCTCCGGCGTCAAGCCCGGGGAGCAGCTCGTCACCGGTCCCTACCGGACGATGAAAGAGCTCAAGGACGGCGACGCGGTCACCGTCAGCAAGACCTCCGAGGAAGAGGACCGCAAGACCGGGACCGCTGATTCGGCGAAGAAAGGCTAAGGATTCGAGATGGGGCTGATCGAGCTCAGGGACATCCACAAGGTCTACGACATGGGGGCGGAGAAGGTGCGCGCCCTCAACGGCGTGGACCTCGTGGTCGAGCGCGGGGAATACGTGGCCATCATGGGCTCTTCGGGCAGCGGCAAGTCGACGCTGATGAACCTCGTCGGCTGCCTCGACACCCCGAGCTCCGGCAGCTACGTCCTCAACGGCGTCGCCGTGCAGGAGCTCGACGACTCGCAGCTCGCGGGCATCCGCAACAAGGAGATCGGCTTCGTCTTCCAGACCTTCAACCTGCTGGCGCGCACCGACGCCCTGCACAATGTCGAGCTGCCGCTGATCTACGCCGGGCTGTCGCGCGGCGAGCGGCGGGAGCGCGCCCGCCGCGCCTTGGAGAAAGTGGGCCTCGGCTCACGCATGCACCACCAGCCCAATGAGCTGTCGGGCGGCCAGCGCCAGCGCGTCGCCATCGCCCGCGCCCTGGTCAACGATCCGTCGATCCTGCTCGCCGACGAGCCCACGGGCAACCTCGACTCCGCCACCTCGGAGGAGATCATGGCCCTGTTCGACGAGCTCCACCAAGCCGGCAACACCGTGGTGCTGGTCACCCACGAGCCGGACATCGCCGAGCACGCTTGGCGCAAGGTGCTGCTCAAGGATGGCAAGGTCGTCTCCGACCAGCCCACGGCGCGGGCGACGACGGGAGCCGCCGCGGCCTCCGTTCCGGTTTCTTGAGGAAAGGTCGCCTTGGTCTTCTTCGAGAACTTCCGCATCGCCTTCGGGGCGCTCCGTGCCAACCTGATGCGGTCGATCCTGACGACGCTCGGCATCATCATCGGCGTCGCTGCGGTGATCGCCGTGGTCTCGATCGTCCAGGGGCTGCAATACACCATCACGCAGCAGCTCCAGGGCGTGGGCGCCACCTTCATGCTCGTCCAGGCCAAGACCGAGCGCAACTTCCCCGGTATGGTGGCCCGCCAGGTGAAGCTGACCTATGAGGATGGCCAGGCCATCGAGCAGAAGGTGCCGGGCGTCAAGATGCTGACGCCCACGATCTTCGGCCGTGCCACCCTCAAGTACAAGGACCGTAAGCACACTCCGGCCGCCATCGTCGGCGTCAACGAGAACTGGCAGGACGTCCAGAACCAGTCCGTGGACCAGGGCCGCTTTTTTTCGAAAATCGACCTCGAGAACCGCCACAAGGTGGTGGTGGTGGGCACGAAGGTGGTGGAGGAGCTGAACCTGGGCCCCGAGCCTCTGGGCAAGGAGATCTACCTCGACGTCTACCCGGCCACCATCATCGGCATCATGGAGCACAAGGGGCAGAGCCTGGGGCTGGACGCCGACGACCTGGCGTTCGTGCCCTTCGACTCGGCCCTCAACCTCTTCGGCCGCAACGCCGGCGACCAGGTGCAGCTCCGTCTGCATGCCGATAGCGCCGACGTGGTGGAGCCGGTCAAGGACAGCATCACCCGCCTCCTGCGCCAGCGCCACCGCATTCCGCCGGCCGAGCCGGACGACTTCCAGATCCAGACCCAGGACGAGATACTGGACACGGTGAACACCATCCTGGGCAGCATCACCGCCGTGGTGGGCGGTATCGTGGGGATCGCCCTGCTCGTGGGCGGCATCGGCATCATGAACATCATGCTGGTGTCGGTCACCGAGCGGACGCGGGAGATCGGCGTGCGCAAGGCGGTGGGCGCGCGCCGGCAGGATGTCCTGATTCAGTTCCTCATCGAGGCCGTCACCCTTTCCCTTGTCGGCGGCGCCATCGGCTTGGCGCTGGGCTACGGCCTGGGAGTGGCGACGGCGAAGCTCATCCCCAACTTCCCGCCGGCCCACGTCCCCGTGTGGGCGGTGCTCCTCGCCATCGGCTTCTCGGCCGTGGTGGGCATCTTCTTCGGCATCTACCCCGCGGCCAAGGCCTCACGGCTCGATCCCATCGAAGCGCTACGCTACGAGTAGCGGGCTTGGTAGGGCCGTTTCTGGCCCGCCCCTTGCACGACCTCCCCGAGGAATCTGATGGAAGACATCATCCCGATGTCTTCGCTTCGAGGAGGCACGAGGGCTATGCGTAAACATCTCATCCTGAGTCTGACTCTGATCCTCGTCCTGGCGACGGCCATCGCCGCCATGGCCGCGGACGACAGCACCAAGCCGAAACACCACACGACGAGCGGCGACATCGTTACGGTCGACGCCACCGCCCAGACGTTCACGATCACCCACTCCAAGGAGAATTGGACCTTCAAGACGGACGGCACGACCAAGGTCAGGGGCATGGGGGCGATCGACATCGCGCTCACCGACCTCAAGCCGGGGGACAACGTGCGGGTCTCGTACACGGAGAGCGGCACGGACAAGACCGCCGCCCGCATCGACGTGCTCCACGGCAAGAAGTCCCACGCCTGACGACCTCGGGCCGGCCGCGCCCCCTTCAGCAGGAGATGACGCAGGACAGGGGCGCCGCCCAGGTGCCCCTGTCTTCGGGTCTTCAATTCAAAGGGGCCCTTGGTGCCGGAGATGGGAGTCGAACCCACACGCCCGCAAGGGGCGACGGATTTTGAGTCCGTTGCGTCTGCCATTCCGCCACTCCGGCTTGACCCAAGGCCAAGCGGGAATCGTAGGGTCTACGTCCCGGGGTGTCAACCGTCGCCGCCACACCTCCAATTCGTGTGACGCCCCGGTTACGACCCCTACCGGTAGTGCCCCGGCTTGACGCAAAGGCATGTCCGGGTGTATAACAAGAGACGTAAGCGGAAGTCCCTCAGCGACTTACTTACCGCAAGCTCCATCATCTGCATTAATTTAAGGGGGTCTCGACGTGACATTCAGAGTCGGTCAGAAGGTGGTATACCCCAACCATGGCGTAAGCATGGTCGAGAAGATCGAGCCAGGCCACATGGACGGAGTGGAGCAGCTCTACTTTCATCTCCGTCTCCTCGCCAACAACTCCAAAGTGATGGTGCCGAAATCCAACCTCGATCTGGTCGGTTTGCGTCCGCTCTGCCATACGCGCGAAGTTCGCGCTCTCCTGGATATCCTCGAGGACGGCAATATCGACACGTACAAGGATTGGAAGGGGCGGTACAAGCAGAACCTCGACAAGATGAAGACCGGCCGTCTCACCGACGTCGCCGAAGTGCTCAAGAACCTGAGGCTCGTCTCGCAGCGCAAGAGCCTCTCGTTCCGTGAGAAGAAGATGTACGAGCGGGCCAAGTACTTCATCGTCAGCGAGGTCGCCCACGTCAAAGGCATCATCGAGCGCGAGGCGGAGGTACTCGTGGAGCAGGCGCTCAACAACAGTCTCGAGAAGCGGTCGCGAGCCAAGGCCGCCAGTTGACGCACCGCCACAGTCAGTATCACCCGTAGTCTTCCGAAGGCCGCTCTCCCGAGCGGCTTTCGTGTTTGGAGGCTGCTACAATCCGCCCTGTCGTTCCGCCTGATCCGTCCGCCCAAGCGGGAAAGTGAGCCTTGACGTGAACCGAGACAACCTGCTGTTCGCCACCATCGGCATCCTCGTGGGCTTCATCACGGGATACCTGGTCCACGAAGTGATGGCCACCCGTCAGCCGCCACGCCTGACGCCGGAGATGCGGGCGCAGATCGTCATTCCCGGCGGTGAGCAGGGCGGCGGCGCTGCCGCCGCCGCTCCCGAGGGGGATGCCGGTGCCGCACCCGCCGCCAATGGCGGGGGAGCCGGACCGGCCGGCGGCGGCGCGCCGGCCATGCAGGCCATTCAGGAGCTCAGGGCCTTTGTCGAAAAGAACCCCAACGACGCCAACGCCGTGCGGCGGCTGGCGGACCTCAACTTCGAGATCCGCAACTGGAAGCGGGCCCAGGAGCTGTACGGCCACTACCTGGAGCTGAAGCCGGGCGATCCGGACGTGATGACGGACCTCGGCATCTCCTACCGCGAGACGGCTGAGTTCGACAAATCCCTGCAGCTCTTCCAGGCGGTGCACAAGGCGGCTCCGGACCACTGGAAGTCCTACTTCAACGAGGTGGTGGTGCTGGCCTTCGACCTCAAGAAGCCTGCCGAGGCCAAGGCGCCCCTGGAGAAGCTCCAGCAGATGCAACCCGGCAATCCGGACGTGGTCCGGCTGGCGGACGCGGTGGCCAAGCAGCGCAGCGCGGCGTGACCGATGGGCCGTCTGTTCGTCTTCGCTCTCCTGCTGTACATCCTTTGGATGGCGGTGGGAAACTTCATGCAGAAGCTTAGGTCCGCGGTCTCCACGGGCGCCTTGGGGCCGCCGCAGCCCCCGGCGGCCGTTCGCTCCGCCGCCGCGCAGCCCGCGCCGGAGATCCTCCTCCCCTGCGCCGCCTGTGGCACCTTCGTTCCGGCCTCCAGGGCACTGAAGGGGAAGGCGATGGCGGTGTACTGCTCGGAGGCATGCCGCTCCGGCCCGCGGGAGTCGTGATCTTCGCCGAAGTCGCCCTCCCTCTCCCCCTGCCGGATCCGCTGACCTACGCGGTCCCACCCTCCTGGGTCTCGCAGGCGGTGCCCGGCGTGCGCACGCGGGTGACGATGGGGCGCCGCCGGATGACGGGAGTGATCGTGGAGGTTCACCAGCGCCGGCCGGAGGGGATGACGATCCGGCCCATCGAGGAGATCCTCGACCGCGAGCCGGTGCTCACCGCGGACCTTCTGGCCCTGGCCCGCTTCGTCGCCGGCTACTACATGGCGCCGCTCGGCGAGGTCGTGCGCTCCATGCTCCCTTCCGACCTGCCGCCGTGGGGGGACCGCAAGATCTGGCTCACCGACGCCGGCGCCATGGCCCTGCCGCGTACCCCGGAGGAGACGGCGGTCGTCGAGGCCCTGCGCGAGGGCGGGCGGATGAGCGTCGCCGAGCTTCAGGCCCGCTCCGGCCTGGACAGTCTGAATAACCTCGACGATGTCCTCGCCCGGCTCGCCGAGGGTGGGCGGATTGGCAGCGAGGCCCATCGCTCGCGCTCGGCCCGCTACGTCAACGCCGTCGAGCTGGCGCCGGGGGGCCTCGCGACCCACCTCGCCGTCGCCGGGCGCTCGGCCGCGGGACGGCAGGTGATCGAATATCTCGCCGCCATGGGCCGGCCGGCCACGGTGGCCGAGGTGACCGCAGCCGTGGAGTGCACGTCCGCCGTCGTCCGCCGGTTGGTGGGGAAGGGGGTCTTGCGGCAGTTCACCCAGGTGGAGCGCCTGTCCCTCGACCGCCACATTCTGGGCCTGCCGGAGAAAGACGGGAAGATCGTGCTGCGCGACGACCAAGCCCACGCTCTCGGGCGGATCGTCGAGATCCTGGACCGGCGGGAGCCCGCGGCCTTCCTGTTGCAGGGGATGACCGGCTCGGGCAAGACCGAGGTCTATCTGCGGGCGGCGCAGGAAGCGCTCGCCCGCGGCCGCTCGGCGATCCTGCTGGTGCCGGAGATCGCCCTGGTGCCGGCCCTGGCGCGGACCGCCGAGCGCTGGTTCGGCGGCGAGCTCGCCATTCTCCACTCGGGGCTCGGCACGGGCGAGCGCCACCAGGAGTGGGAGCGGGTTCGGCGAGGCGAGGCACGGGTGGTGCTGGGCCCCCGCTCGGCCCTCTTCGCCCCGGTGGCCGATCTCGGGCTGGTGGTGGTGGACGAGGAGCAGGACTCGTCCTACAAGCAGGAGATCGATCCGCGGTACAACGCCCGCGACCTCGCCCTGGTGCGCGGCCGGGACGCCGGCGCCGTCACCCTCCTCGTCTCCGCGACCCCGAGCCTCGAAAGCCGCTTCAACGCCGAGCGGGGAAAGCTCGAGGTGCTGAGCCTCACGCAGCGGGCGGGCCCGGGGACGCTGCCGGAGGGGATTCTCGTCGATCTCAAGGAGGAGGGCGTCTCCCGCCGGCCCGGCGAGGTCCATTTCTCCGAGCGGCTGAAGCTGGAGATCCATAAAGCGATCGCGGAGGGCGACCAGGTCATCCTCCTGCGCAACCGTCGCGGCTACGCGCCCATGCTGCTCTGCCGGGCCTGTGGCGAGGATTTCCGCTGCCCGGACTGCGGCCTGCCGCGCACCTATCACCGGCGGGACCGGCGGCTCGTCTGCCACTACTGCGGCTCGATGATCGGCGCGCCGTCCCGTTGCCCCGTCTGCTCCGAGGAGGCCCTGGAAGCGATCGGCGCGGGCACCGAGCGGGTGGAGGAGGACTTCAAGGAGCTTTTCCCGGGGGTGACGGTCGACGTCCTCGACCGCGACACGGCGCGCCGCCCCGGCGGCCTCGCCGCCCTGCTGGAGCGCTTCGGCCGCGGCGAGATCCAGGTGCTCATCGGCACCCAAATGGTTTCCAAGGGGCACCACTTCCCCAACGTGGCTCTCACCGCCGTGCTCGCCGCGGACGCCTATCTGGGCTTTCCGGACTTCCGGGCCGTCGAGCGCACGTACAACCTCCTCACCCAGGTGGCGGGCCGGGCGGGGAGGGGTGAGCGGCCGGGCCGCGTCGTCATTCAGACCTACCATCCTGATCACTACGCCATACAGGCCGCCCTGCGTCAGGACGACGAGGGCTTCGCCCGCGAAGAGATGCGCTTCCGCCGCGTCTTCCACTACCCGCCGTACAGCCGCATGGTGCAGCTCCTCGTGCGCGACAAGAGCCGCGAGCGGGCGCAGTCCCTCATCACCGGCCTCGCCGACGACCTCGCGGCGCATCCCTTGGGCCGGGGCGTCCGCCTCTCCGGCCCGGCTCCCGCCCCCCTCGAGCGCCTCCGCGGCCAGTGGCGCTTCCAGCTCCTCGCCCGCTCCGCCAACTTCCGCGATCTCCACCGCCTGCTCGAAGTGGTCCTGCCGAAGAATCCCGGCTACGACCTGGTGATCGACGTGGATCCGCAGCAGCTTCTGTAAGCCGGCCGGCTCAGCCGCCCTCCCAAAGACCCTCATCACCCCGGCCCTCTTCTCCCAGCCTCCCCCGTCCGCCGGGAGAAGAGGGAGAAATGCAGGGCAGAGTGAGGGTTTGGGCGGCTCTGGAGCGTCGTTGGAGGAGGGTCTTTTTGCCCCGGTCCAACCTTTGCAGAGAGGCTTCCGGAAGAAGTAAGGGTTAAAACAAGAAACCTTCGCGAAACGGGCGCGTATCCACCGTGTCGCGAGGGGGAACGGGGACGGCGTGGAACCCAGGCTTGACGCTGGGAGCGAAACAAGAGAAGGCGGCCAGCGTTCACCCTCGAGGAGACTTGAAATGGACGATCTCTACATGTACTCGCGACAGGACAGTCTGACCCCAACGGGTTACAACGCGATGGAGACGCGCCAGGACGTCCGAGTCCGGCGTAGCATTTCCGAGACCTCTCCCGAGGCGGCGCTCCCGCCCGAGCCTATTTATCGCTGCATGGCCCCCGGCCCGGTCGGCTTCATCCGCCGCGGCGAGCTCGATCGCCTGATCGAGGCCCTGCGCACCGGCGCGGTCAGCGAAGCGCCCATCGCCCTGGTGGGTCCCGAGGGGTTCGGCAAGACGGCCCTGGCCCAGGCGGCCTGCTGGGATTCGCGGGTGCGCTCCGCCTTCCCCGACGGTATCTTGTGGGCGAGCCTTGGCGAGGGGCTCGAGGCCTACGGTCGCTTGGCGCGCCTGCGCGAAATCATCCGCTGGTGGACCCGCGCGGAGCCGCCGGCTTTCGCCTCCGAGGCCGCGGCCGGCGCCCATCTCAGCCTGCTCCTGGCCGGCCGGCGCGTGCTGCTGGTCATCGACGGCGCCGCCTCCGCCATGGACCTGACCTCTTTCGAAGGGCTCCCGGCCGGCGTCACCCTCCTGGCCACCGCTCGCGACGGCGCGGTGCTGCCGGAGGACGCGACGCCGATCGCGATCGGCCCCATGGCCACACCGGAAGCCGTCGAGCTGCTGCGCGCGAACCTGCCGCGGGCCTTCGAGGGCACGTTCCAGGCCCTGGCCCGGCGGCTCGGCAACTGGCCGCTGCTCCTCGCCATCGTCAACCGGCAGATCCGCGAGTGGGACGTGAAGGACCGGTCCGCCCTGGAGAGCGCTCTGCGCGAGGTCGTCCGCGCTCTGGACATCGTGGGCCTGGACGCCGGTTTCGACCGCGAAGATCCGCTGGCCCGGCGCTCCGCCGTCTGGCGGGCCGTGGCCATCGCCCTGCGCAGCCTGGCCAGCTCGGACCGCGACCGTCTCCTGGACCTCGCCGTCTTCCCGGCGGAGGAGGACATTCCCCTGGCCGTCGTACGGAACCTCTGGGGCCTTGGCGCCGTCGAGGCGCGGAAGCTCGGCAAGCGGCTGCGCGATCTCTCGCTGGTGAGCCTCGATCCGTGGGCCGGCACCCTGCGGCTGCACGCCGTGGTCGGTGGCTTCCTCCTGGGCCGGCGCCGTGGCGAGCTCTCCCTCCTTCACGGCCGCCTGCTCGACACCTGCCGTCCGGCGAGCGGCCGCTGGGCGGACCTGCCGGCGGGGGAGACTTACCTCTGGCGGCGGCTTGCCGGGCATCTTCTCGCCGCCGGCCGGAGCGAGGAGTTTCGCGAGACACTTCTCGACCTCTCCTTCCTGCGGGCCAAGCTGGAGGCGACGGACGTCCACTCTCTGATCGCCGACTTCGGCCTCTCGACGGGCAAGGACGGCGACCTGAGCCTCGTCCGCGAAGCCCTTCGCCTCTCGGCCGGCGCGCTCGGCGGTGACCCCGCGCAACTGGCGCCGCAACTCCTCGGCCGTCTTCTCGACCGTCGCGAGCGCGCCCTCCAACCGTTGCTGAACGCCGCCCGCGGCTGGCGCGAGACGGCTTGGCTGAAGCCGCAGACCGCGAGCTTCATCCGGCCGGGCGCTGCGGTCTCTGACGAAGACGCCGGTGCCGAAGCCCCCGCGACGCGGCGGAGCAAAGCGCCGATGGCGGTGTACGGCTTCCTCGCCATCTCGGCCGACGGCCCCGCCCTGCGCGTCTGGGATCTGGAGACGAGCGAGACCTTGAATCGCCTCGAAGGCCACACCGCCGGCGTCACCGCCCTCGCTCTGGTCGGGACGCGTCACGCCCTCTCCGGCGCCCGCGACAAGACCCTCCGCCTTTGGGATCTGAGCACCGGCCGCGCCCTTCGCACTTTCGAAGGGCACAAGGACTGGATCTCGGCTCTCGCCGTGGTGGACACCAACCGTGCGCTCTCCGGCGCCAGCGACGGCACCGTGCGCCTCTGGGATCTGGAGACCGGCGAAACCGTTCGCACCTTCGAAGGCCACCGCCACGGCATCACCGCTCTGGCCCTGCCGGACGGTCACCGCGTCCTCACGGCTCACCGCGTCCTCTCCGCCTCGCAGGATGGCACTCTCCGTCTCTGGAACCTGGAGACCGGCAAGAGCATCCGCACCCTCACGGGTCACACCGGCTGGATCACGGCGCTGGCCATCCTCAGTCCCCACCGCGCCGTCTCCGCCGCGCTCGACGGCACTCTGCGCCTTTGGGACTTGGACCGCGGCGAGCCCCTCGCCATCCTCCATCTGGACGCCCCCGTCCGCACCCTGACCGCCGGTCCCGACGGACGCACCGTCTCCGCCGCCGACGACTCGGGGCGGATGCATCTCCTGGAGCTGATCGAGCCCGAGTAGGACCTTTCGCGCGCGGTCGAGGAAAACCACGGCCGCTCTGGAGAGGCCGCGCGCGAAGCTCTCCGCTATCCGCGCCATTATTTTTGCCCTGACTTCATAGGCACAGGCCGTCCGTGAAGGGCTACGGATGAAATTTCCATATGGATTTGCCTCGATTTCATAGGAAGAACCCTCCTCATCGGCCCTACGGATCGTCCGTGCCAATATTTTTACGATCCGGACCTATAAAAAGACCTCGGGAGCTCGGCGCCTGCAACCCGTCCACGGAGAAAGTCGCTAAAATGGGCGACAGAGGTTATTTTTTCCTATGGAAACACCAAGTTTTCATAGGAGCTGGCTCTCAGCTGATCGTCTGGTGGCTCGCTTTCATAGGAAAATAGACTGAAATTATATGAAAATACCGCCCATGGCGCTTTCGCCTCTTTTTTCCATAGGTCCGGATCATAAAAATATAGGTGCGGGTCACGGCGAGCTTCTCCGGAGTGCCCAGTTCACACACTGAAGTCGTTCTCATCCGCATCTTGCTTCTCCGTTGAACGTATCCTGGTGCCGGAATCCATTCCGCTGGCCTTCTTTCCCCCAGCCAATACGATCGATCCCGCGCAACCGGCAGAATCGAAAGCGATACACTGAACGCTGACCTCTCCGAGCACCATGGCGAACCGCTACGATGTCTTCCTCAGCCATAGCAGCGCCGACCAGCCGGCGGTGGAGAAGCTCGCCCACAAACTTCGCAAGCTGGGACTCAAGCCGTTCTTCGACAAATGGGAGTTGATCCCGGGCAGACTCTGGCAAACGGACTTAGAAAACGGACTCCGCGACAGCGGCGCCTGCGTCATCTTCGTCGGCACCGAGAATTTCGGACCCTGGCACAGTCAGGAGATGCGAGTCGCGATTGATCGGGGAGCCCACGATCCGGACTTCGCCGTCATCCCTGTCCTGCTTCCTGGATTCAAGAAGCCAACAGGGATTCCTTCCTTTCTCGCCCTACGGGGCTGGATCGAATTCGCCAACGTGAATGACGAAGACGCCTTTCACAGTCTCGTCAGTGGCATTCAGGGAAAAGCACCAGGCCCTGGATTGGAGTTACCGGTCGCACCGTCTCTCTATCGCTGTATGGCTCAACCACCGGAGGGATTCATCCATCGCAGCGAATACGAGAAAGTCCTCGAAGCCTTCTGTCCCAAAGACGGAATAACCCGGGTCTCTCCTTCCGTCGGCATTACGACAGCTCTCCGGGGAGCAGGAGGATTCGGAAAGACCGCCCTGGCTCAGGCGATCTGCTTTGACGAACGAGTCCGTCGGCATTATCCGGACGGGATTCTCTGGACGACTATGGGAGAGAATCTAGATCCAGAAGGCCGTGTCTCCCGCATTCTGGATCTCCTCCGTTGGTGGACCAATACAGAGCCACCGGGATTCAAGGATCTCCAGGCAGCCGGTGCCAAGCTGCGGGAGATTTTGATTGGGCAGAAGGTTCTCGTCGTCGTTGATGACGTTTGGTCTCTCTCTGATGTATTACCATTCCAAGGACTCGGGGATGGCTCCGCGATTCTCATTACGACTCGGGACAGTCAGACCCTTCCTGGGAGTTCAGTTCGGGTTGAGGTGGACGCCATGGCGTCCCGCGAGGCAGTGTCCCTTCTACGGTCGGAATTGTCCGAGGGCCAGGATGGTGAATTCACGTCGCTAGCCGCTCGCCTTGGAGAATGGCCCCTTCTCTTGAAGCTGGTGAACAGGCAATTACGAGAGCTGGTGAAGGAGGACGGCTTCGCCATTCTGGATGCCCTTCTGGAAGTCAACTCGAATTTGGACTCCGAGGGATTCTCGGCCTTCGACCAGGACAATCCGGAATCCCGCCATTCCGCCGTCTCCCGAGCCATCCTCGTCAGTGTACGCCGCTTGACGGAGATAGAACAGGACCTGTATTTTCAACTCGCCGTGTTTCCCGAGGACGCGGAGATCCCGCTCGCTATCTTGGCGTCGTATTGGCAGCTCAGCCACTTTGGGGCTCGAAAGCTCTGTGGCCGTCTGTACGATCTCTCTCTGCTTCGTGACTTTGAAGTGAAGAGTGGGGTGGTTCGACTTCATGACGTTATTCGAAAGATCCTAATAGAGCAGAACGGAGCCGACATCTCCTCTCTTCATAACCGGCTACTGGACTCTCATTGTCCTGCCAGCGGTCGTTGGGCGGATTTAGCAGAGGAAGATCAGTATCTTTGGCGGAATCTTGCGGGCCATCTTCTCGGCGCAGGTCGCATTGCCGAACTTCGAGATCTGCTGGTCGATTTCTCTTTCCTCGAAGCGAAGCTTAAAGCCACAGACATCAATGCGCTGAGTTTGGATTATGCCAACTTGGCTGGCGGAGACCAAGAGTTTCGACTGATTCAGGGTGCGCTCCAGCTCTCGGCCCATATTCTCGGTCGAGACAAGCAGCAATTGGCTCCTCAATTACTCGGTCGCCTCCTCAATCGGAAAGAGCTCCGCATCGAGAGACTGCTTGCCGAAGCAAGTTCCTGGCAACAGGATCTCTGGCTTCGTCCCAGAATGGCGAGCCTCATCCGGCCTGGTGGAGCATTGATCCGCGTCCTCGAAGGGCACGAGGGAAGGGTCAATGCTGTTGCAGTCTTGGACTGTGGTCGCGTCGTCTCCGCCTCCGCTGATTGGAAGTTACGGGTGTGGGATCTGAAGAGCGGACGAACCCTCCAGATTTTGGAAGGACATACGGGTGGAGTCCTTGCTGTGGCGGTTTTGAACGAAGATCGCGTCGTCTCCGCCTCTGTCGATCAGACGCTGAGGGTGTGGGATCTGAAGAGTGGACAGACCCTCCAGACTCTGGAAGGACATACGGGTGGGGTCCAGGCCGTAGCAGTGTTGGACGGTCGCCGGGCCATCTCCGCCTCCGTCGACCGGACATTGCGGGTCTGGGATCTGGAGCGCGGGAAGATCCTCCAAACCCTGGGCGGACACACGGACAGGGTTACCGCTGTGGCGGTGTTGGACTGCAGTCACATCATCTCCGCCTCTGTCGACGGTGCGTTGCGGATATGGGATCTGGAAAGTGGCAGGACCCTCCAGATCCTGGAAGGACATACCAATGGGGTTCATGCCGTGGCGAAACTGGACGGCGGCCGGGTCATCTCCGCCTCCGCCGACGGAACGCTGCGGGTATGGGAACTGGAGAGTGGACGGACCCTTCATATCCTGGAAGGGCATCGGAGTGCGATTCGTTCTGTGGCAAAGATGGCCGGCGATCAGGTCGTCTCTGCCTCCGACGACCGGACGCTACGAGTGTGGGACCTTAAGAGCGGACAGACCCTCCAGGCCTTGGAAGGGCACACCGATTGGGTCCGAGCAGTGGCAGTGTTGGACGGCCAGCGGGTTGTTTCCGCTGCCAATGACCGGATGTTGCGAGTGTGGCACCTGGAGAACGGAAGCGTCCTTCAAACCCTGGAGAGACAGGCCTGGGTTCATGCTGTGGTGGTGCTGGACGGCCGACGGGTTGCCTCCGCGTCCTCGGGCGGGGCGCTACGGGTGTGGAACCTGGATAGCGGAAAAATTCTTCAAACCCTAAAAGGACACTCGGGCAGGGTTCGTGCCGCGGCGGTACTGGCTGGCGGTCAGGTCATCTCCGCCTCTGAGGATCGAACGTTGCGAGTGTGGGACTTGGAGAACGGGCGGACCCTCCAAATCCTGGAAGGACACGCGGATGAAGTCCATGCCGTGGCGGTGCTGAATGGCCGGCGGGCCGTCTCCGCTTCCAACGACAAGACACTGCGTCTGTGGGACCTGGAAAGCGGACGGACCCTCCAAGTCTTGGAGGGACATGCAGGAGGAGTCCGTGCCCTGAGGGTGCTGGACAGCGGACAGGTCCTTTCCGCGTCCGACGACGGGACGCTACGCCTGTGGGACCTGGAAAGCGGATGCACACTTCAAATCCTAGAGGGACATTCAGGTGGAGTCCGCGCGTTGGCGGTTTTGGACGGCCAGCGAATCGTTTCCACCTCCGCCGACCGGACGCTACGGGTATGGGATCTGGCGAGCGGACAAGCCCTCCAAACCCTGAAAGGACATACGGGTGTAGTCCGTGCAGTCGCGGTGTTGGGCGACGGGCGGCTCCTCTCCGCCTCCAATGACAGAACCTTACGGTTGTGGGATCTCAAAAGCGGAGAAACTCTGGAAGTCATGACTTTAGACGCTCCACCGACAGCGGTCGCGGTGAGTTGGGATGGGCGAATCGTAGTTGTTGGGGATCAAGCCGGAAGGATGCACTTCTTCGATTGGGTCGCCCCGGAGGACGTCTCCACAGTCCCGTGAAGGTGCCAAGTCTTTCAGTCACCTGTTGAATAGCCCTGGCCGGCTGCCAAGCGGCGGAGTATCTGGCCCGCCCCGAGCCTCGGGCCTAGCCTTCGCGGCCGTGATGGACCCCGGACCCCTGAGCCGCGCCGAGCTGAAGATGGCCTGCATGCGGAGGATCGCAAGGCTTCGGGGCCGATTCGATTCCTACCTACTGGTCAACTGCGTCAAAAACTACTTACAATTGACAGGTGAGGAGGCGGTGGAGCTCGAGACTCTGCGCTCCCGCAAAGAGAACAGGGAGGTTCAAGCCATGGCGATGACGTGGTCCGAGAAGCTGGAAGCCCAAGGGGAAGCCAAGGGTCGAGCCCAAGGGAAAGCCGAAGGGGAAGCCAAGGGAGTTCGGGAGATCCTGCTGTTGCTGCTCGCTGAGCGGTTTGGTCCTCTGCCCGAAGGCGCTCGCCGTCAAGTCGAGGAGATCAGCTCCCTCCAGCGCCTGACCCAACTCGCCAAGCGGGTGCTGACCGCCCACTCTCTCGAAGAGATGGGCCTCGCGTAAATCTCTCCTCCCACTCCCCTCCCAGGAATGTCGGCGTGCCGACATTCCCTCAACCATCACTTCAGAGGTATCACTTGAGGATCAGGCCCGCGTTGACCTGAGCCCATCGCTTTGCTACTTTGCAACGCGACATGCAAAGTTCTGACCCGTCGTTTGAAGAGCCCCTCATCGAGATCCGCCGCCGCATCGAAGAGCTGGAAGGCTATCCGGCGGGGAGCGGGCACGAGAAGGAGCTCGACAGCCTCCGTACCGCTCTACGCAAGAACACGGCCGAGATCTTCGGCAATCTCACTCGCTGGCAGAAGACGCTCGTCGCCCGGCATCAGGACCGGCCCTACACGCTGGACTACGTCGCAGCGCTGATGAGCGAGTGGGTGGAGATCCACGGCGACCGCGCCTTTGCGGACGACGCGGCCATCGTCTCCGGCCTCGCGGAGTTCCGCGGTCGCAGCGTCGCCGTCATCGGCCACCAGAAGGGGCGCGACACCAAGGAGCGGATCTGGCGCAACTTCGGCCAGCCGCGGCCGGAGGGATACCGCAAGGCATTGCGGGTGATGAAGATGGCGGAGAAGTTCCGCCTGCCAGTCCTCACCTTCATCGACACCGCGGGCGCCTACCCGGGCCTCGACGCCGAGGAGAGAGGCCAAGCCGAGGCCATCGCCCGCAATCTCATCGAGATGGCCGAGCTCGAGGTACCCATCGTGGTCACCGTCACCGGCGAGGGGGGAAGCGGCGGCGCGCTGGCCCTGGGCGTGGGCGACCGGGTGTTCATCCTGGAGTACGCCACCTACTCGGTGATCTCTCCCGAGGGGTGCGCCGCCATCCTGTGGAAGGACCAGAACCGCAAGGCCGAGGCCGCCGAGGCCATGAAGCTCACGGCGCCCGACCTGCTGCAACTGGGTGTGGTCGACGCCATCATTCCCGAGCCGCCGGGAGGCGCTCACACGGACGCACTGGCCACCTGCCTGCGGGTGGGTGACGTGATCGAGGGCGCGCTCAAGGAGCTGGAGCGCCTCGATACCCGGGACCTCCTCGCCCGCCGTTACCAGAAGTTCCGCGCCCTCGGGGCGTTCGACGAGGGATAGCGCGCTGACTTCTTCCGTGGAGTGGGTGGCCGCGCCGGTCCCGCCGGCCGCCGCCGGTCTGGAACAAGCCGGCCTGCCGTCGTGGCTCGCCCTCCTGTTGGCTCGGCGGGGTGTTTCCGATTCGGCGGGCGCCGACCGTTTCCTCAAGCCCTCGCTCGATCAGCTCCACGATCCATTCCTCCTCGCCGGCATGGAGGAGGCCGTCTGCCGTCTGGTGGACGCCCGCAACCGCGGCGAGAGGGTGGCAATCGTGGGGGATTACGATGTCGACGGCATCTCGGCCACGGCGCAGCTCCTCGCCGTCTTCGCCCGTTGCGGGGTGGAGGCGACTCCCATCCTGCCGAACCGGCTGCGCGAGGGTTACGGCTTCCAGCCGGTGCACGTGGAGCGGGCTCAAGGCCTCGGCTGCGGATTGATCGTCACGGCGGACTGCGGCAGCTCCTCGGTCACGGCGGTCGAGGCGGCGCTGGCGGCCGGGATCGGTGTGGTCATTACGGATCACCATCTACCGGGGTGCGAGCTTCCCGAGGGAACCCTGCACATCAACCCACGCCAGGCGCGGTGCACTTATCCCTTCCCGGATCTGGCGGCGGCGGGCCTCGCCCTCAAGCTGGCCCTGGCTTTCGCCGAACGGTGCGGCAAGCCGGTCGATCCTGCGATCCTTCTCCGCATTGCCTGCCTCGGCACCATCGCGGACCTCGTGCCATTGCAAGGGGAAAACCGGGTGATCGCAGCTCTCGGGCTGGCGGCCATGGTCCAGACGCGGTCGCTCGGCCTCAAGGCGCTCATTCAGCAGTCGGGGATGAAGCCGCCGTTCACCGCCGCGGACGTGGGCTTCCGCATCGGCCCACGCATCAACGCCGCCGGACGGCTCCACGAGCCCGAGCGGGCCCTGGAGCTGCTCATGAGCCGCGACGCGGGACGCGCGTTCGAGCTGGCCCAGGAGCTCGACGGCTGGAACCGCGAGCGGCAGACGACGGAGATGCGAGTGGTGGAGGAGGCGCGGCAACGGTTCGAGGCGCGCTCGCCGCTGCCGCCCATCCTCGTGGAGTGGAGCGCGGATTGGCACAAGGGAGTGGTGGGCGTGGCAGCCGGCCGGGTGGCCAAGGACTTCAATCGGCCTGTGATCCTGCTGGCCGTGGAAGGGGAGGCGGCCACGGGCTCGGGCCGTAGCGTGCCGGGCCTGGAGCTGCACGGTTTTCTTGCCGCCTGGAAGGACCGGATGACCCGCTTCGGCGGCCACTCCCAGGCCATCGGGCTGACGGTGGATCTAGCCCACCTGGAGGAGCTGCGCCGGGAGTGGGAGGTGGCGGGGGAGAGCTGGCCGGCGGAGCTTCTGGCCCGGCGGTACGAGTACGAGCTGCATCTGGAGCCAAAGGAAGTCTCGGAAACGCTCCTGGCGCAGCTCGCCGCGCTGGAGCCCTTCGGCCAGGGGAACGCCCGGCCGCTGGTGCGCACGGGGCCGTTGCGCCTCCAGGGTGAGCCGCGGCTGTTCGGCAAGGGCCACCTCTCGGCGCGGGCGCGGGGAGTGGACGGCTCGGCCGTGGAGCTCGTGGGGTGGCGTTGGCAGGAAAGATTGGGAAATCTCCGCGGCAGCTTCGAGGTTCTGGCCTGCATCGAGAGCGATACCTATCGGGGCGGTCCGGTTCTGCGGCTGGTGGATTCCCGCCCGGCGTGAAGAAACGGGCCTCCAAGCCCATAGAATGCATTGACGATGGCACGTAAAGCGAAATCATCCGTCGCGGGACTGCGCAAGCTGATGCTGGCGGTGCTCGGCGTGCTGCTGATCGGGGTCGGCGGGCTGTTCTGGTTTGGCAAGGCGGGCCAGCGCCGTGAGAAGCCGCCGGCCATGGACCCCAAGAGCGCGCAGGTCGACAAGGGAATGACCCTCATCGGTGAGGACTTCGACTACACTTTTACCGAACGCGAGAAGCCGATCTTCCGCATCCGCGGCACCAGCGTCAAGGCGGACCGCCAGGGCATCATCTACCTCGACAACGTCGCCGTCACCCTCTACGACAAGCAGGGACGGATCTTCCACGTCGAGAGCAAGAACGCGAGCTTCAACCGCGAGTCCAACGAGGGGCAGCTTCAGGGCGAGGTCTTCCTCAAAGGGCCGGACGAGTTGGAGCTGCGCACCGATCATCTCGACCTCCAGGAGAAGGGGAACGTGGTCTCCAGCCCCAGCGCGGTCGAGATCCGCTACCTCGGCAAGTACGTCGCCAACGCCAGCCACATGGAGATCGATCTGGGAGAGCAGACGTATTCGCTGATGGGCGGCTCGCAGGTGCGGAGCATCGCCGGCATCGAGCCGGCTTTGCAGCTCAACGCCCAGCGCTTCGTCTTCGAGCGCACCAAGCACTGGATCCGCTGTGAGGGGGGAGCGAGCCTGCACCGAGGCGAGGATTGGCTGGAAGCGCAGCGGATCTACGGCAACGTCGCCGACGACGAAAGCGGGCTGACCTTCGTGCACGCCATGTGGGACGTGAACGGCGAAACCCGCTCCGCCCTTCAGCCCGTGCCGGGAAAAGCCGCGAAAGCGGCGGACCGCACGAAGGTGAAGTTCAGCGGCAAGGAGCTTTCCGTCGTCTTTCAGCCACAGGGCAACCAGCCCCGCACGGTGGCGCTTGAAGCGCCCCTCGACGGGCGGGCCCGGCTGGAGTCGTCGGGTCCAGGGCTGGTGCGCACTCTGACGGCCAAGCGTCACATCGATGGGGCGCTGGAAAACGGTGTCTTGAACGTGGCGCAGGCCTTCGGCAGCGTCGAAATCGTGGAGAACGCCCATCTGCCCGGCAAGCCGCCCACGCAGCGGCAGGCGAGCGGCCAGTCGGCCAATGCCACCTTCCGCCCCGACGGCCATCTCGCGACCGTGGAGCTGAGCAACAACGTCATCTATCGCGACGGTGATGTGACTGCCACCGGCAACCGCGGCAATCTCGACATGGACCAGGGACGGGGCGAGTTCGTGGGCTCTCCCGTGGTGGTCAGCAGCGATCGCGGGCGCCTGGAGGCGCCGCGGATGGTCTACAACACCGACACCCAGATCGTCAGTGCCCGCGATGGCGTCAAGGCCAAGCTCCAGAAGGTGGAAGAGACGGCACTCGCCGGCTCGCCGCTGTCGCAAGGCGAGGGGCCGGTCAACGTCGTCTCCCAGGAAGCCTTCTGGCGGCAGCAGCCGTCGTCGTTCGTCTTCCGCGGCGACGTCCGCGCCTGGCGGGGCGACAACGTCCTCCTGGCTCCCGAGGTGAGGGGAGACAAAGCGGCGGATCAGCTCGCGGCGACCGGCGGCGTCAAGACCATCTGGTACCCGACCGATCAGCAGTCCGCTCAAGCCGCGGCCACTCCAACGCCGTCGCCCAAAGCCGCCACAACCACCGCGCCGCGCCAGCCGGTGCAGGTGATGGCGAACGAGATGACCTACGGCCAGAAGTCAGGCGTGCTGATTTACACCGGCAACGTGCGGGTGGACCAGCAGGGCAAGACCCTGAGCTGCCAGAAAATGCAGGTCGACCTCGACGACAAGCGCCAAGCGAAGTCGATGGTCTGCACCGGCGACACCAAAATCAATGATCCGCAGGTGGGCCGCACCATCCTCGGCCAGCGCGCGGTCTACCATGTGGCCGACAAGCAGGTGGAGGTGTTCGGCGATCCGGTGACGATGAAGGACAAGGACGGCAACCAGATCCGCGGCAAACGCGCGGTCTACGCCATGGACACGGGCAAGGTGGAAGTGAAGGGGCAGGACCCGAACGCGCCCGCCACACCGGCAACTCCGGCGGTCACCCCGGCAGCCACTCCGGCGGTCACACCGGCCCCGGCGCATCCTCCTGGGAGCGGCGGATGAAAGAAATGAAACCACAGGCGGGGGAGGAGGCGCAGAGGCTCTCGACCCATAACCTGCGCAAGGTCTATCGCGGCCGGGCGGTGGTGCAGAGCGTCTCGATCGACGTCGGCCCCGGCGAGATCGTGGGCCTGCTGGGACCCAACGGCGCCGGCAAGACGACCACCTTCTACATGGTGGTGGGCCTTACCCCTCCGGACTCGGGAACGGTGGTCCTGGGCGAGGAGGACATCACGGACCTGCCCATGTACCTGCGGGCGCAGCGCGGCATCAGCTATCTTCCCCAGGAGCCTTCGGTGTTCCGCCGCCTCTCCGTGGAGGACAACCTGCGGGCCATCTTCGAGACCCTCGACCTCTCGCACGCCGAGCAGGAACGGCGCATCGACCAGCTCATCACCGACCTCGGGCTGGTCAAGGTGCGCAAGACCAAGGGGGTCCTCCTCTCGGGCGGCGAGAGGCGGCGGGTGGAGATCGCCCGCGCGCTGGTCATCAACCCGTGGTATATCCTCCTGGACGAGCCGTTCGCGGGAATCGACCCTATCGCCGTGCTCGACATTCAGGGGATCGTGCGTCACCTCAAGTCGATGGGCATCGGGATCCTCATCACCGACCATAACGTGCGGGAAACATTGAAAATAACGGATAGGGCCTATATCATCAACAACGGCGAAATCCTGCGCTCCGGCACTCCGCTGGAACTATCCACCGATCCACAGGTCCGGAAAATCTATCTCGGCGAAGACTTCACTCTGTAGGACTGGTCCTGAATGGCGTTAGAGCAAAAACTTTCCCTGAGGCTGTCCCAGAAACTGGTGATGACGCCTTCTCTGCAGCAGGCGATCAAGCTGCTGCAGATGACCCGTATGGAGCTCGATACGCTCCTCACCCAGGAGCTGGTTGAAAATCCTGTCCTCGAAGAGGCCGCGGAAGCGGAGAGCGCCGAGGAGGAGGCGCCGCGCGAGGAGGCTCCCCAGGAGCAGCCGGCCACTACCGAGACGCTGGACCATGCTGAGTCGATGGAGAACATCGACCTCGACGCCTATTTCGGCGACTACTGGGAAGGCTCGGGCACCTCCTCGATGATGGAGGAGCGTGACGAGCCGCCCATCGAGAACAGCCTCTCCCGCGAGCCCGACCTCTACGACCATCTCCTCTGGCAGCTCCACATGGCGGAGGTCCCGCCGCGCCAGCGGGAGATCGCCGAGCTGATCATCGGCAACCTCGATCCCGATGGCTTCCTGGTCGCCACCCCGGAGGAGATCCGGGCCATGGGAGACCAGGCGGGAGAGGACCGCGCCTACACCCTCGAAGAGGTGCTCGCGGCGCTGGCCCTCATCCGTAGCCTCGATCCGCCGGGCATCGCCTGCGCCAATCTTCAGGAGAGCCTGCTGCTCCAGATGGACGTGAAAGAGGTGCCGGCCGACAACCTCGCCCGCCGCATGCTGTTCGAGGCCTGGGACCTCTTCCTGCGGCGGCAGTTCCCGGCGGTGGCCAAGAAGCTGGGCGTCGAGCTGGCCGAGCTCGAGGAAGCCGTCGAGCTGATCAAGACGCTCGAGACTCACCCCGGCCGGCGGTTCAGCACCGACCGTCCCCACTACATCGAGCCGGACGTCTTCGTCCGCCGAGTGGGCGACGAGTACGTCATCCAGCTCAACGACGACGGCCTGCCCCGGCTGCGGGTCAGCCGCGCCTACCGGCGGATGTTGCAGACCATGCGCAGCGAGGGGCGGCAGAACGAGGCCCAGGCCTTCATCAAGGACAAGATCCGCTCGGCGGTATGGCTGATCAAGAGCCTCGATCAGCGCCAGCGCACGATCTACAAGGTGGCGGCGTCGATCGTCCGCCAGCAGAACGAGTTCCTGGACAAGGGCATCGAGAACCTGCGGCCGATGGTGCTGCGCGACGTGGCCGAGGACATCGGCATGCATGAGTCGACGGTCAGCCGGGTAGTCTCCAACAAGTACATCCACACTCACCGCGGCCTGTTTCCGATGAAGTTCTTCTTTCACAGCGGCATCGACCGGGAGTACGGCGACAACATCTCCTCGCTGACCGTCAAGCGCAAGATCGAGCAGCTCATCCAGTCCGAGGATCCCAAGCGCCCGCTGTCCGACAGCGAGCTGATGCGAATCCTGAACCGCGAGGGGATCCAGATCGCCCGCCGGACGGTGGCGAAGTACCGCGATGAGCTGAGCATCCCGTCGTCCACAGACCGCAAGCAGATTTTCTGAGGTGTGAGGGCGGGGATGCGCCTCGGATCGCTGGCACGGCCTGAGTTGATCTTTCCCGACCTCCCGGGCACGGACGGCGCGGGGGTGCTGCACGCCCTCGCGGAGCGCATCGCCGGCCAAGGCTTGACGCCGAACGCCGTCGACCTGTACCAGAAGCTGCTGGAGCGCGAGCAGCTCGGCTCGACGGGGATCGGCGCCGGCATCGCCATTCCGCACTGCAAGCTCACCGGCCTGAGGCGGGGAGTGCTGGCGATCGGTCTGGTGCCACAGGGGGTGGACTTCGGAGCGGCCGACGGCCAAGCGGTCAATATCTTCTTCCTGATCGTCTCGCCCAGCGAGTCGCCGTCCGAGCACCTCCAGGTGCTGTCGGCGATCTCGCGCTGGGTCAAGGCGGACCGCCACGCCGAGCGGCTCCTTGCGCTGCACGGCGCGGACGCAGTCTACGACTTCCTCCAGGAAGAGGGGGGCTGATGGAGAGCGAGCACAACGAGCATACGACCGGCAGGGTCGGAGTCGCCGAGCTCCTGGGCGAGGAGCTCGCCTACCTGCGTCTCAAGGTGCTCTCGGGCGAGAAGCACCTCGACAACCTCATTACCCACCCGCGGGTGCAGAAACCGGGCCTCGCCTTCGCCGGCTACTACGCCTACATCAAGCCCGGCCGCGTCCAGATCATCGGCGAAAGCGAGACCGAATACCTGAAGACCCTGGGCGAAGAGGAGCGCGAGGACCGGCTGCAGCAGATCACCTCCCTGCCCGTGCCGGTGTTCGTCATCACCAAGGGACTCGAACCGCTCCCAGGCTTCCTCTCCCTCTGCCAGAGCCGCGAGCTGCCGGTGCTCTCCTCGCCCGCCCTCTCCTCGACGGTGATCAAGGGCGTGAGCTACTTCCTGGAGGACCACCTGGTCCCCTCGACCTCGCTGCACGGCGTGCTGCTGGAGATCTACGGCCTGGGCGTGCTGCTGATCGGCGAGAGCGGGGTGGGGAAGAGCGAGTCGGCCCTCGACCTCATCACCCGCGGGCACAGTCTTGTGGCTGACGACAAGGTGATGGCCAAGCGCTACCCCAACGGCGAGCTGGTGGGCTACAGCGAGGGTCCCCTGAGGCACCATATGGAGTTGAGGGGGATTGGCATCATCAACGTTCAGGATCTCTTCGGCCTCGCCTCGGTACGCGAGCGGACGACCATCGACCTCGTCATCGAGCTGGAGCACTGGCGTGACGGCCAAGCCTACGACCGGTTGGGTCTCGACGAGTCGCTTTACCAGATCCTGGATACGCCATGCCCTTATATCCGCATGCCTGTCGCCCTGGGACGCAACATCAGCATCCTGGTGGAGATTGCGGCCCGCAACCACGTGCTGAAGCTTCAGGGCCACCATTCCGCCCGGGAGTTCGCGCGCAAACTCGAGGCCCAGCTTGAGCGCACCCGAAAAACCCCCTTCCGGTAAGGCCCGGCTCGCCGTCATCACGGGCCTTTCGGGCTCGGGCAAGAGCATCGTCGCCAAGTGCTTCGAGGATCTCTCGTACTACACGGTCGACAACCTGCCGCTGCCGCTGCTGCGCCTGTTCCTGGACAATCCGCTGGAGCTGGTGCGCGGGCACGACCGCATCGCCGTGGTCACCGACGTGCGGGCCCCCGGCTTCGCCGAGGAGTTCCCGCGCCTCTTCGCCGAGATCGACCGCGAGCGGATCGAGCCGACCCTGCTCTTCCTCGAAGCCTCCGACGAGGTTCTAGTACGGCGATTTTCCGAGACCCGGCGTCCTCATCCGCTGGCGCCGGACCGCCATGTCGTCGAAGGCATTCAGCGCGAACGGGAGATGCTGGCCGAGTTGCGGTCGCGCGCTGACCTCGTCTTCGACACCAGCGAGTGGTCGATCCACGAGATCCGCAATCAGGTCTATCGCGAGTTCGCCGTCAATCCCGGCGAGGAGCCGGGGATGGTGGTGTCGCTGGTCTCCTTCGGCTTCAAGCATGGCATCCCCCAGGGTACCGATCTCCTGTTCGACGTGCGTTTCCTGCCCAATCCGCACTTCGTGCCGGGGTTGCGCGAGCGCACCGGCCAGGACGCCGAGGTGCTCGATTATCTGGAGCGGCAGCCGGACTTTCAGGAACTGGTGATACGGTTGACCGACCTGCTGGCGTACCTCCTGCCGCGCTACCGGCGCGAGAACCGCAGCTACCTCTCGGTGGCGATCGGCTGCACGGGCGGCCGGCACCGGTCGGTGGCGATCTGCGAGCGGTTGCGCTGTGTGCTCGAGGAACGGGGCTGGCCGGCGCGGGTGATCCACCGGGACATCGCCAGGTAAAGGGCCCCGGTGATTGACCCCGTGCGATGCGCCATGGAATCGGCGCGGTAGAAGCTACGTTACCAACAAAGCAGGGAAGGTATGATCGGAAAATTGATCCTGACTCATGGCGGCCTCGCGCGGGAGCTCCTGGCGGCGGGTAAGGTCATCTCGGGCGATTCTTCGAGCTTCGAAGCCTTGTCGCTCGACTGGAGCGACCCCTTCGAGGAGGCCCGCGGCAAGGTCTCCGCCGCTCTGGAGCGGCTCGATCAGGGGCAGGGCGTCCTGATTCTGACCGACATCTACGGCGGGACGCCCTGCAACATCGCCATGACCTTCTATCAGCCTGGGAAAGTCGAGGTCCTGACCGGCGTCAACCTGCCGATGGTGGTGAAGCTGGCCTGCTGGGCGGGTAGCCAGGACGGGACCGTCTCCGATCTGGCCCGGGCGCTCCAGGCCAAGGGACAGAGGAGTATCTGTCTGGCGGGAGATCTGGTGCTGAAGGGAAAATGCATGGACACGGGAATGATTCCGGTGGCGCCGATTGGGACTGTAGGGACGAAGAAAGAATGATCGAGCGCCAGACGGAGATCGTGAACCGGCTCGGCCTGCACGCGCGAGCGGCGGCCAAGCTGGTGCACACCGCGGGTGGTTTCCAGAGCCGGGTGACGGTGGAGAAGGACGGCGAGGAGGTCGACGCCAAGAGCATCCTGGGCATTCTGCTGCTGGCCGCCAGCCAGGGAACCCAGGTGATGATCCGCTGCGACGGCGAGGACGAAGAGAACGCCATGCGCGCGGTGACCGAGCTGATCGCCAACCGCTTCGACGAAGAGAGCTGACCTTGGGAGAGCCGATGCCAGCCGCCGAAATGCAGACCCTGAAGGGCATGGGGGTGTCCTCGGGCATCGCCATCGGCCGCGCCGTGTGCATCGAGACCCGCGGCCCGGACGTCTTCCGCTTCCACGTCGCCGAGGACCAGGTGGAGACCGAGGTCGCCCGGCTGCACGAGGGGGCGAGCCGTGCCCAGACCGAGCTGAAGCGAGTCCGTGCGCGGGCAGAGGAGGATCTCGGCAACGACCTCGCGGCGATCTTCGATGCCCACGTCCTGCTGCTCTCCGACCGCCACTTCCTCGGCCGGGTGGAGGAGCGCATCCGCACCCACCACGTCAACGCCGAGTGGGCCGTGCACAAGACGGCCGAGGAGCTCGACGACCGCTTCGCCCACATGGACGACACCTACATGCGGGAGCGCAGCGAGGATCTGACGGACGTCAGCCGTCATCTGCTGCGCAGTCTCCAGGGCATCGCCCACCACGACCTCTCCCAAATGCCGGATGACATCGTCATCGTGGCCGACGACCTCACCCCTTCCGACGCCGTCCGTCTGGGCCGCGAGCGGGTCATCGGCTTCGCCATCGAGAGCGGCGGCCGCACCTCCCACACCACCATCATCGCCCGCTCGCTCAACATCCCGGCCGTGGCCGGCCTGGTGGGGGTGCTGGAGCTGATACGCGACGAGACGCCGGTGATCGTCGACGGCGAGACCGGCTCGGTGATCCTCTATCCCACGCCCGAGGTCCTCCGCCAGTACGTGACGCGCAAGGCCGAGATCGAGCGCCGCGACCACGACCTGCTGGCCACCCGCGAGCTCGCCGCCGTCACCCTCGACGGCGTCGAGATCCAGCTCATGGCCAACATCGACCTACCCGAGGAGGTCGAGGAGGTCCCCCTCTTCGGCGCCTGCGGCGTCGGCCTCTACCGCAGCGAGTTCCTCTACATCGAGAAGAGCCCGCGCCTACCCACCGAGGACGAGCACGTCCAGATCTACCGCCGGCTGATCGAGCTGGCCGCGCCTCACCCGGCCATCATC
>DASYJD010000002.1:0-24330 GCA_035996875.1 Thermoanaerobaculia bacterium
GTAGCGTCTAGGGCTCATCACGGAAGGCCAGCCCAATCGCGCGGCGGCATCAGCACCGCGGCGAGCTTCTCTTCGGCGGAGCCCGGCTCGGGCTTCCAGTCGTAGCGCCAGACGACGGCGGGGGGCATCGACATGAGGATCGATTCGGCGCGGCCCCCGGATTGCAGGCCGAAAAGCGTGCCGCGGTCCCACACGAGGTTGAACTCCACGTAGCGGCCGCGGCGGTAGAGTTGGAAATCCCGCTCCCGCTCGCCGTACGATGTGTCCTTCCGCCGCTGGACGATCGGCAGATAAGCGGCGAGCAGGCGATCGCCGACGCTCTGCAGAAACTCGAAGCAGCGCTCGAACCCCCATTCGTTGAGGTCGTCGAAAAAGATCCCCCCGATTCCCCGAGGCTCCTGGCGGTGGCGAAGGAAAAAGTATTCGTCGCACCACTTCTTATAGCGCGGATAAACGTCCGGTCCGAACGGTGCGCACGCCTCCCGGGCGACGCGGTGCCAATGGACGGCGTCCTCCTCGAAACCGTAATAGGGAGTGAGGTCGAAGCCGCCGCCGAACCACCAGACGGGCGCTTCGCCCTCCTTCTCGGCGATGAAGAAACGGATGTTCATGTGCGTCGTGGGCACATAGGGATTGAGCGGATGGAAGACCAGCGAGACGCCGAGCGCCTCGAAGCTCCGTCCCGCGAGGTCCGGCCGATGGACGGTGGCCGACGGTGGAAGCCCCGGACCGTGGACGTGGGAGAAGCCGATCCCCGCCTGCTCGAAGACAGCGCCTCCGGTGAGCACCCGCGACCGGCCACCGCCGCCCTCCGGCCGCTCCCACGAATCCTCGCGAAAGCGCGCAGCGCCGTCCTCCGATTCAATGGCCGCAGAGATGCGGTCCTGGAGAGTGAGCAGGTAGGAGCGGACGGCGGCGGTGGGGTCCCGGTCTTCCATGGCCGGGAAGTCTAGCGGAGGTGTGGGTGAGTTCCAGCTAGTCCCTACTCCCCCTCCGCCCGGATCGGAAACAGCTCGGCCTGGCGGCCTTGGCCGGGGCTGACGGCCACCCGGTAGTCGCCCGTCCAGCAGGCGGTGCAGTAGCTGTCGCGGGGACCGGTGACGGCGCTGAGCA
Organism: Thermoanaerobaculia bacterium; assembly: GCA_035996875.1. Lineage (GTDB taxonomy): Bacteria > Acidobacteriota > Thermoanaerobaculia > Multivoradales > UBA5704 > DATARR01. The sequence continues at coordinate 1,114 of DASYJD010000002.1, forward strand.
TGCCGTCGAGAGAGAGGTAGGCGAGGCTGTCGGCCTGGATGAACTCGCGGATCTCCTCGATCGACTTCTGGGCCGCGATGAGCTCGTCGCGGCAGGGGGTGTCGATTCCGTAGTGGCAGGGCCATTCCGTGGGCGGCGCCGAGATGCGGACGTGGACCTCGGCTGCGCCGCCGTCGCGCACCATGCTCACGATCTTGCGCGAGGTGGTGCCGCGGACGATGGAGTCGTCCACCAGCACCACCTTCTTGCCGGCGAGCAGCTCGCGGACCGGGTTCAGCTTGATCTTCACCCCGAAGTTCCGGATCGACTGCTTGGGCTCGATGAAGGTGCGGCCCACATAGTGGTTGCGGGTGAGGCCGAACTCCATGGGCAGGCCCGATTCGCGGCTGTAGCCGATGGCGGCGTAAAGGCCGCTGTCGGGCACCGGCACCACGATGTCCGCCGGCGCCGGAGCCTCGCGGGCCAGCCGCGCGCCCATCCGCAGCCGCACCTGAGCCACGGAGTCCCCGAAGTGGTGGCTGTCCGGCCGGGCAAAGTAGACGTGCTCGAAGATGCAGCGCGTGGGCTCGACGGGCTGCGCCAGGTGGTAGCTCTCGACATGTCCCTCTCGCGACACCACCACCTCGCCGGGCTCCAGCTCGCGCACCAGCCGCGCGCCCAGCAGGTCGAAGGCGCAGCTCTCCGAGGCGAAGCAGGCGTGGCCGTCGAGATCCCCCAGCAGGAGCGGCCGGAAACCGTTCGGGTCGCGCGCCGCGATCAGGCAGTGGTCGGTGATCAGCAGCAGCGAATAGGCGCCCCGCACCTCGTCGAGCGCCAGCATGAACGACTCGACGAGGTCCTGCCGCGGGTTGCGGGCCATCAGGTGCAGGATGACCTCGGTGTCGCTCGTAGTCTGGAAGATCGAGCCTTCCTGCTCCAGGCGCTCGCGGATCTCGTTGGGATTGACCAGGTTGCCGTTGTGGACGATGCCCACCGGACCCATGGAGGTCTTGACCACGATCGGCTGCGCGTTGGCGACGACGCTCGACCCGGCCGTCGAGTACCGGGTGTGGCCCAGGGCCCGGCGGCCGGGCAGGCGGGCGATGACCTTCTCCTTGAAGATGTCCGAGACGTGCCCCATTCCCCGCTCCAGGTGGAGCTGGATGCCGTCCCAGGAGACGATGCCGGCGCTCTCCTGCCCGCGGTGCTGGAGGGCGTAGAGGCCCAGGTACGTCAGATTGGACGCGTCGTCACAGCCGTCGATACCGAAGATTCCGCACATGGCTTCTCAAGCAACGAAAGAAAACGCTCCGAAATTCTTCTACAGCCCCAACGCCTTGGGCAGCGCCGTGGACCAGACTTCATGCAGCCGGGAGATTGGAGCGCTCAGTACCTCGCCGCCGCTCTTCAGGACCAGATCGGCGCCGCCCGTCTCACCGATCTCCCGGGCTGGGACTCCCAGCGACTCAGCCGCTTCCAGGACCTGTTCGAGCGATGACGGGGCCACGGCCACGAGCGCCCGCCCTTGAGTCTCCGAGAACAGGTCCGCCCCGGCCAGCGGGACGTCCACCCGGGCGCCCATGGTCCGCCGGCCGAAGCAGGCCTCGGCGAGGGCGATCAGGAAGCCGCCTTCGGAGAGGTCGTGCGCCGTGTGGAGCAGACATTGGGCGACGAGGCCCCGCAACAGCCGGGCGAGGCGCAGCTCGGCGTCGAGCACCACAGCCGGCGGCCGGCCCTGCTCCAGATCGTAGAGGAGCCGCAGGTAGGCCGCGCCGCCGAATTCTGAGCGGTCGTCGCCGAGCAGGACGATGCAGTCGCCCTCGTGCCGAAACCACGGATCGGGCAGGCTCGCGAGGCTCGGAATCACCCCCACCATGGCGATGGCCGGCGTCGGATAGATCGAGGCGCCCTCGGTCTCGTTGTAGAACGAGACGTTGCCCGAGATGACCGGTACGGAGAGCGCCCGGCAGGCCTCGGAGATGCCGCGGACGGCCTCGCGGAATTGCCAGGAGATCTCCGGCCGCTCGGGGTTGCCGAAGTTGAGGCAGTCGGTGAGGCCCACCGGCTCGGCGCCGACACAGGCGAGGTTGCGCACCGCCTCGGCCACCGCCTGGGCGCCGCCCCGGCGCGGATCGAAGTAGCAGTAGACGGGGTTGACGTCGCAGGTCATCGCGAGCCCGGAGGGCGTGCCCTTGAGGAGCACCACCGCGGCATCGCCGCCGGGGCCCTGCACGGTGTTGGTGCGCACGGTGTGGTCGTACTGCTGCCAGATCCACCGCTTGCTGGCGAATTCGGGAGTGGCCAGGAGCTGCTCCAGCGCCTGCCGCGGATCGGACGGCTGCGGCACCTCGGGAGCGCGCCAGCGCTCGGCGAGGTCCGCAGGCTCGGCCACCGGCCGGTGATAGACGGGCGCCTCCTCGGTCAACGGCTGGATGGGGATGTCCGCCGCCGTCTCGCCGTGCCAGGTGAGGAGGGCGCGGCCGGTCTCGGTGATCTCGCCGATGTCCGCCACCTCCAGGCCCCAGCGGCGGAAGACCTTCTCCACCTCCTCCTCCCGTCCCTTCTTCGCCACCAGCACCATGCGCTCCTGCGACTCGGAGAGCATCATCTCGTACGGCGTCAAACCCGGCTGGCGCAGCGGCACGCGGTCGAGATCGAGGCGCAGGCCGGTGCCGCCGCGGCCGGCCATCTCGAAGGTCGAGCTGGTGAGGCCGGCGGCGCCCATGTCCTGAATGGCGACGATGGCGCCCGTGCGCATCGCCTCCAGGCAGGCTTCGAGCAGGATCTTCTCGGTGAACGGATCGCCCACCTGCACCGTGGGGCGCTTCTGCTCGCTCTCCTTGTCGAACGACTCGGAGGCCATGGTGGCGCCGTGGATGCCGTCGCGGCCGGTGCGGCTCCCCACGTAGAGGACGGGATTACCGGCGCCGCTCGCCCGGGCGTGGAAGATGCGGTCGCGGCGGGCGACGCCCAGCGCGAAGGCGTTGACCAGGATGTTGCCGTTGTAGCAGCGGTGGAACCCGGTCTCGCCGCCGACGGTGGGAATGCCCATGCAGTTGCCGTAGCCGCCGATGCCGCGCACCACGCCGTCGATCAGGAAGCGCATGCGGGGCGCGTCGATCTCGCCGAAGCGCAGGGCGTCCATGCAGGCGATGGGGCGGGCGCCCATGGTGAAGATGTCGCGCAGAATGCCGCCGACGCCGGTCATCGAGCCCTGGTAGGGCTCGATGAAGCTCGGGTGGTTGTGCGACTCCATCTTGAAGACGGCTACGAAACCGTGGCCGACGTCCACCACGCCGGCGTTCTCGCCCGGCCCCTGGAGCACCTGCGGCCCCTCGGTGGGGAACTCGCGCAGGTAGATCTTGGAAGACTTGTAGGAGCAGTGCTCGCTCCACAGGGCCGAGGTGATGCCGAGCTCGGTCCAGCTCGGCTCGCGGCCGAGGATCTTCTTCAGGCGTTCGAATTCTTCCCCGGTGAGGCCGATCGAGCGCGCGGTCTCGGCATTGACCGCCGGCTCCGAGACAGTCACCGTCATCGCCCGGCCCCCACATTCTGAAGATACCCGAGATGCCGGCTGCCGGCCTCGACGACGCTGGAGAAGAGAGCCAGGCCGTCCGTATTGCCCAGAATCGCCTCGGAGGCGCGCTCCGGGTGGGGCATCAGCCCCAGGACGTTGCCGGCGGTATTCGCGATGCCCGCGATGTTGCGCGCCGCGCCGTTGGGATTGCTCTCGGGAGTGACGCGGCCGTCCGGCTCACAGTAGCGGAAGACCACCTGGCCGCCCGCCTCCAGCGCGTCCAGCCGCTCGGCTGAATCCTCATAGTTCCCCTCGGCGTGGGCGATGGGCAGGCGCAGCACCTGCCCCGGAGCCAGCCTGCCGGTGAACGGCAGGTCCGTACGTTCCGTCCGCAGATGAACGTCGAGACACTGGAAGCGCAGGTTCTCATTGCGCCGCATGGCGCCCGGCAGCAGGCCGGTCTCCAGCAGCACCTGGAAGCCGTTGCAGATGCCCAGCACCAAGCCGCCGGCCTCGGCGTGACGCTTGACGGCGCCCATCACCGGCGACAGGGCGGCGAGCGCTCCGGCGCGCAGGTAGTCGCCGTAGGCGAAGCCGCCCGGCAGCACGATCAGCTCGCAGCCCTGGAGCGAGTCGTCCTGGTGCCAGAGGAACGTGGCCTCCTGCTGCAGCACGTGCTTCCAGACGTGGTAGACGTCATGGTCGCAGTTGCTGCCCGGAAAGACGACGACGCCGCACTTCATGGGTGGTTTCCCTCGACGCCGAGGAGCTCCACCGAGTAGTCCTCGACCACGGTGTTGGCCAGCAGCTTCTCGCACATCTCGCGCAGTTGCCCCTCGGCGGCCTGGGGATCGCCGGTGTCCAGAGAAATCTCGAAGCTCTTGCCGGCGCGGACGTCGTCGACGCCCGGGAAGCCGACGCGAGTGAGCGCGTCGCGGATCGCCTTGCCCTGGGGATCGAGGATCTCGCGGCGGGGATAGACCGTCACTCTTGCCTTCACGGTTCTTTGGACCTCCTAGACTTCGAGCCAGGGCGTCGGGTGAAACTGCTCGGTCACCGCCAGCCGCGCTGAGCTGCCCTCCCGGTCCAACGCCTCGCCGATCGCGGCGGCGGCCAGGGCGGGCAGGTTGTTGGTGCGGGAGAGATGATAGAGGGCCACCCAGCTCAGGCGGCTCGCCATCAGCTCAGGGAGGCCCTCGGCGGCCTCCCGGTTCGACAGGTGGCCGTGTCTGCCAGCCACCCGCTGCTTCAGGCTCCAAGGATACGGGCCGTTGCGCAGCATGTCGAGATCGTGGTTGGTCTCCAGCAGCAGGACGTCCAGGTCGCGCAGGCGCCCCCAGGCGAGGCTGGTGCGGCAGCCGATGTCGGCCACCAAGCCCAGGCGCCGGCCCGAGGCGGTCTCCACCACGAAGCCCACGGGCTCGGCGGCGTCGTGCGGGATCAGGAACGGCTCGATCACGAACCCGGCCACTTCCCGCGGCTCTCCGGAGCGGATCACGATCGTGGACCGGAACCGGTCCTCCTTCAGGCCCGCGCCCTCGCGGGTGCCGGCGGTGGCCAGCACGGGGACCTTGAACTTCTTGGCGAAGGCGTCCACTCCCCGGCAGTGGTCCTGGTGCTCGTGGGTGAGGACCACGGCGGAGATGGTCTTCGGATCGACGTCGAGCAGCGCCATCCGCCGCACGATCTCCCGGCAGGAGAAGCCGGCGTCGATGAGGATGCGGCGCCCCCCGGACTCGACGACCACGGCGTTGCCGCCGCTGCCCGAACCCAGGATGCCGACGCGCAGGGGCGGCCCGCCCGGGACGGGCGTCGGCAGGGGGCGAAACGGGAGAGGAGGGGGCTCAGGAGCAGAAGGTTCGGGAGAAGCAGGCGGCGGCTCGACGGGACTGGGCGCGAAGAAGCTCTGCTGCCCTGCCGCCTCCAACTGCCGCCGGCGGCGGATGATCCTTTCCAGAGGGGATCCCACCCACCGGAAAATACCACATTTTGTGGCCGGCCCAGAGCCTTAAGCTAGAACTTGTATTCCCGGCCCTGCTCAAGAAAAGCGATGTCGGGGTTGCGCAGCCGCCCGATCTCTTCCTTGATCTTGTCGACGCAGGGGGGTTTCAGGTGGTGGATGAGGATGGGGACCCGCTTCTGCAGCTTCCGCAGCTCGATCTCCAGAGTGCGGGGGGTCAGGTGCAGGGAGACGTCCGCCACCTGCTGAAGCGAGTTGTCGAAGCTGGTGTCGATGCAGAGGGCCTTCAGGTTCGGGGTGCGGTTGGCGATCTCCCAGAACCGCTGGGTGGGCCCGGTGTCGCTCGACCACAGCACCGCGGCGCCGTTGTGCTCGATGAGAAAGCCGTGCGTGGGCACCAGGTGGTCCACCGGGATGGGAGTGAACTTGACGCCGTCGATCACCACCGGCACCTCGCTCTCGAGCTCGAGAAAGCGCACGGCCGGCACCAGGTGGTTGGGCAGGCGGGTGAAGTCCGGCCAGGTGGCATTGTTGAACAGGTACTTGCGCAGAGCGTAGACGGTGGCCGACGAAGCGTAGATGTCGATCGCCCCTTCGCTCCTGCCGAAGACGTTCTCGATGAAGAACGGCAGCGAGTTGGTGTGGTCCATGTGCGAGTGGCTGAGGAGGATGGAATGCACCGCCACCTGCCGCTCGATGGAGAGGGACTGGGACAGCGAGCCGGCGTCCAGTGCGATCGTGCCGTTGATCAAAAGGCACGTCATCCTGCACTCCAGGCTCTCGCCGCCATAGCCCCCTAGCACCTGGATCAGCATATATAGAAACAGGATTGTATCCCTCGGCTGCCCGAGGAACAAGCGAGGGCGGCCAGAGGCGCTGGAGTGGGTCGCGTGCAAGCACTGGGAGCGCCGGAGGCCGGCGCTCCCAGGAAGAGGCTTTAGAACCGGTAGCCGATCCAGAAATCCGTGGTGAAGCTCCCCGAATGCTTGAGGTCGTACGGCCGCGCGAAGTCCCAGTTGAAGTCCAGGCCGAGAATGCGGGCGGTGAGGCCCCAACCGTACGAGGCGACGGCATTCTGAAGCGTCCCGGTGTCGGAGTTGTAGAACCGGAACGTCTCGAAGTTGTGGTAGTAGGCGCCACCGACGTCCACAAAGAGGACTCCGCGAATCCCCTGGAATGCCAGTACCGGTGTCGCGAGAAGGTCGATCAGGGGGAAGCGGAACTCGAAGTTGGCGAAGAAGGCGCGGTCGCCTACCAACGAGCGGAAATTGACGCCACGCAGCGTGTCGAGACCACCGAAGTAGTAGGGCGGCGGCGCGTTGCCATTCGACCCGCCGGCGAAGAGGCGGAAAGCGAAGTTGCTGCGCTGAGTGACGTGGAGGTACTGCCGGATCTCGAGGTCGGCGGACGTGTACTTCGTGCCGCTCTCCTGAGTGTCGAACGCATACGAGAGATTCAGCCGCCAGCGGCGGCCGGAGACGGCGCCGTAGTTATCGAAGACGGCGGAGTCGCCCACCCAGGCCCCCTGGATGATCGGGAAGTTATCGCGGAACGTAGGGGAGAAGCCGATGGAACCGTCGGGATTGAAGAACGGGAGTGACTCCTTGCGGAAGAGATAACCGACCCCCAGCTCCACCCGCTGGTAGAAGGAGAAGGGGTAGACGAGGGAAGCGACGGCGCCGGTCACGCTGAAATCGGTGCGGCCCTGCGTGGGGTTCAGCTCCGGATCGCCGGTCTGGAAGAAAGTCCGGTAGTCGAAGGCCTGGACCTGCCACTGCAAGCGGTGGGAGAGGTCGGCGTAGGTGACGTCGAAGTTCGAGAAGCTGTCGATGGAGCTGAGATTGGCGAAGATCCGGTGATCGCCCAGGTAGTCGGTGAAGTTGAGCAGGATCCGTCCCTGGTAGCTCTGATCGCTGTTGACGCCGATGGTGGCCTCGGCGTCCTCGAGGAAGAACTTGCGCCCGTGGTATTTCTCCTTGTTGGCCTCGTCCAGGGTGACCTGGATGTCGGGCTCGAAGTGCGGCAGGTCCTTGGTCTCGGCGGGGGCGGTCGGGATCTCCAGCTTCTGGGCTTCCTTGACCGCCTCGTCGGTATTGGCCACGTAGAGGTCGAAGCTCTGCCGCCAGTAGCCGCCGTAGACCACCCGTTCCGGGCCCTCGGTTTCCCGCAGCACGGTGGGCATGAAGGCGCCGGTGACCACGTCGGTGTGCTGGCGCAGCTTGCCGGTGGCCAGCTCGAGGCTGAAGATGTTCTCCGGACCGCTGCGGTCGGAGGTGAAGTAGAGCCGCTTGCCGTCGGGCGAGAAGGTGGGATCGTTCTCGTTCGACTGGCCGGTGGTGATCTGGTAGCGCGTCCCGGGGCTGGCGAGGTCGACGCGGAAGATCTTGTTGCCGGTGCTCACCGTAGAGACGAAGAAGACGGACTTGCCGTCGGGCGAGAACGCGGGAGCACCGTCGAAGACGTCGTCGTCGGTGATGTGGCTGATCTTCCGCGTCTCCAGGTCCAGCGCGAAGATGTCGAACTGGCCGCTCTGCCAGCCGTAGAAGGCAACCGTGCGGCCATCCGGCGAGAAGACCGGCGAGCCCTGCTGCTCGACGTCGAACATGTCGATGACGGTGTTCAGGTGTCCCGAGAGGACGTCGATGAGCAGCAGGCTGCGGCCACGCTCCCGCTTGGCGAAGACGGCGAGGGTGTTGCCGTCGGGCGAGAAGGCGAGGTCGCGGCCCAGCCGGCGGCCGGTCGTCAGCTCCTGGCTGATCAGGTACTGGTACTGGCTGGCGAAATTGCGTGTCAGGTTGCGGATCAGGCGCCGGTTCTTGGCGTCGAACAGAACGACATCCACCTTGCCTTTGTAGCCTGAGAGGGCGGCCACCAGATCGCCGGACGGCGAGGCCACCGGCGAGATCGCCTCGGTGCCGCCCGTGCGGTCCTGGTCGATCCGGAAGATGTGGCCAAAGTCGGAGGGCTCGCCTGTCTGCACGAGCTGCGGCAGGTACTTCTTGCGCAGCCAGCGGCGGAACTCGATGTCGAAGTCCTCCGGCTCGATCTTGAAGGTCCGCTTGATGGCCCGGTCCACCCGCGAGCCGATGGTGTTGCGGATCTCGTAGATGAAGTCGAGGAAGCCCTCCCGGCCCCAGCGCTCCTCGATGAAGTCGAAGACGGCGTGGCCGAAGCGGTAGGCGAAGAAGCCCTCCACCTCGCCGCGGGCCACGGACGGAATGCGGTCGTTGACCACCGCGTCGCGCAGGTACATCCGGTCGCGTTGCGACTCGTCCTTGGCCATGTAGCTCGCCATGCCCTCCATGAACCAAGTCGGAGGACCGGAGGCGACCGCCTTCGCGAGGCTCCCCTGGAAGAGCATGTGGTACTGGAAGATGTGGGTCAGCTCATGGCTGATGAGCTGGTACAGCTCCGGGTCCGGCACGTCGATGGGGAGCACCATCCGGAACCGGGCCGGGCTGGCGAAGGCGCCCACGCCTTCGGGGATGAAGTTTAGGAGGACGTTGTTCTGCTCGAACGCCGAGTGGGTGGCGTAGTAGATCAGCGGCACCGGCTCCTTGATCTGGAAGTTGAACTCCCGCGACAGCTTGTCGTAGGCGCTCTCGGCGAAGGAGACCACCTTCTGGAGCTGCGGCTTCTCCTCCTGGTAGTAGTAGAGGTTGAAGTGCGGCGAGTGGTAGATCTCCCACTTGAAGTCGCGGTACTGGATCTTGTTCTTGCTGAACCCCGAGCCCGCGATCAGGGCGCCGCCCCCGTAGTCCTGAGAGTGGAGGGGCGCGAAGGCGAGCAGCAGGCCGGCGGTGAACAGCCCCGAGATGAACAGACGATGCATAGAGCGCGTCAACGAGATCTCCTTTTCTCCCCTATTGGGTGAACAGGATACGACTGGCCTCGACCTCTTTTTGGGTGAACACGTTGACGATGCGGTCCTCCAGCGACCGCAGATTCTCGAACATGCCCGCCAACGGATCCGTGTTCTCGCCCTCGAAGCTCTGGAAGTCCTTGAAGTTGTCCGTATACAGCAGGGCGCCGGTCTTGCCGTCGTAGACCTGCATCAGGATGTCGTACTGAAAGCCGGTCTGCTCGACCAGGACCTGCCGCAGATAGGTGCGGCCGTTGAAGGGAGAGACGTACTCCTCCGTGCGGTAGCCGGTGCGGTCCTGAATGTCGAAGTCGAGGGCGCCGGCGAGGATGAGGTCGACCTGAACCCGCTCCCCGAGGGCGCGCCAGAAGTCGGTCTGCTTGGCGAGCTGCGCCAAATCGTAGGTCGGGAAGTCCACCGGTCCGGGCTCGACGATCTTGAGCTGCGTCTCCCGCCGCAGGACTTTGACCAGATAGCGGTCGAACTCCTTCTGCACGTCGATGTCCCGCCCCTTGATCTTCTGCGCGCCCTCCTGTTTGACCACCACGAAGGGGGTCACGGCCAGGGACTTGCGCCCCTGGAGGTCGAGCCGCGCGCGCTGAGGCAGCTTCAGCTTGACGTCGACCGAACCGGCCAGCGCCGGCAAAGCGGCGAGCGAGAGGAGGGTCGCGAGCACGAGCGAGCGATGATTCATGTCTTCCTTTCCTCCTTGATCCCGTGAAGAGCCTAGCGGGCCGGCCGGTTGTCCGCGGGTGGGGGCGGTGTGTCCTCCGGGGCGGACGGCTTCGGGGTGGCCGCCGGCGAAGGAGGCGAAGGAGGCGAGGCCGGAGTCGCGGGCGGGATGGTCGGCTCGGGAACGGTGGCCGGCTTGCCACCGGCGGGCGGAGGCGGCGCGCTCGGCGCCGGCATCGTCAAGCTCCCCTTTTTGGTGTCCTTCTTGCCCTTGAAGCCCTGGTAGAACTCCACGAAGCGCGTGTAGTTGGTGCGGATCCCCTTGTCGTTCGGCGCCAGGCGTAGCGCCTTCTGGTAGTACTCGAGGGCCTTGTCGAACTGGCCCGCGGCTTCGGCCGCCACACCCAGATTGCTCTGGATGCGGGGGTTCTCCGGCTCGAGCTTCTCGGCTTGCTGAAAGCGGAAGAGGGCTTCCTTCCACAGCCCGCGCTTGGCCATGTCGACGCCGAAGGCGAGTTGGGAAGAGGCCTGGTTCGCCTTGGCGTAGCCGGCGCCAGGAGCCAGAAGCAGGAGCACGGCGACGAGGCAGGGTAAACGCATGGAGAGAGACCTCAGCATGGGCTCCGGTGCCTTGCGGCCCGGGTGGGTGAATGGGGAGAGCTTCGTCATCGCCCGTAGTGTCCGAGGAGCCTAGTATACACAACGCATGCCCGGGGTCTCAGGGCCTGCCGCTTCAAATTTCCGCCCACTTCCCGCCCATCCGGCTCCCCCTCCCGGCGGCATCCGCGCGCCAATCCATCGCCGTCCAACCCCCCTTTCTCCGAGGGGATGAGCGATGAGAGACGTTTTTTCCGTTCTTTATAGGGGTGGAAACGAAAAGGAGGAACCCTGAGACCCATGACCACCCCATCCCGACGTGAGCTGCTGCTCGCCCTCAATGCCGCCACCGAGATCTCTCGCCCGGCCGTGTACCGTTTGTCCCAGGAGCTGGACCGCTGGTTCAATGCCGGCGATGACGGCGTTGCCGGCGGCAATCCCGCGCGGCTGGCTGCCGAGCTCGGCGTGCCCAAGGCCCAGTACGCCAAGGCCCTGGCTCTACGCGAGCGCGCCGTCGAGCTCGCCGCCCGCGAAACCGCGGAGGCGGAGAAGCTGAACGGCCGCATCCTGACCGTGGAGGACCCCGGCTACCCGCCCGGCCTCCTCCAGCTATCACCCCCGCCACCCGTAATTACCGTGCGGGGAGAGGTGCCCGAAGGCCCCGCCGTGGCCATCGTCGGCTCCCGCAAGGCGGACGCCTACGGGCGGGAGGCGGCCGAGCTCTTCGCCCGCTCCCTGGCGGCGGCGGGCGTCGTCATCGTCTCCGGTTTCGCCCGCGGCATCGACGCGGCGGCACACCGCAGCGCCATGGCGGCCCCCGCGGGCCGGACGGTCGCCGTCCTCGGCTGCGGCCTGGCGGTGGACTATCCCAAGGGCCACGCCCGGCTGGCCAACGAGATCGCCGAGCGCGGGGCCGTCGTCTCCGAGTTCCCCTGCAACCTCATCCCCCGCGCCTGGCACTTCCCCCTGCGCAACCGGTCGATCGCGGCCCTCGCTGCCGCCACCCTGGTGGTCCAGGCCGCCCATCGCTCGGGCTCGCTGATCACCGCCCGCCACGCCCTCGACCTCGGGCGGGACGTCTGGGCCGTGCCCGGCAGGATCTTCGACGAGAGCTCCCTGGGCGCCAACGCCCTCATCCGCGACGGCGCGAGCCTGGCCCAGCATCCCGCCGACCTGCTGGAGGTGCTCCTCCCCCGCCTTCCCCGTTCGTCGGCGCGGCTCGCCCTGCCCGCGATGTCTCAAGCCTTGGCGCCCGACCCCGGACCGGAGCCGTCCTCCGGCTTCCCCGGCCAGGTCCTCGCCGAGATACCCAAGGGAGCCACCCGTGGCGCCGAAGAGATCGCCGTCCGCCTCGACGTCCCGATCGACCGCGTCCTCGCCGCCCTGCTGGAGCTTGAGCTGGAAAGCTGGGTCAAGCGGCTGCCCGGGTCGATCTTTGGACGGTGAGGGGGAACGGCAGACTGGAAAGGACTTGGCAAATGACCACAGAGAGTACAACTCAGTTGCTGCTCCGGCTCGCAAGCCTGCCCTACGAAACGGAGTGGGTCGAGCTCAAGCGAGACAACGCCGATCCTGGGGAGATCGGAGAATACCTGTCGGCGATCTCCAACTCCGCGGCATTGCACGGCAAGGAAGCCGGCTTCATCGCCTGGGGAATCACCGACGGCGCCCACGAGTTGGTGGGGACAGGGTTTCGGCCCCGCGGCTCTCGCGTGGGAAGCGAAGAGTTGGAGAGCTGGCTCGCGCGCCTACTGACCCCGAGGATCAACTTCAAGATTCACGAGGTCGAATGGGAGGGTCGCACATTTGTCCTCTTCGAGGTTCCCGCGGCCGCGCATACGCCCGTCCGCTTCAAGGAATCGGAGTTCGTCCGGGTGGGCAGCTACAAGAAGAAACTTCGGGACTACCCGGAGAAGGAGAGAGAGCTCTGGGCGTCTCTCTCCGGTAAGCCGCCCTTCGAGCAGGGGCTCGCCAGAGCCTCGATCCCCTCCGACGAGGTCCTCGCCCTTCTCGACTACCCTTCATACCTCGATCTGACGGGGCAGCGCCTGCCCGAAGCCCGGGAAAGCGTGCTCGCGAAGCTCGTTTCCGAGAAGTTCATTCTCGCAGCCGGCGATGACCGCTATGGCATCACCAATCTGGGAGCCATTCTCCTGGCCAGGGATCTCCAGGCCTTCGAGCACCTGCGTCGGAAGGCTGTGCGGGTCGTCCTCTACAGCGGCGCGAACCGGGTCGAGACCGTGCGAGAGCAGGCCGGCCGGAAGGGATATGCGCCAGGGTTTGCGAAGCTCGTCAGCTTCATCAACGACTCCGTGCCGCGCAACGAGGTCATCGGCCAAGCGCTGCGGGCGGAGGTCCGGATGTACCCCGAGATCGCCATCCGTGAGCTCGTCGCCAACGCACTCATCCACCAGGATTTCACCGCGACGGGTACCGGCCCGATGGTCGAGATCTTCGAGGACCGGATCGAGATCACCAACCCCGGCGTCCCCCTCATCGATACCCAGCGCTTCCTCGATGCCCCTCCCCAATCGCGCAACGACCTGCTCGCCTCCTTCATGCGCCGCATTCACATTTGCGAGGAACGGGGGAGCGGCATCGACAAGGTCATCGACTCCGTGGAGAGCTTCCAACTGCCCGCTCCCGATTTCTCGGTCGCTCACCAGCACACCCGGGCCATCCTCTTCGCCTATAAGCGGCTCAACGACATGAGCAGAGCCGACCGGGTCCGGGCCTGCTATCAGCACGCCGGCCTCCAGCATGTCTCGAACCGGCAAATGACCAACGCCAGCCTCAGGCGGAGGTTCTCCATCAAGGACGAGAACTACTCCATCGCCTCCAGGATCATCGCCGAAACTCTCGACAACGGGCTGATCAAGCCTCACGATCCCGAGAACCGATCCAGGAAGCACGCCCGCTACGTCCCGTTCTGGGCCTGATTCTTATGTGACGGTCATGTGATGGCGCCAGCCCCCAAAGCGAGAAAAATCCATCTAAGTCTATAAAAATAAGACACTTGCCTATGTGATGCTCATGTGATCCCCAACCCAGGGCCGCAGGGATCTCGTCTCCCCCAAGCCTTGCGGCGGACGGGGGGCCGATGGTAGTGTCGCCGCCCTGCTCCGGGTCGCGCTCCAGTCCTGTCCAGAAATAATGTCGACGTCTCCCGGCGTTTGAGAGTCCCGCTATGGCAAAGAATCTGCTGATCGTCGAAAGCCCCGCCAAGACCAAGACCTTGAAGAAGTTCCTCGGCCGCAACTACGCCGTCGAGGCCTCGGTCGGGCACATCCGCGACCTGATCAAGAAGGACATGGGGCTCGGTCCCGACTATGAGCCCCGTTACGAGGTCCTCGCGGCCAAGAAGGACGTTGTGAAGAAGCTGCGTCAGGCCGCCAAGGAGGCGGAGACGGTCTATCTCGCCCCCGACCCGGACCGCGAGGGGGAGGCCATCGCTTGGCACATCGCCGAGGTGCTGGCCAAGGACCCCAAGGACGTACACCGGGTGACCTTCAACGAGATCACCAAGGGCGCCGTCCTCAAGGCCCTGGAGAATCCGGGCGTCATCGACCTCCAGAAGGTGGACGCCCAGCAGGCCCGGCGCGTCCTCGACCGCATGATGGGCTTCCGCCTCTCGCCTCTCCTCTGGGAGAAGGTCAAGCAGGGGCTCTCCGCCGGCCGCGTCCAGTCCGTCGCCCTGAAGATGGTCTGCGCCCGGCAGGACGAGATCGACGCCTTCGTGCCCGAGGAGTACTGGAACCTCGGGGCGGACCTCAAGGCCAGCCTGCCGCCGCCGATCTCCGCCCGTCTCAGCCGCATCGAGGGCAAGAAGGCCGAGGTGCACAACGGCGAGGAGGCGGCGAAGATCGTCCGCGGCCTGGAGACGGGATCGTTCGTCGTCGCCAAGGTGGAGCGCAAAGAGTCGCGGCAGCGGCCGGCGCCGCCGTTCATCACCAGCCGCCTGCAGCAGGAGGCGGCCCGGCGGTTCGGCTTCTCCGTCAAGCGCACCATGGGCATCGCCCAGGGACTCTATGAAGGCAAGGACGTGGGCGACCGCGGCTCGGTGGGCCTCATCACCTACATGCGTACCGATTCGACCCGCGTCGCCGACGAGGCGCTGACCGCCGGACGCGAGCTCATCGCCGCCACCTACGGTCCCGACTCCCTGCCCGAGAAGCCCAACGTCTACCCGTCGAAGGCTGGAGCGCAGGACGCCCACGAGGCCATCCGCCCTACCAGCTTCGACCTGCCGCCGGACGCGGTGCGGGAATTCCTCAAGGACGACGACTGGAAGCTCTACAAGCTGATCTGGGACCGCTTCGTCGCCTCCCAGATGCAGCCCGCCGTCTTCGACGTCACCCAGGTGGACATCGAGAACGGCCCCTACGTGCTGCGGGCTTCCGGCAAAGTCCTGAAGCGCCCCGGCTTCCTCGCCGTCTACCGCGAGGCGCCGGACGAGGACGCTGCCCCCAACGCCGAGGAGACGGAAGGCCTGCTGCCCGCGGTGACCGAGGGGGAGAAGCTCGCGCTGATCAAGCTCCTCTCCGAGCAGAAGTTCACCCAACCGCCGGCGCAGTTCAGCGAGGCGACGCTCGTCAAGGCGCTGGAGGAGAACGGCATCGGCCGACCCTCGACCTATGCCACCATCCTCTCCGTGCTGACCGACCGCGACTACGTCGAGCGCCTCGAGGGACGGTTCCGCCCGACCCAACTCGGCCGGCTGGTCAACGGCATGCTGCAGAAGGGCTTCCACGACATCCTCAACGAGGGCTACACGGCAGCCCTGGAGGAGCAGCTCGACCGCATTGAGGACGGCACGCTCGAATGGAAGCAGGCGATCGCCGACTTCGACGTGAAGTTCACCAAGGATCTGGAGACGGCCGGCGAGCAGATGCCCAACGTCAAGCGCGAAGGGATACCGCTCGACGAGAACTGCCCCGACTGTGGCTCGCGCCTGCTGATGCGCTTCGGCCGCTTCGGCCCGTTCGTCGCCTGCAGCAACTATCCAGAGTGCAAATACACCCGCAACCTCGAAGAGGCCGCGGCCCAGGATTCGCCCGCCGGGGCCACTGCCGAGGAGGAGGTCCCGCCCTGCGAGATCTGCGGCAAGCCCATGGCCCTGAAGCGCAGCCGCTTCGGCACCTTCTACGGCTGCACCGGCTATCCGGACTGCAAAGGCATCCGCAAGACGGGTCCCAAGCCCATGGAGCCCAAGCCCACGGGCGTCCCCTGCCCGGAGTGCGGCAAGGGGGAGATCGTGGAGAAGCGCTCTCACCGCGGCAAGACCTTCTGGTCCTGCAACCGCTATCCGGACTGCAAGTTCTCCCTGTGGAAGAAGCCCGTGCTCAAGGAGTGCCCGGACTGCGGCGCCGGCTTCCTGCTGGAGAAGGTGACCAAGAAGAACGGCGCCCAACTCGTCTGCAACACCGAAGGCTGCGCTCACGTCGAGGACATGGAAGAGGTCGAAGCCCTGGCCTAAGGCGGCCCCGTAGGTAAGAACATGAAAACGACCACCGACGTTCTGCTCATCTGCCTCGCCCTCATGGCCGTTCTCGTGGCGCCGGCCGCGGCCGCCGTACCGCCCGACTACAAGGCCTGGGGAGAGCTGCTCTCCAAGTACTACGACCCCGCCAAGGGAATGAACTACAAAGGCCTGAAGGACCACGACAAGAAGGCGATCGACGACCTGCGCCACCAGATGGCCACCGTGGACGTCCAGGCACTGTCGCGGCCCGACCAGTTCGCCTACTGGGTCAACCTCTATAACATCAACGTCGTGGGGCTCGTGGTGGACCACTACCCCATCGCCTCGATCAAGGACCTCTCGACCGACCCCTTCATCAAGCTCAACGTCTTCAAGAAAGACTCGGTGCAGACGAAGAATGGCGCCATGTCCCTGAACGACGTCGAGAACGACAAGATCCGCGAAGGCTTCAAGGACCCGCGCATCCACTTCGCTATCAACTGCGCCGCCATGAGCTGCCCGCCGATCCGCACCGAGCCCTACGAGGGCGCCAAGATCGGCGAGCAGCTCGACGACCAGGTGCGGAAGTTCCTCGACGGCTCCCACGGCGCCCGCATCGAGAAGAACGGCGTCCAAGTGGTGGTCCACATCACCAAGATCATGGACTGGTTCAACGCCGACTTCCAGAAATGGGGCGGCGGCCAAGTCGCCTTCCTCAAGCGCTTCGTCTCCAATGACAAACGCAAGCAGATGGACGCGGCCGGCAACCAGATCGACGTCAAGTTCGACGACTACGATTGGAAGCTGAACGACGCCTCTGGAAAGTGACGATCAAAGAGGGGGAGCCCAATGAAAGGCGAACCCGGATCCCTCCGGAGCTTCCTGGCTCTGTTTCGAGATCCGGCCACGGCCGAGAAGCGCCGCATTCTCGCCGAGCGCTGGGCAGGGCTCGATCCTGCCCTTCGCCTTCCCGGGCAGGGCCTGGGGCAGAAGGCCACCGGCTGCGGCGCGACCCTCGGCATCCAGCCCCGCTGCGACTTCGCCTGCACCGGCTGCTACCTGGGCCACGAGGCCAACCACATTCCCGCCCTCCCCACGGCGGCGATCCTGCGGCAGCTAGACGCGATGCGGCAGTGGCTAGGCCCCAAGAGCAACGTCCAGATCACCGACGGCGAGGTGACGCTGCGTCCCGTCGAGGAGCTGGTGGAGATCCTTTCCTACGCGCGCTCGATCGGCGTCATCCCCATGGTGATGACCCACGGCGACAACTTCCGCCGCCAGCCCGGCCTGCTGGAGCGGCTGATGGTGGAAGGGGGCCTCACCGAGGTCTCCATCCACGTCGACATCACCCAGCGGGGCCGCGACGGCCACAAGGCTCCGAAGTCCGAGTTGGAGCTGATGGGGCTACGCGAGGAGTTCGCCAAGATGGTTCGCGAGGCCCGGCGGCGCACCGGCCGTACCCTGCGGGCCGCCATGACCCTGACGGTGACTCAAGAAAACCTGCCACAGATCCCCGCCGTCGTGCGCTGGCTCATCCACAACCACGACGCCTTCAGCCTCGTGAGCTTCCAGCCCCTCGCCCAAGTTGGTAGGACGCGCAAGAGCCAGCACGGCGTGACGGCGGACGAGCTGTGGACCGAGATCGCCAAGGCTACAGCGGACTTCGGACTGAACTTACAGGGAGTCGGCCCCATGCACTTCGGCCATACCGAGTGCACCCGGTTCGTGCCCCTGCTCACCCTGGAGCGACCGGGCGGCGACCTCAGGGCCCTCCAGCTCATTCGCGACGAGCCCGAGGACGTTGCGATCATGTCCGAGTTCTTCTCCCGCGGTCTGGGCGGCATGGCCTTCCGCGACGACCGGCCGCTGGAGATGGTGGGCCGCGCCCTGGGCTTCGCCCGCACCGATCCGCGCTGGCTGCTGGGCCGGGTGCGGCGCTGGGCGACCGGGCGGTTTCGCACCGAGGCGGGGACGTCGCTCGGCCGGCTGCTCGTCGATTCCCTGCGCGGGAAGATCCGCCTGGGCGGCTTCACCCTCACGAGCCACCACTTCATGAACCCCGCCGAGCTCCAGACCCAGGTCGGCCAAGCGCGTCTCGCCGCCTGCGTCTTCCGTCTCCCCTACAGGGGCGAGATGATCCCCATGTGCCAGATGAACGCCGACGGCGTCCGCGAGCGCTTCTACGCCGGCATCACGGCCAGCGAGATGGAGCTGGCGGAGCGGCGTCCCCTGCCGGTCGTCCACTGACGAGGCGGCCTGAAAGACTCTTTTCAGGGAGGACAGATCAGCGGAATAGCCTCCCGCTTGTTTCGGCGGTAGATGTTGAAGTCCGTTCGATCCACAGTGATGACGCTGTGCCGCGGATAGATCTCACTCATTCGAATCAGGCAAAGGTCCGCCAAGTCCGGATTCCGGTCGGAATATCGGTCCGCCAGCACCCCAAGCTGACTGAGTTGAGACCGGCAATCGAAGGCGATCTCGACCAGTCCCTCCGTCACCATGGCAAAAACGAGGGGGACGCTGTGGAGATGGAAGGCCGTCTCGGCCAGCACTGCCTCGCAAGTGAGCAGAGGCTCGGTGACGTCCCTCGCGAGGCTCACCGCCCAGGAATGGTAGAGGTCGTTGCGATTGGCGAAGGCGACAAGGAAGCCGGTATCGGCGATCCCCTTCACGAGCGCGAAAAGCCCTTGCGGCCGGACAAGTCCTCCGGTCCGTCCACCGCTCCGGCCAAGCGCAGGAAGCCCTGGCCCTCGCCGCTCGCCCTGGCTTTCTCCAACTGGTCACGGATGAGCTTGCCCTGCGACACGCCGCTCCGCGCTGCAGCGACCTCGAGCCAGGCGGCCAACTCTTCGCTGAGACGAACTGAAATTGTATGACCCATCGAACGAAGTGTAACACAGCTACGTCTTGGGCGGCGCAATCACCCATTCGCTTCCATCTGAGCTAGGTGCCGGAGCGGCGTCCCCCTGCCCGTCGTCCATTGACGAGGCGGTTGAAGAGCCGACGTGTCAGATTCCCTGCAATCCTTAGGGCTCGTCACAGAACAACTGTTTCAGTTCTTGCAGCCCGGGCGAAAGCAGTCTTCGTTTCGGCGGTCTTCTGCCGCCCCTTCGCGCGCACCTTCCGCAGGCCCACACCGCGAGCCCGGAGGGCGGCAGACTCCTCGCCCAGGGCGAGATTCCTGGGATAGAGCGAACCACCGAATCGATTGGTGCCCTGCCAAGGGCGCTTTTTTCTACCTCGGCCCACCAAGCGGGGGCGGAGGACTATATTCTAGTAGATGTAGACAGGGTGGCGTTGACGATGATAAGGAAGCGGCGTAGGATGGAAGTCTAAGAGAATGAACAAGATAATGAAGCGACGTATCTACACCGACACGTCTGTTATTGGCGGCTGCTTAGACAGGGAATTCTCCGTCTCTTCCACGCTTCTGTTGGAGCGCTTCGCTCGGGGCAGTGACGTGCTCGTGCTCTCCGATCTCACACGTTTGGAGCTCGAACGAGCATCGGAGGCGGTACGTGCGGTAATCGACCAGCTACCAAGATCTGCCATCGAGGAAGTCCAACTCACTTCGGAAGCGAGACAGCTCGCTGAAGAGTATCTCATCGCTAAGGTTATAGGGCCGGGAAGCCTCGTCGATGCGCAGCATATCGCAACAGCAACAATCAATCGAGTTGATGTGCTGGTGAGCTGGAACTTCAAGCACATAGTGAATATCAACAGAATCCATGGCTACAACTCTGTCAACCTGCGTCTAGGATATCCGATACTCGAGATCCGTAGCCCCAAGGAGGTGGCTTCCGATGAAGATTGAGAAGCAGCTTGATTCTGTAAAGATGATGCGAGAAATCCGGGAGGAGATCAGCCGCGAGATTCAGGGAATGAACTTCGAGCAAGAGCGGGAGTATATCGAGAAGCATCTGAGGTCTCGGAGGAAGGCCGATAAAGTAGGCGCGCCGAAGTGAAGCTTACTCGCGTCAACCCTACCTTAGCCGGCAGCGCTGTGGAAGCATTATTTCCTCCATCGGCGGATTGGAGAAGGACCCATTGAAGTAGCTCCGGAGGCTCAGGATGAGATCGGCTCCGCCGAAGCGACTTCTTGGAGCAAGTGACGATAAGCATTCTCTAGGTGGCGCGCATAAGCTCACCTAGAGGTTATATGTCAGACTCTTCGGATGGGCTCGGGTCCTGGCACAGCCCGGCCCTTAGGATCCTACTTCTCGTTCTTTCCCTTAACCCACTCCACCAACCTGTTATAAGCCAAGTACGCTGGGCCTCCAGAGAGTACTCTCCGAGCGACCCCTCGCTTACGGGAGAGATTCGACGTGCGCACAGGCCAAGCGCAATAACTAGATTTCGGCGCGAGAATCGAGCCGCCCCAGAAGGGGCAGGGTGCCGCTGCCAGGATAGGTGCCAGGGTCTCAAGCGGAAAAATCGCGCTGCCCTCTTGATGGCGGCTCGCTTTCTTCGATCCGGAACACCATGGTTGAGAAAGGAGAAAACGATGAAGAGACTCTTGCTTCACCGGGAAACAATTCGGCTTCTCTCACCCAGCGCGCTCAGTCCGGTTCGCGGGGGAAGAGCCCTCACCAATGAAATCTCAGCTTGTGTATTTTGTGAGACCACCACAAGTGACCTAAGCCATTGGTCGGCCTGTGGTTGCACAGTTAGCCCATCGGCTGGATGCGGCGGAGGCCACGACACCGACTTTTCGTTCTGTGTGTGCGCCGAGTAGGCACAGGAACGCCCCCTTGCGCTCGCCTGACAGCGCTGTCAGAGTGGGGTGGAGTCGGCGGCGGGCGCAAGCCCTGATCCTGCATCGCTGATCCTCTTTGGGCGTGCTACCGCATGCGGCCCTTCCCCTATCGACCGAGCCTGGTCTTCCCTTACTCTGCACCCCAGGAATAAGTGGCCAGGAAGGTGTCAGGGTCTCATCGAAAAGCCTTCGGCGGGGTCGGTGATGGGGTTCTTGATGGCGGGCATGAGACCATCGACTCCGAGGGTGTCGGAGGACATTGATTCTTATGCGGCTTCCAGGGCAGCGTAGACCTTGCCCCTCTTCTTCAGCCAAGCTACGTCGCCTTGATCAGCACGCTCCTTGACTTGTCGTAGGAACTGCACTGTCTCAGCCTCGTAGCAGGGCTCAGCCGTATCATCGACCGGAACGACCATCTCGACCTCTACTGCTACGACAAACTTCTCGGCCTGAATTAACCGCGTTCGCTTGATTCGCCGACCAGGAGTACTCATGGTTCGACCCTATCAAAGAAATGGACTGTTACCAACGTTGCAACGTCACTCTGGCACAGGTACGACCATACGGCCTTAAATTCCCTGCCGTCCGGCAGGAGCTCACAGACCTCCACAGCCGGGTTTGGGGATCTCGTTTGGTCGTTCAGCGATCAACTCTCCAAAAAGAGCTTTCCCACTGGCTTGTGGTGGCAGGAGGGTCCGACACCCTCGCTTTCCCGCTTTCCCAAGATAGCACCGTGGGTCTACGGAGGGCACCCCTCCGGGTGATCTCGGGCTCCATGGCAGTGCCCTTAGCTCCGAACCGCTTTGCGCGCTAGACCTGAGGCGACTTCTGGGACACACTGTTGATCGTGGACGCGGACATCTCCCCCGGAAAGGGCTTACGCCGATGCAAGAGCCTGCCAATCCTCACGCGCAGTCGCCGAAAGATGCCACGATTGCCCCGAACCGCTCGGACGGGACAGGTTGGTGGCTAGGTCGGGCCGCCTACTGTGTACTGCTCGGACTCACATTCCTTTGGGCCGTTCCTGGCGTCCCGGCGAAGGTGTTTGGAGCGGTCATTGAAATGATTGCCGCGCTCATCGTCATAAGGGTCATCAGAATCAAGCGACCGAATGGGAATGCCATCGGAGCGATGACCCCAGGTCCTGAACCGTACGCCGATCTCCAGGCGGCGATGGCACGACTTCGCGAGACTGAAGACAAACGCAATAGCTAGACTCCAACGCGAAATAGAGCCACCCAGATGGCGTCAACCCGCGGGTCGCAGATCATCCTTGAATACATACAGTTGCCCATCTCGCGGGCAAGAGACCCAAAGCTGATGCCGATCATCGACGCTCATATGCGAGCCGGGATAGACGGAGGTACCGAGGATCTCTCTGAGTTTTCCCTCGGCGGACATATAAAAAATCCCCACTACCCCGATGTCGGTTGCTACGTAAAGGTGCGCTAAGACAGGATCGTAAGCGATAACGTCGATTACCCAGGGCGAACGATCGGGGAATACTACATCCTGACTTTCGAGGATTGCGCCGCCATGTCGCAGGTCGAGGACATTGAGCTTTCCGCGGCAGCCAACAAAAAGGAGTCCTCGCTTGCCGTCGAGCGCCAAGGGGCCGCCATTGCAGCCATTGTCATAGCTGCCGGCAGGTGAACGCGACTTGAGATCGAACACAAACGTCTTGCCTCCCCATCCGCTGGTGTAAGCGCGTCCGCGCGCCTCGTCGATTACGACCATGTCCGTCCAGCCTTGCGTAGTAATAAACGCTTTATGGCTGGGAATAGGAGCGCCGGTGGCGGGAACGGACAAGATCTCCAGCTTCGATTTAGCAGGCTCGGTGATCCACAACTCCCGGGTTGACGCCACATAGCGAACGATTCTGGGCTCGTTCGATACTGGAACCGTGGAAATAACAGACCGACCTTTCGGATCGATGACGACGAGCTGCCTGGCCAAACGGTCTAGCGCAAAGATCGTTCCTCGCCCTTCGTCGGCAGAGACTGCTCCCTCACCGTGTCCGCTGCCCGAATGGCCCTTACCGGAAAGAGGGCTAGAAGGAAACCCCGAGATCGTCTCGATCTGCTCGGTTTCAGGATCGATCAGGTCAAGCTTGCTGGTCCGCCCGGCGGGCGCCAACACGCGGCGCAGCGCGCTAGAAAAGGTCAGATCCTCCAAATTCGCTCCGCCTTGCCCACCCGGAAGTTGAACCCTATGCTCGTTGAAGGTTCCGGACATTGGGGGAGGGGGAGAACCCACCTTTCTGGGTGGCTTTAGAGGGTGTCTGGGAAGTTTCGGATGTCGATGCTAAAATACCCGGCATGAGCTATCCAAGCGACCTGTCAGATGCGGAATGGGATGTCATTCACCCTTTACTGCCGGCTGCTAGGCCCGGTGGCCGCCCGCGCACGACCCC
>DASYJD010000003.1:0-59372 GCA_035996875.1 Thermoanaerobaculia bacterium
AAGACCCTCACCCCTGCCCCTCTCCCGCCCCCGCCCAACCCCCCTCACCGGGAGAGGGGTACCCCTGGGGCGTTTTTGCCTTGCTCCCTCTTCTCCCGGTGAGGGGGGTGCGGAGGGGGCGGGAGAAGAGGGCCGGGGTGATGAGGGTCTGGGGAGGGGGACCTCTGAGACACGTTAAGTTAGCGCCTATGGGGCCGGGGGGTGAGGGTCAGGGCGGAACGACCGAGCAGCGCATCCTGCGCTCCACCTTCGCCTCCTACGCCATACAGTTCGCCCGGCTGGCGGTGACCTTCGGGGCCAAGCTGGCCCTGCTGCGGCTGATCCTCCCCGAAGGGCACGGCGTCTACGAGCTCGCCCTGCGCATCGTGACGGTCGCTTCGGCGATCCGCGATCTCGGGCTGCCATATCACCTGGTGCGGGACCCGCGACGGCCCTACGGCACCGTCTTCGCCTTCACTGCGATCTCCGGCGCCGGGCTCTCCCTGATTCTCCTGGGGTCGGCGTCGATCTTCGGCCACCTCCAGCCCGAGCTCCCTGCCGTGCTGCGGGTCTTCGCCCTGTGGATCTTCCTCGACGGGTTGGCCGTGGTGCCGAAGGCGTTCTTCGAGCGGGAGCTGACGATCGGTCATCTGATCGCTCCCGAGATCTGGCGCGGCGCCATCATCGCCCTGGTCTCCGTGGGCCTGGCACTGCAAGGCTGGGGTGTTTGGAGCCTGATCTACGGCGACCTCGCTGGCGCCGCCCTCCTCGCCGCGTACTCCTGGTGGAAGGCGTGGGGAAGGGTACCGCTCAAAATCGAATGGGAGATCCTGCGAGACCTTCTGCGCCGCAGCTTCTCCCTCTTCCTGATCTGGATCACCCTGCAGCTCGTCACCTACATCGACGCCTTCATCGTCAACGGATTCCTCGACACGGCGACGGTCGGCCTCTACACCAAGTCGTACATGCTGGTATTCCTGGTCGCGACACTCGCCTATCCGCGGGCGCTTTTTCCGACGCTCGTCGAATATCTGAACGATCGCGTGCGATTCGTGGAGTTTTTCCGACTCAGCACCATCCAGCTCCTAGGAATCCAGCTCCTGGCAAGTTACTTCCTGTTCTTCAACGCGGAACGGGTGCTCCTGATCCTGGCCGGCCCCACCTGGCTGCCCGCGGCACCGATCCTGCGGGTCCTCTCCTTCATTCCTTTCTTCGATCAATTCACCATTCTTGGCGGTGAGATGCTCAAGGCCGAGCATCGCGACCGGCAATGGATCCTGATCGAAGTGCTCAACCTCGTCTCCCTGGTGGGCTTCGGCGTCTGGTTCATCCAGCGCTGGGGAGCGCCGGGGATGGGAGCCGCGAACTACCTGCTGGTGGGGAACCTTCTGATGGCCTGGGAAGTGGCGAGGGTCTTCGGTCCCCGCTTCAAAACCCTGCTGGCCGACCTCGCCCAGCTCTACCTCATCCCCCTCCCCTTCTTCGCCCTCGCCGCCTGGCTCGGCCCGGCCGGATCGTGGATGCGCTTTGGGGCCTCTGTGGTCGCAGCGGCCCTGGCTGGCGGGGCTTTGGTGGCGCGGTATTGGAGGCCTTTCCGGAGGTTCTTTGCAGGCTGAAGCTGTACCGGCGGGTTCTCGGGGAACGTTATATTTGACCCGGCATCCAAGACATCGCTATAGTTGAGCCATGGGCGAGCCTCTCCGCAAGATGCCGGTCGACTGGGAGCCGAAGACCGCTCCCGACAAAGCCGATCCTTTCCGTTTCGGGTGGCGGTGGCGGAGCGTTCGCCTGCCCAGCGGCGAAGTCCTCGACGAGCAGGTTCCGCTGACAGCGGACGATCTGCTCGATCCCCAGCCCGGAGACCAAGTGGGACAAAGCCAACTGTATTGGGAGATGCTGTTTCTGCTGGCGCGGATTCTCGACCGGTATTACGAGGTCCGGGACAACGTGACTTTGGCCGTGGACCTGAAGATGCTGTGGAGGATTCCGGGGCTGAAGGAACCGTCTCCCGATCTGGCGGTCATTCCGGGAGTGCGCCGGAAGATCGATCCAGCCCGGTCCAGCTTCGACGTCGTCGAGGAAGGGGTGCGGCCCTGCCTGATCCTGGAAGTGGTCTCCTCCTCTGACCCTGAGATCCGCCGCAATGATTATGAAAAAAAGGTGGAGATCTATCAGCGGGTAGGGATTCCGGAATATGTGATCCTCGATCCTCCGACGCCTGTCACCGAGGGGCGTCTTTTGCTGCTCGGCTACCGTCTGGGTCGCGATGGGCGATACCGGCGGATCCCGCCGGATGCTCAGGGCCGGCTGCTCTCCGAGACCACGGGGCTGCTGTTCGGAGTGGGAGAGGACGGCCAGACGCCCGTTATCTTCAACGCTCAGACAGGCGAGCGGCTGTTGGACCCCAAAGAGCAGGCGGACCGTGCCCTGGAAGCGGCCGCCCGCGAGGTCGAAGCCCGAAAGGCAGCCGAGGCCCATGCCGTCCGCGAGACCGAGGCGCGTAAGGCCGCCGAGGCCGAGCTCGCTCGGCTGCGCGCCGAGTTGAAGCGGACCTGATTTTAGGACCTCCCGCCCGGCCGTCCTCTCCCTTCTCAAGCGGTGTGCTACCGTCTTTTCCGATATGGACCTCCACGGGCTGTCAGAGGAGAGAAGCATTGCGTATCACACCGTCATTGCTGAGCACCTGCGAGACCATCCGGAGATCCTCGAAATGGCGCGCCAGCGTGTTCAGGGATGGTTGGCGTCCAGTGATGGCGCGCTCTTCTATGCCCTGAAATGGGCGGAAATCCTGAAAGGCGAGGTAGCCTCGATCGCGGCTTTCCTGGTCGAACGCAGCGAGCTGGCGGTCGAGCTCCGCCATTCAAGCCCCTTCGCCGGGGCTCTGCGGCCCCAGGAGCGTTGGGAGATCTGGCGCGAGACCAGGGAGCGCTTCTTCCCTCATGATCAGAGATTGCCTGAAGATTCGCCGCCGTTTTTCGGGCCGAAGGTCCGAGATTCTTAAGCCAGTCCAACAGGGCAGGAAAGCCATAAGCGTCACTCTCACACCCGAGCTGGAACTGACAGCATGCTCGCTTTTAACCCCACCAAGGCAGTAGTCAGTTCCAGCAATTCGGT
Organism: Thermoanaerobaculia bacterium; assembly: GCA_035996875.1. Lineage (GTDB taxonomy): Bacteria > Acidobacteriota > Thermoanaerobaculia > Multivoradales > UBA5704 > DATARR01. The sequence goes on from DASYJD010000003.1 coordinate 3,094, forward strand.
GGGGAGGCGATAACAGGTCGCGCCGCGTAATGGCTCGGGGATGTGTTCGACCGGTTCATCGCCCAGTAATACCGGGATAAATTTCTGATTCTGCATACCTTCGTTGTAAAGCATCTGACTCATGAGCCGGCTCTCCCAAACCGCGCCGTTGCCCTTCCCCGGCACTTCTCTGCCTCGGAATCTCCGGTAGTAGGCTTCGTTACAGATTACGAGCACCCAATCGGCCTGCTCAAGCTTGTCGAGCATCCAATTGGGCCATCCTTCCGGTGGACCTTGAGGAGAGGTCACACTCTGATCGAAGGTCACACTAAGACCAGCCTCCTGAAGAAATGCCACTAAGTCGGCTACCTTTTGCTTGTGCGTTGCTGGTTCCTGAGCGTAAGTGATGAAAATTTTCTTAGGCATGACCTTTACCCTGCATTCTGAGGTTGCTCCAATAGATCTACCAGCGCCGTCGGTAGTGGAAGCACGCGTCTGGGAGTCGATAAACCGAAGCACTTCTGACTGGTGGTAAAGGACTCGCCTTCCCGCCTTGATAAAAGCAAGATTCAGCTTCTGTTGTCTCCAGCGGCTTAAGGTCCGCTCCGTGACCCTTAAAACGCTGGCGACTTCAGACCCGGTGAGAAGGTGAGGGATTCCCATTGCGAGATCTCACCTCTCGAAGGAAATGCAGGCGGCGCCCCGCTGCGCAAGCGGGACACACCGCAGGCGCACAAGGACCTTAAAGAAAAAGGAGCTGGACTGATTAGGAGGAGAGACGCGGAATGCTGCGAGGAAGGGTTCGTGCGGTTCTATGGGGTATGGTTCGGGCTCGTCCCCTTCGTCAGCCGGAGGGGAAGAATTTCCCGAGGTCCGCCGCATCGCGCGCGAGCGCCGAATCCCCCGGGAGATGGGGACGCGTTGCCACGAGAGCCGCACGAGCCGTACTTGCATCAGCCGGTCTTCTTTACGCATGCGGCGGTGAAGCTCCTCGGCGTATGAGGCCAAGGCAAGTTCCGCGCAGGTGCTCAATTTCGCGCAATATGCTTGAAGGTCGACGATTATCGACCGGGCAGCGAGGTCGCCAACGGTCGGCCGTCCTGCGATAGCCGGGGAAGCATCACCCAGGATACGCGGGAGAACCACGGCCACACGGCGAGATCCATGCGACGCCATCGCTCCAATGGCGAGTGCTTCTTTGGACACATTACCCACAACCTCAAAACTACCCCAGTGCTTTCGAGCTGTCAATGCACAGGGTTGGCCCATCGCACGTCCGTACTGGTTTGGTCGTTGATCCTAGGACGCGCTCTCGAACAGCTCGATCGGTTGGGCTTGACCGCGTGTGAATTCAATCACTTTCACATCAACGCCGCGGGGACGCCCAGCGCGAAGGGTCGGTGAAGAGATGGAGGGGCTCGGGGGAGACGCGCACCTCGGCCTTGGCGCCGAAGGGGAAGCGGTAGCTGGTGCGGGCGCCGTCGAGGAAAAGCCAGCCGTCTTCCATCCTCGATTCGACGAGGAGCGTTTCACCCGAGGCGACGAAGCCGCTCGCCAGCTCGTAGATGCGGCCGGGTGCACGGTAGAGCTCGCGGGCGCGGAACTGAATCCGCCGCGAGAGTAGCGGCATGCGGCGGCCTCCGGCCGAGGCAATCCCCGCCGTCGAGCCGGCCGGGCCGGCGATCCATAGACCCGAGCTCCGGTGCTCTTCTTCCTTCTCCGCCAACCGCAACACGTATCGGCTGGTCGCCGCGGGGTGCTCATGGACCGCCAGAATGTCGTTGAGCGCCGGTTCGGGAAGCAGCCGGCCGTCGAGGGTGACGCCAAGCCGGGCGACGGAGAGCGGATGCAGGGTTTTCTGCAAAATGCTGTCGAGGATCGCGGCGAAGGTCTCGCGTCTCGCCAGCGAGAAGTAACCCACGCTATCGCTGGGCGCGGAATTGACGCCCAGCAGGTAGCCATCGCGCACCCAGTGTGAAGAGGTCAACAGGGTGCCGTCGCCGCCCACGGAGACCACCAGCCGCGCTCCGGCGATCGCCCGCCGCGCCGGTGCGCCGAGGGAGTCCACCCGCTCTTGGCGATAGGCGATGCCGCGCTCGGCCAGCGTGTTGACGACCTCGGCGAGCGTCTGCTCGTGCGTCCGCGCCGCCGCCAGAAGTTGCTGGGCGCTACCCTGCCCCGCTTGAGCCAGACGCGCCGGCTCTCCCCGACGGTCAACGACCGGGGTCTTCACCACGATTACGCAGGGCGAGAGATCAAGCATTCCGCCGCGTTCTCGAAGCTGACAAGCCGCCGTACCAGGGCGTTGTATCGGGAGTGGGCGGAGTCCGAATCGGATTCCGCCAGTTTCTCGTAAAGACGCAGCTCCGGCGAGTCGATCACGGTCTCGGGAATCGGCAGGCCGACCCGACGCAGACGATAAGCACCGATCGAAACCAGGAGCGAGGAGGTCGACTCGACACCCCGAGCGAGATCGGCGATCCCTTCCTGGACAAGATCGCCTCCCGGGAGAGCTTCGAGATTCATGACCGAGAGTATAGCGGAGCCTTCTCCCTCCAGACCGCTCCCCTATTCAAGCTCCTGTGCCAACCGCCTCCTGCGCGCTGCCGCCTCGCGCTTTCCGGATCAGCTCCTCGACCTCGGCGATCAGCGCGTGGCGGTACTGAGCTTCCTCGTCGTGAGCGGCGGCCGCCGCCGCGACGTCGGCGCCACAATGCGGACAGGCCTCTTCTCCGGGCCAGAAAAACCGATCGCAGGCACGGCAGATTTCGAGGCTGGGCGGCAGGCGCCCCTCCTCTCCTCCGGAGCGGTGGGAAGTCTTCGCTTTCCTGCCGCCGATCTGCACCACCTTTTCGGATCGCACCGCCGTCGTGAGCGGGAAGGCGGCTGCGGCCTCAGCCTCCCGGCCGGGAATGGGCTCGACGATCAGCTCGAACTCGCCGGTGGCGAACGACTGCATAGGTGCATCCCGCGTCTTGACCACCCGTTCACGCAACCCTTGCTTTTCGAGCTCCAGCACACGGTGATGACAGTAGGGGTTGTTGCCGGGGCGGCCAAAGAGCGAGTCGGCGGTCCAGGTGCAGCCGCCGCGGCAGACGTCGGCGTAATAACAGGTACGGCAGAATCCCCAGAGGTCTTCCACCGAGCGCAGGCGGCCAAAGTGGATCGCCTCGCTGGAATTCCAGATTTCCTCCAGTGAAAGGTCGCGAATGTTGCCACCGGCGTAGCTGACCGTGGCGAGCGAAGGGCAACCCTTCACGGTGCCATCCGACTCCAGGCCGATCACCGTCTGGCCGGCGCTGCAGCCTGTCCAATGGGTGGACTCCTCCCCCGAGGTGCGCCAGAAGTGCTCGTAGGGGCCGAAGTAGCCAATGTTGTTGCCCACGATCATCTGCAGGCCGCGGTCCCTTCCCTCGTGATAGAGCCGCGCCAGCAGAGGCATGAGGTCGAGGAGCTGGTAGGGCTGGAGCAGGAGCGCGTCGTTGTCGACCGCGTTGCCCATCGCCACGGTGAGTTGGAGTTGCCAGTGGGTGGCGCCCGCCGCGATGATCCGGTCCATGATCGCCGGCATCTGCTCCACCGTGCGGGCGCCGATCTGGGTGTTGACGCTGGTCCGCAGCCCCGCCGCCTTGGCATCCTTCAGGGCCTGGATCGCCATGTCGTAGGAGCCGGGGACGCCGCGAAGCTCGTCGTGCAGCTCCGGCAGGCCGTCGATCGAGACGCCGATGCCTTGCAGGCCGGCCTCGGCCGCCTCGGCGATCCGGGCGGCCGTCAAGTTGCGGGCGCCGCTCTGCATCGCGCAGTAGATGCCGTGGCTGCGGATGGCGCGGACGATCTCCGTCCAGTCCCGCCGCAGGTAGGCCTCGCCGCCGATCAGGCTGATCTCCCGGGTACCCAGGCGGGCAAGCTGGTCGATGACCTCGAGACACTCCTCCGTGCTCAGCTCGTTGGGGCGCGGTCTGCCGGCGCGGGACCCGCAGTGCTGGCACTTGAGATTGCAGGCGAGTGTGATCTCCCAGACGACATGGACTGGGACGTGCCTCCGGAAGTCGTCGTCAGTTCGGAAACGTGCAGGACGGTGTACGGGCTCGGCCATGAAGTCCCCTCTGGAGCGCGCAGGCGCTCATCGAGTCCCGGGAGAGAGATCCTTTTCCGTTCAGCCCTTACCGTAGGGTTTCTTCTGAGCTTTGGCGATCTCCAGCTTGAGAGCCTCCAAGGCGGCGGGGACGTTACCCCATTCCTGGACGTGCGCTTCCGCCTGGCTGGCGACTTCCTTCATCTTTGCAAGGTCGCCTGAAAGCACCGCCTCATGGATCGTCACTCCGTAGAGGGGAATGATGTGTGGTGGGGGCTTTTTGTAGCTTTCCGTGGCCATGATCCTCTCCTTCCGGTTCGTGCCCGGCGCGGGATCGCGCGGGACCGTTACGAGAATGGGCAGAGCATGAATTTAATTATGCTCTGCTCAACTCGATTCCGCAAGGTGGCAGGCCCCAATACCCAGAAGTGCCCGAGCGCCCTGCCACGAAGGCGCTCGGCGACCTTCTTCTAGTACGGCACCATCTCAATTCGCAAGTTGGCATATTGCCAGCCGTAGGTGGGCCATTCGCCGCTGGTGGCCTGGGCTGCCGTATTGCCAAACTGAACGTTGAAACCGACGGCGGGGATGGTCAGGATGTTGAGCTTCGCAGTCGCATTCTGAGTCATGGTCGCCGTCGTCACACCGCCTGTCGAGACGGTGGTGGTAATCGTTTCATGCTCGGCGTCGTAGACGTAGTGAATGTGATAGAGCGTCCCCTGCTGGAACGCCATCGAAGTCTCTTTGGTGGTGACGGCGGGCGGCGCGAGGTCCACATTCGAGTTGTTCTTGACGGTGCTGCGAGCGGGCCCGAAGGCGTTCATGTTGGCGATGGTGTTGGACCGGTTCTTGCCGCGGTAGATCCAGATCAGACTGTGGTTTTCAGCTTCGTGCCCGGCGGTGAAGGCGGCCGGGGTGATGTCCCAGTCGACGATCATGCTGCGCAGGGAGAGGGCATGGGGCACCTGCACGACGAGCTGCTTGATCTCATGGCCGAGGGTGGGCGTGTGGAACAAGCCGTTCAAAGTAAAGATGACAGAGTTGCCCGCCGGTGGCGGCGTGCTCCCGCCGAGTGTCGAGGCGCCCGAGCCCGTGGGGGTCGCGAAGAGGAGGACGCCGGCAACCGGGTTGAACACGGCCGCGTAGGGATAGAACGCCTTGTCGCAGGTGACCTGGGCACGGGCGTCCAGCAGGTCGGTCTCCCCCAGGAGGCCCAGGGCGTCGCCGAAGTGACGCATCGATAGCGCCTCGACGGTGATGGTCGCGGTGCCGGCGACCTGAGTGCCGTCCGCACGGAAGACGGAGACGGCGCAGGTGGTTGCGGCCTGCCGGTCCAGGTTCACCACGCCGAGGTCGGTGTAGATACCGCTGCTCGACCGGCCAAGCCCCAGCAGGTTGGCTTTGGAGCCGGCCGGGACCACGTTGGCCGAGGTGATGACGGGCACTTGCGTATAGGTTGACGAGCCGGCCCCCAACGTATTGGCGAGGCGGGCTTCGACTTGAAGGTCGGTGTCGGCGGCGATCTCCAGCAGGCCGAGTTGGCCGGGCGAGGTCAGTCCGATGAGCTTGCTCGTGCGCCCGCTGAGGACCGTGGTCGTGGTGCCGGTACCGGAGAGGGGCGTGCCGCTGGTGCCGGTGGGCAGGAAGACCGGTTTGAAATTGTGCGACTGGCTGGCGGGGTTGGCGATCCAGACCTCCGTACGCTGGTGGCTGGCGCCCACACCGTCGCGGTCGAGCAGTGGGATGTACAGGTTTCCCGCCGTCGCCGGCAAGGCTATAGCCAGCGTGGCCAGCAAGGTGAGACAGCCAAAGAGCGTTCTTTTCATGGACCGGACCTCCAGGGGACTGAAAGGATTTTCCTCTTGATGATCGAGTTTTCCCCGTGCGGATGGTAGCACTTCCCGGACTTACGCCGTAACGGTCCGCTCCACCGGCGGCAGGCACCGCGCGTCGTCACAAGCCTGATACGTAACCGTTAACCGCTCCGTCCCGGCAATCTCGCCCCGGATCTCCACACGTCCGGTGTAGACCGACAGCGGCTCGTGGGCGAAGGCGGCCGTCACCGGTTGCCCGGAGGGATAGCCCACGTTCCGCAGCTCGCCGCCATCGGCCGTCACCGCGGTCGGCACGAGGTAGGCCTCCGACGCCGGGTTCGCTTGGAGGTGCCAGCCGGCGGCGATCTCCAGGGTGAGACGGAACGACTTCCAGCCTCCGGAGTCGGGGCCCAGCGCGAGGTGCGTCTTCACCAGCCGCTCCGCCTCGTGCTCCAGCTTGACGACGCCCGCCGAACCCGCATCCCGCTCGTGACCCGCGCGCTCCTCGCTGTACTCGGCTTCCACCTCTTCGGGAATGCCGCCCTTCTCGTGATAGCGCCGGGCGGCGATGGTCAGCATCCGCACGGCCTCGGGGAACCCCTCGACCACGGGGGTGAAGGCGCAGAGCGCCTTGCGCGCCTCGCGGCGCCAGAGGATGTCCCCCGTGCGGTCCGCGAGGTCGAGGAGATTGAGCACGGCGACGGCGTTGCCGGCGGGCGTCGCGCCGTCGAAGATGTCCTTGCTGCGGAAGAGGACGTCCGGGCTCACGCCGCCCACGAAGTAGCCGCCGGTCCGGTCGCGAAGCCGCCGGCTCTGTTCGCGGGTGAGCTCCACGGCCGCATGCAGCCAGCGCTTCTCCTCCGTGGCGTCGTGCAGGGCCAGGAGGCCGCGGACGAGAAAGGCGTAGTCGCCCAGGTAGGCGGCGATCTTCCCCTGCCCGTTGCGCCAGGAGTGGAGCAGGGTCGTCCCCCCGGGACCCTCGGGGCGCATCGCATTGAGAATGAAGTCCGCGGCGCGGGCCGCCCGCTCCACGAACGACGGTTCCTTGAGCCGCTGGCCGGCCACGGCGAGGCCGCGGATCAACATGCCGTTCCAGTCCGCCAGGATCTTGTCGTCCGTCAGGGGCCGTTCCCGCCCCGCGCGGGCGGCGAAAAGCTTCGCCCGGCCGGCATCCACATCGCGCAGAAGGTCCTCGACGGGCAGCCGGCGGCGCTGGGCCGCGGCCTCCAGCGGCTCGGGGAGGTGCAGCACGTAATGGCTGCCATCGAAGAAGGGCGGACCGGCGAAGCCGAGGAGAGGCGCGAGGAAAGTGAAGTCCTCCTCCCCCAGAGCCGCGATCAGCTCCTCCCGGCTCCAGACGTAGAAGGCGCCCTCGTGGCCGTGGGTCTCGGCGTCGATGGCGCTCCAGAAGGCCCCTTCGGGCGAGGTCATCTCCCGCGCGATCCATTCCGCCGTCTGGCGCACCACCCGGGCCGCCTGGGCATTGCCGGTGCGGGCGTGCTCCTCGGCGTAGAGCTCGAGCAGGAAGCCGTTGTCGTAGAGCATCTTCTCGAAGTGGGGGATCTTCCACTCGCGGTCCGTGGCGTAGCGATGGAAGCCGCCGCCGAGCTGATCGTAGATGCCGCCGCGGGCCATGGCGTCGAGCGAGGAGGTGAGCATCTCGCCGGCGTCCTCCCGTTCGGCCGCCATCTCCAGCAGGAGGTAGAGATTGGAGGGCGTGGGAAACTTGGGAGCACCGCCGAAGCCGCCGTGCTGCCGGTCGAGACGGCGGGCGAGCGCGTCCACGGCCCGCGAGGCCACGGCGCCGCTGGGTGGCTCGGGCGCCGGTTGGGAGCGCTCTTCCAGATGATGGCGCATCGCCTTTGCCATCTCCTCGGCCTGCTCCTCCACGTCCTTGCGGCGGTCGCGGAAGGCCGTGGCCATGTCGGCCAGCACCTTGGGGAATCCGGGCCGGCCGTAGCGGTCCTCCGGCGGGAAGTAGGTGCCGGCGTAGAAGGGCTTGAGGTCCGGCGTGAGGAACACCGAGTTCGGCCAACCCCCCTGCTCGGTGAGGATCTGGGTGGCCGCCATGTAGATCTCGTCGAGGTCCGGACGCTCCTCGCGGTCGAGCTTGATGTTGACGAAGTCGCGGTTCATCTGCTCCGCCACCGCCGAATTGGAGAACGACTCCCGCTCCATGACGTGGCACCAGTAGCACGTCGAATACCCCACCGAGAGGAAGATCGGCTTGTCCTCCCGGCGCGCCCGTTCGAGCGCCTCCTCGCTCCAGGGGTACCAATCCACCGGATTGTGCTGATGCAGCAGGAGATACGGGCTGCTCTCGCCCGCGAGTCGATTGGTATGGCTGGAATCGTGGCCGGAGTCGTGTGCGCTCATGGAAGGCATTGTATGGCCTTTGTATTACCATCTCCTCCCGTCCTGGAGAGACCTCGAAAGGAGATCCTCATGTTCCAACGCACCACGGTCGCGGGTTCGCTCTTGATTGCCGCTCTCGCCCTCGCGCCTCAGGTCGCCTCCGCCGAGCCCACGGCCCAGTCCGTGGCCGACAGCACCCTGAAGGCGATGGGCGGCAAAGAAGCCTGGGACAACACCCACTATCTCCACTTCACCTTCGCCGGCCGCCGCACCCACTGGTGGGACAAGTGGACGGGCCGCCACCGGGTGGAAGGCGACACCAAGGAGGGGAAGCACTACGTCATCCTCGAGAACATCAACACCAAAGAGGGCACGGCCTATCTCGACGGCCAGAAGCTCGAAGGCGACAAGGCCAAGGAGATGCTGGAGAACGGCTACGGCGCCTGGGTGAACGACACCTACTGGCTGATCATGCCCTACAAGCTCCAGGACCCCGGCGTGAACCTCACCTACGCGGGCGAGGAGACGGTGGACGGTAAGGTCTACGACAAGCTGGGCCTCTCGTTCGGCAAGGTCGGCCTCACCCCGGGCGATCACTACACGGCCTACTTCAACCGCGAGACCCACCTGATGGACCGCTGGGCGTTCGTCCTGGAAAGCATGAAGAAGGAAGATCCGCCGAGCGTCTGGAAGTGGGAGGGCTGGCAGAAGTACGGCAACATCATGCTGGCCCCGCACCGCAACCACGTGGGCGACGACAAGAAGCTGGAGCTCGGGGACATCTCGGCACCTGCGCAGCTCGCGGACGCGGTGTTCACCTCGCCCGCGCCAGTGAAATGAATCCGGGCGGCCTCGGACAAGTCCGCGCCATCTGGCTCAAGCGCTTCAAGCGCGGCCCCATGGATTCGCAGGAGTCCGCCACCCTGCGGGCCGGCAAGGGCCTAGTGGGCAACGCCAACCAGGGGGGCCGCCGCCAGGTGATTCTCCTGGAAGAAGAGGCCTGGAGAGACGCCCTCGCCGACCTAGGCGACGAATCCGGCCTCGGCCCCGCCGCCCGCCGCGCCAACCTCCTCGTCAAGGGCGTGCGCCTGGAGGGCACCCGCGGCCGCATCCTCCGCGTCGGCGCCTGCCGCCTCCGCATTTTCACCGAGTGCCCGCCCTGTGAGCGCATGGACGAAGCCCGTCCGGGCCTCAAAGCCGCCCTGCGCCCCCACTGGCGAGGCGGAGCCTGCGCTCAGGTGCTCGAAGGCGGGGAGATCCGGGTGGGAGACGAGGTTGCGTGGGAGGAGGAGCGGCAGATGGGGTTGCCGGTGGGGTGAGGTCCTTGACGTCGTCCAAGGAGGCGGCGTGACACTGCTTTTGGCGGCAATGACCGTCACGTCGCCTCTCCTGGCACCCGTTTTGCTATCCTCTACAACATCGCTCCGATCTTCCCGCGGATCGAGCCCAACTTCTAGGAGGTTCCTGAAATGCGTGCACCCGCCTATATCCTCTTTGCCCTGCTCTCAACGGGCTTGGCCCCGATCCCGGGTGTCGAGCTCGCCCGGACCGCAGCAGCGCAGCCCGCTCCGCCGCCGCTTCCGGCTCCGCCGCCGCTGCCGCGGCCCGAAATCAGGACCACCCCCTCGGTTCATCACACTCGCCACCACCGGCGCCATCATCGGATTCGCCATCATCACCACCGGCGTCACCACCACCCGAAGCATGCGGCGTAGGACGGACGCCTGACGATCTTTTCGTCCGGCAGGGGCTCGTCTACAGGTCGAGCTCCTGCTCTTCGGCGAGCACTTTGAATCCCCGTGCCTCGATGGCCCTGGCGGCTGCGCCACCGCTATCGAGCGCGGGGTTCGTGTGATTCATGTGGGTGAAGTACACCCGCAGCCTTCTCCCCTCCGGCTTCCTTTCCTTCAGCAGCGGCTCCAAGAGATCCATGGTGTCCGTCATCAGCGGATGCTTGATCTTCGACACGTCCCGGTCGGGAAGCTCGTCGGCCGAGTAGAAGGTGGCGTCCAAAAGGGCGATATCCACCTTCTCGGCGGCCAGCACCTCCGGCAGGGGCTGCGGCCAAGCCTTCCAAGAGTCGGTGTCCGGCACGTAAAGAAGCGTCTTGTGCGGACCGCGGATGAGGAACGCCAGCGTGTCCGTGTACTCGTCGCGGTGGGGCACGGCAAAGGCCTTGATGGACACGCCGTCCTCCAACTCGGACGACCCACCGGGCTGGATCTCCTTGAGCGTGATGTTCCCCAGGCGGACGAGCTGGCTCCAGGGGCCGTTGGTGCGGAGGAACTCCGCCATGCGAGGCGAGGCCCAGGTGGGGATGCCCTTGGTATTGAGGCTCTCAAAGCCGAAGTGGGCGAGGCCCAGGTAGTGCCCCATGTGAGCATGGGTGAGGAGCACGCCGTCGACCGGCGCCCGGTCTGTCTTCCCCGCCGGATGATGATGGAAGCCATGGATCTGCTCGATCTGGGCGGGAAGGTCCGGCGTGGCATCGACCAGATAGACGTGGTCCGTCTTCGGGATGTAGATCGCGAGGCTTGCCACGTGCCGCGCCAAGGCCGGATTCTTCCGCGCCGCCGAGCAATGGGCGCAGTCGCATCCCGCCTGCGGCATGCCGCCGTCTTGGACGGTGCCAAGGACGACGATGCGGGGGGATAGTCCCGACGGGGCGGGAGAGGGCGCCATCAGCAGGACTGCCAGGGGCAGAAGCGCGAGAATTCTCATCGCCCTATTCTGCACCGGAAGACCTCGGGCCGGTCTGTCAGGGGAACCCATCTGCGCCTGCACCTCGGTGTACCGGGCGACCTGCCGGAGGACTGAGAGTGAAGCCGGCGCGAGGATCTCTCGCGCCGGCTTGAGGGTCTTCAGATCACAGGTAGCGCAGGATCGACCGCGCCTTGGGGTTGGAGGTGAGGCGGTCGAGCATGTTCTCGAAACGGAGGTTCGAGAACGACTTGGCGCCGGAGGGGCCCGGCAGCGGCAGGGTGCGCAGGAAGGTGGGCGGCTTGCGCAGCTTGGTGTGCTGCTCGAAGGAGTGGGCCAGCTTGATGAGCTTGCCCTCGCTGTACGCCGTGCCGAAGAAGCTGATGCCCACCGGCAGCACCCCGAAGGAGTAGCCGCCGAGGACGTTGACGATCGGGTAGCCGGCCACGGCCGACATGCCGGAGCTGGCGCCGGTGAAGTGGTCGCCGTTGACCTCGTCCGTGGGCCAAGCCGGCGAGCCGGTGGGCGCCACCAGGGCATCGAGGTTCTTCTCGGCCAGAATGGCGTCGATCCCCATGGGACCGGCGAGCACCGGGCCCTCCGCCAGGGCGGCCGCGTAGTCCGCGGCCGAGAAGACTTCCTGCTCGGCGAACTCCAGCAGCTCCTGGCCGAAGAACTGAAGCTCCTGCGCGGCGTGGGCGTTGTTGAAGGCGATGATGTCGGCGAGAGTCTTCACCGGCAGGTTGCGCGTGGCGAGATAGGCGTTCAGGTCGCGCTTGAACTCGAAGATGAGGACGGTGATCTCGTCCTGGGTGGCATTGAGGGCGTCGACGGTCGGAATGTCGGCCGGGTCGACCAGGATGGCGCCGGCGTCGGCCATCGCCAGGAGGGCGTCCTCGAAGATCCTGTCCGTCTCCCGGCTGTAGCCGGTGGTCGTGTTGCGCCAGACGCCGATGCGGGCGCCGTTCAGGCCGTTGGGATCGAGGAACTGGGTGTAGTCGGTGGAGAACTTGCCGGCGCTGGCCGCGGTCTGCGGGTCGCGGGGATCGACGCCCACCAGGGCGCTCAGAATCGCCGCCGCGTCGGCCACGGTGCGGGCGTGAGGGCCGACCGTGTCCTGCGAGTGGGAGATGGGAACGACGCCGGCGCGGCTGGTGAGGCCGACCGTGGGCTTGATGGCGGCGACGCCGTTGAGCGAGCCCGGGCAGACGATGGAGCCGTCGGTCTCCGTGCCGAGGCCGGCCGCGACGAAGCTGGCCGTGGCCGAAGCTCCGGAGCCCGAGCTCGAGCCACAGGGGTTACGGTCGACGACGTAAGGATTACCCGTCTGGCCGCCCTGGCCGCTCCAGCCGCTGCTGGAGTTGTTGCCGCGGAAGTTGGCGAACTCCGAGAGGTTGGTCTTGCCCAGGATGACGGCGCCCGCGGCCCGCAGCCGTGCCACGACGGTGGCGTCCTGCGACGCCGGCGGCCCGCCGAGGAGAGCCAAGGAGCCGGCGGTGGTCGCCATCTTGTCGCCGGTGTCGATGTTGCCCTTGACCATCACGGGGATGCCATGGAGCGGTCCCCGCGGACCGTTGTGCTTGCGCTCGAAGTCCAGCGCCTTGGCGATGCGCCGGGCATCCGGGTTCAGCTCCAGTACCGAGTTGACCCGCGGGCCTTTCTGGTCGAGAGTCGCGATCCGGTCCAGGTACTGATTGACGAGGTCCAGCGAGGTGACCTGCCCCTTGGTCATCGCCGTCTGCAGGCCGACGATGCTCGCTTCCACAACGGTAAAGGCGTGGTGGGCCGGCTCCGTCTCGACTTCCACGGGCGCCGCGAGTCCTTCGTTGGCGCCCAAAAGACCCGCCAGGGGAGCTCCGGCTCCTGCCATCGCGCCCAGGCGCAGGAACGTCCTCCGGCTCACTTCGTTGGTGACATTGCGCTCTTCTCCTCCGACTCCACGATCATCCTCGGACATGCGCAGTTCTCCTTTGAGGTTCCGACGTTAGGCCTCGTGCGGGTGAGTCCATGCGGTCAAGGGAAAGGTTCTCCCTGGGCAACGCGAATGAATGTGTGAAGGCAAGAAAGCCCGGTCCGGGCGACAAGGCAACGTCATTCTAAAGGACGCCGGGAAGGAAGGGAACGGGGCAAGGGGGCGGGCGCCGTGGCCTGCTCGAGAAAGGCGAGGTAGACCAGGGCTTCTTCCATGGTCTCGCCGCACATCTCCTTCATCGGCCGCAGGTTGACGCAGACGGCGGGGCGCTCGGGCAGGCCGAAGAGGAGGCAGCGGTTGTCGTCCGTGAGCTGAACGCAACGCACCCCGGCCGGTTTGCCGTCGGGCATTCCCGGGATGGGGGACGAGATGGAGAGGCCGATGCAGCAGGCCCCGCAACCGATGCGACAGTCCACGGGCGATTTATCCTCCGGTGGAAGGATATCCGAGCTTCTCCGCCGCCTCGGCCGGCCCCAGGTCCAGCGTCCATTTTCCTTGCCGGGTGGGCGCCTTGAGGGCCGCCTTCAGAACGGAGAGGAAGCGGCGGCGCGGCCACTCCACGGCTCCGAAGCTCGCCAGGTAGTCGGTGTAGCTCTGGCAGTCCACCAGGGGAAAGCCCCAGTGGACGAGGTTGGCGAGCAGCGTGGCGAAGGCCACCTTGGAGGCGTTGGGGACGTCGGCGAACATCGACTCGCCGTAGAAAACGCTGCCCAGGGAGATGCCGTAGAGGCCACCCACCAGCCGGCCGTCGCGCCAGGCCTCGATCGAATGGGCCAGCCCCTCGTCGTGGAGGGCCGTGTAGCCGGCGATCATCTCAGGGGTAATCCAGGTGCCGTTCTGCCCAGGCCGCGGCTGCTGCGAGCAGCGGCCGATGACCTCGCGGAACGCCGTGTCCGTCCGCACCCCGAAGGTGCCCCGCCGCATCTCCCTGCGTAGCGAGCGGGAGACGTGGGCCTCCTGGGGCTGCAGCACGAAGCGGGGGTCCGGGCAGAACCAGAGCAGCGGCACTCCCTCGTGAGGCCAGGGGAAGATGCCCCGGCCATAGGCTTCCTTGAGGGTCGCGGCGTCCGGCCGGCCGCCGACGGCGAGCACACCTTCGGGCGATGCCCAGCTCACGGGGGGAAAAAGAACGCGGCGTCGGAGGCCCTTCAACATATACAATCCCTTGCGGTTACTTTCCCTCGCAATCGCGCGTCAGTCTACCGGACATGGAACCCAGACCTCTTCGTCACTACGTGGAGGGCGAATACGCCCCCCTCGACATGCCCGCGGGATGGCACCTGGCTTCCCTCGCCTGTTTCGTGGCAGCCCTGGGGTCCCGCTTTCTGGTGAGTGCCCTTCTCCCCGCGTACTGGCGGAGCCCCTGGGCGCGCCCGCTCCTGCCCGGCCTCGCCGTCTTCCTCTTCGCCGTCCTCGGAATCGGCTTCGGCCTTCTCGGCCTGCGCAACGCCAGGGGCCGCGGCGTCGCCCGGGTCGGCATCTTCCTCAATTCCATCGTGCTCGTCCTCACTCTGCTGGCCGCTTTCGCCTTCTACACCATCCTGCGGCGGTAGCGCGTCAGGAAACGTTTCGTCCAGCGAATACACAGAGGGTTGAGGGCTCGGGGATCTCCGAATGGAGAAACCACGATAAAATGAACCGTTCAATGACAGCCGTCGCGAGCGATCCCACGGATTGGGCGCGGAGCGGATCTCTGGCGCCGGGCGAAGTCCTGGCCGGCCGCTACCGGATCGCCGCCTTCCTGGGCCGGGGCGCGGTCGGCGAGGTCTACGAGGCGTTCGACCGGGAACTCGGCGAGGCCATCGCCGTCAAGATCCTGCGTCCGGAGATCGCCCGCGACGAGCGCGCGCTGCAGCGCTTCAAACGGGAGATCCAGCTCGCCCGCCGAGTCACCCACCCCAACGTCTGCAGGGCTTTCGATCTCGTCTATCACGTCAGCACTCGAATCGGCGAGGAGGTCCCCGGGGATCCGCCGGACCAGGTCCTCCTCACCATGGAGCTGCTGCGGGGCGAGACGCTGGAGCAGCTTCTGAGTCGCCAGGGGCGGATGTCCACGGCCGAGGCGCTGCCGGTAATCGGCCACATTGTGGCGGCCCTCGCCGCCGCCCACGCCAACGGCGTCGTCCATCGCGACTTGAAGAGCGGCAACATCTTCCTGGTTCCCGAGCCGTCGGGCACGCGGGCGGTGGTCACCGACTTCGGGCTCGCCTGGAGCTCCATCGAGAGCAACGACTCGGCCAATCTCACCGCCACCGGCGAGCTGGTGGGCTCCCCCGCCTATATGGCGCCGGAGCAGGTGCGAGGCGAGGAAGCGACGCCGGCCACCGACATCTACGCCCTGGGGGTGGTGCTCTTCGAGATGGTGACGGGCGAGCTGCCGTTCGTGGGCAAGAGCGCCTTCTACACCGCCTTGAAACGGCTGCAAGAGCCGGCGCCCTCGCCGCGCCTGCACCTCTCGGACCTCGATCCG
This sequence comes from Thermoanaerobaculia bacterium, assembly GCA_035996875.1. Taxonomy (GTDB): domain Bacteria; phylum Acidobacteriota; class Thermoanaerobaculia; order Multivoradales; family UBA5704; genus DATARR01. The sequence goes on from DASYJD010000003.1 coordinate 18,459, forward strand.
GCGTGGGAGAAGACGATCCTGCGCTGTCTCGAACGCGACCCGGCGAAGCGCTTCCCGAGTGTGCACCACGTGTTGCGAGCCCTGGGCCTCACCAAGGCCGAGGAGGACGCCACCTCGCCGCTGCGGCTGATTGAAAGCCGCGTTCGCCGGCTCCGCCGCCGCCGGCGCTCGGCCCTCGAGTTGGGAGCCTTGGCGCTCGTCCTCGCCGTATCCGGTGTCTGGTGGTCCTGGCAGACCGGCCGCCTCGGTCACCACACCGCGCCGGCGGCCACGGTTCAGGCCTTGAAAAGGCCGGGCCCAGCCGTCCCCATGCGGCCCGTGGTGGCCGTGCTGCCCTTCGACAATCTCGCCTCCGGCACCGAGGAGGCGCGGAGCCGTGTTTTCTTCGAGCTCCTGCCGCTGGAGCTGGCAGCTTCCGGAAAGATCCGCGCCGTGCCGGCCGAAGAGGTGGATCAGGCGGTGCGGGATCTCGGCGCTACGGACGCCGCACGGCGGCCCGACTCCTCGCTCCCCCGCCTGGCCGAACGGCTGGGGGCCGACTTCCTGGTGACCGGCGCCTATCTGCCCGGTCCGGCCGGCACCCGCTGGGACGTAGCCCTGCGAGGCCGGAGCGGCACCAGGACCTTCAGCGCAACCGGCGAAGAAGCCCTGGAGAGCTTGGCAGGCAAGCTTCGCCAAGCCGTGGGCGCCGGCGAGCCGGCCGGCATCGACGCGGAGAGCCTGCAGGCCTTGCGGCCGAATCCCGCGTCCGCGGGCCTGTGGGCCGAGGCGCTCCACCGCCTGCGGCGCGGCGAGGCGCCCTTGGCCCGCGATCTGTTGCAGCGGGCGGTGAAGTCGGATCCCGACAACCCGCTGCTGCATTCATCCCTGGCTGAGGTCCTGGCAGATCTCGGCTATACCGACGAGGCGCAGCGGGAAGCCAAGCAGGCCTTTGCTCTTGCCGCGGTCCTGCGCCGGGAGGACCGCCTGCCCCTGGAAGCCCGCTACCATGAGACGGCACGAGCGTGGGAGGAAGCCGCGGCGAGCTGGCAGCAGATCGTTACCGCTCATCCCGACGACCTCGAAACCGGCCTTCGCCTGGCGGCGGCGCAGACTGCCGCCGGCCGGCCGGGCGACGCCGAGTCAACGCTGACCCGGCTGCGCCTCCTGCCCTCGCCTACCGGAACCGATCCGCGCATCGACCTGGCGGCAGGAGATGCCGCTCTGGCCTCTCTACTGTACCGGCGCGCCAAGGACGCGGCGGAACGGACGGCCCGCCGCGCCGAGGCCCTCGGCGCCCGCAGGCTGGTGGGACATGGCCGGCTCACCGAGGCAAGAGCGCAGGTGGCGCTGGCAGACCTGGCCGGCGCCGCCCGATCCGCCGCGGCTGCGAAGCTGGCCTTCAGCGCGGCGGGCGACGGCCGCGGCGAGGCGGAAGCAGACCGTGCGATCGGTCTGATCCGCCAACGGCTCAGGGACCTCAAGGGGGCCCAGACCGCCTACGATGACGCCCTCGCCATCTATGGACGGCTCGGGGCCATGGGCGAGATGGCGATGACGCTGAAGGAGGCCGGCGCCCTCCACTTCAGCGCGAACGACCTCGACGGGGCCGAGAGCCTCTACCGCCGCGGGCTCCAGATGGCGAAGCGGGTGGGAGACCGTCGCGCCCAGGCGGCTCTGCTGCACAACACGGCGCTCATCCTCCGCTTGCGCGGCCATCTTCCGGAGTCCAAGGAGCTCTTCCGCCAGACCCTGACCCTGCACCGCGAGCTCGGTTTTTTGAAGGGCGAGGCGGCGTCCCTCGAGGGGCTGAGCGCCATCGCCGTGGCCGAAGGGGACCTGCTGGAATCCCGCCGCTGCCTGCAGCAGGCCGTTGAGATCTATCGCCGCCAGGGAACCCGCGACGCCGCCGCCGAGGCGCTCGACAACCTGGCGAACGTCAGCCTGGAGCGCGGCGACCTCGCCCAGAGCCGGCAGGAGAGCGAGCAGGCCCGCGAAGAGGCGCAAGCCGCCCACCGCGAGGAAGGGGTGGCCCGGGCGGATCGCGGCATCGCCAACGTGTTGCGCCAGCAGGGAGACGTCGCCGCGGCGCGCGATCTCTACGAACGGGCGCTACTCACCTATCAGCGGTTGAGAGCTCCGGCCCAAGAGGCCCAGGTCCTCGCCGAGATCGGCGTCACGCTCACCCTCCAGGGGGAGCTGATCAAAGCTCTCCAGCATTTCCAGGACGCTCTCGCCATCGTCCACCAACGGGGCGACGGGCGGATCGAGGCCGCGGTGCTCCTCAATCAGGGGCAGGCGTTTCACCGCTTTGGCGAGCCGCTCCGGGCTGCGGCCACGCTGAAGCAGGCGGTCGCGCTCTCCCGCCAACTCGGCGTGCCGCCGCTCCAGGCGGAGGCCCTGGTGGAGCTCGGCAACGTGCAACGCGATCAGGGTGATCTCGCAGGAGCCCGGCGCAGCTTCGAGCAGGCGCTCGCCATCTTCCGCCACCGCGGCGCCCGAAGCGGCGTGGCCTCGGCCCAGGCCGGCCTGGGCGCGGTCCATCTCGCCCGGCGGGAGCTCAGCCCGGCGCGCAAGCTTCACGAGGAGGCGCTGGAGACCCGGGTCGACCTGGGCGAAAAGCTCGTGGCCGCCGAAAGCCGGCTCGCCCTGGCCGAGGTCGCGCTCGCCGAGGGCCAGGGGGATCCGGCGGAGACCGCCGCCCGCGCCGCCGTCGCCGCCTTCCGGTCCCTGGCCAACCCGCCCGGCGAGAGCGCGGCCACCCTGCTCCTCGCCCGCTGCCTGCTCGCCCTGGGCAAGACCGCCGCCGCCCGTGAGGTCCTGGCCACCGCCGCCCCTCTGCTGGATGGCAGCCAGGAGCCCGCGGTGAAAAACGCCGCCGCCGAGCTGCGGGCACGGGTGGGAGTCGCTCGGGCGGCTTTGCCGTAAGGCGCCGGCCAGCCCCTACTCTTCCCTACTCCCCGGAAACGGGAACCGCGGGCACGACCGCCCCCACCGGCGGATCTCCCGCGTAGATCACCCGTTCCAGGAACAACCCGGAAGGCGGGGCCGTCCACTCCGCAGGCAATCCCTTTCCCGACTGGGGCGTCTTCGCGGCGATCAGCTCCTGGAACGACTTGCGGTCGAGCTCTCCCGCTCCGACTTTCACCAGCGCGCCGACGAGCCGGCGCACCATCTTCCAGAGGAAGTGCGACGCCGTGACACGAACGAGGATCAGCGCTCCGGCCGTGGCGATCTCGACTTTGTCCACGACCACCAGGGTGCTCGGCTGCTCGGCCGGCTTCTCGGCGAAGAGACGAAAGTCGTGCTTGCCGGCGACGAGCCCGGCCGCCGAGATCATTCGGCCTTCGTCCAGAGGCCGCTTCACCCACCAGACCCAGCGCTTCGCCAGCGCCGTGCGGCGCCGCGAGATCTGGTAGAGGTAGGAGCGGGAAACGGCGTCGTGCCGGGAGTGGAACTTGTCCGAAGCCGGAGTCAGGGAGAGGAGATGGATGTCCGCCGGCAGCCGTTCGTTGACCTCCCGCCGGAACGCCTCGGGATCGACGGCGCCCTGGAGCCGCAGGTGGGCCGACTGGGCCAGGGCGTGGACGCCGGCGTCGGTGCGGCCCGAGCCGCCGAGCTCGCGCACCCGCGCTCCAGAATCCTCCACGGCCCGGCGCAGCTCCCCCGCCACCGAGCGCGCGTTTTTCTGCTCCTGCCACCCGTGATAGCGGGTGCCTTCATATTCCAGGGTGAGGCGGTAGGTGGGCATGGGCTCCCGAATCAAGCCGCGAATGGCAGATATTTCCGAAGAAAATAGTTAAAAGACTGGTTGCGCCGGGCAGCCGACTCCAGGTCGAAACGCTCCAGAATGCCGGTCATTACCGGAACCCGGAGCAATCCTCTCTGGAACACCGCACGGTTGAAGATCTCTTTGGTGACTCCCTCTGTATCCGTAGGCTTCGCCAACTCGGGAATCCCGAGATCAGGGTCCTGCGCTGTGACGCCCGCGCAGTACCAGCTCTCGATCTCCGCCTTCACGATCTGTACCCGGGCGGGATCGAGCGACGGGAATTTGCGCTTGACGCGCTCCTTGGCCTCAGTGACGCAGGGGAGCATGTCGAGATCCCCGACCAGGAGGTAGTCCGCGTCCGGAATCGCTTCGACGCTCCGCAGGTAGGCCACGATCTTGTCCTGCTTGACCATGCTGTACTTCACGAAGCGTATATGGTCGTACACCGAACGGCAGAGCGGTTCGATCACCGCGCGCAGGAACCTCTCGTCGTCGTCTCCCTCGACGAACAGGAACAACTGTCTATACGCCATAGCCCACGTCGAGCAGGTTCTGGACGTACAGCTCGTCGACTCCGAGGTCGTTTTCCAGGAAGACTTTCAACTCTTTGTTCTCGGCCGGACGCTCGATTCTCGAGAAACCCTGACTATCGCGGCGCACGAACAATAGATCGTCGAGCCTGGAGTTCTTCACCACATCAGGATTGTGGGTCGTCGCGACGATCTGCTTTCGGCCCGACGCCTCTTGCATCATGGCGACCACCTTGGAGATCAGGTGCGGATGGATGTTGCGCTCCGGCTCCTCGATGATGGTCAATGCCGCCTTGTCGAAGTACAGGGCGAGGATCAACGCGGCCAAGTGGAGCGTTCCGTCCGAGAGGAACGACGCCGGGAGATAACTCTCTGCAGCAAAGCGCTCACGGAGAGCAAGGAGCAGCGACCTGTCGGCAAACTTGTCGACCCTGAGATCGTCGACGAAGGGCAGAGCATCCTTCAAGATCTTCACGAATACCTCAGCCTGTTTCTTGTCCTGCAAGATGTTTCGCAGCACGATGGCGAGATTGCTGCCGTCGGGCTCCAGGCTCGCCCGGCCAGTCACTGGTGAGGCTTTCTTCGCAAGTTTCGGATCGAAGTCGAATACACCGATGTCAGCCGGAAGATTGGAAAGCATGTTAGGACCGCTCCCGAGGACGACGGCGTCAGCGGAAAATTTTTCCTGGCCGGCTGAGAATAAGCTCACCAACTCCTGTCCCTGAATCTCAGGAAGCGAGGTCTGATAGTGAAATTTTTCCTTCCCTCGTGAGATTGTCACCTCACCTTCTCCCAACTCCCCCTTATTGGAAAAATCCGTGAACCGGCAACGATGAGTCAGCTCATCGGTCAAAATAATGATCTTGAAGCCTTCGGCAGCGGAACGGAAGGAAAGACGATAAGTCGACTGAAAGACCCGGGCGATTACGATCTGGGTCATACCGAATGCGAAGACAGTTTCAAAATCGAACGTCACCTCCAGGGAAACCGGCTTCTGGGGCCCGATCTTCAGGTTCGCCAGGTACTCCATGCCGCCCTGGAGAGAGACCGCATCCTCCAGACCGTGGGCCGCAAGGTCGCGAAGGAAGCGGAACACCTCCAGGAAGTTCGACTTGCCGGCCGCATTGCTCCCTACGATGATGTTCAAAGGACGAAGATCCACCTCGAGGGCCTCGAAGCTCTTGAAGTTGGCGATTTTGATCTTCGTGATGGCCATCCAGGCCCCCTTCCCCGTTACGGACGTCTCGGTCCCCTGGCTGGAATTCCAGCTCGCTGAGGGACGGTGCTAGGATACTAGAGTCTTTGCTTTGCTTGCGGGCTCAGCCCAAGTCCATCTCAATCCATCATTTTGGAGACCTATCGCCATGAAGAAGATCACTGTCCTGCTCGCTCTCCTCGCCCTGACCGCTCTGCTGGCCCTGCCTCTGGCCGCCGAGGGCACCAAGGGCTCCTGGACCGGCTGGATCACCGACACGAAGTGCGGCGCCAAGGGCGCCAATGCCGAGCACAAGGGGTGCTCGGAGAAGTGCGCCGGCGAAGGCCAGAAGCTGGTGTTCTTCAACAACGCCGACAAGAAGCTCTACTCGCTGGACAAGCAGGATGCCGCCAAGGCCAACCTCGGTTATGAGGTGAAGGTCACCGGCGAGGCCGACGGCAGCGCCATCAAGGTGGACTCCATCGCTCCTGCGGCCCCGAAGGCCGGCTCCTAAGCCGTCACCTCTCACGTCGGGGCGCGGCCCGCCGCGCCCCTATCCTCTACAATCCCGCCCGCCGTCCCGCCTCAGATTTTCACCTTCCGGGTCATGAGCACGATATCGCCATCCTGAATGGTGACGACGTCCTTCGGCCGCGCCGCGAGCAGCGCCGCGGCGGTGGGCGGCAGTCCATAGGAGCGGTCGATCGCATACCAGTCCGCCGGCTGCGTCGAGCCGAGCACGACCTCCAGCTCCGAGCCCCCGGGAGGCAGGGTGAGGTTCGAGAACAGCTTCCAGCCTTGGGCGCGGCTGAGAGGTCCGGCCCGGCGGTCGTTGATGGGGAAGGCGTGACCGTCAATCTTGATCGACTCGATCTGGGCATCGGCCGGGACGGCGAAGCTCCCCACTTGCGCTCCCCGCGGCGAGGTCAGCCGCAGGCGGAGCTGGCGCTTGCCCTCGACGACGGAATCCTGCTCCACGGCCAGCTCCGGTCCCGGAGCGTCGAGCCGCGGGGCCGGAGCGACGAAGGCCATGGCAAACCGCGGCAGCCAGGGGAGCGGCACCTCGGGCTTCGGGGCGAACGCGGCGGCCTGGCGAAGACTCGGCGGGAATGGCGGCGAGCTGAACACCACCCAACGGCTGACGCCCGTGCCGGCGTCCTGATGAAACTGCACGATGGTATTGCGCGGCACTTCCGCCGAGCTGGGCGGCGAGACCATGGCCATCACCGCGCCGATCACGCCGGCCGCCGCCGCTGCCAGGGGCAGCCACCGACGGCCCAGAGCCCCCGCTGGTCCGGCCATGGGCATCAACGAGCTGTAGACGAAGGAGAGCAGGATCGAGGTCGCCAGCAGCCCCAGGAGCCCGAGCCCCAGATAGAGGGAACCGAGGAGAGGGAACCAGAGGAGCCCCACCACCAGCACCGGAATGACGGCGGCCGCCAGGCGACCAGCGGCCGAGCCCCCGGCGGCGAATACGGCGACGCCGAGCACGCCCGCCACCAACGCCGGAGGCAGGAAGAGATAACTCAAACCCGGCAGCGTGAGACCGAGGACGATGCCGAGAACCGACCAGCCGGTCCATAGTCCCGCCCACAGCCCCGTGCCGCCGGACCGCCGGCCCAGCGCTCCGCCGAGAGCCATCGTCACCGCGAGCGGCAACAGCCAGAACGCCAGCATGGCGGGCAGGGGATGGGCGATCCACTGCGAGGGAAACGCACTGGCGAGGAGCGTTTGCAGCGCGAATGCCACGAGCAGGGTCAGGAGAAAGGCGAGCAGCGGCGACACCGCGCCCACGGCGACGGCGCTCCAGGTGACGAGGCCGCGGCGGCGAGCCAGCCAGGCCGCGACCAGCATCAGGATCAGGGCGACGAGGCCGAGCACCGGGCTCAAGGCCGCCGGCCAGCGCACCACCACCAGGTGCAGCAGGTCGAAGTACACCGCGCTGCCGCGGGGCGGATGGGCGAGATCTGCGTCGGCCAAGCCGCGCACCGCCGCCAGGGCGTTGTCGCCGTGGTGCTGGAGGCTTCCCGGAGAGGAGTCCGCCAGGTTGTCCAGCGGCGTGTGATATTGACTCGGGTGCTCGATGAAGGCGAAGTTCATCCCCGGCACGCCACGGTTCAGGAACACCGTCAGGTCGGTGTCGTTGGGCATGAAGCGGTAGATGGTGGAGAACAGCGAGCTGGTGAACGGCCGCGACGCCCGCGGAGCCCAGGCGTCGAGCAGCCAGGCGTCGTCGGGGCTGGTCTGGAACATCAGGCTGGGGCCGCCGGTGCCCCGGGCCTCCAGGTTCACCACGACACCCACCTCGTCCGCCGCCGGGCTGCTCTCGGCGAAGGCCTTGGCCCCCAGAAGACCCTGCTCCTCGCCGTCGTCGAGCAGCAGGAGGACGGTGTTGCGCGGCGGCGGGCCGGCTTTCAGGGCGCGGGCGACCTCGAGCACGGCGGCCGTCCCCGTCATGTCGTCGCTGGCCCCAGGACCGGCGGGCACCGAGTCATAGTGGGCGATGAGCAGCACGGCCTTCCCCGCCTGCCGCCCCGGTAGCCGCGCCAGCACGTTCCACACCTTGGCGCAGCCCCACCCGGCTTGGCAGGTGGAGCCCTCCTGCACCTCCGGCGTGTAGCCGAACCCGCGGAGCTGGGCGATTACCCGCTCCCGCACCTGGGCATTGGCCGGCGAGCCCAGAGGATGCGGCGCGCCGTCGCCCAGGAGATCGCGCAGCACCTCGCCGGCCCGGCCGGCCGAGAACTCCGTTGCCGGCGCATCCTTCGCCTTCGGCGCCGGCGGTCCTCCCTGGGTGATCGCCAGCAATAGGGCCAGCCCGAGCAGCACCAGGGCGACGATCAGCCCCCCACCTCCCTGCCGCTCCCCGGGTTTGACGACGCCTTTGGTTTCAGCCTGCTCGGCCATGGACTTGTCTCCCGCGGCATTGCGCCACTCTCAAAAATTGAATTGCGCAGCGGATTCTAGCAGGAGGCGAAGCCAAGACCCTCATCACCCCAGCTAGGGGCTGCCGCTTTTGCTTCGCGGAACGGACCGGGGGCAACCCCTCTGGCAAGGATAGGACGAGAAGACAGGACCTCTTTGCCCTCTCACCTTTTGCAGGAACCATGGTATCTTCTGGGCACTAATTTTTAGAAAGACTGGGGATTCTCGTGGTGCGCCTTCCGCAGGATTGGAAGCCTGGAGTCCGACAAAAGTCGCTGGACGGGTCCGGAAGCTGGCCGGAGGAAGGTCCATCGCTTCCCCTCGGAAGCACCGTGCGCGAGGGCTTTCGCGTCGACGGTCAACAGCCATTGCCTCTAAGGAGTGCTCCCATGCCGCGCGTGCTTCCGATCCTCGCCGCCGTCTTCATCCTGAGCGCCGCAGCCCAGGCGCCCGATCCGGGGCCACCGGCCTGGGTCGAGGTCGACCCGAACGCTATCGAAGAAACCGGCCAGCCGATGCAGGTCAACGTCGGCGGCATCCCGCAAGGGCAGACGGTGACGATTCAGATCCTGCAGGATTGCAACGGCGATCACCGCCCCGACCTTCACGGCCAGGGAGACTGCAAGAGCCCCCTGTATGCAAGGGACAGCAGCAAGGCGGGCTCGCGGAACAGGGTCGAGGACTCTCTCGATTTCAACACCCTGGAAAAGAGCGGCACCTCACTGCCGCGGAATCGGGCGCTCTGGCTGCGCGCCTCCCGGCCGGGCTCGAAGCAGGGGGTCCTGTCTCTCTTCGGGCTGGTCAACGATCCGTGCACGCTCTGGCAGGCCACGCTGGAAGCCTTCCGCCTCGGCGCGTGCAGCAAGAGCGCCGTGGCCCAGGCGTTGCGCCGCCACCGCGGTCCTCTCGGCTTCGAGGAAAAGACGTTCGAGGTGAGGCGCCTGGATCCGGCCGGCGACGCACCGCCCGTCTCGATCGCCGGCACCCGCGGAGCGACCGGCGTGGCCTGGCTGAACGCGCAGGCTCTCGTGGTGACCGCAACCGAGGCCGGGTCGAAGCTCGTCCGCGTGCCGCTGCAAGGGGAGCCCACCATCCTCTGGCAAGACTCGGCGCCAGACGGCCTCTCCCCCGCCGCTCCGCTGGCCCTACCCGGCGGCAAGATCGCGTTCGTCCGCCAGAGGCCGCCCGGCCAGGAATCCGCCGACGGCCGCTCTGGGGCCGTCCTCCATCTCTGGGCCGGCGGGAAGATCGATCCGGTTCACGACGTCGTGCTGCCGTTCCGCATCCAGCAGCTTCTCAAGAGCTCTCCGGACGGCCGCCAGATCCTCGCCCTCAGCCTTGGGATCGGGGAGAACCTGCCCTCGTTCCTGCAAATCGATCTCGCCGAGCGCACAGTCCAGAACCTCGGCTACAGCAACACCCTCTACCAGGTCGCCTTCCGCTCCCCCACGGCCGGGGTCTCGGTCGTCTCTTTCGAGGACGTTTCCACGGACCAGGGCTGGGACCTTGTGCTCGCCGACGACAAGGGCCACTTCATGAAAGACCTTCAAGCTCGCAAGAAGAAGGACGACATCCTCCCCGCCTGGCAGCCGGACGGAACAAGCATTGTCTACCTGGCGGAGGTCGAGGCCAAGGATAAGAAGCCATGACTCTCCGCAGGTGGCTGGTCCTGGTTGGTTTCGCACTGCTGGCAGTCCCTGGGCGGGCTCAAAGTTGCCTTGAAGACCTCTCCACCCGCCTGGAAGCCCGGTTGAAAGCCCTGCCCGACCGCTGGGAGAAGATCCCCCCGCCCTTGGTCCCGATCTCCGGCCGGTCTTCCGAAGAAGTCCTCGCCGCCGCTTCCGAAGAGGAACAAGCTCTCGTCTCGGAATGGATCACGTTTCTCGCTCTGAGCCCCCCGGCCGAACGAGCCTCCCTCATCAACCGGGAACTTCAAGCCCGGCCGCTCTCCGAGGTCGATGTCTGGCTTCCGGAAAGATTCACCGACGATCTTCGAACGAAGAACCTGGAGGAGCCAACGCTCTATGTAGAAGCCTGGCTGGAATGGGCGGAGGCCCTCGGCCGGCAAGACGCGCTCTTGCGGGCTGCCAGTTTCGGGGTGGATCAGTTATCTCATCGAAGAGAGTCGAGGAGCTTGCTCGAGATCGCTTCTCGTTGGGCAGGCCTTCCCTCTCCGAACTATGCCACCCGGGGAAGAGCAGATGTCCTCTCCAAATATGGGTCCCGGCTCTTCGCAGCGGGCGACAACGAAAAGGCTCTCGACGCCTACAAACGCGCGCGCAAGCTCTTCGAGGACGCTGGGGACCGACGGGGACAGGGAAACACGTTCTATAGTGAGGCGGCCGTTCTGTTTCGGTCGGGCGCCAGCGAGAAAGCTCTCGACGCCTACAAACGCGCGCTCAAGCTCTTCGAGGTCGTTGGGGATCGACGGGGACAGGGAAACACGTTCAATAATGAGGCGGCCGTCCTGTTTCGCTTAGGCGACAACGAGAAGGCTCTCGACGCCTACAAAAGGGCGCGCGAAATCTTCGAGGAGATTGGGGACCGACAGGGACAGGGGAGCACGTTCAATGGTGAGGCGGGCATCCTGTATCGGCTGGGTGACAACGAGAAAGCCCTCGACGCCTGCAGAAGCGCACGCAAGATCCTCGAAGAGGTCGGAGATCGACTGGGACAGGGAAACGCGTTCAATGGTGAAGCGATCATCCTCTATCGGTTGGGCGACAACGAGAAGGCTCTGGACGCCTACAGAGGCGGCCACAAACTCTACGAGCAGCTCGGGAACCGACAGGGACAGGCAAACACGCTCATGGGTGAGGCGGATGTCCTGCATCGGTTAGGCGACAACGAGAAGGCTCTGGACACCTACAAAAGCGCACGCAAGCTCTACGAGCAGATCGGGAACCGACTGGGACAGGGAAACACGCTCATTGGTGAGGCGACCGTCCTGTTTGGGTTGGGCGACAATGAGAAGGCTCTCGAGGCCTACAGAAGCGCCCGCAAGCTCTACGTGGAGGTCGGTTACCCAGAGGGACAGGGAAACACGTTCCTTGCTGAGGCGGAAGTCCTGTATCAGTTGGGCGACAACGAGAAGGCTCTGGATGCGTACAAACGCGCACGCAAGTTCTTCGAGGACATTGGGGATGGAATGGGACAGGGAAACACGTTCCGTGGTGAGGCGGCCGTCCTGTTTCGGTTGGGCGACAACGAGAAGGCTCTCGAGGCTTACAGAAGCGCGTACAAACTCTTCGAGAAGGCTGAGGATCCTGGAGGTCTAGGAGATACTCTTTTGGGAGAGGCGAGACTCCAGAGCCGCCAGGGGAACGCGCGCGCTGCAAAGGACCTCGTCTCTCAAGCGGTCGCCGCCTGCCGCAGATCGGGTTCCGTGAGCAGGGAACGGTCCGCTTGGCTCGTTACGGCGGAGGTAGAGCACTCTTCAGGGGACCTAGAGCCTGCGGTCTCGGCTGCCCGGGAGGCTGTTCGCCTCCATGCGGTCTGGCGTTCCAAAAGGATTTCCGAAACGCAGCGGGCGCGAGAGGACGAGTCGATCTCGGCGGCCTATGACGTTCTGGTGCCCGTCCTTTTGTCTCAGGCACGGACCCAGCAAGCCTTGGCCGCTGCCGAGGAAGCACGGTCCCACGTGCTCCTGGACCTCCTGGCGGCAGGTTTCAAACATGGCAAGCCGGGGACGGCGACCGATCTGCACGCGGAGCGCCAGCGCCTCGTAAGCGAGCTCGCTCAGGTCGAGACCGACAGCCGGCAGGCTGCCGATCCAAGCCGGCTGGCGGAGCTCCAAAGGCATCGGAATCAGATCGACCACGCGCTGGACTGGAACCAGTACCAGACGCTCGCCGCAGAGCAGGATGCTCTTCTCACCGCCCAACCGCTGGACGCCGCGGGGATCCGAGCCGTCGCACGCGAGACCGGGCCCATCCTTCTCTACTATTCGGCGGACAAGGAGCTGATCGGCTTCCTCGTGCCTTCCGACGGGACGGGCGTCTTCGCCGCGCGGATCGATCTCTCGCGGGACCGCTTGGCCGAGGCCGTCCAGCGCTACATTCACGACGAGGCGAACCCCTTCTATGCGGAGCGTGCGGCACAACAGAGCCGCGAGTTGTGGGACCGGCTGCTCGCGCCCTTCGCGGCGCACCTCCCCGCGGGCGGGCCGCTCGTGATCGTACCGCACGGCCCGCTGCACGAGCTGCCGTTCGAAACCCTTCTCGATCCCGCGGGGACGCCTCTCTTCGAGCGCTGGACCGTGAGCTTCGCGCCCTCGGTGTCGACCCTCGCCCGCGCCCGCCAGCGGCACAAGGAGCCGCAGCCGAAGGATGGATTTCTCGCCTTTTCCTCAGGCCATGGGCTGGAGTTGCCGGAGGCGGAAGCCGGTGAGGTGGCGCGGCTCTTCGGCAACGACAAGGCGGCGTTCAAGCCGACCGAGGCGAGCTTCGAAAGCTACGAGCACCTAGTTCCGAGCGCCAAGCAACTCCTGATCTCCACGAACGGCACCTGGGTCCCCGGAGATCCGCGGAAGACCTATCTGGAAATCCTTCCCACTCGGGACGTCCACGACAGCCGGCTGAGCGTGGCAGAGATCGCGGCGATCCCTCTGACCGCGGAGCTCGTGGCCCTGGAGGCCTGTGACACGGAACGGGGAGAGACGCGGTCGAACGACGAACGGCTCGATCTGACACGGGCCTTTCTGACCGCCGGGGCCGCGTCGGTGCTGTCGACGCGCTGGAAGGTGCCGGATGAGCCGGCGACCACCCGCTTCCTCCTCGACTTCTACCGCGCCTACCGTCAGGGCGGCCCCGGCGGCAAAGGGCTGCGCAAGGACCAAGCGCTCACCGAAGCGCGCCGCCGCTCGCGGGAGCGGGTCGACCCTGCCCAGATCTGGGCGGCGTGGGTGTTGGTGGGGGATGCACGGTAAGGAGTGGCTCAGAAGCTCATGCTAGACTGCGTTCTTTCAACGGCACCTTCATGAAGTCTCCGCGATTCGATGGCTCGACGCTGGACCTGTCCCGCACAGGTACGGGCGTGGTGGGACTCAAGGGCGACCTCGCCTTCGAGCCGATCCCCACGCTGACCATCCTGTTTCACCCCCAGGCCCTGCGCGTCGGGGCGCGGGCGTATCTGGGCCAGATCGTTCGGGGGCAGGAGGCGCGCCTCAGCCGGCTGGAGCCGGACTTCGAGCAGCCGGGCTCCAACGCCCAGGCACCGCTCAACGACCCCTATCTCAGCCGGCGGCCGATCCGTTTCCTTCCCGTCCCTGGCGGCATCGAGATTCGGCTGGACGAAGGCCACACGCGGATCGTCCTGAACGGGGAGCCGGTCGACAGCAGCCGCGTGATCTCCCTCGCCGAGATCCGGAAGGGCGCCGTACTGGAGATGGCAGGCCTCGTGGTCCTGCTGCTCCACCTCTTCGTTCCGCCCAGGCTCCCGGTCTTCGAGCCCCACGGCCTGGTCGGCGAGAGCTCGGCGATCGCCCAGGTCCGCGCGGAGATCCATCGCGTCGCCGATCTCGCGGTCCCGGTCCTGATCCGGGGCGCGACGGGGACGGGCAAGGAGCTGGTCGCGCAGGCGATCCATGCCGCCAGCCGCAGGTCTCGCGGTCCGTTCCTCAGCGTCAACCTGGGCGCCATTCCCCCGTCGCTCGCTGCCTCGGAGCTGTTCGGCGCGGCCCGCGGGGCCTTTACGGGCGCGGTGCAGGCGCAGGATGGGTACTTCCGGAAGGCCCAGGGGGGCACTCTCTTTCTCGATGAGATCGGCGAGACGCCACAGGAGGTGCAGGCCTCGCTCCTCCGCGTGCTGGAGGTCGGCGAGATCCAGCCGGTGGGGGCACAGTCTGCCCTGCGGGTCGACGTGCGGGCCCTCGCGGCCACCGACGCGGACCTCGAGCAACGGGTCCAGGCGGGGACGTTCCGCGAGCCCCTCCTCCACCGGCTCGCAGGGTACTCGATCTGGCTTCCGCCTCTGCGGGAGCGGCGCGACGACATCGGGCGCCTGCTGATCCACTTCCTGCGCCAGGAGCTGGCCGCCACCGGCGAGCTCGAAATCCTCGACCGGGATGCTCCCCGCCTGCTCTGGATGAAGCCGGCTCTGGTGGTGCGGCTGGCCCGGTACGACTGGCCGGGCAACGTGCGGCAGCTCCGCAACGCGGTCCGGCAGTTGGTGATCGGCAGCCGCGGCCTGCCGCAGCTCCAGTCCAGCCCGGGGTTCGAGAGCCTCCTCGGCGGCGGCGGCCGTCCGGTCGAGGCGGGGGCCGAGCCGCCGGCCGCAGCGCCGGCCGTTTCCGATCCGGCGCCGTCCAGCAGACCGGTCGCCGCCCGGCGGAAAAAGCCGGCGGACATCTCCCAGGACGAGTTGCTGGCCGTGCTGCGCGCCAATCGCTGGCGCCTCAAACGCGCGGCCGAGGAGCTGGGGATCTCGCGGCCTTCGCTCTACGTGCTGATCGAGCGCTGTCCGGCGATCCACAAGGCGGGCGACCTCAAGGTCGAGGAGATCGTGCTCTGCCATCGCGAGTGCGAAGGCGATCTCGATCTCATGATCGAACGCCTGATGGTCTCGCGCGATGCTCTCCAGCGCCGCATCCGCGAGCTCGGCCTGGTTTCCTGAAGCGAGCTTGGACGTGGAGCAGGAGAGCTCTCTCGGACGGATCGGCCCCTACCAAGTCCTGAAGCGGATCGGGGTGGGAGGGATGGGCGAGGTGTTTCTCGCCTATGACTCTCGCCTCGACCGGAAGGTGGCGATCAAGCGCATCCGGCCCGGGCCGCAGGTCACGGCCGTGAGCCGCGAGCGCTTCCGCCGCGAGGCCCGGCTGGCCGCGCGGCTGAGCCACTCCGCCATCGTACAGGTCTACGACATCCTGGAGGAGGACGAGAGCGAGTACATCGTCATGGAGTATGTGGAGGGGATGACCCTCCACGACCAGGTCCGCCGGGGGCCGATGGACGTGCGCGCGGCCGTGGAGCTGGCGCGCGAGCTGGCCGCGGGGCTGGACACGGCGCATCGCCAGGGGATCATCCACCGCGATCTGAAGACCGAGAACGTCCTGATCTCCACCTCCGGCGGAGCGAAGATCCTGGACTTCGGCATCGCCAAGCGCCTTCTGGACAGCGAGGAGAGCTCGCTGACGGCCGAGAGCTCGATCCTCGGCACGTTCCGCGCGATGTCGCCGGAGCAGGCACGCGGCGCGCCAGTGGCCCCCAGCACCGACCTCTTCGCGCTGGGTGTGCTGCTGTATGAAGCCTTGACCGGCACCTCGCCGTTCGAGGGGGAGAGTCAGGTGAGCACCCTGAGCCGCGTGATCCTGCACCGGCAGGAGCCGGTGCACAAGCTCAATCCGGCGATCCCCTGGCAGCTCTCGAAGCTGATCGACCGGCTCCTGGAGAAGACCGCGGCGCTGCGCCCCGGCTCGGCCGCCGAGGTGCGGCGGGAGCTTGAGGAGATCGCCGCGCGCCTCGCCACCACGAGCAGCTCCGGAGCACCGGCCGGGGGCACCGAGGGGACCGAGATCGAGTTCCCCACTCTGGTCGACCTCCCGGCCCCTCCGCAGCCGCGCCCGGCCCGCCCGCGCCTCTTTCCTCTCGTCCTGGGGGTCGCGCTCCTGCTTCTGGTGGCTCTCGCTCTCGCGTCGTGGCTCCTGCGGAGGGGAACCCGCGATCTCTCCGTCCTCACGGAGCCGGTCCACCGTTTATTGCCGGCCAGAGCGGGCGCGACGTTCGCCGTCCTCCGGTTCAAGGACCTCTCGGCGACGGGGGAGAGCTCCTGGATGGGCACGGCCTTCCCCGAAATGATCACCGATCTGCTGGCGATCGACGGGCGGATGAGCCACGCCGCGCACCAGGACGTTCCGCTCGCCGAGCTGGATCTGCGTCTCTCCGGGCTGGCAGGGCTCGCCGACTATCAACGGAGACTCGACGTCGACTATTTGATCGCCGGCTCGTACGCAACGCGAGAGGATGAAAAACTGATCGTTCGGTTCTTTGTCGTCGACAGGTCGGGGCGGCGCTCTCTCTCGGAAGTCCTCCCAGGCTCCGTGCCCGGGCTCGTCCAGCTTTCCAGCGAGATCGCCGGCGGGGTCCGCCGGGAGCTGCGCCTGCCGCTCCCCGGGGCCGACGGCCGGAGGGCCGTGGAGACGATTTATGCGGACCTCCCGCCAAAGGCTTGGCCGGGCTACTTCGGGGGGCTCGGGCACGTCCATGGCGCGAATCACGAGAAGGCGGCGCAGCTCCTCGCCGAGACGGTGCCACTGGCGCCGCGGTCCCCCTTGCCGGAAAAGGCCCTGGCGCTGAGCTTAAGCGCGACCGGACATCCGGCGGATGCGGCGCGCGCTGCGTGCCGGGCCCAGGAGCTGACCGGGCTTCTGCCCGCGCAGGACCGCGCGGAGATCGCCGCGCTCTGCCACGAGCTCAGCGGCCGGACTGCCGAAGCCCGGAGCCTCTATGAAGCGCTCCTCCGGGAGAATCCCGGAGACCAGGCCCGCTTCCGGCTGAAGATCGCGGCGCTGGACCTGCACGACCGTGAGACAGATCGCATGAACGACGCGCTCAACGTCCTGCACGATCTCCGGAGCGCCGACCCGAAAACGTTGCGCGCGAGCGATCGGCTCGCCGCCGACCTGACAGAGGCCGAAGTCCTCTTTCAAAAAGACCGGTATCCCGAGGCACGGAGCCGCGCGCACGAGGCCGTTGCGCGAGCCGACTCCCTTCATGCCTTCACCGAGCGGGCTGCCGCGCGACGGCTCGAAGGTGTGAGCCTGCTGTATTCCAGGGATTATCGCGGCGCGATCGCACCCTTGCAGGAAGCCTGCACCCAACTGGCGGCCACCCGTCAGGAGCTCACGGCCGCCAATTGCAAGGCGAGTCTGGCGATGGCACAGTTTTTCGGCGACCGGACGCCGCGCTATGACCTGCTGGCCGAGGCCCGGGAGACCTACCGTGCGGCCGGCGACCTGGTGAGCGTCGGAGGGGTGATCCAGCTCGAAGCCGTCCTGCGGCAGGCGCGGGGCGAGCACTCCGAAGCCGAGCGGCTGAGCCGGGAGGCGGAAGCGCTCTTCACACGAATTGGAGCGCACCAGGAGCTGGCGGCCGGACGGCTCTTCATGGGCACCCACCTCCTGCTCCTGGGAGAGCTCCAGGAGGCCCGCAAAGTCCTCGATCAGGCCTACGTCGAGCTCAGCCGTCAGGGGCAGGCAGCCTATGCGGCGCAGGTTTTGGGGGATCTGGGAAGGATCCGCTTTTTGCGCGGTGATCTCCGGAGTGCGCGGCAGGCCTATGAGGTCTCGTCGTCCGGAGAAAACGTCTATTCGCTGGCCCTCATCGAGGCGGCGGAAGGGAGATCCGCGCGAGCGGTCGAGCTTCTGAAGCCGCTGCTGGTCCAGGAGGAACAACGAAATCCCACCTTCGCGGCGAAGATCGCCATGAACCTGTCGGATATCCGGCTGGCCGAGGGGGCGGCCGGCGAGGCACTGGCGCTCGCTCGCCGTGCGGAAAAGATACTGGCAGGCAGCGAGCGGCCCGATCTCATCATCCTGGCTCAGCTTCAGCTCGTGAAGAGCCACCTCGCACAGAAAGATTTCGCCGCGGCGGGCGAAAGGTTCGAGGCGATCCGTCAGCGCGCCGAACAGAGCGCGGATTATTGGGTCACTCTCGAATCCGGCATCACGGCGGCACGCTTGAAGGGTCTTCTCGGAGGCGGGCGGCAGCGAGACGAGGCGCTGGACGATCTGACCAGGATCGGACGAAACTGTCTACAGAAGGGAAACGTGATCTATGCCTTCGAGGCCCGGCTCGCCGCTGGTGAGCTGATGCGGCCGCCGGAGAGAGGCGCGAGGCTGGAGGAGATCGCTCGCGAGGCGCGCCGGCTTGGTCTCGAACAGATCGCCCGCCGGGCGGAAAAGATCCGTGGGGAGGAGTAGGCTCCTCCCCCCTGAATCGCGTTCATCGTCTCTGCTGCCTCAGGCCCTCTGCGGAGGCGGCGGAGGCGGCGGGAGCTTCGGAATGAAGATATCCGGCGGATCGGCGGCGAGGAGACCGGGAGGCGGCGGAGGAGGCGGGAGCTTCGGAATGAAGATGTCAGGTGGATCGGCGGTGAGGCTACCCGAAGGCAAGAGCAGATGGTTGGCCCGCGCGGCGAGATCCGCGGAAGAGGCCGCGATGCACGGGGCCGGGACGGCCAGGCACAGCGAAAGAACGCAAACGGCGAGCAGCCAAAGGGACCCGGAATCGATCAGCTTGCGAGCGGTAAACATGATTTCTCTCCTGTCTGTTGAAACAGTTTTTAGTTCGCGTTTCAGTTTCTCGATCGAATCCGGATTCGAAAAACTGATAATTGCAGCCGGCGTGCCAAGCCGGCTCCCGCGGGAGAGCAATCTTTCTGGGGGCGCTAACGAGTAAAAAACGTGATAAATTAACAGGTCATCCGGGGGCAATTGACATGTCAAAAGCATCTGCCGAAGAGCCGAACGCCCTGCCGGCGGCCGGCGACCTTGTAGGTGGCTACCGTATCCTCGGCTCTCTTGGCGCCGGGGGCATGGGACAGGTCTTCCGCGCGCGGGACAACGAGCTCGAACGGGACGTCGCGCTTAAGCGCCTCCATCCGAATCTGACCTTCCAAAGCCGCGCCATGAGCCGGTTCCGTCGCGAGGCGCGGCTGCTCGCGGCGGTCCACCATCCGAACATCGCGACCCTCTTCGGCACCTTCGAAGACGGCGGCGTCCGTTTCCTGGTAATGGAGTTGGTGGACGGGCAGACCCTGGCACAGAGGCTCGGCACCGGCCGGCTGGCCGTGCTGGAGACTCTCGGCATCGCCCGCCAGATCGCAACCGCCCTCGAGGCCGCCCACCGCAAGGGAATCGTCCATCGCGATCTGAAACCCGCCAACGTCATGGTGTCGCCCGAGGGCTGGGTGAAGGTGCTCGACTTCGGACTCGCCAAGATGTTGTCCGGCGAAGAAGAAGGCTCCGCCGACCTGTCTGAGAAGACGCGCGCGCAGGGAGTTCTCGGGACGGCGCCCTACATGAGCCCCGAACAGTTGTGTGGGCTCGAGACCGATTGGCGCATCGATGTCTGGGCCTTCGGTTGCGTGCTCTTCGAGCTGGTCACCGGCCAGCGTGCCTTCACCGGGAAGTCCCGGACCGAGCTCGTGCGCGCCATCCTCGACGCTGAGCCGTCGTGGAGCGAGCTCCCGGCGGAGCTTCCGGCCCCGGTCGTGGGCCTGTTGCGCCAGTGCCTGGCGAAGGACGCCTACCTGCGCCCGCCGATGAGCCACATCCGCGTCGTGCTCGAGGCGGCGCCTGCCGGCCTGCCGAGACTCTCGGGCCCGGCCGTGGTCGCCCCGACGACCCTGGTGATCGATCCGACGATCTTGGGTCACCTCGACAGCCGTGCCACTCTCCTGCCCGCCGGTGCGCTCCCCTCGCCGCGCGAGATCGAAGAGCGGGTCAGGCCATCGCGGCTCGACTGGGCACGGCAAAAACCGGTCGAGGCGATCGCCGCCGCCGGCGCGCTCATTATTGCGGTCATAATGGCGCTCGTCGCGGGCTTGGGCCTCCTGGGCCTGGTGACCGAGCGTGCCCGCGAGGGGTTGATCGGGCTTCCGCCGCTCTCCTACTCGAAGTCCGATCTCCTGCTGACCGGCGCCCAATCGCTCGGGTCCCTGCCCTGGCAGGCCGTGGCCTCTCTGGCCGCGCCGCACCCGGTGCTCCGCTGGAGCGCCTTCGCCGGCCTCCTCCTCGCGGCGGCTCTCTTCGCTGGCGCGTGGTTGCCGCGGCGGGGGCGCCGGGGGACGTTGGCGCTCACGGCGCTTGCGGCGAGCGCCGGCGCTCTCCTCTTCGCTGCCTGGTTGTACTCGGCGGCAGTCCATACCGGCCTGGAGATTCCTGGCGCTGGCCGCGGCCTTGCCTGTGAGGAGCAGCTCAGCCGGCGATGGGACGTGAGCGCGGCGTTTGAGACCTGCACCTGGCTGATCAACGACAACCCGAGGAATGAAAGCCGGCGGCAGGGTCTGGTCGGCGTCCTCGGCTTTCTTCTTCTGGCAGCCGGCGGCGGGGCCTGGATGGGGGCGCGTAGCAAGGGTCTCGGGCCGCGGGGGTCGTGGGCTCGGTGGGGCCTCGTGGCCGTCCACGGAGCTCTGGCGCTGTTTTTCCTCCAACTGGTGCCGGCGGCCCACGCCTACAGCACCTGGGGTGTGCGCTACCCGCCGGTGACAGTGAGAACCGACCTGCCCGGCTGCGATCAGGCGCTCGGCCAGGCGCTCGCGGCGGGCTCGTGCTGCGCCTTCAACGTCTCGGAGGACGCGACCGAAGGCACCGTGCTGCTCCTGTGGGGGACCGGCTGCCCCGGCGGCGCCGGGTTCAAGACCCCCCAAGATGTCGAGGCGATCGGCAAGGGCTGCCTCAGCCAGGCTCTGACGCCGCAGACCGTCAACAGCCGTTGTCTCTAAGAGGATGTCTCAGAGGTTCCCCCGCCCAAGACCCCATAGGCGCTAACTTAACGTGGTCTGGGAGGTTCCCCCGCCCAAGACCCTCACCCCTGCCCCTCTCCCGGCCACCCCATCCACCGCCCCGGGAGAGGGGTACCCCTGGGGCTTCCCCGCCTTGCTCCCTCTTCTCCCGGTGAAGGGGGTTGGGCGAGGTCGGGAGAAGAGGGCCGGGGTGATGAGGGTCTTGGGTGGGGGGAACGCGCTGAAGCAAAGTTAGCGCCTATGGGGTGGTCGGGAGAGATGCAGGAGTGAGGGTCTTGGGCGGGGGAGCTCCGAGCCTCGCGTCGGGGACTCCCCCGGGGCGATTGACGTGCAGCGTCCCCTTCAATACCCTGACAGGGATGACCGCCGGCTCAGACGACCTTCTCTTCGGGCGCATCGCCCTTCACTACAAGCTCGTCACCCGCGAGCAGCTTGTCGAGGCCGCGGAGTGGCAGGCGCGCGAGGGGAGCCAGATCCGGCTCGGCGAAATCCTCGTCGACAAGGGCTATCTGACGCGGCACCACCTCGACCAGCTCCTCGCCGTCCAGGACGAATACGTCAAAAAGCAGCAGGCCCTCGGCAAGCCGGCGGAGGCTGCCGCGCCTCATCCGCCCTCCCTGCGCGACTTCGACCTCGACTCTCCCCGCGGCCTCGACCGCCTCCTGGAGCACACCCTGCGCAGCGGTGCGAGCGATCTCCACATCCACAGCAGCTCCGCCGTCAAGCTGCGCAGCCACGGCCAACTCGCCGAGCTCGCTCCCGAGCCCATGGACCCGCAAACGGCTGAAAAGCTGGTGCTGGAGATCCTCGACCCCGAACAGGCGGCGGCCCTGCGTGACAAAGGACAGATCGACTTCGCCTACGATCTCGCGGGCGTCGGCCGCTTCCGCAGCAACGCCTACCGGCAACAGCGGGGGATGGACGCCGTCTTCCGGGCCATCCCGCCGCAGCCGCCCAGCCTGGAAGAGCTCGGCCTGCCCAGCTCGCTCGCCCGCTTCGCCAACTTCCATCAGGGCATGGTGCTGCTCACCGGCCCGGCCGGCTGCGGCAAGTCCTCGACCCTCGCCGCTCTGCTCAACATCATCAACAGCGAGCGCAGCGACCACATCATCACCATCGAGGATCCCATTGAATACATCCACCCCTCGAAGCAGTGCGTGGTCAACCAGCGTCAGGTCGGATCCCACACCAGCTCTTTCGCCCGGGCCCTGCGCGGCGCCCTGCGCGAGGACCCGGACATCATCGCCATCGGCGAGCTGCGCGACCTGGAGACCATCTCGCTCGCCCTCACCGCGGCCGAGACGGGCCACCTCGTCCTCGCCACCCTGCACACCAACAACGCCATCCGCACCGTCAACCGCATCCTCGGCGTCTTCCCGCCGTCGCAGCAGGATCAGATCCGCACCATGGTCTCTGAATCGCTGCGCGCCGTCGTCTCCCAGCGCCTGGTGACCCGGGCGGACGGCAACGGCCGCGTGCCGGCCCTGGAGATCCTGGTGGTCAACAAGGCGGTGGGCAACCTGATCCGCGAAAACAAGACCTTCCAGATCAAGTCCGTGCTGCAGACCGGCGCCGCCCAGGGCATGTGCATGCTCGACGCCTCCCTCACCGATCTGCTCAAGAAGGGCGTCATCACCCGCGAAGAGGCCCTCAAGCACACCGACGATCCGGCGAAGTTCGCTTAAGCCCAGAGGAGAGAGCTCTGGGCCGGTATTCTTGAGTCCTATGCCTGAGCCGGTTCGCCCTTCGCACCTCTCCGAATACGCGGAGAAGACTCTGGCCGCCCTCGCTGCCGCGGGGCTTGGTCACGCGATCTCCGTGGGAGGCGCTCTCGGACTGCTGCACTATCTCGACTATAGAACTACCCATGACGTCGACGCTTGGTGGACCCCAGCGGTGCTCCCCGAAGATCGAGAGCGTGTCCTGGCGACCGTCGAAGCAGCACTACGTCCTTGGGGAGAGGTGCGCACCCGCAAGTGGGGAGAAGTAGTCAGCCTGGAGCTTAAGAAAAGTGGGAAGACTGTCTTCAGTTTCCAGATCGCCTCGCGTTCCGCCCAACTCCAGCCTCCGACCACGCTGCCGTGGAGCGATGTCGCCCTCGACAGCCTGCCCGATCTGGTGGCGAGCAAGATGGTCGCCCTCGTGGAACGCGGCGCGCCTCGGGACTTCCGGGATATCTATATCGTCTGTCATGCGGGCCTCATGACGCCCGCGGACTGTTGGAGCCTCTGGAGACGGCGCCAGCAGGAGGCGAGAAGTGATACCGATTCACACCGTGCCCGGCTCGCCGTCGAGACTCACCTGACGCGGATCTCTCAGCATCGCCCTTTGGATGCGATCGCCGATCCCGATCAGAAAGCCGAGGCTGAAGCAGTCCGTACCTGGTTCACAGAGGAGCTTCTCCATGCTCACCTGGATTGACGGTACCCTCTATCCGGACATCGACGTTCCCGACGAGTTGCCGACTCTGGGAGACCGCGTTGACTTTCTCGCCCGCCTTTGCTCGGCCTGGGATTTCGGCCTCCTGCCGGACCGCGAGACCGTCGAGGAGATCCGCCGGCCCGATTGGCTCGAAGCGGTCGAAGCCACTCGGCTCGTGACTTCCCCTGTCTATCATCTCGTCCGCTCCTGGCACGGTCTGCCCACCCTCCCTTACCTGGGCCAGCAGCTCGCCTATATCAGGGACGATCCGAGCCTGGATTTCGTGTAAAGGGAGGAGGATCGCCTCATCGCATAGAATGACTGCGATCACTCCAGGACGAGAGGCTCCCATGGCCCGCATCGACGAACTGTTTCACTACCTGAAAGAGAACAAGGGGTCCGACCTGCACCTGGCGGCGGGCTTGGAGCCGCGTATCCGGGTCCATGGCTCCCTTCAGCCGGTCACGGGATGGAGCGTCCTGAGCCATGACACTCTGATGGCCCTGCTGCGGGAGATCGCCAGCGACGCCCAGTGGGACGATTACATGGGCTGCGGCGATCTCGACTTCGCCTACGGCCTCGCAGGCCTGGCCCGTTTCCGCGCCAACTTCCTGCGCCAGGAGAACGGCTGCGGCGCCGTGTTCCGCATCATCCCGGAGACGATCGTGCCGCTGGCGGAGCTGAACCTGCCCAAGGCCATTGAGAGCCTCGCCCACCTTCAGCAGGGGCTGGTGCTGGTCACCGGCCCCACCGGCTCCGGCAAGTCCACCACCCTCGCGGCGGTCATCGACGTCATCAACAGCACGTACCACAAGCACATCGTCACCATCGAAGATCCGGTGGAGTTCGTCCACAAGGACAAGCTCTCCGTCTTCTCCCAGCGCGAGGTGGGCACCGACACGGAGAGCTTCGGCGCCGCCCTGCGCGCCGCCATCCGCCAGGACGCCGACGTCATCCTGGTGGGCGAGATGCGGGACCTGGAGACCATTTCGCTGGCGGTGACCGCCGCCGAAATGGGTGCTCTCGTCTTCGGCACCCTCCACACCAACGGCGCGGCCAACACCGTCGATCGCCTGATCGACGCCTTCCCCGCCGAAGAGCAGGCGCAGATCCGCACCACCCTCGCCGAATCGATCGCCGGCATCGTCTCGCAGCTCCTGCTGAAGACGGCGGACGGCAAAGGGCGCTGCGCCGTCAACGAGATCCTCCTGAAGACCCC
Organism: Thermoanaerobaculia bacterium; assembly: GCA_035996875.1. Classification (GTDB taxonomy): domain Bacteria; phylum Acidobacteriota; class Thermoanaerobaculia; order Multivoradales; family UBA5704; genus DATARR01. Next base: position 42,962 of record DASYJD010000003.1, read on the forward strand.
CGGCCTCGCCAACGTCGTGCGCGAAGGCAACACGCCGATGATCACCTCCATCATTCAAGGCGGTCGCGCCTCCGGCATGCAACTGATGGACGACGCCCTCATGGTCCTCGTCGACCAGAAGCGCATCACCCCCCGAGAGGCCTACATGAAAGCCTCCAACAAGGCGAAGTTCGAGGGGATGATCGAGGAGGAGTAGGGTCGCCAGCCGTAGCACGACCGATCCCGCGCAAGCTTCCCCCAAAGTAGAGACGCCCCGTGGGGAACCCCGCGGGGCGTCTCCGTAGCGGCGACATCTCACCAACCTATTCAACGTCCGCCGGGCACCCAATCGCTCACGTCCACAGGCCTGAAGGGGCGAGATCCGGCCTTATGCCGTAGTGTCGCCGCTCGATCGTCAGTTGGTACGGACAGCCAGAGCCGAATTCCGACGCCGCAAGAACACCTTAGTTGTGCGGAAGTATGCAGGCCGCTGGCAGAGCCACCCAGAGCTGCTGCGGTCGTGCGATATCGTATTCGGATGTGTCGACGGCTTCGCCGAGCGGGGTGAGCTAGAGTCCTGCACCCGCCGCTACCTGATACCACTCATCCGGGGAGCCTGCGTGCCAGGAAGCCGAACAAAGGACATCAAGGACAGCAGGGACAAGAAATACCGGGACTGGGGTGCCTTTGAAGTCCTTGCGGTCTTGTCGAGAGCTTACGCCGCCTCTACGTGCAGCCTTACCCCAAGTGCTCTCGCGACCTTCAGTACGGTAGCAAAGCTCGGATTTCCATTCGCGCTGAGCGCCCGATAAAGACTCTCACGGCTTAGACCTGCATCCTTGGCAACTTGAGTCATTCCTTTGGCGCGAGCAATATCGCCAAGAGCTCGGGCGATACCCGCCGCATCGTCTGGAGCCTCTTCGAACCAGGCGTCAAGGTAGGCCGCCATTTCTTCGGGCGTGCGAAGGTGCTCCGCAACATCGTACGGAGTGGTTTTGGTCGTCGCCGGCTTTTTCGCTGCGGTTTTTGGCATAGTGAGTTACTCCTCCTGGAAATTCTTGGCCAAATGGATCGCCGACGCGATGTCCTTCTGCTGCGTCGACTTGTCTCCTCCAGCGAGGAGCAGCAGCAGGCTTGTACCTCGTTGCGCGTAGTAGACGCGGTATCCAGGACCGAAGTCGATCTTCAGCTCAGACACGCCATCCGTCAGGTCCCTGTGCTGGCCCGGATTACCGTGGATCAAGCGCTCGACACGAACCAGAATCCTTGCTCGTCCTGCTCGATCCTTCAGTGCGTCGAGCCATTCTCCGTAGATGTCGGTCTTCTCGACGCGCATGAGCAAGTGTAGCTTTCAGGCTACGCCCCGTCAAGATTGCCCATCGCCAATCGGCGTCCCGTGTGAACCTGCCCTGCCCCTGCATTGTGATGCTATCCTCTCCCGCATGACACACGACGAATACGAGCAACGCAAGCGACGCTTGGAGGAGGAGCTGCGCGCCGGAGTCGCCCTCCTGGAGACGGCCTTCCGCCATCAGATCCGGGCCCTGCAGCTCGTCTGGGCGGCCTCGGGCAGCGACGTGGAGATTCCATCGCTGGTGATGGCCCTGCCTGAGGCGAGCAGGCTCCTGCCGACCGAGCCCGCTCCCCCCGCGCCGCCGCTGGCGCCTCCCCCTCCCACCCGGCGAGGCGCCTGGGATTTGCTCTATGACGTCCAGACCGCTTTGCCCAAGGTTCCTGAAGTCTTCGACCGCGGCGATATCTGCCGGGCGATCGGCTATGAGCCGGATCGCGGCTCCCTCTACCGCACTTTTCAGAACCTGATCGAGGAAGGAGCCATTGCCATCGAGCAACGAGGCACCGGCAGGCAGCCGTCGCGCTACAAGAAGACGGGAGCGAACACTACGCCAACCGCCGCGTGAGGCGCGGCTGACTTGGTGAGACACGCCGTCCGTTCGTGCGTCGCGACGGAAGGTTCGTGAACCACAACCATCCCGGTAGGAGTCACTCCGGAACCGGATTGCGTCGCTCCTCCCGGTCTAGCTGTGATGCCTCCCGGAATCGTAGCGACGCCTCCCGGCATAGCTGTGATGCCTGAAGCCTGAGCTGTGATGCCTGCAGGCGTAGTAGTGACGCCTCCCGGTTGAGCAGTGATGCCTCAACGTTGAGCAGTGACGCCTCCCCGTCTAGTAGTGACGCCTGAAGGCTGAGCAGTGACGCCTCCCGGCATAGCAGTGATGCCTCAAGGCTGAGCACTGATGCCTACCGGCTTAGCTGTGATGCCTGAAGGCTTAGCTCTGATGCCTACCGGTCTAGGAGGTTCCGTTGGGTTCCCCCCGGGAACCATGCTCCCTTCCTCATATGGAAAAATGTCTGGTAGAGTCGCCGCACTTTTTGCTGAACAGGCAGGGAAGGCTCCATGAGCAGAGTCGTCAAGATTCTTCTGTGTATCTTGGGAGTGGGCCTCGCCTTCGCGATGGGCTGGAGTCTCCGCGCCTCCGGACCGGCGCCGGCGGACCGCTCCCATCGCCAGGAGGGAAGCGCGCGGGCGCCGACGGTCGAGGTGGAGGCGGTCCACGTGCGCCGGACGGACCTTTCGCTACGGGCCGAGGCCACAGGCTATCTCCAGGCTTGGCGGCGGGTGGAGATCCATGCCGAGATCGCCGGCCGGGTGAGCCGGCGGGCGATCGAGGAGGGGGCTCAGGTGCAAGCCGGCACGCTGCTCGTCGAGCTCGACGACCGCGACCGCCGCTTCGACCTCAAGGACGCCCAGGCGGCGTGGCTCAAGTCCCAGGCCACCTACGCGGTCGACTTCTCGGCGGGCGGCGAGGAGAAGAAGAAGGAGTCCGGCTCAGGTCCGGCCGCCGCGGGCACCGCCTCGCAGGCCGCCGCCGACCCGGAGCGGCTGCACCGCGACGGGCTGATCTCCGCGCAGCGCCTCGAGGAGATGCGGCGCAGCGAGGAGTCGTCCCGGCTGCTCTCGGGGAGCCGGCGAGGCGAGGTGCGGGCGGCCCAGAACGGGCTCGCCCAGGCCGAGCAGCAGGTCGAGCGCTGCCGTATCGCCCTCGAACGCACGCGCATCGCCGCCCCTTTCCCTGGCCGCGTGGCCGATCTCAACGTCGAGCTCGGGCAGCAGATCTCGCCCGGCGAGAGCCTGCTGACACTGCTGGAGGACGACCGCCTGAAGGTCGACGTCGACGTGCTGGAGGCGGATCTCGTCTGGCTGCGTCCCGGCGCGCCGGCCGAGGTGCACATCCCTTCGCTCGGCAATCTGGCGCTGCCGGGGACGATCGCCACCATCACCCCGCGGGTCAAGACGGAGACCGGGACGGGGCGGGTCACCATCGCCATCGCCAACCCGCAGCACCGGCTCGTGACCGGTCTTTTCGCGACGGTCCGGCTGGAGACCCGCAAGCTGCCCGGGCAGCTCGTCGTGCCGGCGCGCGCCGTGCTGATCCGGCAGGGGCGGGAGCTGGTGTTCCGCGTCGACCACGGCAAGGCGCTCTGGACCTACGTCAAGCTGGGCGCACGCTCGGGCGACCTCGTCGCCATCGCCGAAGGCCTCAAGGAGGGGGACGTGGTGGCGGTCGGCGGCCATTTCGCCCTGGCCCACGAGACGCCGGTCTCTCCCCTCCTGGTCGACGGCCGGACAGCCGCCAAGCCCGCCGTCGAGGAGCCATGGAATCCTTCGTCGGCGCATTGATCCGCCGGCCGGTCGCGGTCGCCTCCTGTTATGCGCTGGTCGCGGCGCTCGCCGTCGCGGCGCTCCTGCGTCTGCCGGTGGCGCTGCTGCCGACGCTGCGCTATCCCGCGCTCGTCGTCTGGACGGCGTTTCCCGACGCCGACCCGGAGAAAATCGAGCGTTCGGTGACCCAGCCGGTTGAGGAGGCGGTGGCCGGCACCGGGGGACTGAGCGGCATTTCGAGCCGCAGCCAGCTCGGCGGCAGCCTGGTGCGCCTCGACTTCGGCTGGAATTCGGACCTCGACCTCGCGGCGCTCGACGTGCGCGAGAAGCTCGACCGCACGCTGGCGCTGCTGCCCGACCGGGCGGCGCGGCCGGTGGTGCTGCGCATCGATCCCAGCGACCGGCCGGTGATGGTCCTCGCTCTCGGCACCGGGAGCGGCGCCGCCGACTCTGGAGAGCTCCTGGAGCTCAAACGGCTGGCGCGCGAAGTGGTGGCGCTGCGCATCGAGCAGCTCGAAGGGGTGGCCCGGGTGCGGGTGACCGGCGGCTACGAGCCGGAGGTCGCGGTCGAAATTTCGCCGACCGCCGCTGCGGCCTACGGCGTCGACCTGACGCGCACGGCCCAGGCCCTCGCGGACGCCAACGTCACGCTCTCGGGCGGGGTGATCCGCCGCGGCCCGTTCCGCTACTCCGTGGAGGTGGGAGGTGAGCTGCGGTCGGCCGCCGAGGTGGCCGAGACGATCGTCTCGGCGTCGGGCCGGCCGCCGGTACGGCTGCGGCAGATCGCCAAGGTCACCGCGGGCGTCGCTCCCCGGCGAGGGCTGGTGCGCCTCGACGGCCGGGAGGTGCTGCTGCTGCTCGTCGAGCGGCGCCCCGAGGCCAACACCGTCGAGACTGCCGCCCGGGTGCGCACGGCTCTGGGCGAGCTCGCTGGCCGCTTCCCCGGGCTGCGCCTCGAAGCGGTGGTCGACGAGAGCGTCTTCATCCAGAGCGCCATCCTCGAGCTGACGCAGACCATCGTCGGCGGCGGCGTGCTGTCGATCGCCATCCTCCTTCTCTTCGTGCGCCGGCCGCGGCCGCTCGCCGCCTTCGCCCTCGCCGTGCCGGCTTCCCTCGCTCTTTCGCTGGTGCTCTTCGACCTCCTCGGCGTCAGCCTCAACCTGATCTCCCTCTCCGGCCTCTCGCTGGGCGTGGGAATGCTGGTCGACAACTCCATCTTGGTGGTGGAGAACATTGCCCGCCTGCGCGCTCAGGGCCTGGATGCCGTGACCGCCGCCCGCCGCGGCACGGCCGACGTGTTCGGCGCCATCAACGCGGGCACGATCACGACGCTCGCCGTCTTCCTTCCCCTCTCGTTCTCGGAGGGGCTGGCCGGCCGGCTGTTCCGCGACCAGTCGATCGCCGTCTGCTGCTCGGTCGGCGCCTCGCTCGTCGTCGCGATCACCGCCGTGCCGCTGATCGCCTCCCGGGACCGCACGGCCGGGGAAGCCGATCAGGCCGGGCGTTCCCTTGGCGCCGGCTTCGAGCGCGCCTTCGCCGCCTGCCTCGCCCGGCCGCGCACAGTGCTCGCGGTGACCGGTCTCGCTCTTCTCGCCGGCGTCTGGGTGGCGCTCGTCCTCCCCCGCGCCTCGCTCCCCGAGGCCGAGCAGGGGCGGGTCGAGGTCGCCGCCTCTCTCCCCACGGACGCCGACCTGCCGCTGGTCGACGAACGCCTGGTTCCCGTGGAGACGGCCGCCCGCGCCTGGCCCGGCGTGACGCACGTGCTGGCCGACCTCGGCGAGCACGACGATGCGCGTCTCGACCTCGATCCACGCCCCATCTACCGCGCCGACCTGACCGTGGTGCTCGCGCCCGGCACTCCCTCGACGCCGACGGTCTCCCGGCTGCGCGCCGCGCCGCTGCCCGCCGACGTCAAGCTCGCCGCCCGCGCCGTACGCCCGCAGCTCGAATCGCTGCTGGCGCAAGGGGACGCCGATCTCGTCATCGACCTGTCGAGCGCGCGGAGGGAAGCGGCCGAGCAGGCGGCGACAGGGCTCCTCGCCGCCCTCAGGCGCCGGCCAGAGCTCGCCCAGGTGGCCCGTGCCGACCCCGAGCGGGTGCCGGCCTACCGCATCGACCTCGACCGCGACGCCATGACCCGGCTCGCCGTAAAGCCCGAGACGATCGAGACCTACCTCGAAGCGTCGTCGCTGGGGCGCGAGGCCACCCGTCTCGCGGCGCTCGACCAGGACGTGCCGATCATGTTGCGCACGCCGCCGGCCGAGACTATCGAGGGCCTGCTCGCAACGCGTGTTCCGGTCGCCGGCGCCTTGCTGCCCCTCGGGTCCTTCCTGCACGCCCGGCCGGCCGAGATTCCCGCCGTCCTGCTGCGGCGCGACCAGGTGCCGACGCTGCGCCTGCTCGCCGCCACCGCGCCGCACGCCACCCTGCAGGCGGCTGTGGCCGCGGTGCGCGAGGCGGCGCGAGGCGTGCTCCCCCAGGGGGTCGAGCTCCGTATCGGCGGCGCCAGCGAGGCCTTCCGCTCGGCCCTTTCGGCCCTCGGCATGAGCCTCGCGCTGTCGACGCTCCTCGTCTACCTCATCCTCGCCGCCCAGTTCGAGAGCCTCTGGCAGCCGCTCCTGGTGCTCACGACGCTGCCCACGGCCGGTGCCGGCGTCGCCGTCGCCCTGGCGATCGCCGGCCAGTCCTGGAACCTGATGAGCCTCACCGCCTGCGTCATCCTGGTGGGGATCGCCGTCAACCACGCCATCGTCGAGGTCGAGGTGATCAATCAACGGGTGCGCGCCGGCCTGCCGCTGGCGGAGGCTCTCTCCACCGCGGGGCGCGACCGCTTCCGGCCGATCGCGATGACGACGCTGACCACGGTGATGGGGCTGCTGCCGCTGGCTCTCGGCATCGGCGAGGGCGCCAGGCTCCAGATGCCGCTCGCCGTGGCCATCATCGGCGGGCTGACCACGTCGACCCTGGTGGCGCTGTTCGTGGTGCCGGTCCTCTACCGGTGGACTCCGGCCCGCGCCGCGGCGCGCCGCGAGGAGGTGCAGCCATGACCCAGGTCCGCACCGGCGCCGCCCGCGGCCTCGCGTTCCGCGATCAGAAGGACCGGATCGCCGCCGCCCTGGTGCGCTTCAAGGCCGGGATTCCTCCTCCGCCCGCGAGCATCCCCGCCGAGGTCGCGCACGCCGTGGTCGACATCCATCGCCACCTCTTCGACCCGGCGCTCGACGTCACCGCCGTCCGCCGGCGCTGCGGGCTGCGCAATAACAACATCTCGACCCGGTTCCGGTCCGCGCTGGGCGAGGGGATCCGGGAGTACATCGAGCGCCTGCGGCTGGAGGCGGCCTCGGAGCTGCTGGCGACGGGAGACCTGGAGATCTTCCTCGTCGCCCTGGCCGTGGGCTACAACCACCAGGAGACTTTCTGCCGCGCCTTCCAGCGCCACTATGGGTTCGTGCCGTCGGAGGCGTCCGCCGAAAAGCACGGCTGACTTTTCAAGCGGGAAAATCAAGAAAAAACGTCAAGAAAAGGACCGGGACGCCGACTGCGGCAGCCGGCACTCGTAAGGGTAAGGAGTCCTTCGCAATGCGTTTCGTCGACCGCGCAATCCTCTTGCTGTTGGCCGCAGTGTTCCTATTCAGCGGCGTGGACAAGATCGTCCACTACGAGGGCTTTGTCAATGCATTGCGCGACTACGTCATCGTGCCGCGCGGCTGGGCAGTCGTACTGGCGCCGCCAGTCGTTATTGTCGAGCTGCTGGTGGGCGCAGCGCTGCTGGTGAAGGCCTGGCGGCAGGCGGCAGCGCTGACCGCTGCCGGCGTGCTTGCCCTCTTCACCGCCGCCCTCGGCTTCAACCGGTGGCTCGGCGGGCGCGGCATCTGTGGCTGCTGGTTCACTCTGACCCTCTCCAAGAGCACACCGCTCCACGTGACGCAGAACTTGATGCTCTTGGGGCTGGCGCTGATGACCTGGTGGGGTGAGCGGAGCCGTGACGCTGCCTCCCCGGATCCACACTCCGGCAGTCCCGAACCCATCCCCCTCGGCCTGGTGGGCCACGACCCTTCCACTCCTGAAAGGAGAAACGGATGACCAAGAAGGTACTCAACACCGTCAAGGCGACCCTGCTCGCCGCGACCCTGCTCATCACCGGTCTCGCCTTTTACCCGCAGATGGCAGCCGCCGCAGCCGGCGACATCACCATCTTCTGCGTAGGCCCTCCAGTTCTGTGCGCAACCTACGAGGACGACAACGTCATCATCGATTTCTACCTCGGGAGAGCAGCACTCGTCATCATCGAAATGTGATTAGGGCCACGGTCTGACGCCGCGAGCCGCCGGCCAGCTTGTCTCCAGCTCTCCAGGCCGAGGGGGAGCCGGGAGTACCCTGTCGGCGGTTCGCTGTGATCGATCTTTACCTTATCGCCATGCGAATCAAGAAGCTCTTTTTTCCCCTTCTCGGTGCGGCCGTCCTCGGCGGGATCGGTGCCGGCTTCCTCTCCTCTTTCGGCACAGTGACGGTTCAGGCGGACTTCACAGACGCCTTTCGCCGTGGTCTGCAGCAGCAGAGCCGCAAGACCCGGATCTGGCGCCAGGGCTCGGCGCACAAGACGTTGACGATCAGCTCGGGCCCCGGCTATCAGCTTTACGGTCCGCTGGTTCTCAAAATAGACGCAAGCGATGCGCTCTACGTCCTCGACGTGGGCGACGTCAAGATCAAGAAGTTCTCGCCGGAGGGGCGCTTCCTCGCTTCCTACGGCAAGGGGCGAGGCCAGGGGCCGGGCGAGTTCGCTTCGCTCGCCGATTTCGCAGTTGGACCGCGAGGCGAGGTGTGGGCGGCCGACTTGAGCAACGGCCGATTGACCGTCTTCGAGCCCAATGGCGACGTGGCGCGGACTCTCAAGCTCGAGACCCCACCCTACCGCATCACCTTTGGTAAGGACAGCCTGTTCGTGATGCTCGCGCCGGTCGGTGATCGCCTCTTTGCCGAGTACGGCTTGGACGGGCGCCTCCGCCGCTCTTTCGGCACCTTTCTCGCCAACCAGGGGCGCAACGCCATGGTGCTCGACGGCTGGCTGGCGCCTGCCGACGATGGCGGTTTCGTGTACGCCGGCCTGTACGCCGGCTTGATCGCGGCCTACGACCTCGGGGGGAATCCCCGTTTTCTCGCCGAGGCACTCGATCGCCCGCCCCTGCCGAAGGTCGTCCGCGACGGCAAGCGCACCTGGGTCGACCGTGAGGCGTCAACCCCCATCAATGGAATGAGCGTGACGCCCGGCAAAATCCACATCCTTTCCACGTACCTCTCCGCTCTCCGGAGGGTTGGCAGCATCGATACTTTCGATGCCGGAGACGGCCGCTACCTCTTCTCGCGCCACGTGCCCGAGAAGTGCCTCGGTGTCGTCGTGAGCCCGCGCTACCTCTATACCTTTGACGACACCCACGTCACCCGTTGGCAGCTCGACTCCTGAGCGGTGAGCTCTCCAGAGCCTCCCCCCTCGTCCGCCGCCGCAAAGCTCCTCGCGGCCTGCATCGAGCGCCCGCTCGCCGTGGCCATCTGGGCTCTCGCGCTCGTCTTCGCAGGAGCCTGGGCCGCGGCACGCACGCCGCTCGAGTGGGTGCCGTCGGTCGAGCTGCCCAAAGTGACCATCACCTCTCTTTGGCCCGGCGCCTCGCCGCGCGCCGTCGAACGCTCGGTGACGGCGCCCATCGAACGCACCCTGCGCGGCGTGGCCGGCACGGCCGGCATCGAGAGCACCTCGCGGGAGGGCCTCTCCATCGTCCGGCTGGAGATGCGAGGGGAGCGGCTCGGACTCGTCCTGGCCGACGTCTCCGACCGTTTGGCGGCGCTGCGGCCAACGCTGCCGGAGCGGGTCGTACCGCGCCTCTCCCACGAGGTGCCGGAGGCGTTCAAGGCCGATCAGGGGTTCATGACCCTGGAGCTCTTCGGGCCGGCGGGCGGGCAGGCCCTGCGCCGGCTGGCGAGCGAGGTCGTGGCTCCGCAACTCCGCAGCCTCCCCGGCGTCGCCGGCGCGGAGGTCGAGGGTGGCGAGGAGGAGGAGCTGTTGGTGGCACTCGACCCGGCGAGGATGAGCGCCCACCGGCTGCGTTCCGACGCGGTGACCACCCGGCTGGCCGAGGCCTTCACGACCCGCACCTACGGTCGCTTTTCCGGCCGTGGGCGCTCCGTGTTCCTGGTCGGCGACGGGCTGGCGAGCACCGCCGAGGCCGGCCGGCTCCCCCTCGCCACGGCACCGGGAACCGGCGAGCTGGTGCGCCTGGCGGACATCGCCCAGGTGTCGCTCGCCGCGGCGCCTTTCCGGAGCATCAGCCGCGTCGACGGCGAGCCGGCCGTCACCATCATCCTCGACCGCACGCCGGGGAGCCACCTCCTCGCCGTGGCGCGGACGGTGGAGGAAGCGCTCGTGCGAGCCCGGCACAGTCTGCCGCCGGGCGTGGTGCTGCGGGTGGCGGACGACCGCAGCCGTGACGTCCGCAAGACCCTGCGTTCGATCGCCGTCCAGTGCACCCTCGCCCTCTCGGCCATCGCACTCGTCCTCGCGTTGATGCTGCGCGGCTTCCGCGCCGCCGCCATCGTCCTCTTCAGTGTCGCCGTGACCCTGGCAGTGGCCCTCACCCTCTTCCGGCCTGTGGGCCTCACCTTCAACCTCGTCACACTCGGCGGCCTCGTGCTGCTGCTGGGCCTCCTGGTGGACAATGCCACGGTGGTGGTCGACCGCCTGCTCGTCGAGCGGGCACGCCGGCCTGCCGAAGCCGAGGCGAGGGCGCTGCGTGCGGTCTGGCTGTCGCTCGTCGGCTGTACGGGAACGACCGTCATCGTCTTCCTGCCGATGGTCTACCTGACGGGCGAGTTGCACAGCTTGTTCGCGCCGTTCGCCGCCGTCGCAACCATCACCCTGGCCTTCTCCCTGGTGACGGCGGGCATCCTGGTGCCGGTCCTCGGGCGGTTCCTCCCTCAGGAGAGGCAGGCCGCTTCCACCTCTCAATGGCGCCGCTTCGTCCGCAAGGCGCGGACGGTGGGCCTCGCTCCCTACCGTCTGGCTGGCCGCCACCCGCGAACGACTCTAGCCGCCTTCCTGCTGGTGATCGGGCTGCCGACTCCCCTCCTCCCGACCTTCAAGGAGACTCCCGAGGAAGGGTGGACCACCCCCGGAGAGGAGCGGGACGCCCGGCGCTTCAACGAGACGCTGGGCCGGGAGGAGGTGAGGCGGATGCGCCGGGTGCTCGATCCCCTGGTGGGGGGCGTCACCCGCCCCTTCCTCTCCGGAGTCGACGTCAGCCGGGCCCTGGACACCGAGGAGAGCACAGAGGTCCAGGTCGTCCTGCGGCTGCCCCCTGGCAGCGGTATCGAGCACGCCGACGAACTGGTCCGCGGCTTCGAGCGCAGGGCCGTTGCCGGCCGCGAGGTCGAGCGCACCATCGCACGAATCGGCGAGGACATCTCGCGCCTGCGAGTGATCTTCCCCCGCGAGGCGCTCGACCGGCCCGGCCCCTACGCCGTGCGCGAGACCCTGGTCAGCGAGGCGCTCAAGCTGGCCGGCGTCGAGGCCAGCGTCTCCGGGCTGGTGCCCACGGGCTTCTATTCCGGCCTGGGCAGCGTCTCCGGCCTGCGCGTCGAGGCCTACGGCCCCGGCTGGGACGCGCTCGACCAACTCGCGCAACAGCTCGCGGCGCGGCTCGCCCGCGACCCGCGCGTCGCCGGGGTCGACCTCGACGCTGGCCGCGGCGGGCGGCAGCCGGGACGCGAGGTGCTGCGCCTGCGCTGGGGGCCGCAGGCGGTGGCCGAGACCAGCCTGCCGCCGAGCGCCGTGGCCGCCCTGCTGCGCGCCCGGCTGTTCAATCTCACCCCTACCCTCGTGGTTGACTTGCCGGGTCGACCGCGGCTCCCCCTGCGGATCGTCACCGCCGGCGCCGACCGGCAGGACTGGAGCGACCTCCTTGCCGTACCCCTGGACGCCGGGGACCGCCGCTTCATCCGGCTGGCCGATCTCGCGCAGGTCTCCGACGAGCGCGAGCCGCCGGCCATCGAGCGCAAGGACCAGCGCTACGCCCGCTTCCTGGAGGTCTTCTACCGTGGCCCGTCCGCCATGGGTTACGGGCTCATCGACCGCACCATCAACACCCTGCCCATGCTGCCGGGCTACAAGATCGAGCGCCCTAAAGCGACCACTTTTTCCCGCGAGGACAAGCTCCAGCTCTTCGGGCTGATCGCGGCCAGTATCGGGCTCGTCTTCCTGGTCATCGCGGCGGTCCTCGAATCCTGGCGGCTGGCGGCGTGGGTGATGCTCAGCGTGCCTCTCGCCTGGGTGGGGATCGCCCTCGCCTTCGTGGCCAGCGGCCAGGACTTCACCGAGGGGGCGTTCATGGGAGTCGTCCTCGCCATCGGCATCGCCGTCAAGGACAGCATTCTGCTCGCCGACCGCTTTCACCGCCTGGAGATCGCCAACCCGGAAACGCCCGCGCGGCGGCTGGTGCTCGCCGCGCTCGCCGACCGGATGCGTCCGATGTGGGCGACGACCTGGGCCTCGATCGCCGGCATGCTCCCCGCGCTCGTGCTCCACGACGCGGGAGCCTTCTGGGTGGGCCTCGCCCTGGCCGTGGTGGGAGGGCTCCTCGGCTCGACGCTGCTGGCGCCGGCCGCGATGGTGGCGTTCGTCTCCTGGCGGGAGGGCTCGGCTAGGCCCCAGCCTGCTTGATGAGCTGGCGCAGGGTGTCGGCGTCGGCGATGCCCGTCTGGAAGTAGGAGACCTTCCCCTTCTTGTCGATGATCAGCAGGGTGGGCAGGCCGAGCACGCCGAGGTCGGTCGCCACGGACTGCTTGGGATCGAGCAGCACCGGGTAGGGGAAGGGCTTGCCCTTGAGGAACTGCTTGACGACGTCCTTCTCCTCGCCCACGTTGGCGGCCAGAAACTGCACGCCGCGCCCCTTGTAGTCCCGGTACACAGGCTCCAGGATTTCGGCCTGAAGGCGGCACGGCAGGCACCAGGTCGCCCAGAAGTCCACCACCACGACCTGCCCTCCGAAGTCCTTGGGGCCGAGGTTGCGGCCATCCACCGTCTGCAGGCGGAAGTCGGTCTTGACGGCCGGCGTCTTGGAGGCACTGGAGCCGTCGCCACAGCTCAGGAGCAGTAGGGAGCCGGCAAGGGCGGCTACCAGGGTGAGGCGCAGGGTGCGGAGGGAGGGGGCGTTGGGCATCTTCATGGCAAGGTGAGCATACCTCAGTGGGGGCAGAAGCCCAGACCCGGACGAACACGGACAGACATGGACGAGCACGGACGTCAAGAAACGACTAGGTTGCCGTCCTTGCTCGTCCGTGTTTGTCTGTATTCGTCCGGGTTCTTCCCTTCCTAACTGCAACCGCTCGTCGAGCCGCAGTTGAGGCACTTATAGCAACTGCCGTTCCGGACCATGATGGAGCCGCACTCGTGGCAGCTCGGGGCGTCCTGCTGGTAGAGGAAGGTCGAGCGGGGTGCGTTGACGATCTCGGCCGAGACGGCCACGGCCACCGCCTCCAGGCGGCCGCCTCCCCGTAGCGGCACGGCCGGCGGCAGATCGGCCGGCTCGTCGCGCAGGATCACCCCGGCGGCCACCTTGTCGTCGCGCGACAGGAACTTCGAGGCCAGCCAGCGGAAGATGTAGTCCGTGATCGACTTGGCGATGGGGATCTCGGCGTTCTTGGTGAAGCCCGAGGGCTCGAAGCGGGTGTGGCTGAACTTGTCCACCAGGGTCTGCAACGGCACCCCATACTGGAGCGCGATCGAGATCGAGGTGGCGAGCGAGTCCATCAGCCCCGAGATGGTCGAGCCTTCCTTGGCCATCACCAGGAAGATCTCGCCCGGCTGGCCGTCGTCGTAGAGCCCCACCGTCAGGTAGCCCTCGTGATCGTTGATCGAGAACTTGTGGGTGATGGCCCGGCGCTCGTCCGAAAGCTTGCGGCGCACGGCCCGCCGCTCCTGGAGGGGCACCACGACCGCCTGCGCCGGTTGCTCGTCCTTCTTGGTGGAGAGCGGCTGGCTGCGCTTGCAGTTGTCGCGGTAGATCGCGATCGCCTTGAGGCCCATCTGCCAACCCTCGACGTAGGCCTGGAGGATCTCCTCCGGGGTCGACTCCTCGGGCATGTTGATGGTCTTGCTGATGGCGCCCGAGATGTAGGGCTGCACCGCCGCCAGCATCTTCAGATGGCCCATGTAGTGGATGGAGCGCGACCCCTGCGCGGGCTTGAAGGCGCAGTCGAAGACCGGCAGGTGCTCCTCTTTCAAAGAGGGAGCGCCCTCAATGGTGTCGTGCTCGTCGATGAACTCGACGATGGCCCGCACCTCGTCCTTGTCGTAGCCCAGCCGCTTGAGGGCGGCCGGCACGGTGTTGTTGACGATCTTGATCATGCCGCCGCCCACCAGCTTCTTGTACTTGACGAGGGCGATGTCCGGCTCCACGCCGGTGGTGTCGCAGTCCATCATGAAGGCGATGGTGCCGGTGGGCGCGAGGACGGAGATCTGACTGTTGCGAAGGCCGTGCTCCTCGCTCAGCTCCACCACCTCGTCCCACGACTTCTTCGCCGCCTGAAGCAGATCCATCGGCACGTGCGCCGCGTCGATCCGCTTGGTGGCGTCGCGGTGCTTGCGCATCACCCGCAGCATCGGCTCGCGGTTGGGCTCGTACTCCTCGAACGGCCCCATGGCCGCGGCGATGCGCGCCGACTGGGCATAGGAGGCGCCGGACATCAGGGCGGTGATGGCCGCCGCGTAGTCGCGCCCGGAGTCGGAGTCATAGGGAAGGCCGCGGGCCATGAGCAGGGCGCCGAGGTTGGCGTAGCCGATGCCCAGGGGCCGGAACTTGTGGGAGTTCTCGCCGATCTTGGCCGTCGGATAGCTCGCGTTGCCGACGATGACCTCCATGCCGGAGATCACCACCTCGCAGGTATGGCGGAAGCTCTCGACATCGAAACCGGCCTCGGCGTCGAAGAAGCGCATCAGGTTGAGCGACGCCAAGTTGCAGGCCGTGTCGTTGAGGAACATGTACTCGCTGCACGGGTTGCTGGCGTAGATGCGGTCGGTGGCGGCGCAGGTGTGCCAGTCGTTGATCGTCGTGTCGTATTGCATGCCCGGATCGCCGCACACCCAGGCGGCCTCGGCGATCTCCTTCATCAAGCCGCGGGCCTTGAAGGTCTCCATTGGCTTCTTGGTGATGCGGGCGCGGGTCTGCCATTCGCCGTCGGCGAGCACAGCCTGCATGAACTCATCCGTGACTCGCACGGAGTGGTTGGCGTTCTGGTAGGCGATGGAGTCGTAGGCGCCGCCCTGGACGTTGAAGCCGCCCTCGTAGCCGGCGTCGATGAGTGCCCAGGCCTTGCGCTCCTCCTTCTCCTTGCAGCGGATGAAATCCTCGATGTCCGGATGGTCGATGTCGAGGATCACCATCTTGGCCGCCCGGCGGGTCTTGCCGCCGCTCTTGATGACGCCGGCAAAGGCGTCGAAGCCCTTCATGAAGGAGACCGGACCCGAGGCCGTACCGCCGCCGGCCAGCGGCTCGCGCGACGAGCGCAGCTTCGAGAGGTTGCTGCCGGTGCCGGAGCCGTACTTGAAGAGCATGCCCTCGGTCTTGGCCAGGGTGAGGATGGAGTCCATCGTGTCCTCGGCGGCGTTGATGAAGCAGGCCGAGCATTGGGGCTTCTCCTCGATGCCGACGTTGAACCACACCGGCGAGTTGAAGCAGGCATATTGATAGAGGAGGATGTGCTTGAGCTCGGCGTGGAAGGTCTGGGCGTCCTCCTCGGTGGCAAAGTAGCCGCCCCGGCGGCCCCAGCCGGCGACGGTGTCCACCACCCGGCCGATGAGCTGGCGCACGCTGCGCTCCCGGTCCGGCGCGCCGAGCTGGCCGCGGAAGTACTTGGAGACCACCACGTTGGTCGCCGTCTGCGACCAGAACTTCGGCATCTCGACGCCCCGCTGCTCGAAGACCTTCTCCCCCCGCTCGTTGGAGATGACGGCATCGCGCTGCTCCCATTCGACCGTGTCGAAGGGGTCGACCCCCGGGGTCGTGTAGTAGCGCTCGAACGCCAGGCCCGGTGCCGGTGCCGCCGCGGGTTCCTCCGTCCGCGTCGCGGTGACGCCGGTGCCGGTGCTCGGCATGCGGTTGCGCATCGCTCTGCCTCTCGCCTCGTCGGAATGCAGGGTGGTTTGGGGCTCCATGCTCGCTCTCCTCAAGATGTCGGTTTCTTCCGTTGCGCTGCCTGCGAAAGCCTCGGACAACGCTCTCGCGCACTACTCCCGGCCTACCCAAAAACAGCTGCGAAGATGGGATTCAATAACGGGTGCACTGTCGATCTTTCGTGACGCGCATCACCAACGCTACGCCTGCCGGTTGCGGGAGTCAAGGGGTAAACCACAAGATGTTGTGGTTTGTCACAAATCGAGCCCCAAGGCTGGGAGAGGGGTTGAAGAAGAAATTACAAATCCTCAGGCTTCCCGACAGGATTTCCACAGCCGGATTTGCCCGCCCCTTCGGAAGGGTTGCGGAGAACGCTTGCAAGAGGGGGGAGGAGCGTTCGACACCGCTGCGGCAAGCCGACGAGCCGGAGCGGTCACCGCACCGCCCAAGACCCTCATCACCCCGGCCCTCTTCTCCCGACCCCGCCCAACCCCCTTCACCGGGAGAAGAGGGAGCAAGGCGGGGAAGCCCCAGGGGTACCCCTCTCCCGGGGCGGCGGATGGGGTGGTCGGGAGAGGGGCAGGGGTGAGGG
>DASYJD010000004.1:0-2780 GCA_035996875.1 Thermoanaerobaculia bacterium
AGGCCCGAGAGAAACAGCGAGAGCCCCTTCGGAGGAGTTGAGGGAGTTACCTGGCGAACGACGGAGATCTCGCCAGCGTGCTTCTGCACCCGAGTACTGCCAACGGCACCTCTCTTGAGGTGGAGGTCTGACAAAGTAGAAATAAGACCCAGGCACCTTTTTGGTGCGACCTAACCGTCACCCGACCACCTGATTTGTTAGGTGGCGTTCCGCGACTCGCCGCATCATAGCGGCGCCTGACGCCGAAGCGTCTTGGCGGCGAAATCGGTGTCTTCGATCGATACCCCGAACCGGGCCTGCTCTACCTCTACCGTCGTTTCGCCGAGCGCATCCGAGATCGTGCTCTGGAAAGGTATGCGCTCGCCGTCGACCAGCCGGTAGTCGGAAAACACGACGGTCTCGCCCTCCGTTTCCCGCTTGAGGATGAGACCCGTGGACGTCGAAACGGAGAGCAGCACCTTGGGTCCTGCCTTGGGCACGAGGGTCAGGATGAAGGCGCTTTCCGCTCCGGCCAGGCCTTTCGACTCGACGCGCACTTCCTGATAGAGGTCGGTGAGGTGCAGGAGTGGATGCAGGTCGTCGTCCCGCCGGGCCCGATCGTTGGCAGTGTCGTCATTGATGGCGTCCTGCCCGAACGTCGTCTCCTGGCCGCCGTGCCGGCCATCGAAATAGATTCGCAACCGACCGATTTCCCGACCGGTCGCTGTCCACACCTCCGCCTCCACACGGCTAGCAGGTGCTTTTGCCTGCACCGTGAGCGCCGCACGGACCCCCTGGTTCTCGTACGTCTTGTGAGCGTGGATCTCGAGGGTTCTGTGCCGGCGCAGAACATCCTCTCCTCCCACGGCCTCGATCATCCGCGAGAGAAGGGACTGCACACTCGGCAGACGCTCGTCCGCTGGAGCAGCGGCAGGCGCCTCCCTGCCGAGGATCAGGGGCCACAGCAGGGAGCCGGCGTTGCCGATCGTGGTGAGGAAGTTGGGGGAGGTGTTGGCCAAGAAGACAAAGCCGACCTCTTCCGACGGAATGAAGCTGACGAGAGCGCTGATTCCCTCGGAGCCGCCGTTGTGCTCGACGACCTGCTTTCCATCCCAGGTGTACGTCACCCAGCCGAGGGCGTACGACGTCTTGGCGTCGATGGGAATCTGAGGCGCGAAGAGCTCCTGGAGAGTCGCTGCGGACAAGATCTGGCGATCCCCGATCCGGCCGGCGCCGGTGAGGAGCCGCAGCCATTGCGCCATGTCGCGGGCCGTGGACGCGATGCTGCCGGCAGGAGCGAGCGCCTGCATGCCGGCCGGCGGCGGCACGGCCCGCCAGCCGCCCGTCTGGGGGACGTAGACGTACCCGGTGGCATGGTCGGCGACCTTCGCCGCATCGTTGACGGAGATCAGGCTCGCCGTCATCCCGAGCGGCGCAAAGATCTGTTGTTGGATCACGTGCTCCCAGCTCGAGTGATACGCGCTCCCGAGCACTTCCCCGGCGGCGCTGTACATCGCGTTCGAGTATTGGAAGGCCGTACGGAAGGGAGCCGCCAGCTTGGCGGCCGTCGCGGCGCGAACATACTCCTCCCGGCTCAGAACGCCTGGCGTGACGGCGAGGTCCGCCTTCGCCTTGAGGCCAGTTCGGTGGCTGAGCATGTCGCGCAGAGTCACCTCGGCATCGGCCCGCGGATCCGCCATGTGGAACCACGAAAGGAAGCGACGCGGAGGGTCGTCCAGCGAGAGCAGATGCTGGTCTCGAGCGATGCCGATGGCCATGGACGTGAAGGCCTTGGTGCAGGAGCCGATTGGGAAGACGGTGTCCGGGGTCACCGGAAGCGCGTGCTCGACATCCCGGACGCCTCGCACGATGACGAGCTCGAGCCGGTCCCTCCGTACCAGGGCGAAGGCGAAGCCGGGGATGTGCTGCTAGCTACGCTGAGCTTCGAGAATCTCCGCGATCCGCTCCGCGGCATCGCGTTGGGTCGCAGGCGCCGCGGCGGCCCAGCGCGCCGGCACGATAAGGAAGGTGGCCAGCAACGAGAACAAAAGTCTCATGCGCCCATGACTCATCGGACGATTATATCTCTCCTCCTGTCGACAGCCTTGCCGTGCCGATGACGTTGGGCCACGATGGCGCGGGAGCGTTGATCGAGGGTACGCCTCTCGCGGGTCACTGGTTCAATCGCACCCTGGAATTCGCCGCCCGCCTTCGCCGTGAGGATGTCGGACCGATACGATACACGACGGTCGAGACTGTCACCTTTTCTCCCATACCCTGCTGGGCACACCTGTCGCATGAAGTCTATCGAGTCCGCATCGCGGAGATGGTCGAGGGAGGCCGGAGTTGTCCATCTTATTCTTCCATAAGCACCTTAAAGGATGGGGGAGCCGGGGCAGATCTGAGGCCTTGCGCAGGTGCGCTCTGGCGCCTCTTAACGGCCAGCTTCGAGAGGAGGATTCACGTGAAAAGGTCTGTCGGATTCGCGGTTGTGCTCCTATTAGGCATGTGTCACTTGGTCATCGCCGATCCTGCCATTAAGCCAGGGATCGATGTCTTCACTACGGTGGGAAGAGGATTTACCTATTACAATTTCGCCAAGAATCCTATCCCTGCCGGATTCTTCTGCGACTCCTCTGCGACCTTCACTGGTCGCTTAGCCCCAATGCTGTTCACATAACGATGGCCGCCCGAATCTGAGTCCAGCGTGGCCGGGTTCTTTTGGCTCGACTACGGGTGGGAAACTTGCTGACCTTTCGCTTGATGGCCCTGGGATTGTGGCGGCCTCGGCTGGAGCTGAC
>DASYJD010000005.1:0-31711 GCA_035996875.1 Thermoanaerobaculia bacterium
TGGCTGTATGTTGGCGGCGAGGCCGGGGCGTCAGGCGTTCGAATGATGTCTCTTGCCATATATTTTCTCCAGTGCTGCGAGATGATTAGACCACCTGGTGCGCTATCCGAGGGTAGCCGAACCTCATGATACAGCGCGCGGGGGCCGGTCCTCTTCTCCCAGCCTCCCTCCGTCCGTCAGGAGAGGAGGCTCTCTCTTCCGCGGCGCGCGCACCCCATTAGACAGAGCTCGAACCGCAGGCGCGCACGCCGCCGCCTCTCGGCTTCGAGGGAGATCGCCCGCCATGCGCCGCATCGTCCTGCTCCTGGCCCTCCTCTTCGTCCTGCTGCCGCTCACCCTGACCGCCGCCGGCAATAAGGGCAGCTACTTCCCGGAAGACACCCCGAACTGCAACTGGACCTGCTCCTCCGGCAGCACCGGCTGGGTCAACGCCTTCAGCCTCACCGACTGCCGCAACGCCTGCGCCAGCGCCTGCCATGCCACCTGCCTGATCGTGTTCTGAGGGGTGGCGCCCGTGATCTAGCGCCCGCCGAGCGGCGGGTACATCGCCGGCGGGCGGTCGAAGTCGACCTGATCGACGTCGGTCCAGGGCACGTACTCGGGGCGCTGAGGGCCATCGACGAAGATCAGCATGCCGGCATTCCCCGCGCCGAGGTCGCCGGTGCGCTCGAGCTGCAGCTCCTCGCCGCTCTGGAGGGTCACCCTGGCGCGCTGGGCGCCGCGCTGTTCGCGGCCGGGGGGCTTGATCGAGGCGATCAGGCCGAAGGGGATGGTGTAGTCCACGCCCTGGGATGGGGCGTCGAGCGTCTCGGTGATCTCGCTCTCGTCGAGGTCGTAGACCAGCCGGCCGGCGAGGCGGCGGCCGGCGCGGGTGGTGACGCTGCCCGTGAGCGGGCGCCCCGGCGGGAAGTCGCCGTAGGCGGGGCCGGTATTTTCGGGGGTGCCAGGGCTGAAGTCGACGCGCTCGAAGGCGTCCCAGGAGATCAGCACCCGGCCGTAGCGCCGGTCGTCGACGTAGATCCCGCGATTGCCGTGGCCGACTTCGCGGTTGCCGGAGAGCGCGATCTCGCGGCCATCGAGCAGCGTCACCAGGGCGCTGTCGCGCGAGCGGCGCGCGATGGAGCGGATGGTGTCGAAACGCAGGCGGAGCTCACCGCCGGCGGTGTGGCCTTTGAACTCGTCGGAGCCGACGCACTTCTCCCGGTCCCACTGGACGAAGCCGGTGAAGTCGCCCTGCCGCGTGTGCACCGTACCGTGCAGCCGGTAGGGGGCGGCGCCCAGCGGGGCGGTGGGGAGGAGCTCGATCGTGCGGATCCGCAGACTGTCGAGGTCGACGACGCCCCGCCGGCCGTCCCATACCCGCACGCCGTCGTCGAAGTCACTGGCCTCGAAGCGGTCGAGGTCGAACACTGTCCCGCTCTTGAGAGTCACCCACACCTCCTTGCCGCGCGCCTCGATGCGCGCGATGTCGCCGAAGCGAGCCATGAAAAGCCGGCTGACGGTGCTCTGAATCTCCCGCAGGAAGATCTCGATCCCGAAGATCTCGATCGGGTGCCGCTCCTTGGGCCGCCGCTCTGGCGGCACGTGGGCGAGCCAGAGGTTCTCGTGCTTGGAGCCGTTGAAATAGTCGCCCCAGAACGCCTCCTGGTCGCCCCCCCAGCGCAGCCGCCCCTGGTAGGTAGTGCCGTCAACGGTAGTGATGCGCCCGTAGAGAAACCCCGGGAGGATCTCCGCCGCCGGCGTGGTCGAAGGAGTGATCGCGGGCAATGTCGCCGCGGCGGGGTGGACGTCCTGGTTGAGGGCCCGGTAGCCGGCGGCGAGGGCTAGGAGGACGACCACAGTGGCAATCGCCCCTCCGGCGATCTTGGCTCTCGTCATGCTGTGCTCTCCGCAGAAGACACGAGTCTCATGCCGCGTTGCGGCCTGCCTATCTTACGCACGGGGCGGCGAGAGATTACGCTGGGGTAACCAAACCAACTCCAGCTCAGAGGAAGAATAGGGAGTGGTGACCGCATCTTGACCGGATCCTCGGCCCGGCGTAGGTTGCGGCTGCTCCTGCTTGAGCAACGGTGGCTCCACCTTGAGCAACGACTGCTCCAGCTTGAGCAACGACTGCTCCGCCTTGAGCAGCGACTACTCCGCTTTGAGCAATGACTGCTCAAGCTTGAGCAACGGTCGCTCTGCCTTGAGCAACGACTGCTCCCTCTTGAGCAGCGACTGCTCCGCCTTGAGCAACGGCTGCTCCGCTTTGAGCAATGACTACTCAAGCTAGAGCAATGGCTGCTCTGCCTTGAGCAACGACTGCTCCCGCTTGAGCAACGGTTGCTCTCGCTTGAGCAATGGCTGCTGACTGCTAAGCAATGACTGCTGAAGCTTCAGCAACGGCTAGCCAGGCGGGCTTTCCGCCAGCCTCTCGTTGACGAACACCACGACCTTCTGCCGAGGGCGCAGCACGTACTCTCGCCTTTGGTAGCGCTCCTTGAGGACCGGCAGGAGCTCGGCCTCCATGTCGCCCTCGACGATGAGGACGTCGCCGTCCGCATCGTCCGGAATGTCCTGGCTGTAATCCATGGCCTTCACGTCGCGGAAGTACCAGGGGAGGGGCCAGGCGTGATGGCCCACCATCAGGAGCTCTGGAGTCTCGCCTCGCGGTATCCGGCTCAGAACGCCCTGTACCTGGACGAGGAGGGCGCGGATGTCGCGATCGGTGGGGACGTAGACCAGCGCCAGCTTGTCGTCGTCATAGCGCAGAAAGCTGACCTGGACGGCGCGCCACGTTCCCCAGCCGAGCCCCAGCACGAAGAGCGCCACGATCCCCGCCTTCACCGTCCGCGGCCAGGGCCTCCCGAACGCCTCCCGAAAGAGCAGGCCCCCCGTGACCGCCGCGGGCAGCACGATGTTGAGGTCCAGCCAGGGAGTTTTGTAGCGCAGCAGGGAGTAGGCCGCGAGCTCGCCGGCCGCCCAGAGGGCGCAAAAGGTGCCGAAGGAGTCCCGCCGGCGCAGAGCGAACCAGCCGCCCGCCACGGCGCAGGCGACCGTCACGGTCTCGAAGGAGAGGAGAATCCGCGGGAAATAGTCCCAGGGCTTGGCGTGCTCCGCCCCCGCGATTCCCTTACCGGCCCAAAGGAAGAACGTGCGGACGGAGTCCACGAGCCCATGGGGATTGGTGAAGAAGGAGGTATAGAGAAGGATATAAGAGACGGCGAACGCCACCGCCGCCCAGACCACCGCCTCCAGGCGCGGCTTCCCCCAGACCAGGCCAAGGCGCGGCCGGCCGTAGGCCCAGATTCGGGCCAGGACGGCGGCGATCGCCAGCACGGCCAGCGTCAGGATGTAGGTCTCCTTGATGGTGGCGAGCAGGCCGAGGCAGAGGGCGGCGAGAACCAGGTCCCGCTGCCGCCGGGTCTCCAGGTAAAGCAGAGCCGCCACCACCAGCGCCAGGCTGAAGAACGCGAGGCAGGTCTCGTGGATCAGGTCGCGGCCATAGGAGACGAGGGACGGCGAGAGGGCGAGCAGCCACGCAGAGGCCGTCACTCCCGCCACCCCCAGCCGCCTCCGGAGAGGCAAAAGCAGCGGCACCATGCCCGCGGAGAGCAGTGCGATGGGCAGACGCAAGGCGAGGTCCCCCACGCCGAACACGGCGGCGAAGGGGACCTGGAAAAAGAAGAGGAAAGGACCGTGGAACTTGTCGGGATCGTAGCTGAACTGATAGCCGGTCAGGATCTTGTAGAGGAACCAGGCGTTGACTCCCTCGTCATGGTGAAGGGGGCGGTCCCCCAACTCGAACAGACGGAAGGCCAGGGCGGCGGCGAACGCCACCCAGAAAGGCAGCCACCGGATCGTCAGCACATCGCGAAAGCCCGACCTCGTCTCCAACATCTCCAGTTAGATGTGGCAGGTCGCCAGCCCGCGCTTCTCCAGATACTGCTGATGGTAGTCCTCGGCCTTCCAGAACTCGGTGGCGGGCTCGATCCGGGTCACGATGGGCCGCTTGAAGCGCCCGCTCTTCTCCAGCCGCTCCTTCGAGGCGATGGCGGCCGCCTCCTGCTCGGGAGACTCGAAGAAGATCGCCGACCGGTACTGGGTGCCCACGTCCGGTCCCTGCCGGTTGAGCGTCGTCGGGTCGTGATTCTCCCAGAAGACGGTCAGCAGATCGTCATAGGCGGTCACGGCGGGATCGTACTCTACTTGCACCACCTCGGCGTGGCCGGTGGTGCCGGTGCAGACGTCATGGTAGGTGGGGTTCTTGAGATTGCCTCCGGCGTAGCCCACCGCCGTCGACTTGACCCCCTTCAGACGGCGAAACGCCGCCTCCACTCCCCAGAAGCATCCAGCTCCGAACATGGCGTTGGCCATTTGAACTCCTCCTTTGGTTTTTGGACCGGGGGCTTACCTCCTCCCCGTTCGTCCTCCTAGAACAGGCGGGCTCGCGAGGATGTTTCAGCTCCACTCATCCTTCGAAAGGCTCCATGTGGACGAGCACTCCGAGGGCTGTGGGCACCGCGGCCTGAATGGCGCTTTTCACCTTACCGCTCAGAATATGGGCGTCGTGGAGGGACATGGCGGGATTGGCTTGGACGTGGATGTCCACGAAGAGACCCAGGCCGGCCCGGCGGACCTTGAGCTTCTCCGTCGCCGCCACATCCGGGACGGAGACCGCCGCCGCGGCGATGCGCTCCACCACCTCGCTTTCGGGGCTACGGTCCATCAGATCGCCCACGGCCGGCCGGAGAATGCGGACGCCGTTGAAGAGGATCACCCCCGCCGCCGCCAGGGCCGCCCAGTCGTCCGCCGAAGCCCACTTCGGGCCGCCGATCAGAGCGATGCCGATGCCGATGGCCGCCGCCGCCGAGGTCAGGGCATCGCTCCGGTGGTGCCAGGCGTCCCCCTTGACGGCCGTGCTCTCGACCTCCGCTCCCACCTTGAAGACGCGGCGGAAAAGGACCTCCTTGACCGCAATGACCCCGAAGAGAACCACCAGGGTGAACGGTGCCGGCGAGTGGTGAGGCATGCGGATCTCCCGCACGGCTACGATCGAGATGCCCCCTGCCGCACCGAGGAGCATGAGGCCCACGACCACAGCGGCCAGGGCCTCGGCCTTGCCGTAGCCGAAGGGATATTGCTCGTCGGCCGAGCGGGTCGAGATCCGCAATCCGCTCCAGACGATGAAGGAGGAGAAGACGTCGGCCAGCGACTCCACGGCGTCGGCCACCAGGGCATAGGAGTTGCCCAGCACGCCGGCCAGGAACTTGATCAGGGCAAGGCAGGAATTGACCAGCAACCCGGACCGCGCCGCCCGGGCGCCCCGTTCCGCCCGCTCGCGGATCACCTCCTCGCCGATGGTCTGCATGATGGCGGTAATTTACCGCATCGGCACGACCGCCGGGAAAGTCAGCTCCTCAAGAGACGGCGCAGCAGGAGATCCTCAATATCTCGGCGACCGTCCAATACAGCCATGATCAAGACTCGGGACTCGGAGATTCGATAGATGATCCGGTAGGGTTTGGGGAGAATTTCCCGCCAGGGTTCCAAGGCCAGATCCCGGAGCTCCGGGACCACCCGGCCCCGAAAGGGCATGGAGGTCAGGGTTTCGGCCCGAGTCCTGAGCTTGACCAGTGTCCGCTTGGCGTTGGCCTGGGAGTCCTCGGCGATGTAGGAGACGATTTCCTCGAGATCTCGGACCGCAATGTCTGTCCAGAGAACCTCGAAATCGCGATCAACCATCCGCTCTTGCCCGGTCGATGGCGCGGGAGGCTCTGGCGAACGCCTCTTCCTGGCTCACGAGGCGCTCGGCCGCGACGTCGGCCTCTCCCTGGGCGATGATCTTCAGCAGGGCGAGGGCCGAGCGCCAGCGGTCATAGCTCTCCACAGGCATCAGCACGGCCCGGGTTTCGCCGTCCTGGACGATGGCGACCGTCCTTCCCTTCTCCGCAACGTCCCTCACGAGCTCCGGGGCGTTGCGCTGGAGGTCCTGGACGGATCTGACGTCCTGTTTTAAGTTCATTGGGCTCCTTCGCCGGACTGAGAGATGCTACCACCTCCGCTTCAGGCGTGCTTTACCGCAGAGATATCGCCGCGCCGGCACCCCGGAACACCGCCAGGTAGGCTTCGAGCGTCTCCAGCGCCAGGCGGTCGGCGGGGCTGTTGACCACCTGCACTCCGCCGCGGCGCAGGTGGCGGGCGAGGCGGCGATTGGCGAGCTGGATCTCCAGGCTCGCCACCTGGGCGAAGGCCTGGGCGGGTGTGGCCGGCGGGGCGGTGGCCAGCTCCCGCAGCTCGGGGTCCTCCAGATTCACCAGCAGCGCCCGGTGGCGGCGCCCGAGGCGCAGCAGCGACTCGCGCAGCAGCTCGGCCGCCGCGAGGTCCACCACCGAGGTCATCAGCACGGTGGTGGCGCTGCGCGACTCGACGTCGAAGACCGCCTCGGCGGCGAGGTCGTAGGCCGGCTCGGTAAGCTGGGCCTCGACGTCGTAGAGCGCCGCATAGGCGAGGGCCGCTCCGCGGCCGCCGGAGCGCACCCGCACGGTTCGCAGAATGCGGTCTGCGAAAGCCACGATCGTCACCTGATCGCCGCGCGCCGCGGCGACGCGGGTGAGGGCCAGGGTCGCCGCCACGGCGTAGTCGAGCTTGCTGCGCCGGCCGTCCATGGACGCCATGGCGCGGGCGCAGTCAAGCAGGACGACGAGGCGGGCGCTGCGCTCCCAGGTGTCCTCTCGGGTCACCAGGCGGCCGTGCCGGGCCGTGGCCTTCCAGTGGATCTTGGTCAGCGGATCGCCCGGTAGGTACTCGCGCAGAGCGTAGGGCTCGGTGCCGGCACCGTGCAGATGCAGGGAGATCTGCCCCATGCGGCGGCGCTGGGCGAGGGCCAGAAGCTTCCCCACCTTCCCCTCCCAGCGCACCTGGGGATAGACACGAACTGTGGAGCCCGGCAGCAGATCCCGCTGCGCCCAGGCGAGCCGCCACGGCCCCAGGACGCGGGCGGTCAGCGGCCCGGTCGCATGCTCGCCGCGGCGGCGGGGGTTGAGCGTATAAGCCCAAGCGACCTCGCCCGGACCGCGGAGGGCCAGCAGCCGGCGCAGGGGCGCCGCGGCCACGCCCGGATGAAGCCCCTCGCGCAGCAGCAGGCTCAAGGACCGCGCCGACGGCGTGGCAACGTGGATTTCCACCTCGCCCGAGGCCCCCTGTACCAGCAGAGGGGGCCACCGCCGCTCCGCCGTCAAGGGCGTGGCGGCGGCCCGCCGCCAGTCCGCCCCCGCCGCCGCCACCACCAGAATGTCGAGAACCATCGCCGCCCAGGCCAGCCTGGTATCGAGAAAGGACGCGACGAGCAGCAGGGTGATCAAGCCCAGGAGCTGGAAGGTGCGGACGGCGGGCACGGCAAGCTCGGGAAGCGCGTCAATGAGGAACGGGCACGGCGGCGGCGACCGTTTCGAGGACCTGCCGCGGCGTGAAACCTTCGAGCTCCGACTCCGGGGTGAGCAGGACGCGATGCGCCCAGCACGGCACGAGGAAGCGCTTGAGGTCGTCCGGCGTGAGGAAGTCCCGCCCCTCGAGCAGGGCGCCGGCGCGGGCCGCTTCGAGCAGCGCCAGGGCGGCCCGCGGCGAGACCGCGAGGTCCACCTGCGGCGAGCGGCGCACCCCACCGGCCAGCTCGGCGAGGTAGGCCAGCAGCTCTTCGGCAACGTGGACCCGCCGCACCGCCTGCCGTAGCGCCAGGGCCTCGCCCGGTTGCAGCACGGCGCCGGGAAGCTCGCCGCCATAGCCCCAGGAACCGACAAGAGTGCCGGCCACCGCCTGGCGGTAGAGGTCGAGCTCGGCCTCGGGCGCCGGCAGCCCCATCTCGATGCGCACCAGGAAGCGGTCGAGCTGGGCCTCCGGCAGGGGGTAGACGCCCTCGAACTCGATGGGATTCTGGGTGGCGATGACGAAGAATCCGGGCTCCAGACCGAGCCGCACGCCGTCGAGCGTCACCTGCCGCTCCTGCATCGCTTCGAGCAGGGCGGCCTGAGTCTTCGGTGGCGTGCGGTTGATCTCGTCGGCCATCAGGACCTCGGTGAAGACCGGTCCCCGCAGCAGGCGGAACGACCCGGAAGGGGCGTCGTAGATGTTGGTGCCCAGGACGTCGGCCGGCATCAGGTCGGGGGTGAACTGCACGCGATTGAAGCGCGCCCCCAGCGACGAGGCGAAGGCCCGGGCGAGGAGCGTCTTGCCGATTCCCGGCACGCCTTCGAGCAGCGCATGGCCGCCCGCCATGTAGGCGACGATCAGGGTCTCGACGGCCGCCCGCTGGCCGAGAACGACGCCGTCGAGGGCTGCGGCAAGCTCCTGGGCGGCCGCCATCAGCCGCTCGGTGGAGGGGGTGGGCGCCTCGGTGGTCTCGGTCATGCGTCGGTCTCCCGTTCGTTCTCAGGTCCAAGGCCCCTGCGCCGCCGGGCGACGTCCCGCGCCAGCGCGATGAGGCCGCCGGCGTTCTCGACCCGGCGATCAGGATCGGGATACGCGAAATCGCGATCGAGCTCGCGGACGCGCTTCAGAAGTCTCTCCGCAGCTTCCCGGTGATGCCCCAGCCGGTGGTGAATCGCCCCCAGTCCCAGCAGGAAGGCGCCCGCCGAGCCGGCGACCACCGGCGCCTCGCTCCATGCCGGACCGAAAGGGCGGGCCAGCACCAACACCGCCGCCAGGTAGAGCACCGTCAGGTGGAGGAGGATGAGGTCCAGCGTCCGGCCGAGGGCCACCGTCTCCAGCAACGGGCGGCCGGTGAAGCCGTGATGATACTCGTCGAAGGTCCAGTCGTCTCCCAGCCCGCGGCGCAGGGTCTCCAGGAGATCGGCGTTGCCGGCCTTGCCCAGCCGCGCGTTGGCGAAGGCGTCGGCCGGCACGAGCCAGACCGTCCCCCGATGCCGGGAGAGGGCCGCCACCAGCGGCTGGCCGCCGGGCCCCTGGAAGAGCGTCCGGGCCTGCTTCGGGAGGACCGGGGCCTCTCGTGGAGCCCAGATACTCACCGGCTCGCCGTCCCCCTTCACGCCCGGCGCCGGGCGGAGGTCCCACTCCTCGCGGCTGAATCGACGCCAGCGCAGCGGGTTGAGCGTGAGCTTCCGCACCTCCCCGAGAGACAGGCCGAGGCCTTTCAAGGCCACCCTTTCCGCGGGGTTTGCCGGGTCGCCGGAGTAGGCCAGCACCAGGCTCCCGCCGCGCCGCAGATGCGCTTCGAGCGGCTCGCCGGCATCCTCCGAAAGGCCCTGTTGCCAGGGGAACGCCGTCACCAGCACACCGTGGCTTTGGAACGAGCCCAGCGGCCCGTCGAGCAGCCGCACCCGGGCTCCGCGGACCTCCAGGTACCGGCGCGCGGCGAGCCAGCCGCCCGGCCCGCGCGACAGGACGCTGCCGCGCGCCTCGCTCCGGCCGGAGGCGGCGAGCACCACCAGGACGCCCAGCACGATGGTGGTGCCGGCGAGCACGAGCCAGCGGCGGCCCTTCTGGACGGGAAGCCTCATGCCAGGGCTTCCTCCAGGCATACCACGAGGCCCCGCACCTCCTCCGGAGCGGGCCGGTGGGGGCCGTAGATGAAGGCGTCGAGCCGGCGAACGAGGGCAGTGAGATCTTGCCGCCCTGCCTGGCTCACCAGGTCGCGGCTGGTCCAGTCGGCCAGCGCCCGGCCGCCGGCGAGCGAGCGGGCCAGCCACCACCACGCGGCCTCCAGGGCTTCGGCCGAGAGGCCCGCAGCCAGGCGACGTTCCAGCTCGGCGCGCCAGCCGGCGGCGTCGAGCTCGACGGCCGGCGCGGGCATCGCGGCCGCGGCCAGCGTCCCCGGTGCCGGCCGCCGCACGAGACGCAGGCGAGGCAGCAGCGCGCGCACCACCAGCAGGAGGGCCACGGCCGCCGCCACGAAAGCCGCCGCGATCAACGCCTGCCGCGGCAAGTGCACCATCCTGGCGCCCTTTTCCAAGCCCTGGACCAGGGCGTCCAGGGCGGCGCGGGCCAGCTCCCCGAGATACGAGCTCTCCGGCGGCACCGGCGTCCGCTCGACACCACTCGACGTCAGGACCCGTTGGAGAACGGCGCGGTCCGTGGGCACGATGCGCTCCACGGCGAGCGCCGGTGTCAGCGGTGTCAAGACCAGGGCTCCTCCGAGGGAGCCGGCGCGGGGAACAGGGCGTCGATCTCCGGCCGCAGATCGATCCCCTCCTTCCGCCCACGGACGTCGGCGTAGAGCAAACCCATGCCGAAGGCGGTGTAGATGTAGATCGCCGTGCGGGCGAGCGAAGAGAGGAACTGGGCCGGGATCTGCAGCCAGATCCAGCGGGCCATCACGCTCGTGATGTCCTGATTTCCCGCCAGCGCCTTGCGGAAAAGGTCGATGAACATGGGGAGCTGGAAGGGCAGCGCCACCACCAGCCCGGCCAGATAGCTGATCAGGGTGGTCACCACCATGAGCAGGAGCACCTTGACGATCGGATGCTCCATCAGCCGCCGCGACGGATTGAAAAGCGCCAGCTCGGCGCTGCGCGAGAGCGCGCCGAGACCGAACCTCTCCTCCTCCGCCATCACCGGCACGGCGAACGCGAGCAGGGGAGCGACGAAGAAGACCGGCAGGACGCAGAAGAGAAAGGAGACGAGGATGGCCAGGAACGACAGCAGCAGCGTCCCCCACACGGAGGGACGGGCCGCGAACCTCCAGGCACGGCGCATGTCCACCGGCCGTCCCGCCAGGGCGTCCAGGGCCGCCACCTGTCCAGCCACGTAGGCCACCGCGGAGAGGAGGCCCAGGAAGACGGCTGCTAAGAGAATCTGCGGCGTCCAGAACAACGTGGGCGAAGGCGTCCCGCTCTTGAAGAGACTCTTCACGTCGACCGCCTGCACCACTCCGGCGAGGGTCGCGACCACCGCCACAGGCACGGCCACGCCCGGGAAGATGGCCCGGAGGTGGACGCGCGTCAGCCGCAGGCCCTCGTCGAGGAGCGGCAGGATGGGCAGGGGACCTGGACGCGGAAAGCTCGGATCGGTCATGGCCTCGGCTCCGGTGTCGATTCCAAGGGGATGGGACGCAACGCCAGGGCCAGGAACGCCACCTCCAGCGCGATGCCCAGGATCAGCTTGACGCCGGCGGACACCTCCGGCGAGGGTGAGACGAAGACTTCCACCAGGGCGAGGACGACGAACCACGGCACGCAGCCCAGCAGCACGGCCAGGGAGTCGCGGCTCGCCTCCCGCAGCGCCGTGGCACGGGGCCGGTCGCCGGCCGCCACCAGGGCCCGGCCCAGCGCCAGGCCCGCCGCGGCCGAAACCAGGATCAGCGTCAGCTCCAGCAGACCGTGGGCGGAGATGAACTCCAAGAGGTCGCCCGCCATGGAGTAGTGCATCGTCACGCCCAGGATGGCACCCAGCATCAGGCCGTTGAGCAGGACGACGTAGAGCGGCACCAGTCCTGCGAGCACGCCACCCGTCCACGCCGTCAAGGCCACCGAGATGTTGTTGGTGGCGATCCGCGAGGAGGAGACAGCCGGCGGCACGGTGGTCACCAGTGAGTGTGTCCACAACTGCCCCTCCTCCAGGCCGCGGGCCGCCTCGGGACCGAGGAAGGCGAGGCCCACGGCAGGCCGCAGCGCCGTCACCGTCAGTCCCCACACTACGGCGAGGAGGAACAGGGCCACGACGACGCCCAGCAGACCGAGCTGGCGCTGGAAGGCGAGAGGAAAGGTGCGGCTGAAGAAAGTGCGCAGCCCGGCCGGCCGCTGCCGCCCCTCGCCGGTGAGCCGCCGGGTACCTTCGATCGCCAGGGACTGGAGCCGCCGCGCCGCGGCCGTGCCGGGAAAGCGGGCGGCGGCCAGCGCGTGGTCGTGGAGCACCTGACGATAGTGCAGGGCCATGTCCTCCAGGGACTCGTAGCCGGCTTTCCGCAGGCTGCCACGGGTGGCGGCGAGCTCGGCCTCGAAGGCCTCCCACAGGGGCCGCCGCAGACGGATGAAGCGGGCGTAGTCCACTGGGTCAGGCCTCTTCCGCCTGCAGCGCCTGGCGGACGGCGGCGACGGGATCGCCGGCCGGATCGAGGCCGGGATCGACCCCGGTCAAGAACTCCGGAGCGTCCCGCCGGATGCGCGCCAGGATGCGCTCGGCCATCTCGCGCGCCACCGCCGGATCGCCCAGGGTTCCGGCGCGAGCGAGGAAGGATTCCACCACCGCCAGCTCACGGGCGCCCCAGCCGGGCGGCACCCGCCCGAGGACCGGCGCCGTCTCCCGCTCGCGGTCGTGCACCACCAGGGTGCCGGCGAGGCGGTCGCCCAGTCGCCTGGAGAGGGGATCGATGGCCATCAACAAGGGTCCGCAAAAGAGATCCACGTCGCGCACCAGGTTGCGGATCAGGAGGGGACCGGCGGCGGCAGCTCCGCCCTCGGCCGTCACCACCCGGAGCTTGAGCAGGCGCTTGCCCAGGGTGCGGCCGCCGCCGAGGATCTCCTGCAAGGCGAAGTAGCCCCACTCGAGCAGGAAGAGGCTGGTGATCACCAGGACGGCCGTCGATCCCGGCACCAACCACCCCGCGACGACGATCACGCCAACGATCCAGACGGCGGCCACGATACCGAGGCCGATATAGTCGAGAAACGCCGCCAGCGACCGGCTGCCCAAACCCGCCACCGGCAGGTCGAGACGGATGTTGTCCAGCCCCAGAATGCTCTCACGCCGTATCTCGGCCAAGCGGTCCGCTCCCCCGTTGCGCGGACTCCAAGCGTACGTGCACCCCGCCGGGGCGTCAATGCGAGGGCAGGCCGCTACTTGCCGTCCGGCGCTTTCGACGTCATCGTCGACAGGCGGACGGGAATGACCGTCCGTTTCTCGATCCCGTCCGCCGCCTTGGTGATGACCTCCAGATCCTGAAAGAAATTGCCCAGGGGAAGCACCATCTTCCCCCCGACACGGAGCTGCTTGATCAACTGAGGGGGAACCTCGGGAGTCCCCACCGACAGCAGGATGGCGTCGAACGGCGCATGCTCGGGCCAGCCCCGGTGGCCGTCGCCCACCCGGATCGCCACATTGTGGTAGCCCAGGGTGGAGAGCCGCTTGCTCGCCTGACTGGCGACCGGCTCCACGATCTCCACCGAGTAGACCTCGCGAGCGATCCGGGAGAGCACGGCGGCGTGATACCCCGAGCCGGTGCCGATCTCCAGCACCTTGTCGCCCTTCTTGAGCTCGAGCAGCGAGGTCATCAACGCCACCAGGTAGGGCTGAAAGACCGAGCGCCCCGGGCCCAGCACCAGCGGCCGGTCGCTATAGGCGTCGGCGCGCAGCGAGTCCGGCACGAAGAGATGGCGAGGCACCTGCTCCATGGCCGCCAGCACCTCGGGCTTGGTGATCCCCCGCTGCTTCACCTGCTGCAGCACCATGGCGTGGCGCAACCCGTCGAGGTTGTCCCCCGCCCGGGCCGGGCCGGCGAGAGACAGCACCACGGCGAGCCCCAAGGCGAGGCCCCGCGAAATGCACGTCCGAACGCCCCGAAGGGCGCGAAGTATCACCGGCCGCTCCCCCCCTCGCCGTTCACCCTCTGATAGACCACCTTGCCGTCCACCACCGTGTAGTCGATCGCCGCCCGCGGCATCTCCAGCTCGGGGATCGTCATCGGATCGCGGCCGAAGACGACGAGGTCCGCCCGCTTGCCCACCGTCAGGGAGCCGACTTCCTTGTCGAGAAACAGGGACCAGGCGGCGTCAAGGGTGAAGCCGCGCAGGGCCTCCTCGCGCGTCAGCCGTTCGCCCGGCAGCCAGCCCCCCGGCGGATTGCCCTGGAGATCCTGGCGGGTCACGGCGGCGTAGAGACCCAGCCGCGGATCCGCGGACTCCACCGGAAAGTCGCTGCCCAGGGCCAGCCGGCCGCCGGCGTCGAGCACTTTGCGCCAGGCATAGGCCCCCGCCAGCCGCGCCTTGCCGAGGCGGTCGCCGGCCCAGGGCATGTCGGACGTGGCATGGGTGGGCTGCATCGAGGCGACGATCCCCAGCCGGGCCATGCGGTGAATGTCCTGCACCCGCAGCACCTGCGAGTGCTCCAGCCGGAAGCGAGCCTCCGGCCGCGGACCGCCCAGCGCCTTCTCCAACGCGTCGAGGGCCACCAGGCCGCCGCGGTCGCCGATGGCGTGAATGGCAACCTGGAAACCGGAGCCGAGCGCCCGGCGGGCGACGTCCTCCAAGTGGGCGCAGGTCGACACCAGCAGGCCGAGGTTGTTGGGATCGTCGCTGTAGGGCTCGATCAGCGCGGCGCCGCGGCTGCCGAGAGCGCCGTCGATGTAGAGCTTGACGCCGCGCACGGTGAGCCGGGCCTGCGGATCGATCTCCGGCCCGCGCTGAAACCAGCGCGCGAGGAGGGCTTCGTCGTCGCCGAGGAAGACGGCCGCCCGCAGGGGCAGGTCCCCGGCCCGGCGCACGGCGTCGTAGGCGCGGTAGCCGGACTCGCCGATCCCCATGTCCGTCACCGTCGTCAATCCCAGCGCCACGCAGTGGCGGGCGGCGAGGAGCAGGGCGCGCCTGTAGTCCTCCACCGCGGGCTCCGGCAGGCGCCTCTCCATCTGCCCCTTGGCGTTGTCGACCATCACTCCCGTAGGCCAGCCCCGCGCGTCGCGCAGGAAACGGCCTCCCGAGGGGTCCTTCGTGGCCGCGTCGAGCTTCAGGATCGCCATCGCCCGGGCGTTGACCAGGGCCGCGTGGCCGTCGACGCGGGTGAGCCACACGGGGTGGTCCGGCACCGCCGCCGAGAGCGCCTCGTGAGTGGGGAACCGCTTGTCGGGCCAGCGGTTCTGGTCCCAGCCCCGGCCGCGGATCCAAGCCCCCGCGGGTGCTTGAGCCCCCGCCTCCCGCACCCGCCTCACCACTTCGTCGAACGTGGCCGCTCCCGTCAGGTCCACCTCCTGGAGGGCCTCGCCGAGCCCCAGGAGATGCGAGTGGGCGTCGATCAGCCCGGGCGTGACGGCGCGCCCGGCAAGGTCGATTCGACGGGTCTGCGGCCCGCGCAGCTTCTCCACCCCGGCGTCGTCGCCGAGATAGACGATCCGCCCGCCGCGCACGGCCAGGCTCCCCTCCACCCGCCCCGGGGGCTCCACCGGGTAGAAGACCCCGTGCCACAGGATGAGGTCGGCACTGTCCTCTGCAAGGGAGGGTCGGGCCCCGGCGAGCGCGAGGGCGCCCAGCAGCAGGATTCCCAATCGATAGGTGAGCCTAGGCCTCATAGCATTTGTCTCCCGGCCTCAGGCGCCGGATCGGCGGAGGCTGTAAAGTGCAAAGTCCAAGCCACGGGGAAACCCTTGGTAATGCTGCATTTTAACCGCGGTCCTGGGGATTCGCGGGAATCGCGCCGGGCGCATCGTTCGATGTAGACTCATCCGCGTGTTTCCCGATGGCCCTGTTCCCCTCGCCGAGATCGTGCCGCGCCTCGAACGGCTGATCGCCGGCTCGCCAGCCGACGAGACGGAAATCTCCTGGCTGGAGGTCCGCCGCGGGCAGGAGAGCAACGGCAAGCGCCGGCGCGACACCTACGAGTTGCACGAGCGGACGGTGCTCTTCCGCGTCCGCGAGTCGGGCCGCACGGGCCTGCACCGCACCAGCGTCTCCACTCTTTCGGACCTGGAGAACGCCCTGCGCGACGCCCTGGCCCAAGCGCGCCTGGCGGCACCCAGCCCCGAGCTGCTGGCCATTCCCGGTGGCGACGCGGCGGTGGCCCCGGCGGACCTTCGCGGCGTCTGCGATCCGGAGCTCGCGCGGATGACGCCGGTCAAGGCCCGCGACCTGCTTCAGCGCCTGGCCGGCAGGAGCGAGACGGCCCGCATCGGCTGGTCCGAAGGGCGCCTCGCCGTGGCCAACAGCCGCGGCCTGCGGCGCGCCGCCGACGTCACTTCCGGCTGGATGGAGGTGATCTGCGCCCGCCAGCCCGGCGCCGGCCGCGCCGCCGCGGCTTCGCGGTCGCTCTCCGGGCTCGATCCTCAGAAGGTCTTCGAACGGGCGCGCCGGCGCGGCGGCCCGCCCGAAGTGGTGCGCCCGCCGGCAGGGCCGGCTCCCATGGTGCTGTCGCAGGAGGCGACCGCCGCCCTCCTCGAAGTCCTCAACCGGCAGGCCTTCACCTCCGAGTCGTACCACTCCGGCGTCTCCTTCCTGCGCGAGAGCCTGGGGCAGCCGGTGTTCCACGCCGCCGTCAACCTGCGGGACGACGCCACCGATCCGCGCGGCCTCCCCTTCCCCTTCGACCTGCTGGGAGCCGCCTCCCGCCCGCTCGAGCTGGTGACGCGCGGCGTCGCGCTCAACCTCGCGATCGACGACCGCCTCTCCCGCGCCCTCGATCTGCCGCCCACCGCGCAGCGGGTGGCCCCGGACGAGGCCGTGCCCACTCACCTCTTCCTGCTGCCCGGCGAGGCCTCCGAAGAGGAGCTCCTGCGCGCCGCCGACGGCGGGGTCTGGGTGGCGGGCCTCGAACCGTTGGAGGCCTTCGATCCTCATGCCCTGCGTTTCCGCGCCGTGGCCCGCGGCGTCCGCCAGATCGACGGCGGCGCGCTCGGCCGCTCGCTGCCCGACATGGTCTGGGAAGACGATCTCAAGCGCGTCCTTTCGCAGGTGCTGGCGGTCGGCTCGGATCTGGTCCCCATCGCCACCGGCGCCGGGCTCTTCCGCGCCACCACGGCGCCCATGCTGGCGGTGGCGGACGTCGGCGGCCTGCGGTTCGCCCTCGATTGATCTACTCCCAGATCTTGACCTCGAACCGGCCGCCCGAATCCACGGCCCCACGGTACATCCCCTCGGAGTTGAAGACCAGCACGATCGAGCCGTCGCGGCCGACGCCGATCACTCCGCCGTCCCCCGGCTTGAGCTTCTGGTGGATCACCCGGTCCGCCGCCTGCTGGAGGGTCAGGCCGCCGTACTCGACGAGCGCCGAGATGTCGTGGGCCACCGTGTGCTTGATGAACTCCTCGCCGATGCCCGTGGCCGAGAGGGCGGCCGTCCGATTGTTGGCATAGGTGCCCGCGCCGATCACCGGCACGTCGCCCAGCCGCCCGAAGCGCTTGTTGGTCAGCCCGCCGGTGGAGGTGGCGGCGGCGAGGTTACCGTGGGTGTCCAGCGCCACGGCCCCCACGGTGTCCTTGTCCTTCTTCTCCTGCTTCGTCTTCTGCTCTTCCTGGAGCGCCTCCTGGAGCTGTTGATAGCGGAAGGGCGTGTCGAACCAGTCGTTCTTCACCCGTTCCACCTTCATTTCGGTGGCGAAGGCCTCGGCCCCCTCGCCCACCATGAAGACGTGGGGCGACTTCTCCTTGACCAGCCGCGCCAGAGAAATGGGATGCCGCACCGTCTTCAGGCCGGCGACCGAACCGCAGGAGAGGTCCCGGCCGTCCATGATGGCGGCGTCCAGCTCATGCGTTCCCTCGTGGGTGTAGACGGCGCCCTTGCCGGCGTTGAACAGCGGATCGTCCTCCAGGA
Source organism: Thermoanaerobaculia bacterium (assembly GCA_035996875.1). Classification (GTDB taxonomy): domain Bacteria; phylum Acidobacteriota; class Thermoanaerobaculia; order Multivoradales; family UBA5704; genus DATARR01. Next base: position 17,442 of record DASYJD010000005.1, read on the forward strand.
AGCGCACCACCTTTTCCACCGCGTCGAGGCTGGTGCCGCCGCCCTTCAGCACGTCGCGGCCGATCTCAAGCGCCCCGGTCAGTGACTTGAGGTATTGCTGCTTCTGCTCCTCGGGCAGGTTCTTGGGGATGGTCCCCGCCCCGCCGTGAATCGCCAGCGCCCATTTTTGAGCGGCGGGGCCGGCTGCCGGCTGGGCGAGCGCCACAAAAGGGAGGACAAAAGGGAAGAGGAACACGGACAGCGAGAGAACGAGGCCCCGCGCAGGTTGGATCATGGCGGGGGATTGTAGCGCGGGGCCGCTTTAGCCGTCGCGCCGCGCCAGCACCACCGTCTGGTCATCCCCCTGCGGCAGCCCCAGGGAGTGCTCGCCCACCATCTGGGGAATGATCTCCATCAGCTCGCTCAAAGGGCGGTGACGCTCGCGGCGTAGGAGGTCGATCAGCCGCTCCATGCCGAACTCCTCTTCGGTGACGGACTCCGCCTCGGTGATGCCGTCGCTGTAGATGCAGAGGAGGTCTCCCGGCTCCAGGGTCAGGGCGCGGGACTGGAACCGCGCCTCGGCCATGAGCCCCAGGGGAAGGCCGCCCGCGCCGAGCGGATCCACCGAGCCGTCCCGGTGCAGGAGGATGCCCGGATTGTGGCCGGCGTTCATGTAGTGGAGCACGCCGGTGTGCGGATCGAGCTCGGCCAGCAGCATGGTGATGAACTTGTTGGAGGCGGAGGACTCCACGATGTGCCGGTTCAACCGCTCCAGCAGCACCGGGCCGAACTCCAGGTGATCGAAGAGCAGGCGCAGAGCCGAGTGGAGCGTCGACACCATGAGGGCGGCCGGCATTCCCTTGCCCGAGACGTCGCCCACCACCAGGCCGATCCGGCCGCCGCGGACCTGGAAGAGGTCATAGTAGTCGCCCCCCACCTGCCGCGCCGGCCGGTACCAGCCCCGGAGGTCGTAGCCCGGCACGATGGGCGCCCCTTTGGGCAGGATCTGGCGCTGGATCTCGGACGCCAGGGTCATCTCCCGCTCCAGCCGCTCCTTCTCCAGGGCCTGGAGGTGGAGGCGGGCGTTCTCCAGGGCCAGCGCCGCCTGCGTGGCGAACAACGACAGCGTGCGGCGGTCCGAGGCGAGGAATGGACCCACGCCGCGCCGGCTCTCTTTGTCGCCCACCACCAGCAGCCCCCGCCGGCCGCTCTCCACCTCAATGGGCACGCCGAGCTGGTAGCGGGAGCCGGGGAGCAGGTGCGCCGGAGCCTCGCCGGCCTCGGCGAGAAAGGCATGCAGCTTGGGATCGTCGGCCGTCAGCCACTCCGCAGCCTCGCCGCCGAAGATGCGGTCCAGCCGGTAGCGCCCATTCTCCAGGAGATAGAGCGCTCCCCGGCGGGCGTCCAGGAGCGACACGGCGCGGAGCAGGATCTCCTCCGACAGCCGGTCGAGGTCCAGGGTGGAGGCCACGGCCAGCCCGACGTCGTACAGGGCCTCCAGCTCCACCACCCGGTAGTTGACCTGGAACTGCTGCTCCTTGAGCTCCTGCTTCAGCCGGCAGGTCTTGAGGGCCGAGGCGAGGAGCAGGGTCAGGGGATCGCTCGCGGCGCCATCGGCTTCCAGAGCGCGGGCTCCCGAAGAAGAGGAAGAAGAGAAGAGCAGCCGGCCGCCGGGAAAGCTCAGGCTGCCGAGGCCGTCGATCGCTGCCGCCTCCACGGCCTGGGGCAGGCCGTCACCCGCCGCCGCCTCCCGCTCCAGTGTTCCCGCGTGCTCGAGATACAGGCCGGCCGCCGTGGCGCCATGCTCCCGGCGCCAGAGGTCGAGGAGCCGCTCCAGGAGCTGGCGCTCGCCCGTCTCGTCGCGGGAGAGGGTCAGAAGCTCGGCCCAGGCCGGCGGAACCGGTCCGGCCGGTGCGGTGCCCTCCATGAATGTCTCCTAGGTGGGGAGTCTGGTCAGGCCCGGATCTGGGCCACGGCCGACGCCTCGTCGCTGTAGATCGGAGCGTACTGCGCGAGGCCCATGATATGGAAGGTCTTCTCGATGGTTGGAGTAAGGCAGCAGAAGCCGAGCTTGCCGTCGATCTCCAGCATCTTCTCGATGATTTCGATGAGGATGGAGATACCGATCGAGTTGACGATCTTGGTGCCGGCGAGGTTGAGGAGGAGGATCTTGTAGCCCTCGTCAAGGAGCTTGTAGGCCACCTTGGCGATCTCCTCGCCCCCCTGATTATTGATGTAACCCTCCGTGTAGATCACCGCCAGCCCGTCGCGGCGATCCACGGTTACGTTGAGCGTCTCGGTCATCGGCTCGCCCCCGCTTTCATCGCATCTTAGACATCACGACGGTCGTTCCGTCAACGCCTGAGTGGATCTCCACCTCGTCCATGAGCCCGTGGATGATCTTCAGCCCCCAGCCGCGCTTTTGCGGCCCCTTGATCTTACCCCCGATTGTGGGCTCCTCCTGCACTCCCGGGGAGAAGCCGATGCCATGGTCCTTGACCATGATACGCAGCTTCTCCGGGTCCGGGTCGCCCAGTACCTGAAAGGTCACGAAAACTTCCTGGTCGGAGGACCGGCTGTGCTCCAAGGCATTGATGCAAGCCTCGACCACCGCCATCCGGACCTCGTCGATTCTATCCGGACTCATCCGGATCGACTCGGCGATCGCCGTCGCGGTCTTGCTCGCCTCGATCTCCATCTCTGGGACCATGGGGAGCGCCAGCGTGACCTCCCTCAAGACGCCTTCACTCATGTCCGTGTCCGTGCGCGTGGGCCGCCCAGGCCGGAGGTCAGAAGGAGAGGAAGAGCTGCAGAGCGTAGATCACGATGGGGTGGACCAAGTCATGCGACAGCAACCAACCGAAGCTGACCAGCGAGCCCACAGATAACAGCACCTTGACGGGCACATCGGGGACCGCAACATGTTTCCGAACGGAGTCTAGCATGGCATTCCTCCTCATCCGCCACTTACCCTTCGCAAGGCCGCTGCCAACTCGCCTTACAGCCGTTACATCTCCCGTAAGTCTTTGATTCTGAGACGCTTGCCGAACATCCGCCGGATTCCGTCCCAGAATGCCCCACCGGGGTGTGCGACATTTTGCCCCAACAATCCGCCAACTCGCCGAGAGCGACCGGCCGGAAGCCCTATTTTGCCGCGTTTGCAAGGCGTTTGGGGCTAAATGTCGCGGACGGGATTATTTGTCGCGGATCAATTTCTGAGTCAGAATCCCTTGCGCTGCAAGGTCTTGCGGTCCAGCCCCAGGATGCGCGCCGCCTCGGTCTTGTTGCCGCCGGCAAGCTTGAGCACCCGGGCGATGTGGCGCTTCTCCAGGGTCTCCAGGTCCAGCGGCTCCGGCGACGACTGTGGCGCCGCCGAGGTGCTCCCCATCAGGGAGCGCACGAGATCGGCGTCGATGTCGCCGTCCGCCAGGGACACCGCTCCTTCGATGAGGTTCTGGAGCTCGCGGACATTGCCCGGAAAGTCGTGGTTCAGCAGCAGGGCCAGCGCCTCGGAGCGCAACGCCGGCACGGGGATTCCCTCGCGGCGGCAGAACTCCTCCAGGAAGGCGCGGACGAGATGGGGGATGTCCTGCTTGCGCTCGCGCAAGGGCGGCAGCTCAACCTCGACGCCCTTCAGCCGGTAATAGAGATCCTCCCGGAACCGCCCCTCCTGAATGAGGTGCTCCAGATCCTGATGCGTGGCCGCCACCAGGCGCACGTCCACGGGAATCGTCCGCCGGCCGCCCACCCGCGTCACCTCGCGCTCCTGAAGGACCCGCAGCAACCGCACCTGGAGGCTGGTCTGCATGTCGCCGATCTCGTCCAGGAACAGGGTGCCGCCGTTGGCCAGCTCGAACTTGCCCGGCCGCGCCTGGACGCCCGTCGCCACTCCGCCCTCGATGCCGAACAGCTCGCTTTCGAGCAGCGACTCCGGCAGCGCCGCGCAGTTGACGGCGATGAGCGCGCCCTCCCGGCCCGACAGATGATGAAGGAGCTTTGCCACCAGCTCCTTGCCCGTGCCGCTCTCGCCGCGCACCAGGACGTTGACGCCGCGCGGCGCCACCCTCTCGACGACGTCCAGCACGCGCCGCATGCCGGGCGCGTGGGCGACGATCCGCCGTCCTCCGACCTCCTCGGCGAAGCGCCCCTTGAGTGCCTTGTTCTCCTCTTCGAGGCGCTCGCGCTGCGTCTCCAGGCGCTCCACCTGCCGGGCAGCATCCAGAGCGGCGCCGGCCAGCGCGGACACCGAGTCGAGGAACCGCCGGTCGTCCGCCGTGAAAGAAGGGTCGGAGTCGCCCCGCACCTCCTTGTCGAGCACCGCCACGTAGCCCAGGAATACGCCGCGGTACGCGAGCGGCGCGACCACGAGCTGATCGTAGGCGCGGCCGGCGAGAACGCCCTGCGAGCGGGCCAGGGTGTGCCCCTCGGTCAGCAGCTCACGCCAGATGGGCGCCGCCAGCAGCGCGTCTCCGGTGGGCAGGTCGTCCACCCAGCCCACCGTCGCCACGCCGCGGGCCCCACCATAGGCGTCGCGCGTGACGGCCACCGCCGCCGCCGGATCGAGCACGGCGCACACCCGTTGCAAGAGCTCATCCACCAGCTCCTGCTCCGGCCGCTGCGCATGGAGCGCAATGGCCAGGTCGTAGAGCGTCTCGAGCTGGAGGATGCGCCGCTTCTCGGCGAGGAGTGCGTCGTGGCGCGCCATGGCAGGTATTGTACGACCGGGGCGGGGGAAGTGTTTCTACCGGTTTCGTTGGGCCGCAACTTCTGCTATCGTCGCGCGCGTCGGCCCTCACAATTCGCAGTCTGCTCAAGGTCAGCGATGAATTTTCGAGGCGCCGACTATTACGGAAGACGTGTACGGAAGACGTGGGTGACGAATTGCTACGGGCCAGCATGACGGAAGACGAAGGATTTCGCACGCCGGACGCGTACCACTCCCTGGAGCCCGTGCAGCTCGAGCGCTTCCTGGAGAGGCGCCGGGCCAGTCCCAGCTTTCCGCTGGAGCTGAGCCTCGCCGAGAATCTGGTGGAGGTGCTGCGCCGGGCCAACAGCTTCGTGCCCTCGGCCGCCGGCTCGATCCTCCTCGACGATCCGGCGGGCAAGAAGGACGACCGGCGCCAGAACTCACTCACCTTCATCGCCGCCTTCGGCGACAAATCGTCGTGCCTGGTGGGCCAGACCATCCCCGCCGACCAGGGGATCGCCGGCCGCGTCTACATGACGGGAGAGACCTACTCCACTCCCTACGCTCCCAGCGACCGCTTCTTCTACCGGGCGATGGACGAGCAGACCCGCTATCAGACGCAGTCGCTGGTCGCCATCCCGATCCGCATCGAGCACGAGGTGTGTGGCGTCCTCGAACTGATCAACCGCCGGGACGCCCCGGGCTACAGCCAGGAGGACCGCAACCTCCTGGAGATTTTCGCCGGCTACATCTCGATCTCCATCCAGAACGTGCTCGACGGCCGGCAGGCGCAAGAGATCGCCAAGCGCGACAATCTCACCGGGCTCTACAACGACCGGTACCTGCACATCGCGCTGTCGGACACGATAGCCCGCTGCCGGGCCGAGGACCTCGACCTGTCGCTGCTGTTTCTCGACCTCGACTACTTCAAGCACGTCAACGACACGCACGGCCACCTGGCCGGCAGCCAGGTGCTGCGCGAGGTCGGACGTCTGCTGCGCCGCAAGGTGAAGCCGCTCGGGGGCATCGCCGCCCGCTACGGCGGCGACGAGTTCGTGCTGCTGCTTCCCGGCTACGAGCTCGAAGCGGCCATCGACGTCGCCGAGGATCTGCGGGCGGAGATCGTGGGCGCGACCTTCTGCGCCGCCCCAGGCGACATCCAGCCGGACCCGCTGCATCTGAAGGGCATCACCTGCTCGATCGGCATCGCCACACTGCGGCTGCACCTGGAGCCCGAGCTGTCGCTCGAGGCCAGCAAGAGCACCCTGCTGCGCTTGGCCGACGCCGCCATGTACGTGGCCAAAGAGACGGGCCGCAACAAGACCGCCCTCGCCGGTCAGCCGGTGCGCCGGCGCCCCGGCGGGGCCGCCGACTCCGCGCGTTGACCCCCGGTTTGACCCCCAATATTGCCGGGTGCTAGGATGCGCCGGCTTCCCCGCCGGGACGCCCATCGCCAAAGATCCGCATCCCGGCAAAACCCCTGACCCCCGCACGGGATCTGAGAGCCGCGAGCGACTCGCCGGAGAGAGCCGCGCGACAGAGGCGCGTCGAATCATGAGCAAGAACCACCAGATCGTGATCGCCGGAGCCGGCGGAATGGGCAGTGCCACGGGTCTCCTGCTGCGGGAGCTCGGAGATTTCGAGGCCGACCTCTTCATCGGGGATTCCAGCCTCGAGCGAGCCCAAGCCACCGCGGCGTGGATCCGCGAAGGCTCGACCCGGCCGGGAGAGGTCCACTCCTTCCACCTGCCCGCCGAGGGGACCAGCGCCGAGCTCGAAGGCGTCCTCGCTCAAGGCGACATCCTCCTCGACTGCCTGCCGGGCAAGGAGGCGCCGCGCATGGCGCGGCTCGCCCGCAAGCACGAGATCCACTACGCCAATCTCACCGAGCACGTCAAAGAGACCGAGGAGATCCTGGAGATCGCCGACGGCGCCAGGCAGGGCTTTCTCCTCCAGACGGGGCTCGCACCGGGCTACATCGACGTCCTCGGGCACCACCTCTTCCAGGACTTCTGCCGCGAGCACGGCGTCGAGTCGGCGGACTGCCTGGAGATGCGCGTCGGCGCCCTGACCACCACGGTGCGGCCGCCTCACTTCTACGGCTTCACCTGGAGCTCCGTCGGCGTCGCCACCGAGTACGTCGAGCCCGCCACCGTCCTGCGCGACCACCGGCGCACCACCCGGCCATCGCTCGCGGACCGGGCCACGGTGATCCTCAACGGCGTCGTCTACGAAGAGGCCCTCACCTCGGGCGGCGCGGCCGACCTTCCCGTCGCCCTCGCGGGCAAGGTCCGCCACCTCGACTACAAGACCCTGCGCTACCCGGGCCACTACGACTGGATCGAGCAGCTCCTGCAGAGCGCGCCCGCCGGCGTCGACCTCACGAGCTACCTGCTGCACAAGATGGAAGAGGCTGTCCCCTTCGTCGACGACGACCTCGTGGTGACCTACGCCGCCGTCGAAGGCCGCGACGGCCAGGGGCTGCTCCGGCGGGCGGAGAGCACCCGCCTGATCCGCCCCCGCCAGGTGGGCGCCCGTAAGCTCAAGGCCATCCAGGGGACCACCGCCGCCGGTCTCGCGGAATCGGCCCGCTTCCTGCTCACCGAGGACATCCAGGGCGTCTGTCTACAGAGCCAGATTGACCCGGCCTACTTCATGGCCGGCCCCTTCGTATCCGAAATTTATCACCGCTGACAGCGCTGAGTTGGTGCTTGAAACGCCCTCCGCAGAGGACGTGCCTTCAAATTGTGGAAAATCGCCGGCTCAGGCGGAGAGAATTTCGCATAAACCTCTCCGTGGAGGGCGGACGAAATTTTTCAACTCGCTGATTCAAAAACACTTACCTGGAATGCACAAAAAACTGTTCAAAGAGCCTCAAACCGCTGTGGCGCCGAGCGTTCCTCCTCCTGGGAGGGGGGTTTCCCACAGGGTTTTCAACAGGTGTTGTGGAGATCCGCGGCGCCCCGGCGAGGCGCTCACGGCCTGAGCAGGTCCTGCTCACGAACTGACCGGCGGCGGCACGGAACCGCGGCGAAAGCAAGTGCCGAGGTCGCCGGCGCCGCGGCGGCCGGCGGCAGGTTGACATGGGCCAAAACCTCGCTTCGGACCTGAACGAGGTCCCACCGCGCCGGCCACTGGCGGCGGCGGAAGACTGGGAGCGAAATCGTCTCCGCCTCGGCGGTGTCGAAGTCCAGCGCCAGCGAGCCCACGGGCCCGGGGTTCGATGCCGAGGGCGGCGCGGTCGTCGCCACCGCCGCAATCAAGGACTGCCTCCAGCCCGCGTCCACCCCCGGCCACGTCTCGACCGCCTTCAGCGCACCGCCCAGAAGCGGCGGATGGCGCTCCCAGAAAATGGCTGCGGCCAGCCGGGGCTCGGTGAGCAGCGCGTGGGCGCCGTACGCCGCCACCTCCGGCCCTCCCGGTTGGTTGAGCATCTGATAGAAGGGAGGAAACGGGTTGAACGGATCAAGTCTGCAGGCCTTCTCCAAGGCGTCGCCGGCCCAGGGCCGCTGCGCGTTGTAGCCTAGAATTCCGGCGACCATCCAGAGAGAGGGCACGGCGCGCCCCTTCCCGGCTCCACGCAGGGCGAGCTCCGCAGGAGCCAGCGGATTGGCTCCGGCTCGCCGGTTCAAGAGCATGGCGAGCCGCGTGGAATAGAGAGGGAAGTCGGGGTCGAGCCGCATGGCCTCGACCAATTCGGCCTCAGCCCGCGGGCTGTCCGTGGCGAAGTCCGCGGCAGCGGCCCGGTCATAGTGCCACTGTGCACGCTCCAGGGGGATGAGGGCGAGCAGCGCCAGCACCGCGTAGCCCCGCACCGGCCACGGCGATTCCGGCCGCGCCTTGCCCCGCCCGCTTCCCGCCAGGGCCGCGCCGGCCGCCACGACGGCGGCCACAGGCAGAGCGGTTACGGTGAGAGCGCCGCTGCCGAGAGCGGCAATGGCGCCGCCCGCCAACCCCAGGAGACCGGCGGCGAGCAGCGCCGGGTCCCGGCCTTCCTGGCGTTCGCCCATGCGGCGGAGGAAGAACAGCACCGGGAGAGCGAAGGACAGCAGCAGGCCGGTGAGCCCCAGCTCGTAGGCGAGCTGCACCGGCAGCGAGTGGAGCTCACCCACCGCCTCGCCCCTGGGGTTCACGCCCGGGACCGGATCGAGGAAAGCCGCGGCGGTCCAGGCCGCGGAGCCCGGCCCCCAGCCCAGGATGGGCCGAGCCGCGAAGCCCTTCCATCCCGCCGCCAGGTAGGCGGACCGGGCCTGCACCGAGGCGTCCTGGCCAGAGGCGATGCGCAGCAGACGCGGGAGCTGAATGAACGAAACGAGGAGCGCGAGCGCGAGGAGGATGGCCCACCAGCGCCGCTGCCGTTCGCTCGCCCGGCCAGAGAAGCCGACCACAGCCACCAAGGCCAAGGCCGCGAAACCGGCCAGGGAGCGGCTGGCCAGAATCGCCAGCAGGGCGGAGCTGCCGGCCGCGAGACCGGCCAGACGCCAGGGCCCTGTCTCGCGGGCCGGCAGCACGGCCAGGGGCAGGAGGATCACCAGCCAGGCGGCGAGCAGGTTGTGGTGTCCCAGGGGCATCGCCGGCCGGGGCGAGCCCAGGAACGCCCAGTCGACGAGGGCCCAGAGAGCCACGCCGGCCACCACCAAGGCCAGCGTGCGCAGGCCCCACCGCCGGTCCGTCTCGCGCCGCCAGCAGCTCGCCATCGCGGCCGGCAGACCGAGGAACGCCGGCAGCAGCAGGATGGCGACCCGGCCGGCCCGGGGCACCGGTGAGGCCCAGGCGGACGCCGCGGCGGCGACCCACAACGCCGCCGGCAGCAGCCGTCCCGCCGTGCCCAGCCGTAGCGGGTCGCGCCACGGAGCGCCGATCCAGGCCAGCGCCCCCAGCAGCAGGACCGCCGCCGCCGTGCTCGCCGGTGCGGAAGCTCCCCAGGCGAACGTGCCGCACCAGGCGCCGAAGAGGGCGAGCAGCAGCGCAGGGAAGAGACCGGCCATCGGAGGGGGATTGTAGTGATATCCTCATCTATCCTGCAGCACACCTGCCCCTTCCAGGAGAGACCCTCGATGCCGACCGATACTTTGAGCCACCATTCAACCCTACTCGATGCCCTCGGCATCGAGATCGAGAATCCGGGCGCCTTCGACGGCGACTGGATCCATACCCACGGAGAGCGGGTGGAGTCGCTCAATCCCGCGACGGCTGAGCCACTCGCCGCCGTCCGCCTGGCCACCGCCGACGATTACGAGCGGGTGGCCGCCGCCTCAGTCCGCGCCTTCCACGAGTGGCGCACCTGGCCGGCTCCCCGCCGCGGCGAGGTCGTGCGCCAGCTAGCTGACGAGCTGCGCCGCCACAAGGACGACCTCGGCCGGCTGGTGAGCCTGGAGGTGGGCAAGGTGCTCTCCGAGGGTCTCGGCGAGGTGCAGGAGATGATCGACATGGCGGATCTCGCGGTCGGCATGTCGCGCCAGCTTTACGGCCTCGCCATGCACTCCGAGCGGCCGAACCACCGGATGTACGAGCAGTGGCATCCGTTGGGGCCGGTGGGCATCGTCACCGCCTTCAACTTCCCCGTCGCCGTGTGGGCCTGGAACGCCATGGTGGCGGCCGTCGCCGGCGACTCGACGATCTGGAAGCCCTCCCACCAGGCGCCGCTCAGCGCCATCGCCGTCACCCGCATCGCCCAGCGGGTGCTGGCGGCCAACGGCGCGCCGCCGATCTTCAACCTGGTGATGGGCGGCCGCACCGGCGTCGGCGAGCGCCTCGTGGCCGACACCCGAGTGCCGCTCATTTCGGCCACCGGCTCCGGCCGCATGGGCCGCGAGGTGGGCAAGGTGATCGCCGACCGCTTCGGCCGCTCTCTCCTCGAGCTAGGGGGGAACAACGGCATCCTGGTGATGGACGACGCGGATCTCGATCTGGCCTTGCGGGCCGTGCTCTTCGCCGCCGTCGGCACCGCCGGCCAGCGCTGCACCAGCACTCGCCGTCTATTCCTGCAGAAGGGCATCGCCGCCGAAATGAAGCGCCGGCTGGTGAGTGCCTACGGCTCCATCCGGATCGGCGATCCGACAGAGCACGGCACGCTGATGGGCCCGCTCATCGACCGCACGGCCGTAGACAACATGATGGCGGCCCTGGAGCGGGTGAAGGCCGAAGGCGGCCAGATCCTCTACGGCGGTCACAAGATCGACCGTCCCGGCTTCTACGTCGAGCCGACGCTCGTCGAGGTACCGAAGCCGCTCGCCATCACCTGCGAGGAGACCTTCGCCCCCATCCTCTACGTCTTCGAGTTCGGCGATCTGGACGAGGCGATCCGTATCCACAACGACGTGCCGCAGGGTCTCTCCTCGGCCATCTTCACCCTGAACATGCGCTCCGCTGAAAAGTTCCTCTCCGCGGTGGGCAGCGACTGCGGCATCGCGAATGTCAACATCGGCACCTCGGGAGCCGAGATCGGCGGCGCTTTCGGCGGCGAGAAAGAGACCGGCGGCGGCCGGGAAGCCGGCTCCGACTCCTGGAAGGCCTATATGCGCCGCCAGACCTGCACCATCAACTGGGGCACCGAGTTGCCGCTGGCGCAGGGCGTGGAGTTCAACGTCGGGGAGTAGCCTATCCCACCACCCGCAACCCGCCCGGCACTACCTCCACCGCCACCGGCTCCCCCGCCGTCATCGGTCGCAGGGGCTCGCCGCCGCCGTACATCGTCAGCGCCCGGTCGATCGTGATCTCCGCCCTCTTGGTGCGGACGATCTGGACCGCCGGGTGCCCGACGTGCTTTCCGGTGTAGACCTTGGGGAAGATGGAGAGCAGAACAGATTTCGGGACTTCCTTGACGATCACCAGGTCCAGCAGGCCGTCGTCGATCTTCGCGTCGGGTGCGATACGCATGCCCCCTCCGAAGCGGGGGAGGTTGTTAACCACTGCGAACATCACCTTCCCCTCGAAGGTGCCACCGTCGTGAACCACCCGCATGCGCGGCGGCTCGAATGTGATCAGCGTGTGGATCACGGAGTAGAAATAGACCAGCGGGCCGCGCAGAAACTTCACCCCTTCATTGGCATAGCGGGTGACCTCCGAGTCGAAGCCCACTCCCGCGTAGCTCACGCTGTACGTCTCCCCCACGCGGAGGAGGTCGATGCTGCGGATCTCTCCGGTGATTGCTCGCTCCACCGCCGGCTCGAGCTCGGGCGGAACCGCCAGCGTCCCCGCGAAATCGTTGCCCGTGCCCAGCGGAATCACGCCGAGGGCGCACGCAGTACCGGCCAATCCCTGGATGGCAAGGTGCATCGTGCCGTCGCCGCCCGCCACCAGAAGGCGCTCGACGCCGTCCTCGGCGGCCCGCCGCGCCTGCTCCCACAGGTCGGACACCTTGCGCGTCACCACCAAACCCGCGCCGTGGCGGGAGGCGAGCACCCGGATACGGTCGACGTGAGCCCTCCCCGTGCCGCGGCCGGAAGCGGGGTTGACCAGGAATCGGATCGAGCCGGGTTTCGCCATGTCAGGCCTCCATGACCGCGAGCACATCGTCATCCAGAGCGGGAGGCTCGCTCCAAGCCGACATCGCCAGCAGCACCGTGAACGATGCGGCCAGGGCGATTGCGGCTGGAAGGGGACCGGAAAGGTGCGGCAGGATCTTCTCCCGCCCCAGAATCTCCAAGCCGAGGCAGAGCCCCGTGCCGGTGACGATCGAGGCCGTGGCCGCCGCGGCCGTGACCCGCTTCCAGTTGAGCCCCACCGCCAGGGACGGTGCCAGCGCCGCGCCGAAGGTGCCGAAGGCGAACGTTCCCAGCAGCGCGATCAGGTCGTTGTAGAACACCGCGAGGAGAGCCGCGGCGAGCGTCACGCCCACGGTAGCGATGCGAGCCCACAACAGCTCTCTGGAGACCTTCCGTCCGAGAGCCTTGGGAAGGTCACGGACCAGGACCGCCGCGCCGAGGTTGGTGAAGGAGTCGGCCGTGGACATGATGGCGGAGAGAATGCCGGCCACGGCGAGGCCGGCCAGCGGCTCCGGGGCGAAGCCGAGCAGGAAGGCCGGCGTCGCATCGTCCGGTCTATGAAGTGGTGCGAGCTTCCCCTGCGCCACCAGAGCCGGCACTGCGAGCCCGAGCCCCAGCCAGATCAGCAGGCAGAGCACCTGCGAGCCCCCCAGCACCAGCGGCAGCCACTTCAGGCGGCGCGGATCGCGGATCATGTAAAACTTGTGCAGCATGTGCGGCTGGCCGAGCACGCCGAGGCCGAAGACGAAGAAGAACCCCAGCGCCGTCAGCGCCGGCGTCCTCCCCAGCGGCTCCAGGAACTGCCGGCCGAAGCGGGGCGAGGCGGCGATGCTGTGGACGACCTGCCCGAATCCCCCGCCCGCGCTCATCGCGTAGCAAAACACCGCCACCGCCGCCAGCAGCATGAGCGTGCCCTGGAAGACGTCCGTGTAGACGCCCGCCATCATGCCGCCGGCCACGCCGTAGAACAGCAGCACGGCAAGGCCGATGGCGACCGCCACCGGAAAGCCCCAAACGCCGAGCGAGGCTCGCAGGCCGAGCACGGCTTCGATCAGCGTTCCCAACGCGAGAAGCTGCGCGCCGAGATACCCCACGGACCCCACCAGCACGGCGATCGATGCCGCGCCCGACGCTGCCCGGCTGCGGTAGCGGGCGAGAATGGCATCCGGAATCGTATAGACCTCCCGCACCTCGGCGAGCAGGCGCAGACGTTTGGCGACCGTCCAGCCCAGCAGCGCGGGTGTGAAGCCCACCGACAGGTTGATGAACAGGGACGCGAGGCCGATACGGTAGGTCAGCCCGGGCCCGCCCAGGAAGACGAAGCCGGAGAACGCCGCCGCCATTGTCGCGAGGCCGGTGAACAGCACTCCCAGCCCTTGCCCCGCCACCCAGAAGTCCCTGGCACTTCGCGTGCGGCGCAACGACCAGACCCCGAGCGCTCCACAGGCGAGGAAATAGACCAGAGCCGACACGACGATCAGCGGGCGGGCGAGAATCGGCAACCTACGTCTCCGCCCCGCCAGCCCGGGTTACCGACTGCCGGGCCGCGCGGACCCGTTCCAGATCCTCCGCGGTCAGGCCCAGCCTGTCGAAGGTGAGGGCATAGGCGAGACCCGTGACGATCAGCGGCAGGGGGATCAGAACGAAGATCATCAGCGCCGTCGCGAGCGGCAGGCCCGCGACGTCCGGCCCGCCATGAGGGAGCGCCAGGATCGCCCACCAGCCGGCCGCGAAGACCAGAGCCGTGACGACGAGCGGCAGCCACAGGCGCCCCAGCCGGCCGCGCCGCGCCGCGCCCAGAGCCATCAGGGCGAGGGGCAGCACTACGCCACCCGCGAGCGCGCCGATCCACGGCCCTGCCGGCCAGCTCACGCAGAAAGCGAGCAGGGCGGCAGGCGCGGCGAGCGCCAGCAGGACCAGGGCGAGGCGGTGGGCCATCCGGGCTCGCATTCTATCCCGCCTGGACCCCTCATCACCCCTCACCTGGACGGCCGGAGACATGGGTAACACTTCAGACCGGAGACATAGGTAACACTCCACGAGGGAGTCGTTAATAGTCCCGGCCGCGGAAAGGGGGGCGGCGGCTCCGCAGGGAAGCCCGAAGGGCGACCGCAGGA
>DASYJD010000006.1:0-14232 GCA_035996875.1 Thermoanaerobaculia bacterium
CTCACCCCTGCCCCTCTCCCGCCCCCTCCGCACCCCCCTCACCGGGAGAGGGGTACCCCTGGGGCGTTTTTGCCTTGCTCCCTCTTCTCCCGGTGAGGGGGGTGCGGAGGGGGCGGGAGAAGAGGGCCGGGGTGATGAGGGCCTTGGGCGGGGGGACCTCCAAGACCACGTTAAGTCAGGGTCTATGGCAGGCCCCCCTCACCTCGGCCACCTCAGTGCGTGGCCGGAGTCGGCGTGGCTCCTCCGAAGTCGACCTTGGGTACGGTCTCCGCTCCCGCCTGGGCCTGGAAGTACGGCTTGGGTTGGAAGCCGAACATCCCCGCGAAGAGCGCCGCCGGGAACTTGCGCACCCGGGTGTTGTACTCCTGCGCCACCTGGTTGAAGGAGCGGCGCTCGACGGCGATGCGGTTCTCCGACCCCTCGAGCTCCACCATCAGGGATTGAAAGCCGGCCACGGCCTTGAGGTCGGGGTACCGCTCCACCACCACCATCAGGCGGGAGAGGGCCGAGGAGAGACCGTCCTGGGCCTGCTGGAACTGCTGGAACTTCTGCGGATCGTTGAGGATCTGCTGCGTCGCCTGGGCGCTGACTTGGCCGACGCGGCTGCGCGCCTCCACCACCTGGGTCAGCGTCGCCTGCTCGAAGTTGGCGGCGCCCTTGACGCTCGCCACGAGGTTCGGAATCAGGTCCGCCCGCCGTTGATAGACGTTCTGCACCTGCCCCCACTGCGCCTCCACCGCCTGCTCGGAGGTCACCAACCCATTGTAGGTGCTCATCGCGAACAAACCAACCAACACGACCACCACCACGGCGGCGATCAGGCAACCGATCTTGTTCATGGCTCTCTCCTTGTGGCGCCGGGTGGCGCGCGGCGGAGATCTTATCGCGTCTTCCTCTGAGCGTTCGTCTGCTGCCTTCTCTTGCCGCCTCCACGGTCAGCTCGAAGTGACCGTTCACTTCGGTTTTTCCACCGTGGCCGAAGGCGGCTTGTATTCCGCCGCCGCGCTCAAATCCCTGATTGCAGGATCGAGACAGTCCCTCAGAACGCATTCGATGACTCGGCGAACCTCGCTCGTGATATCGGGCTCGGCGCCAAGATCAGCTTGGAGATCAAGCTCCTGGGCCGAGAGAGGAAGAGCGGCGAGAATTCTTGACAGCACGTCGCGAGCCATCTTCAGAACCACGATGACGATCCGGAGCTGCGCCTGTACGACGATTTCACCGATGGATGTGCCGGAAGAACCCTCCATCATCGAATGACCTCCTCAAACGGAATTCTGGATGGAAGCGGCCGCCTTGAAGCCCCTTCCACAGAACTCTTTGAGAGATCGCAGTAGGAACGCAGAAGCAGCGACCTCCTGCTATCATGGACTCCATAAATTTCGTCCTGAGGAGACATTTGGCGAAAGGACCACGCTTGGAGTTACCCTAAGAGGAGCTAAGTCTCACCCGGGCGTGTCACGCTTCGGCCTCTCAGCGCACTCCAATCTATAAAGGCACTCAATCGATTTGAGGGAGGCAGGATGATCCGCTCGTTCCGCTCGCTGCTCGTCTCGATCCTGGCCCTGTGGCGGGGGCTGTCGCAGAAGGAGGTCGGCGCGAAGGCCGGCCTGGAGGAGAGTTCGATCTCCTATCACCTCCGCAGAGGCGGCCTCGTCGCTGAGGCGGTCTTCGAGCGCCTGCTCGCCGGCCTCCAAGCCCGGCCGGCGGAGGTCGCCGTCGTGACCGCGTGCCTCGAAAACCTGGAGGCCTTGGAGAAGGACACGGTGCTCACCGCCGCCGAGAGCGACAAGGTGGAGGAAGCCATCCTGGAGATCTCGCGGCTCTCCCGCCGGATTCTTTCCGCGGCCGCCGTGAGGTCCCGGGAGGCTCCGGCGCCGGACGCCTACCCGCGGCCCTGCGACGTCGAGCCGGCCCGCTGGCAGGCCGGAGAGTCGTGGGCCCTGCTCGCGGAGCTTCCCGAAGACCAGCAACTCGCGGTGGTGCGGGTGGCTCGGGAGTTCCAGACCTGGGCGCTGGCCGAACGGGTGTGCGAGGAGTCGGTGTTCCAGGCCTCGCGCGACGTCGAGCGCACCGCCGCGCTGGCGCGGCTCGCGCGGGAGATCGCCGAGCAGGTCCAGGGGCCGGAGGGCTGGCGCAACAGCGTCCGCGGCTACGCGGCGGGGCACGTCGCCAACTCCCTGCGGGTGCCGGGCGAGCTGGCGGAGGCGGAGGTCACTCTTACGGAAGCCAAGCGCCTTTGGGATGCTGGCTGGGATCCGGCAGGAGTTCTGGACCCCGGCAGGCTCCTTAGTCTGGAAGGGGCGCTGCGTAGAGACCAGCGCCGCTTCGCCGAAGCTCTCGATCTCCTCGACCAGGCAGAGGCCCTGAGTCCGGCGCCGGAGCTGGCCTTGATTCAAAAGGGCTTCACCCTGGAGGTCCTAGGGGACTACGAGCGTGCGGTCGAGGTCCTTCTGAAGGCGCAACCGCTGGTGGAGAGGCGCGGCGATGATCGCCTGTGCGACATGCTTCATCAGAATTTGGCGCTCAACCTCTGTCACCTGGGCCGCTATGGCGAAGCCGCAGAGCTCGGCCGGGCGGCGCGGACCCGGACCGGCGATCGTGGCGATAATATTTTAGTTATACGAGGAATATGGTTGGAAGGTCGCGTCGCCGCCGGGCTGGGCCTCACCCAGGAGGCGCTGGAGTTGCTGGCGAAGGCGCGGCAGGCGTTTGCTTCCCGGGGAATGGGCTACGACGTGGCCCTGGCGCTGCTGGAAGAGGCGGTGCTGCTGCTGGAGCAGGGCCGGGCGGCCGAGGTCAAAGGGCTGGCCAAGGAGCTATCCAAGGTTTTCGAGTCGAAAGGTGTCCACAGGGAGGCCCTGACCGCACTGCGGCTCTTCAAGGAAGCTGTCGAGCGTGAGGCGGCTACGGCCGAGCTGGCCCGCCGCGTCCTGGGCTACCTTTTCCAAGCCCGCTACGACCAGGGCCTCCGGTTCACTGCGTCATGAGCTGCAAACTAACCGAAAGGGTCCATCCCGGGGCCCGCGTCGGGCGTCGGCTGAGGCGCGGGAGCGACGTTCCTGCCGAAGAGGTCAATGCCGGCGCCCGCGTCGGCGGCGGCTCCGCTCCAGAGGGAGGTGAGGAAGCCCCAGAGAGAGCCCAGCAGGTGAGTCTGGCTGGCCCCGGGAGTCAGAAGAGAGGCGGTCACGGCAAGGGCGGCGAGAGATCGGCGCATCAGAGATCCTTCCTGCGTGGCACCAGCATCGAGCCATCAGGGTCCGCGCGGGCCGCGCCTGCCTCAATAGTGCTTCAGCTGAGGCGTGCCGTGCGAAAAATCGTAGCGGCGCGCTAGTGGAGGAGAGGATGAGACGAAAGAATCTGTTGGTTCGCGTCTACCGGGCTCTTTCCGGCAGGACGCAGATGGCCTTCGCCAAGAGGACGGGCATCCATCACGTCCTCCTGGCGAGATATGAGCAGGGCCAGATCGATCCCAGCCCTGGTCACCTCCGGCGAATGGGGCAGTTGGGAGCCGGCCTCACGGTCGCGGCCGGTGAGCGGCTCCTGGACCTCGCCGAGACTCTGCGCCAGCCCAGGAAGAGGGCCGGCGGAAGAGCCGAAGACTTTGGCGCGGAGCTTTCGGCCCTGGTCTCCGGCTTCTACCACCGCCTGTTGAACCTGCCGCTGCCGCCCCCGGCCCCTCGCGCCGAGGACCGGCACGAGGCCGCCCAACTCTGGCAGCGGCTGGCGGAGCTGCCGGAAGACCAGCAGCTCGCGGTGGTGCGGGTGGCCCAGGAGTTTCAGACCTGGGCGCTGGCCGAGCTTGTCTGCGAAGAGTCGGTGATCCAGACCTCCCGCGATGTCGAGCGCACCGCCTCCCTGGCGCGGCTCGCTCGGGAAATCGCCGAGAAGGTCCCAGGGACGGAGGGCTGGCGCAACCGAATCCGGGGATACGCGGTCGGGCATGTCGCCAATTCACTGCGCCTGCCGGGAGAGTTGGAGGCGGCGGACGTCATCCTTCGCGAGGCCAAGCGCCTCTGGGCGGTCGGCTGCGATCCCGCAGGCCTTTTGGACCCCGGAAGGCTCCTCAGCCTGGAAGGAGCGCTCCGCAGAGACCAGCGCCGGTTCGCCGAAGC
The DNA here is from genome assembly GCA_035996875.1 of Thermoanaerobaculia bacterium. Classification (GTDB taxonomy): domain Bacteria; phylum Acidobacteriota; class Thermoanaerobaculia; order Multivoradales; family UBA5704; genus DATARR01. Next base: position 4,116 of record DASYJD010000006.1, read on the forward strand.
TCTGGATCGCCTCGCTGAAGCCGCGGCCCTGAGCCCGGCTCCGGAGCTGGCCTTGATTCAAAAGGGCTTCACTCTGGAGGTCATGGGCGACTACGAGCGTGCCGTCGGGGCTCTCCTGGAGGCACAACCGCTGGTGGAGAGCCGTGGCGATGATCGCCTGTGCGACATGCTCCATCAGAATCTGGCGCTCAACCTCTGTCACCTGGGCCGCTACGGCGAAGCCGCCGAGCTTGGCCGGGCGGTGCGTACCCGGACCAGCGAGCGAGGGGACGAAATCTTAGTAATTCGGGGAATCTGGTTGGAAGGGCGCGTCGCCGCCGGCCTGGGCCGGCGAGAGGAGGCTCTCAGGCTCCTGGCGCAGGCCCGAGCGGAGTTCGACGAACGCAACATGTCCTACGACGTGGCCCTGACGCTGCTAGAGGAAGCGGTGCTGCTGCTGGAGGAGGGCCGGACCGCCGAGGTCAAAGAGCTGGCCGGGGGCCTTTCCAAAGTCTTCGAGTCGAAGGGCGTACATCGGGAGGCCCTGGGCGCCCTGCGGCTCTTCAAGGAAGCCGTCGAGCAGGAGGCGGCCACGGCCGAGCTGGCGCGGCGGGTGCTGGGCTTTCTTTTCAGGGCACGCCACGACGAGGGGTTACCGTTCACGACGGCATGAGCCGCGAGCTGGGGGGTACCGGATGTTATTCAGCACACTGACTCGTGCTAGGAACCGATCGAGAATGTCGAGTCCCTGTTTTGCAAGGAACTCTCCGGGAATTCCAATCCCAGCAGCGAAGATCGCCGCTACACGGCGGACTAGCTCTTACGGTTCCGAGCATCCTACATCTCGTTTATCGGGCAGGTTACCGCGGGCTCTCCCCAGGAAGGATGGGCGGGCGCCGATCCGGACGGGCAACTCAACGCCGCACCACTGCAACACTCGGCCTGCGTAACGTTGAAGGCCTTGTAGTTCGTCCTTCCCGTAGCCAAAGAAAAACACGTGAGCCAGCAAGTGCTAGTGTACGCCGCCGCGTTGCTGGTGTATGGCTGCTGCTGGGCGTACTCTGCACCAGCGGCCGTGAAACCGGCCAGGATCAATGTTGTGGTCAGGGTCAAAGCATGGAGGGCTTTATTCACGGACTCTCCTTTCATCGAACGAAGTGGCTGCATCAAAGTTTCGAGTCTCGGGCCGCCAAAGGGTTCTTCGCAGCCGTCGAGCCGCATGATATCAGGATGGGCTCTGCACACCCCGACCGCCGCGGTTGAGCACGATGGAGCCCTACTCCTCTCTCCTCCGAGCAAGCTGACCGCAAGCTTTCCAAGAAGCCGGCCTCTCCCGACGACGCCTCGGGGAATGCCGGCGGCGAAACCCCGTAACCTTCCGGCACCTCGTCGATCGGATCGCACCGCTCCTCCACCCCCTCCGGCGTCACAACGTCTCCGTCTGTCGTCTTCTTGGAAGGAGGGAAAGCCTCTTTCCCTCCTTCCAACGTGAAGTTGGAGCGATCCGGCGTCACCCGGGATCGGGGGAAAGCTTCTTTCCCTCCTTTCGGCGTGACCCCGGAACCTGACGACGAGTCTCGAGATCGAGGGAAAGGCTCTTTCCCTCCTTCCAGCGAGACGTCGGATCCATCCACGAGATGCTGGAACGATCCGGAGAGACGCCGGATCGGGGGAAAGGAGCTTTCCCTCCTTCCGGAGTGATGCCAAAATCTTACGACGAGACGTTGGATCCAGGGAAAGACTCTTTCCCTCCTTCCAATGAAGCATCGGATCGATACGGAGAGACTCCGGACCGGGGGAAAGAAGCTTTCCCTCCTTCCGGAGAGACGCCGAACCTTACGACGAGGCGATGGATCGAGGGAAAGACTCTTTCCCTCGTTGGAAGGGGGGGAAAGAGCTTTCTCTCCTCCCGGAGAGGCGACCGCGTCTACCGGCCACGCCTACAACCGCGACAACATCGTCAGGATCACATCGTAGCTGCGCTGCGGCAGGTTCTCTCCATCGGAAGCTCCAGGGCCCGTGCTAGATTTCCCTCCGATGAGGCCCTACCTGGAGTTGCTGCGCCACATCCTGGATCACGGCGTCGAGAAGTCCGACCGCACGGGCACCGGGACGCTCTCCGTCTTCGGCTACCAGATGCGGTTCGACCTCGCGGCGGGCTTTCCCCTCCTCACCACCAAGAAGCTTCACGTCCGCTCGATCCTCTACGAGCTGCTCTGGTTCCTGCGCGGCGACACCAACGTCGCCTGGCTGCACGAGCATGGGGTGACCATCTGGGACGAGTGGGCGGACGCCTCCGGCGATCTCGGGCCCATCTACGGCGCCCAGTGGCGCTCGTGGCCGGCTCCGGACGGTGGCCACATCGACCAGATCGCCCGCGTCGTGGAGCAGATCCGCAGCCAGCCGGACTCGCGGCGTCATATCGTCAGCGCCTGGAACGTGGCGCAGCTCGACGACATGGCCCTGCCGCCGTGCCACGCCCTGTTCCAGTTCTGGGTGGCCCAGGGCCGCCTCTCCTGCCAGCTCTATCAGCGCAGCGCCGACGTTTTTCTGGGTGTGCCGTTCAACATCGCCTCCTATGCCCTGCTGACCCTGATGGTGGCGCAGGTCTGCGGCCTGGCGCCCGGCGACTTCGTCCACACCCTGGGCGACGCCCACCTCTACAGCAACCACCTGGAGCAGGCCCGCCTTCAGCTCACCCGCGAGCCCCGGCCGCTACCGGCGATGACCCTCAACCCCGCCCGGACCTCGCTCTTCGATTTCGTCTTTGAAGACTTCACTCTCGCCGGTTACGATCCCCACCCGGCGATCAAGGCGCCGATCGCCGTATGAGGATCACGCTCATCGCCGCCATGGCGGCCAACCGCGCGATCGGCATCGACAACCGCCTCCCCTGGCGCCTGCCTGCTGACCAGCGGCGCTTCAAGGCGCTGACGATGGGACACCCGATGATCATGGGCCGGCGGACCTTCGACTCCATCGGCGGCCAGCCCCTCCCCGGCCGGCCGACGATCGTGGTCACCCGCGATCCCAACTGGACCGCCCCAGCCGTGGAGGTGGCTCATTCGGTCGCCGAGGCGCTCGACATGGCGAAGGGGGACGAGGTGTTCGTGGCGGGCGGCGAGGAGATCTTCCGCGTGGCCCTCCCGCGGGCGGACCGCATTCAACTGACACGGATCGACCAGGACTTCCCCGGCGACACTTTCTTTCCGGAATTCGACCAGGACGATTGGGAGATCGTCGAACGGGAAGACCACGGCCCCACGACGGAAGCGCCTTTTTCCTACAGCTTTCTCGTGATGGATCGCAGGAAGGGCGGCTCCCGATGACGCCGAGGCGCTCCCTGCCCTGGCTGCTGCCCCTGGTGGTGCTGGCCGGCCTGACCTGCTGCGCCCGCCGCGACTCCGCGCAGGGCCTCGAAGCCGGCACCCGCACCAGCAAGGTGCAGGTCTACGTCATCGCCTTGCACAACCAAGGCACGGCCGGCCGGTCCGATGGCTGCGGCGGCAGGTCGGTGCCTCTGGACCTGGACCTGCCGGCGCCCGCTCCTGCTTTGGAAGGCGCTCTTTCGGCCCTGCTCACGTTGCAAGAGGGCGCCGCGGACAAGGATCTCTATAATGCCCTGGCCCATTCTCCCCTGAAAGTCGACCGGATCGATCGCACGGGTCCTGAGGTCCGCGTCTACCTCTCGGGCTACGTCGAGATCGGCGGCGACTGCGACGGACCCCGCATCCTCGCCCAGCTCACCGAGACGGCCCTCCAGTTCCACGATATTCAGCACGCCCAGTTCTTCCTCGACGGCAAGCCGCTGCAAGGCGTGCTGTCGGGCAAGGGTTGAGCCAGGGAAAAAGACGCCGCCGGCCGTGACGTGCGCCACGGCCGGCGGACGCATAAAGGGTGGAAGAGGGGAGAGTACCCTCCTGCACCCGGGGGAACTGGGTAACTTTTAGGGGTTGTCAGTGACCGTACACGGACGCTTCCCGTTGTCTAAACAGAAGTGCGGAAGCCGATGAAAAGCGGGACAACGAAAGTTCGACGTCAGGCCGCAATCTCCTCACGAAACCAGGAGGCGGTCCGCGCCAGCCCCTCGGCGAGGGAAAGGGGAGCGGGCACTCCCAGGTCGTGCCGCAATCGGCTGGCGTCGATGACCGAGCGGCGCTGCTCACCCGGTTTGCCGGGACCGTGCAGGGCCTTCAGGGGGCTGCCAACGGCGCGCGCCAGCTCTTCGTACAGCTCGACGACCGTGGTCTCGACGCTCGTGCCCACGTTATAGATGTTGAAGCCAGGCTTCCCCACCACCGCGAGGCTCGCCCGCACGACATCGGAGACGTGCACGTAGTCGCGAGTCTGGAGGCCGTCGCCATTGATGACGGGGGCCTCGCCGGCCAGCAGGTGCTTCAAGAAAATAGCCACCACACCGGCTTCGCCGTGGGGGTTCTGCCGCTCGCCATAGACGTTCGAGTAGCGCATGCAGGCGACGTCGAGGCCGTAGGTCTGGTGGTAGAAGAAGAGATAGCGCTCGAAGGCCAGCTTGGAGACGCCATAGGGCGACAGGGGGCGTGCCGGGTGATCCTCGGTAGCCGGAAAGACATCCTGCTCGCCGTAGATCGCGCCGCCGGTGGAGGCGAAGAGGATCTGGCGTAAGCCGCCTTGCCGTGCCGCCTCGGCCATGTTGAGGCTGCCCAGGACGTTGACGTCGGCGTCGAAGAGCGGGTCCTCGACGGAGCGGCGCACGTCCATCTGCGCCGCATGATGGAGGAGGACGTCCACTCCCGCCTCCCGCACCAGGGCGGCGGCCTGTTTGGAGCGGATGTCCAGCACGTGCAGCTCGGCGCCCGGGGGGACGTTCTCCCGCCGGCCGCCGGCCAGGTTGTCGATCACCAGCACCCGGTCTCCCCGGGACAGAAACGCGTCGGCGAGATGGGAGCCGATGAACCCGGCTCCGCCGGTAATACAGATGGTTTGCTTCCCCTCGGTGGCACTCATGGCGCGGGAGCTTACCGCAAGAGGGAGAATCGAATCCGGTAGTATCCGCCGATGAGACCGTCAGGTCCCTCATCTGCCGGCTGCACCCGTTCGTGCTGCCTGCCGTGGCCGTGGCCCTGGTGGTGGGGTCAGCAAGGCCCTCACCTCGGCCTCCGGACACCATGCGATGTTCCTGCCCAAGACGCTGGACGAAATCAAGCTCCGGATCTTCCTCCTGGTCCGCGGCTGCATCGCCATCTTCACCCTCCGCGGCTCGGACTCCAAGCTCTACTTCCTGCTCTCCTTCGGCTCGGCGCCGGGAGCCGGTACGATTCTCCACAAGCTGCTGGTGGGATCCTGGGCGCTGGTGCTGGCGGCGACGGCGGTTCTCTTCCTGGCGCGGTCGCGCGTTCCCGCCGTGCGCTTCCTGGTGGCCTGGTTCGCGGTGCACATGCTCATCGTTTCGGCGGCGACGGGCCTCGTCTCCCGGATGTTCTACCTGGGGGCGATTCCGGCGGCCCTCCTATCGTCGTGGTTGCTATGGCGAGGAGCAGAGATCGCCGCCGGAGCCCTCGGCCGGCGGCTCGCAATTCCCTCCCCGGAAGGTGTGACGGTGGAGCCTGCACGCCGATCAGGCGGCGTGGGACTGGCACCACTTCGAGCTGTGGAAGGACTTCCACGCCTGGCAGAACGGTCGGTTCGGAGATCGCAACCCCGTTCTGACGCGCCTGCCTCAGGAGTACGTGTCGACGTGATTGGCGATATCGACAAGGAGGAAGTAGGGACCTTCCTCATCCGTCTCTTGCATGAGCAGGATACGAAAATTTCGGTCCACACGGATCGTGAAGAAGCCGGGCCGATTCTTGAAGGCCTCGAAGTTCAGCCCAGGACTGGTGGAAGCAGTATGGAACTTCTTCAGCGCTTTGAAGGCTCGGGAAGCGAGAGGTTCTCCCAACTTCGCAAGGCTCTTACGGAACCGCGCGGAGGGTTTGGTGCGGACCGGGCCGGTCACCTGGATGGTGTCTTGAGATAGCTAAGCAAGTCCTGAGGATTGTCGAAGACGGGGGCATCACCAGGGTCTTCCGACTCGGCTCGAAACGCCATCAAATTCCACCGCAGATCCCGAAGATTTTCAGGAATGCCCTGTCTTACTTTGATGAATCGTTCACAGGCGCTTACAAGGAGGGCCTTGTCGGAAGCGGTGATTGGGAAAGAAAAGGTGCCAGCCTTCAGAGTCTGTACCATTCTTATCTCAAGGGGCAGGAGCCGCCGAGACTCTTCCTCTCGCTCCAAAAGCCAATCAATGACTCGATCGAGCTCTGCCGAATCGCTATCCGAGGAAATCCCTTCCTTCGCCGTCCGAAGAAGAACTCTTCCTGATTCCCTGACTCTTGCATTGCTCTTTTCCAAATTAAGCACGGTCTCGCGAAATCCACTCAGCCATTTCTGAAGACCTGCCTCAGTCCCTTCGCGAATAGCTTCCTCAGGGTTGAACTTTTCGGCTTGCTCAACGTCTCGGAGCACATCAATCAGCGGCTGCGGCAGTCCCATGGACAGATTCTACCAAAAAGTGGCGGCTCACGTCTTCCGGGCCACCGCGATGATCCCCAGCCCGCGCCCCGGGATGAGGGAGTCGAGCCGCCGGAACACCGGCACCAGCATGTTGAACACCTTGAGCTGGACGCGGCTGAAATGGCGCCGCTTCAGGATCTTGCCATTCCAGTACCAGCCGGGGATGCCGAAGTGGTTGAAGTCGCGCATTGACTCCAGCTCGAAGCCGGTCGTATGCAGCTCCTCGGTGAGCGCCGGCTTCTCGTAGCGGCAGCGGTGCCCCAGCACCTCGTCGAGGCTGGAGTAGAGGCCCTGTCCCTGCGGCACGTAGAGAACCACCCGGCCGCCAGGCGCCAGGGCGCTGTGCATGTTGCGCAGGGCGAGCACGGGATCGCGCACGTGCTCCAGCACGTTGAGGCAGACCACCGTGTCGAACGCCCCCTGCCACTTTTCGAAGCACCTCGGATCCTCGAGGTCGATGCGGTCCACCTGCAGGTAGGGCTTGCCCAGGGCGAGGTTCTTCAGGTAGTCGAGGTATTGCGGGTTGATGTCGGTCGCCACGTAGAGGTCGCGCGGCAGCAGCCAGGACGTGATGTTGCCGATGCCGGCGCCGATCTCCAGCACCCTGGCGCCGACGTGGGGAGTGATGGCGTCGGCCATCCAGCGGTTGAAACGGTTCGCCTTCTCCAGGCTGTGCAGGATGTGGGAGCCGTACTCGTCCTCGGCGTAAAGATCGTCGATCATGCTGTATTGGACCATGGTGCGAAGGGCCTTGAAAGCATCCTTGAAGCCGATCTTCTTCCCCTCGCGGTAGGTGCGGCCCAGATACGAGATCGGCACCTCGAAGATGCGGCACTCCCGCTTGGCGACCTTGGCGGTGATCTCCGGCTCCATGGCGAAGTCGTTGGAGCGGATGGGAATCGACTTCAGGAGCGGCGCACGGAAAGCCTTGTAACAGGTCTCCATGTCCGTCAGGTTGAGGTCGGTGAACCAGTTGCTCAAGCCGGTGAGCAGCTTGTTGCCCAGCGTGTGGCGATGGTTGAGGACGCGGCGCCGCTCGCTGGGCAGGAAGCGAGAGCCGTAGACGACGTCCGCGCCGTCCTCCAGGAAAGGGCGGATGAGGCGCGGATAGTCCCGCGGGTCGTACTCGAGGTCGGCGTCCTGGAAGAGGATGAGATCGCCCGTGGCCTCGGCGATGCCGCGGCGGATGGCCGCCCCCTTGCCCTGGTTCTTCCCCTGCTCCAGCAGGCGGACGCGGTCCGGATGACTGGCGGCGATCTGGCGGAGGATGTCGAGGCTGCCGTCCTTCGAGCCGTCGTCGACGAGGAGCAGCTCCAGCTCGCGGATCTCGGGCGCCGACACCGCGAGCACCCGGCGGACGAGCTCGCCGACCAGATATCGCTCGTTGTACACCGGGATGACAACGCTCAGCTTGACCCCGGAAGGGTCCTTTCGTTCATTCACCAAGGGCTCCAACTCTCAAAGGCGGTGCATGATAGCACCGTGATGCCTCTTTCTCGCCGCAAGGCAAGACTGGCCAGCCCGGCCGCCCGGACCGCCTTGCTGCTCGCGGCCGTGCTGGCGGTCTACGGTTTCACGCTCGGTTTCGGCTTCGTCTTCGACGACCACGTGCAGATCGAGCGCAACCCTTGGCTGCGCTCCCCCGAGGGCCTGCGCCTCTTCCTCACCCGGCCTTTCTGGGGCTTCAACCGCGAGCAGGACCTCCTCGGCTCCAACTATTACCGTCCAGCCTTCGGAGCCTTCGATTCGCTGCTGGCCCACATCTACGGCCTCAATCCCACCGCCTTCCACGCGGCCTCGGTAGCGCTGCATCTCGCCGTCTGCCTTCTGGTAGCCCTGGAAGCGAGTCGTCTGATCCGCGGGGAGGGCTCGGCGATCACGGATATCACGGCGCTGGCAGCCGGCCTCCTCTTCGCCGTCCATCCCGCCCATGCCGAGGCCGTGGCCTGGGTCGGCGGACAGCCGGATCTGCTGGCGGCAGTGTTCGCGCTGATCGCCGTGATGGCGTATCTGAAGGGCAAGGACGCAGGAAGGGAAGGATTTTGGATTGGACCGGCGGCGTATCTGTTGTCGTGCCTGGCGAAGGAGACAGGGGTGGCGACGGTGCTGGTCCTGGTGGCGGTCGAGGCCACGGAATGGCGGCGGGAAGGCTCACTCGGATGGGCGATCCGGCGGGGCGCGAAACGCCTGGCACCCTACGGAGTAGTGCTGGCCGCCTATCTCGCGTTGCGCATTCACGCCCTGGGGAGCTTCGCGCCCAGGAACTACGGCGTCACCTCGTCGTCGGCGGGCGCCGTGGCGTATGGGGGGGCACTGCTCGCCCGGTATCTGGGTTTCCTCGTCGTTCCGTTTCCGGCGAAGGTGCTGGCTGTCGTTCAGGTTCCGCCTCTTCTCTCCTTTGCCGCTTCCGTGGGGCTGGCGGCGGCGGGCGCGGCGCTGGTTGGACTGACAGTGACGGTCTGGAGAGGATCGGGACGGCGGGAGATCGTGCTTCCCCTGGCGTTCATTTTCGCTTTCCTCCTGCCGGTGCTGCGGGCCGATGCCATCGGCGGCTCCAACTTCGCGGAGCGCTATCTCTATCTGCCTTCGGTGGGATTGGCCTGGCTGGTTGGGCTGCTGGCAAGCCGGTTGGACCGATCCCCGGCCCGGCGGATTCTCGCGGTCGCCGGCCTCATTGCGATTGCGGGTCTAGGCACGGCTGCCGCGATGCGGGCGGCGAACTTCCGGGACGACCGCACCCTCTTCGCCGCCGCGGTGCGGGAGAATCCGGGATCGGAGATCGCCCACAACAACCTCGGGATGGCCCTCTACGCCCGAGGCCACCTCAAGGAGGCCGAGCGAGAGTACCGGGAGGCCCTGCGTCTGCTGCCGGCGGCCGTGGCGCCCCTGGCGAATCTCGCGGTGCTGGAGGAGCGCCAGGGCAATCTTCCGGCCGCGCGCAAGGCGTTCGAGGAGACCTTGCGCCGCCTGCCCACCCATGCCATCGCCGCCGTCCACCTGGCCCGCCTGTCCCTGGCAGAGGGAGACCGGGCTGGCGCAGCCCGCCGCCTCGACGCCCTCTTCGCCGCCGGCGGAGAAAGCTACGATGCGCTCACCGAACGCGCCGGGATCTGGCTGCAAGAGGGCCGGAAGGATGCGGCGAGGCCGCTGCTGGAGCGGGCGGTGCGGGAGTTTCCGGATCGGATGGAGGCGCGGCGCCTGCTGGCGAACTGCTGATGAGGAGGGCTCTCAACAAGGTAGAGACGCCCCACGGGGTACCCCGTGGGCGTCTCCGGAGCGGCGATATCCTTCCGCGGTCCCACGTTGGTGGTCGTCACGAAAAACGGCTCGGTACGGTCGGTTCGCCCCCTGGAAAATCGGTGGGGGCGGTGAGGCATAGGCGCTAACTTAACGTGGTCTGGGAGGTTCCCCCGCCCAAGACCCTCACCCCTGCCCCTCTCCCGACCACCCCATCCCCCTCCCCGGGAGAGGGGTACCCCTGGGGCTTCCCCGCCTTGCTCCCTCTTCTCCCGGTGAAGGGGGTTGGGCGGGGTCGGGAGAAGAGGGCCGGGGTGATGAGGGGCTTGGGTGGGGGAACGCTGAAGCAAAGTTAGCGCCTATG
>DASYJD010000007.1:0-61217 GCA_035996875.1 Thermoanaerobaculia bacterium
CTGGGTCAACACACCCAAGCCGATCAAGTCTGTCAGTCGAGTACCTTTCGGCAGTGTCGCTGCTTTCCGTGCCATGACGCCTCCTTCCTATCGGAAGAAGGATACCAAATATCGTCTTAAGCGAACGGTATTGGGGTTAGCGGGATCGGTTCTATCCACTTTATAGCTCCAGGATCAGCCGCAAACCGTCTTCAATCCGTTCCATCAGAGATGTGGATAGATTGCCGACTCTCTCCGTCAGGAACGACCTGTCGGCAGTGACGAGCTGCGAGACGTTTGCCACGCAATCCTTTGGCAGACCGGTCTGGCGACTCAGAAGCAGCACGTTTCCAGGAACCTCGGCAAGCCGCAGATTCGTGGTCAGGATCACTGCGAGGACGGTCCTGATCTCGCTCCGATTGAAGTCGTCGGATTGGACGACCACGATAGGACGTCGATACCCAGGCTCGGAAGCGACTGGTTCCGGCAGGGACGCCCACCAGATGTCCCCTCGTTGGGCTACCATTCGTCCCGCGGCAGGGAAGCGGCTTGGATGGCAGCAATCACCGGATCGAGATTCGAGGGCTCTTCCCGGTACACCCGGTTCAGAGCTTCGGTAACTCCCTCGCTCCGGCGGGACTTGAGGTACTCCGCTATGGCTCTTGCGTAGAGCTCACTTCGCGACACCCCCAGCCTTTTGGCGAGTTGGTCGGCGGCTTCGAAGAGCGGGTTGGGTAGAGAGACTGCCGTTTTCATGGGAGAAGTATAACCTGTGTCATACCGTCGATCAACCACCGATCTGGCAAGCCCGGGTTCTCGCGACCTTTCAGGCCGCCAGGAGGGGGGCCCTATTTTCCCAAGGCATCGGCCTTCGTCCTTGGCCCTGGGCTGGGGTCTCCCGGCCCGTTGGGCCGGTGGGTCGATCGAACGATGAGGATAATGGCCACCAGCGTGAACACGCCGAAGACTTGACCAAGGATGCCATCCTTGTTATAGTAAGGACATGTCGAGGGTCACGAGCAAGCTCCAGGTCACGATCCCCAAAGTGGTGGCGGAACGCTATGGTATCTCTCCTGGAGACGAGATCCACTGGGAGCCCGCGGGAGAGGTCATCCGGGTCGTTCCCCCACGTCCTCCATCGCCACGCCTGAGTCTCAAAGAGCGGCTCTGCCTGTTCGACGAGGCCACGGAGCGACAGCGGGTTCGGGATGCGGGCAGACCCCCCGTGGTCAGGGTGACGGAGCGGGGCTGGCGGCGAGAGGATCTTTATACTCGTGGCAGCTCTCGTTGACACCAACATCCTCGTTTATCGCTACGATTTTCGCTATCCGGACAAGCAACGGATCGCGGAGCGGTTCCTGCGCTCCGGCCTCGCGCTCCAGATGCTACGCCTGCCGCATCAGGCCATCATTGAGTTCGTCTCCGTCGTGACTCGCCCGCTGCCTGGAGGCGGCTCTCTGCTCTCGCGGCACGAGGCCTACCGCGAGGCCGAGGAGATCCTCAACCAGTTCGACATCCTCTATCCGACCGCGGAGGTGGTGCGCATCGCGTTGCGTGGCGCTGCGACTTATCAGCTCTCCTGGTTCGATGCGCACCTCTGGGCCTATGCCGAATTCTACGGTCTGCCGGAGCTGGTCTCTGAGGACTTCACGCATGGCCGTATCTATGGCACGGTGCGCGCGGTAAACCCCTTCTCTACCAACTCGACGGTCCACGAGAGCCCCACCCGCTAGAGGAGCCTATTGGCCGTCCGCCGGTCGCGGAGGACCTCTCGCCGGCAGCACCGGGCCTCCGGCCGAAGCCGGAAGACCTTCCACCGGTGGCGCGAGTCCTCCGGCCGGCAGCCGCGGGCCGTTCGCCGGCCGTAGAGAGGCGTCTGCCGGCAGTCGCGGGCGTTCCGCCGGCAGCGGTGACACACGAACCGCCGGCAAAAGTCCTCCGGCCGGCAGCGGTGAGACATTCGCCGTCAGCGGTGCGACACACAAACCTGCCGGTGAGACACAAGCCGGGAGCGGTGCGACACAAAAACCTCGCGGTGAGACACTCGCCGCCAGCGGCGAGCCTTCCGCCGGCAGCGGCCGAACGTCTGCCGGTCGCGGCGAGCCTCCCGTACCGAGCGGCGAACGGCTCACCGGCAGCGGCGGATCGTCTTTCGATGTCCGTAGCGTGTCTTCCGCCTCCCTTTGTAGCTCTTCGAGCGGCTCGGGAACGCCCGTGACTCTCGGCGGACGGACGGGAGGTGGCGGCGGGAGGATCTCTATACCCGCGGCAGCTCTCGTTGACCAACGTCCTCTCTACGGCTCTCGCGGCCCTTCAGGCCGCAAGGAACAGGGCGCCTTTTCCCAGGGCGTCGGCCTCCGGCCTTGGCCCTGGGCTGGGATCTCCCGGCCCGTTGGGCCGGCGGGACGGTGTAGTGGCTGGCGGAGAGGGCAGGATTCGAACCTGCGCGGCGGCTTTCCAGCCGCCGGCCTCCGGGTAGCAACCGGGCACCTTGCCAGACTCGGTCACCTCTCCATAATGGTGGCTCCGGTGGGAGTCGAACCCACACGGTGACGGGTTTTGAGTCCGATGCCTCTGCCAATTGGGCTACGGAGCCAGGGATGGTGCCGATGGTGGGAGTCGAACCCACAACGATCAGGCTCTCGACCTGGCGCCTCTGCCAAGATTGGGCTACATCGGCGAATGGTGCCCCTCCTCGGATTCGAACCGAGAACCTCCGGCTTCTGAGACCGGCGCCTCTGCCATGATTGGGCTAGAGGGGCTTTAGTAAGGTATTGGTGGAGTGGAGGGAATCGAACCCTCGGGGCGCCGAAGCACAGCGGATCTACAGCCCGCCCCGTCTCCATAGCGGTCTACGCTCCCTTTGGCAAAGAACCAAAAAGTGAACAATGGCAGAGGGTGAAGGAGTCGAACCCTCGCCGAGGATCGCCCGGCGCCCCGGTTTTCGGGACCGATTACCGCACCATCGCAGTGGCACCCTCCGGTTGATCTCCAGAATGTCTCCAGAATGCCAAAAGCCCCCGCGGCTCAACACCGGGGGGCTTTTGGCGCAGCAGTCTGATTGCTTTTCAGTCTACACGTCGATCCCCCTGGTGGTGGCCAGCGATAGATAACTTGAAGACCGAAGCAAGCAGCGCATAGTGGCGATATTAAATCCAGGTCCAGCATCTCCCCGGATCGATCACCTCGCTCTGAAGGAGGACGCGGATCTCCTCGGCCCTCCCTTTCGCCGGCCAACAGGACGCGCGGATCTCTCACGCGATTGCCGGCGCCATGATTCCTACCGCCCTTCCATAGGCGCGGACCGCCTCCGAAGGCCCACGCACTGTCTTTTCCTATGGATTTGTCTCAATTCCATATTAAAACTGCCTCTTGAGCGACCCGCGGATCGTCCGGACCTATTATTTTGTGATCCGGATCTATGAAACTATCGGCTGCCTCGACAATTTTGCCCTGTCTTCAGGGAGCGAGTAGCCAAAGAAGGCGACGGGTGCCGTGTTTTCCTATGGATTCGCCAGGATTTCATAGGGCTGGGCCGTCGGTGGACCCCTCCGGGATTCTGGCTTCATAGGAAATGACGTGGATTTCATATGGAAACTTCAGCGTGGGACCCTCCGCCTCCGACTTTTCATAGGTCCGGACCATGAAAATATTGGTGCGGGTGATCGCTGAAGTCTCCGCGGTGTTCGCGAGACGTTCCCAAGTCGTCGCCAGCGACACCTCGCATCGTCGTAAAGCGAGCTACGTCGCCACTATCCGTGTCGCGGGACTCTTTCAGCTCCGGGTTCCCAGCACATCCAGGTCGAAAACCTCTCCTGGATCAATCCTCTTGCTCTGAACGAGGACACGGATCTCCTCGCCCATTCCCTCGCCGTCCAGCAGGGCTATGGCACCGTGGCGGGTGGCGAGGTCCGCGCTCTGAAGCTCTTCGAAGAGGCCGCAGGCAGTGAGCCAGAGGGCTTGGCGGGTGAGGGCCACGGTCGAGAGGCCGGCCGCTTCACCGGCGCGGATCAGGGTGGTGAAGTCCACGTGGGCCGTGAGGTCCTGCTCCCCCACCTGGACGAAGGGGTTGCGGTGGACCCGCTGGCGGGTATAGCAGGCGAGCGTGCCGTGGCGGCGCACCCGGGGATCGAAGAGGCGCTCGCGCTCGAAGCCGTAGTCGCACGTCACCAGCAGACCCCGACCCAGGCGCCGCGCCAGCTCCTCGTAGAGAGGGCCCCATCCCGGAGCCACGTCCGCCACCTGTCCGGGCTGGAGGGAGACGTCAGGGTTCTTCAGCAAATCCAGGAAAGCGGGATCGGAGACTTTCCCTTCCCGCCAAACGAACACCCCATCCTTATCTATGTCGACCCACATCTCCCCGACCGAGCCGTCCTCTCGGCCGACCAGCCGGTGGACCGGCAGGGCGTCGAACAGCTCATAGGAGAAGATCAGCCCCTCGATCTCCCCCTCTCTGATCGCCGCCAGGTTCTCGACCCGCTCCACGCCCGCTGGGACGCGCCGGGCCACGCGGTCCCAGGCCCGCAGTCTCCTCCTCACGGCGCTATCTACTAAGGAAGAGACGACGTTCTCGAGATGCACCCCGGTCCCGAAGCCGGCCTCGAGCAGATCGGCCGGCTGCCCCAGGGGCTCGTCGAGGCGCTTGACGAGCCGGGCCGTCACGCGCCCAAAGAGGGGTGAAAGCGTGGCGCCGGTGACGTAGTCGCCGGACTCCCCAATGGGGACGTCCTCCCGGCTGTAGTAGCCGCCCTCGCCGTAGAGGGCCTCATCCATGAAGGTGGCGAAGGGGAGGGGGCCTTGGGCGCGGATCAGGGACTGGAGGCGGGTGGCTGCCCCTCCTTCATGCCTGAGAAGACCCACTACTCCTGCTGCTCGAGCATCTGCTCTAGTTGAGCCAAGGCATCAAAATCTTTGGGGCGTCCGGCGGCTCTCTTGGTCTGAATCAAACTCTTGAGGTTGAGAATCCGGCACGTCACTCCGAAGATTTCGACCACCACAGAGTCGGGAAAGAGCGTCTCATAGGTTCCTCCACCGGCAATCTCACCCAAGAGATCCAGATCCCCATGGTCCGTTACCAGCGTGAAGTTCAGGCCGCGCCGAATTGTCTCCGCATCCCAGAGGAAGGGCAGTCCGGAAGGCGCGCCCCGGAGATACGGATGGAGAGGAGCCAGTGCTTCTGCCAGGCGCTTAATGTTATCGGTGCTGCGGACGTAGACAACGTCGAGATCCTCAGTCAATCGAGACGAACCATGGAGAATTGCGGCAAACCCGCCAATAATGATGAAGTCGACTCCTGAAGCCAGAACCCGGAGAAGCTGTTCGTAGTTAGTCACTTTCTCGCTCTCAATTCTCGACCTGCCCTGCGTAGTTCTTCGGCGGCCCGTTGGAGCTCCATCAGCTTCATGGCTCTCTCTGTGTAGGTCAGCTTCAGGTTCTCGCGGATCAATGTCATGTCCACGTCCTTCTTGTAGAGCTCGATGATGGGATCAGGCCGAAGGTCTTTGGGCAACGGGGACATTGACGTTTCTCCTCAAATCCAATCGTATAGCCAGGGTTATACTCCCGTCCATGAAGATCCTCAACCCAACCACCCTCCCCTTCGAAACGGAGTGGCTGGAGCCAGTCTCGGACGAGCAGTACCGGGTGATTTGAGCCGTGCGGCGGATCTTCGCCTGGGTCACCCTGGCCGCCAGCGTCCTGTCGATCCTGGCCGTGGCGGCGATCCTCCGCCTCTGGTTCGTCCGGGGTAGGGCGTCCGCGTTCTATGCCGCCAACCTCTCCTCTCTCTACGCCGCCCTCGTCCTCCTGCCTCTGATCCTCGTCTGGCTCGTCGTCCGGCGTCGAACGTCGCTGGAGCGGTCGGCTTTCGAGTCGATGGTCATCAGCCTGGTCCTCCTTCTCGCCCTCACGGGAGCGTTGGGTGTCGCGGACAGCTTCGTCCGCTTCGAGATCGTCGACGAGGGGAAAATCCCGCTGCAGGAGGTCGTGATCTCGGGGCGGGGCGGGACCGGCCGCGTCCAAGGGGTGCCTCCCGGGGGGCGGTTGAGCGTTCCCCTCGCTTGCCGCGGGTGGCTCGCGAAGGGTGCGGGCGAGGTCCGGATCCGCTACCGCATCGGCGATCAGATCCGGACGCGGATCGCCTACTCCGCCCGGCAGGAGATCACCGGGGACAAGGTCGAGATCCGGATCGACGAGTCCGGCGCGCGGCGATCCCCCGGCGGCTGGTTGTTCCCGCCTCCCGGAGAGCCGTAGAGCTTCTCTGAGCGTAATCGCGGCTCTGCTGATACAGTCCGCAAGTCGCAGATTCAGTTTTTCAACGTTTACCGGGAGGACTTATGAAGTCCAATTCGTGGAAAATCATGTTCGCGGGCGGTCTGCTCCTGCTCGCCACCGCTGGGGCGCAAGCGAAGGATTCAGGCGCCTTTACCGTCGCTCTCAAATACGTGCCTCAGGAGAGCGTCGGCTCCTCCAGCGTGATGCTGGCCCCGGGCCTGAACGATCGGCCGGTCGTCCTCTCCTTGGCGGACGGCCGCCCGGGTGCCGATCCTGCCGTGATCGGCGAGAACGCGAACGACGACCAAGTTACGCCCATGCGCGCCAGCAACGATCCGCTCGCCTGGGCCAACGAGGTGCTCAAGAAGAATGCCACCGACTGGGGGATCAAGACGGCGGAGACAGCGCCCCTCACGCTGGCCGGTAAGCTGGTGCGCCTGCGCGTCCTGGAGAGCCGGAAGGCCGTCGGCTCCACCTACAACGCCGAGGTGCAGGTGTCCTTCGCTCTCAAGGACGCTCGGGGCGGCACCCTCTGGGAGGGAGTCGTCGCGGGCGATGCCACCCGCTATGGCCGCAAGCTCAGCGAGGAAAACGTCAACGAGGTGCTGAGCGACGCCACGAAGCAGGCCTACGCCAACCTCTTCAACACCACCGGACTTCAGGATGCGTGGGCGGGCAAGGGCAAGGCCGTTGCCACGGGGGCCGCCGCCGCTGCAGCACCTGCCGCTCCGGCCGCGCCCGCGGTCGCGCCGGCGGACCTCCTTGCCGAGTTGGTCAAGCTGAAGAAGCAGGGCTTCTCCACCGATCTCCTGGTGGACTACGTCAATCAGAAGTCGCTGACCAAGACTCTCTCGGCGGACGACATGGGAAAGTGGAAGACCGCCGGCATGCCGGACGAAGTGCTCAAGGCGGCGTTGGCGAAGGGGAAGGGGAACTAAGCCGGCTCTGCACCGTGCGCACCCTGAAGGTCCCCACCTCGCGGGACGCCGGCTCCACCGGCAGGCCCTCCAGGGCGCGCTGCACCGCCGGGTAGTCGTAGCCCAATCGTTCCAGGAACTTCCACGGGTTGCGCCGGGGTGGGGTGTCGAACAGATCGATGAGAACGACGCGACCGCCGCTCTGGAGGCAACCCGTGATCCGGTCCCGGAGGTTCCGCATCCCCTCAGCGGCCGGAAAGCGCACGGCCAGTTGCGTGAGGGACAATCGCTCGACGGAGGCGGCCCGCCGCGACATCGTCAGCAAGAGCTCGGGCTCGTCGAAGCCCGGGTAGACGACGAGGCAGGCCCCCTCCACCTCCCGCTCCAGCAGGGCCATCCGCTCGTGCCGGGGATAGAGGACGCGGTTGGAGCCGACGTCGACGAGGTTCCAGAGCAATCCGGCAAAGCTCAAGGTGAGGACGGCCGCCGTCGCGCGGCTCCATCGTCCTCCGGTCATCCGGCCGGCGAGGATGCCGAAGACGGGGGCCATCTGGAAGTAGAACTGGTCGTCCGAGTTGTTCCAGAAGATCCCGAACCCGAGGATCGCCGCCAGCCAGGAGATCGCCAGCAGCAGCGCTCCGCGATTGGCGGCCCGCGAAGGCTCCGCGAGCACGGCCCGAAGCCCGTAGAGCTGGGCGGTGGCCGCGGCGAGGAAGGCCAGGGCGCCCAGCACGGCCGCCGCGGAGGGCGCCTGATGGTCGCGCACCGCTCCCGCGATGGGAGTCAGATCGACCAGCGCGCTCGCCGTTCCATAGAAGGCCCGTATCGCGGACTCCGCCAGCCCTTTCCACGAGTGAACCAGTCCGTAGGCCAGCTCGACGCGCGGCATCTGGCGGCCGCCGCCGTAGCGGGTGAGCCAGGCAACGAAGCCCGGGCTTCCCGGGGAGAGACGCCAGGCCAGAAGGAAGACCGGCCCGGCGGCGAGCGCCGTGCCGAGCCCGAGGCCCACGGCGCTCGTAATCGCCGTTCGCGGCTCGCGGCGCCTTAGGTGCCAGACCATCAGCACGAGCCCCAGGGCGACGCCGAGGAGAAGGTTGGAGATGAAGGTGAGGGCCGCCAAGCCCACCGCCGCGCCCAGCGCCAAGCTCCATCTCAGGGAAGGCCTTTCCAGATACACCAAGGCGAGCCAGGCCATAGCCACGACAAAAGCCATCTGGATCATGTGGGTTTCGTCCGACACCCACAGCCGCAGGAATGCCGACGAGAAGGCCAGCCACGCCGTGGCATGGTTCGCCGCCCAGCGGGATGTGGTCACCCGCGGCGCCACACCCCAGCGGAACAGGCCCGCGGCCAGGGCTCCGGACAGCGCGCTCAGGAGCTTGAGAACGTCGACCGGCTCCCGGCCGGAGCCGTTGCGCACCCAGAGGTTCTGCCACCACGCACCGAGCGGCTCGAAGAAGACGTGGTTCGGGTTCACCTGCCACTGCCCCGACGCGAAGCCATGGCTGTGGCCGAGGCCGTCGTTGGAGACGAAGCCGATCGGCACGGTGAAGAGCACGGCCACGGACAGGACGAGCCACAGAAGGGCGTCGACACGGTCTGTCTTGACTGGGCTCGCGGTATTCGTCACGGGGATTCGTCTTTCAGAGCTTGAGGGCGAATTATAGGGTCAGCCGTAGAGGCCGCGTTTCTTGGCCTGCTACAATCCGCGCCGAATGCCCCACCTCCAGGTTTTCCCCACCACCGACCGTCTTCTGCGCCTGGTGGACGCCATGGCGGGGCAGCCGGTCGTCGTACTGGCGGATCTGGTGGCGGACGTGTTCATCACCGGCATCCCAAAGCGCATCAGCCGCGAGGCTCCCGTGCTCATCCTGTCGTACCAGGACGAGCGCCTCACCCCCGGCGGCGGGGCGAACGCGGTGGCCAACGTGGCGGCGCTCGGCGGCCGGCCCCTGCCGTTGGGCGTGGTGGGCGACGATCCCCACGGGCAGCGTCTGCTTCGCGATCTCCAGGAACGGGGCGTTCCCATCGCAGGAATCGCAATCCGCCCCGGCTACCGGACTCCCACCAAGGTCCGCATTCTGGGCGGCGGCAAGCACTCCATCAAGCAGCAGATCGTGCGCTACGACATTGAGGAGACGCTGACGCTCAACGCGGAAGAGCGCGAGTGTTTCGCGGACTTTCTCGCCCGCCGGACCCCTGAGGTCCCTGAAGCCCGGGTGGCCATCCTCTCGGATTACGGCTACGGCGCCGTGGAGCCGGCGATGCTCCCCCAGGTGCGCGCAGCCCTCGGCGAGCAGGCGATCGTCCTCGCCGACAGCCGCTACCGGCTGGGGGAGTTCCTCGGCCTGGACGGCGCCACGCCCAACGAGGAAGAGGCCGAGGCACTCCTGGACGAGAAGATCAACGACGATCCCGAGCGTCTGGAGGCGGCAGGCCGGCGTTTGCGGGAGAGCCTGAAGGCGCGCTTCCTCCTTATCACCCGGGGAAGCCGGGGGATGAGCCTCTTCAGACCCGAGCTTTCCGCGCACCTGCCAGTCTCGGGAACGGACCAGGTGGCGGACGTCACCGGCGCCGGCGACACGGTGATCGGCACCTTCGCCCTCGCCCTGGCCGCCGGGGCGGACCCGCTGGAGGCGGCGATCCTGGCCAACTACGCCGGTGGCGTGGTGGTGATGAAGATGGGCACGGCCACCTGCTCGCCCGAGGAGCTGAAGCGAGCCGTCGAGAGCAATCCCCTCCCCGTGAAGGAGCTGCGGTGGGGATTGTCCTGACGGTTCCTGAGCTTAAAGGAAGGATCGCGGCCCTCAAGGCGCAGGGCAAGACGGTCGCCTTCGCCAACGGCCACTTCGATCTCCTGCACGTGGGGCATCTGCGCTATCTCCAGGCCTCCCGCGCCGCGGGGGACGCCCTGGTGGTGGGCCTCAACGGCGACGCCTCGGTTGCGAGCCTGAAAGGTCCCGGCCGGCCGGTGGTGCCGGCGGCGGAGCGGGCCGAGTTGCTGGCCGCCCTGGAGCCGGTCGATTTCGTGGTGGTGTTCGAAGGCGACTCCCCCGCTCCCCTGCTCGCCGAGCTGCAGCCGGACGTCCACTGCAAAGGGACGGACTACGGAACCCCGGAGCGCGTTCCCGAGTACGAGGTCGTCCGCGCCTACGGCGGCCGCACGGTGCTGGTGGGCGATCCCAAGGACCATGCGACGAGCGATTTGATCTCGAAGGTCAAGGCGTTGCCGTGACCCCGCCCTCCGGCGCCCCTGTGGGGCGGACCCTCACTCCCCCAGCCCCTCTCTCCCGCCCCCTCCCACCCCCCTCACCGGGAGAGAGGGGAGCAGTTAGCCCTATAAGAGCAAGAAGCGTCTTCTTTCTTCTTTTTCGACAAACCTCTCCCTCTTCTCCCGGTGAGGGGTGTGGCGAGGGGGCGGGAGAAGAGGGCCGGGGTGATGAGGGTCTTGGGAGGGGGAGTTCTCAGACGGCATGGAAGGTGGCCCTCCCGTGAAAATCCTCATCGTCCGCACCAGCGCGCTGGGCGATGTCGTCCACGCCCTGCCCGTGCTCACGGCGCTGCGGCGGCACCTTCCCGAGGCGAAGATCGGCTGGGTCGTGGAGGAGTCCATGGCTCCCCTCCTCCAGGGCCATCCCGATCTCGACGAGCTGCTGGTGGTGCGGCTGCGCCACTGGCGCCGCTCTTTGACGGCTCAAAGCTTCGGCGAGACGAGGGCCTTCCTCTCCACGCTCAACCGCTTCGCGCCCGACACGGTGCTGGACCTGATGGGCAACCACAAAGCCGGCGCGATCTCCGCCCTCACTCTCGCCGATCGGCGGATCGGCTTCGCCCGGGCCTCCCGGCGCGAGCCGTCGAGCGCGATCTGGATCAATCAACCGGTGGTGCCCCGGGGAACCCACGCAGTGGACCGGATGCTCTCGCTCCTCGACGCCTTGAACCTGCCGGCCGAGCCGGCGGACTTCGGGCCGGAGAAGCTCTTCCGGGAGGAGGCGGAGAGCCCGGCTTTGAGTGAAGAACCGTTCGTCCTCCTCCACCCCGGAGCCGGCTGGGCCAACAAGCGCTACCCGCCGGCCTGGTGGGGCGAGGCGGCCCGGCGGATTCACGAGGCGACCGGAGCACACACCCGGGTGGCGGTGGCCCGCGGCGAGGAGGATCTCGCCGCCGGAGTCCAGGCGGCCGGCGGCGAGGCCGTCCGCCTCGTGCCAGCCCCCGATCTTCCCACGCTGGCGATGCTCATCCGCCGGGCGAGTCTGATGCTGGGCGGCGACTCCGGCCCCACCCACCTGGCCCATGCCCTGGGCACCCCGGTGTTGATGGTCATGGGCCCCACGGACCCCAAAGCCAGCGGCCCCTATGGCGCTCCGGAGCGGGCCCTCTTTCGCCGGCTGCCATGCAGCTTCTGCTACCAGCGATTCGCGGAAACCAAGGCCTGCCTGCTGGAAATCCCGCCGCGCCTCGTAGCGAAGAGGGCGGCGGCGATGCTGAGAGATGCGACATAGCTGCATTTCTATGTGCCACTGCGTTGACCCATTTTCCTAGTGGCTGCTACACTCCGAGCTGGCTTCTACCAGGCTTTAGGGATATCTCTCCCTACTGTGTTGCACGGGCTCCTTGGGTGGGCTCGATAAGGTACTCGCATGGCACAACCGGAACTGATACGCCGGCAATCCTCAGTGTCTCAGGTCCCCGACAAGCTCGGGGAGCTCCTGACGCGGTCCGGCAAGATCAACCAGATTCAGCTCAACGAGGCGCTCGGCTTGCAGAAAGAGCAGGGCGGGCGGCTCGGCACCAACCTCGTCAAGCTCGGGTATCTGACCGAGAAAGAGCTCGTCGATTCGCTGGCTCAACACTTCCGGGTGCCTTCGGTCGACCTCGCCGGCATGGAGATCGACGAGGCGGTGATCAAGATCATCCCCGCCGACATCGCCCGCAAGTACACCATCCTGCCGGTCAGCAAGTCGGGAGCCACGGTAACGGTGGCGATGATCGATCCGACCAACGTCTTCGCGATGGACGACGTGAAGTTCATGACCGGCTACCGCGTGGAGCCGGTGGTGGCATCGGAGCCGGCGATCCGGACCTCCATCGACCGTTACTATGGCTCGACCCACGCCATCGAGCTGAAGAAAGTCATGTCGGACCTTTCGGAGGAGGGCTCGGGCACCGACCTCGAGGTCCTGGATGAAGATCAGGACCTCGACCTCGCGGCGCTCGAAGAGGAGTCCGAGCAGGCGCCGGTCGTCAAGCTGGTGAACCTGGTGCTAACCGACGCCATCAAGCGCGGCGCCTCGGACATTCACATCGAGCCCTATGAGAAGGAATACCGGGTGCGCTACCGCATCGACGGCATCCTCTACGAGATGATGCATCCGCCGCTCAAGCTCAAGGAGGCCATTACCAGCCGCTGCAAGATCATGGCGCGGCTCGACATCGCCGAAAAACGGCTGCCTCAGGACGGGCGTATCAAGATCAAGACCAAAATTGCCGGCCGGAACAAGGACCTCGACTATCGCGTCTCCGTGCTGCCCACGCTGTTCGGCGAGAAGATCGTCATGCGCTTGCTCGACAAGGACAAGCTCATGCTCGACATGGCGAAGCTGGGCTTCGAGCCGGAGTCGCTACGCAAGTTCGAGGCGGCGATCCTGAAGCCGTACGGCATGGTGCTGGTCACCGGTCCCACGGGCTCCGGGAAGACGAACACGCTCTACTCGGCGCTACAGCGCATCAATACCCCGGAGGTCAACATCATGACCGCCGAGGACCCGGTGGAGTTCAACCTCTCGGGTATCAACCAGGTGCAGACGCGCGAGCAGATCGGCCTCAATTTCGCGGCGGCGTTGCGCTCCTTCCTGCGGCAGGACCCGAACATCATCCTGGTCGGCGAGATCCGCGACTTCGAGACCGCCGAGGTGGCGATCAAGGCCGCCATGACGGGCCATCTCGTGCTCTCGACGCTCCACACCAACGACGCGCCGTCGTCGATCAGCCGCCTGATGAACATGGGCATCGAGCCCTTCCTGGTCGCCACCTCGGTGCACATGATCGTGGCGCAGCGGCTCGTGCGCCGCATCTGCACCTTCTGCAAGGAGCCGTTGGAAGTTCTGCCGGCGGCGCTCGTCCAGGCCGGCTTCTCGGAGCACGAGTCGCGTACGCTCAAGCTCTTCAAGGGCCGCGGCTGCGACCGCTGCAGCAACACCGGCTACAAGGGGCGCGTCGGCCTCTACGAGGTGCTGGAGGTCGAGGACGAGATGCGGGAGATGATCCTCTCCGGCGGCAGCGCCTTCGAGCTGCGGCAGAAAGCCGTCCAGAACGGCATGATGACCCTGCGTGGCAGCGGCCTGCAGAAGATCCGCGACGGCATGACGACACTGGAAGAGGTCGTCCGCGAGACCGTGCTGTAGGGCCCTGATCCCTTGGATCTCCCCGTCCTCATCTCCGCCGACGGCCCGGTCCGTATTTTCCGTCTGAACCGGCCGGCGGCGCGCAACGCGATCGACGCGCGGACGGCTCGGCTGCTGCGCGAGGTGTGGATCGCCTTCGAGGCCGATCCCGGGGCACGGGTCGGTATCCTCACCGGTGGCGACCAGGTTTTCTGTGCCGGGGCGGACCTCAAGGATCTCGACGCCCTCGCCGACGACGTGAACGGCGAGCATGGCCCTCTCGGTTTCACCCGGCTTGCCGTCTCCAAGCCGACGATTGCCGCCGTCGCCGGCTACTGCGTGGCCGGCGGGCTTGAGCTCGCCTGCTGGTGCGATTTGCGAATCGCCGACGAGACGGCCGTCTTCGGCTGCTTCGAGCGGCGCTTCGGCGTCCCGCTCGTCGACGGCGGCACCCAGCGCCTGCCCCGCATCGTCGGCCTCGGCCGGGCGCTGGAGATGATCCTCACCGGCCGGCCCGTCCGCGCCCACGAGGCCCGGTCCATGGGGCTGGTCAACGAGGTGGTGCCGGAAGGGCAAACGCTGCGCCGGGCCCTGGAGCTGGCTCACGCCATGGCCGCCTTCCCACAGGCGGCACTGCGCAACGATCGGCTGGCCGTCTATGAGGGACTGGGCCTGCCGCTGGCGGAGGGGCTCAAGGCGGAGGCCCGGCTCGGAGCCGACACGCTGGCGAGCGGCGAAGCCGGTGCCGGCGCCCGTTCGTTCGAGATGGGCAGGGGGCGGGGCGGGGCTTTCGAGTAGGCGGCGGCCAGCACCGTCGAACCCAGCAGCAGGAACACGATCCACAGCAGGTCCGCCAGCAGCAGATGGACGACCTGCAGCCACACCGGAGCCAGCAGCCCGACGTTCAGCAGGCCCGCCAGGATCTGGAGGAAGACGAGCCCGCAGGTCCACCGGGCGAGCCGGACCGCCGCAGGCGAGCCGGAATCGCGCATCCGCAGGGCAAGGACGAAGGCGAGAAGCCCCGCGGCGACGGCGATACCGGGATGGAGCAGCCGGAGCCGGATGAGCAGGTGACCCGTGGGCGACAGATCCGCCGCCAGAGCTTTGGATAGGGAGGCGGCCGGGAACAGCGTATCCCCCAGGGCCGCCACGGCACCGCTGACGCTGGAGACGAGGATGCCGAGCAGAGTGAGGACGATCCCGCCCCCCAGGGCGCCCTGGCCGCGGATGCGAAACGGCGCCCCGCCGCTGGCGAAGTGCGCGGTAAGCGTCATGGCGCCCACGAGCAGGAAGGTGTTGACGAGGTGGGTCGCCATGAACATCGCCCGCGCCATGGACTCGTTGTCGGCCACCAGCCTGAAGAGGACCAGACCGGCCCCCACCGCGGCCTCGCTGAGCATGAAGCCCAGAGCGAACAGCGCCGCCTTCCGCGCTCCGTGGCCCCGGGGCCGGGCTCGGAAAACCCAGACGGCGAGGACCACCACCAGCACCAGCGCGATGCCGCTCGTCGCGCGGTGAGAGAGCTCGATGATCGTCTCGATCTTCGGCGCCCGCTGGATCATCACTCCATTGCACAGCGGCCAGTGAGCCCCACACCCCGCCCCGGAGCCCGTGGCCCGCACGATGGAGCCCCAGAGGATGACGGCGACGTTGTAGAACAGGGTGAACCAGGCGTAGCGGGCGAAGCGGTCCATGGGGCGGATGATAGCGCGCGGGCCGGGGCTGGTGGGCGCTAGGAAGCCGGCGTCCTCTTCCGCAGCCCCGCATTCCGCCGCCGCTCTTCCTCCTTCCTTTTCTTCGACGCCGCCCAGGAGCAGATGGGGCAGGCGTCGAGGTCGTGGTAGAGGGCGGGGCAGTACTGGCGGCCGAAGTAGATGATCTGGAGGTGGACCTTCCCCCAGGTCTCCTCGGGAAAGACCTTCTTCAAGTCGCGCTCTGTCTGCACGACGTTCTTGCCGCTGGAGAGTCCCCAGCGGGCCGCCAGCCGGTGGATGTGCGTGTCCACGGCGAAAGTGGCGTGGCCGAAGCCCTGGTTGAGCACCACGGAGGCGGTCTTGTGGCCCACGCCCGGGAGGGCCTCGAGCTCAAGGAGCGTCCGCGGCACCTCGCCTCCATGCTCGGCGACCAGGATCTCGGAGAGGCGCTTCAGGTTCTTGGATTTGCCCTCCGAAAGACCGATGCGGCGGATCAGCCGCTTGATCTCCTCGACCGGCAGGGCCGCCAGCGCCGCGGGCGTCGAGGCACTCGCGAAGAGGGCGGGCGTCACCTCGTTGACCAGCTTGTCCGTGGTCTGCGCCGAGAGCACCACCGCCACCAGGAGCGTGAACGGATCCCGGTGCTGCAAGGGGATGTCCACGGCCGGGAACAGGCGGTCAAGGATCTCGGAGATGCGTTGGGCTTTCTCTTTTTTCGTCATGATTTTCCGCCTTGCCGATCTTATCGCGTCCAGGAGCAAAGTCGGAGCCCACGGGGAAAGCCAGCCTGAGATCGTTGAGGCCATCTCGCCACTTGCAATTTAGAGCGGATGGCGCATACTTCTTCCAGCGAACCCGTTTTACGATTCACCAGGAAGGTCCACGATGAAGGTTTGTCCGGACTGCAGTACCACCTATCCCGACGAGTTCCTTTTCTGTCCAAAGGACGCGAAAGCGCTCCTGCAATTCCAGACGGCGGCCCGGGAAGCGGCTGCCGACATTCGGGAACCGGCGCGGGAACGATCGGCAGGAGCCCACGCCGATCGGGAATCGCCAAGCTCCACCACCGCCCTGTCGCCACTTCCCGCCGATCCCGAGCCGGAGGAGAGGCCCGCTCTCCAGGTGGGCTCCCTCCTTCAGGGCCGCTACAGTCTGGAGCGACGGCTGGGGGGCAGCCCCTTTAGCGAGGTTTTCGAGGCGCTGGACCTCGAGAGCCAGAGCCGCTGGGCCGTCAAGATCCTGCGCCGCGACCGGCTGCGCGACGATCTGCCGCCGGGACGCTTCACGCTCCAAGCCGAGCCCCTGACCGCTCTAGCTCATCCCGGTCTTGCCGCCGTACGCGAGGTGGGCGAGACCGAGGACGGCTCGCCGTTCCTGGTCATGGAGCTGGTGCACGGCACGGGCCCCTTCGAGCTGGCTCATCCGGTGCCGCTCGCCGAGGTCTGCGGGCTCGGCCGGGAGGTCGCCCTGGCCTTGGCGGCTCTTCACGCTTTCGGCACAGCCCATGGCGGCCTCAAGCCGCGGCACATCGTCCGCACCCCGACGGAACACTGGAAACTGCTGGACGCGGGACTGACGCCGATCCTGGAAGACCTGACACCGCCGGGCGCGTTGGCCGACACGCCTGGGTACGTGGCTCCCGAGCGCCGGCACAGCGATCCGTGGCCCGCACCGCGCGCCGACCTCTACTCTCTGGGCGTGGTGCTTCACGAGCTCCTCGCCGGCCGGCTGCCGGCGACGGAGCGGGCGGCCATCCCCGTCCTCCGCGCCGGTCCCCGCATTCCGGAAAGCCTTCAGCGGCTCGTCCTCGCGCTCCTGGACCCGGATCCGGAGGCGCGGCCGGGGAGTGCCAACGAAGTGGCTGCGGCTCTGGCGGCGGCACAGGAGGAGATCTCCAACCGGCCGGCCGTCACCCTTCCCGCCCCGGAGATGCTCCTGGCGCGGCGGGTGGCCCAGTGGCCGCCGGCGCGGCTTTTCAGCCGCCGGCTCGAGGTGCAGGGGAAGGCTGTTAGCTGCGTCGCGTTCTCGCCCGACGGCCAAACGCTGGCGAGTGCCGGTGCCGACGGCGTCGTGCGGCTTTGGTGCCCACAGGGAGAGCAGGCGCTGGCCGAGCTGGCAGGCCACGAGGGGCCGGTTCACACCCTGGCCTTCTCTCCGGCGGCCCCGCTGCTGGCGAGCGGGGGTCGTGACGGCACCCTACGCCTGTGGGATCCGCGCACGGGCTGTCTGCTCGCGACTCTCGCCGGCCACACAGGCGCGGTGCACTCGGTATCTTTCTCCCGCGATGGGCGGACCTTGGTGACCAGCGGCTCGGGGCAGGATGTGTGGATCTGGGACGCCGTCACCGGCCAGCCGCGGCGGACCCTCGGCAGCGCCGAGCCGGTGACCGCCGCCAGCCTTTCGCCCGGCGGCCGCGAGGTCGTCTACGGCACCGGCCACGGGACGCTGGAGATCGTCGATCTCGAGACGCTGCGTACCCGCATCAGCTTCCGGGCTCACAGGGAAGCGGTGACGGCCGTCGTCTTTTCGCCGGACGGCACCCTGGTGGCCAGCGCCAGCGTCGATCGCACCTTGCGGATCTGGAGCACCGAGACGGGCGAGCGTACCGCCGTCCTCACCGGCCATCCGCAAGCCGTCTCGGCCCTGGCCTTCCATCCCGCCGGCACGCCGCTCGCGAGCTCGGGGCTGGAAAACGCCGTCAGGCTCTGGGACCCGGCGGCCGGCAAGCTCCTGAACACCTTACCTACCGCCGCCACCTGCGTCACCTCGGTGGCCTTCTCGCCCGCCGGGGATACACTGGCCGCGGGCACGAACCGGCCGTCGGTGGAAATCTGGGGAGCGACCTGATTCAACCTAAACCCGGGACGTCGGCGCGCCCGTCCCGGCCCGGCCACCCTGGGTCTTCTTGACGGCGCTCAGGATGCCGATTCCCACCAGGCAGATCACGCCCACGCCGATCCACATGGACGGAACGTGCATGAGGTAAGCCCCGATCGCGAGGCCGATGATCACAATGATGAAGCCGACCAGATAGATACCGAATGAAGAGGACATACCGCACTCCTCCCTGAAGTCGATTGAAATCCGGCCGGCCAGGGCGGCCGGCTGGCACTGAGCCGGATTCAATTCAAAAGGCGAGCCAACTCCCGGGAGTCATGGCGGAGGGCCCCTCCGCCCATCACAGGAGGCTGTCAAGGTCTGCAACCAGGAGATCCTCGGCGAGTCGCTGCGCTGACTGAAGGACCGTTCCATCGGGACCGGTGATACTGGATGATCCGTAGGACACCCGGTCCGCAGTACGGCCTGCGACATCAGCACGGATGACCCACACGCTGTTTTCTCTGGCCCGAGCGATGTCGGCCTTCCTGGCGTCACCGACGACATCTGCCTTCTCCGGAGGGAGACCGTTGTTCGAGGGCACGAACAGAGCCGTCGCTCCCTGGGAGGCCATGATTCGTGCGGGATCGGGGAAATTGGAGTCGTAGCAGATGATGATTCCGAAGGTCAGACCGCCGACCGTGAAGACTGGTATTCGATCGCCAGCTCGATAGATCGACTTCCTGATCGCCGGGTGCAGCTTGCGATACAAGCCGGCGACGGCTCCTTGGTGAAAGACCACTGCCGAGTTGTAGAGCTGGCTCTCCGAAATCTCGGTAAACCCAAGAATTGTCGTCACCGTGTCGCTTGCAAGGGGTGCAAGAGCGGCGCTGAGCTGGCCGCTTTCCACGTCGACCGCAAACTCGGCCGGGCGTTCTGCAAAGTCCGCAAGACCTCCAAGTATGGCCTCCGGGCAACAGAGGATTTCCACTCCCGCCGCTTCACACCACTCGACCCGTTTGCGAATGAGCTCGACGGCCTTCATGGAGCCGCATGGAAGAAGAGGAGCCTGGTAGGCAGCGACTTTCACAAGAATTCATCCCACCGTGCAGCGTTACCCCGAGTGCTCTCCCACCCATGCGCTCACTTCAGTCGCGAAGCGCTCCAAGTCGGCGAGGCCGGTTCTGGCGGCAGCGTAGATCTGCATGGCATCCACGCCAGAGTAGCCGTGGGCGACGATGTTGCGTAGCCCAACAGCATTCCGCAGAGCACTGACGGTTTTCCGTGAGATCACCCCACGCTCTGCAAGACGCTCGAACGCCTCGCGAGAGGTGGCGGCGGGCTCCCAGCTTTCATCAGCAATCAGGTGGGTGGCGAGGTCGATGCAGGCTTGGACGCCCAGGAGGAGATTGAAAGAAACCAGCTCCAGGGCATCCTCGTCTGCCGCAAGATCTTCGGGCTCGGCTGGGCAGACCGCTCGCGTTCGCGTGATCCTGCGGTAGATCTCTTTCAGCTTCTGGGCAACGACGTTTGCATCAACCATGTCTCCCCTCCGCAAGCCGGCGGAGGAAAGAGTTCCTCATCCTCTCCCAGCCGGGTCGGTCCGTCTCGATCTGGAGGAGCGCGCGAGTGCGCCACGACGCTGCGGCATAGCGCTCCCCTTCGTGGAGCACGATGCCGTCCCGGAGCAACGCGTTGAGCAGGGGATAGCCGGGGTCGTCAAGGCTCACGACATCGACCTCCACCCTCGCGGCGTCGCTCAAGTCCGCCGCCAGCGTCAACAGGTCGAGGTTGTCGCCCAAAGCGGCCACGTCGGCATCGGATCCAGGGCGGGCCCGCCCTCGCGCACGGGATCCAAAGAGAATGGCGAGACGGACATCCCTCCGTCCGCTCAGCACTTTCTTCAGGGACTCGATGACCGGATCTTCCGCGCTCACGGAAGAGAGTCTACGCCCTCGTGGCCCGGGAAGGGTCAATCCGGCGGCGCTACGAGAGCTTCCTCACAGATAGCACAGAGGTCCCTGGGGCGGATTCGGGATTGGCTGCATCGAGTAGCACTCCCACCTGCCGTAGCAAGCGCAATAGCCGGCGCCGTAGAACCCGTAGTCGCATCCGACGGTGGATCCCCAGCCGAAACAAGTCTGCCCTTGCAGGTCCGTGCAGCAGTAGTCAAGAGATCCTATGGGCACCTGGGCTGGGAGCTTCGAGGCCCAGAAGGCCAGGCCGAGAGCCATGAGGAAGGCGACGTAAAAGGCTTTTTTCTTCTGCATAGAATCTCCAGTAAATTTTCAGTTGCTCGGCAGGCTACGGCGCGTAGGCCTGCCTCTAGAGCTGCTAGGTCAGTGAGGACTTTAGGATCGTCATCCCGTCGATCGGAGTGCCTCACGCTGGCCCTACTCTTCAAGGTGCGGGGAGGGCGCTGAGCGAGACAGAGCAAGAGCAGCAGTGAGGGCAGTCTATAAGGATCTACTGGGAGGTGAAATGCTTTCCCTGATCGCACCACTCTGGTAAAATGGAGTTTACAGCCCTCAGAACCCAGGAAGATCGCCGTGGAGCGCCATGGCAAGGGAGGAATCGGTGCGTGGATTCATTATTTTCTTGCTCGTGATCGGAGTCGTCGGCTGGGGGGTCAAGAGCTATCTGAAGAGTCACGACGGCAGCCTGTCCCTCGACAGGCTGGCAAACGGCAGCCCCGAAGAAGCGGCCAAAACAAGGGTCAAGGCCATCCTGGAGGGCCTGAAGACGGACGGCGACACCGACGGGCTCCCCTTTCAGACCTCGATCTGTCAGTGGGATTCGGCCGTCGGCGTCATCCAGGACCGGACCGAGTTCGAGCAGGCCTACGATGCTTTCGACATCTGGCGCAGCGGGTTCGACATCAATCACCGGAAGATCTCGGGATACGTGATCACCGGCAGCGAGGTCGTCCAAGAGAAGCCACCGGTGGTGATGGTCTCCGGCACCATCGAGAACCGGCCGTTCAAGATGAGAGTCCCGGACAAACGCCGGGTATCCTGGGTGAACTGAGAAAGGGGGACGGACTCGAAGAGAAGCCTTCCTCGTCTTCAGGGTCAAGGTCAGCGAACCGCCCCCGGCACATTGAAGCGGCGATTCTTCACCATCTCACCCGCCGCATCAGCTCCCGGATCGCCCGCTGCCGGACCGGGTCCGCGGCCTGATCCTGCTCCAGGGCGGACGATGAATCGCGCCACAGGAGACGTCGTCGTCAGGGAAGCTCCCACCGACCAGGAACGCCGTGCCGATATCGTTGGCGCAGAGGTTCGGGGTCGTGGCATAGACCGTATGCCCGCCCTGGTCGACGCTGACGAGGCGCGCTCGGGGCCCCAGAGCGGCGCGCAGGCCGAGCCCTCCCGCGTAGGGAGTGGCGGGATCGCGACGGTTTTGGAGCATGAGGATGTTGGACGGGCCGAGCGGCGTGATCGGCACGGGGGGCTCGACGGGCTGGCTCTGCCAGAAGGCGCAGGGCCAGATGTTGGAACCGAGCGCTCCAAATAGAGGATAGCGCCGGCTGTCGTCGGCGAATCCGCGCTTGTAATCCGCGACGGAGCGAGACCAGGCGACGTCGTCGCACAGGATGGCGAGACCCGAGGCGACGTCATTGTCGAGCGGCACGTCGTCCAGCGCGACGCGGGGCCTGAGGGCCTGGAAGGCCTGCAGCAAGTCGGTCTCTGCGGCGTCGGTGTTTTTCGAGCCATTCACGCGCTGCAGGAATTCCGCCAGGTCGGGGAACAAGCTGTCGGAATAAAGCTCGCTGAAGATCAACTCCTGAAAGAGCGGCCCGTTGACGACAAACCCGCTCGAGAGGTGGACCGGGTGGCTTTGGAGGCGGTGGAGGAGACGGAGATAGAAGTTCTGGACCGCGGTGGGCGTTTTGCCGAAATGGTAGGCGCTGTTGTTGGCGGCCGCAAAGCTCGCGAAGTCGGGAAAGCGGAGGGTGCCTCCCGATCCCCAGGCGCGGAACTGCTGGCGCCAGACCCAGTCGGGGCCGACCGAGCTGTCCAGGATGATGCGGTCGGTCTGGTCGGGAAACAGCGCGGCATAGACGGCGCCGAGGTAGGTTCCATAGGAATAACCAAGGTAGGAGATCTTCGCCTCTCCCAGCGCTTGGCGGATCTGATCCATGTCGCGGGCCGTGTTGGCGGTGGTGACGAACGGCAGCACATCGCCCGCGGCGCTCGCACAGGCGTCGGCGACGTTTCGCATGAGCGCCGCCGTGGCGGGGAAGCCGCCGGGCTGCGCCAACGGGACGTACGCCTGAAACGCCTCCTCGTCGGACAGGCCGCAGGTTATCGGAGTGCTGTTGCCGACGAAGCGGGGATCGAAACCGATCAGGTCGTAGCGGTCGAGCACGCTCTGGGGGAGAAGGGCGGCGAGCATGCGGGGAAGATCGAGCCCCGAACCGCCCGGGCCGCCGGGATTGAGGAGGAGCACGCCGCGGCGGCTGGCCCGATTGGCGGCGCGCACGCGCGAGACGGCGACCTCGATCTTTCTCCCGTTCGGGTCGGCATAGTCGAGCAGGAGCTGAAGGGTGGCACACTGCTGGCCGGCGTCGGGGACCCCATCCGGCGCCGGGGCGCAGGCGCCAAACTGGAGCGCCGCCGTCTGGGCGCCGCTCGGCGCGGCGAAGAGTGTGAGGGAGACCACGGCGAGGAGCAGGGGCAAGCATGGCCTTTCCGGGCATCGGGCTCTCCTTGTGTTTCAGCGATTGATTCTACCTGCGAATCTCTTGGCCTCAAAGGGCGAGATCGGCAAGGCCCGGCAAGCCCTCTTGGCCAGCCGTGCCCGCGGGAGCCGAGCGTGGCCATACCCGGCCATACCATCGTCACTTGACTTTTTACGCTGTCGCTGGCAGTGTGCAAGCGCTGAGCGCTCATGCTTAGTAACCTCGCAAGGAGACGTTATGAAAAAAGCGGCCTTCTTAGCCCTCATCGTGTTGTTCCTGGTCGCCTCCGCCGCTTATGCCGGCGCTGTGAGTTGTGGCCCGGAGCAGAGCTCAGGCAGTACCGGCTATCCTGACGAATATATGAGTCAGACGGGTTGTCACGGCGTCTCGACAACAGTGTTTGCTTACAAGAATTGCACAGACCAGTTCGGTAACGCCTGCACGATCACATGGAATGAAAATTACATCGTTCATTACGCTCAGACTCTTGATCCTCCGTTCTATGATTGCAACGCAACCAGCTCTTCATGGTCAAGCAACACGAACATCGTGGACCCGTGTCAGTAATTTGAGGAGCAGCGGCTCGGCGCGCCTCAGTAGGGCCGGTCCGGTCTCGCCTTAGCTCAACGGTGGCCGTCGCCGTCCATCTCTCGCCGGGTTGTAGAACGGCTGACTCCAGCCGCGAGACTCCCCGGCGGGCATCGACACCCCTCGCCCATCTCCACGCCGATCGCTGCTTCGTGAGCCTTGGGGACTCTGCGAGTTCCTCGTCTCAGCGGCCAAAGTACTTGACTCCTATTCTGCATTGACCGATGTCAGCTTGCAGGGTCCGTCGGCGGTGGCTCGAAGCTCCAAGAGGCTGGAGCCAGGAGCCTTACACGCTTGTCGTTCCAGAGGCTCCACAGATTCCCGTTGCGGGCGATCTCGACCTCTTCGGGAGTTGGATCGAACAGCACTCCGGTCCCGTCGCGGTACGTCCGTTCCACGAAGAGTACCTGCCGCCCGGTTGGCAGGACTAAGACCGTTGCAGTGAGAAGGCCATCCTCATCCTCTCGCTGAAAAGACAGATCGCTACCCGCCAATCGGGAGAGGAGTTCGACGAGGCTGATCGCGTAAGGCATGTGGGGAGCCTACCAGAACCGTCGCTGAGGTGAATGACGCTTTGCTCCACCAACCCGCCTCGTCTACTCGGCATCTTCTGGATTCGTTAACCCTACGAGTCGCTGAAACCGTTTGACCAACTGCGTAAAAATAAGGTGACCAGCTATTGAGCCCACAGGCAGGCGCGCATTGCGGCTCTGGTCGAGTCCATCGAGACCGACGCCGCCCGCGAAAGAGAGCGCACCGGCGCCTCCGTGCTGGGAGTCAAGGCGATTCTCTCGTACGATCCGCAACATCGCCCCTCCACCCTCGCCCGGTCGCCAGCACCGCGCGCCCACGCCGCCACCAAGGCGGCACGGAAGACGTTTTACGAGATCTACGCCGCCTTCGTCGCTGCGTTCCGCGAAGCGTCCGAAAGGCTGCTCCTTGGCGACCGCAACGCACCCTTCCCCACCGGAAGCTTTCCGCCCGCGCTTCCCTTTGTGGCCGGATAACAGCAACTCAAGCGCTCTTTGACAGCCTCACCGCCCGCCCGAGGGCCACTCGATCGAGCCGGAGGCTCGTTGAAGGGAAGGTGTATCGAGTCGAAGCTCGAGAGGTCCTTCCTAAAGTTGAAAGCGTCCGGTTAAGGGATTTCTTGGAATCCATCCCTCGGCGTCCAAGTCCGAGAGCCTCGACGGTGTGACCTAACGAAAAGTGAGTCACCGCACCAGTTCAGCATCAGTTGTCACAGGTCACTGACCCCAGAGGGCGTTTCTTGCTTAGCTGCAGACTTTGCAATACGCCGCTTTGGCCTCAACGTTTCTCCATTACGAGGCAGGTCACTAGCCTGAGCGATAAGCTGCTCAACCAATCGAGCTTTAGTGACACTCTTGAGATCGTCAGCTTTCGCCTTATCAGGCAGAGTATCTAGAATCTGCATCGCCATGCCCACCGAATTAATGCGCTCCAGCGTATAGGAATAGACAACAGCCTGCTGAATTGTTGAGCGATAGATAAAAAGAAACGTGGCGCCAATGAATTCGGTGATTAACCCAGCAAAAGTTGCTATCGCCGCGGGAACCACCACTCCGGGCACCTGAACTGCCTGATTCACACTCCAAATGATTATACCAAATCCTATTACCATCACTACGACACTGAACCAGAAAATGGAGGTTATCTGGCTTAGATTACGATTGAAATATGCCTCCAGTGTTACCCGGGCCAAGTCCCAAGCAGGCTTTGTCTTTTCTGGTTGTTGCGCAGCTCTTGATTCCGCTGCCTCCACCCGGTCAGAAGATTTCTTAGCCTGGCGATCATTCTGGATCTGCTGATAAATTGCCGACACAGCTATTAACAGAATGCCCGTTACGCCAATCACGCTGATTACATCAGCTAATATCATTCAATTCACCCCTTACAATCAAATTCGCCGACAGACGCAGAGTCAGTCTGGGCAAGTCTTAAAACAAATGAACTCCGCCGAATCACAGCCTTCTGTCCAAATACCCACCTTCTGCGGCAGTCGCCTCATGCCGCGCGATAAACGAATTACGGGGACACCATTAATCTCAAGAATAGATTGCGCTTCTCCTATCGACAATTTGACCGTATAGTTGTTGTTGGCCATAAGCATCCGCTCGTCGCCTCCGCTTGCTAAAGAACGCCACCCCCTTTGAGGATTATACTCTCCTACGGAGTAAGCTGCTCTATCTCCACCTAGCCCTGCCGTAATATAAGTTCTTAAATCCGGGGTGAGGCCATAAACTAAATGAGCCTTGCAGCCGAGCTTAAAACCAGGGACACGAATCGTAGCTTCTACCGACCCCCTCTTCATCTCAGAATCACTTACAGAGAATCCAGATTCTCTCTGAGCAGCTCGCTTAAATTCGGCCAACCCACCATAATTAGCCCAATTTCCCGCCAGAGTGGTGAAATGCGGGGATTCCATGCTCTCACACGTTCCGGTTCGGCCGGATCCTACTCTTGCTTGCCAAACAATCAGCACAATTGCGAATATTGCGCCAAGAGCGATACTGGTCACTGACGATTTCGTTAATTTTTGCATGAAAGACATCCTACTTCGTGCCGCTACCAACGCCCAATATAGCAATCGGGCCAACCCTTATCGGCGTGGCAATAAGGCCATTTCTCAGCTTCACAGATCGTAATTCGCGCGTAAATTCTGTTCCGAAAAATCTATATATCTTTTCGATGCTTAGAGAGATTTCTTTGGGCTCCTCCCCTTCCCAAGAAGCATGGACAACGTAAAAGTCGCCAGAATTTTTGTCCTCTAGTCGAAGGAAGCCGTCGCGAGTCACAAGATATTCCTGCGAATTACCTTTGCCCACCGCAAGCTTGACAGCAATGAGCTTCTCTGCATTTTGGGTCAGGGAATTTCCCGAACCAAATCCTCCTCCATCGAAGCAACAAGGAGGAACACAACAACTTCCACATTCTGAATCGACCGCGCAGCCACACGATGTCATTCCACCGCAAATTAGACAGCACTTGCCACCACCAATAAGTGGCTTTACCGCAAATAGATTCAACGCGAAACCGAACGCAATAGCGGCACCCAACTTAGCACGTCTCAAATGAACCATTAGGCACATACTCCTTTCCCTTTACACTTGACAAGCGCCACGAGGTCCGAGCAGCTCGAAATACGATACCCTATGAGCTCACCCAGTGTCCATGCTGTTATTGTGCGGGACGAAGAAGGCGACCGTCCATGAGGCGTTGCAGGAGTACCTTCAACGCCGTAAACAGCTCAAGATCCTGGATCTGTTCGGCCAGATCGACTACGACCCGGCCTATGACCCCAAGGAGCGGCGGAGTCGGGAATGATTTCCTCGATCTGGTGTTTGGTCGCTGCCCCGGCATGAGTTCGCGCTCCATTGAAGCTTTCCGGTCCGGTACTTAGCCTTGCCTTCAAGGTGCTGTCAATGATAGCATCGACAGCCATGAACCCGCAGGCGTGAACGGGTTCCGCATCGAGGAGATGAAGCCCATGGCCCAGCTCACAGTCCGCAACCTCGGTAGCGATCTGGTCCGCCAGTTGAAGATTCGGGCTGCCCAGCACAATCGGTCCGCGGAAGCCGAGCACCGAGCGATTCTGGAGACGGCGCTTCGGCCTGGTCCCTCGGATTTCTGGCGTCTCGCCGCGGAGCTTCGGGAGGAAACCCGCGGGCGGGCGGCGACGGATAGCACGGCGCTGATCCGCGAGGACCGAGACCGCGATCATCGAGACAAGCGCGGATGAGGCCCGTCGTCGTCGATGCCAGTATTGCTCTCAAGTGGGTCGTCACGGAGGAGGACAGCGGCGACGCTCTGGCCCTTGCGGAACGGGAGATGGCCGCGCCGACTCTGCTCCACGTCGAGTGCGCCAACGCGCTGTGGGCCAAGGCCCGTCGCAAGGAGTTAACGCCGGCTGAAGTACTACAGCGCACCAAAGCTTTGAGCACCGCGCCCATCGAATGGGTTCCTGTTGAGACTCTGATCGAGGAGGCCGTCGGCCTCGCCTTGAAGTTGGGTCATCCAGTCTACGATTGCCTCTACCTGGCCCTCGCTGCCCGGCGAGGGTGGCAGCTCGTAACCGCGGACCGGCGATTTGCTGACGCCGTTCGCCGTCACGAGGATCTCGCAGCCCTGCTTGTTCTTCTTAGCGAGCTCTGACGACCTCGAGACGCTTCCTCCCGACGCCGAGGGTTCCGGCGCCCGAGAGGACTTCTCCGCCTCGGAGACGCCCGCTGGGTTCCCCAGGCTCGAGGAGTTCCTCGAGCGCACGAAAGGAGACCTATGAGCACTTCCGTGAAGGAACCCGATAGCCTTACCCTATCCCCCACCGGCGATCGCGAAATCCGCATCGAACGGATCTTCAACGCCTCCCGCGACCGTGTATGGCGCGCGTTCACCGAGCCGGAGCTCATCGCCCAGTGGTGGGGACGCGGCGGGAAGCTCGTCGTCGAGCGCATGGAGGTTGAGCGCGGCGGGCATTGGCGGTTCGTCGCCTTCACTCCCGGCGGCCCCCAAGGCTTCGAGGGGCGCTACCGCGAAGTCAAGCCCCAGGAGCGAATCGCGTGGACCTTCGAATGGGACGGGATGCCCGGCCATGTCGCGGTCGACACCGTGACGTTCGAGGATCTCGGCGACGGCCGAACGAAGATGGTCACCACGTCGATGTTCTTCACCGGCCAGGATCGCGACGAGGCAATGAGCTCGGGGATGGAGGAAGGGCTCCTCGACAGCTACGCCGCGCTGGACCGGCTGCTCGCTACGCTCGGCTGACGGGATGCGCCAAAGGGGAGGACGTGCGGTCTGGGTCGTTCCGCTGGAGTGCCGCCCTCCCTCTGGCAGCGCCTTTCAGTGGCCATTCGGCTAGATCCAACGTGACGTTGGAAAATTCCAACGCTCCGTTGGATAGTTCCAACGTCTCATCGAAGTTCCCAACGGTCCGTTGGAGAGTTCCAACGCTCCGTCGGAAGTTCCAAGGCTCCATTGGAAGAATCCAATGCTCCGTTGGAAAGTTCCAACGCGACGTTGGAAGATCCCAACGCTCCGTCGGAAGTTCCAAGGGTCCGTTGGAAGAATCCAATGCTCCGTCGGAAGTTCCAACGCTCCCATTGGAAAGTTCCAACGCGAGCTCCGGAAGTTCCCCGGCACGCCGCCCGCGACCACTTCGATGGCGGGCTCAATCCTCAGCGTTTCGTTTTTCGCACCTTCGTCGTCACTGGAAGTAGCCGAAGACCTTGATGGTCATATCGACGTTGCTCGAAGTGGCGACCGAGATGTCGAGGTTGTTGTTCGAGAGCTCCACGATGGCGCCGTTGGACAACGAGGGCTCTCCTGCGTCGAAGTTCATGAACGCGGTTCCGTTGGCAGAGCCTCCCGACGGGAAGAGAAGCAGGAGGCCATTGGTGGTGGTGTTCGGCGCCAGGATTTTGACGTTGACGAAAGCCGCCTTCGCTCCGGCCGGTATGCCGCAGTTGCCCTGGATCTGAAAGCTGCGTGTGGTGCCGGCGGCCAGAGAGGGAGCACCCGCACCTGCGATGGTGGTATTCACTGCGCGGCACTGGGCGATGGGGTGGAACTTGTAGGGCGCATCTCCTTTGAAGTAGCCCACGGTGTCGAGGACCAGGTGCGCGGTGGTCCCCGGTGCGCCCAGGAACAGCTTGGCGGCGAGGTCGGAGGGCGTGGCCGCGGCCAACATCGGCAGGGCGCCGTTGGCGAGCGCCGTGGTGCCGGCGACCCAATTCATGTTGGAGGCCAAGGGAGGGCTGGCCAGGCTGCTCGGGTAGAGGGTGAGATAGCCAAGGTTGGTCGGGGAGACGATCGCCGCGTTCAAGGCGGCGGCGGCGGCCCCGGCCGGAATGCCACAATTCCCCTGGATGGAGAAGGTCCTCACCGCGCTGCTCACGAGCGGCGTGTTCGTGGTGCGGGTGTCGAGCAGCCGGCACGGGGCGATTGTCTGGTAGCCGAGCGGCCCCTGCGCTCCCGGTGCCGGCGAGGTGTCCTCACTGAAGTAGCCCTCGATGTCGAGAATGAGGTGGACGCCACCGGGCGAGCCCGCGACGTTCGCGAGGACGCCCACCGTGCCGGCCCCATTGGTCGCCAATTGCTCGATGGTGTTGTTGACGCGCGGAGACCGGGCGGGATCGAAATCCATGGTGGTGAGAACGGCCGTCTGGTTGCCTGGATAGAGATATAGGGACCCGGCGCCGGTCGGCGCCACGACGGCGACGTTGAAGGAAACCGCTTTCGCGGTGCTCGGGATGCCGCACTTGCCGGTGATCTGGAAGGTATAGGCCTGGCCGTTGTTGAGTGCCGTCAGAGGAGCGGTGCGGGTGTCCAGCACCCGGCATGGGGGCAGGGCAAAGTAGCTCTCGCCGGGCAACACCGGATCGTTGGTGACCGTCACGAGCTTTTGGAGGGTGCTCTGGCGCTGGACGTTGTCGGTCACCGTCAGGGTGACCATGAACGAGCCCTTGCCGGCATAGGAATGGTTGACGGTGGTCCCGGAGCCGGCCGCAGTGTCGCCGAAGGTCCAGCTGTAGCTCAAGGGATCGCCGCCGGTCGAGTCGCCGGCGTCGAAGCCGCAGCTCAACCCTGAGCAGGTGAAGACGAAATTCGCCACCGGCGGCGGGCCCGTCACCGCAACCGTCTGGGTGAGCGAGGCAGAAACGTTGTAGAGGTCCGTGACGGTAAGGGTGACCGCGTAGTTGCCACCGTTCGCATAGACATGCGTAGGAGCCGTTCCGCTGCCGCCGGTCCCGTCGCCGAAGGACCAGGTCGCGCTGACGATCGAGCCGCTTCCCCCCCGCGAGTTGCTGGAGTCGAAGGTGCAGCTCAGTTGATTGCAAAACGCGAGGAAAATTGGGGTGGGAGGCTGGCTGACGGCCGTCAAGGCCTGGGTGCTCGAGCCGGTGTCGCCTAAAAGGTCATTCACGGTCACCGTCACGTTGTAGCTGCCGGGATTCTCATACACGTGCAGTTGCGTCGGGATGCCGGTCGTCTCGGACGTCCCGTCGCCCCAGTTCCAGACGTAGCTGCTGATCACGTTGCTGGGAGATGAGGCGCTGGCATCGAAATTACACCAGAGATAGTCGCAAGTGTAGGTGAAGCTTGAGGTGAGGGGTGGGTCGACAAAGCAACTCTCCGGCTTCGTGTAGGTCAAAAAGAAAAGAGCATCCTGCTTGAAGTACGCAGAGCGAGTTGTTGCGTTATACGTGGTGTTTGGCAGCAGGTCTCGGTATTGGCCCGAGGCCCAGCAGGTCACGGGGTCGATCATCAGCTCAAGGTAACAACCCTGGCGCGGAACATGATATTGGAGGTTCGGAAGCCGGTAACCCGAATTCACTCCATCTCCGCAGATGCTCTCCTTGTAGGTAGCCAGCGAGAAAATGCCGTTGTGGTTCGGCGAGGCGGGGTCAATATTCCCGTGATGGATATAGAAGGCATAGTCATTGATTCCCCCGCCTTCGCCTCTGAGCATAGACGAATAAGCATGGGCACCCGCCCCACAGGTTCCCTGGTCGAGCGCCCCCCAAGTCGGAATCCCGGTGAACCCGTTCCCTGTGTCATTGGAGCCGGCTTGCCGCATGATGTCCACGGAGTGGAGGCCCGTATCTGCAAAGAGCGGCTTCAAGAAATCGGAAAGACAGGCAAGTTGGGAGCTGAAGGCCTTGGACTGTGGATCGGCGTAGTCGATGCTGTAACCATCGAAGAGGGCGCCACCGCCGAGCGCAAACTCCCAAGCCTCGGTACGAACGTCGCCGGCTGTCCTGCCAGAAAACGGAAGCCACCTGTTTTCGTTGAACCCTACCGCCACGTGATGACTGGAAACATCACTGTACTTGTTCCGCAAAAGCGTGATGGCACCATAGGAATTGGGGTCGGTCGTTCCGGGCGGGAATGGATTTACCTCACTTCTCTTTATGTAGTGTGCGGTCTCGATGTTCACTCGCGGATCGTTCCAGGCAAACGTCGCGGCCTCATGGCCCTCGATCTCGATCAGGTGTGCGGTATCATTGGCCTTGATCACGTCGACCACCTGTTTCTCCCAAGCGAAGACTTGATCGGAAGTTACGTTATCCAGCCGTATGAAGTCTGGCTCGTTGGCTATCTCCCAGATCACGTTCGGATATTTCTTCAACTGGTTCACGACGGCTGCCACGGCAGCCATTTGAGCGTCCCGTGCGTGACGATCCTGCACGGACGCATTGGCGGGCAAGGGCGTCATGAAATAATTTTCCGCAGTGAAACCCTCCCGCTCGCTACCCAGGGTCACGGTATTCGCCGGATTGAAAGGACTGGAGGCCCAGGTGCCATCCCAAACGTTGAACAGCGTGACCTCCACGACGATACCCTTGGTGTAGGCATCGCATAGGACGTCGTCGAGATTGTTGAAATATTGGCCATCCTTGTCGAGCAGGACGTTGCCGCCGGACAGCGTGTACAGCGACCATTTGTTGCCGGCCCTCCGAAACGGCTGCTCGTCCGTATAAGGCACGTGATCCGAGTCGACCACGGTGCCAGGGCTGTGGTTGAAGATGGTCTGAATGCGGATCACATTGTTCCAGCTCGTTTGCATTTCGCTGAAGCGCGCCTTGTAGTTTCCAAGCGCGCAGTACTTACTATTTTGGTGACGCTGATCGATATGGCAAAGGTACTCGTACGACTGCCCCAATAGGATCGTGGGTCCAGGCAAAGTAAAGCCCTGCAAGTAGTGCTTCGAGGGTGAGAGCGTGACCGGCGCGCCGGTGACTTGCGAGCAGCTATTCGCAGCCTGCGCGACCGATGTAAAGAGCGCCAGTGCGACAAAACCCAGGTATAGGATCGAGAGACGGCGTGACATGGGGAAAGTCCTCCGCGAACAGGCACTGATGGGTAAGGTTCTTGCTCGATTCATGAGCATCTCCTCTTTCTGTACCCTCGACTCGAGGGTGCAATACCCACTTATACGCGGGAGGTGAGCGCAAGATTTGCCGATTCTTGCTATCTGGTCTTGAAGCGGGTGAAGCTCCAAGGAGGAGAATGGAGTGGGGAGTCGGCGGCCGGGCCGCGGCGCTTCTACACCAGCTCGGAGAGCTCGGCTTCGACTCTCTCCCACTCGGCCATCAGCTCTTCGACTTTGGTGGAGAGGGTCTTCTGCTCGGTTTCGAGCTTCTTGACCTGCTCGCGGGTGGTGCGGTCGAAGAAGGTGGGATCGCAGAACATCTCGTTGATGGAGTGGACTCGCGCCTCGGCCTGCTCGACGGCGGCGGTCACCTGGTCGCGCTTCTTGGCGAGCTCCTTCTGGCGGTTCTGGCGGCGGCGGATCTCGGCGGGATCGGCGGCCTCGATGCGGGCAGCTGTCGCGGCGGCCTTCTTCTTCTGCTCGCGCTTCATGCGCAGAACCGCCTCGCCGTCCAGGTGGTCGTCGCCCAGGCGCTCCAGATACTCGTCGTAGGTGCCCACGAAGTCGTTGACGCCCTTGGGCGAGATCTCGAAGATGCGGGTGGCGAGCTGGGAGACGAACCAGCGGTCGTGGGAGACGAAGATCAGGGTGCCGTCGTACTTCTTCAGCCCCTCGACCAGGGCCTCGATGGCTTCGAGGTCGAGGTGGTTGGTGGGCTCGTCGAGGATGAGGATGTTGGGCTTGGTCACCGCCAGCTTGCAGAAGACCAGCCGCGCCGCCTCGCCGCCCGAAAGGCTGCCGATGGGCTTCTTCACGTCGTCGCCCGAGAACAGCACCATGCCCAGGCTACCGCGCACGACGCCGATGGACTCCCCCGGAATGAACTCCCAGAGCCACGCCTCCACGGACTGCTTGCCGCCTTTGGGCAACTCGTGGTGGTCCTGGGAGAAGTAGCCGGGGTAGGTTTCGTAGCCCCACTCGATGCGGCCGGCGTCGGCGTCGGTCTCGCCGACGGCGATCTTGAGCAGGGTCGACTTGCCGATGCCGTTGGGGCCGATAATGGCGATGCGGTCGCCGCGCTCGACCTTGAGGTTGACGTCCTTGAGCACCTTGTTGTCGCCGTAGGCCTTGGAGATGCCTTCGAGCTCCAGCGCCTGCCGGCCGCTGGGGCGCACCTGCTGGAACCGGAAGGTGGGGTACCGCCGCGAGGTCTGGGGCAGGCGCTCGATGACGATCTTCTCGATCATCTTGATCTTGCTCTGGGCCTGCCGGGCCTTGGAGGCCTTGGCGCGGAAGCGGTCCACGAACTCCTTGTGGCGGGCGATCTCGGCCTCCCGCTTCCCGATCTCCGCCTCTTTGCGGTCGCGGTTTTCCCCCTTGGCGTTCATGAACGCCCCGTAGTTGCCGGGGTAGAGGATCATTGTCTCGTAATCCACGTCCACGATGTGGGTGCAGATGTTGTCGAGGAAGCGGTGATCATGGGAGATGACGATGGC
Organism: Thermoanaerobaculia bacterium; assembly: GCA_035996875.1. Classification (GTDB taxonomy): domain Bacteria; phylum Acidobacteriota; class Thermoanaerobaculia; order Multivoradales; family UBA5704; genus DATARR01. Next base: position 33,725 of record DASYJD010000007.1, read on the forward strand.
GGTGCCCTTGTAGGTGTCGCTGAGGAACTTCTCCAGCCAGCGGATGGAGAGGATGTCGAGGTGGTTCGTGGGCTCGTCGAGGAGCAGCACGTCGGGCTCGGCAGCGAGCACCTGGGCCAGGAGCACGCGCAGCTTGAAGCCGCCGGAGAGGGTGGAGAGGGGATTGCGGTGGACCTCGGTGGGAATGCCGAGACCCTCCAGCACCTCGCCGGCGCGGGACTCCAGGGTGTAGCCGTCGTTGCGGAGGATGAGGTCCTCCAGATCGGCGTAGCGGTCGGAGTCGAACTCCTTGTCGGCGTTGGCGAGGAGGCGCTCCTTCTCGACCATGGCCTCCCAGACGTCGTGGTTGCCCATCATGGCCACTTCGAGGATGGGCATGTGCTCGAAGCGGAAGTGATCCTGCTTGAGGACGCCCAGCTTGAGCCGCTTGGGCATCGCGATGGTGCCTTCGCTGGGGATGTCGTCCCCGGCGAGCACTTTGAGGAACGTCGACTTGCCCGAGCCGTTGGCCCCCACGAGGCCATAGCGGTTGCCAGGATTGAACTGGATCGAAACCCCCTCGAACAGTGTCTGGGGGCCGAAGGATTTACCGAGGTCGGATACGGCGATCATAGGGCCGGTAATGATAGCAGAGGCGGGGGCGGAGCCTCATGCCCGGAGACCGAGGCTGTCTCCCAGCGCGGAAGACCCCTCATCACCCCGGCCCTCTTCTCCCGACCACCCCATCCCCCTCACCGGGAGAAGAGGGAGCAAGGCAAAAACGCCCCAGGGGTACCCTTCTCCCGGGGCGGCGGATGGGGTGGTCGGGAGAGGGGCAGGGGTGAGGGTCTTGGGCGGGGGAAAAGCTGGGAGACGTGGACCTGTAGCCCTACGGCGGCGGCGTGCTCTCCCGCGGCTTGTCCTTATCCTTGCTCCCAAACACCCGCCGCAGCCAGCGCCGGAACGGATTGACGCGTTGCTCTTCCTCCGCCGCCGGCTTGCGCTCTTCGCCTGCGGCCTCGGCGGCATTGGCGGATTGCGGCTCCGCGCCGGGCTCGCCTTCGGCGGCCGCCTGCTGGGTGTCGAGCCAGCTCTGGTGGCGGTTGCACAGCTCGGTGGGCGCCTGATCCTCTTTGAAGACCTCGGTGAGCACGCCGGGGCAGAACTCCGTGGCGAGGAGGCCGGTCGTGGGATCGATCGCCGCCGTGGTCAGCCCCCGCGGCTGGCGGAACGTGCCATAGCCTCCCGGCGGCGCGACGCGCGCCATGAAGCGGACCCAGATGGGCAGGGCCGCGCGGGCTCCCGAGAGCCGGGTGCGGGAGTTGTCGTCGTAGCCAACCCAGACGACCGTCGTGCGCTGGGGAGCGTAGCCGGCGAACCAACTGTCCCGCTGCTTGTTGGTGGTGCCGGTCTTGCCGGCGAGCTCGCCGCTGATTCCCCCGGCGGCTCCGCCCGCGGTGCCCCGGATGAGGACACCTTCGAGGAGCGAGGTCACGAGATAGTTGGACTGGGCGGAGAGCACGCGCTCCGCCTTGGGCAGCGGCGCTCCCTGGAGCGGCTTGCCGTGGCGGTCGAGGACGGCCACCAACTCGTGCACCGGCGGCCGGGCGCCGCCGTTGGCGAACGTCGCATAGACCGTCGCCAGCTCGAGCGGCGTGATGGAAGCGGCGCCGAGCGCCATCGACGGGTAGGGCTCCATGGGCGTGGAGATCCCCATGGCCTTGGCCAGGCGGATGATTCTCGGCATCCCCACGTCCATGGCGAGACGGGCCGTCGCCAGGTTGTAGCTCTTCTCCAGGGCCGTGCGCGCCGTCACCAGGCCGTGGCTCTCGCCGTCGTCGTTCTTGGGACTCCAGGCCGCCGGCTGGCCGGGCTCGTTCACCGTCAGCGGCTCGTCCTCCAGGAGGGTGGCGGGAGTGGCCTTCCCTTCCTCGAAGGCAGCGGCGTAGACCACGGGCTTGAAGGCGCTGCCCACCTGGCGCTGGGCGCGGCCGATGCGATCGAACTGGCTCCCCTCGTACTGCCGGCCGCCGAGATAGGCGAGGATGCCGCCCGTTTCCGGATCGAGCGAGATCAGGGCGCCTTGCAGGCCTCCCCCTTTGTGGCCTTTCTGATAGCCCTTCTCGATGACGTCGAGCCCCCAGCTCACCGCCTCCTGGGCGACTTTCTGGCTCTGCCAGTCGAGGGTGGAAAATAGGACGTAGCCGCCGTCCTCCAGATCCTCGACGCCGAAGCGGCGGGAGGCCTCCAGGGCCGCGGAGTCTGCGAAGTAGGGAGCGCGGCGACGCGTCAACGGCTCGGGATAGGCCACGACAGGCTCCCTGAGCGCCTCGTCGATCCGCTGCTGGGAGGCGAGCTTGAGATCCGCCATGCGCCCCAGCACCCAGTCGCGGCGCTCCTTGGCCTTATCCGGATGGCCGATCGGCAAAGCCATCGGCGAGTAGTTGGCCGGCGACTGGATCATGCCGGCCAGCGTCGCCGCCTCGGCGAGGTCGAGCTGGTTCGCGTCCTTGCCGAAGAAGGCCCGGGAGGCGGCGCCCATGCCCATCAGCGAGACGCCGCCACCGCCGCCCATGTAGATCTCGTTGAGATAGGCCTCGAGGATCTGCTTCTTGTTGTAGCGCGCCTCCAACAGCACGGCGAGGAGGAACTCCTGGCTCTTGCGCGAGAGCGTCTTCTCCTGGGTGAGATAGAGGTTCTTGACGAGCTGCTGCGTCAGCGTGCTGCCACCCTGGCGCCGGCCGTGGCCCCGGAGGTCAACCCAGACAGCCCGCATCATGCCGGTGACCGAGAAGCCGGCGTGGCTGTAGAAGCCGTCGTCCTCGGCGGCGAGGACGGCGGCGATCAGGTCCGGCGAGACCTCAGCGAGCTTCAACGGCCGCCGCTCCAGGAGGGCGGGCCCGTAGTAGGAGGCGATGAGCGGCGGATCGAGGATCACGGACTCGGCGTCCGCACCGTTCTGGCGCAGCGACGCGATGCGGCCGCCGTCATAGGCGATCTCCACCAGTCCGCCGCCCCGGCTGCCGTCGGGCAGGGGGAAGCTGCGCAGGTGGACGGCCAGTCCTTTTTTCGAGCGGCGGTAGCGGCCGGCTGGGATCTCCGGAGAGGCGGCGTCCTCGCGGTAGCCCTCCCCCTGGAGATTGGCGATCAGCAGGTCCGGCGGAAAGTTCCGTCCCTCGAAGAGCCGCGTCGCCCGGCCATACAACCGCGAAGGCTGACGGAAGGTGTTCTCCTTGAACTGGCTCGACATCTTCCAGAACGGACGGATGATGAACACCGCCGCGATCGTGAGGACCACGGCGATGGCCACAAGAATGAGGACCCACCGGCGGCGGGTCCAAGGCAGACGGGCGAGCTTGGCGCTCCGTAGGATTTGCATATCTGGACCTGGACGATCCGCGGGACGATCACCCGCGATCCGATCCAAGAGAACGCTTTGAAGAGGCGGGGACTTCCCGAGGCGGGAAGCCTAGCAGGTTCGCGGAGGGGGCCCATCAGGTTTCCAGGGGCGGCGAGCTTCACCACCCCTGAGAAGACCGCCAGCGGCCGGGAATGCACTGCCGAGCCCTGCGTTATGATCTCCTGCTCTCCGCTCTCCGGGAGGCCGCCGGGATGAACCGTAGCGGCGCCTCTCCAGGGCAGACAGAAAACAATCGATGTCCGAACGTCCAGCCATTCAAGTCGAGAAGGCTCGCACGCACAACCTGAAGGGGATCAACTGTCGGGTGCCGCACGGTGCCGTGACGGTGGTGACGGGTCCTTCGGGCGCGGGCAAGTCCTCGCTCGCCTTCGACACCATCTTCGCCGAGGGGCAGCGGCGGTTCGTGGAGTCGATGTCCACCTACGCCCGGCAGTTCCTCGACCAGATGGAACGGCCGCCGGTGGACGCCATCCACAACATCCTGCCGGCCGTGGCCCTGGAGGCCAAGAACGCGGTGCGCAATGCCCGCTCGACGGTGGGCACGATCACCGAGGCGCTGGACGTCCTGCGCCTGCTCTACACCCATCTCGGCGTGGTGGAGTGCACGCAGGGGCACGGCCCCGTCCGCACCTACACGCCGGAGCAGGCGGCGGCGGAGCTGGCGGCCGGCTCCGCAGGCGGCTCGTTCACCCTGGTGGTGCGCCTGCCGCGGCCGAAGAAGGGGGCCAACGACGCCCTGGGCGAGCTGATCCGCCAGGGCTTCCAGCGGCGGCTCAAGGACGGCGAGGTGGTCCGCATGGAGCCGGGCGACGCCTGGCCAGCTCGGCTCGATCCCATGCCGCTAGTGCTCGGCCGCTTCACCGCGAAGCCGGAATCGACGGCGCGCATTCTCGACACCCTGGAGCAGGGCTGGGCGATGAACGGCGGCAAGGTCGAGGCCCAGGGGGACGCCGGGCTGCGCCTCTTCAGCCGCGAGCTTTCATGCCCGGTGTGCGGCGAGACCGCCCGCCGGCCCACGCCGCCCCTGTTCTCCTTCAACTCGCCCCTCGGCGCCTGCCCCGAGTGCCAGGGCTTCGGCCGCGTCATCGGCATCGACCGCGAGCGGGTGATCCCCGATCCCCGACGCTCGCTCGCCGAGCACCCGATCGCCCCGTGGAACACGCCGGCCTACGAGGAGCTGTACGACGAGCTTCTCGCCGCCGCCAAGAAGCGGAAAATCCCCCTCGACGTGCCCTGGATGAATCTCTCGGCCGAGGCCCGGGAGTGGGCCTGGAGCGGCGAAGGCAAATTCGTCAATCTCACCGAGTTCTTCCGCTACTTGGAGGGACGCACCTACAAGGTGCATGTGCGGGTGCTGCTCGCCCGCTATCGCTCCTACGAGACGTGCCCGGAATGCAAAGGGACCCGGCTGCGCCCCGAGGCCGTGGCCGTGCGCCTGGAGGACAAGACCCTACCGGATCTGACCGGCATGAGCGTCGAGCAGCTCCGCGGGTGGCTCGCGGCGCGGCAGTGGACGCCGCGCCAGCGGGAGCTCGCCGGCCATCTGATCGAGGAGCTGACCGAGCGCGTCGAGGTGCTGCACAAGGTGGGGCTCGATTATCTGACGCTCGACCGGCAGGCCCGCACGCTCTCGGGCGGCGAGACGCAGCGCATCCACCTCGCCGCTGCCCTCGGCTCCGGCCTCACCAGCACCCTCTACGTGCTCGACGAGCCGACCATCGGCCTCCACCCGCAGGACAGCGAGCGTCTCCTCCTGCTGCTGCGCGACCTCGCGGCCCGCGGCAACACGGTGCTGGTGGTGGAGCACGACCGCACGCTCATCTGCGGCGCCGATCACGTGATCGACCTCGGCCCGGCGGCCGGCGAGCACGGCGGCCGGGTGGTCGCCGAGGGGACGATCGAGACCATCCTGGCGAGCGAGGAGTCGCTCACCGCTCGCTATCTGCGCGAGCGGCCACCCACCCAGGCCCGCCGGCACATGGCCCGCTTTCGGCGCGAGCAGGGCTGGGAGACGCTTTCCGAGGAGCTCTCGTCGCTGCCCCGCATCACCATCCGCGGCGCCCGCGCCCACAATCTCAAGAATGTGGACGTCGACTTTCCCCTCGGCGTCCTGGTCGCGGTCACCGGCGTCTCGGGTTCCGGCAAGTCGACGCTGGTCGAGAATGTGCTCTACGGCACCTACCAGCGCTCGCGAGGGGTCGTGGACGTCGAGCCCGGGGAGGTCGACCGCCTCGAAGGGCTCGACAAGCTGGTGGACGTCACCCTCGTCGATCAGCGCCCCCTGGGCCGCTCCAGCCGCTCGAACCCGGTGACCTACATCAAGGCTTACGACGAGATCCGCAATCTCTTCGCCGCGACGCCCGACGCCAAGGCGCGGAAGATCACGCCGGCCCACTTCTCCTTCAACGTCGACCGCGGGCGCTGCCCCACCTGCCAGGGCACGGGCGTCACCGAGGTTGACATGCAGTTCATGGCGCCGGTGACGGTGCCCTGCGAGACCTGCCAGGGCCGCCGCTTCCGCCCTGAGGTGCTGGCCGTCCGCTTCAAAGGCAAGACCATCTCCGAGGTGCTGGACCTGACGGTGGAGACGGCGATGGAGCTGTTCCACGATCACAAGCGCCTGGTCAAGCGCCTGCGCGTCCTCCTGGACGTCGGCCTCGGCTACCTGCGCCTGGGGCAGTCCACCTCCACCCTCTCCGGCGGCGAAGCGCAGCGCCTCAAGCTCGCGAGCTTCCTCGACCGCCCGTCCGGCGAAGGCCAGCGGCTGTTCCTATTCGACGAGCCCACCACGGGCCTCCATCTCGCCGACATCGACCTCCTCTACCACACGCTGCGCCGGCTGGTGCAGCGCGGCGACGGAGTGGTGCTGGTGGAGCACAGCCCGGACCTGATCGCCCGCTGCGACTGGATCGTGGACCTCGGCCCCGGCGGCGGCGTCCACGGCGGCGAGGTGCTCTACTGCGGCCCGCTGGAGCCTTTCCTCGACCACGCCGTCAGCCCCACGGCGGACGAGCTGCGCCGGCACCTGCGCTGGCCCGGGGAAGAGGCTTGAGGCCCAGGCTGGATTTTTCGCGGTGGGTGCGCGTGTTCCTCCTGGGGAGCCCGAGTTGCGGCCGCAGGTGCCGGGCCGCTAGGATCAGTGGTTGAAGATGGAAGCCCTCGAAACCAATCGCTTGCCTGAAAACGGCGTGCCTCTCGCATCGCAGGCGCCCTCCCACCCGGTCTGGTGGTGGGTGGGGACGTTCGGCGGCGCCTTTCTCGGCGGCGTGCTGCTGGTGGCCGTGTGGGCCAAGGCGATCGATCCGACGGCCTTCATGGAGCAGATCCACACCGAAGGGCTGGACGGCCTACTGCCCGCGCAGGCCATGGCCCTGATCGCCCTGGCCGTGGAGGCGGCGTTCGGTATCGCCCTGCTGCTCGGCGTCCGGCGGCTCTGGGTGTTGGTGCCGGCGACCCTCCTCGTCGCCTTCTTCCTGTCTCTCACCGGCCATAGCTGGTGGCAGGCCGCTCACGGGCTGCGCAGCGAGTCCGCCTCCTGCGGCTGCTTCGGCAACCTCGCCCTGCGCACGCCGGCCGAGGCGTTCTGGCAGGACCTCGCGCTGCTCGTCCCGGCGCTGCTCCTCGCCTACGTGGGGCGCGAGCGGGGGGCGAGGATGCCGCGCCTGCGCACGATCGTGGCCGTGGTGGGCGCGCTGGCCGTGGCCCTGTTCGCCTGGAAGTCGCCCGCGCTCCCCCTCGACGATCTCGCCACCCGGCTGCGCCCCGGAGCCGTCACCAAGGACTTCTGCGCCGGTGCCGGCGACTCCCGGATCTGCCTCGACTCCATCGTTCCGGAGCTCAAGGCGGGCCGTCACCTGGTGGTGATAGCGAAGCTCGACGATCCACAGCTCACCAAGGCGGTCGACGCCTTGAACCGTTATGCCGAAGATCAGCGCAACCCGACGCTCTGGGTGCTCTCCCCCATCACTCCGGAAGAGAAGCGGGCCTTTTTCTGGAAGTGGGGACCGGCTTTCGAAATCCGTGAGACGCCGCAAGAGTTGCTGCGTCCGCTCTATCGCCGCCTGCCCCGGTCCTTCATGGTGGAGGACGGGAAGGTCACGCGCACCTTCGGCGGGCTGCCGCCGCCTTTGACACGATCCGAGAGGTCCTCGACATGAAGCACACGAGATCCGCTGTTCTGGCTGTCCTGGCCCTGATGGCCCTGCCGTTCGTTGCACACGCCCAGGGCGTCGTCCCCTCCGACAGTGTCCTGCGGGGCTTCCAGCCCTCCGGGGAGTTCGTCCTGATCGTCAACGGCGTGCCGGTGCCGGCTGCCGAGATCTATCAGAACGAAAGGGTGCCGGGCATCCTGATCATCAGCTCGGCCCTGGATTCCCCCGTGCTGCTTTCGCCCCGCACCCAGCAGGTCGAGATGGTGAACCTGATGAAGGTCTCCAAGCAGAAGGACGGCACGGTGGATCTGCTGGCCGACGCCGTGCTGTCTCCCCTCGGGCAGTTCACGACCGAGGGCGAAAACGTCTCCTTCGCCTTCAAGGGGAAAAAGGTGCGCCTCAACGCGCGCCCAGCCCTGCTGGGCGTGAAGTCGAACGCCGACCTCAAGGGCTATCTCCCCGACTACGTGCGCAACGCCAGGAACTACTCACCCAATGCAGCGGCCGTCGCCGACCTCAAGAAGCTGGGCACGCCGGTGACGGTGCGAGTGTACTTCGGCTCCTGGTGCCCGCACTGCCGGCAGCACGTGCCGCTGCTGCTCAAGGTCGAGGATCAGGTGCAGAATCCCAAGATCCGGTTCGAGTACTACGGCCTTCCCCGCGACTTCAACGATCCCGAGGCAAAGAAAGCGGGCATCCACTCCGTGCCCACGGGCATCGTCTACGTCAACGGCAAGGAGACGGGACGGATCACCGGCGAGGGTTGGAGCTCTCCCGAGGTGCTGCTCGACCACATCGTCACCGGCCCGTCGAAGGCGGCGAAGGGGAAGTAAGCGCCTCCAGGGGATCGATCCCGCCGTTGTGCCACGACGCGTCCGGCGACTGCAGCTCGCCGGGCGAGGCGAAGCGGGAGACCCCGAGCTCGCGCAACTCCGGTTCCAAGCTCCAGGCGGCCTCGCCGGCCAGAGCCGCTCCCTGGAGCCGTCCTTTCCAACCGCGCAGCAAGCCGGGAAGACGGGAGAGGTCCGCCAGAGGGTGGACCCGCACCGTCCGCAGCCCCGGCGACAGCCGCAGCTCAAGGTTCGGATCCACCACCACCGTGCCCTCCCGCGGCGCCAGCGAAGAGTGCCAGAAACCCCGCATCTCGGCTTCGAGCCGCAGGTGCTGCACCGCCACCAGGGCCTGGCGGGGAAGGGGGCCTGGCGGCAATCGACGGGCCAGGCCCAGCAGCTCTTCCGCGATCGCCAGGCCCAGGGTCTCGCCATCCCCCGCCGTATAGACCGCGGCGACGGAGAGACAACCCCGCTGGTCGAAGAGCGCGATGTCCCGCGCCAGCCCCTCCGCCGCCTGCCGCGGCTCCACGTCCGCCCCAATTACCGCCAGACTGGTCTTCGGGCCGTAGCCAGTCACCTTTCCGGGCGCCCGCCGTTCCAGGTCGTCCAGCGCTTCGCGCCCGCCGTAGGCCAGCACGGTCTCCACGCCTGCGAGGACCGGGGCTTCCAGATCCTCGTCTCCCCCTTCCCAGGTGGCGGCGGCCACGGCGGCGCCCAGCCGGGGCTCCCGCCGCACCAGGGCGGAAAGGAAGGCCGGCGCGAAGAGCGGCTCGGAGGAAGGAGACTTGAGCAGCACCGGCCGGCCCAGGGCCAGCGCCGGCAGGAGCGGCTGGACGGCCAGGCCGGGCAGGTTCGAGGCGAGGACGGCCAGCACCGGCCCGGCGCCCGATGCCGCCGGTGCCGGGCGGGCACGGGCGAAAAGCGCCGCCGCCGGCTCCCGGCGCACACCACCCAGCACCGCCTCGAGGCCGGCCCTCAAGCCCTCGCGGGAGAGTCCGCAGAGCTTGGCGAGAGGCGGATCGAGCGCCCGCCTCTCCAGCGAGCCCTGGCGCAGGAAGGTCGCCACCGTGTCCCCCCAGGCGGCGAGGACGTCCTCGGCGGGGATCTGCCGCAGCGCCTCCGCTCCCTCGCGGAGCGCCGCCACCAACCGGCCCAGCGGCTCCGCGCTCCAGCGCGCCGAGCTGTAGCGCACGCCGGGATGCTCCACGGCGCGAAAGACGGGTGCCCGGGAGCGGTCGAAGGAGAGCGGCAGGAAGGTGTCGCGGAGCATCAGGCCGGCGATCCTGAAGGCACTCGCAGCTCCTCCACCACCAGCGAGCACCCCCGCAGCTCGGCCCCGGCGGCCCGGCCGAAGAGGCGAAAGCCCTCGCCCTCCGCGACGCCGAGGTCTTCGGTGAGGAGGTGGACGGCCGAGCCCAGGTTGGCGAGGTCGAACACGGCGAGAAGGCCCGGCGAGCCGGCCGGAGCTTCCGCCAGCGTCTCGGGGTCCAGCACCCTGACCCGCACCCAATGGGGAGCGACGAAGAGGTCGGGATCGCCGCCGAGCAGGGCGCGGGTGTAGCACTGGCTGGTCAGCTCGGTCATGCCGTACTCCCGCACTACGAATTCGGGCGGCACGCCGAGCCAGGTCTGGACGCGGGCGAGGAGATCCGGGCGGCTCAGCTCCGTCGTCCGGCCCTTGAAACCGCCGGTCTCGAAGAGGGCCGTCCCCGGCGGCAGGCGGAAGCGCAGGCCCAGCCGCTCCAGCGCCTCCAGCCACTGGGCGAGGGCGAAGGCGGTGGCCAGGATGAGGACGGGCCGCCCCTCCCGCTGCCGCGCCGCCGCCCACGAGCGGGCCTTCACCGCTTCGACGCCTCGCGGGCCGAAGGCGGTGGCGCTCTCCGGGCTTCCCCATTGGGAGAGGAGGTGATCCGCCATGAACGAGAGGCTGGAGTCGGGGATCTGCTCCCGCGGCGGGATGAGGGAGAGGATGGGCAGCTTCGCCCCCGGCGCCAGGAACGGCAGGCAGAAGGGAGGAAACGAGGCGTCGATCACCTGCCGGTAGAGGTCGGGGAAGGGCTGGTGGTGCTCGCTACGCTCTTCACGGGTCGTGCCGCTGCTACGGAAGACCTCCACGGCGGGCGCCGCGGCCAGGGTCATGGTCTTGAAGGCGGCGGCCGGCACGAAAGGCACCTGACGCCAGTCGCGCACGGTCTCCGGCGTGGTCCCCCGGCGCGCGCACAACCGGCGGTAGGGTTCGATGCGCTCGAACTGCCAGGCGAAGGCGGCCAGCGCCAGCTCTTCGAAGGCGGCAGAGTCGGGGGCGGTGAGAAAGCGGCTGACGCGGTCTTGGATCACGGAGGGATTTTGGCACGTTTCTGGTAGAGTATCCGTCCACTGAAGGGCACTTGAAGCCCCGGAGCCGACGCTATGCCTGAAGCTTTCCTCTACGAAAAGAAGATCGAAATCGACAAGCCGCCACGCGCCAAGGCGCCGAAGCAACTCGCCGTCATCGATCAGACGGGCTGCACCGGCTGCGAGGCCTGCATCTCCTTTTGCCCTGTGGACTGCATCGAGATCGTCCCCGGCCCCGTGTACCGCGACTTCATGAAGCTGGTGGAGGTCGACCTCGAGCGCTGCATCGGCTGCCAGCTCTGCGCCCGCTACTGCCCGTGGGAGACGATCGACATGTGGGGCTACGAGGAGGGTCTGGGTCTCGCTCCTGAGAAGACCGTGCGGTCGCTGATCTACTCCTACGACCCCGAGACGATGCACGAGGCCGCCGAGGCCCGCATGCGTCCCGACGAGATCCCCGGCGCGGTGACCGCTCTCTGATCTTCCGCAGGATTTCTCCTTTCGGAGGGTTCCACACAACGAGGTGGCGACCGATTCCGTAACGGCGGCGGCCGTCGATCCAGATTGGGAGGCGCTGGCGAAGGTGGCTGCGGGCGACGTGGACGCGTTCGCGTCGCTCGTCGAGAGCCACCAGGAGCGCCTGCTCCGGCTGTGCGAGCGCCTGCTGGGCGATGCTGAGGAGGCCCGGGACGCCGCACAGGACGTCTTCCTCAAGGCCTACCGGAAAGCGGCGGACGTCCGGCCCCAGGGGCAGGTCTACACCTGGCTCTACCGCATCGCGGTCAATCACTGCCTGAACAAGCTCCGGAGGAGAAAGCTGGTGCGATTCCTCCGCCTGGACTCCCCGACCGACGAGGACTCTCCCGCCTTCGATCCGCCGGACCGTGCCGCCGATCCGGCCGCGACGCTGGACGCCCGGCGACGCTGGCAGGCCACGCGAACGGCCATCGGCAAGCTGCCGGAGAACCAGCGGGCGGTGCTGGTGCTGGTTCGTTTCGAAGGATTGTCTTATAAACAGGTCGCCGAGGTGCTGGGCATTACCGAGGGTGCGGTGGAGAGCCGGCTGGTGCGGGCCATGCGGCGGCTCGAAGCAGCGCAGGAAGCGGGGAGCTCGCGGGTTTCATCCGCAGAGGGGACACGATGACAAGCGGTACGCAACACGAACTGATGAGCCTGCTGCGGGATGAGCTGGCGGCCGACGAGGCGCGCGAGCTGCGCGCCCGGATGGGGCGCGAGCCTGAGCTGGCGGCGGACTTCCGCCGGCTGGAGCAGACGTGGAACGGGCTCGAGCTGCCACCCCCCTCCCCCGTTCCGCCGGGCTTCACTGGCCGGGTCATGGCCCGCGTGCGTAGCGAGAAGGCTGGCGGCTCCCTTTCCTGGAAGTCGGCGCCCAACTGGGTGCGGACCACGGCGGCGGCGTCCCTGGTGGCGGGCGCCCTGCTGGGGATCGGCGTCGGCGTGAGCTGGCCGGCGGCAGACACCTCGCCCACGTCCGAGGGAGCCATCGCCGGCCTCAAGGTTTCCTCCGGCGAGGAGCTCAGCCTGGCCGCGGGCTACTGGAAGTTGATCGTGGAGTCGACGGGCGGGGAGCCCGAGGGCCGGCCATGAGGCGCTGGTGGCTGGTCATCGTCCTGCTGCTCTCCGTGGGTCTCAACGTCGGCATCCTGGCGGCTGTCGCGGTGCGGCGCCTGGGGCCGGGAGGACAGGGGGGGAAGCAGGCCGGGGCGGCGAACCAGCAGGCCGATCCCCTTCCCCGTCTCCCTCAGCTCGCCAACCGCCTCGGCCTCGAAGGCGAGGAGCGGCGAAAGTTCCTGGACATCCAGTGGAACCTCTACCAGGAGACCAGCCACCTACGCCTGCAGCTCGGAGAAACCCACCGCAACCTTCGCCACGAGCTGATTGAGCCCCAGCCCGACCGGGCGCGGGTGGACGGCCTGCTGGAGGAGTCCAGCCGCACCTACCTCGCCCTGGAAAAATCGCTGGCCGCCAACATCCTGGCGACCCGCGACCTGCTGGGTCCGGAAAAGGAGAAGCAGTACCTGCGGCTGATCGGCCAGCTCCGCATCCCCAATCCGGGCGGCTTCGGACCCAACGCCGGCCTCGGCGGCGGCCAGAAACAGCGCCCCGGACAGAAGATGCGCCAGCGCCTCAGGCAGCAACGGCTGCGGGGAGAGGCGCCGCAGCAACCGTAGTTACTTCTTTTTCTTTCCCTTCGCGGGCTTCTCCGCTTTCTCAGGCGTCACCGGCTTCGCCGTTTTCACGTCCTGGAGCTTCGCCTGGATCTGCTTCAGCGTCTCGGCGGAAAGCAGCAGGACCGTGTCGCGCCCGCTCGCCCGCGCCGGCACCCCTTCCTTCTGCTCGGGGTAGAGCGTCAAAGTCTCGCCCCCTTCCTTGGTATGGAGGGAGAAGGTGAGGAGCGGCTTGGCGGTTTGCGCCTCGGCTGAGGGCAGGAGGCGGGTGGCCTTGGCGCTGGTGAGGACGGACAACAGGTCGCTCACCGACAGAAAGGAGATGAGGGTGCCGCCGCGCTTCCAATCCGTGCCCTCACGGGTGAGCTGTAGAGTGGTTGAGCCCTCCAGCACCGTGGCCGATTCCACCTGATAGACCTCGAAGGCCGAGAGCTGGACCGCCTGCCACGCCGCCGGAGCCCGCCGGGCGGCTTCCCCCAGCTTGGTACGGGCCTCGAAAATAGCGTCGCCGATGCGGGCGTAGGTGAGCTCGCCGGTGGTCTGCCCCTCCGGCGCTGCCGGTCCCGTCACCGGAGCGCCCAGTTCGATGCGCAGGGGCGCGGCGCCCTTGAAGGCCACCTCCACCGTCTCGCGCGGGGCGGCGAGGCCGAGGTCCGCGGCCGTCTTGCCCGCGGGAACGAAGCGCTCCGCCATCAGGCCCGTCAAATCCGCCAGCAGGCCCTCCGTCAGCTCGCGGTCCGCGCGATCCGAGATCGGCTTCTCGATGCGGAAGCCCTGAGGCTTGCGGACGAGGACCACCGGGCCGCCCTGAGCGCCGGTCAGCGTGACGCGCTCGATGTCCTCCCGATCGCCGTGGACCATCTGGCGATCCCGCCAATCCAGGGGGTTGCGGTCCGCTTCAGTGAGGATGGTGTCGGCGACGACGTAGGTTTCCTTCCGTCCGTCCACACCGGCGACGAGATTGCCTCCGGGCGGCACCTCGGCGCCGAGCTTGAGCACCGTCTCGCCCTTCTTGGTGGTCAGGCGCAGGGTGGCGCGCGGCTTGTCGAGCCCCACCGCCTTGGGGTCCGTGCCTTCCAGGGTGCGGCTCTTGTCCAGCGAGACCACGGCTTCCAGCAGGCGATCGACAGCGAAGGCGTCCGCCCGCGTCGCGAGAGGCCGCACCAGCCGCCACTCCGACGACGCCGGGGCCGGTGCTCCCTTGTCGAACCGCGGCTTCTCCACCTTGGCCGACACCACCCGCTCCAGGCGCACCGAACCCTTCGTAGAGTCGATGGCCACCGCCGTGACGTCGTCCTTCTCGAGACGGAAGACCTTCTTGCCCAGCTCGACCCGCTCCTCGCTGGAAGGGAGCGTGCGCTCGTAGAACCAGATGAAGGCCCCCAGGACCAGAACGATGGACAGCAGGATCAGCAGCGTACGGGGCTTCATGCGCTCATCTCCTGCGGCGGAAGAAGATGTAGCCGCCCAGGATCGCCGAGAGCAGCGGCAGCGCCGCCGCCAGCAGCCAGACGTGGCGGAACTCGTCGCCGGTCAGCGTCAGCTTCACCTGCTCCGTCTTCTTCGGCGGAATGCCCAGTAGCGCCTCGCGCTCCACCAGCCAGTTGAAGGCGTTGGAGAGCAGGACGGTGTTGGCGACGTTGGACTGCAGGAGCTGATTGGTGGCGAAGTCCGAATCGCCCACGGCGACCAGTCGCAGTCCCTTCTTGCCCGCGGCCACCGGGTCGGTCTCCGCCGCCGCCGCCAGTGGCACCGGGCCCGCCAGATCCTGACCGTCGCGCGAGACCTTTTGCAGGTTGGCGAGGTTGGTCTCTCCCCAACCCTCGTTCGAGGTGCGCATGAGCTCCGTCACCTTGAGCCCCGGCGAGCTCCCCTTGGACATCGAGCGGCTGAGAGTTACCAGCACGGGCTGATTGGTCTCAGCGAGCGCCTTGGTGATGGGGTGCTCGCCGTAGTTCTTGCTGAAGATCGTCTCCGGGCCGAAGAAGGGCAGCGGGTTGCTGGGGTCGACCACGATGTCCTGGCCGACCTTGACGCCGTAGGTCGCGAGCCAGGCCTCCAGCCCGGTCTGCACCAACCCTCCGCCCGTCGCTTGGCCGATCGTGGGATCGAGCATTACCAGCATCCGCCCGCCGGCCGTCATGTAGGCCGCGAAGACGTCCAGCTCGGGCTTCACGAAGCTGCCCGAGGGCCCCGCAATGACCAGCAGGTCGGTGCCCGCCGGAACGGTGGCCTGCCCCAGGGAGGACCATTCCGAAAGGTCGAAGTTGTCGCGCCCCAGGAGCTGCCGGGTGCCGGAGAGGCCGTGCCCGCCCTGATCGTCCAGCGCGTGCTCGCCGTGGCCGGTGGTGAAGAGGATCTTGGGCTTGTGCCCCTCGGAGAGCTGCAGGATGGCGCTGGTGAAGAGCTGCTCGCCCTTGTAGCCGGTCATCTGCGGCCGGCCGGTCGACTGCATGGAGCGGAAGTCGAGCTCGGCCAGATCGTTGCTGTCGATGACGCGGCGGTCGTTGCCGCTCGCCACCACGACGCCGGTCGAAGTGACGCCGAACTTCTGGATGAGCTGCTGCGCCTCGATGGGATTCTTCGCCGCGTCGACTGTATGGATATGGACGCGGCGGGTGACGGCGCCGTAGCGGGCGAGCACCTCGGAGGTCGGCTGATAGAGCTCGTGCTGCTCGTCGGGCGAGAGGAAGACGTAGAAATCGACGTCCCGCTTCAGCCCTTTGAGCACGTTGACCGTCTTCTCCGACAGGCTGTAGAGCTGGCTGCCCGTCCAGTCGAAGCGCTTGTAGTACTTCCAGCCGAAATAGTTGACGATGAGGAGCAGGGCGGCCAGGAGCAGGACGCCCGCCGACAGGGTCCCCGTCCTCACGAGCTGGCGGCGGTTGGCTTGATCCATCGGCGTCATCTCCACTTCTTGTCTTCGAGCGCCCGGCTGGCCAGGAACAGGAAGAACAGCGTGCCTGACAGGTAGAAGACCAGCCGGCGGGTGTCGACGATGCCGTTAGCGAGCTCGTCGATGTGATTGAAGATGCTGACGTAGCCGAGAGCTCGCTTCATCAGGTCGTTGTTCACCAACTCCTCGAAGACGCCGAGGAGGAAGAGCACGAAGAGCAGCGCCGCCGTCATCATCGCGGCCAGGAGCTGGCTGCGGGTCATCGCCGAGGAGAAAATGCCGATGGCGAGGAAGAGCGCGCCGATCAGCAGCACTCCCAGGTAGCCCGCCACCACCGGCCCCCAATCCACCTTCTCGTAGAGGGCGATCATCCCCGCGTAGCCCAGGGTGGGGAACCAGAGGAAGGCGTAGAAGGTGAAGGCGGCCAGGAACTTGCCCGCGATCACCTGGCCCTCGGTCACTGGCGCCGTCATCAGCACCTCGATCGATCCCGAGCGCAGCTCCTCGGAAACCAGCCGCATGGTGAGCAGCGGCCCCAGGAGGAGCAGCATCAGCCAGGTGGCGGTGAAGAAGAACTTGAGCGGCGGTCCGCCGGGCGAGGCGGGATTGTTGAGCTGCCCCACGATGTAGACGAAGATGACCCCGGTGACCACCAGGAAAAAGAACAGCATCACGTAGGCGAGCGGCGAGAAGAAGAACGCCCGCAGCTCGCGGCGATACGTCGCCAGGACTCCGTTCACGACACCACCTCCTCTGTCTCGTTCGTCCCGGCAGGCGCGGCCGGTGCGGTCGGCCCGTCTCCGGGCGTCGCGGCGGCCACGTCGGCAGTCGTCAGGCGGACGAAGATGTCCTCCAGCGTGGCGCCGCGCTGGCGGCCCAGTTCCAGCAGCACCCAGCCGGCGGAAACCGCCGTGCGGAACACCTCCTCCCGCGGATCGGAGCCGGGCTCGCACTCCAGGATCCACGAGCCGTCGGGGCCGCCGTCCTTCACCCGCACCACGCCGGGCAGGGAGGCGAGGGCCTCGGCGGCGCCCGACGGGGCGTCCTTGAGGATCACCCGCAACGCAGGATTCCCCGTCCAGCGCTCGCGCAGGCTCTCGGGCGTCCCCTCGGCGATGATGTGCCCCTTGTCGATGATGATTACGCGGTCGCAGAGCAGCTCAACCTCGGGGAGGATGTGGGTGGAGAGCAGCAGCGTGTGCTGGCGGCCGAGCTCCCTGATCAGCTCGCGGATGGAGATGATCTGCTTGGGGTCGAGCCCCACCGTCGGCTCGTCGAGGACGAGGACGCGGGGATTGTGCAGGATCGCCGTGGCGAGCCCCACCCGCTGGCGGTACCCCTTGGAGAGCGTGCCGATGATCTGGTGGCGCACGTCGCCGAGCAGGCACCGCTCCACGGCAACGGCGATGGCCGAGCGGGTCTCGCCCCGCGACAGCCCCTCCAGCCGGGCGCGATAGTCCAGGTACTCGTCCACCCGCATCTCGGGGTAGAGCGAGACGTTTTCCGGCAGGTAGCCCAACTGCCGGCGCGCTTCGCGAGGCGACTCGAACAGGTCCTTGCCGTCCACCGTGACTGTGCCGCTGGTGGGCGGCAGGAAGCCGGTGATCATGCGGATCGTGGTCGTCTTGCCGGCGCCGTTCGGACCCAGCATCCCCAGGATCTCCCCCTCCTTCACGGACAGGGAGATGCCGTTCACGGCCGTGAAGTCGCCGTAACGGCGCGTGAGATCGTGCGCTTCGATCATGGAGCCTCCTGAAATCAGCCCTGCGTTTCGTCGTGGGCCGCGGGTCTAAGCAAACCGGATGCCGTGATGCCACCGCCTCGATGCAAAGGAAAACCGGGCTCTACGGCGGCATTCCGGCGCCGGCCACAACCGGCGCGTGCCACTTTGGCACGAGGCGTGAGACGGATGATATGCTGTTTTCATGGCCGCCAAGGACAAAACCACAGGAATGAAGTCCGCCTATGAGCTGGCGTTGGAGCGCATGGAGAAGCAGGGCATCGACAGGCCGCGGGAGGAGACCTTCAGCGACGAGGCGCGGGAGCAGATCGCCGAAGCCCGCCGCAAGGCCGAAGCGAGCCTCGCCGAGCTCGAGATCCTCCACAAGAACCGCCTGAAGACGATCTACGACCCCGCCAAGCGGCAGGAAGAGGAAGAAGAGTACCTCCGCGACCGCCGCCGGATCGAGGATCAGCGCGAGCGCAAGGTCGAGGAGCTGCGGGGGAAGGCGTAGGGGGCGGAATCCTTGAGGGCTAGTCGCCGAAGACCTCGCCCAGCGACCGAGCCGTCAGGATGCGCTCGCCCCATTCGAGGAGGCGGTCCGAGTCGGCGGCGTCGATCCGCTTCCGGTCTCGGGGAGACAGGGGGCCGAACTTGAGTTCCAACTGGCGGACCAGCAGCCGGACCTCCCCCTCACGACGTCCTTCCTGGCGCCCTTCTTTCAGGCCTTCCTTCTTACCCTCCTCCAGCCACTCCCGGGTCCACCCCTTTACCGTTTCTCGCAACATGGGTTTCACCTCCTCAAGATCAAGTGTCGCAGGAATCGGCGCCGTTGGAAACCGGGCCGGGAGGAGCGAGTACTTCAGAAACGTCAGAAACGCCCTTCTCAGGTCCGCGTCCTCAGGCCTCATCAGAAGCCGGGCCAGCTTCTCCACGGGCCTAGCGATGGCCTCGGGCGTCTGGCTTCGTTCCAACTGGCAGAGCAGCACCACCAGATTGCCTTCTTCGGCGGGGAGCGCGTCCCTGCGCATGTCGATCAGTCGGTAGCCATCCTCGAGATCGGGCCATCTCCGCCAGCCATTGTAGAGCACCACGGCCAGCACAGGGGGCAGCTTCTCCCTGCGTAGGATCTCGCGGCTCTTCAGCAGATCCTGCTTGAGCAGGCCGACGTACACCGAGCTCCTGAGCGCCATCTCAGGATCTTTCCGCGACTGGAACTCCAACAGCAGATACAGCACAGGCTTCCCCCGCGGTCCGCGGAGCCGCCAGACGAGATCCTGCTCCCGCTTTTCGAGCCGGTCGCTGATGTAGATCTCGTTCCTTCTTTCCAGAGTGCCAGGAGAGGGAGCGACTCCGAGGAACCCGCTCAACAGGTCCTCC
The DNA here is from genome assembly GCA_035996875.1 of Thermoanaerobaculia bacterium. Lineage (GTDB taxonomy): Bacteria > Acidobacteriota > Thermoanaerobaculia > Multivoradales > UBA5704 > DATARR01. The sequence goes on from DASYJD010000007.1 coordinate 52,628, forward strand.
ACCATCCTGGGATGTGAGAAGAGCAGCCGGTAACTTCGGTCGTGTTTCTGGGGCATGAGAGTGTGACCTCCACCCTCTATAAAACGGAAAAAACCGATCTCATCTTGCAACCCCTAGAAGAACACGGGTTTGCGGAGGGGATTTTCGGGATGGCCCTGCCACAGGTAGACTCGCCTTCGCCTTCCTTCAGGCCTCCCATGCCCACCCTTCCCCCGCCCCAGCTCCCAGACTTCCTCGCGCCTCTCCTTCCCTTCCGGCGCGCCGTCCACGTCCTCCAGTCGGGGCCGGATGCGGGCCGGGGGGTTCATCTCATCGACCACGGCGATCCGGCGGCTCGGCCCGTGGTGATGCTGCACGGCAACCCGACGTGGAGCTTCCTGTGGCGGAAGGTGATCGCCCTGCTGCCCGAATTCCGGTGCGTGGCTCCGGATCTCCTGGGGCTCGGCTTCTCGGACCGGCCGCCGCGGATCGCGGACCACTCGCTGGAACGGCATGGGGCGGCGATGGCGGAGGTGGTCGAGGCGCTGGACCTGCGCGGTGCGATCCTGGTCGGCCAGGATTGGGGCGGCCCCATCGCGACCCAGATCGGAGCGCGACTGCCGGAGAGGATCGCCGGGCTCGTCCTCGCCAACACGGCGATCACGGTGCCCGACCATCCCAAGGGGACGCTCTTCCACCGCTTCGCTCGCATCCCGGGATTGAGCGACCTCGTCTTCCGCGGCTTCGGATTCCCCCAGAACGTGCTCTCGTCGATCCAGGGGGACAAGCGGTCGATCCGCGGCGAGGTGGCCCGAGCCTACCGGTGGCCGTTGCGGACGTGGCGAGACCGAATCGCCCCTCTCGCCCTCGCCCGCATGGTCCCGGACGGACCGGACCACCCGAGCATCCCGACCCTACATCGGGGTGCGGAGTGGGTGCTCTCGTTCCGCGGGCCGGCGGTCCTGGTGTGGGGGATGCGCGATCCTCTTCTGGGACGATCTCTCCGCCATCTGGAGCGCGCCCTGCCCAACGCGCCGGTGACTCGGACGGTGGCCGGCCATTTCTTGCAAGAGGAAGTGCCGCAAGAGGTTGCGGCGGCTGTGGAGAGCGTGACGCGGAGAGTTTGACTTGGCTGCTTTGCGAGTTTTCCTCCTCCACTCGCGAACTCTCCTCCTACGCTCGCGAGGGGAAGACCCGCCTCCGCGAGGGCGCTACGAAAATTCGCGCGGGAAAAGGCCGCATCGCCAGCTCAGGCAAGGTGGGGAGCAGATTACGATGCCTTGAGCTCGAGCTTCTCGGCGATCCAAACCTTAATGATGGATTGGCGCGTGACGCCGAGCCGCTTAGCCTCGCGATCGAGAGACTCAACCATCCAGACCGGGAAGTCAACGTTCACGCGACGCGACTCCTGACCGGGATGGCGCGCGGCAGACAGGTCGAGCGCATCGGTGACGTCTTCGCCGGCATCGAACTTACGGTCGAACTCCTCAGCCTTCATAGAGGGTCACCTCCTCTTTTCTGGATCGCCGCACCGAGATGATTCGAACCCGCTGCTCGCGATAGGTAAGGACGACCGAGTAGTACTTGCCGTCAATCCGGCCGATCACGAGGAAACGGGGTTCGTCTTCAGTGCGGGCGGGAACCTCGATGCGCAACTCATCGAGCCACAGTGCCTGTGCCGCGAGAAAGTCGATGCCGTGTTTGACCGCATTCGCTTCACTCTTGGCTTCATCGAACTCGAATTCCACCGCGGACCTCCGATGCCGATCCGGTATAGAAAGTATACCATCCAAGATCAGGTGGCTCTGCTGAAATTCCGCCGCTTGCGCACGTCGCGCCGCCAGCTCAGGAAGGTGGGGAGCAGGGTGATGGCGACCAGCGAGGTGCAGAGGGCACCTAGGATCGCCACCTTGCCGGTGGAGATCAGCCCCGGGTAGTGGGAGAAGGTGATCGAGCCGAAGCCCACGATGGTGCAGGTGGCCGCCGCCAGCACCGCCTTCGAGGTCTCCAGGATGCCGCGCTCGAACTCCTCGTCCGAGGCGTCGCGTACCTCCAGGTACCGGTGGATCACGTAGATGCCGTAGTCCACGCCGATGCCGATGATCATGGTGGTCACGAAGATGTTGATGAAGTTCATCTGGATGCCGAGGGCCGACATACTGCCCACCATCCAGAGGATGCCCAGGGTGAGCGGAGCGAGAGCCATGAAGGTGTGGCGCAGGGTGCGGAAGTTGATCCACAGAATGACGGTGACCACCAGGTAGCCCAGAATGCCGGCGATCCAGGCGTCGCGCAGCACTTCCTGGCGCACCGTCTGGTTGACGACGTTGGTGCCGGTGAGAATCGCGTGGGGCCCAAGGCTCCTGGCCAAGGCCAGCGCCTGCGGAGGGGGCTCGCGCCGCCACTTGTTGCCCGGCGGGTAGAGCAGGACGGCACCACGCCAACCGTGATCGGTCTTCTTGAGGAAGCGGTCGAGCAGGAGCTGCGTCTGCTTCGACTGCCGGAAGTCGTCGACGCCGATGGGACCGGACAGGTTCACCGCCCGGGCCAGCAGGTCCAGGCCCGGCTCGAAGGGCTCCATGCGCATTCCCTGCCGGCCCGCCTCCGCAGCGAAGGTCGAGCGGATACGGCCGAGGTCCAGCGCGCCGTGGCGCTCCGTCCCCAGCCATTGCAGGACCTCCGCCTGCTGTGTGGGCGGCGGGATCAGCGAGGTCACGCCGCTGTAGCCGTAGAGAATTCCCTCATCCACCAGCTTCTTGGCTCCCACCGCCGCCTTGCCGGCGAGCGTCAGCACCTCGTCCGGCGAGTTTCCGGAGAGGAGGATGGTCATCGAGTCGAAGCCGGAGCCGAAGGTGCGCCCCACCTCGGCGGTGACGTCCAGCCCCTCGTTCCCTTGAGGCCGCATGGTCTTCATGCTCTCGTCGAACTTGATGAAGACGGCGAAGCCCAGAGCCACGGCGGTGATAGCGACGCCGGCCAGGAACGCGACCCGGCGATGCCGGATGCAGTAGCGCATCAGCACCTCCGAGCCGAAGCTGTGGAGGAAGAGGTTGGGCGCCGTGTTGCGCTTCTGGTGGTGGTCCTCACTCCAGGCGAGCATCGCGGGCAGCAGGATGAGCACCGAAGTGGCGCAGAAGAGAATGCCGGTGCCAGTGAGCAGCCCCATCTGCCGCAGGCCCACGAAGTCGGTGAAGGTGAAGGCGTAGAAGGTGGCCGTGGTGGTGATGGCCCCCGCCAGCACCGCCCGGCCGGAGAGGCCGCTCATCGCCATCAACGCCGCCTCGACGGTCGCGCCCCGCCGCCGCTCCTCGACATAGCGCCCGTAGGAAACGATGACGAAGTCGATCCCCAGGCCGATGAGCAGCGCCGCCACCACGCTGGTCGCCGAGCTGAGCGAGCCCACCGCCACCTTGGCGAAACCGAAGGTGAGGATAAGGCCGCAGACCAAGGGCAGGAAAGCGTAGACCAGCGTGCCGATGCGGCGGAAGGCGAAAAGGAAGAGGACGAGCACGCCGAGCGCCGAGGTGATGATGTTCACCGTCATGTCGTAGCGAATGAGCGACGAGTCCGCGAGCGCCGTCAGGTGCGCGCCGCCCAGGTCCACCCGCGGCTTGGCCAGCGCGTCGTCCCCCCCGATCTTTCCCCAGTCCGCCAGGGTGCCGGCGACGGTCCGGCGGATGCCGGCGACCAGCCGCTCGTTAAACTGGAGGCTCTGCGGAGGTTGAGTCGGCTCGGCCAGGAGGAGGAGCATGCGATGGTCGCGGGAGAGGTAGTACCCGCTCGTCCAGTCCACCTGCAGGCTGCCGCGGGAGCTCTCGACGCGGCCGAGGAAAATCTGGGCCAGCCCGAGTGGGTCGAGCTTGGCGAGCTGCTTGACGGCGAGGCCCTGGGGGGTGGAGAGCTGGCGGCGCAGCTCCGAGACTCGGCTTCGGATGCCGTCGTCCGTCAGCCGGGCGGCGAGTTGGCTCCGCCCCTCGGCATTGAGGAACAGCACGGACTTGGGGAAGAACGTCCGCAGCAGCTCCTCGGGATCGCCGATGCGATGCTCGACCTGCTTCAGCTCCGGCAGCTTGGAGAGGCGGGCCGCCAGCTCGTCGGCGAACGACTCATAGGGCTCGATCACCGTCCCTTCAGGGATGCGGACGGCGATGATCAGCAGCGTGCTGCTGCCGAAGTCCTGGAGGGTCTCGACATAGGCGCGGACCCCTGGGTTCTTGCGCGGCAGCAGGTTCAGGATGTCGGTATCGAACGTCAGCCGCAGGATGAGGCCGATCGAAATGGCCACCAGGATGCCGGTGAGGAGGAAGACCGTCCGGTACCGCCGCCGCGAGAACAGGGCGAGACGCTGGAGGATCGAAAGGCCCGTCAACGGACCTCTCCGCGCAGGATCAGCTTGCCGAAGCGCACGAAGTACTCGATGCCGGAGTAGACGGTCACCGCCAGCGCCACCCACAGGGAGACGGGGGCCAGGTGCCGGAACTCGCCCAGCTTGTTGTAGATGATGAGCAGAGCGATGGAGACGATCTGGACGGCGGTCTTGACCTTGCCCGAGAAGCCGGCGGGGATGACCAGATGCTCGGCGGCGGCGAAGCTGCGCAGCGAGGTGACGGCGAACTCACGGGCGATGATCACCACCACGATCCAGGCCGGCACCACGGTATGGCCGCTCGAATGGTCCATCTCCACCAGCGAGATGAAGGCCGCCGAGATGAGGATCTTGTCCGCCGCCGGATCGAGCAGGGTCCCCAGGCGGGTGACCTGCTTGTGCCGGCGGGCGAGGAAGCCGTCCAGGAAGTCCATCACCGCGGCCAGCAGGAAAAGGGCCAGCCCCCACCACTCCTTGCCTTCGAACTTGGTGAGCAGCACCACCACCAGCGGCGGAACCAGCAGGATGCGGAAAATGGACAGCAGATTGGGAATGTTGAGCATCGCTAGCGACGGGTTGGGCGGCAACCGGTGGGCATTCTATGCCACCGCCGGACGAAAAGAAGGCCGCACGTTACCGTGAGCCGCTGAACGAGGTGGTCAGCAGGAGCCGGTTGTTCGGGCCCCGGATGAGGCGTGGCTTGCGGCGATTGACGGGGAGGTCCGACGGGGCGGTGACAGGGCCGGGGCTGGCGGCAGCCATGCGGAGAGGAGCGAAATCGCTGCCGCGACCCCCGCGATCGACATGCACCTCAGGAGTGCTGCGGTCGCCGCGATAGAGCATCATCACCTGCTTCACGTAGTCCCTCGTCTCGGCGTAGGGAGGCACACCCTTGTGCTTCTCCACCGCTCCCGGACCGGCGTTGTAGCCGGCGAGCGCCAGCTCGACGCGCCCGGCGAAGCGATCCAGGAGCTGGCGCAGGTAGCGGGTGCCGGCGCGGAGGTTCTCTTCCGGATCGAAGGCGTTGCGCACGTTGAACAGGCTCGCCGTGTCCGGCATGAGCTGCATGAGGCCCATAGCCCCCTTGTTCGACAGCGCCTTGTGGTTATAGCCGGATTCGACCTGAATGACCGCCTTGACGAGCTTCGGGTCGAGGTTCTGGTTGTCGCTCTGGCGTTGGATGAGGGGCTCGAGATCGGCGCTCGGCACGGGCAGGAGCCTGCCGGCCAGGCGCCGGGAGCGCTGGACGGTATCCTCGTTGATGATGACCTTACGACCGTTCGACCCGACTTCGACGCGCACGCCCGCCCCGGCCAGAGCAGGGCAGAGAGCGAAAAGCGTCCAGGTGACGGCGAGTCTCACCGATTTCGTCACGACAGAACCTCACAGAAGGATGCCGCGATCCTTGCGCTAGCGATCGAATAGGTACAGCCCGTCTATCTTAGTCGGGAACTGAAAGATTGCAAGGGGCCTATCGTCCGAGCTGCTCGCGCACCGCCTCGCCCACGGCAGCCAAGGCTTCCGGCAACTTCTCGGGATCCTTGCCGCCGGCCTGGGCGAAATCGGGGCGGCCACCACCGCCGCCGCCCACGATGGCGGAGAGCTTCTTGACCAGATCGCCGGCTCTGACCCGGCCCGTCAGATCCTTGCTCACCGCCGCCACCAGGCTGACGTTGCCGGTGCTACGAGTGCCGATGACCACGACGCCCGAGCCCATCTTGGAGCGCAGGGTGTCGGCCATGTCGCGCAGCTCGTTGGCCGGGGCCGGCGGCACCTCGCGCACCAGGATCTTGATGCCGTCGATCTGGATCTCCTCGGCGTCCGCCGCGGAGGCGGCACCGGAGACGAGCTGCATGCGCAGCCGCCGCATCTCGGACTCCAGGTCGTTCTGGCGCTGGCGAAGCTGCTCGGCTTTCTGAAGCTGCTGCTCGTAGTCGCCGGAACGGATGCCGAGGCGCAGCACCAGCTCGCTGTAGGCCGTCCGCTGGCGGCGGACCTCCTCCAGGGCGAAGGAGCCGGTCAGCGCCTCGATGCGGCGCACGCCCGAGGCCACGCCGCGCTCGGACTCAATGAGGAAGAGGCCGATCTCCCCCGAGTTGCGCACGTGGCAGCCGCCGCACAGCTCGAGGCTGAAGCCGGGGACGGCCACCGTGCGCACCCGCTCGCCGTACTTCTCGCCGAACAGGGCCATGGCGCCGGCGGCGATCGCCTCCTGATAGCTGCGCTGAAGGATCTCGGTGGTCACCGAGCGCCGGATCCACTCGTTGACCAGATCCTCCGTCGCCTCCAGCTCCTGGCGGAACATCGCCCGGTGGTAGGTGAAATCGAAGCGCAGGCGGTCCGGCGCCACCAGCGAGCCGGCTTGGCGCACGCTCTTGCCCAGGGTCAGGCGCAGGGCCGCCTGCAGCAGGTGGGTGGCCGTGTGGTTGCGCTGAATGGCGAGCCGCCGCTCGTGATCGACGCGGAGCTGCACCTTGGTGTGGCGCGACAGGCTCCCCTCCTCCACCTCGATGAAGTGGAAGTAGACGCCCGCGTTGTCCTTCTGGGTGTCGACCACCCGGGCCCGCCCGCCGTCCCAGAGGATCTCACCGGTGTCCCCCACCTCGCCGCCGGATTCGGCGTAGAACACCGTCTGATCGAGGACGGCGACACCCGCCTGCCCCCGTTGCAGAGTCGACACCCTTACCGGCGCGCCCTCGCGCCAGGTGGCGAGACGCACGACCTCGGCCGGCGTCTCGATCATCTCCGTGCGCTCGTAGCCCTCGAACTGGGTCTCGGCCAGCTCGGCGTGGCCGCGCAGCACCTCGCGCAGGGCCGCGAGGCGGTTCTGCACTTCCGCCGTGGCCTTGCGCGACTGCTCGCGCTGGGCCTCCAGGGCCTCGTTGAAGCCGGTCTCGTCGATCCTGAAACGCTCCTCCTCGGCGATCTCGCGGATCACCTCCAGGGGAAGGCCATAGGTGTCGTAGAGGCGGAAGACCATGGCGCCGGGCAGCGTCGTCTGCCCCAGGGGGCGCAGGCGCTCGATCTCCTCCTGCACCTGACGGGCACCGTTGGCCACCGTCGAGAGGAACTTCTCCTCCTCGGCCTTGATGGTGGTGACGGAGGCCTGGCGGGTGGCCGCCAGCTCCAGGTAGGAGCCGCCCATCACCTCGCCCAGCACCGGCACCAGCTTGTTTAGGAACGGCTCCTCGAAGCCCAGGCGCATGCCGTGGCGCACCGCCCGGCGCAGGATGCGGCGCAGCACGTAGCCCCGCCCCTCGTTGCCGGGGATAACGCCGTCCGCCAGCAGGAAGGAGACGGCCCGCAGGTGGTCGGCGATGACGCGCAGGGAGACGTCCTTCTCCGCGTCCCCGCCGTACTTGAGCCCCGCCAGGTCGGCCGCGGCATGGAGGATGGGCTGGAAGAGGTCGGTGTCGTAGTTCGACTCCACCCCCTGGAGGACGGCGGCGACCCGCTCCAGGCCGGCGCCGGTGTCGATCGAGGGGTTAGGCAGCGGCGTGAGCTTTCCTTCGGCGTCCCGCTCATACTGCATGAAGACGAGGTTCCAGATCTCCACGTAGCGGCCGGACTCCGTCCCCTCCTCCCAAGGCATGGGTGGCTGATCGGGATGGAGGTCGACGAAGATCTCGCTGCACGGGCCGCAGGGGCCGGTGTCGCCCATGGCCCAGAAGTTGTCTGCGGCGCCGCAGCGGTGCACCCGCTCGGGAGGAAGGGTCGAGAGGCGCAGCCAGAGGTTCAGGGCCTCGTCGTCCTTCTCGAAGACCGTGGCGGACAGCCGCTCGACGGGAATCTTCCACACTTGCGTCACCAGCTCCCAGGCGAAGCGGATGGCGTCCTCCTTGAAGTAGTCGCCGAAGGAGAAGTTGCCCAGCATCTCGAAGAAGGTGTGATGGCGCGCGGTGTAGCCGACGTTCTCGAGGTCGTTGTGCTTGCCGCCGGCGCGCACCGAGCGCTGCGAGGTGGCGGCGCGCACATACGGCTGCTTTTCCTTGCCGAGGAACACGTCCTTGAACTGCACCATGCCCGAGTTGACGAAGAGCAGCGTCGGATCGTTGGCCGGGACGAGCGAAGAGCTGCGAACGATGCGATGTCCGCGCTCCTGAAAGAAGTCGAGATAGCGTTGGCGTATTTCGTGACCTGTCACTGGATTCCTTCGGAAACTGTTGTATTCATTATTGTACCGTTGTCCGGAATTGGGATTGGCTTTGCTTTTACAAATTCACTTTTGGGTTCTACGGTAGCCTC
>DASYJD010000008.1:0-167551 GCA_035996875.1 Thermoanaerobaculia bacterium
ACTGGGTCAACACACCCAAGCCGATCAAGTCTGTCAGTCGAGTACCTTTCGGCAGTGTCGCTGCTTTCCGTGCCATGACGCCTCCTTCCTATCGGAAGAAGGATACCAAATATCGTCTTAAGCGAACGGTATTGGGGTTAGAGGGTCTCTCTACACCGGCGGCGGCGTGGGCTCGGGCTTCCGCTCCCGCTGCTGCTGGTCCCTGTTTCTCTGCTGCTGTTGTTGCTGCTGCTGTTGGTTTTGCCGATTCTGGTTCTGATCGTTCGGCGGCCGCTGTGGACGGGCCTGGGCGGCCTGCTTTTCGCGGTCACGACGCGCCTGGAGCAGTTGCTGTTCGCGCTGTTGTTGCTGCTGCATGGCCTGCTGCTCGGCCTGGCGTTGCGCCTCGCGCTGCTGCTGGGCCTGGGCGTTATTACCTTGGTTATTACCCTGGTTATTACCCCGGTTGTTGTTGCCCTGCGGCGGCTGCTGCTCCTGCTGCTGCAACTGCTGGAGACGATTGCGTTGCGCCTCCTGGCGGGCCTGAAGCTGCTGCTGCTGGGCCTGATACCGCTGATCTACTTCTTCCGGAGAAGGAGTCGGACGGGCATTCCGCGGCCGCTGCTGGCCTGGCTGCTGCAGTGCGTCACGGGTCGGTTGACCCTGCGGCGTGGGCTGGCCGGGCCGGGGTTGCTGTTGCCCCTGCACCTGCGGACTCCGCTGTCTCTGCTGCTGGCGACGCTGGATGGCAACCTGCGGCGTTACGTTGGCCTGCGGCCGACCCAGAGTCGGAGCAGGCTGGAAGATGGAAACCTGGTTGCCCTGCACCTGCGTCACCCGGCCGCGGACGCGGTCCCGCGTCGGCGTGACCTGGTAGCGCTGCACCCGCTGGCCCGTGGCCTGCTCGATGCGTTGCGTCGGGAAACCCTGGTTGACGACGTGACGGTTCACCATGCGGATGTTGGTGTAGTTGGTCGTGTTGTGGATGAACGTCACGTTGCGGGCGGGCGGCAGAATGACGCTATCGAGCCGGGCCTCGAAAAAGCTGCGCTCGGGCACGAACGAGTAGGCGTACGGATCGATCTGCGCGCTCAGGCTCAAGCCGCCGATCTGAATACCGATGCTCGCCGAAAAACCGATGGACGGAGGCAGCGGCGCCCAACCCACATAGCCGTTGCCCTCCTGGAAGGACACCCACGCCGGACCCCAGTCCGTGCCGGGAACCCAAAGCCAGCCGTACTCAGGGTCGGACAACCAGCGGCCATAGTGATACGTCGCCCAGCCCCAGGGCTCGTCCGAGAGCCAGGTCCAGCCGTAATCGCTCTGCACCCAGCGGCCCCGGGTATAAGGACGCCAGCCGACCTCGACCTGCGTCGGCTCCCAGACCCAGCCGTAGCTGCCGCGCTGAATCCAGCGGCCATACGGTGAAAGCTCGCTGTAGAAGAGGCTCTCGTCGACCGGCCCCTGATTGTCATAACTCCCGGAGTCATACCCCGGGTCGTCATAGGAATTCGGGTCGTCGTAGTTGCCGTCCGGCCGCGGATCATAGTACGGCCCCTGGTCGTCGGTACCCGGGGGTGTTTGGTCATAGCTCCTCGGCTGGTCGTAGGACGATGGCGGCGGCGGCGGAGGCGGAGGCGGTGGATAGGATTGAGCGTAGGCAGCGGCACCAACGCCTACGGCCGCCGCAAGAAGTACCAAGGTGAAGGTGCGAGTTTTCATGTCGTTCCTCTTATTTCAGTTAGATTCAGCTTTCGGCCCTTGCCGCGCATCATCGGCCGCGGAACGGGGAGGAGCTACCTGCTGAAACCAGAGATTGCAAGATGCGGGCCTGGCCGCCTCCGTCCTCCGGAAAGCGCGGCCGGTCCAAGGCTCCCCCCGCTACAATGACTGCTTATGAGGACGACGATGGGAACAAAAGCGGAGACGGACAAGGAAATTCTCGCAGCGACGCGACACTGGCTCGAAAAGGCGGTCATCGGCCTCGACCTTTGCCCTTTCGCGAAAGCCGTGTATGTCAAGGATCAGATCCGCTACGTGGTCAGCCGCGCGGAGTCTCCCGACGCCTTGCTGGCCGACTTGACGGCCGAGCTCCGAGCCCTGGTGGCGGCGGATCCAAAGAAGACCGACACGACGCTGCTGATCCATCCGCACGTGCTGGAGGATTTTCTGGAGTACAACGAATTTCTCGGCTTCGCCGATGCCGCTGTGGCCGAGCTCGATTTGGAAGGCATCCTGCAGATCGCCAGCTTTCATCCGCGATATCGGTTTGCCGACAGCGAGCCGGACGATATCGCCAATTCCACGAATCGCAGTCCGTATCCGATGCTTCACCTGTTGCGGGAAGCGAGTGTGGATCGCGCGGTGGCAGCTTTTCCCGAAGCCGCCGAGATCTACGAAAGGAACATCGTGACGCTACGGCGGCTGGGCCGCGAAGGCTGGAGGCGCCTGGGCCTTCGTTAGCTGCCGACGATGCGCAGCTCGAAATCTTTGTACTTCAAAACGTTAAGCACGTAGGTGAAAGCGATACGGCTGGCTGTGGCGAAGTCGGGAGCCTGGACGGGAAAATCATCTTCCTGCGTCTGGCCGGTCGGGTTCTGGTACGCGACCGAGACCACAAAGGGACGAATTCTGAGCATTGGGGAAAGTAACTCCTAAAGACCGAGGCATGTTAGCACTGCGGGTTGGGAGTATAGCACAGATCCTATACGCCGCAAGCTCCCCAGATCTTTATAAAACCTTTCCAACGGCCGGCAGGACCCTCAGCATCCCAGCGCCCTTCTCCAAGCGCTAACGTAACGCTTGTCTGAGAGGTCCCCCGCCCAAGACCCTCATCACCCCGGCCCTCTTCTCCCGCCCCCTCCGCACCCCCCTCACCGGGAGAAGAGGGAGAACAGCAAGCTCCCTCATGAACCCAACCCTCTTCTCCCATCGCCCTCCCCCCAACCGCGAGAAGAGAGAGCAAGGCAAGAACGCCCCAGGGGTACCCCTCTCCCGGTGAGGGGGGTTGGGCGGGGGCGGGAGAGGGGCAGGGGTGAGGGTCTTGGGTGGGGGAAACTCTCAGACGAGTCAAGTTCGCGCCTATGAGGGTCTTGGGGGGCGCTCCCGAGGCGTCGAAGGAAGCGCTATTCGGGCAGGCCCACGGTCACCCGTAATGCTTCCGGGTGGACGTGGCGGCGGGCGGCGGCTTCGACGGTGGGGCGGTCGAGCGCTTCGAGCTCGGCTTTGCGGTGCTCGAAATCGTCGAGGGGGAGGCCATACTCCTCCGCTTCGATGAGCAGGTCGGCCCACTGGCGGGCGGTCTCGCGGCGGAAGGGCTCGCGGCCGAGGAGGTAGGCGCGGGCCTCTTCGAGCTCGGCGTCCTCGATGCCGTCCGCCACGAGGCGCGTGACCTCCTCCACCACGCCCCGCTCGGCCTGCTCGACGGTGGCCGGCGAGGTGCCCACGTACATCAGCAGGCGGCCGGCGTCGAGGCCGGAGCCGGCCGTGGTCTGGGCGTAGGTGGTGTAGGCCAGGCCCTCGCGCTCGCGGATGCGGGTCGGGATGCGGCCGGTCAGCCCCGAGCCCGAACCCAGGATGACGGCCAGCAGTTCCAGGGCGGCGTAGTCCGAATGACGGCGATCCACCGTGAGATGGCCGATATAGAGGTGCGCCTGATCGCTCTCTTCGAGAGAGATCACGTGGCGAGGCCCCAGGCCCACGGGCGCCTGCGGCGCAGGATATTTCTCAACGTCCGAGGGCGCGGCGCCGAGGAGGCTGGTGAGGCGGTCGCGCACGGCGTCCTCGTCCACGACGCCGGTCACCGAGGCCAGGATGCCGTGCGCCTGCGCCCGCCGGTGGAAGGCGGCGCAGTCGGCAGGGGTCAGGGCGAGCAGGCTCTCGACGCTGCCATGCACGGGCCGGCAGCGCGGGTGCGGCGTATAGAGTTGCTCCAGGAATCCCCAGGCTGTCTTGACGTCCGGCTGGTCCGCCAGGCTTTCGAGCTCGGCCGCGGCCTGCTTGGCCGTCCAGGCGCAGCGGTCGGCGGGGAATTTCGGATCGAGCAGGATCTCGGCCGCCCATTCGAGCGCCAGCTCCCAATCCTGGGCCAGGGCGTCGACGGAGACGCCGATGGATTCGAAGTTGCCGGTGCTTTCGAGGGACATCCCCTTGCCCTCGGACTCTTCGGCGATGCGCCGCCAGTCGCGGCGGCTGGTGCCCTCGGCGAGCATGCGGCCGGTGACCAGGGATTGGCCGGGGAGGACCTCCTCCCGCGCTCCGGCCTGGAGCGAGAGCCGCACCGCCACCACCGGCGAGCCTTCGACGCGGCGGACCCGGACCCTCATTCTTTCTCCCTCTTCTCCCGGTGAGGGGGGTGAGAGGGGGCGGGAGAAGAGGGCCGGGGTGATGAGGGTCTGCTCAAGCGGCCCCCGCTTTCGGCAGCGACCAGCCCACCACTCCGCCGCGCTCGGGGCGGAGGTAGCGGTCGGCGACCTCGAGGAGACGGTCGGTGCTGGTGGCGAGGATCTCCACCAGATGGCGGTCGAGGTGCTCGAGATCGAAGATCGCCATGGCGAGGCCCGCGGAGACGGCCTGCTGGTGCACCTTCTCGTGGCCGAACACCCAGTCGGCGGCGGCCATCTGCCGGCAGCGCTCCAACTCTTCCTCGCTTGGCGGCCGGCTGCGGACCTCGGCGATCAGCTCCAGGACGCGGGCCTCGACGCGGGCCGGCTCGACGCCGGGCACCACCTCGGCGGCGAAGGTCATCAGGCTGGCGTCCAGGCCCTCGGAAAGGTCCGCCGCGGCCCACACGCAGAGCTGCTCGTCCTCGACCAGGGCGTGTTGGAGCCGACTGGTGCGCCCGTCGCCCAGGAGCGTCGAGGCCAGGCGCAGGGCCGGATGATCGGGGTGCGAGCCGGCAGGGGCCGGCAGGGCGATCATCATACGGGCCACTTCGCCCTTGCGGCGCTCCAGGCGCACGAGGGAGGTGGGCAGCACGTCCGCCGGCGTCGGCCCGCGGCGCACCGCCGCGCCCGCCGGAAGGGTCCCGAGCGTGCGTTCGACGGCGTCCAGCGCGTCGTCGCCAAGGTCGCCCGCCACCACCAGCACGGCATTGTCGGGGCGGTAGAAGCGGCTGTGGAAGTCGCGCAGGGCCTCGCCGCCGGTGGCCAGCAGCTCCTCGCGGGTGCCGAGCACCGGCCGGCCGTAGGCGTGACCCTCGAACAGGCGCTCGTGGACGGCCATCTCCAGCGAGTCCCAGGGCTCGCTCTCGTACATGGCGATCTCTTCCAGGATCACCTGCCGCTCGCTCGCCACCTGCTCGGGGTCGAGAGTAAGGCGCTCGATGCGGTCCTTCTCGATCTTCAGCGCCTCGGTCCAACGGTCGGCGGCGAAGTTGAAGTAATAGGCCGTGCCGTCGTGGCTGGTGAAGGCGTTGTTGACGCCGCCGAGGGACTGGGTGATGCGGTCGATCTCCCCCGGTCCATACAGGGCCGTGCCCTTGAACATCATGTGCTCGAGGAAGTGGGCGACGCCGCCGTGGCCGGCGGGCTCGTCGCGGGTGCCGGCGCGGTAGAAGAGGGCCGAGGTCACGACCGGCGCCTGGCGGTTGGTGAGCAGGCAGACGGTCAAGCCATTGTCCAGCCGCTCCAGCCGGATCTGGCCCGGCAGCGACTTGAGGCGCGTCGGCGCCTCCAGAGCGGCATGATGATGATGACGACGCCTCGTACCGCTCGAACCCCTTCTAATCACCGCCACCTCCCTGCGTCAAAACGATTTCGATGCGCTCACGGTCGTTCTCGGCCGTCGGCATGACTTCCACGAGGATATCCTTGCGGCGGTGGCCCGGGGCCACGATCGACACCCGGTGTTTTCCCTGAGAGAGCTCCAGCCAGTCTTTGTGGCGCAGGATGCCGCCGCCAAAGCGCCGGGCCAGCCCCATCGGCTGGCCGTCCACCAGCACCTCGGCCATCGGCTGGCGGACGCGGAAGGCTACGGCCTCGCGCACCCGCACGACCTGCAGGTCGCCGGCGTCGATCTGCTCGGCGGCGCGCTCCCGTAGCTGCGCGGTGATGGGAGTGGTGCCGCCGCCGGCGCTGGCCTCGACGGCGATCTTGAGCTCGTGCATACCTTCCTTCTTGATCTTGACCAGGTAGGTCCCCGGCGCGGGGAAGGTGTAGGTGCGGGCGTCCTTCTGGCCGCTCCAGTCCTCCGCCAAGCCGATCACCCGGCCGTCGACGAGAATGTGGGCGTCCGGCGGCGTGATGCGAAAGGCCACGGCGAGCCCGCTATGGACCGTGCGGTCCGCCGCCTCGGCTGGAGCCGGCGCCTCGGGCTCCTCCGGCTCGGGCTCAGGCGCCGCGGGAGCTGGAGCCACCGGAGCCGGGACGCGGTCGCCCGGCCGGGGCCGCTCCGGTACCGGGACCGGCGGCGGCGCCGACGGCAATCGGGTGGCGGGGCTCGGGCTCACGGCGGGAGTGGGACGCGGGACCGGCTTCGGCCCGGAGGTCGAAGGCGGGACCTGCACCGGCACCTGAAATGGCATTTGCTGCGACGGCTGCGGAGCGGGGCTCGAAGCCGGTGCCGGAGTCGGCTCCGGCGTCGCCGCGGGAGTGACCTCCGGCGACGGAGTCGACTGGGCCATCTGCGCCAGATTGGGCTTCACCCAGCGGTTGTAGGCGTACCAGCCGCCGGCCGCCACCGCGGCGATCATCAACAGAAGGAAAAGGGCGACGAAGATCAGCGGTCCCTTCGAGCTCGTGGGACGGACCGGCAGCGGCGGCATGACCGCGGGTCCGGCGGGCGCGGCGGCGGCCTGAACGGGAAGCGGCGGTGCGGCCTGGACCGGAACCGGAAGCGGCGCGGGCACCTCCTCCCGCCTCGGCGAGCTGGGCGTGGTGGCCGGCGACGCCGCCACCGTGCTGCGCGTGGGCGGCGCGTCGGCGAGCCAGGGTGGCGGCGGCGGGATCGAGGATGTCGGCGGCACGAGTGCAGGCGCGCCCGTCGAGGCCTTGCGCGGGAGGACGAAGGTGTCCTCCAGCGCGGCGGCCGGGGCCGAGAGCGTCTCGTCGGAGAGCTCCATCTCGATGACGGCCAGCTCGCGGGCCGCCTCTCCCGCCGTGAGGCGGTCGTCGCGGTCCTTGGCCAGCATCTTGCGCATCAGCGCCTCCAGGCGGGGAGGCACGGCGCGCAGCTCGGAGATCGGCGGCAGCTCCTTGTGCAGGATCTGGTAGACGAGGGAGGTGATGGTGTCGCCCTCGAAAGGCCGCTTGCCCGAGAGGATCTCGTAGATCACGACGCCGAGCGAGAAGATGTCGCTGCGGCCGTCGAGGTCATCGCCCTTGATCTGCTCGGGCGACAGGTACTGGGGGCTGCCCATCACCGAGCCCACCATGGTCAGCTCGGTGCTCTGCCCGGCCATCTTGGCGATGCCGAAGTCGGCGATCTTCACCCGGCCGGCGCGGTCGAGCAGGATGTTGCTGGGCTTGATGTCGCGGTGGACGATGCCCTGGCTGTGGGCATAGTCGAGAGCGTCGGCGGACTGGCGGGCGATGCGCAGCACGTCGCGCAGGCTCAGGCGCGAGGCGGAGTCCAGGCGGCCGGCGAGGTCGACGCCCTCGACGAACTCGAAGGCGAGGTAGAGGAGGCCCTCGGCCTCGCCGGCATCGAACAGGGTGACGATGTTGGGATGGAGGAGGCGGCCGGCAGCGCGGGCCTCGCGCAGCAGGCGCTTCTTGCGGTCGTCGATCTCCTGAGCCCGGCCGATGAGACGGACGGTCTTGATGGCGAGCTGGCGATCGATCTGCGGATCGTCGGCGAGATAGACCTCGCCCATGGCGCCGGCGCCCAGGAACTTGACGATGCGATAGCGGCCGACGCTGCTGCCGCCCTCCAGGGCGTTCACGGCTCGCCCGAACCTTCTCCCGGCGGGCCCTCTCCCGGCGCCGCGTCCAGCGGCTCACCGGATTTGTCCCCCTCGTCGCCCGTGGCAATGTCCTCGCGCGAGTCGAGCAGGGCGCGGGCGTCCTGCGCCTGCCCGGGGGGAACGCGGATACGGATCTCCGACAGATCTCCCAGATCGGTCGGCAGCTCGCTGACGTGAAGGGACTCTGCTTCGGCGTCGATACCGCTGCTTTGGAGGAATCCCACCACGATGGTGGCCTCCTCGGGCGTGCCTACGACTTTGACGATTTCCCACTCGACGGGCTCTTCGGCCATTCGGTCCTCCCAAGTTGAAGGGAGATCATAGCGCAGGCAGCCTGCGGGGCCTTCAGCCTTGCTCCAGGAACGTCCCCCGGCGCAGTTGGGAGAGGGCCTCTTCGAGCTGACTCCGGGTGTTCATGACGATCGGTCCGTGCCAGGCCACCGGCTCTTCCAGGGGCTTTCCCGAAGCCAGAAGGAAGCGGATGCCCTTCTCCCCGGCCCGCACGACGACCTCGTCACCGCGGTCGAAGACGACCAGGGAACGGTTCCCCGCGGTCTCCCAGGTCGCGGGCCCCTCGCCGTCGATGGGCTCGGTGAGGACGCCGCGCGGCGCCGATGCGTTGGCGAAGTGACCTGAGCCCTCGAAGACGTAGGCGAAGGCATGGCGCGAGGTCTCGACCGGCAGCGTCTTGCGCTGGCCCGGCGGCACCCAGATGTCGATATAGCTCGGCTCGGCGGCGATGCCGTCGACCGGCCCGGTCTTGCCCCAGAAGGTGCCGCAGAGGATGCGCGCCCGGGTGCCGTCGTCGTCGGTCACCTCCGGGATTTCGGCGGATTTGACGTCCTGATAGCGCGGCGCGGTCATCTTGAGCGAGGCGGGAAGATTCGCCCAGAGCTGGAAGCCGTGCATGCGGCCGGCCTCGTCGCCCTGTGGCATCTCCTGGTGGATGATGCCGCGTCCGGCGGTCATCCACTGCAGGTCCCCGGCGCCGAGCGCGCCCTGGTTGCCGAGGCTGTCGTTGTGGCTCACGGTGCCTGAAAGGACGTAGGTGATCGTCTCGATGCCGCGGTGCGGGTGCCAGGGAAAGCCGGCCAGATAATCCTGCGGCCGGTCGTTGCGAAAATCGTCGAGAAGCAGGAAAGGATCGAAATCGCCGGTCTCGCCGAATCCGAAAGCCCGGCGCAGATGAACGCCGGCGCCCTCGATCGTCGGGGTAGCCTGCGAGATTTGCTTGACGGAACGGATGGACATGGAAGCCTCCTCGCTTGTGGGATGCTGCCAGCGCTACAACTTACGCCGCAGGGCGGGAATTCCCCACCGCCTTCCCGATGATCGCCTGCGCCTCTTCCTGAATGTGACGCAGGTGATCGCTGCCGGTAAAACTCTCCGCGTACAGCTTGTAGACCTCCTCGGTTCCGGAGGGGCGGGCGGCGAACCAGCCGTTCTCCAGCACGACTTTCAGCCCTCCGATCGGCGCGCCGTTCCCCGGCGCGTTCGTCAACAGGCCGGTGATCTTGTCGCCCGCGATTTCGGTGACGGTGATCTGTTGCGGCGAGAGCTTCAGCAGCGCGGCCTTTTCGGCCGGCGTCGCGGGTGCGTCGATGCGCTCGTAGGCGAAGTCGCCGAGCTCCCGCGTGAGATCGTCGTAGAGCTCGCCGGGATCGCGGCCGGTCACCGCCGTCATCTCCGCGGCGAGCAATCCGAGGACGATGCCGTCCTTGTCCGTCGTCCAAGCGGTGCCGTCGCGCCGCAGGAACGAGGCGCCCGCGCTCTCCTCGCCGCCGAACGCAAGGCTGCCCCCGATGAGACCTTCGACAAACCACTTGAATCCCACCGGCACCTCGACGAGCGGCCGCCCCAGGCGCGCCGCGACGCGGTCGATCAAACTAGTGCTCACGATCGTCTTGCCGACTCCCGCCTGCGCCGGCCATTGCGGACGGTTGGCGAAAAGATAACTGATGGCGACGGCCAGATAATGATTGGGATTCAGCAGGCCGGCTCTGCGGGTCACGATCCCGTGACGGTCGTGATCGGTGTCGCACGCCCAGGCCACGTCGAAGCGATCCTTGATGTCGAGAAAACCCTGCATGGCATACGGCGAGGAGCAATCCATGCGGATCTTTCCGTCCCAGTCGACGGTCATGAATCGAAAGGTGGGATCGATCACCTCGCTGACGACGGTGAGCGGAACGCCGTAACGCTCCGCGATCAATCCCCAGTAGTGGGTTCCCGCGCCTCCCAGAGGATCGACGCCGAGCTTCAGGCCCGTATTGCGCAGCACGTCCATGTTCACGACGCTCCCGAGATCGCCGATGTACGAGCCCATGAAGTCGTGGCGATGCGTGGTGGCGGCGGCCAGCGCGCGCGCCAGAGAAATTCGCTTCACCGCGTGGAGATCGTCCGCCAGGAGCTCGTTCGCGCGGTCCTGAATCCAGCCGGTGACGTGCGTATCGGCGGGTCCGCCGTTGGACGGGTTGTATTTGAAGCCGCCGTCGCGCGGCGGGTTGTGCGACGGCGTGACGACGATGCCGTCGGCGAGATCCGCGGAGCGACCGCGATTGTACGTGAGGATCGCATGGGAGACGACGGGCGTCGGCGTGTAGCCGTCGCGGTCGTCGATCATGACGTCCACGCCGTTCGCCGCCAGCACCTCGATGGCGCTCGCCCAAGCGGACCGGGAGAGCGCATGCGTATCGGCGCCGAGAAAGAGCGGCCCGGTGATCGCCTGCCGCAGCCGGTATTCGCAGATGGCCTGCGTAGTGGCGAGGATATGGTCTTCGTTGAAGGAGACGTCGAACGCGGAACCCCGGTGCCCCGAGGTGCCGAAGGCGACGCGCTGTGCGGAAACCGACGGATCGGGCCGCAGCGTGTAGAAGGCCGTCATCAGCCGCGGCACGTCGACCAGCATGGACGGCTCTGCGGGTTTCCCCGCCCGGGGATCGATACTCATACGGGCTTTCTCCTTGTCGGTCTTCCATGGACTGCTGCTAGAATGGAGGGGGTACTCAATCCGGAAGGAGTTCAGCGTGCACAACCGCTTCGTCCTCTCGCTCGCTCCCATCGCTCTCTGCCTCGCCTTCTCTGCCCCGCTGATCGCGGATCCTGGCCCTGTCCACTCGTTCGACGCCTCGACGGCGGGGCCCGCCGAAGTCGCCAGCAAGGCCCGCGCCAGCGCTCCGGGCGCCCTGTTCCGCATCGTGGGGCTGCGGGGCGCAGAGGGCGAGGCCCTCACTCTCGACCTCGAGACGGCGCCGCTCTTCACAGCCGATTTCCATCTCTACATCAATGGCGAGGATCACGGCAAGGAAGTCGTGGACCGGCTGACTCTGCTCCGGGGCACGGTCGAGGAGTGGCCGCGTTCCTCCGTGGCACTGACCGTCAACAGCGCGACCGGGGCCTGGCACGGCTTGCTCGTGTCCGGCGACCGCTTCTATGAGATCGCGGTCCCGGCGGGCGCGAGCCAGGGTTCGATCGCCAAGGCCGCCGTGGTGAGCAGCACGGCCCTCGAGCCGCTGGCGAAGAGCCGCCTATCCGACGTTCTGGCGCCGCCTGCCGGCCTGCTCCAGAAGGCCCAGTTGCCGAGCAAGACCGTGGCCCCTCCGGGTGGAGACTATCAGGCGATCATCGCCGTCGACTCCGACTACGAGTATTTCCGGATATTCGGCGACGTCGGCGAGGCGACGGAGTACCTCACCTCGATCTTCGGCAGCGTCTCGGAGCTGTACTTCCGGCAGCTCGGTGTCTCGCTGGCGATCTCGAGCCTCTCGCTCTACACGACTGCCGACGACCCCTGGAACGCGCCGAATCCCCATAGCGGCGAAACGGCGGACGTCCTCTGCGAATTCTCCAGCTTCTGGCAGAGGTCCCGGCCGGTCAAGAACTACCCGCGCAACGGGGCAATGTTCTTCACCGGCAAGACCTCCACCGACATCGGCGGCCAAGCCTGGCTTTCCGGCCTCTGCAACTACACCGCGAAACCCTCGTCGTGCCCCTATGGCGGCTACGGCATCGTGGTCGTGTCGAAGCGGACCTTTTTCGATACTCACACCACAGCCCACGAGCTCGGTCACGTTTTCGGATCGAGCCACACCCATTGCTACGATCCTCCCATCGATCAGTGCTTCGGAGCCGAAGAGGGTTGCTACAACGGTCCGGAGTCGGTTCCCACGGATGGCGGCTCGGTGATGAGTTACTGCCAGCCTACCGTTCTCTCGATGGGAGAGGCGGGGAAGTACGGGCTCGACAGCGAGCGCGTGGAGGGGGTCATCCGTGACCTTGTCGAAACGGTCGGCGCATCCTGCCTCACACTCACCAGCGACCCCTTCTCGCTCGCCGCCGCACCCGCCACCGGCAAGGCTGCGCTCTCCTGGATCGATCCCTTCTCCACGGAGTCCAACTGGCTCGTCGAGCAACTCCAGCCCAACGGCAAGTTCAAGCAGGTGAAGTCGCTACCCGCCAACGCGACCGGCGTCACCATCACCGGGCTCAAGCACAAAAAAACCTATTCATTCCGGGTGCGTGCGAAGATCAAGAAAGATTTCAGCGTCTACTCGAGTGTCGCGACGGTGGTGGTGCCCTAAAGGCCGCCCGCCGGCTCATCGCTCTCACCTCCCGCGGCCCGGCGCAACTCTGCGCCGGGCCTACCGTATCTTCGTCATGATTTCTTCCCGCCGAGCTGCCGTTCACGCCTTCCTCTCGCTTTCCTTACTGGTCTTCGTGAGCTGTGCGGCGGCGCACCGTTCCCCAAGGATCCAGCCCGCCGCGGACCGTCCGGCGCTGGTGGTGGTGATCGCCGTCGATCAGCTCGGCGAGGATCTCCTCGAACACTATGACGCGCTGTTCACCGGCGGTTTTCGGCGCCTGAGAGATCACGGAATGAGCTATTCCGAGGCGTGGGTGGATCATGCCATCACGGTCTCGCACCCGGGCCATGTGACGCTCGCGACCGGCGCGGCGCCTTCGCGGCACGGGATCGTCGACGCCGCCTTCTATGAGGGTCCGCCGGGCGCACGGCGTTTCGTCGACGCGCTGACCGATGCCAACGAGTCGATCGTCGGCGCGCCGGATCAGCACGGCGTCTCGCCGCGGAAGATCCTGGTCAGCACCCTGTCGGAGTGGATCGAGGCCGCTGATCCCAAGGCGCGCACGGTTTCCCTGGGCTCCGGGCAATATTCCTCCCTTCTTCATGCCGGCCACGCCAAGGGGGACGTCTATTGGTATTCGGGCGACGCCGGCCGTTACGTGACCTCCACGTTCTATCGCCATGACGAGGCGGCGTGGGTGGCGCGCTTCAACCGCGAGAGGCTGCCGCGCTTCAAAGAGGAGGCCCAGGACTGGGAGAGCACCGTGCCCGAGGCGGCCCGCGCCCTCGCCCGGCCGGACGCCTCCCCGTATGAGACCCGAGGACGGCACGCCACCTTCCCACACCGCTTCAAGGACGAGGTCCCGCCCGAGCGGCAGAACGCTGAAGGGATCTCCTGGCGGCTCGCCGGCACCCCGATGCTCGACGCGGCGACCCTGGAACTGGCGCAGGACGCGGTGCGCGAGCTGGCGCTGGGCCAGCGAGGCAGCACGGACGCCCTTTCGATCGTGGTCTCCGAGGTGGACGATATCGGCCACGGGTATGGCCCGCGCAGCCAGGAGCAGCTCGACAATCTCCTGCGCCTGGACCGCGAGCTGGGTGCCTTCCTCGCCTTCCTCGACCGGACGGTGGGCGCCGGGCGCTACACCGTCGCCCTGTCGGCCGACCACGCCACGCCGGACATTCCCGAGCACCGGCGGGAGGCCGGCGAGCCGGGCCGGCGGGTCCTGCAAGCCGAGATCGACGCCGTTCTGGCCGCGGTGCGCACTGCCGAGGCTCAAGCCTCGGGCTCACCCGACGAGAAGGCCGCCCGCGTGGCCGCGGTGGTGAAGAAATCCGACTTCGTTGCCGACGTCATGACTCCGGCGGATCTCGCGGGAACCGGCCGGGCTGCCGATCTTTTTCTGACCCTCTACCGCAACAGTTGGCGCCCGGACCGGGTGCCGCGCTTCCCGTTGTTCTCCTTCGACGACGGCACCTCCCCCATCGCCGAAGCCGGCGTCATGGTCCGCCTCGCCGAAGGCGCCGTGATCGACCTCGATTCCGTCGTCCACGGCTCTCCCTACGACTACGACCGCCATGTGCCGCTCGTCTTCTTCGGCGCCGGAGTCGCACCCGGCCGCTCGGCGGAAAAGGTCCGCACCACCGACCTCGCCCCGACTCTGGCCAAGCTGGCCGGCATCGCCCCGCCGGCCGCCCTCGACGGCCGGGCGCTGCTCTCTCCCAAAAGACCTTGAGCTGAAAATCACTCGTGGCGCAGGGCGATGATGGGATCGACCCGCGTGGCGCGGCGGGTGGGCTCGGAGGCGGCCATCAACGCGACCAGCATCAGGATCACCGGCGCGATGAAATAACTGACCGGGTCCATCGGCGAGACCTCGTAGAGTTGTGCCTTGAGCAGGCGGGTGAGCGCCGACGCGGCGAGAATGCCGATCAGGAGGCCCGTGCCGGCGAGCGCGAGACCCTGCCGGATCACCATTCCCCGCACGCGCGAGGCCGAGGCGCCGAGAGCCATGCGAATGCCGATCTCGTGCGTGTGCAGCGACACCGTGTAGGAGAGCGTCGCGTACAGCCCCACGGCGGCGAGCACCAGAGCCAGCACGGCGAAGGCCCCGAAGAGCACGGTGAAAAAACGATCCTGCCACGCCACGCGATCGACGATCTGCTCGAGACTGAACACGTGACTGACGTCGATGTCGTGGTCCGCGCCGACGACCCGGTCCCGGATCGTCTTCACCAGTTGCAACGGATCGGCCGAGGTGCGCACGAGCAGGGAGCCCAGCGAAAACTCGGGGCTGAACGGCAGATAGACGTTAGGCCGGTCCTCGCCCTTGAGCTGGCCGTGCCGGCTGTCGGCGACGACGCCGACGACGGTGTGCCAGGGCTCGTTCTTCGCGGGTGGGCCGAAGCGGAGCCTTTTACCGATGGGGTTCTCCTGCGGCCAATTTCTCTTCACGAAGGATTGGCTGACGATGACGATATGCGGCGCATCGTAGTCCGCCGCGATGAAGTCGCGCCCTTTGAGCAGCGGGATGCCGAGCGTCTGGAAATACCCCGGAGTGGTGACGACGTGATTGATGAAACGCATGTCCTTGAGCGGCACCGGACGCCCTTCGATCGTATAGATGCGTCCCCAGCCGTCGTTCAGCGGCACGCCGGAGGTGAACGCCGTCGACTTGACCCCCGGCAGCGAGGAGACCTCGGTCGTCAACTGCTGGAGCAGGGCCCGGCTCCGGGGACCGTCGGGATATCGTTGTTGCGGATAGCCGATGTCCAGCGCCAGGACGTTCTCGGACCGATAGCCAAGATTCTGCGTGCGCAGCGTCAGGAAGCTCCGCACCATCAGCCCGGCGCCGGTGAGTAGGGTGACCGACAGCGCCACCTCGCCCATGACCAGGCCGTTGCGGAGGAGCTTCTGGCGCACGCCGGCACTGCCTCCACGGCCGCCGTCCTTCAGCGTATCCGTCAGGTTGCCGCCGAACAGGCCGAAGGCCGGCGTGATGCCGAACACCAGGCTGGTG
Organism: Thermoanaerobaculia bacterium; assembly: GCA_035996875.1. Classification (GTDB taxonomy): domain Bacteria; phylum Acidobacteriota; class Thermoanaerobaculia; order Multivoradales; family UBA5704; genus DATARR01. The sequence continues at coordinate 15,485 of DASYJD010000008.1, forward strand.
AGCAGGGACACGGCGAGCGCGAAACCCAGGACGCGTTGATCGACCGAAAAATTCATCCATCGCGGCAGATCCACGGGAATGAGCGCCAGCAGAGCGGGTATTCCCAGATAGGCGAGGCCAACGCCCAGGGCACCGCCCGCCAAGCCCAAAAGAATGCCTTCGGAAAGGAGCTGGCGAACGATCCGCCGGCGGGTGGCTCCCAACGCCGTGCGCAGAGCCATTTCGCGGACGCGGGCCGAAGCCTTGACAAGCAGCAGGTTGCTGACGTTGGCACAGGCGATCAGCAACAGGAGGCCGACCGCCGCCAACAGTGTGATCACCGCCGTGCGATAGCGGCCGGCCACATAGTCGCGGATGGGGACGGCCTGCGCGTACCAGCCGTTGTTGGCGGCTGGATTTTCGCGATGGATCTGCTCCAGCAGCGCATGCGCCTCGGACGTCGCCTGAGCCACCGAGACGCCGGGCTTGAGACGCGCCACACTGCGCATGAAATAGTCGGTCCGGGCCGCTTTCGCGGGGTCCATCTGGATCGGCAGCCAGGCCTCCGCGCGGTCGGGAAAATGGAAATCCGCGGGCATGACGCCGACCACGGTGTAACGGTCGCCTCCGGTATCGATCACACGGCCGAGGATCTTGGGGTCTCGTGCATAGCGCCGCTGCCAGAGCTCCTCGCCGAGCACGACGACCTTCGGAGCCGTGGGCAGATCGTCCTCCCGGGTGAAGAAACGCCCGAGCAGCGGCGACACGTGGAGAATGCGAAAGACGCCGTCCGTCACATCCGCCGCGTAGATCCGCTCGGCGTCGCCCTCGCCGCGGATGGCAAAATCGTCGCCATAGTAGACGCCGATGTCCTCGAAGCTGCGCGCGCGGGCGCGGACGTCGAGATAATTGAGGAAGTTGATCGTCCTCCCCTCGGCGGAATCCGTGGGGCTGTATTCGGCCACCGCCACGAGGCGGTCCGGCTCTGGATACGGCAGGGGCCGGATCAGCAGGCCGTTGGCCAGGCTGAAGACGAGAGTGGTGGAACCTACCCCCAGCGCCAGGATCACGATGGCGGAGGCGGTGACCAGCGCGTCCTTGCGCATGATACGCAGCGCGTAGCGGAGATCTTGCATGACCATTTGATAGTGCTCCCGGGGGGCTTCAGTAAGAATTCCTGAGATGGCGTGAAACCAGACCATCAGCAGTCGCGGCAGCGAGCGCTCCTCACGCCAGCGGTCCTTGAACACCAGGCAGAGCTCGCGCCCGTACTCGGCGCGGAACTCGGCCGGGTACAGCCAGAGGAAGCCGCGGTAGAGGCGGAGAAACTCCGCTTCCAAGGTTCGCGCTCGCGCCATGGCTCAGCCCCGCTTGGGTACCAGACCGCTGGAGCGGGCGTCCGACAGCAGCTTTTCCAGCTGGCGAGCCTCTTCGACGGCCGCGCTCCGGCCCTCGCCCGTCAGGCGGTAATACCGGCGGCGCTCGTCGTCGTGCTCGGGATCGGGCCGCTCCGCAAGCTCCTCGATGAAGCCCTCTTCGAGCAGGCGCTTGATGGCGCTGTACAAGGTGCTGGGGCTGAGGCGGACCTGGCCGCCGGTCCGCTCGCCGATCTCCTGCATGATCGAGTAGCCATGCCGGTCGCGATCTGCCAGGGCAATGAGAATGTGAAGCGTGTCGCGAGAGAGGGAGAAGGATCGCATGCCGGATACTATACCGAACTTCGCTATAGCGAGCAAGGGAGTATGGAGCCGTGTCTCGAAAGGTTGACGACGACGCCTATTTCGCCAGGGATTGAAATCACCTGGCTACCCTCTGTAGTCCCTACGGGACATGGGAAGAATGAATTGCAGTCCCGGACGGGACAAGCGTCGGTAGCCAGGTGATTTCAATCCCTGGCGACGTAGGCGTGGCTGTCGCTCCTTTCGAGACGTCCTCTAAGACGAGGGAAGCCCGTGGTAGCGTCTGCGGCATGGCCGGCGAAGCTCTGACAACCCGAGTTCTCAACCGAGCCCTTCTGGCGAGGCAGGGGCTGCTCGAAAAGTTGGAAACCCCGGTCGTCGAGGCCGTCGAGTCCATCGGCGCGCTCCAGGCGCAGTCCTGGCCGGCGCTTCCCGTCGCGCTGTGGTCAAGGGTTCAGGATTTCAAGGCCGAGGATCTCTATAACGCCCTTGCAAGGCGGGAGCTCGTCGTGGGGACGCTGCTGCGCGGCACACTGCACCTGGTCAGCGCTCGCGAGCACCCGCGCTACGCACAGGCCGTGGAGGCCTCCGGCGCCAACCATTGGTTGCGGACCTCGAAGGAGCCCTTCGCACAGAGGGAAGCTCTCCGCTCGAAGCTGCGGGCCTACGCGGAGTCAACTCCCCGCAGTGCCGAAGAAATCCCCGCTTTTCTGGAGGAGTGGATCGCCAGGAATCCCGGTGCTCTCGACGAAAAGGAGATCGCCCTCCAGCGTGAGTACAAGTGGCGGCCGGTCCGTTCGACCAGCGACTTCGTCCGCGTCCCCGCCGATGGGACCTGGGGCGAGCGCACGCCCGCGGCCTTCCTTGCCGCGCCTCTCCCATCTTCAGAGGAGTCTTCCGAGGAGGCGCTGGACGCCGCCATCCGTTGCCATCTGCGGGCTTTCGGACCCGCGGGGGCCGACGACGTGGCGGACTGGATCGGATGGAAGACGCCGCCGGTGCGGACGGCGCTCGAACGCCTCGCGCCCGGGCTGGCCCGCTTCACGGACGAGGCCGGCCGCGCGCTCTACGATCTGCCCGGAGCGCCTCGCCCTGACCCGGACGTCCCCACGCCTGTCCGTTTTCTGCCCGAGTTCGACAGCGTGCAGCTCGCCTACGCCGCCAAGCGCCGCCAGCGCATCCTGCCCGATGCGCACCGGGAAAAAGTCTACGTGCGCGCCAACCTCCGGGTGCTGCCGACGTTCCTGGTCGACGGCATGATGGCCGGCACCTGGTCGCTCGAGGAGCGGCGGCGCGAGGCGACGCTGACGGTCAAACCCTTCGAAAAGATTTCGCGGCCGGCCCGCGCGGCCGTGACCGAAGAGGGCGAGCGCCTCCTCCGCTTCAGCCAGCCGGCGGCCAAGGCGCACCACGTCGCGGTCGCCGAGTGAGGCTCGGCGGTTGCGCGCCCGTCACCCGAGGTTGTGGAAGACCTTCTGCACGTCGTCGTCCTGTTCGAGGCGATCGACGAGGGCCAAGACTTCCGCGGCCTGGTTCTCGGGCAGCTCGGTGGGCGTCGTGGGAATGTACTCCGACTCGGCGGAGAGCGGCGTGATGCCGCGGTCTTCCAGCGCCTTCTGCAGGTTGCCGAAGTCGTTGAAGGCGCAGCGGATGACGAGCTGCGGCTCGCCCTTCTCGCCCGTGCTCTCGCCGATCTCCTCGAGGCCGAAGTCGATCAGCTCGAGCTCCAGCTCGTCCGCGTCGAGCTTCGCCGGATTCAGGCGAAAGACGCCCATGCGCTTGAACAGGAAGCCGACGCTGCCGGGGCTCGCGAGATTGCCGCCGCCCTTGTTGAAGTGGGTCCGCAGGTTCGAGACCGTGCGCGTCGTGTTGTCCGTCGCCGTCTCCACGATGACGGCGATGCCGTGTGGGCCGTAGCCTTCGTAAAGGATCTCTTCGTAGTTGGTCGAATCCTTGCCCGACGCGCGCTTGATCGCCGCCTCGACCTTGTCCTTCGGCATGTTGACCGCGCGCGCGTTCTGCACGACCCGGCGAAGCAGCGGATTGCCGACCGGGTCAGGGCCGCCCGCCTTCACGGCGATGGTGATCTCTTTGCCGATCCGGGCGAACGCCTTCGCCATCCGGTCCCAGCGGGCGAACATCGTGTGTTTTCTGGTTTCGAAGATGCGTCCCATAGTCTTTTCCGGAGGGAAGTTGGCTCTGAGTTTGGGGGGTCCGGCAGGGCCGGACGGCGAACGGGAGGCCGGGTAGCCTCCCGCCGGAGCTGAATTTAACCCGACTGGCGAGTGCGAGTAAAGGGCGACAGCAATCTAGCGACTGCTCGCCACGACGCTACGGCCGCGCGAGGTACGAGCCGGACCTGACGCCAGAGAGGCGCGGAGCGTCGTCGGAGCGGCCCCGGAGTAGGCGAAGACGAAGCTCCCGCCCTTGATCGTGTCGATGACGGGCTTGGCGTCCGCCTGAGGCAGAGCCGGGCAGCCCCAGCTCCGGCCCAGCATGCCATATTGCTGGGCATGATCGGCGGAGACGTACCAGGCGCCGTGCATGACGATGTGGCGCTCCTCGGCACGGTCGTTGATCCCCTCTTCCAGCCCCTTCAGCTTGAGCGAGTAGCCATTGCCGCCCTCGTAGGTCTCGCCGGTGACGAACAGGCCCAGGCTCGTCGCCCGGCTGTCGTTGACGTTCGAGAAGTGGGTTGCAAATTTTTCACCGCTACCGGCTCCGTGCGCCACCAGCTCATGGAAGAGCACCTTGCCCTGGGAGAGATCGAGCACCCAGAGGCGCGGTTGGGTGGACGGCAGGGAATAATCGATGACCGTGAGCAGCTCGCTCTTGCCGGTGATGCCGTGGTCGCGGGCGCTGGAAACAGCATTGAGCGCCATGGCGAGGACTTTGGGGGAAAGGCCTTCGGCTCCCTGGGCCAGAACTGCCGGCATCGCCGTCGTGCCCGCAGGGCTCGCGAATGCCACCGCGGAAGCGGCGAAGCTCAGCAGGAGAGCTAAACAAAAAATGTGGGCACGGTTCTTGATGTTACAAGCGCCAGAGGAGGGGGACCAGGTCAGTTTCACGAGAAGTAGGCCTCCTGGATGTCTGTCACGCGCGTTGCCTGCGCGGGACGCGTTGGGCATGGATACTGTAAAACCCGCCCATTCGCAGTGAAATTCCTGCGCATTCTGCTCCTTCTATCTCCTTCTGTCCAGTCCCCGAGCCTTCAGGCGCCGTTTTTATTCCCACGCGGATTCAAAGGTCCGCAGGCGGCGCTCCAGCTCCACCTGAACCCGGGTCTTGTCGCCCTGACTCTGCGCCCAGGTGGCGCAACGGCTGAGGTCAAGCCCTCCTGCCGCCCCACGACAGGCCGCGACCGGCCGCCGGTAGGCGCCAGGGTCCTCCCAGATGGAGGCGCCGGTCAGGAAGCTGTACTCCAGACTGTTGCGGTTGAAGGTGCGGAGGTCTGCGTAGCGGAGCTCGGTGTAGTCCAGCCCCGCCTGTCGGTACTGCTCCGTGAGGCTGGTGCGCATGATGCCGGGATCGTCGGTGGCAAGCACGACCGGCACGCCCCGCTCGACGTAGAGAGGCAGAGGGTGCTCCCGGCCCTGAACGCCCAGGAGTTGGGCGTTGCTCACCAGGTTGATCTCGACGGCGACCGGGCCGGCGGCGCGGGAAGGACACCAGCCGGTCTTGCCGGTCATGGCGCGGATCACCGGGCCCGAATCGGCTTCATAGGTGATGTCCACCCCGTGGCCGATGCGCTGGGCGCCGGCCGTGCAGACCGCGGCGCCGATGTGGAAACGCAGGTCGTTGGGAGGAACCAGCCCCTCGGCCAGCTCGCCCGCGTGGATGGCACGTCCCACGTCCGGGTAGACCCGCCCCAGGTTGCCGATGAGGTTCATGTGGGGCAAATAGTCGATGCGGGAAACGTAGCCGTCCTCGGCGGCCACGATGTTGATCCCCACGACGTTCCGGCGATCCGCATGGGAGGCGGCGAACCCGAGGAGCGCCTCCTGGCAGATGATGACCGGAGCCAGGCTGCGATGCGTCTCGATCTGCCGGCGCACCGTCACCTCGCAGCCCGGAGCGTTCGGTTGGGCGTCGCAGCCCAGGAGCTTCGAGCTGGCGTCGAGCTGGCCGGCCATGGCGGCGGCGGTCTGCCGGCCCAGGGCGTCGGCCGCGGCCAGCACCGCCTTGCCGTCGCCGCCACCGGTCGAGGCGGAATCGAGCGGCCCCGCCATCAACCGCCGGCAGAAAGCGGCACCGGGCGACGAATCTCCCCCGGCGAACAGCGTCTGGAAAGCCGTCAGCTCGTCGCCGGGCGGCTTCAGGGCAGACGACATGCTCTCGATGTAGAGCACGTTCTCCCGGGAGGCCTGCTGGCGCAGTTGCGCGAGGATGGAGGGCGCGTCGTACACGGCGGGCCCCAGCTTGCTGAAGATGGCGAAGAAGTGATCGTGGGCTGCGAGGGTCCCCCACGGCTGGCCGCGCATGGAGAGGGCGTTGACGACGCCGTCGTACTGGTTGCTGTTCGAGCACAGGCAGCAGGCCGGAACGAACGAACCGGTCAGCGTCTTCGTCCCGCTTGTGCATTGCGACGAGGGGGTGGTGCAGACGCTTGAGTCCGCGCAGGGCTTGCAGTCGGCCGTCGGAGCCGCGATTGGAATCCCCGCATTGCTTCCCGGCGACTCCTGGCACAACGCGAAGGCCGAGCTCCCGAGCTCCACGGAGAGGCCCTCATAGCTCGCTAGTTGGATCAGCACCTCAGGATAGACGGCGCCGGTGAGGTGATGGTGAAGGTCGCCGCCCTTGGGCATCGCGAGAAGAAAAGCCCGCAAGGCGTTGGGATCCCGCCGGGCAGCCTGAAAGGCCGCGTCGACGGAGCGAGTAACGCCCGAGGGCGCGGTCACCGGAGCAGGGCTTTGGCTACAAGCCGACAGCACCAGGGGAACGAACAGCGTGAGGAAACGGCGCACGGGGCCTCCTTCCCGGTTCAGCATCTGGACGAAGTCTGCGTGAGATCTTCTCTCAGATCGGGGCTGGAGGCCAATCCATCACCCTTCCCGCCCCACTGTAGAGACGCCCAAAGGGTAGCGCGAGCTACCCCGTGGGGCGTCTCCGAACGCGGCAATCTCTTCGAGAACCGAGAATCTCTCTCGGCACCCCCGCCCAAGATGAGGGCATAACGTCGCGGCAATGAACGCGCACTTCGCGGTGATAAGAGCTTCCATCGCGGTATTGAACGTACCCATTCTCGCCTGACGCACTCATCGCCACAAGGGACAGGCTTTTCGCGGCATTGTGTCCTCTCATCACCGCGTGATCCCCTTTCATCACCGCAAAAGACACTCTTGCTCTCTCGCAGTCCCTACATTTCACTGCAGAATGACCTACCATCCTCACGATGGACACATTTTTTGCGGCGATTACTCCTTCTTTCACCGCGAGAAGACCTTCTTTCGCCGCATTATGTCCGTCAATCGCCGCCTAGTACACGTCCATCGTCACGACGAGCATGTCCGTTCAGTCATCGCGCACTCTCCGCGCGGCATTGGGCGCACGCAATGCCCCAAAGAGTCCTCTCGAGAACAGAATGTGTCCTATTGTCCTCGCATTGGGAGCATCACTCACCGCAAATTGCGCGTCGATTGCCGCATAAAGTCCACTTTTTGCGATAAACGGAAGGCAAAGTCCCGCGTCGTGAAGGCATTACGGCTCTCGATGTTCCCACACCTAAGCGCGGCGAAGCGTCGGACGCTGGAGCGCTGGCTGGAGAAAGCCGTCGCCGCCCCTTCGGTCGCCGCGGTCCTCGACGAGCCGAACTGAAGCCCCCTCCCCCTTAGACGAGGGGAACAACTCCATATAGCAAAGCGACATCGGGGCCGCCTTGGAATATCGTCTCTTAAGAGATGGGTATTTTGACAATTCGGACCTGCCGGCTGGCGATAGAAGACCTTCGGGTCCGCTAACTGGGCGGCCTTCGTGGCGTTCGGGGCGACGACGCCGCAGGCGTAGCGCTCAAGGCAGCCGCGGCGCCACGGATGGCTCCTGCTCGCCCTCGTGCAGGACGAGCGCCGTGACCGCGCCGTGCTCGTCGCGGCGGAACTCGACGTCGGCCTGCATCTCGCGCAGGAAGAAGAGCGTAGTCGACTGCGGCAGCAGCTCGAGCTTGGGCCGATCGCCGGGCTGTCCCATCAGCTTGCCGTTCTCGACGGTGACGGTGATGACGAGACCGTCGTCGAGGCGGTAACGACCGACGTAATCGCGCAACACCTCCGCCGGCTGCGTGACGATCACCTTCTCGACCGGCACGTAGTCCGGCCAGCCGTACTCGGCGGAGACGGAGCGCAGGATCTCCTCGGCCAAGGGGACGCCGTTGTCCGAATTGGTCATCACCACTGCACCCTGGCCCGTCGCCGGGTAGACCACGAATGCCGAGCGGTAGCCGAGCACCGAGCCGGTGTGCCCGAACCGGGCGGCACTTCCCTTGCCGTGCAGCTCGAAGCCGAGGCCCCAACCGCCTGGCTGCTGCGGCTCCAGCATCTCCTTCGCCCATCGCGCGCCCAGCATGCGGCTCTCGCCCCGCGTGGCGCACAGCATCTCGATCGCGAACCGCGCGACGTCGGCCGCGCTGCTCCACAACCCCGCCGGCGCGAGCTCCGGGTACACGTTCCAGCCTCCTGGCATAGCAGCGCCTTTCTCGTCGTGGCCGGAGGCGGCGCGGTGCCACTCGCGTCGTGGCAGCGGCTGCGCGAATGTGCTGTCGCGCATCTCCGAGCGAGCGAGCACGCTGGCGTGCGCGACGGCATCGAAGGGCCTGTGCGTCACATCGGTAAGGAGCTGCTGGACGACGAGGTAGCCACCCCCGGAGTAGAGGAGCTTCGAGCCGGGCACGAACTCGATGGTGAGGGGCTCGGTGTTGGCGGGCGCACGCCCCTGTAGGATTTCGAGCAGCGTCGGCACCCGCTCCCCGGGCGCATAGCCGCGGAAGCCATGCCCACTCACACCCGCCGTGTGGCTGAGCAGCCGCCGCAGCGTCACCTGCTGCTCGCGCGTGAGCTGCGACGGCGGCACCTTCCATCTGCGTAGCCAGCGGTTCACGTCCTCGTCGAGGGCGAGCCGACCGTCCTCCACGAGGCGCATTGCCGCGACCGCGGTGATCGGCTTGCTGATGGACGCCGCCTCGAAGAAGGTGTCGGCGGTCACCGTTGACGTGCCGCCGGCCCGCAGAACGCCGTATCCGCGAGTCCACGCGAGCTTGCCACTGTCGATCACCGCGATGCTCACGCCAGGGATGCCGTAATGCTGCATGCGATCGGCGAGAGCCCAGGCTACGCGCGGTTCGCCGCGCAGGGTCACCGCCGGCAGCAGTCCGGTCTCCACCCGGCGGATGCGAGCCGATACGTCCGTGTTGGGCGGGACTGTGGCGCTGCCGAGCGTTCGCGCTGGCGCCATTAGCCATGCGACGGACAGAGCGAGGCGGACGAAAGCGCGGAAGCGGAGCGATCGGGTCATCGGGAGTCTCCTCTCCCCTCTGTACGACCGGAGGCAAATCGGGGTTTCGGCGCGCGACAGGGCGCCGCCTGCGGCATTTCTTAATTGGGTCCAAGGTTACAGGATCCCGATTTCCTTGAGCCAGCTCTCAACCAGCGAAGGCCACGACGAAACTGGATGCTTCTTGTCCCTCAAGCCAAACGCGTGCCCGCCCTTTGCAAAGAGATGGACCTCTGCCGGTACGCCCGCATGATCGAGAGCCCGCGCATAGACCGTGCTGTTGCAGATCTTGTCGACGGGATCATCCCAGGCTTGCAGCAGAAATGTTGGCGGCGCTTGCTTCGTGACGTGAATGCTGGGATCGAGAGTGGCACCAGAGCGACACAGATGACCCGGATAAAGTGCAACAGCAAAGTCAGGACGACTGCTTAGCTTGTCAACCGCATCCACTGGCTTGTAAGTAGACTTGAATATGTTGCTCGTCTGCGCGACCAGATAGCCACCTGCCGAAAAGCCGATCACGCCAATCTTTTTGGGATCGAGGTTCAATTCCTTCGCTTTGGCCCGAACAAGCCTGATTGTCCTTTGCGCGTCCTGAAGCGCGCGGGGAACCTTTGGCGTAATGTGGCAATGGCAATCCTCATCCCAATAGTGATTACTCTTGGGAACGCGGTACTTGAGCAGTACGCAGGTGATACCGCGTGATGTCAGCCAGTCGCAGATCTCCGTGCCCTCCAAATCCATGGCCAGAAACTGGAAACCTCCACCAGGGAACACCACCGCTGCCGCCTCGGTGTTCCGGCCCTTGGCCGCATACACCGTCATTGTCGGCTGGCTGACATCGTTAGCCCTGGGCCACCACTCACGTCCTGCGGGAGGACCGACAGACTCGGGTTTCGGGTCGGGTATCGCATCGGGTACCGCGCCAGGCCAGATAGGAACCTGCACGTGGCCAGGTGATGGTTCCCAGCCGCCCGCCAGTGCCAAAGAGTGGGCGAGCAAAAATGCAATGGCAAAAGAGAAGTGGATAGATTTGTGCATTCCCAGAAATCGGCCGATGGCTGCGCTAGCAAACAGTGTAGTGCCGAGGATGGCGACGGATTGGGCAAGTGGAAGCACGATGTTCTCCGACTTGAGGGCTAACGTTCGACATGAGCGGCGGGCCAAAGGGCGCGAAGCGGCCTTTGGAACGTCCGCTCGATGGAGGGATTAGAGCTCATGCCCGGACCAGGACGTTGTGGTGTTCGAGGAAGGCGGCCAGGAGGCTTGGACTCCGGAAATGATGTGAAGTGATTCCCAGCCGTGAGGCACTGCTGACATTCTCCAGCGTATCGTCAACGAACAGGGCATCTTCGGGCGCAACGGCCACGAGCTGCAATGCTGCCTTGAAGAAGGCTGGATCGGGCTTGGCTACGCCGAGGCTGCTCGAATTGGCTACCGCAGAGAAGTGTCGAGCCAGGCCAAGGGACTCGATGTCCATGGGCAGCCGCGAGGTGGCGTTGGTGGCCAGCACGACGCGGAAATCCGATGGCAAACGACGAAGCAGGCCGGCGACTTCAGGCACGAGCACACCTGCACTGCGAGACCAGAGCTCGACGGCGAGCTTCGATCTGCCCTCGCCATGAGTCCGCGCCAACCTGCTGACGATCAAGGCGCGCCAGTCTTCGTCTTGAATTTCGCCCAAGACGACCTGCTGAAGGAGAGACGGAGTGAATGCGACGCTGCGGATCTCGGCCTCGGTGATTTCGTACTCGCGGGGCCAATCCGCCAGATCGGGCCACTGCCTGAGGACACCGTCAAAGTCGATCAGGAGCGCTTTAGCCACGGCAGGAGGATTTCGGATAGACGCAGGTTGAACGAAGCCGCGGGGGAGCCCGATGCGGTCGGGAGGCAGGCCGCTTCCTGTCCTGTTTTGGCTGGACCGGCACCCCTACGGTTCCGAGCATCCTACATCTCGTTTATCGGGCAGGTTACCGCGGGCTCTCCCCAGGAAGGATGGGCGGGCGCCGAGCCGGGAGGGCAGCTCAACGCCGCGCCACTGCAACACTCGGCCTGCGTAACGTTGAAGGCCTTGTAGCTCGTCATTCCTGTAGCCAAAGAAAAACACGTGAGCCAGCATGTGCTAGCGAACCCCGCCGCGTTGCTGATGTGTGGCTGCTGCTGGGGGTACGCCGTGAAACAGGCCAGGATCAACGCTGCGGTCAAGGTCAAAGCATGGAGGGCTTTATTCACGTACTCTCCTTTCATCGAACGAAGTTGCTGCATCAAAATTTCGAGTCTCGGGCTGCCAAGGGATTCTTCGCAGCCGTCGAGCCGCATGGTGTCATGATATTTATAGTCCCGCAAGCACTGTCGCGGACCTATCAGGAGATCTTTCGGTGAAGGGACAAAGCGGCAAGAGGGTTGAGAAGAAGAGCCTGGCTCAACGCGCCAGTGTCGGGAAAGTTTACCGCGGACGCTTTGTGTCGACGCGCTTGGCGGCCACCTTGCTCGCCGATGGGGCGCCTTGCTTCGCCATCTGCGCCTGCCCCGCCTTGGTCATCAATCGCGATTGTTCGTACATCTCGATCCACTTCTCACTCGAAATCGCCGCGATCAGCTTGCCAATCGCTTCGAGCGGCAAATCGTCTGGCGACTCGAAATGAACGCAACACTTCCCCATGTCGAGCTTCTTCCCCGCCGCCTTAAACGCCGCCTTCAACTGCTCGAGCTGACTCGCACTCCAAAACGCGCCCATCAGGTAGAGCGAGCAGTAGTTTTTCTGCGACGAGAGTGCGACGTAGCAGATCGGCTGCTTGTTGTAAGTGTCTGGATATCGAGACAGGGGGATCGTCCAGCCGATCGTGCCCCAGACGAGGCATTCATCGTAGCCGCGCGGAATGTGCTTGTTCACGAGTGCGCGCACCGTCGCGATCGTCTTCGCACGATCGGCGGGGAGTGAGGCGATGTATTGCTCTGGCGTCTTGACGTTCGATGCTGGTTTCATGGATTCGTCGGCAACTCCTGGGCAGCGATACTGTGGCGAGTGGTGACTACAGTAGCTCTATCTCCTTCTTTTCTTGCAGCTTAGGTGTATGCTAGGGCTGAACTGTATTCGCGTCAAGCCATGCGGAATGTCTGAGCAATGGACAGCCGAAGCTCCGGCAGAGGCCACTCCGAGGAGTTAGGCGACCCGCCATCTTGCGGTGCGGAGGTCTGGCCAGGCTTGCCAAGTGCCGAGGAGATAGAGGAGGCCGATGACCAGGGACACCGCAGAGAAGACGAGGTCCTTTGGCGCAAGCAGCGGCGCGTTGGACATGTACCCCGCTAGCTGAGGAGCGAGGAGTAGGCCGCGAAGGGTGTAGATCACGCCGATGGCAATCAGACCTGTGCGGAGGAGGGGCGGCCGTGGAGCGACCTGGGCGCCCGCCAGCCCGTAGAAGGCGAACAGAGCGAAGAACAGTGTGACGATGGCCGTCAACAGAGCCGGAAAGTAGGAGCCTTCCGCGGCTTTCTGTGCCACCTCCTCACCGGCGCCGAAGTAGCGGTAGGCGGGCGCGCCCACGAAGATGATGACGACATGGAGGAGAGCGATGCCAGCGCTGAGCAGGCCACCGGCGGCGAGAGCTCTTCTTCCTGCCACTGGCTGGATTCCCACGATCAGTGACCGGGTCGCCTAACGCCTTGGAAGCTTACCGTGCGGCAAGCGCGCAGAGTGCGGTTGCCGTCCGGTGCAGCGCCGGGGTTGGCCGCCCATACCGAGACGTTTCGACATTCGCATTCAGCTTCCCCTCTTCAGCGACTGCTCCGGTTCTACCACGAACGCCTCGACAACACCAGAGGCTCCCGCGGAAGTTCCCATCCTAAGACCCACAGGCGTCTCACCGGAGAAGAAGAGCCTGGCTCCTCCTCCTTCTGGAGCTTTTCGTGACGCATCCGAGAGGTTGAGGCGCGGCGACCGCGATGCGCCCTTCCCCACCGGCAGCTTCCCGCCGGCCCTACCCTTCGTCGCCGGATAGCGATCGCCCCAATGCTTTTTGATAGGCTCACAGCTCACAGGAGGGCCAGACTCGTGAGCCGGAGGCTCGTCTAGGAGGACGTGTGTCCAGATCGGCGCCCGCGGCGTCCTCACCAGGTTGTCAACGTGGGGGCTGCCCGCCATCAGCCTCCCAAACCGGGGTAAATCGAGGCGGCTTCCCAAAAGACACAGGCTCCTGTTTTGGAACCGATCCGAAAGCCTCGGCCTCTTCCACGACGAAGGCAGGAGACGGCCTTCGCAGTCGTAAGCGCGAGGGTCGATTTCACCGATCATGTCCGCCGACAACTGCACTCACCAACGTGAGCGCAACGCGCTGATGAGTGCCGCCAACGGGACTGCTGCTAACCGGCGGCCAACGCACGATAGTGCGTTGCACGTCCGGTTGAGCAGTCGGGTTCGGCGGTCATTCGAGATAGAAGCCAAGCTAATTGAGCTCCATTTAATGAAAATTAGGCTGTTCCATCACCTTCAGATACCGAATCAACTGTCAGCTGTGTCGGCAAAATAAGCTTGCCCGCTTGCTCAAAGTCTAAAAGCGCCTCGCCATTTGCCTCTTAAGCAGCTTCAATTCAAGAGTCTTTTGACGCACCCTTTGCCGCCCTCGCACCAGGGCCCATAACACTGCGATAGGTATGGCCACCAAAGCTAGTGCCGCTACTGCCAAGTAGGTCCAGGTAAAAAACTGTCTGCGGCAGGTGGGAGGATTCCGAACCGACGGGGAGGCGGCGCGTCGAGCCAAACCTCGACGCACTGCCCTAACGCTTCTTCTGGTACGGCATCCTCAGCGCCTGCGGCGCCCGGGAGTGGCCGATGAAGCGGGCGAGGACGACGATGGTCAGGGCGTAGGGGATGAGCTGCCCCTTGGGGAAGCTGGGGCATTTGCGCCCGTCGCCCGTTACTTCCTACGGCGGTTTGTGTACACACTTGTTGACACACAACCTCTCGGACCGCTATCCTGAATCCCGAAGGAGACGTTATGAAAGTCGCGGGAATTCGAGAGCTACGGGCGAACACGGCTGACCTTCTCTCAGGTGCCGAGCCAGTGCTCGTGACACGACACGGCAAGATCTCGGGAGTCTACGTGCCCCTTGAGGACCCTGGTCACCTGCCTGAGGATCTGCGCCATGAGCTGGTCACTGTCCTCGGTCGGCATCTTGCCGGATCTCTCCAAGCACGGGGAGCCACTGAGGAGGATCTACAGAAAGACTTCGATGCCCAACGGCGGCATCGTCGCTGACGCCAACGTCTTGCTGTCCGCGGTGGCGGGAAACGCCGCACTCCGGGTTCTTACGGAATTCAGAGTCATAGTGCATGCAACGGCTTTCAACGCCGAAGAAGTCGCACGCTACCTGCCGAGGATGGCGACGAAATACAATCTCCCTCTCGACTTGCTGCAACTCCAGTGGAAGCTTCTACCGTTGCGCCTCCATCCCCTCAAGGACTACGCCGACCACTTTGAAGAAGCCCTTCGCGACTTGGCCGCGCGCGACGCGGACGACGCACACCCCCTTGCGCTTGCCCGAGCTCTCGGACTCCCCCTCTGGACCAACGATCGAGACCTCCAGAATCTCGGCATCGAGTGCTTTCCAACAGCCCGGTTGCTGAAGATTCTTTCCGACGAGCGTACCCGGTAACCGCCCTCTACCGCTTCTTCTGGTACGGAATCCCCAACGCCCGCGGCGCCCTGGAGTGGCCGATGAAGCCGGCGAGGACGACGATGGTCAGGACGTAGGGGATGAGCTGGATGAACTGCACGGGGATCTGGGAGACCCCCTGCATCTGGATGGAGAGCGCCTCGGCGAAGCCGAAGAGGAGGCAGGCGAGCATCGTCTGCACCGGCCGCCATTTGCCGAAGATGAGGGCCGCCAGCGCAATGAAGCCACGGCCGGCCGTCATGTTGCGGGCGAAGAGCGACGATTGGCCGATCGAGAGGTAGGCGCCGCCGATGGCCGCCAAGGCCCCGGAGAGCATCACCGCCAGGTAGCGGACCTTCGAGACGTTCACCCCCGCCGTGTCCGCCGCCTCGGGGTTCTCCCCCACCGCCCGCAGGCGCAGGCCGAACGGCGTGCGATAGAGGACGTACCACGTCACGGGCACCAGCGCGGACGCCAGCCAGATCGGCACGTTGGGAATGAGCTGCCCTTGGGGAAGCTGGGGTGTGGCGCCCGTCGATTCGAAAAAGGCTCCGGACAGAAGGGCCGGAATGCCCAGGAAAAGAATGTTGATCGCCGTGCCGCTCACCACCTGGTCGGCCTTGAACTGAATGCACGCCACGCCGTGAACGAGGGCCACGAGCATGCCCGCCAGAATCGCCGCCGCCAAGCCGATCCACGCGCTCCCCGTGTAGTGGGTGATCGTCGCGGCGGTGAAGGCCCCGGCCAGCATCAAGCCTTCGAGGGCGATGTTGATCACTCCCGAACGCTCGGAGTAGAGGCCCCCCAGAGCTGCCAGCAGCAGCGGCGTCGTCAAGCGCACGGCGGAGAAGAGGAGCGCGACGATGAGAATGTTGCTCATACGCCTTTGACCCTCCGCCCGAAAGATCCCTTGAACATCGCTTCGGCCGCGACGAACAGAATGATGATCCCCTGCAGCACCATCACCAGATCCTTGGAGACGTGCTCGGTGAAGATGTCCACGAACAGGCCACCACGCAACAGCGCACCAAAGAGAAGCGAGGCAAGGATCACGCCCACCGGATGGTTGCGTCCCAGCAGGGCCACGGCGATGCCCGTGAATCCATACCCCGAAGAGAAGCTGTCGTAATACCGGTAGCGATAGCCGAGGACCTCGTTGATGCCCACCATTCCCGCGAGCGCGCCGGAGAGGGCCATCGCGAGCACGATCTGCCGGCCCGTGGCGATGCCGCCGTACTGCGCCGCCGCCGGGCTCGCTCCCGTGGCCCGGATCTCGTAGCCCCAGCGCGTGCGCCAGAGGAAGAGGTAGACCACGAGGCAGGTCACAAGGGCCAGCACAAAGGACAGGTTGAGCGGAATGCGCTCCGGAAAGCCGTGGACGAACTTGCCCATCCGCGCGATGTGGGCGCCCGCGCCAATCGGCACCGTCTCCAGAATGGCGTCGCCCGGCGGCTTGTAGTGATATTGAGTGAAGTAGCTCGCGAGCGCGATGGCGATGAAGTTCATCATGATCGTGGTGATGACCTCATGCGCACCGAACCGCGCCTTGAGCACGCCGGGAATCCCTCCCCAGACTCCGCCCGCGAGCACCGCTGCGAGGCAACAGAGAGGCACCAGCAGGATGGCCGGCAGCCCCGCGAAGGTGATCCCCACCCAGGCGGTGACGAACGAGGCGATATAAAGCTGCCCCTCGGCTCCGATGTTCAGCAGGCCGCAACGGAAGGCCACCGCCACCGCGAGCCCCGTGAAGATGAGCGGCGTGGCATAGAAGAGGGTGTAGCCGATGCCGTCCGGCCAGGTGAGGGCGCTGCCGATGAGCAGTTGATAGGTGGCGAGCGGGCTGTCGCCCACCGCCAGCACCAGGAAGCTGCCGGCGACGAACGCCGCGAGAACGGCGCACAGGGGGAAGATCAGTTGGCGAAGCCCTTTCATCGGTGATCTCCCGTTCGATCAAGCTGCGGCGTTGCCGCCGGTCATCAACAATCCGATTTCTTCGGGAGTGGCCCGCGCCGGATCCACCTCGCCCACGATCCGCCCCTGGCGCATCACCAGCAGCCGGTCGGAGAGGGCCGTCACCTCCTCGAGCTCCGAGGAAACGAGGAGCACGGCGCAACCGGCGTCGCGCATCTCCACCAGCCGGCGGTGGATGAACTCGATGCCGCCGATATCCACCCCGCGCGTCGGCTGGGCCACCAGCAGCAGCTTCGGGGACTCCTCAAGCTCCCGGCCGAGGATCAGCTTCTGCTGGTTGCCGCCGGACAGCGAGCGGGCGGGCAGGTCCGGATTCGGCGGACGCACGTCGAAGGCCTTCAGGATCTTCTCCGTCCGCCGGCGGATGGCGTCCCGCTTCAGCCACCAATGCCACGGCCCCACTGCCACGGACGGCCGGTCGTCGGCACCCAAGATCGCGTTTTCCATCAGGTCGAAATCCAACAGGAGGCCGCGCCGGTGGCGGTCCTCAGGAACGTGAGCGATCCCCCGCGTCCGCCGCTGCCGGGCGGAAAGGTTCTCGACGTCCTGCCCTTCCAGCTCGACCGTGCCTGTCACAGCACCTGAGTCCGCGAGGCCGGCGAGGGCGTCGATCAGCTCCGTCTGGCCGTTCCCTTCGATGCCCGCGATCCCCACGATCTCACCGGCCCGCACCTCGAAGGAGACGTCGCTCAGCCGCCGCTCGCCGGTCTTGGTGCCCAGTGCGCCGAGAGAAAGCCCGCGCACGGCGAGCACGGGCTTGCCGGGTTTTCCTTCCGGCTTGACGACGCGCAGCAGCACGTCGCGCCCGACCATCAAGCGGGCCAGCTCGGCGGCGTTGGTCTGGGCCGTCGGGCGGTTGCCCACCACCTTGCCGTCGCGCATCACCGTCACCTCGTCCGAGATCTCCAGCACCTCGGAGAGCTTGTGGGTGACGATGACGATCGTCTTGCCCTGCTCCCGCATCCGCCGCAGGATGCCGAACAGGTCGCGCACGGCCTGGGGCGAGAGCACTGCCGTCGGCTCGTCCAGAATCAAAATGCGGGCCTGCCGGTAGAGGGCCTTGAGCAGCTCCACCCGCTGCTGCTGCCCCACGGAGAGGTCTGCAATCCGCGCCGTGGGATCGATCGCAAGCCCAAGCTCGTCCGAGAGGACCCGGATGCGAGAGATCGCGCCGGCCACGTCGAGCTTCAGCGAGCTGCCCGGCTCGGTGCCCAGCACGATGTTCTCCGCCACCGTCATGGGCTCGACCAGCATGAAGTGCTGGTGCACCATGCCGATTCCCAGGGCGATCGCGTCCTGCGGGCTCGTGAAGCGGCGCGCCTCCCCGTCCACCACGACGTCGCCCGAGTCGGCGGAGTAGAAGCCGTAGGCGATGCGCATGGCGGTGGACTTGCCGGCGCCGTTCTCCCCCACCAAGGCGTGGATCGTCCCCGGCGCCACCGCGAAGCTCACGCGGTCGTTGGCCTGCACGTCGCCGAAACGCTTGGAGATGTTGCGCAGCTCGATCATGTTCAGAAGGGCCGGAGGCTACTTCTCCATCGCGTTCGTGACCTTGATCTCACCGCGGATGATCTTCGCCTTGGCCTCTTCGACCTGACGCAGCACGTCCGGCGGGATGAGCTTCTCGTTGTTTTTGTCCATGGCATAGCCGACGCCGCCGTCCGGCAGGCCGTAGACGTGGATGCCGCCCTTGAAGTGGTGGCCCACGAGGTCGGAGATGATCTGGTAGACCGCGTTGTCCACCCGCTTGACCATGCTGGTGAGGACGAAGCCGGGCTTGACCCAGTTCTGATTGGAGTCGACGCCGATGACGAACTTCTGGTACTGCTCGGCGGCGTCGAAAACGCCCAGCCCCGAGTTGCCGGCGGCGGCGAAGATGACGTCCGCCCCCTTGCCGATCTGCGAGACCGCCAGCTCCTTGCCCTTGCCCGGGTTGTTCCACGCCGCCTCGGTGACGCCGACGTAGTTCTGGATCACTTGAACCTTGGGATTGGCCGCCTTCGCCCCCTCCTCGTAGCCAACCTCGAACTTGTGGATGAGGGGAACGTCCATGCCGCCCACGAAGCCGACGACTCCGGTCTTCGTCGTGCGGGCGGCGATCATACCCACGAGAAAGCTTCCCTCGTGCTCCTTGAAGATCAGGGAGGCGACGTTCGGCAGCTCGCTGACGCCGTCGATGATGGCGAAGTTCTGCTTCGGATAGTCCTTGGCGACCGACTCGACGATAGGGGTCTGGGCGAAGCCGATGCCGATGATGAGATCGTAGCCCACCTCGGCGAAGGCGCGCATGGCGGGCTCCAGAGAGGCGGGATCGCCCGGCTCGGCGTCGCGCAACACGATGGGGAAGTCCTTGGCGGCCCGCGTCACGCCCCGGAAGGCGGCGGCGTTGAAGGAGCGGTCGTCCTTGCCGCCGCTGTCGAAGACGATGCCGACGCGGATCTTCTTCGGATCTCCCGCCGCCTTCGCGAGGTTGTTGCACCCCGATCCGGCGAGGCCGGCGATCAGGGCGAGGCAGAGGCCGAGAGTCCAGGGAGCCTTCTGTCGCAGCATGTTCGCCCGGGAGGGTATCCCGGCGGGCCGGGGGAAGGCAAGGAGCCCCTCCGGAAGAACCTGGCCCCCTCTTTGCAGATCTCTCCTGACGAATGAAGATTCGATTCTCTACAAGGAGAGCACCATGAGCGACGACGATACCTATACGACCAAGGGCAAGACCACCACGGCCGCGATCGAGAACGAGGCGCGGATCGAGGCCAACCAGGATCCCATCACCGGGGAGGGCGGATCGCACCCGGTGGGCACCGGCGTCGGCGCTCTGGGCGGCGCGGCAGCGGGCGCTGCCGTCGGCGTTGCGGTGGGCGGACCCGTGGGGGCCATGATCGGCGCTGCCGTGGGCGGAGTCGCCGGCGGCTTCGCCGGCAAGGAAGTCGCCGAGTCGGTCAATCCCACGGAGGAGGAGGCTCATTGGCGCGAAAACTATGGCAACCGCCCCTATGCCGCCAATCGGAGCTACGACGAGCTCGGACCTGCCTATCAATACGGCTGGGAGACGTGGTCCAAGCACCGGGAGAAGGGCTGGAATGGCGTCGAGGGAAACCTCGAGAAGGGCTGGAACGAGGCCCGCGGAAGCTCGCGCCTGGCCTGGGCGGATGCCCGGCACGCCTCCCGCGACGCCTGGGACCGCCTGGACAGCCGCTTCCGCTCCGGCGACCGTCCAGCCGCGGGCACAGATCCCAACACCCGGGGTACCAGCGCCGGGCTCGGCACCTATGACCGGGTGACCGACATCGCCGGCACGACCGGCTTCGGCATCAGCCCCGGCCTCCCCGGCGTCACCGACCGGCCCGGCGCGGACCGCACCAACCCCGTCATCACCGGCGTCGACCGCTCGCAGACCGCGGGCACGTTGGAAGAGCCGCTGAAAGATACGGACAAGAAATAGAAGGCTCGAGCACCCCCGGCGGGAGCCCTGCTCCCGCCGGAGTCCTGCCGGATTGGGCGGCATTACACACAGCGTCGTTGAAGCTCTCTTCGGTTTAGGAAGAGATGTCGCCGTTGCGGCCAGGGATTGAAATCCCTGGCTACCGACTTTAGTCCCTACCGGGACATAAATGAGATCACTCAAAATCCCTCGAGTTGAAGGACACTCCGTGCTTCTTCAGAAGGCCCATGAATTCCTGGACGAAGGAGACCTTTTTGTGGTGTTCCTCCTGATTCAAGATGTATTTCCTTACCGTGAGCAACTGCGAGGCGCTGACGGTGAAGGCGCCATAGCCTTCCTGCCAGGCAAACCCGTTCTTTGATTGCTCGTTGATCCAGCGCGAGGAGCTACCCTTGAGCTCCTTCAACATTTCGGCGACGGTTACGGTCGTGCCCCAGCCTGCCAGAAGGTGAACGTGATCCGGCATGCCGCCGGCCGTCAGCAGCACACCACCCTTCGTTCGCAAGATTCCTCCCAGGTAGTCATACAGGCCATCCCGGAGCTCGGAAGTAATCGTCGGCACCCGGTATTTCGTCGAAAAAACGAGGTGATAGCGGAGCTGCGTGTATGTGGTGGGCAAGAAGAATCCTCGCTTTCAGATATCCATCTACCGTAACACGCCCCAAGGACTCTCAATGTCCCGTAGGGACTACAGTCGGTAGCCAGGTGATTTCAATCCC
The DNA here is from genome assembly GCA_035996875.1 of Thermoanaerobaculia bacterium. Classification (GTDB taxonomy): domain Bacteria; phylum Acidobacteriota; class Thermoanaerobaculia; order Multivoradales; family UBA5704; genus DATARR01. The sequence goes on from DASYJD010000008.1 coordinate 36,406, forward strand.
TGGCGGCAGCGACGATGCTGTCAACTTCTTCGAGACGCCGCCTTGGACAAACCATGATCCGTGGCTTCTCTATGCGCCTCCGAGGCTCTCTCCAACCAAGAAGCTGAAGCTTTCTCTATCTTAGTAAGAGACATCGCCGGCCCTTGCCAGGGATTGAAATCACCTGGCTACCGACCATAGTCCCTCCGGGACATAGGAAGGTGAGCTCCCGCCTTGCCACACCCCCAGCCGGTAATGCGCCGTATACTTAGCCTCCGATGGCGCCTCGCTTCAACTCCGAAAGCCTTACGCTCGACCTCTCCGTCGCCGATCTGCTGGACGCTCCCATGCTGCGCAGCCTGGGGTTCTCCAGCCGCGGCGGCTATGAGCGGCTGTGGCTCGGGCAGGCCATTCACGGGCGGTACCAGGAGCAGAAGCTGAAGGAGGACCCGTCGTATCGGCGGGAGGTCGTGATCTCCCACACCTTCGACCACCGTGGGTGGAGGGTCACCGTGCAGGGCCGGGCAGACGGCATCCGCAAAGAGCCGGACGGCACCCTGATCGTCGAGGAGATCAAGTCCGTCCGCCGCGGCGGCGCCCTGCCGCCCCACGTGCGGGAGAGCTACCAGCGCCAGGCTCTCCTCTACGCCTGGATGCTCTCGCGGGCCGAAGCGAGCCCCGCCGTCCGTGCCGAGCTGGTATTGATCGCGATCGGCAGCGACGAGACGGAGCGCGAGAGCCTCGATCCTCACTTTGAGGCCCTGGAAGCTTCCGTCCGCCAGCGGGTCAACCGCATCCTGGGCGCCTGGGAGGCCGCGCAGAAGCGCTCCGCCGAGCGCCGGGAGGCCGCCGAGCGGTTGGTCTTCCCCTATCGCGAGACGCGCCCGGGCCAGGAGCTGATTCTCGCCGCCGTCGAGACCGCCGTCGCCAATCAGGAGCACCTTCTCCTCCAGGCCACAACCGGCATCGGCAAGACCGTAGCCGCCCTCTACCCCGCTTTGCGCTATGCCCTGGCGAACGACAAGCGTCTCTTCGTCCTCACCGCCAAGAACACCCAGCAGGAGATGGCGACCGCCGTCCTGGCCCTCCTCAATCAGGACCGCGCCTTCCGCTCTCTGCGCCTGCGCGCCAAGGCCAAGATGTGCGCCAACGACCAGATCCTCTGCCACGAGGAGTATTGTCGCTTCGCCAAGGACTACGGCCTGAAGCTCGTCACCTCGGGAGTCCTCGCCCAGATCTACGACACCCATGCTGCCATCGAGCCGGACGACGTCTACCGGGCCGCCCAAGCGGCCGAGGTGTGCCCCTTCGAGGTGAGCCTGGAGCTTTCGAACCGGGTCCAGGTCACCGTCTGCGACTACAACTACGTCTTCGATCCGTACGTATCGCTCACCGCCTTCGGCCCCGGCGAGGATCTCTCGGACGTCATCCTGGTGATCGACGAGGTTCACAACCTGGTGGACCGCGGCCGCGGCTACTACAGCCCCGAGCTCTCCTCGAACGACGCCCGCCGGGCCGGCGAGGTCGTGGGCCGCTGGGGCGAGCCCATCCACTTCCGCATCGAGACCTTGTGCCTGAAGCTCGCGGCGCTGATCGACGGCCTCGTCGCCGACGCCCTGGAAGAAGGGCCGCCGGGCGACCGCGCCGTCGAGTGGCCCCTCCCCGAGGATCGCTTCTGGCGCCTGCGCTCGGAGCTCGACGTCGCCTTCGTCGACTACCTGGAGCACCAGCGCGAGACCCGCACCTTCCGCGCCGAAGATCCCTTCGTCGAGCTTTATTTCAACTTCCTCCGCTTCCTGAACGGCCTGATGGTCTCCGACTCCGCCTTCAGCCACGTCGTCGAGTACCGGCGGGGGGACGGCCGCATCAAGATCCTCTGCAAGGACCCCAGCCGTTTCCTGGGCGGCGTGATCAACCGCGCCCACTCGGCGGTCGGCCTCTCGGCCACGCTGTCGCCGCCGGAGTTCTACACCGGCCTCCTGGGCTTCGCGACCGGCCGCACGGCGTTCGTCGAGATCGCCAACCCGTTCCCGGTGGAGAACCGCCGGGTGGTGATCGATCCCTCGGTCGCCACGACTTTCCGCGCCCGGCCCATGAACTACGACCGCATCGCCGAGCGCCTCGCGGGCTTCGCGGACGCGGTGCCCGGCAACTGCCTGGCCCTCTTCCCGAGCTACGCCTTCCTCTCCGAGATCACGGGCCGGATGCGGCTGCACAACAAGCGCATTCTCATCCAGCGCCAGGCGGACAACGAGAAGGAACGGGACCTTCTCCTCCAGGCCCTGCGCTCGGCGGTCTTCGGCGACATCCTGCTCGTCGCGGTCGCCGGCGGCGTCTTCGCGGAGGGGGTGGACTATCCCGGAGAGGTCTTGAAGGCGGTGGCCGTCGTGGGTCCCTGCCTGCCTGCAATGACCCTGGAACAGCAGCTCCTCAAGGACTATTACGAAGAGCGCTTCGAAAAGGGATTCGAGTACTCCTTCGTGGTGCCGGGCATGACCCGCGTCGTCCAGGCCGCCGGCCGCCTGATCCGTTCGCCGGAGGACACCGGCGTCATCGCCCTCTTCGACCAGCGCTTCCTCCACGCCCCCTACCGCGACTACCTCCCCGCCGACTGGCTCCCCGAAGAAGGCGCCGGAGCGCTGGTGGGAAATCCCTCGAAAGTGGCGGAGGAGTTTTTTCGGGCGTTGAGTTTGCGGCGGTAGCTTGGCTGAGGGCGGTCTGATTCGAGACCTCTCTGCTACCATCCTCTGAATGGCCACCAGCGACGAGCTAGAAAAGATCCTGAGCTTCCTGGACCTGCGGTTCGGGCTGGACACCCTTTGGCTGTTCGGCTCCGAGGCCGCCGGGACAGCCCGTAAGGACTCGGATCTGGACCTCGCCGCTCTTTTCCGCAGGCGTGCCTCGACCCTCGAAATCTTCGACGCCCGTGGAGATCTGGGTGAGATCCTCCAGCGTGACGTCGATCTCATCGACCTTGACCAGGCATCTCCGATCCTCGGCATGCAGGTGCTGCGGTACGGCCGTCTTCTGGTCGATCGCAATCCCAAACGCCGCTATGCCTTCTTCAGCCGTACCATCAGCATGTACGACGACCTGAAGATCGTGCGCCGGCAGGCCGAGCAGGCACTATTCGCCAGGATGAACAGTGGTCGATCGTGACCTGGTGACGGCCAAGCTCGCCGTCATCGACCGTTGTCTTGCCAGAATCGCGGAAGTCCGGGGCGAGAGCGGGAGAGGGTTCCGGCCGGTCGACGTGGAAGACATCACCGCGATCAATCTCGTTCGTGCCATCCAAGCAGCGATAGATCTTGCCACCCACGTCGTAGCCACGGAGAGCTACGACACTCCAGACTCGACGGCGAGCGCATTCACCCTTCTTGAGCAAAGCGGATCGTGGAGCAGCATCTCGGGGACCTTCAGAGCCTGGGCATGCAGATCAGCAAAACCTTCGGCTTGTAGAACAACCCTTCAGGAGATACCCTTCGTCACGAAGAGCTTCTGGCGCCAATCCGTGAGGTGCTCAAACCGAGCGAGCCGAGAGGCGCACGGCAACGCTGAAAGCGACAATCGCAGGCGCCAAGCGCGGCGGTCACCGACGCGGAGAAACGTCGGTGACCTGCTCGATCTCCTTTTACTGATACCAACAAGTCGTGGTAGGTGTAATGGGAGTATGCCTTACCCAGATGAACCGGTCGCTGACGTCGAAGGTGCCATATCCACCGATCGAGCCGCCACAAGCCGCGTTCACCTTGCGACCCCATAGGCTGATGGTTTCCGTCTTCGGTTCGCCAAAAGCCATGGCATCGCCTACCAGATAGACACCGTCCCCGTAGCTTGCGAGCGCGAGGCCACGATTGCCGCCGTCGGTCCCCACGCCACCTGGGAAGGTGGACTCGAACCATAGCTGCCCGAAGGTCGACGTGCCGGTCGTGGCTCCGGTAAACCGAACGAATCCCTCGTAGATCGTGTTGTAGCTGCCGCTATCGGCCGGGATGGTGCCGCTCAGCAGGTTGGTCCAATATCCACAGGCGGTGTCGAGGATCGTGGGCTGCGTTCCACTCGGCGTCGATTGGCTCTGCACCGTGAGGGACGAGGTGCTTTGAGCCAAGAGCTGATAGGTGGAAGCTGGAAACGATATGCCGTTGATCTCACGGTTGGAGAAGACCGTAGTGTTGCCATTTGTGAGGACTCGCCACTGCAGCGTGTGAGAGCCCGCAGGCACGTTGGGAAGGATCGATAAGAAGTTGACACCTTCGTAGCGCTGGGGCGAGACTCCGAAGAGCTGAGGCGGGAGTCCGATCGTGGTGGTAGGCGCCTGGCGAACGCCGTCGAGAAAAGGCGCGAGGGAAAGGGTCTGACCGGAGACTCCGGAATCCACTTGAAAGTAGCCTTGAACGACGAAGTCTACAGGTTGTGCGCTCGAAAAGGATACCGAGTTGGTCACCGGTTGATAGGCGGTGGTGGCGAGAGTGAGCTGAGCGCTGTTAACACTCTTGACGCTTGGATAGGTGGTTGGCGAGCCGAAAGCGCTGGAGTACGTGTTCGACACGGTGATGGCGCCGGTATCGAGCAGTCTCGCCAGAACCTGGTACGAGTGACTGCCCGCAGACAGGGCCGTGGCGGTGGCAGTGAATACATCGAACTGAGGATATACCCCTCGCAGACGGCGCACATACCAACCGTACGGCAGACCATCGACCACCAACTGCACCTCATACCGGGCGCCCACCGCCGCCGTGGTGGAGTGGACCTGAACCATGGCCCTCAGCAGAGCGTTGAAGGGCTGAGTGCCATTCAGGTTCAGGCCGCTGACGTCCACGCACCCGCCTTCGATTTGAGTGAACGTCGACGCGGGCCCGTTGAGCGTGAATGGGTCGGGTACGGGAGTGTCTGAGCTGCCGTAGACGATGTCCTCCGTATAAGGGAAGTCGGTCGCCGCGAACGAGGCATGCCCCTTGGCGAGGCAATTGGTCACCGGAGAGGTGCAGGAACCGATGGCCCATAGCTGGGCAGAGCCGAGAATGGAAAGAGTTAGGATCAACAGCCAAAGACGAACCGTTCGCATATCGTTCTCCTTGAGAGTGCGCGTTAAACGGTGGGTTACCACCACCGCCACCACCCTACTTCTTCCGCGCCGCTCCCCGCTTTGCTAAAATTGGGGTCTCGTCTATCCGCCATGGACGCCGCTACGCCTTCTTCAGCCGCACCATCAGCATGTACGACGACCTGAAGATCGTACGCCGGCAGGCCGAGCAGGCACTCCTTCGGCGCGCTTCCAGGGCCGGCAGGCACCATGCTGATAGGTGCAAACAAACTTTCCATGGAATGGAGGAGAAATGAAGTCGAAAGCCAGCTTGATCCTCGGCGTGCTCGTCCTAACGTTGAGCGTTGTTGGAATCTCTGCTGCGAATGCCGCCGTGGCGCCCTCCGGAGGCGCTCCGCAGACCGCGGCTGCGGCGCCTGTCCTCCCCGCCGAGGGCGCTTCGCCCTTCCTCTGCAACCTGAACCGGTCGGTCGGCTCCGAGTTGCCCAAGACCGGAGACCTCGTTCCATCCCCTGTGCAGACGACTCCTCCTCCGTGTGGCGCCTGCAGCGCCATCAACTGCGCAGGACGCCAACTCGGCGCCTTCTGCGGAACGGGCCCGAATCACCAGGACCTTCACTGCCTGGACTTCGACCTTGTTTGCAGTCAAGACGGTCGGGACCAGTGCCGGTGCGCAGAGTTCCGACCCTAACGGCAAGCTGGCAACCAACTTACGAAAAGGAGAGCGAAATGAACAAGAGTGTGAAGACGAAGCTGAGCCTGAGCCGGGAGACCTTGCAGCGCCTCAGCGACGAGGCCTTGAAGCAGCCCGCCGGCGGCAACTTCCGGAAGCAGGACCAGTACCCGACCTATACTTGTATCTACACCTACCCCTGCGTGCCCTAATGAGCAAGGCGGTCTCCGCGTAGGAGACCGTCTCTCCGCGGGCCCCGCCAGGGATTGGTGCCAGTGCCAAGTCGACGCCGCGGCCCGTGAGGGGATCTCTCGCGCACCTACGTTAATAGACCGAGCCGAAACAGTCCTGCTTCAGCTCGCAATAAGGAGATCCCCCAACATGACCCAGAAGAAGACCCTCTCGCCCCCGCGCAAGCTCATCGTCGCCCTCGGCCTGGCCTGCGCCCTGGCTCTCACCGTGCTGGCGGTTACGCCGCGGACAGCTGAGGCCGTCAGCAACCAGGACTGCACCTACTTCAGCGACGACACTCATTCGCACGTCGTGGGTCAGCGCGGCGTGGACTGCTGCGGCGCCTCGATCGACTCGGGAGTCACCAGCCCCTACTTCGTCTGTGAGCCCGTGCCGGTTTGCATCTGGTGCCCGATTACCTCGTAGCCTGCCGGAAGCGGACCACCCTGTTCTGAAGCAGGGCGGGGTGGTGCTGGTTCTCCGGCCAGCCAGGCACAAGGTCTGCAAGCAATCGCCTTTGAGAGATGGAAACTCAAAGGAGCCAACCATGCCTACAACCTCAACATCAACCTCGCTCGCCGGCCGGACCCTCAGGTGGAAGTTCGAGGACGGTCCCACCGCAGGCGGGGAGTACGAGCACACTTTTGAGCAGGATGGCAGCGTCGTCTTTCGCAAAGTGGAAGGCGGCAAGACGAGTGGCAAGGGGACGCGAGAGAAGAAGTATGCCGCGTTCGAGGTCGCGCCGGAGGTGCAGCTCGTCTCCTACCTTTCTTCTGAGTCCGGATACACCCTGACCGTCGCCCTGAATTTCGATTCCGGACGGTTGTATGGCTTCGCGTCCAACGACAAGGAATGGCATCCGGTCTCAGGCACGTTTGAAGCCGTGAAGTAAGGCGCCCCTTGCTTCGCAGCCGGGCCTTTGCCAAGCTTGGCCTGCTTGAAAGACCTCCGGCTTCTCATCCAGTCGCGGTATCCGCTCCTCTACGTCGAAAGCTACGACGAGGAGCGGCTGGAGCAGAGGCTCGTGCGGGTCTGCCGTGAGCTGCAACTTCCGTTTTTCACCTGGTCCGTCAGCCAGGGTCTCCATGGGGAGGATACGTACTCGCTAGACGAGACCCGGCAACCCGCGAAGCTGCTCGAACAGATCCGGGCCCGGCGCGGGCCCGCCCTCTACCTGCTGCGCGATTTCCACCCCTACCTTTCCGATCCGGCCCTCGTGAGGGCCCTACGGGAGGTGGCTCAGGAATCCGGACACCTGGTGACCCTCGTTCTCTGCTCGCCCGCCATCGAGCTGCCGATGGAGCTGCGCAAGCTGGCGGCCCGCTACCGCTTGCAGTTGCCCAGCCCGGAGGAGCTTCGGGAATGCGTTCTCGAGACCTTCAACCAGCTCAAGCACGGCCGGAACCTGCGTTTCGCCTTGGATCAGACGCAACTGCGGGAGCTCGTTCACAGCCTGTCTGGAATGTCCCTGCCGGAGGCCCGGCGGCTGGTGACGAGCTGCCTGCTCGACGACGGCGCGCTCGACGCAGCCGATCTCCCCAAGGCGATGGACGCCAAGATCGAGGAGTTGGAGGAGTCCAGCGTTCTCGAGCTCATCGGCTTCGACCGCGAGAGCGCTCCTCTCGGAGGGCTCTGGCGCTTGAAGGAGTGGCTTCACCGTTTCCGGGCAGGCTTCAGCGAGCGCGCCCGGCAGCTCGGGCTGCGACCACCGCGCGGCGTGCTCCTGGTCGGCGTTCAGGGGTGCGGCAAGAGCCTCGCGGCCCGGGAGATCGCTCGCGATTGGGGAGTGCCCCTCGCCCGGCTCGACCCGGCCCGCCTGTTCGACAAGTACGTCGGCGAGTCCGAGAGGAACTTGCGCAATGCCCTCGAAACGGCGGAGGCCCTGGCTCCCATCGTCCTCTGGATCGACGAGATCGAGAAGGTCTTCGCCTCGGGCGGCGCTTCCGAGGCCGACGCCGGTCTCGGGCGGCGACTGTTCGGCTCTTTCCTGACCTGGATGCAGGAACGCGAAGGGGCCGTCTTCGTCGTCGCCACCGCCAACGACATCACCTCGATTCCGCCGGAGCTGCTGCGCAAGGGCCGGTTCGACGAGGTCTTCTTCATCGACCTGCCGGACGCTGCGGCCCGCCGCGAGATCTTCACCATTCATCTGCGACTGCGCCAGCAAAAGCCGGAGAGCTTCGATCTCGAAACGCTGGCGCGGGAGGCCGAGGGCTTCAGCGGGGCCGAGATCGAGCAGGCGGTCGTCTCCGCCCTGTACGGTATGGTGGCCGAGGGCGGCCTGACGCTCACGGACGCCCGGCTGCGAGCGGAGCTCCAACGCACCGTGCCGCTCGTCCGCTCCTGCCGCGAGGAGATCGACGCCCTACGCCGGACGGCTCGCGAGCGCTTCGTGCCGGCGGAGTAAATCTTTCTAAGGTTCGGATCGGCCAACCCGGGTGTGAATGCGTGCCTCGGTGGGTAGTCGTACGACTTTCCGGTTTCCCTCGTCCTGGCTTCGCTTCAGATCTCGGCAGATGGCCCGGACATCATAGGCGAAACGTTGCGCGTAGGCGTCACGCACCGCTCGAACCTCCGCCACGATCTCGTCTTCCCACTTGTCCATCTCACGCCTCCATGAGCTCCTCTGGAGTGCATATTACCACTGGCGAATAGTCCCGCGACCTGCACATCTGGTCAATCTTGTTCCGAATGGCCGCGTTCGCGAGATGGGTACAGTTCCAGGTCAGCAGGTAATCAACGCGATGAACGACCGAGGCAGCGACGTGTACAGCATCAACTGCGGCCTTCGGAGGCATGGGTCCGACACGAATCAGCTCCTCCGCGAAGCTGGAGACCTCCTCCGTGATATCGAGCAGGGGAAGCTCATCCAAGACTTTCAGCCGAAGACCAGCCATGGTTTCATTGCCCTCTCCAGATTCCTTGACCACCGCCTGGGAAGCACAAAGGTCAAAGGCCTTTCGTCGGTCGTTCCACCACTGCTGCGTAATCTGCTGGTGAGCGGCAGTGACCAGATCGCGGCTCAAGCGGGCCGTCAGATAGCTGACGATCGTCGTTTCGACGTACACCTTGGGCTTTGCCACCGAATCATCCTCTCTCAGCTCCAGAACTCGACCGCTCGCGGCTCGAGGATCAAGCCGTGGGAGTGGGCCCGGCGGTAGAACTCTTCCAGGCCTTCGATCTCTTCGGCGCGCAGGAAGAAGTGGAGGTTCTCCGTGAGGTAGGTGCGGACCTCGGAAGTGTCGAGCCCGAGCTCGGCGGCCGCCTCGCGCACCAGGGTGTCGAGCGAGGAGAGGCCGTAGCGCAGACTGCTCTTGAAGTAGAAGGGGAGGTCGGGAATCTCCACCTCGGGGCGCACCGCCCAGACGGCGAAGACGAAGGGGAGCCCCGTCAGAGTCCGCCACTCGGCCGCGAGATCGATGACGTGATACTTCTCGCGATCGAGACGCAGGGCAGGATCGCCGATGATCAGCGCCGCGTCCGCCTCGCTCAACATGCGCTCGGGATCGGGACGCTCATGCAGATACTCGGGGTCGAGCCCCCAGCGCTCGCGCAGCAGGATGCGGACGAGAGTCGAGGAGGTCCGGCTGTTCACGTCGAGCGCCACGCGGCGGATTCCCTCGACCGGACCGCGAGACACGAGGACGACACTGCGCACCTCTTGCTTCGCTCCCACGCACATGTCGGGGAGCACCCGGAGGTTGGGGATGCGCTGCACCTCGATGGAGGGGATGAGCCCGATGTCGAGATTTCCCTGCCCGAGCAGCCGCGCCACCAGGGCCGGCGGGTGATAGCTCGGCGCGAACAGGTCCGCGTGGTGACCTTTCAGGAAACCCCACGCCAGCGGCTTGCTGTTCAGGAAGTTGACGATGCCGACGCGCAGCTTGGGCAAGATCTCCCCTACTTGGACATGGCGCCCAGGAAGTCCTGGTTCGTCTTCGCCTTCGACAGCTTGTCGAGCAGCAGCTCCATGCTCTCCACCGTCGAAAGGGGATTGAGCACCTTGCGCAGCACCCAGACGCGGTGCAGCTCGCTCTCCGGCATCAGCAGCTCTTCCTTGCGCGTGCCCGACTTGTTGATGTCGATGGCCGGGAAGACGCGCTTGTCCACCAGCTTGCGGTCGAGGTGGATCTCGCAGTTGCCGGTGCCCTTGAACTCTTCGAAAATGACGTCGTCCATGCGGCTGCCGGTGTCGACCAAGGCGGTGGCGATGATGGTCAGCGAGCCGCCCTCCTCGATGTTGCGGGCGGCGCCGAAGAAACGCTTCGGCCGGTGCAGGGCGTTGGCGTCGATACCGCCGGAGAGCACCTTGCCCGAGGGCGGCTGGACGGTGTTGTAGGCCCGGGCCAGACGGGTGATGGAGTCGAGCAGGATCACCACGTCCTTCTTGTGCTCCACGAGGCGCTTGGCCTTCTCGATCACCATCTCGGCCACCTGCACGTGGCGGGTGGCGGGCTCGTCGAAGGTCGAGGAAACGACCTCGCCGGCGACGGAGCGCTGCATGTCGGTGACCTCTTCCGGCCGCTCGTCGATGAGCAGCACGATGAGGATCGCCTCGGGGTGGTTCTTCTCCACCGAGTGGGCGATCGACTGCAGCAGCATCGTCTTGCCGGTGCGCGGCGGCGCTACGATCAGCGCGCGCTGCCCCTTGCCCATCGGGGTGGAGAGGTCCATCACCCGCGACGACATGTCGCCGGCGACCTCGAGCTTGATCCGCTCCTGCGGATAGAGCGGCGTCAGGTTGTCGAAGAAGATCTTGTTGCGGGCGACCTCGGGGTGCTCGAAGTTGACCGCCTCGACCTTGATGAGGGCGAAGTAGCGCTCGCCCTCCTTCGGCTGGCGGACTTGGCCGGAGATGGTGTCGCCGGTGCGCAGGTCGAAGCGCCGGATCTGGCTGGGGCTGACGTAGATGTCGTCCGGCCCGGGCAGATAGTTGTACTCGGGAGCCCGGAGGAAGCCGAAGCCGTCGGGGAGGCACTCGAGCACTCCCTCGGCGAAGATCAGCCCGCTCTTCTCCGTCTGCGCCTGGAGGACCTTGAAGATCAGCTCCTGCTTGCGCATGCCGGTGACGCCCTCGACGCCGAGGTCCTTACCGATCTGGGTGAGCTGGGAGATGCTCATCTCCTTGAGCGCCCGGATGTCGAGAGACTCGACCGAGATCCCCTTCTCTACTACTTGATTCTGCTGTGGCTTTGGCATGTCGTTCCTCTTCGATTCAATCATCTTGGACTCGCTTCGAGATGGGGGGCGATGGCGCCCCAGAGTTCTTTGATCCCTTCTCCCGAGCGAGCGGAAACAGGGATGACGGAGATCGATTCCTCAAGCTCCAGCGTCGTCCGGACATCCCGGACGATAGCCGCCCAGCGACCCCGCGGCATCTTGTCGACCTTGGTGGCGGCGATGACGATCTCCGCTCCCAGGCTCGACAGGTACTGATACGCCTGGACGTCCAGCGGGGTTGCCCCCACCTTGCCGTCCACCAGAATCACCACCAGCGCTCCCGGCAACGCCTGCCGGAAGTATCCTTCCACCCGCCCCGCCCACTCCCGCCTGTCGTCCCGCCCGGCTTTGGCGTAGCCGTAACCCGGCAGGTCCACGAAATAGAAGCGCCGGTTCACCAGGAAGTAGTTGACCGCCTGGGTTCGGCCGGGGGTGGAGCTGATGCGGGCCAGGCTCTTGCGCCCCAGCAGCCGGTTCAACAGACTCGACTTGCCGACATTGGAGCGCCCCACGAAAGCGATCTCCGGGCGTCCGTCGCGCAGGTAGTCTCCGCTCCCATGAGCGGACCGGATGAACTCCGCGGTCTCGAGCTTCAAGCGGTTCGCCTGCGTTCCCGGGATGGCTCCATCATGGCTGCAAGGGGAGCGCCGGACATGCCGGATCGGACGGCTGCCGCACGGCGCTTCGGATTTTTCAAACTTAATTTTCCGGCAGGCGCTCGACTCCGCGACGCCCGCGAGGTCAATGGGCCAGGGAATCCGACCCGATCGGAGCCTCCGGAGAGGTCTCCGTGAACTTGCCATCCTTTGGGGGCAGCGGGATGATGGTGCCGTCCAGGGCAAGACGCAACACCTCGTCCATCGACTCGACCAGGTGGAACTCCATCGCTTCGCGCACCTCGTTCGGGATCTCCTCGATGTCCTTCTCGTTCTCCTTGGGAAGGATCACCTCGTTGATGCCGCCACGATAGGCCGCCAGAACCTTGTCCTTGATCCCGCCCACCGGCAGAACCTTGCCGCGCAACGTGATCTCTCCCGTCATTGCGACATCCTTGCGGACGGCGATCTTGGTCAGCGCCGAGATCAGCGCCGTGGCCATCGTGATGCCCGCCGACGGCCCGTCCTTCGGGATCGCTCCCTCGGGAACGTGGAGGTGAACGTCGATGCTCTCGTTGAAATCCGGCTCGATGCCGAAGATGTGAGCCCGGCTGCGCAGGTACGACACCGCGGCGCGGGCCGACTCCTGCATCACATCGCCGAGCTTGCCGGTCAGCGTCAGCTTTCCCTTGCCCGGCATCAGCCCGACCTCGGTCTCCAGCAACTCGCCGCCGACCTCGGTCCAGGCGAGGCCGGTCGCGACGCCGACCTCCGACTCCTCGTTCTTGCGGCGAGCCCGGAACCGCGGCTTGCCGAGGAACTCGAAGACGACCTCGGGCGTCACCGTGAGGGTCAGCGCCGGGCCTTCGCGGACCACCCGGCGGGCGATCTTGCGGCAGATGGATGCGATCTCACGCTCCAGGCTGCGCACGCCGGCCTCGCGGGTATAGCTCTCGATGATCACCCGCACCGCCTCGGCCTCGACGACGATCTTGTCCGCCACGAGCCCGTGGTCCTTGAGCTGCCGGGGGACCAGGAACTGCTGGGCGATCGCCAGCTTCTCGTTGAGCGTGTAGCCCGAGAGGCTGATGACCTCCATGCGGTCCTTGAGCGGCGGCGGAATCGAGTGGGTCACGTTGGCCGTCGCAATGAACATGACCTTCGACAGGTCGTACTCGACGTCGAGGTAGTGGTCCAGGAACGAGTCGTTCTGCTCCGGGTCCAGCACTTCGAGCAGGGCGGCCGACGGATCGCCACGGAAGTCCGTGGACATCTTGTCGATCTCGTCGAGCAGGAAGATGGGGTTGATCGTCCCCGCCTTCCTCATCATCTGGACGATCTGGCCCGGGAAGGCGCCGATGTAGGTCCGGCGATGGCCGCGGATCTCCGCCTCGTCGCGCACGCCGCCCAGCGACAGGCGCACGAACTTGCGGCCGGTGGCGCGGGCGATCGACTTGGCGAGCGACGACTTGCCGACGCCCGGAGGGCCGACGAAGCAGATGATCGAGCTCTTGGTCTGCCCCACGAGCTGGCGCACGGCCAGGAACTCGAGGATGCGGTCCTTGATCTTCTCCAGGCCGTAATGGTCCTCGTTGAGCACCTTCTCGGCGTGCTCGAGATCCTTGCGCTCCTTGCTGCGCTTGCGCCAGGGCACGGAGACCAGCCAGTCGATGTAGTTGCGCGACACGGTGGCCTCGGCCGAGACCGGCGGCATGGCCTCCAGGCGCTTGAGCTCTTGATCGGCCTTCTCCTTCACGTCCTTGGGCAGGCCGGCCTTCTCGATCTTCTCCCGCAGCTCGGTCAGCTCATCGCCGCGGTCGTCCTTGCGCCCGAGCTCCTGATGGATGGCCTTGATCTTCTCGTTGAGGTAGTACTCCTTCTGGGCCTTCTCCATCTGCTTCTTGACCTTGACGTTGATCCGCTTGTCGATGTTGATCTTCTCGATCTCGACGTCGAGCAGGTCGTGAAGGCGCTGCAGGCGCTCGTAAGGGTTGGTCAGCTCGAGCAGCGACTGCTTCTCGGCGGTGGCCACCATCAGATGCGCGGAAAGGATGTCGGCCACGCGGTCCGCGTCATCCAGCTTGAGCGTCGACATCAGCCCTTCGAACGCCAGGTGGTGCGACATCTTGGCGTACTGCTCGAAGGCCGCGAGGACCTTGCTCATGTAGGTGCGCAGCTCTTCGGAGAGCGGGTAGTTGACGTCGTAGGTCTCGACCTCGACGTTGAGCGCGCCGTCGGTATCGACGACGGTGACGATCTTGCCGCGCTGCACGCCCTCGACCATCACCCGCACGTTGCCGTTGGGCAGCTTGAGGTTCTGGATGACGGAGGCGATGACGCCGATGTCGCAGATGTCGTCGCGCAGCGGATCGTCGATCCGCGGATCCTTCTGGGCGGCGAGGAAAATGCGCTTGGTGGTGCCCGAGAGCGCCTGCTCCAGGGCCCGGACCGAGCTTTCGCGGCCCACGATGAACGGGGCCATCATATGAGGGAACACCACCATGTCCCGGAGGGGGACCAGCGGCAGGACTTCTCGCTTCTTCGTCACATAGGACGCGGGCATGACTTCGCCTGACCCTTTCCTCAGCCGGCCTTCTTGTAGAGCATGATCGGCTGGATGCGGCTCGCCACGACTTCCTCGTTGATGAGGATCTGCTTGACGTCGCGTTGCGAGGGTATGGTGTACATGAGGTCGAGCATGAGCTCTTCGAGGATGATGCGCAGGCCGCGGGCGCCGACGTTGCGCTTCAGCGCCTCGCCGGCGATCGCCTTGAGCGACTCATCCGAGAACTTCAGCTCCACGCCTTCGAACTCGAGGATGGTCTGGTACTGCCGGATGAGGCTGTTCTTGGGCTCGTGGAGGATGCGCACCAGCGCCTCCTCGTCCAGCTCTTCGAGCGTCGCGACCACCGGCAGGCGGCCGACGAACTCGGGGATCAGGCCGTACTTGATGAGATCTTCGGGGAGCACGTGCTCGAGGAACTGGCCGGTCCGCTTCTCGCGCTTGCCCTTGATGTCGGCCCCGAAACCGAGGGACTTCTGATTCATGCGGCGCTCGATGACGTCGTCCAGGCCCACGAAAGCGCCGCCGCAGATGAACAGGATGTTGGTGGTGTCGATCTGCAGGAACTCCTGGTGCGGATGCTTGCGGCCGCCCTGCGGCGGTACGTTGCACTGCGTGCCCTCGAGGATCTTGAGCAGGGCCTGCTGCACCCCTTCGCCGGAGACGTCGCGGGTGATCGACGGGTTGTCGCTCTTGCGGCAGATCTTATCCACCTCGTCGATGTAGACGATGCCGCGCTGCGTCTTCTCTTTGTCGTTGCCCGACGCCTGATAGAGCTTGAGGATGATGTTCTCGACGTCCTCGCCGACGTACCCGGCCTCGGTCAGGGTGGTGGCGTCGGCGATGGTGAACGGTACGGAGAGCAGCCGCGCCAGGGTCTGCGCGAGCAGCGTCTTGCCGGTGCCGGTGGGGCCGATGAGCAGGATGTTGGACTTCTGCAGCTCGACGTCGCCGTGCGCCTTCTCGGCGAAGTCGATGCGCTTGTAGTGGTTGTACACCGCGACGGCGAGCTTCTTCTTCGCCTGCTCCTGGCCGATGACATACTCGTCGAGGAGCGCTTTGATCTCCTTGGGCTTCGGAAGCGTCGTGTCCTGCTGCTGCTCGAGCATCCGGTCCTCGGCGATGATGTCGAGGCAGATGTCGACGCACTCATCGCAGATGAACACCGTAGGGCCGGCGATCAGCTTTTTCACCTCGCGCTGGCTCTTGTTGCAGAACGAGCACCTCAGGACTTCATCGCCGCTGTCTTTCTTCGGCATTTCTCCTCCGTTGTGGCGGGCGGTGACGGGGCTTTCGCGACTTTAGGGACCGAGACCTACCCCTGTCAACATCTTGCCTGGTAGAACAGGCGCCACGACGGGTGGTATTTCCGCCGCGCTGCCGGCCCTTGGAAGAGCGCTCGCTCCCCTCTCAATCTCTCTCATATCTACAGTGCCGCGAGCGCCCCGAAAACGTCATCGCATCATCGGACTGGTGCTGGCACCGGCCCATCCGGCCGCCGTCGCTGCATCACCCGGTCCGCCAGACCGTACTCCACCGCTTCTTTCGCTCCGAGAATCCTATCGCGTTCCGTGTCGTGATGGATCTCTTCTTTCGTTTTTCCTGTATGAAAGGCCAGGATCTCGTCCAGGCGGTCACGCATCATCAGCATGTCCTTGGCGTGGATCTCGATGTCCGACTGCTGCCCCTGGAGCCCGGAGAGCCACGGCTGGTGGATGAGGATCCGGCTGTTGGGCAGCAGCGTCCGCTTGCCCTTGCTTCCCGCCGCGAACAACACCGCCGCCATCGACGCCGCCTGGCCGACGCAGTAGGTCGAGACGTCCGGCTTGATGTACTGCATGGTGTCGTAAATCGCCATCCCGGAGGAGACCGAGCCGCCGGGCGAGTTGATGTAGAGGGAGATGTCCTTCTCGGGGTTCTCGGCTTCCAGGAACAGCATCTGGGCGATGATCAGGCTGGCGACGTCGTCGTCGACCGCCCGGCCGAGAAAGATGATGTTGTCCTTGAGCAGGCGCGAGTAGATGTCGTACGCGCGCTCGCCCCGGTTCGTTTGCTCGACCACCATCGGAACTAGCATGCTTCGGTTCTCTCCTTACCTGAAACTTCTAAGACTCAACCGGGAGCTCCGAGCCGGCGGAAGCCGCCCCGAGCTCGGGCTCTCCGAGCAGGGTGCGGATCGTCTTCTCGCGGCGCAACTGGGAACGCAGGCTGGCCAGGCGGCCGTCCTCGTCCAGCTTGCGTCGCAGGACCGGGGTGGATACTCCCTGGGCACGGGCCAACACTGCCAGAGTGCGTTCAAATTCCTCTTCCGTGACTACGATCTTCCGATCGTCCGAAATCGCGTCGAGCAGGAGCCGGGCGTGAACCCGCTTTTCGGCCATCGGCATCAGATCCTCGCCCATGCGGTTCCAGTCGATGCCGGCGTGCTCGACGTCGACGCCGCGGCGGGCCAGGTTCTCGGCCTGGTCCTGCACCATCCCCTCCACCTCCTTGCGCACCACGCCCTGCGGCAGATCGAGGGGATGGCGCTCGCGGAGCTGGTCGAGGAGGGCGCGCTGGCGGGCCTCGCGGCGCTGGTCCGCCTTCTCGTGGCGAGACTGCTGCACCACCGCCTCGCGCAACGCCTCGAAGGTCTGGAACTCGGGGTTGAGCTTGGCGGCGAAGGCATCGTCGAGCGGCGGCAGGTCGCGCTCCTCGACGCCGATGACCTTGACACGGAGAGTCTGCTCGTGGACCTCGGGGGCGCCCCCCTCCTCCGCCGGCGGGTGCTCGTGGCGGCGGGTGAAGGTCTCCTCCTGCCCGGCTGACATGCCGCGCACGGTGCTGGAGAGCTCCGGCCAGACCTTCGGATCGCCGACCTCGACCTGGGCCTTGTCGGTGCGCTCCTCCGGATGTTCGGGTGTCGCGACGTTGGTGAGCTCCAGGTCCACCCGGTCGCCCAGGGCGGCCGGCTTGTCCGAAGGAATCCAGCCGGAGGTCTGCTTGCGGATCTCCTCGATCCTCTCCTCGACCTCCAGGGTGCCCGGCTCGGTCCCGGGGTCGGGAAGGTCGAAATCCTGGGTGTTGCGCAGCTCGATCTGCGGCCGCGTTTCCACCGTGGCGACGAAGGTCAGGGGCTCGCCGGGCAGCAGATCGGTGATTTCGTCCACCTCGGGCGGCAGCAACGGCTCGAGGGAGGTCTCGGCCTGCGCCTGCCGCCAGTAGCGGGGCAGCAACCGTTCCTTGACCTCATGCTCGATGTCCTTGGCATATCTCTGGCGCACCAGCGCGGCGGGCACTTTGCCCTTCCGGAAACCGGGCATCTTGATCTTCTGTCCGAGCTCTTGAATGACGCGCTGCGTCTCGGCCTCGACGGCGGGGGCGGGAACCTCCACCTTCAACTGCTTGCGGCAGGGCCCCACGTCCTGCTGGGAAAGAACCACGCTCATCAGATTGTCTTCCTCGTTCTTCTGTCTATGGTGCGAAAGAGGGGACTCGAACCCCTAACCCGATTTCTCAGGACTAGATCCTAAGTCTAGCGCGTATACCAATTCCGCCACTTTCGCAGAGAGAACCTCCTGGTAACGGAGGAGGAGGGGTTAGGGGAAGTTGGTGAGCCGCGGAGGAATCGAACCTCCAACCCGCAGATTAAGAGTCTGCTGCTCTACCAATTGAGCTAGCGGCCCGTGCAAGGTGGATCATACTCAAAGATCGCCGCGGTGACAATGTTCCGTCCCGCCACTTTCAAAATTTTGCTCTAGATCGTCCGGCATCTCACCAACAGTGCCGGAGAGCGCTGCATTCCCGGGTTCCCCTCTCCTACCGGGCTCAACCTCCCTGCACGAAGCGGACCACTTCGATGCGATCACCCGCGGCGAGCGCCGTCGCGGCGAACTGGGCCCGCGGTACGAGGTTGCCGTTGCGCTCGACGGCGACGGTGCGAGGATCGCTCCCCAGGCCGCTCACCAAGTCCGCGACGGTCGCCCCCTCCGGCACTTGGTGGGGCTCGCCATTGAGGATCAGATCGATCAGGTCGGGAACGATATCACTCTCCCTTACAGGAGGTGCTTCAGCTCGGCGCGGCCGATGTTGCTGACGGCGTTGATGATGAGCGCCGAGGTGCCGCGGCCCACCTGGGGGATGTCGAAGCCGAGGGTGAGGAAGCCGCGGTCGTCGGTGCGGCCGTTGGCCAGAACGCGCGGCTCGACGACGGTCGAAATCATGCGTACCGAGACCTGGGTGCCGGCGATGGGTTGGCCGTTCTTGCTGGAGCTGGTGCGCAGGACGAGGGTGGCGGCATGGCCGAGAGCCAGGTTCCGCTCCTCCTCCAGCATGAGGACGAGTTGCTCCTGATCGGCCTCGCTGGTCAGGTACTCGAGGATCACCTGGTCCAGGGTGCGCTCCGGCGACGGCGTCCGGGTGACGGGAGACGGTGGCGCCGGCTGCGTCGAAGGAGCTGGTGGCGCCGGCTGCGAATATTGCGGCGGCTGCGGGGGCGGCGTCGCAAAACCGGTGCGCGCCAGGGTCTCGCTGGACGCGCCGGCGGCCGCGGTCGTCGGGTGCGGGCCGGAGACCGGCCGGGCCGGGGACAGCGGCGTCTCGTAG
This sequence comes from Thermoanaerobaculia bacterium, assembly GCA_035996875.1. Lineage (GTDB taxonomy): Bacteria > Acidobacteriota > Thermoanaerobaculia > Multivoradales > UBA5704 > DATARR01. The sequence continues at coordinate 55,296 of DASYJD010000008.1, forward strand.
GCCGGATACTGTCCCGTCTGCCGGCCGGCGGTCATGGCCGCCAGCTTGGCGTCGAGCTTGCCGTGGCGGATCGCGGCGATCATGGTCCGGTGCTGGTGGTCCATGAAGGCGACGATCTCCCTCTCCTCCCGCCCCTCGGCCAGCAGCTCGGCGTAGCTCGCCCGCTTGCTCGCCAGCACCTGGCCGCCCACGTAGACGAGGCTCTCGATCAAGGGGTTGGCGGCCCCCTTGTCCTCCGTCTGGACGTGGTAGACCACCTCGCCGTGGCGGACGTCGGTGTTGTAGCCGGTGATCATGCGCAAGGCGCTTAAGGGAGGCAGACGTTTCCTGACAGCCAGAGGTACGGCGAGTGGATTCTAAGAAGTGGAGCCCAGGGAATCAAGCGGCCACCGTTTGAGCTTACAATAGGTCAGCCCACCGAGTCTGCTCGGGCCCTCTCCGGAGATCCGGCGGGAGAGCAGACCCTCAGGGTGGTCCGGGAAACCGGGCCGCCTCCCGTGCTTGGAAAGGCGTGGCGAAGAGCCGAAGGCTCGGGGGCGGAGACTTAGAGCGCCCATGAGCCGACTCGCCATCCTGAACCAGCCCACCCACGGGCCCATCCTCCGCATCCCCAAGGGTTCGCTCGCGGCTCCCGGCATCTCGGGCGACGACACGCGGCTGATCGACTCCTTCGGCCGGCGCCTCACCTATCTCCGGGTCTCCGTCACCGACCGCTGCAACCTGCGCTGCACCTATTGCCTGCCGGCGGACGCCGAGTTTCCCTTCGGCGACCGGGCCTTCCTCTCTCCGGAAGAGATCGAGACGATCGTCGGCTCCCTGGCGCGGCTCGGCATCCGCCGGGTGCGGCTGACCGGCGGCGAGCCGCTGGTGCGCCGCGACCTGCCGGAGATCGTCCGCCGGGTAAGGTCGCTCCGAGGCATCGAGAACCTCGCCCTCTCCACCAACGGCATCGGCCTCGCCCGGCTCGCCCCGGAGCTCAAGGCCGCCGGGCTCGACCGAGTGAACATCAGCATGGACACCCTCGATCCCGAGCGCTTTCGCGAAATCACCCGCCGGGGGAACCTGGAGGAGGTGTGGGAGGGAGTGGAGGCGGCACTCGTGGCCGGGCTGGAGCCGGTGAAGCTCAACGCCGTGCTCCTCGCGGACGGCGGCGAGGAGGACGCCGAGCGGCTGGCGGCCCTCACCCTCGACCGCCCGCTCCACGTCCGCTTCATCGAGCTGATGGGCACGGCCTCGAACCAGCATCTCCAGCCGGAGCGCTATCTCTCCTGCGACGACGTCCGCGTCCGGCTCGAAGACCGTTTCGGCCCCCTGACGCCCTTCGACTCCGGGCCGCGCACCGGTCCGGCCAAGGCTTTCCAGTTCGCCGGGGCACGCGGGTCCGTGGGCTTCATCACCCCGCTCTCCCACACCTTCTGCGCCGAGTGCAACCGGCTGCGCCTGACGGCCCGCGGCGAGTTGCGCCTCTGCCTCTTCGCCGACCGCGTCTATCCCCTTCGCCCGCTGCTCGCCGCAGCCGACCCGGAAGCCGCGCTGGAGTCCGAGATCCTCCGCGTCCTCGAGGAGAAGCCGGCCGAGCACATGCTGACCCAGGGCAACTACGGCAATCTGTTGAGCTTCATGCAGATCGGGGGCTGAAAGCCCTCACGGCGCCAGCGCCCGCGTGGGCTCCACCCGCGCCGCCCGCCGCGCCGGCAGCCAGCTCGCGAGGAGGGCCGCGCCGGCGAGGACGACCAGGACTCCGGCGAAGGTCGCCGGGTCCGTGGCGGTGACGCCGAAGAGGAGGCCCGAGAGCGCGCGGGTCGCCGCCACCGCGCCGGCGAGCCCCACGATCAGGCCGGCGAGCACCGGGCGCATCGCCTGCCAGGCGACCAGCGTCAGCACTCCCCGTTCCGTGGCGCCGAGCGCCATGCGCAGGCCGATCTCCTGCGTGCGCTGGCTGACGAACCAGGAGATGACGCCGTAGATCCCCACCGCCGCGAGCAGCAGGCCAATCCCGCCGAGGGCGGTGAGCAGCAGCATGTTGAAGCGCGTCGTTGCCACCGAGGCGGCGCGGATCTCGTCCAGGGTGGTCACGTCGAACACCGGCAGCCGCGGATCGACGCCGAGGACGGCCCGCCGCATCGGAGCGGCGAGAGCCGAGGGATCTCCCGCGCGAGTGCGGGCAACGACCGCCATCTCGACTTCGCGATCTCCCCAGAGGTCCGACTGCGCCATGGGCAGGTAGATCGTCGGCCGCATGGGGTCCGCCAGATCGCCCTGCCGGACGTCGCCCACCACGGCCACCACCTGCCGCCAATCGGGGCCGGTCTTGTCGTCGACCGACCAGGCAAGCCGCTTGCCGACCGGCTCCTCGCCTGGCCAGGCCAGCCGGGCCATCGCCGGGCTGACAGCCACCACGCCAGGGGCGCCCGCGCGATCGCCGGCCGTGAAGTCGCGGCCGTGCAGGACCGGGATGCGCATCGCCTGGAAGTACCCCGGGCTGACCTCGCGGGTGCTGCCCTCCAGCCGCTTCTCGACCGGCACCGGGTGCCCCTCGATCTCCAGGGTCGACGACGAATCGTTGTGCGACAGCGGCAGGATGGAGACGGCGGCCACGGACTCGACTCCCGGGATCCGGCTGGCGTCGTCCACCACCCGCTGCACGGCGGCCACGGCGCGGACCGGCTCCGGGTAGTCGGCGTGAGGGAGGGCGATCTGCGCCGTCAGCACGCCGGCGGAATCGAAGCCGACCGCCACCTGCTGGAGCCCGATGGCGCTACGGATCAACAGGCCGGCGCCGGCCAGCAGCACCAGGGCGAGCGCCACCTCGGCCACCAGCAGGCCGGTACGCACCCGGTCCCGCGGAGAGCCCGAGCCGACGCTGCGGCCGCCTTCCTTCAACATCGTCTGGAGGTCCGGGCGGGCCGTCCGCAACGCCGGCACCAGACCCGAGAGGACGCTCGCGACGAGTGCAAGAACGAAAGAGACCGCGAGCGCCGTCCCGTCGACTCCCGCCGCTTCCAGTCGCGGCACTCCCGCCGGGCTGATCGCCACCAGTCCCCGCAAGCCGAGGTGGGCGAGGCCGACGCCGGCGACGGCTCCGGCAAGGCTCAGCACCAGGCTCTCGGTCAGGAGCTGGCGGACGATCCGCCAGCGGCCGGCCCCCAGCGCGGCGCGGATGGCGATCTCCCGCGAGCGGGCGGCGCCACGGGCGAGCAGCAGGTTCGCCACGTTGACGCAGGCGATGAGCAGCACGCAGCCGACCGCGCCGAGGAGGATGAGCAGCCGCCGGCGCAGGCCGCCGAGCAGGCGGTCCAGGAACGCCTCCACCTTCACGCCGCGGCCCCGGTTGGAGCGCAGGTCGATCGTCTCCAGCCGCTTGGCGAGGGCCGACAGCTCGGCCTGCGCCGCGGCCAGCGGAACCCCCGGCCGCAGGCGCCCCAGCAGCCGCAGATAGCTGTCGCCGTAGTTGGTCGCTTGCTCGGGGGTCAGCGCCAGCGGCACCCAGAGGCGGCTGTCGTTGGAGCGCAGGTCGAAGGCCGCCGGCATGACCCCGATCACCGAGTGCACCACCCCATTCAGATGGAGGTCGCGGCCCACCACCCGGGGATCGGCCGCGAAGCGGTCGTGCCAGAGCCGGTGCGAGAGCACCACCACCCGGTCGCGGCCGGGGCTGTCGTCTGCCGGCTCGATCGTGCGGCCGAGCAGCGGCCGGGCGCCGAAGGTCTCGAAGTAGCCGGCCGAGACGCGCGCCCCGGTCACCCGCTCCGGCTCGCCCTCTCCCGCCAGGTTGAAGCTGCCGTCAGTCTTGGCGGACAGGCTGGCGAGCGATCGGGCTCCGGAGCGGTAGGCCAGGAAGTTGCCGGCGGAGATCGAGCGGAGATCGCCGCGGTCGGTCATGAAGAGAGTGACGATCCGCTCGGGGTGATCGAACGGCAGCGGCCGCAGCACGACGGCGTCGAGAAGGCTGAAGATGGCCGTCGTGGCGCCGATGCCGAGCGCCAGGGTGAAGACGGCGATGAGGGTGAAGGCGGGTGCTTTGCGGAGCTGGCGCACGGCGAAGACCGCGTCCTGCCACAGCTCCGAGAACACCTCGGTCCGCCGCCGGCCCCGGTGGCGCTGGCTGCCGATCTCCCGGCAGGTCCGCCGGACCCGCTCGACCTCGCCGAAGCGGCGGTGCGCCTCGTCTCGGGCAGCCTGCGGCTCCATGCCGTCCGCCATCAGCTCGCGCGCCGCCTGATCGAGATGGAAGGCGATCTCGTCGTTCACGTCCTGCTCCACCGTGCCCTTGCGAAGATGGAGCCGGAAGGCTCGCCGCCACGCCGCCATGATCTCTTCCTCTCCTTTCCGGGGTCAGGCGGTCGCCGTCGCGGTCGCCAGCACCTTGCCCACGGCCTCGGCGTAGCGCCGCCACGACTCGGACTCGGCATGGAGCTGGCGCCGTCCCGTCTCGGTCAACCGGTAGAACTTGGCCCGGCGGTTGTTCTCGGAGACTCCCCACTCGGCCTCGATCCACTCCCGCTGCTCCATGCGGTGCAGCGCGGGATAGAGGGCACCCTCTTCGATCCGTAACGCGTCGTCCGTTCGCTGGGTGATCCAGCGCACCACCGCGTAGCCGTGAAGCGGCCCCCACGAGAGCGCCTTCAGAATGAGGACGTCCAGAGTTCCTTGCAGCAAGTCCATCTTTGCCATGAGGCACCTCCCCTAAGCTGACCAGGGGAATGGTAGGGGAAGTTCCCCTAAGACGTCAAGGGGTCTAGCCTCGCACGTCAAGGGGTCTAGCCTCGCTATACTTCTCTTCCCATGAAATCGGTCGCGGACGATCTTCGCCGTCGGGATCGCGAGGCTTTCGCCAGCCTGCCGCTCGAGGAGCGCATCCGCCGTGTCTTCGAGTTGGGAGAGATCGGCCTGGAAGCCTTCCGGCAAGCGCAGGGAGTCGACCGCAGAACCGCGATCCGTCTGCTCTAGCGGCGGCGTCAAGCGGGACGCCAACCCTCCAAGTGCATGGAGGAGCTGATCGGGTGAGCCTGATCGCGCGGGTGAGCGAGGTCTTGCGGGAAAGGAGCCGGGCCTGTATGGGGTGAAAACCCTGCCACCGGCGCGCCCCTCGCCTGGAGTTAAGGAGTAGGCCCGGCTCTCTCTCAGCTGATATCAGGGCGTGGTCGTCGTCTGGACGGCCCCAACTCGCCTACCGTCGAGCGTCCACCACCACCGCTTGACGGTGATCTGGTTGGCGCTGCTGGTGAAAGTAATCGTGGCCGAGCCGCCAGCCGCGACCGTGCCACCCTTAAAGTCGACCTTGCTCGTGCCACCGCCACTCTGACCTGTGAAGGGCCCATAGGGCCCTGCCGGGGGCTGAGGAGTGACGGCCTGCCCGAACTCCACATGAAGATCATTGACTTTCTTGTTTGTGGTGTTGGTAAAGGTGAGCTCCTGAGTGGAGTCGGCGGAGACAGCCCAAGGCAACAGGGCCAGCAGGACAAGGGACAACAGGGTCATCGCTACCAAGGTTCGCAACTTCATGGTTACGTCCTCCTTGAGAAAGTGTCGAGGGGCGCAGTTGGGTCCTCAAAAGCGAGGGTGCCGCCTGAAGGGTATTTGTGACAAGCGAGGTGGACGGCGGGTCCGCACTGCCGGATGGACGCTCTCCCCATCTCGTGGGACAATACCCGCGGCATCCTGTCCGGGCGGCTTCAGCCCGGCTCCCAACTCCATCCAATCCCCACGAGAGGAGATCTCCATATGGCTGAGACCACGACTGCGGAACCGACCGCCGCCAAGAAGACCCTGGTTCACTACGAGGTAAAGGACGGCGTCGCCTACCTGACGCTCGACGATCCGCCGGCCAACACCTACACCCACGAGATGATGCGCCAGCTCGACGAGGTCATCCTCCGGGCGCGCTTCGAGAAGGACGTTTACGTCATCGTCATCCGCGGCGAGGGCGAAAAGTTCTTCTGCGCCGGCGCCAACATCAACATGCTGAAGTCGTCCGATCCCTACTTCAAGTACTACTTCTGCCTGCACGCCAACGAGACGCTGAACCGCCTGGAGCAGACGCCCAAGCTGGTCATCGCCTCGCTGGAGGGCCACACGGTCGGCGGCGGCCTCGAGATCGCCATGGCGGCGGACGTGCTCATCGCGAAGAAGGGATCCGGCAAGGTCGGCCTGCCCGAGGTCACTCTCGGCGTGCTCCCCGGCACCGGCGGCACGCAGCGGCTCGCCCGGCGCGTCGGCAAGAGCCAGTCCATCGAGCTGATGGTCACCGGCCGGCTGATCGACTTCGAGGAGGCGCAGCGCATCGGCATCGTCAACCACATCTTCGAGGGCGACAACTTCGCGGCGCAGGTCCACGACTACGCCAAGCAGTTCTGCCCGCCGAACAAGGCGGCCAAGGCGGTCGGCCGCATCAAGCGCGCCGTGCAGTCCGGCGCCGAGGTGCCTTTCGAGAGCGGCCTCGCCATCGAGCGTGAGCTGCAGCAACAGCTCTTCGAGAGCCCGGACGCCAAGGAAGGGCTCGACGCCTACATCAACAAGCGCAAGCCCGACTTCCGGGGCTGGTGATGGTGGAGAAGCACGACGAAGACATCGTCCTCGTCGCGCCCGTGCGGACGCCGATCGGCCGGTTCGGCGGCGTCCTCGCGCCGCTGACGGCGGCGGACCTCGGCACGGCGGCGGCGAAGGCGGCCCTGGAGCGGGCTGGGCTCGATCCGGGGCGCGTCGATCAGGCCATCTTCGGCCACGCCCGCCAGGCCGGGGGCGGCCCCAACACGGCGCGCCAGATCGCATTCCGTTCCGGCGTGCCGGTGGACCGGCCGGCATTCACCGTCAACCAGGCCTGCGGCTCGGGGCTGCAGGCGGTGATCTCGGCCGCCCGCGCGATCCTCCTCGGCGAGGCGCAGGTCGTCCTCGCCGGCGGCACGGAGAGCATGTCCAACACTCCCTACCTTCTCCCCCGCGCCCGCTGGGGCTACCGGCTGGGCCACGCCGAGATCGTCGACGGCATGTACCAGGACGGCTTCAACGATCCGCTCTCGAAGCTCGTCATGGGCGAGACGGCCGAGGAGCTGGCCGAGGAAGCGGGGATCGACCGCGCGGCTTCGGACGCCTGGGCCGTCGAGAGCCAGAACCGCAGCGAGCGGGCCCGCGCCAAAAACCGTTTCGCTTCGGAGATCGCGCCGGTGACGGTCCCCGGGAAGAAGGGCGACATTCAGGTGGATACCGACGAGCACCCTCGCGACGGCGTCACCCTGGCCTCGCTCGCCAAGCTGGCACCCGTCTTCCGCGAGGGCGGGCGAGTGACGGCGGGCAACGCCTCCGGCATCACGGACGGCGCGGCGGCGATCGTCGTCGCCTCCCGCCGGGCGGCTGCGGAGCTGGGCCTGCCCGTCGTGGCGCGCCTCGTGGGTTGGGAAGTGGTGGGCGTCGAGCCGCGGATCATGGGCATCGGCCCCGTGCCGGCGGTGCGGCGACTGCTCGCCAAGACGGGCCTCGACATCAAAGCCATCGACGAGGTGGAGCTCAACGAGGCCTTCGCCTGCCAGGTGCTCGCCTGCCTGAAGGACCTCGACTTTCCGCACGAGACGGTGAACCCGGACGGCGGCGCCATCTCGCTCGGCCACCCGATCGGCGCCACCGGCGCCCGCATCCTCGTCACCCTGCTTCACGGCATGGCGGCGCGGGGTGGAGAGCGCGGCATCGCCACCCTCTGCGTCTCGGGCGGCCTGGGCCTCGCGGCGCTCGTGGAGCGGGAGGCGGCGTGAACGGCGACATCCTCGTCTCCACGGCCTCGGAGGAGAAGGCGGAGCCCTACGTCGAGGCGCTGCTGGCGGTGGGGGTCCCCGAAGAATGGATTCTCGTCGTTACGCCCGCGGAAATCGAGGCGGCAGGGGCTCTCGCCTCGGCAGCCGCGGCCGTGGTCCTCTGTGGCGGCGCCGACGTGGTGCCGGAGCGTTATGGAGAGACGATGCTCGAAGGCGCCAACGTCGAGCCCGTGCCGGAGCGCGACGCCCTGGAGTGGGCCCTGCTCGACGCCGCGCGCGAGCGGCGCCTCCCCGTCTGGGGCGTCTGCCGCGGCTTCCAGGTGCTCAACGTCTACCTGGGCGGCAGCCTCTGGCAGGATCTGCCCACGCAGCATCCGACCAGCGTCAACCACGAGGTTTCCGAGACGCCGGACACGCTGGCCCACACCGTCCGGGTGGTGGCCCCCGGCGCGCCCATCGGCGAGCGCCTCGCCCGCGAGGTGCCGCGCGTCAACAGCCGCCACCATCAGGCTCTCAAGAAGGTGGCGGAGGGGTTCCATCCCGTGGCCCTGTCGCCGGACGGCCTCGTCGAAGCCGCCTTCCTCGACCGCCGGGACTGGTGGGTGCGGGGCGTCCAGTGGCACCCCGAGAACCTCATCGCCCTCCCCCAGCAGCGGACCTTGTGGATGGATTTCGTCCGCGCCGCCGGCCTCCCCGACGAAAGCAGATGACCGAGCCGGCGATCCTCCTCGAGCGGCCCCCGAAGTGGCCGCGGACGGCGACGATCACCCTCAACCGACCGCCGCTCAACATCCTCGACATCCCCACCATCGCGCTGCTGGGAGAAACCGTGGCCGGCCTCGCCGCCGATCCGGACCTCCAGATCGTCGTCGTTCGTGGTACCGGCGACCGCGCCTTCTCCGCCGGAGTGGCCGTGCAGGACCATACGCCGGACAAAGTCGTGGCGATGCTGGAGACCTTGCACGCGGCGATCCGCCGGCTGCGGGACCTCGACGCGATCACCGTCGCCGCCGTCCACGGCCACTGCCTGGGAGGAGGGATGGAGCTGGCGCTCGCTTGCGATCTCGTGATCGCCGACGACGACGCCCGCTTCGGCCAGCCCGAGATCGAGCTCGGCTGCTTCGCCCCCGTAGCCGCCGTCTTGCTGCCGCCGCGGCTGGGAGCCGGCCGCACGCTCGACCTGCTGCTCACTGGCCGCACCCTCGACAGCGAGGAAGCAGAAAGGCTGGGGCTGATCACCCGCAGAGTCCCCATGGCCAGCCTGGACGCCACCGTGGCCGCTCTCGTCGCCGGCATCACCGCCCGTAGCGGCCCCGTAACCCGCCTCACCAAGAAAGCCGTCCGCGCGGGGCGGGACCTCCCCTTCTCAGAAGCCCTGACGGAGTCCGAGCGCATCTATAAGGAAGAGCTTCTCCCTCTGGAAGATCTGGAGGAAGGGGTGGCCGCCTTCCTGGAGAAGCGGCGGCCGGTGTGGCGGCATCGGTAGGCGTGAACCGAGACAGACCGGTGGCCGCTCAAAGAGGTGGCTCAATCTCTTGACGCCTTGCGTGATGAGCGAAGAGGCATCATACTCGACATCAAGGGAGGCGCATATGCAGGCAAGAAGAGTTCGCACCACAGTGGCCCTCTCGGCAGACCTGCTCGCGGAGATGGATGCCATGGTGGGCAGAGGAGCGGCCGACAGCCGCAACGCTTTTCTCGAAAGAGCGATCCGACAGCAACTTGCAGCCTCTCGCCGGGCCGCAATCGATGCGGAATTTGCTCAGATGGCAAACGATAGCACCTATCAGAAAGAGGCCGTTCAAGTTGCAGAGGAGTTCGCGGCTTCCGATTGGGAGGCACTGCGAGCCGCTGAGAGGAATGCTTGAGACGCGGTGACGTGTTCGAGGCGCGCCTTGATCCGGTAGAGGGTTCCGAACAAGCCGGTATTCGTCCTGTCATCGTGGTCAGCCGGGATGCCGTCAACGAGGCGAGCCCAGTCATCGTCATCGTTCCGTGCACGACCTCGAAGCCCGAACGGAGAATTTATCCAAGCCAGGTTGTCCTACGCGCACCCGACGGCGGCCTGAGAGCCGATTCCATTGCACTTGGCGAGCAGGTTCGGGCGATCGCAAAGACCCGACTTCGGTCTCATTGGGGCACGCTTTCACCCGAGGCCATGAGAAGACTGGACCGCGCGCTCTTGATCACACTCGACCTACCCAGCCAGGAGGTCCTCTGAAAAGCGCAGGCACCGGTGACCGGGGATGAGGTCAGGGTGGAATGGGAGACAGAGGCGGCCTATGACATACCAAGGATCAGCGCCAAGCTTTAGCCGTACTTCTGCAATTTCCTGTAGAGCTCGGCCCCGGAAATGCCTTCTTCGTGATCGGCTTCTTCAAGCGCTTCCTCAAGCTCGACTTGAAGCGCAGGGGGCAGGCGCACAGTCGCCTCCGAGTCCTTCGCGAACACCGTGACGACGGTCCCTTCAGGCAGGGACACGCCCTCAAGGACTACCTTGCCTTCGACGATGGTGCCAGTGGCGACTTGCATGGTGTGATCGTACTCCAGCGGACTGGAATGGCTACCGCAGCGTGCATGGAAGTATCAGCAGGCTCAGCTCCATGAAGGTATGACCTCCAGCCAGCCGATCAGATCCTGGTGTACAGAGCCTCGTGGTGCGCGGTCCCTTTCTTCACGAGGCGGACTTCGCCGTAGGAGAGCAGCCGCCGCAGAGCCGTCGAAGCCAGGCGAGAGGTCATGGGCCCGCTGAGCTCGGCCCCGAAGCGCCGCTTCACCTCTTCGGAGACCCGGGTGGGCGCGAAGACCTCCCCCGCCGGAATCTGCTGAACCCAACGCGCCACCAGCCGGCTGGGAAGGAGCCGCTTGACGGGTTGTTGAGGCGGCGGCACGCTCGAGGCGGAGCGAGCGGCGATCTCGGACGCCGTCTGGGCCGAGGCCTTGAAAGCCTCGTAGTTGCTGGCGACCCTCTCATACTCCGCGTCATGCGAGGTCCTCTGCTCCCGGTGGAAGGCCTCATGCTCGGCATGATAGGCCTTCCGCTCCCTGTGAAACGCCATCTCCGCCTCCAGGCGAGCCAGGATCTCCGCCACGGAAAGCTGTGAGCTCATCCGATCCTCCTCCTTTTCGTCGCGATCTCCGACGAGTATGCGACATATCCCTGGCTACGCGCCATATGTAGAGACAACGCGTCGTCGCCGAAGACTATGCGACGTATCGCGGGACATTGCAACGTATTTGCAACGTATCAACAAAATCCGGTACACATCGCGAGAGCCTGCGATGTCTCTGAAAAGATCGCCTCATATCCGCGAATTACGCGACGTATTGACGAGCTTCGGTCCATATGCCGAGATATTGCGCCGTATCCGGAGAGGATGCGCCATACCGCCCGACTGCGCGACATACGGGGAGACAACGCGTCATATCCGCAGACGTGAGGCGGAGGAACGAACCGCGGGGCAATCCTCCGCCCCCCCACGACCCGCCGTCCGATATGATCTATGGCCTGATAGCCGAGCCGGGACGGTCTCCCCCGTCCCGTCCGGCGACCCTCCGTGCCGAACCGACCAAGCCACGAACCGTCCCGGAATACAAGGCCGAGCCGGTCCCGGCACCCGCGGTCAGCTCTTCGCAGCCTGCGCTGCCGCCATCCCCTTCAATCGGTTGCGAATCGCTTCGAGGCGAGCCTCGGCATCCGGCACGGACATCACCACCTGCTCGGTGTGGGTCATCAGGGTCGGCACCTTGAGGCTCTCGCGCAGGTCCGCGAGGAGGGGCTGCACCTTCGAGAAGGTCCCGAAGAGCTCCCCGTTGGCGTCGAGGAACATCTGGCGATCGATGGCGCCGTGGGTGACCAGGGAGCAGGCCATGTCCCAGTAGCCGGTCACCATACGGAACTTGCGGTTGTCGTCCCCAGGCAAGGCGAGGATCTCGTCGGCGGAGGTGGGATGGAACTCGCGGACGAACCAGTTGCGCGCCTCGCGCAGGACAGGCTCGCGCCGCATCTCGAAGATCTTGAGGATCAGTTGGGCGCTCTCATAGGGTGTGCTCATGAAGGAGAGTCTATCGCAAGCGCGAGACCTCTTTGCAGGGACTCCCGCGATCCAGCGTTCTTACCGTACTCTTGTAGAGCTCACCAATTCAGAGACGAATAGGAGAAGAACGATGAGAGTCCGACAAAGCGCTGAGGCGTCCAACATCCCTTCCTTCCCGCCCGCCGTGCGGCTGCTCTGCTGTCTGGTTCTCTTGGTGGCCCTCATGCCGGCTGGCGCCCGGGCAGCCCAGGGCGCCCTGCGGTGCGTGGACGTGACGTTCCCCGTCACCATCGCCGTCGGCGATCCGACTCCCTACAGCGTGTACGGCGAGCTCTGCGCCCGTGGCGGCATCCAGCAGAAGACACTCCAGATCGCCCTCCATGGCGCGACGTACAGCCATCTCTACTGGAATTGGCCTTTCCAACCCGAGCGCTACTCCTATATGCGCCAGGCGACGGCAGCGGGCTACGCCGTGCTCAACCTCGACCGGATCGGGATCGGGCGGAGCTCGCACCCGCCGGCGGACGCCGTGGACGTCGACTCCAACGCCTTCGTCGTCCACCAGATCGTGCAGGCGCTACGCAGCGGCGGACGGGCGGTGCCCGTCTTCGGCCGCCTCAAGGCGGACCGGATCGCGCTCGTGGGGCACTCGCTGGGATCACTGGTGGCCATGACCGAGGCGGCCACCTACGGCGACGTCGACGGCGTGGTCCTGACGGCCATCTCCCACACGGTCACCGCGCGGCTGAGCGAGGTGCAAGCCTATCCGGCGAACCTCGATCCCCGTTTCGCGATTCTGGAGCTGCCGGATGGCTATCTCACGACCGTCCCCGGGACGCGCGGCGTCTTCTATGAAGCGCCCTTCTTCGATCCCCGGGTCGAGGCCCTCGACGAGAAGAAGAAGGAGACGGTCACCGTCGCGGAGCTCAACACCGGCGTCCCCGCCCTCGGCCTGACGCCCGGAATCCACGTGCCGGTGCTGCTGGTCGTCGGCGATCTCGACGGCGCCTTCTGCAATCCCCCGAGCTGCACGGCCTCGGGCAGCCTGTCCGTCGAGCCGAGCTTCTTCGCGCCGGACGCCTGCCTGGAGACCAAGGCGATCCCCAAATCCGGCCACGACCTGAACCTCCACTTCGACGCCCCGCTCACCTTCTCCACCCTTCTCGACTGGATGGACCGCCGAGTGGGCCGCAACCCGAACGCATCGCCGCCGCGCCCCTGCCGTCCGTAAGGCGAGGCCGGCCCGCCTCCGGTATGATCCCCTACCTGAATCCGAGCCTGGGACGGTCTCCCGTCCCGGCCGCCGCTCGGCCCCGCACCTATCCTGGAGGAGAGGAGAGATCCCAATGCCTGAGACCATTCTGGTGGAACGCGAAGGCCGCGTCGCCATCCTGACCATCAACCGGCCCGACAAGCTGAACGCCCTCAACCAGCAGGTGCGCGACGAGATGCTGGAGATCCTCGCCGGCATCGAGCACGACGACGCGGTGGGCGTCGTGGTGATCACCGGCGCCGGCGAGAAGTCGTTCATCGCCGGGGCGGATATCGGCGAGTTCGCCGGCCGTACCCCCTTCGACCAGCGCCACGCCATGCGCAGCCCGCGCGTCTTCGACATCATGGCGAGCTTCCCCAAGCCGGTCATCGCCATGATCAATGGCTTCTGCCTGGGCGGCGGCTGCGAATTGGCCATGTCCTGCGACATCCGCGTCGCCTCCGAGAAGGCCCGCTTCGGCCAGCCGGAAATCAACCTCGGACTGATTCCGGGCGGCGGCGGCACGCAACGGCTGCCGCGGCTGGTGGGCGTCGGCAATGCCATGCGGCTCATCCTCACCGGCGACATGATCGGCGCCGCCGAGGCGAAGGAGATCGGCTTGGTGGAGCTCGTCGTCCCGGCCGACGAGCTGCGGGCGAAGACGCTGGAGCTTGCCGCCAAGATCGCCAGCAAGAGCCCGCTCACCCTCAAGGTGGCCAAGGAAGCTCTGCGGGCCAGCGAAAAGCTGCCGGTCGAGGACGGCATCACCTATGAGCGCGACCTCTTCTGCCTCTGCTTCTCGTCCGCCGACAAGGAGGAGGGCGTCAAGGCGTTCCTGGAGAAGCGGCCGGCGGAATGGAAGGGACGGTGAGGAGATGAGCCCAATGACTGCCTCCACGACGACCACCGCTCCCCATGAGGATCTGCTGGCGCTGCGCGCCGAGTTCCCCATCCTGGAGCACACGACGTACCTGATCAACAACTCGCTCGGGGCGATGCCGCGCGGCGTCCACGACGAGCTCGCCCAGTTCGAGCGCGCATGGGGGACGCGGGGCGTGCGGGCCTGGAGCGAAGGCTGGTGGGAGATGTCGGCGGAGACCGGCGATCTGCTGTGCCCGCTCCTGGGGGTGAAGCCCGGCGCCGTCTCCATGCACCAGAACGTCGCCGTGGCGGCGGCCATCTTCCTCTCGGCGATCGACTATCCCAGCGATCGCAACCGCGTCGTCTACACCGAGCTGAACTTCCCCAACGTCATGTACCTGATGGAAGGGGAGAAGAGGAAAGGGGCGGAGATCGTGACCGTCCCCTCCGACGACGGCATCGGCGTGCCCACCGAGCGGCTGCTGGCGGCCATCGACGAGCGGACGCGCCTTGTGCCGATCTCTCACACCCTGTTCCGCAGCGCCTTCGTGCAGGACGCCCAGGCCATCGCCAAGCGCTGCCGCGAGGTCGGGGCAATCCTGCTGCTGGACGTCTATCAGTCGGCCGGGGCGGTGCCGCTGGAGCTGGAGGCCTGGGGAGTGCACGCGGCCATGGGCGGCTCGGTCAAGTGGCTCTGCGGCGGCCCGGGCGCGGGCTTCCTCTGGGTGAACCCGGAGATCGCGGACACCCTGCAGCCCGCCTTCATCGGCTGGCAGGCGGACGAAGAGCCCTTCGCCTTCCGTCCCGGGCCGATCCACCTCCGTTCCGAGCCGGCTTGGCGCTTCCTCACCGGCACGCCGAACATCCCCGCCCTCTACTCCTGCCGGGCGGGCTACAGGATCGTGGCCGGCGTCGGGCAGAAGAAGATCCGCGAGCGCTCCCTCGCCCTCACCCAGCACCTGATGGACGCCGCCACCGAAGCCGGCTTCGAGCTGCGCACTCCGCGCGACCCCAAGCAGCGAGGCGGCACCGTCTCCATCTGGCACCCCGAAGCAGAACACCTCTGCCACGAGCTGATCGACCGCGAGATCATGTGCGATTACAGGCCCCGGGCAGGCATCAGGCTGTCGCCCCACTTCTACAACACCGAGGCGGAGCTCGACCACGCGGTGGCGACGCTCAAGGAGCTGGCAGGGAGGTAAACGTTTCAGTCACCTCTTGAATAGGTCGAAAACCCCCTCGCAAATCCATATCCGGCGGGGGGTGCCTAGCAGCCATCGAAATCACGTAGGCCGCCAGGGCCGCGGGAATCAGCGCCGCGGCCGCTGCTCCACCCTGGAAACCGTGGGCTGTCCGCACCAACCCCTGGGACATCGCATAGCCCAGCGTCGCCAGCAGCCCAAGAAGGGGAAGACAGCCGAGGACGATCCACAGCACCCGCCAGCCCAACTTCCGAGGCGGCGCCAGGGAGAGCAGGGCGGCGGGCCAGAGCAGCACGGCGAACACCGGTGCCAGGAAGATCGCCAGCACCAGCAAGCCGCGAAAGAGGAAGCCTGGCAGGTAGGAGCGCATGCGCCGCCGGCGCTCTTCGGTCGTGGCTCCCCGCCAGCGGCCCGGCCGGCCACGGAAGACCAGCAGCACCCAGAGCAGGAAGCCGATCCAGATCAGGTCACGCCGCAGCCAGACGTGCCCCCAGAAGCTCAGGTACTGATCCTCGTAGAGTGGCCTGCCGGCCAGGGCGTCCAGGCGCCGCACGGCTGCCGCCGTACCTTGAGTCCAGGACTCCAGCCGGCGGCCGTCCAGCCGGGCGGCGACGTCGGCGGGCCGGTGGTAGGCGGGATCGAGATTCAGCAGCGAGCTGTCCGAGAGGGTCACGGCGGGGATGCCGCGACGCAGGAAGGAGTCGCTGTCTCCACCCAGGCGAACGTCGACCGAGCGGAGGAGAAGCTGGGCCGGCAACGAAAACCGGTTATCGGCCAGGGAGTAGGGCCAGCCCACGGCGTCGCCGCTCCGCTCCACGGCGTGCACCAGCCAGCCCGGAGGCAGCACCCGATCATGCTCGACCGAGTCCGTTCGCTCTGGAAAGATGTGGATGACGGGTCCGGCGCTGCCGCTCCAGCCCAGCATCTCCAGGTTGAGATATGCCAGGATCCGGCGGGCCGCCTCCGGCCCCAGGCTCCTGGTCCACGCCTCGCTGCCCCGCGAGCCAGCCTCCTCGCCGTCGAAGAGAACCACCCGCACGGTGTGCCGCAGGGGCGTGCGGCGCAGCTCGGAGGCCGCGGCGATGGCGACGCCGCACCCCGAGCCGTCGTCGCCCGCTCCGGGGCTGCCAGGGACCGAGTCGTAGTGGGCGGAGAGCACGATCTCCTCGGCCATCTGCCCTGGCACCACCCCCTCGACGTTGACGAACCCGCCGCCAGCGGGCACCGCCTGCACCGCCGTGAGCCCGGCGTGGCGCAGAGCGTCCAGCAGGTACTCAACCGCCCGGCCGCGGGTCGCCGGGTCAGCTCGCGGCCCCAGCGCCGCGAGGCCGGACGCGACCTGGCGAGCGTCCGGCGCGGCAAGAGAAGGAGTTGCAACGAGCAGCAGGCCAAGGAGGGTGGCCAAGGCTCCGCCGATTCTGGAGGAGGAAGTCATGACGGAACGGGATCGTAACAGGGACGCCTCCGCCGGATGACTCGAAAAGAGCCGTACGAAGCACCTACTTAGGTGAATGAGGTCTCAAGACGCGTCCACTCGGGGAGCGCATGCTCCTGGTAAGCCCACGACTGCCGTGCTCGCCCTATGGGCTTCGGCCACGCCGGTCTCGCCCCGCGGACCCAGCTCGCGTATACTCCATGCAATTTCGCAGGCAAGCGATAGTTCAGCGGGGCACCGGGAACGTGCCTTCAGGGGAATGGAGTCTACTGTTTTGAATCTGCGCACCAAGTCCACTCTATTCACGACGGCCATCGCGACGACTGTCCTGGGTATTGCTCTCCTGCTGGTCTACCAATTGGTGTCGATCTCCAACGACCCCGAGCTCGCCCGCCAGATCGGCTGGAACCTCTTGTTCATCGGCCTCTCGGCCGGGATCCTCGCAGCCGGCGCGGCTTGGTGGGTGGTGCAACGCGTCAATCTCCCCTTGCGGCGGCTGGCGGAGACGATGTCGGCGATGGCGCGCGAAGGGCAGCTCCGGAGCGACTTCCAAGCCGCCGGGGGCGGCAGCGAGGTCCGGCTCATCGAGGAGACCTTCCGCGCCCTTACCATCTCCCTCGAAGAGTCGCAGCGCGCTCGCGAGCGGTCCTACGTGGAGGCCGTGGGAGCGGTGGTCACGGCGGCCGACGCGCGCGACCATGAGACCACCGGTCACTCCTTCCGCGTCTCGCTCTACGCGATCGCCCTCGCCAAGGCGCTGGGCATCCGCGGCGAGGAGCTGAAGGCCATCGAGTGGGGCTCGCTCCTTCACGACGTGGGCAAGATGGTCGTCCCGGACGAGATCCTGCGCAAGATGGGCCCGCTCACGACCGACGAGTGGCACATCATGAAGCAGCACCCCACCTGGGGTTTCGACATGCTGGCCGAGGTCAGCTTCCTCCAGCCCGCGGCGCTCAACATCATCTACAGCCACCACGAACGCTGGGACGGCAAAGGCTATCCGCGTGGTATCGCGAGAGAGGAGATCCCCCTCGCCGCCCGCATTTTCGCCGTGGTGGACACCTACGACGCAATCACCTCGGACCGCCCCTACCGGCGGGCCCGCACTTACCAGGTGGCTGTCAACGAGCTGCAACGGGTGGCGGGGCAGCAGCTCGACCCATCGATCGTCGAGGCCTTCGCCGAGCTGTCGGAGGTGGAGCTGCGCCGCCTGCGCGAGCTATGCAAGCACGTCCACCCGGGCCTTTCGCTGCCGGCGGACCTGCTGGATTCGCTGGCCGAGCCGGAGCCTGAGAGACGGGCCGAAGCGTAAACGTGGCCGCCGGACACCGAGAGCTGCACCCAAATCACACTCCTGAAGAGCGGCGGCGGCTGTTCCTGGAGGGCATCGAGCTCTTCAACGGCGGACGGTTTTACGACTCCCACGAGGCCTGGGAGGACATCTGGCGCTCCACGACACCGGAGCCACGGGATCTCTTCCAAGGCCTGATCCAGGTCGCCGCCGCTCTCCACCAGTTTCTCGACCTCCACCGTCAGGAAGCCCCCGGACGCACCCTCGCCAAGGCACGGGCCCGGCTGGAGCCCTACGCACCCGCGGCCTGCGGTCTGGACATCTCCTCACTACTGGATCAGGTAGGGATTTGGCAGTCCTGGTTGCAGACGAAGCAGGGCGATCTGCCGCCCGTTCCGGTCGTCAAGGTCCTGGACCCCGACGCAATTCTCTGACGTCCTCTGGGGCACTTACGGGATTCCATACCTCTTCCGCTTCTCCCACAGCGCTTTGCGGCTGATTCCCAGCAGCTCCGCCGCCCGCCCCTGGTGACCGCGGGTGTAGGCCAGGGCGTTGCTGATCTGCTCCTTCTCCACTTCGAGGAGGGTCCGGGGACGGGCCTCTCGAGGATCTACCGGCTGCGGCGGATCGATCGGCCCTCCTTCGGCGAGGATCAGGCCGCGCTCCAGGGTGTTGCGGAGCTGCCGCAGGTTTCCCGGCCAGGAATACTCCAGCATCCAGGCGTGAGCCCGGGGCGCCAGGTGGAGATCGCGCACGGCGAAGCGCTCCCCGAGATCGGCGAGCAGGCCGTCCACAAGCCGCGGCAGGTCGGCCCGTCGTTCCCGGAGCGACGGGAGGCGGAAGGCCACCACTTCGAGGCGGTAGAAGAGGTCCGGCCGGAAAGTTTCGCGGGCCACCCGCCGGGGGAGGTCCTCGGAGCCGATGGCGACGAAGCGAACGTCGGCCTCGGTCTCCGCACCGCCCAGCGGCGAGTAGCGCCGCTCCGCCACCAGGCGCAGCAGCTTGGGCTGCGAGGCGAGGGGAAGCTCCTCCACGTGGTCGAGAACGAGGGTTCCGCCCGCGGCGCGGGCCACCCGGCCCTCGCTCGCCCGGTCGGCACCCGTGAAGGCGCCGGCGCGGTAGCCGAAGAGCTCACTCTCGAAGAGGGTGCTGGGAATCGAGCCCGGATCGACCTCCACCAAGGGGCCTGGGGCCCGCGGGCTGGCGCCGTGAAGGGCCCGCGCCACGGTCGAACGGCCGGTACCGGCCTCGCCGAGGAGAAGCACCGGCGCCTCGGTGGCGGCGGCGCGCTCGATCCCCCGCAGGCTGCCAGCCAGCTCAGGGAAGTCCTGCAACAGACGGGAGAGAGCGAAAGGAGAAGCCGAGGTCACTCGCGATCAGTCGCGAATTCGGCCGTCACGTCCGGCGCGTCACCCCAGAGGCGCTCCAGAGCGTAGAACCGCCGCGGCTCCTCCAGGAAGACGTGCACCACGAGGTCGCCGTAGTCGAGCAGCACCCACTGGGCGCGGTTGAAGCCCTCGATGTGCAGGGGGCGCACTTTATTGGCCCGCAGGCGCTCTTCCACGGCGTCGGCGATGGCTTGCACCTGGCGCTCGTTGGTGCCGCTGCAGATCAAGAAGTAGTCGGTGAAGTCGCTGACCTGCTGCAGGTGCAGCACCTTGAGGTCCACGGCCTTGCGGTCCTCGGCAGCAGCCACGGCTTCGCGAACTCTTCCGACGGTGCCGGGATTGGCGATGACGGGGGTGGGCTCAGGGGAGGTGGGAATGGGTTCTGGATTCATCGGTAAAGACCGTATTTCTGCACGTATCGTACCACCAAGTCCGGGACGTCTCCGGCGGAAAGAGGGAGGCCTGCGGCCAGTTGATCGCGCAAGCGGGTGGACGACACGTCCACCGCGGCCTGACGCAACACGAGAACCCGGCCGGTCCGCGCCAAGGCGGCCACACCGGGGTCCAGGGAGATGGAATCCAGGTCCCAGCCGGGCCGGGCGAGAACGACCAGGCGGGCGGCCGCGGCGATCTCCGGCCAGCGCACCCAGTGGTGGAAGTCGGCGAAGGAGTCGCCGCCGATCAACAGGTGGAGCTCGGCCTCCGGCATCTCCCGGCGGAAGTGCTCCAGGGTCTCGACGGTGTAGGCCGGGCGGTCCGGAGTCAGCTCGTAAGCCGAGACGTAGAGCCCCTCCTCGTCGAGCAGCGCCAGCTCCACCATGGCGTAGCGGGCATGGGGCGGGGCGAGGGCCCGCGGCTTGTGCGGCGGCGTCGCCGTGGGCAGATAGATCACCCGCTCGAGCCCCAACAGCCGGCGCGCCTCGCGCACGGGCTCGATATGCCCGCGGTGAATGGGGTCGAAACTGCCGCCAAAAAGGCCGATCTTCATGGCGCTCCAGGCGCGGAGGCCGCCGAGGCGACCGGCTGCCGCAGGCGGCGAGCCATCTCCGCGACCAGAGGAGCGATTCCCTCGTGCGTGGCGGCGCTGATTTCGAGATACGGCAGCCCCCGCTCCGCCGCGGCCTGCCGCAGCTCCTCCCGCCGCTCCGGAATGGCGGAGTCGAGCTTGCTTCCCACGATCAGCCGCGGGCGCGTCATCAGCTCCGGGTTGAAGGCGCCGAGCTCGTGCTCCACCACGGCGAGGTCGGCGGCGGCGCTGCCCTCGAAGTGCGAGAGGTCCACCAGGTGGAGGAGCACCCGGCAGCGCTCGACGTGGCGCAGGAACTGGATGCCGAGGCCCGCGCCCTGGGCCGCGCCGGCGATGAGCCCCGGCAGGTCGGCGATGACGAACGACTCGGACAAGGGGCCTTCGGCCACCACGCCGAGCTGTGGCACGAGGGTGGTGAACGGGTAGTCGGCGATCTTCGGCCGTGCCGCGGAGACGACGCTGATCAGCGTGGACTTGCCGGCGTTGGGCAGGCCGATGACGCCGACGTCGGCCAGCAGCTTCAGCTCCAGCCGCAGTTGCCGGTCGTCGCCTTCCGTCCCGGGATCGGCCCGCCGGGGCGCCTGGTTGGTGGGGGTGGCGAAACGGGCGTTGCCCCGGCCGCCGCGCCCGCCGTTGGCGACGCGCAGGCGCTCGCCGTCGGCCAGGACCTCGCCCAGGAGTTCGCCGCTCTCGGCGTCATACACCACCGTACCGAGGGGCACCGCGATTTCCAGATCCTCCCCGGACCGGCCCTTCATGTTCGAGCCCTCGCCATGCCGGCCGCGGTCGGCGGCGTAGATCGAGGCGAAGCGCAAGTGATAGAGGGTGTTTTTGTTGGTGTGCCCCACCAGGTACACCGAGCCGCCGTCGCCGCCGTCGCCGCCCGAAGGGCCGCCTCGCGGGACGTACTTCTCCCGCCGGAAGGCCATGCAGCCGTTCCCGCCACGTCCTGCCTGGACGTGAATCGCGGCTTCGTCGAGGAAGATCAAGGTCGGTTTTGAAAGGGAGTACGGCGGGAGGCCGGACCGAGTTAAAGCCCAGCCTCCGGATTTGATCCGATTACTCGGCGGCAGCCGCCGGAACGGCCGGCGTCAGGATATGGACGAACTTTCCACGCCGCCCCCGGTCCTGGAACTTGACGATGCCGTTGATCTTGGCGAAAAGAGTGTCGTCCTTGCCCAGGCCGACGTTCTGGCCGGGGGAGAACTTCGTGCCGCGCTGGCGGACAATGATCGTGCCCCCCGTGACCGTCTGGCCGCCGAACGCCTTCACGCCCAGGTGCTGGGAGTTGGAGTCGCGGCCGTTACGGCTGGAGCCCTGTCCTTTTTTATGTGCCATGAGCTGGAACCTCCTGCCGGGTACCTCCCCTAGCGGGAGGACGGCAACTGGATCTCGTCGATACGGACCCGGTGCAGATGCTGCCGGTGGCCGGTGGTCCGGCGGAATGTCGAACGCTTCTTCTTCTTGAACACCCGGATCTTCGGGCCGAGAACCTCGCCCACGAAGGACGCGGTCACCGCGGCGCCCGCCAGGGCTTCGCCGAGATGGGGACCATCGTCCCCACCCACCACTGCCAGAACGCGGTCGAAGCGCACCGTCTTCCCCGTCTCCGTGCCGGCAAGAAGCTCGACATCGACCAGGTCGCCGGGAGAAACACGGTACTGCTTGCCACCACTTTCGATCACTGCATACATTGGAAGTGCTCCCACTAAGTCGCCACGCACGCGTGGACGGCGGAAACTACCACAAGGAGGCCAGCGGGTCAACGCCTCCACCTGGGGAAACCATCGTAGAATCGCCATGAACCCTTGATCCACGGAGGCGAGCCATGGCCAGCCCGGAGTACCTCATCTGCCTGGAGTGCGAGGCCCCCTGCTACACCTTCGAATGGGAGGACGGCAAGGTCTCCGAGATCCTCTGCCAGATCTGCGGCAACGACGACCCCGAGCAGTTCCTCCAGCCGGACGAGATCGACGAGATGACCGATGTGATTCCTCGCCGCTGACGGCTTTCGCTTCTTCAGGTCAATCAGGCCGTCGCCTCGACGGCGGCGCGGTGGGGCTCGGGCGAGCCCGCGGCGGGGAGCTCGACGATGATCGAGGTGCCCACACCCTTGACCGAACGGACGCCGATGCGCCCGCCGTGGGCGCGGACGATGCGGTCCACGATTGCGAGGCCGAGGCCGGTCCCCCCCTTGCGGTTGGAGTAGAAGAGGTCGAAGATCTGCGCCTGCTCCTCGCGGGTCATGCCGGCGCCGTTATCTCCCATCTCCAGACAGACGGCGGAGCCCTGCCGGTAGGCGGCGAGCTTGAGCGCGGGAGCCCGGCCCGCCTCCTCGGCGGCGGCGAAGGCGTTCTGGGCAAGATTGAGGAGGAGCTGGTTCATCTGCGCCGGGTCCACCTTGACGCGGGCGCCACCGCTGCGGTCCTCGACCTCGATCTGTGCGCGACGCTTCTGGATCTCGCCGGCCAACACTTCCCGCAGCCGCTCCAGCAGGCGCACGGCGGGCATCTCTTCGAGCTCCAGAGGCCTTGGCTTGGCATAGGCCAGGAAGTCCGTCACCAGCCGCTCGAGGCGGCTGATCTCCGAGCGGGTGATCGACAGCAGCCGTTTGCCCGTGGGCGCCGAGTGCGCCGAGCCCCCCTCGCCGATCTCTTCCTCCAGCATCTGCATGTTGAGGTTGAGCGAGTTGAGCGGATTGCGGATCTCGTGCGCGAGGCCTGAGGCCAGGGTGCCGATGTAGGCCAGGCGCGCGGCCTCGACGGCCTGCTGCTCCAGCCGCTGCGACCGCCGCAGCAGCAGCCAGACGGCGACGAAGGCCGCCGTCAGCAGCGCCAGGGTGGCGACGCCGATCAGCTCCGCCTGATGGATCAGCTCGTAGCGCAGCACCTCGATACGCTTCTGGAGCTGCCCGCCGCTGATGCCGATCTGCAGCGACCCGTAGTCGCCGATGGGCACCTGGATGTCGGGCACCTGGAGCTCCGTCGTCCGCACCGTCTGCTCCACATGCGGCTGCGAGATCCCCTGCTGCAGCTCCGGCGATCCCAGCACCGGCGGCGAGCGCTGCGGCTCCGACGGGATGCGGGCCTCGCGGCGTCCCTGAAAGACCAGGTTGCCGGCCTTGTCGTGGATCTCCAGCGTGCTGACGATGTCCCGCTGGCTCAGCATCTGGTCGATGAAGGTCTGAACCTCTTTCTCCACCGCCACCGCCGTGTAGAGGTCCTTGCCCTCGCTGGCCGCCCGGTGGGCGATCTGGCCGGCGAGGGTCTGGGCCTGCGTGCGGGTTTCGAGCAGCACCCGCTCCACCTCGCGCTGCGAGAGGGAGCGGAAGATCAGCCAGCCGAAGAGGGCGATGTCGAACAGGACGAAGAGCCCGAAGACGACGGAGGCGATCAGCAGCCGGCGCGAGAACGTCATTTTCGACACGCTTTCCATACCCAGGCAGGATAGCACCCGGCCTCGGGGCTTCCTTTCCCGGCCTTGCATCGAGTACGATGGCCGCGCTCTGATGAGGAAGACAACCTTCGCCACCCGGCTGGGCGCACTTCGAGTGAATCGAAGGCTGGCCGCCGTGCTCGCCGCCGCGATTCTTTTCACCGCCGGCTGCCGGCGCGAGCCGAAGCCCGTGGGAGACACGGCGACGGGCACTCCGCACCGGGGCGGCACCGTAGTCACCGGCTGGCCTTCGGAGCCCGGCGGCGTCAACCCGTACATCCTCCCCGCGAGCCAGCCCACCAGCGAGATGCTGTTCCGCCTCTTCCTTCACCTGATGGAGGAGCAGTCCGACTTCGACAAGCATCCGCCCACCTTCAAGCCCGAGCTCGCCCGCTCCTATGAATGGTCGGCCGACCACAAGACGCTCACCTTCCACCTGCGGGACGACGTGGTGTGGAGCGACGGCGTGCCGGTGACCGCCGACGACGTGCGCTGGACCTGGCAAGCCCAGATCAGCAAGGACGTGGTCTGGGAGGGCGCGGAATCCAAACAGTCGATCACCGACGTCGAGGCGGTGGACCCGCACACCGTGCGCTTCCACTTCTCCCGCGTCTACGCCAAGCAGTTCCTCGACGCCAACGAGGGGAGCGTGCTGCCCAAGCACGCCTGGGAGAAGCTCCCCTTCGCCCAGTGGCGCAAGAGCGGCGACTGGTTCAAGCAACACCTGGTCGTGGACGGACAGTTCACCATCAGTTCCTGGCAGCCGCAGCAGCAGGTCGTGCTGCAGCGCAACGAGCGCTATTACGAGAAGGGCTTTCCCCGCCTCGACCGGGTGGTGATGCGCATAGTCCCCAGCCAGTCGGCCGGGCTCACTCAGCTCTTGAACGGCGAGATCGACTTCCTGCCGCAGATCGCCGTCGGCGACGTGAAGCGGGCGCAGGCCGCGCCGCAGGTCCAGCTCATCGCCCTCTGGTTCAACATCTACGTCGCCGTGGGCTGGAACAACGCGAACCCGCTCTTCCAGAATCCCGAGGTGCGCCGTGCCCTCACCCTGGGAATCGACCGCAAGACGATCGTCGAGACCCTGCTGGGTCCCTACGGCCGGGTGGCCGACTCGCCGGTCCTCACCATGGTCTGGGCGCACGACCGTTCGCTTGCGCCCCTGCCCTACGACCCGGCCGAGGCGAAGCGGATCCTCGCCGCCAAGGGCTGGAAGGACACGGACGGCGACGGCGTCCTCGACAAGGGCGGCAAGCCTTTCAGCTTCGAGCTGATCACCAACGCCGGCAACCAGCTCCGGATCGACGCCACGGTGATGATCCAGGACCAGCTCAAGAAGATCGGCGTCAAGGCCGTGCCGCGGCAGGTCGAGTTCAACACCATGGCAAGCCAGACCCGCGACGGCTCGTTCGAAGCGGTCGTCATCGGCTTCGCCATGGACACCAGCCTCGACATGACGGGCAACTACCACAGCAAGTCGATCGCCGACGGCTCCAACTTCGTCCGCTTCCGCAACCCGGAGATGGACCATCTGCTCGAAGTCGCGGAGAGCCAGCCGGACGTGTCGGCGGAGCGGCCGTATCTCGACCAGATCCAGCAGCTCGTCCACCGCGAGCAGCCGGTGACCTTCCTCTGGGAGTCGCAGCGGTTGACCGCCGTCAACAAGCGGGTGAAGGACGTCCGCCCCACCCTCGCCTCCTCGTTCTTCAACCTCAAGGAGTGGTGGGTCGAGCCGAAGCCCTGAGCCTCCCTTGGCCGGTTTTCTCCTGCGGCGTCTCGCCGCCTCGCTCCTGCTCCTGCTGCTGGTTGTCAGCTTCATTTTCTTCCTCGTCCGCCACGTGCCGGGCGATCCGGCCAACTTCGGCGAGAGCTCGCGGCTGACTGCGACCCAGCGCCACCACCTGCACGAGCTCTACGGTCTCGACCGTCCCCTTGGCGCGCAATATCTCGACTGGGTCTCGTCGGTGATCCTGCGGTTCGACTGGGGCACCTCCCTGTCGCAGCAGCGGCCGGTGTCGGCAGCACTTCTCGACGCGCTGCCGGCCACCAGCCTTCTCGCGGTCGCCGGCCTGGCCGTCGAGTACACCCTCGCGCTCCTCCTGGGGATCGCCGCCGCCCGGCGGCCCGGGTCCGGGATCGATCACGCGATCCGTACCGGCGGCCTCCTCTTTTTCTCTCTGCCGCTCTTCTGGCTGGGCCTGATGGCCATCCTTCTTTTCTCCTATCTCTGGCCGGTGTTGCCGTCGAGTCACATGGTTTCGGTGGATGCGGACACCCTCAGCCCCACCGGCCGATATCTGGACATCGGCCGCCATCTCGTGCTGCCCGCCCTGGTGATGGGTTTCGGCGTCGGCGGCGGCACGGCCCGCTACGTCCGCTCCCGGATGATCGAGGTGCTGAGCCAGGATTACATCCGTACGGCCCGGGCCAAGGGTCTCTCCGAGCGCCGCGTGCTCTGGGTCCACGCCCTGCGCAACGCCGCGGTGCCCATTGTCCAGGTCATCGCCGTGACATTGCCGCTCGTCTTCTCGGGCGCCCTGCTCATCGAGGTCGTCTTCTCCTGGCCCGGCCTTGGCCTGCTCACCTTCAATGCCATCCTGACGCGGGACTATCCCCTGATTCTCGGGTCCACCACCTTCAGCGCAACCCTGGTGATCCTCGCCAACTTCGCGGCCGACCTCCTCCATGCCTGGCTGGATCCGGTGGTTCGCGGTGAATGAACGCGCGATGACTCGACGACGGCCGGCCTCGACCCTGCTCTGGGGCGGCACGCTGGCAGGCCTGCTCGTCGTCACCGCCCTGGCGGCGCCTCTGTTCGCGCCATATGACCCATCGGAGCAGCTCGATCCACCGGCCGGCCTCTACCGTCCGCCGGGAACGGTGCTGGCGGCCGTCCACCTCGCCGGCGGCGGCTGGCGGCTGGCGGACCGGGTGCGGCGGACCTCCGGAGGGCTGGAGATCGAGCGCCTGGGACTCGTGGAGACCCTCGCCGCCAGCGAAGTCGCCAACATCACCGCCGGCGGGGTGGCCGACCGCCGCGTCTTCCTCCTGGGGAGCGACAAGTTCGGCCGCGACCTCGCCTCCCGCATGCTCTACGGCACACGGGTCTCGCTCGCCGTGGGATTGCTCTCGGTCGCGCTTTCCCTCACCCTGGGGGTGACCGTGGGTTCCATCGCCGCCATGGGCGGCCGGCTGGCCGACTTCCTGATCATGCGGGGCGTGGATGCCTTGATGGCCTTTCCTTTTCTGTTCCTGATCATGGCGCTCGCGGCCTTTCTCCATCCCGGACCCGTCCTGATCGTCGTGATCCTCGGAGCCACGAGTTGGATGGGGATCAGCCGGCTCATCCGGGCGGAGATCCTGAGCCTCCAGAAACGTGAGTTCATCCTCGCCGCCCAAGCCTTGGGCCAGTCCCCTTTCGCCATCCTCTGGCGTCACCTGCTGCCCAACGCCTACACGCCCGCAGTCATCCGGGCAACGCTCCTGATCGCCAGCATGATCAGCCTCGAGGCGTCCCTCTCCTTCCTTGGACTGGGTCTCCAGCCGCCCATCCCCAGTTGGGGGAACATGATCGCCGAGGGCCAGGAGGTCCTCCTTCAGGCGTGGTGGGTGGCGACCTTCCCGGGCGCCGCCCTGGCCCTGACGGTCCTCGCCTTCAACCTGCTGGCCGACGGGCTGCGGGACATGTTCGATCCCAGGACTGCTACACTGCCGCGCTTGTGAACGCTCCCAGCCAGCCTGTGGGACGGCGAGCCCGGCTCACCGTCTTCCTCACCATCCTGCTCGACCTCATCGGCTTCGGGATGATCCTCCCGCTGCTGCCGTTCTACGCCGAACGATTCCACGCCACACCGTTCCAGATCGGCCTGCTGTTCACCTCCTACAGCCTGACGCAGCTCGTCTTCGCGCCGATGCTGGGCCGCCTTTCGGATCGGGTGGGCCGGCGGCCTCTGCTCCTCGCCTCGATCACCGGCAGTGTCGCCGCCTATCTGCTCTTCGCCGCCGCGCCCAGCTACGGTGTGCTGCTCTTCGCCCGCTCGCTCTCCGGCCTCGCGGCGGCGAACTACGGCATCGCCCAGGCCTACATGGCCGACGTCTCGGCTCCCGAGGAGCGCTCGAAGGCCATGGGGCTGGTGGGGGCCGCCTTCGGCATGGGGTTCGTCCTTGGGCCGGCTCTCGGCGGCATCCTGGCGCAGGCGGGCAACCCGCGCATCGTGCCGCTGACCGCCGCCGTGCTCTCATGCCTGAACCTGTTCGTCGCCTTCTTCGGCCTCCCCGAGTCGCTGTCGCCGGAGGTGCGCGGCCGGGCGGTGCGCGGCTCCTGGTTCGGCTGGTCGGATTTGGCGGTCGTCTGGCGCGACAGCCCGCTGCGCGGCCTCATGCTCCTCTTCTTCCTGGTGATGTTCTGCTTCTCGATGATGGAGGCCTCGCTCGCCCTCTTCTGCCAGCAGCGCTATGGCTTCGGAGTGCGGCAGACCTCGTGGCTTTTCGTCTACGTCGGCATCATCCTGGTGATCGTCCAGGGCGGGCTGCTGGGGCGGCTGGTGAAGCGCTTCGGCGAGCGGTCGCTGATCCTCTGGGGAATCGTGCTGATGGCCGTGGGCCTCGCGATCCTCCCCCTCTCACACTTCTGGATCCTGCTGGTGAGCCTCGGCCTCCTTGCCGTTGGCCAGGGGATGCACAACCCGACGAGCCTGGGCCTGCTCTCCCGACTCACCGACGAGAGCTCGCAAGGGAGCACTATCGGCCTCTCCCGCAGCTTCGGCGCCCTGGCCCGTGCCCTCGGGCCGGCCGCCGGCACCTTCCTCTTCGGCGCCGCCGGCGCGGCGTGGCCGTTCTGGACGGCCGGCGGGCTGATGGTGGTGGCTCTCTTCATCGCCCTCGGCGTGCTGCGGCAGGTCACGGTCATCTAACGGCCGTGCTGACGAGCGACTTCGACTTCGAGCTGCCGGCGGCGAGCATCGCGCAGGAGGCCGCTCCGCGCGGAGAGAGCCGCCTGCTGGTGCTGGACCGCGAGGGTGCGGACCGCCATGCCCACGTGCGGGACCTCCCTCGCCTGCTGCGCCCTGGCGACCTGCTGGTGCTCAACGACACGCGGGTGATCCCCGCCCGCCTCTTCGGCCGCCGCGCCGGCTGGACCGGAAAGATGGAGCTGCTGCTGGTCGAGAGCCTCGGCGAGCGCGAGTGGGACGCCCTGGTAAAGCCGGGCCGCCGGGCCAAGCCGGGGACCATGATCGAGCTGGAGGAGAATTTAACCGCCGAGGTGATCCTCAAGCGCGAGGACGGCCGCCACCTCCTGCGCTTCTCCGAGCCTGTCGAGCCGCACCTGGAGCGGCTGGGGCACGTCCCACTGCCCCCCTATATCCGCCGGCCGGATACGCCGGAGGACCGCGAGCGCTACCAGACGGTCTACGCCCGCAACCCGGGAGCCGTGGCGGCGCCCACCGCCGGGCTTCACTTCACGGAAAGTCTGCTGGAAGAGATCTCCGCTGCCGGAATCGAGATCGCCCGGGTGACGCTGCACGTAGGGATCGGCACCTTCAAGCCGGTGACGGCGGAGCGCATCGAGGATCACCGCATGGAGCGCGAGCGCTATGAGATCGGCGAGGAGGCTGCGGCGGCGATCCGCAGGACCCGCGAACGGAGCGGCCGGATCGTGGCGGTGGGGACGACCGTGGTCCGGGCGTTGGAGTCGGCCGCCCGGGTGAGCCACGGCGAGGTGCAGCCGGGAGCCGCCTCGACGGGGATCTTCATCACCCCGGGTTACTACTTTCAGGCGGTGGATGTCCTGCTCACCAACTTCCACCTCCCCGGCTCCACGCTCCTGATGCTGGTCTCGGCCTTCGCCGGCCGGGAGAGAATCCTGGCCGCCTACGAGGAAGCGATCCGGGAGGGATACCGCTTCTACTCCTATGGCGACGCGATGCTTGTGGAGCGGCGGGCGATGCGGCTGGCCAGCACCGCCGCGCCGTAACCGTTGTCGATGTTCACCACGCCGATGCCGGGAGCGCAGGCATTGAGCATGGTGAGGAGCGCCGCGAGACCGCCGAAGCTCGCGCCGTAGCCGACACTCGTGGGCACTGCCACGACGGGCGCCGGCACCAGGCTCGCCACCACCGTGGGCAGGGCGCCGTCCATGCCGGCGACGGCCACCACCACGTCCGCCCGGCGGATCGCCTCCAGATTGCCGAGCAGCCGGTGGAGGCCGGCGACGCCCACGTCGTAGCACCGCTCCACCTCGTGGCCGAACCAGGAGGCGCAGACCGCCGCCTCCTCGGCCACTCCCAGGTCCGAGGTGCCCGCCGCCAGCACGGCGATCCGGCCGGGCAAAGGCGTGGGCGGACCGCCGCAGGCGAGGATCCGCGCCCGCTCGTGATATTGGCTTTCCGGGTGCTCGGCGAGCAGCGCCGCCGCCGGCTCGGGGCTCACCCGGGTAAGGAGGACGCGCCCGTGGGCCCGCAACATCCGCTCGACGATGGCCTTCAGATCCGCCGTCCGCTTCCCTTCGGCGTAGATGGCCTCGGGCTGGCCGTTGCGCAGCTCGCGGTGAAGGTCCAGCTTGGCGAACCCCAGATCGGCGTAAGGCAGCTCGGCGAGATCCTTCAGAGCCGCCTCGGGAGAGACCTCCCCGGCGGCGACCGCCTCCAGAAGATGTTGGAGCTGTGAGGGGTTCACGACGCCAAGTCCGCGCCGCCCCGGCGGTACCCCTGAGGATCGAACGCCACCCGATCGAAGCCGAGCGACCGCAGCCTCGGCTCGACCTCATTCCAGATCGACGCCAGCCGCGTCACTTCGTCCGGCGCCACTTCGACGCGCGCGGCTCCCCGGTCGTGACGCACACGAACGACGCGGAACCCGGCGCCCGCCAGGACCTCCTCAGCCGATTCGATGAGCCGTAGCTTCCCCAGGGTGACTAGCTGCCCGTGGGGGATGCGCGACGAAAGGCAGGCGTTGGCCGGGCGATCCCACGCCGAGAGCCCCAATTCACGAGCAATTTCGCGGGTGGCTGCTTTGTCGACCCCGTGAGCGAGGAGGGGCGAGTAGACACCGCTCTCCTTCACGGCCCGCAGGCCCGGCCGGTCCGGTCCCGGGTCGGAGGCGTTGGTGCCGTCGCACACCACGGCATACCCCCGCTCCGCCGCCAGGCGAACCATGGTGCCCATGCGCATCCCCTGGCAGACATAGCACCGGTGGCTGGGATTGGCGACGAACTCCGGATCGTCGAGCTCGCTGTAGGTGACCACCTCGTGACGGATGCCGATCTCCGCCGCCAGCCGCCGCGCGTGGTCCAGCTCCGCCCCCGCCAGCGTCTCCGCCGCCGCCGTCACCGCGAGCGCCCGCTCCCCCACCGCCCGCCACGCCAGCGCCGCCACGACGGCAGAATCGACGCCGCCCGAGTAGGCGACCAACACAGAGCCGCGGCTGGCAAGGTCGGTGAGGATGGCTTCGAGCAAAGGCATGGCGAATCGATGCTAGCACGCGAGCCCGGGACGAACACGGACAGGCACGGACCCACGGACGAGCAGTGCAAGTCCTTGTTTCGTCTCTGTCAGTCCGTGCTCGTCCCGCCTGAAAACTTCATCGTCACCGGCACCAGGAAAAGAATCGAGAACACCCCGAAGGCCCACAGGGGCACCAGCGGCGCCGCCCGCTGGTAGGCCACCGGTGCCATGGCGCGCAGCAGCACCAGGATGGCGGGCGGGCCCAGGTAGTAGATGAAGAGGAACCGGCGGCGCAACGGCTTCTCAAAGCCCCGGGTGCGCTGCACGTAGAGGATGCCGAAGGCCCAGCCCAGCGCCACCGCCACGGCGTAATAGGGGTAGAGCGCCAGCGGCAGGCTCCCGGCGAGCGACAGCACGTGGGTGAATGACAGCAGGCTCAGGACCCAGCAGGCCAGATAGAGCCCGAGGAGGATCACCTCGAGGCGGCTCCAGTCGTTGGACGGAGCCGGTGTCGCCGGGGGAATCACCGGCCTGCCGCTTCAGCCATAGCTCTCCACCGGCGGGCAGGAGCACATCAGGTTGCGGTCACCCCAGACGTTGTTGATGCGGGCGACGTAGGGCCAGAACTTGCGCTCCCGCACCCAGGGCGCCGGGAAGGCCGCCTGCTCGCGGGTGTACGGCCGGTTCCATTCGGCGGCCATGACGTCGTCCGCCGTGTGGGGCGCGTTCTTGAGCACGTTGCCCTGGCGCTCCACCCGCCCCTCCTCGATGGCCCGGATCTCCTCGCGGATGCGGATCATGGCGTCGCAGAAGCGGTCCAGCTCCGCCTTCGACTCGCTCTCCGTGGGCTCGATCATCAGCGTGCCGGCCACCGGGAACGACATCGTCGGGGCGTGGAAGCTGTAATCCATGAGGCGCTTGGCCACGTCCTCGGCCTCGATGCCGGCCGTCGTCTTGAACGGCCGCAGGTCGAGGATGAACTCGTGCGCCACCCGCCCATGCGTCCCCGAGTACAGCAGCGGGTAGTGCTGCGAGAGCCGGCCCGCCATGTAGTTGGCGTTGAGGATCGCCATTCCGGTGGCGTCCGTGAGGCCCCGGCCGCCCATCAGGGCGATGTAGACCCAGGAGATGACGAGGATGCTGGCACTGCCCCAGGGAGCCGCCGACACCGGGCCAATCCCCTCGCTGCCGCCGGTGTGGATCACCGGATGCCCCGGCAGGTAGTCGGCCAGATGAGGGGCGACGCAGATTGGTCCCATCCCCGGACCGCCGCCGCCGTGCGGGATGCAGAAGGTCTTATGGAGATTCAGGTGGCAAACGTCGGCGCCGAAGTCGCCCGGCCGGCAGAGGCCCACCTGGGCGTTCATGTTGGCGCCGTCCATGTAGACCTGCCCGCCTGCGTCGTGGGTGATGCGGCAGATCTCGCGGATCCCCTCCTCGAACACGCCGTGGGTCGAGGGATAGGTGACCATCAGCGCCGCCAGCTTGTCGCGGTGCTGCTCCGCCTTGGCCTTCAGGTCCCCGAGGTCGACGTTGCCGCCCTCGTCGCAGGCCACCACCACCACCTTGAGGCCCGCCATCACCGCCGACGCCGGATTGGTGCCGTGCGCCGAAACAGGGATCAGGCAGATGTCCCGGTGCCCGTCGCCCCGGGCATGGTGATAGGCGCGGATAACCATCAAACCCGTGTACTCGCCCTGAGAGCCGGCGTTGGGCTGCAGCGAGCAGGCCGCGAAGCCCGTGATCTCGCAGAGCCACGCCTCCAGGGTGCGGAACAGCTCCTGATATCCCGCCGTCTGGTCCGGCGGAGCGAACGGGTGCAACGCACCGATCTCCGGCCAGGTCACCGGCACCATCTCGGAGGTGGCGTTGAGCTTCATCGTGCACGAGCCGAGGGAGATCATCGAGGTGGCCATCGAGAGGTCCCGGGCCTCCAGCCGCTTGATGTAGCGCAGCATTTCGTGCTCGGTATGGAAGCTGTTGAACACCGGATGCGTCAGGTACTCCGAGGTGCGGGCATGAGGCGCCGGCAGCGAGAGGTCGAGGGTCTCGGCCAGCTCCGCGGCCCTGACGTCAGGCTTGCCGCCGAAGATCGTCAGCAGCTCGTCGACCTCGGCGGCCGTCGCCGTCTCGTCGAGGGACACGCCCACCGCGTGATCGCCCAGGCGCCGCAGGTTGATCCCCTTCTCGCGGGCGGCGGCCAGCACGTCATCGGCCGAGCGTGAGCCGAGGTCCACCTTCACCGTGTCGAAAAACTGCTCGGCGGGAACGCCGAGGCCCAACCGGCGCAGCCCCTCCGCCAGCGTCGCCGCCAGCGCATGCACCCGGTGGGCGATGGCCCGCAGCCCCTTGGGACCGTGATAGACGGCATACATCCCCGCCATGATCGCGAGCAGCACCTGCGCCGTGCAGATATTGCTCGTGGCCTTCTCGCGGCGGATGTGCTGCTCGCGGGTCTGCATGGCCATGCGGTAGGCCGTCCGGCCGTGACGGTCCTTCGAAACGCCGATCACCCGGCCGGGAAGCTGCCGCTTGTACTCGTCGCGGGTGGCGAGGAACGCCGCGTGGGGGCCGCCGAAGCCCATCGGCACCCCGAAGCGCTGGGCCGAGCCCACCGCCACGTCTGCTCCGAAATCGCCAGGAGCGCGCAGCAGGGTGAGCGCCAGCAGGTCGGCGGCCACCACCACCAGGACGTCCGCGGCGTGGGCCTGCTCCACCAGCGGCCCATAGTCCACCACCCGTCCGTCCGTCGCCGGGTACTGGAGAAGGACGCCGAACAGGTCACCGGCGGAGAAGTCGACCGCCGCCGGATCGCCCACCCGCACCTCGATCCCCACCGCGCTCGCCCGGGTCTGGACCACGGCGATCGTCTGCGGATGACAATCCTGGGCGACGAAGAAGGCGTTGCGCTTGTCGTCGTCCGAAATCGCGTGGCAGAGATGCATGGCCTCGGCCGCGGCGGTGCCCTCATCGAGCAGCGAGGCGTTGGCGATGGGCAGCCCCGTCAGGTCCTCCACCAGGGTCTGGAAATTGAGCAGCGCTTCCAGACGGCCCTGTGAGATCTCCGCCTGATAGGGCGTGTACTGTGTGTACCAGCCTGGGTTCTCCAGGATGTTGCGCTGAATGACGCCGGGGACGAGCGTGCCGGAGTAGCCCAGCCCGAGGAAGGACCGGAAGATCCGGTTCTTCTTCACCATCTCGTGCAGGGACTCCAGCAGCTCCGCCTCGCCCAACTGCCGGCCCGGCAGACCGGCCAAGGCCAGCGGGGCCGCGCGCCGGATCGACTCCGGCACCGTCTCCCGCACCAGCTCCTCGACGGAGCCGAGCCCCAGCGCCTCCAGCATCTGCCGGACCTCGCCCTCGCTCGACCCCAGGTGGCGGCGGACGAAGGTATCGGTGGGATCGAGAACGGCGCCGTGCCCCGCCTCCGGCGCCCCAGAATTTTCAACCGTTGCGTCGAGCGCCACCGATCCAGGGGAAGAAGACGGGCTCATTGGAGAGGATTCCTCAAGCTTCACCACTCTTCACATACTCCTCGTACTGATTGGCTTTCATCAGGTCTTTGAGATCGGAGGCGGAAGAGAAACGGATCTTGATCAGCCAGCCCTCGCCGTGAGGGTCCTCGTTGAGCAGCTCCGGATCGTCGGACACCGACTCGTTGACCTCGATCACCTCGCCGGCCACCGGCGTGTAGATCTCGGCCACGGCCTTGACCGACTCGATCGTCCCCAACTCGTCGCCCGTATCGAACACCTGACCGACCTCCGGCAGCTCGACGAACACCACCTCGCCCAGCTCGTGCTGCGCGAACTCGGTGATACCCAGAACGCAGACGTCGTCTTCGACGCGGACCCATTCGTGCTCTCGCGTGTAGAGATTTTCGCTCGGGTACATGCCTGTTCCTACCCTCCGGTTTAGTACTGGTTAAGCCATCATCTTAGCTCTATCGCGGGCGGCGATAGAAGGGAGTCTCCACGACCACCGCCGGCAGCGTCTTGCCGCGCACGTCGAGTACCAGCTTCGTGCCCGGCGCCGCCAGCTCCGGTGGCACATACGCCATGCCCAGCGCCTTCTCGAACGTCGGGCTCCAGGTACCGCTGGTGACGCTCCCGACCTGCGCGCCTTCCGAGACAACTCCGTGACCCTGGCGCGCGATTCCCCGCCCCTCGACCTCGAAACCCACCAGCTTGCGCGGGGCGCCCTGAGCCTTCTGGGCAACCAGCGCCTCGCGCCCCTGGAAGTCACCTCCCTTGTCGAGCTTCACCACCCAGGCGAGCCCGGCCTCGAAAGGCGTCGTGGTCTCGTCGATCTCATGGCCGTAGAGGGCCATGGCGGCTTCAAGGCGCAGAGTGTCCCGCGCACCGAGGCCGGCCGGCGCCGCGCCCGCCGCGACCAGGCGCCGCCAGACGGCCGCCGCATCGCCAGGCGCCACGTAGAGCTCGAAGCCGTCCTCCCCCGTGTAGCCGGTGCGGGAGATGAGGGCCGGCACCCCGGCCACTTCGCCCTGGCGGAAACCGTAGTACTTGATCTCGCCGATGCCGGGAGTCGCCAGGGGAGCGAGGATCTCCAGCGCCCTCGGCCCCTGCAAGGCGAGCAGGGCGAATTGATCGCTCTCGTTGGTGACGACGACGTGGGGCTTACCGAAAGCCGCGTCCGCGATCCACTGGAAGTCGCGCTCGGCGTTCGAGGCGTTGACCACCACGAGAAACTCGTCGGCGGCCAGCCGGTAGATGAGAATGTCGTCGACGTAGGTCCCCTGCTCGGTGAGCAGGCCGCTGTAGTGGGCGCGGCCGGGGCCGAGCTTGGCGACGTCGTTGGGCGTGAGCCGTTGCAGAAAAGCCTCGGCCCCCGCTCCTTTGACCCGCACCTCGCCCATATGGGAGACGTCGAAGAGGCCTGCGCCCGTGCGTACCGCCCGGTGCTCGTCGATGACCCCCTGATACTGCACGGGCATTTCCCAGCCCGCGAAATCCACCATTTTCGCTCCCGACTCCAGGTGGCAATCGTAGAGCGGCGTTCTTTTCAAAGTCTGAGCTGCGGCCATTGGCTTCGATCCCTCCCGCGGTGGCGGAAAACGCTATCACGGGAGACCGTGAAAAGCGCGCGCCTGCTTATCGTCGCTGTCATCACGGTCGTCACACCTCTGCCACGTCCGCCGGCTTTGCATCTGTGCCCCGTGCGCGATAACGTTCGCCCCGGGAGGTACCTGGATGAAGCTTCTACTCCTGCGACACGCCATCGCCGAGGATCAGGAGGAATTTTCCCGCACCGGCAAGGACGACCGGTTGCGTCCGCTGACCGAGGAAGGGCGCAAGAAGATGAAGCAGGCCGCCAAGGGCCTGCGAGAGATCCTCCCCGAAGTCGACCTGCTGGCCACCAGCCCCCTGACCCGCGCCGCCCAGACCGGAGCCATCGTCGACTCCGTCTATGGCGGCCTCTCCGAGGTGGAAATCGAGGAGCTCTCGCCCGAGGCTACGCCCACCGACTTCCTGCGCTGGCTACGCAAGCAGAAAGCCGGCACCGTTGCCGCCGTCGGTCACGAGCCCAGCATCAGCCTCATCACCTCCTGGTTGCTGACCGGCACCGAGCGGCGGATCTTCTCCTTCCGCAAGGGCGGCGCCTGCCTGCTCGAATTCACCGGCGAAGTGGGCGCCGGCACGGCGACACTCCTTTGGGCGCTGGCGCCGGGCCAGCTCCGGGACCTGGCCGACTAGGCCGGGACCGCCCTTGATGACCAACGGCCTCCTTGCCCGCCCGCCCGAAGAGGGCGCCCGTCTCATCGCCCTCTCCTATCTCGATGAGGCCGCCGCCGCCCGGATCCGCCTGAAGGGCGAGACGGACGCGGAGGCCCTGCATGATTTCCGCGTCGCCCTCCGCCGCCTTCGGAGCTGCCTGCGCGCCTACCGCGATCCGCTCAAGGGCAGCGTGCCCAAGAAGCTCGCCAAGCGCCTCAAGCGGCTGGCCGGCGCGACCGGTCCGGGGCGCGACGCCGAGGTTCAGCTCGAATGGCTGCGGGCCCGCGGTTCCCGGCTCGGCTCACAGCAGCGCCAGGGGCTCGCCTGGATGCTGGCGCGCCTCAACGGCCGCATGCGGGAGGCCTACGGCGACCTGCAAGCGGAGATCGAGCGCGATTTTCCCGAGGTCGACGGCGACCTGCGGCGGCATCTCTCCGTCTACAAGACCATGGTATTCCTCGATCCCGAATCCCCGCCTCCCACCCTCGGCGTGGTGACGGCCCAGATCCTCCGCGACCAGGTTGCCGAGCTCGCAGCCAACCTCGCCCAGGTCCGGCATGCGGACGACGTGGAAGAGGCCCACCGGTCGCGGATCAGCGCCAAGCGCGCCCGATATCTTTTAGAACCCTTCGCCGAAGAGCTGCCGGAGAACGCCCCCATAGTCAAGCGCTTCAAGGCCCTACAGGATCTTTTGGGAGACCTTCACGACTCCCATGTGCTGGAGGAGGAGCTGACCGGAGCCGTCGAGGAGGCCGCCGCCGAAAGGGCGCGGCGCCTGCTGGAGCTCAGCCTGACGGAAGCGCCGGACTCCGCCCGGCTACGGGCCGAGCGCCGCCGCTCCCGCGAGACGGGCCTCATCGCCCTCGCCCGCCAGAACCGCGACCGCCGCGACCACCTCTTCGCCATCCTCGAAGCCGAGTGGCTGAATGGCGCCGCCGCCGGATTCCTACACGAAGTCGCGGCACTGGAAGAGAGGCTGGCGGGAGATCCGATGGCGGAGGATCAATACGCGCCGCCCAGCGTCTGACCGCCGTCGATCACCAGGACGGCCCCGGTGGTGAACCTGGCGGCATCGCTCGCCAGATAGAGCACCGCGCCCACCAGATCCTCCGGCTGGCCGATCCGCCACTGGGGGATGGACTTCAACGCCCGCTCGCGCGCCTCGGGCGATGTCCACAGAGCCTCGCTGAAGCGGGTCTGGATGAGGCCCGGCGCAATGGCGTTGACGCGGACGTTCTCGCGCGCGAGCTCGATCGCCAGAGTCTTGGTCAGCATGATCACCGCCGCCTTGCTGACGCCGTAGACTCCCAGCCCTGAGTGCGGCACCAGGGCCGCCACCGAGGCGACGTTGACTACGGCGCCGCCGCCCCGCTCGCGCATCATCGGCAGGCAGGCGCGGATGGTGTGGGCGTAACCCTTCACGTTGACCTCAAACGTCTTGTCCCACATCGCCTCGTCCGCCGCCAGCAGCGGACCGTAATGGGGATTGGTGGCCGCGTTGTTCACCACCACGTCAACGCCGCCAAAGGCCTCCTTGGCCCGGGCCGCCAAGGCCTCGACGTCGGCGGCCTTGCCGGTATGACAGGCGACCGCCAAAGCTTCGCCGCCTTGCGCCTTGATCGTCTCCGCCACGGCGGAGACGCCTTCAATCTTGCGGCTGGCCAGCACCAGGCGGGCGCCTGCCGCGGCAAAGCCGAGAGCCACGGCCTCGCCGATTCCCCGGGAGGCGCCGGTCACTAAGACGACCTTGCCGGCAAGGTCGGGGAAGCTGGAGGATGATGAGCTCATGGGAGGAAGGATATCCCGGCCGCGTTCACTTCAAGACCTCCCAGGAGCCGCCCTTGGTGGGGCCAATCCGGCGCAGAATCCCAAACTCCTTCAGCCTGGCGATGTTCTCCTCAATCTTGCGACTGGAAATTCCCACCTCCTCAGACAACTCGCGAGCCGTAAGGCGGCCGTTTTGCCTCAAGAGCCCAAGAATTTGGGTCTGGTTTGGTGTGAGGCTTTCTTCCGACCCTTTCTTCCGACCCTTTCTTCCGACCCTTTCTCGGAAGTTTCTCCGACCATTTCTCCGAAGTTTCTCCGACCCCATCTCCGACCTTTTCTCCGACCTTGGAGGCGTCTTCGAGACCCAGCGCGGCCCTCAGATGTTGCGGATTGGCCTGGAACGTCAGCATCAGGCCCGACATGCTGGAATCGTAGAGAGGAGCGTCGATTCCGTGCTCGCGACATTCGCGCTCGATCTTCTCGATGCCTCGCCCCCAGGACTCGATATAGCCGGCGCGGAAGAACGCGCTGGCCAGCAGGGGGTTGAACGGACAGGAAGGATGCTTGCCCAACAACTTTTCGAGAGTCCAGTCCGGCGGCAGTTGCCCAGCATTCCAGAACACGATGTGGTCTTCATAGACGCTGATCTGGATAGGTATGCCACTGCTGTAGTCCTTGTGCACCACCGCGTTGAGCAGAGCCTCACGCAAGGCAGCGTAGGGGAACAGGTAGGTTTCCAGCCGCTGGAGCCCCTCATAGCTGATGTAGGCTTTCAGGTACTTGGTGTGCAGAAGCTCCAGGGTCTTCTCAACCTGCTCGAAGAGGCTGCCCCGAATCTCGTCCTGATACCGCAGGTCGTCATTGGTGACGAAAAACCCGATCTTGATCCAGGCCCCGCTGATGAGGTGTTGCGTCCGCTTGGAAAACAACAAACAGGCTGCCCGCTTCAAGTAGGAACCTTCGATCAAATCCAGGTTCTCCAAAATGGCC
Organism: Thermoanaerobaculia bacterium; assembly: GCA_035996875.1. GTDB lineage: Bacteria > Acidobacteriota > Thermoanaerobaculia > Multivoradales > UBA5704 > DATARR01. The sequence continues at coordinate 94,903 of DASYJD010000008.1, forward strand.
TCGCGGCTGTCCTCCAGGACGGCCGTGTCCATTCGCCCGCTGCGACTGGCATGGTCCGCAAAGAGCCGCAGGGCTTCCTCACCGCAATCCTTGGCCTGAAACCCGGGCAGGGGTACACCGTCCCAATGCCTGCCCCATTTTTTGAGAAGGAACTGGTCCAACGCCGCGCCCTTCAGCTCCTGCTTGGTGCTACCGCTTCGGAAGTGGTATTCGCCCCTGTAGCTGACCGGACACGGGTAGGGCTCCACCCGGATCTCAACCCATTCCTTCCCGCCTTCCTCGTGTAGATTCACCTCCACCATGATGCCGAGGATGTCCCGCACCTTGTTGGGAATCTCCTCCATGAGCCGGGCCGCATTCGGCACGCCGACCACCACGCCCTGATCGTTCCTCCCGATCTCCAACACACCGCCCTCGGCGTTGGCAAAGCCGCAGATCCAGCGCAGATACTCGTCGCGCCAGGTCTCCTTCCATTCGGCGTGCTGGCTCTCCTTCATATGAGACTCATCCTCCACGGTGAGACAGCCTTGGGACACCTTTTCAGAGGCCCTCCACTCACACGTAGAGAAACCCCTCCGCATACCGCACCGCTTTCGCAGAGATTCTGATTCTGTCCTCCAGAAGCTCGCACCACATCTCCCCTCGGCGCTGCGAGAGTTGAAGAGCGTGGAGCTTTCGCTTGACGAGGATCCTGGACCAGTAGGGCGCCAGGGTGCAGTGCGCCGAGCCGGTGGCGGCGTCTTCTCCGACTCCGAGCCTCGGAGCGAAGTAGCGTGAGACGAAGTCGACCTCGTCTCCCTTGGCCGTGACGATCGCCCCCACACAGTCCACCCCTTTCAGCAGCCCCATGTCCGGAGCGAGGGCGTGGATCTCGGCTTCTCTCTCGTAGACGGCCAGATAGTTCGACGGCCCCTTGAAGACTTCCCTGGGCTCTCCGCCCAACGCCCTCACCAGAGCCTCGGGACTCGGCGCGCAGGCGGCCACTTCATGGATGGGAAAATCCAGGCTGATGCGCTGACCGTCCTTAACCACCTTGAAGACCCCGGCCTTCGTCTTAAAGGAGACGGCCTCCCGTGACACAGCCATGAGCTCGAAAAGAACCGCCGCGGCTGCCACGGTGCCGTGGCCGCACAGATTCAGCTCCACCGTCGGGGTGAACCAGCGCAGCTCGTAGTGGTCGCCGCTCTCGACGAAGAAGGCGGTGACGGGGAGGTTGTTCTCTCGGGCGATGAGCTGCAGGGTCTCCTCCTCCAGCCAGCGGTCCAGCGGGCAAACCATGGCCGGATTTCCCGAGAAGATCTCCCCCGCGAAGGCGTCGATGTGGAATGCAAGAATCTTCAAAGTCTTCTCTCCTACCCTCTACGCCCGGGAATCCCAGAGCACGTCCTGTTCCCCGCGCTTCAGGTTCTCGTAACGCGCCATGACGAAGAGGGCGTCCGAGAGCCGGTTGAGGTAGCGCACGACCCAGGGTCCGATGGGCTCTTGGCGAGAGAGGTGGATCACTTCCCGCTCGGCCCGGCGGCACACCGTGCGGGCCACATGGAGCTGGGCCGCTCCCGGCGTGCCGCCCGGCAGGATGAAGTTTTCGAGGGGCGTCAGCTCGCTCTGCAGCTCGTCCATGAGCCGCTCCAGGGCGTCCACGTGCCGCTCCTCTACTCTGGGCACGGGCATGGCGGCCTTGTCCTCCTCCAGGATGCAGAGGTCGGAGCCGACGTTGAACAGCTCGTTCTGAATTCGCCTCAGCGCCGCCGTCAGCTTGTGATCGAGCCCCAGGGCCACGGCGACGCCGATCGCGGAGCTGAGCTCGTCCACCGTGCCGTAGGCGGCGATGCGCGCCGAGTCCTTGGGCACCCTCTGCCCGCCGCCGAGGCCCGTGGTTCCGTCGTCTCCGGTCCGGGTATAGACCCGGGTGATACGTGGCATGAAGTGGCTCCTTCGCCGTTTCGGAGGGTATCGTAACGGAATCTCTTGACGGCTCCCATCCGCGGCTCTACCCTCCCCCCATGAGCAACTCCCGTCCTCTCCTCCCTGAAGAGCCACAGGCCGTCACCGCCTCGCCCGACGACGTGATGCGCACCTGCCCCAACTGCGGCCGCCGGCTGGAGGAGAGGAAGTGCAAGCTCTTCTGCCCAGAGCCCCGCTGCGGCTTCTATCTCTCCTGCGCCGACTACTACTGAGGAGAGCATTCCAGGCGTGAAGGTGTAGCAGCCTGGCCAGAATGCCGCAACATAAGCATCGATGACCCTCCTCACCTCCCCCCTCCCCGGCCTCTATCTCGCCCTCCTGGCCTTCCTCCTCGCCCGAGCCCTCCGGCGCTGGTGGGACCCGGTGCCGGTCCGGGTCTGGGGAGTGTTCGGAGTGGTGCTGGTCGTCCTCTTTGGACCAGCGCTGTTCTTCGGCAAAGTTCTCCTTCCCGCGGACATCCTGCCGTGGGTCCGGACACCGGAGGAGATGCGGGCGCCCCCCGAGGGCAACACGCTCCAGCTCGACCTGGTGACCCAGATCGTGCCGCTCCAGGCCGAGGTCCGCCGGGCGCTCGGGGCGGGGACGTGGCCGGCGTGGAATCCCGACGTCGGGGCGGGGATGCCTCTGCTAGCCGATCCCCAATCCCAGGCCTTCCAACCTCTTGTGCTCGCGGCGCTGCCGCTGGCGTTGTGGCAGGCGGTCGGCGTGACGGCGGGGCTCAAGGTATTGATCTCCCTGGTCTTCTTCTTTCTCCTGATGCGGCGGCAGGGGCTCTCGGAAGGTGCGGCCCTCTTCGGCAGTCTGGCTTATAGCCTCGGCGGCTTCGTGCTGCTGTGGCTCAGTTGGCCCCTCGCGACACCGGCGGCTCTCCTCCCTCTGGTGCTCTATGCCCTGGCGATGACGGACGACCGCGGGGAGCGGCGGGATTTCGGGCTGCTCGTCGTGGCTCTCTTCACGCTTCTGGTGGCGGGGCATCCGGAGACCATTCTGGACGTCCTGATCGTGGGGGGCCTCTTCGCGGCGTCCCGGCTTCTTCGACGCTTCCGCCGCGAGAGAGCCGAGAGCAGACGTCTTCTCATCCGATGGGCTCTCGCCGGCGTGATGGCCCTCGGTCTCGCCGCGCCCGCCCTGGTGCCGGCGGCCCGGTATGTCCCCCAGAGCCTGCGGAAATTTCAGGCGGAGATGCTCATTCAGGAGATCCGGAAGCGAGGCCCCCTCGTCGCTTGGCAGACTCCGGACGAGCGGCAGCGGAGCCTCGCGGCCCTCAAGAAGCGGTTCGTGTCGGTCTTCGCTCCCAACGCCTTCGGCAACGACCGGTATGGGAGTTACTGGGGAGACGCCAACACCAACGAGGACGCCGCGGGTTTCGCCGGCGGCGCGGCCCTGCTGGCGGCCCTGCTCGCCTTCCTCCCCACGCGCCGCCGCTTCCCGGCGGAGCGCCTGTTCCTCGGCACGGCGGTCGCGAGCCTGGCGGTGACGACCAGCCTGCCGGGCCTCCGGTGGCTTCTGGCGGAGCTGCCGGTGCTCGACCAGTCGGTCAGCGGCCACCGGCGACTGCTCATGGTGCTGGCTTTCTCCCTCTCCTATCTCGGCGCCTGTACGGTGGAACGCTGGTGCACCGGGCACTTCGGGGAAAAAGAGGCGCCGCGACGATGGGCCGTGGCCGCCTGCGCCGTCCTTCTTCTGGGCCTCGTCGTCTGGGGCTACCGCGGCTCGCCGCCACCCGCCGGTGCAGAGGACATCGAATCGCTTCGCGCCTTCTGGTTCGGCATGCAGCTCGCCACCGTGGCCGTGGCGGGGATCGCGATGATGTCGAGGGTGAAGGTGTGGCGCCTCGGCGCCCTGCTCGTGCTCGTCGCGGCCGAGCTCCTCGTCGTCCACGGTCCGGCCAATCCCGCACTCCCCCGGCGCGACTTCTACCCGGTCACACCGGCCGTGGCCTTCCTCCAGGAGCACGCCGCCGGATCGCGGATCGCGGGGCTCGAGGTCCAGTTGCTGCCCAACTCGGCCTCGGTCTACGGCTTGCCGGATTTCCGCATCTCCAATCCCTTGAAGCCCAAGCTCTACGTGAACGTCGTCGCCCCCGCGAGCCTCTCGCCCTGGACGACGGAGCACACGCTGGCTTTCGAGGAGCACCCGATCTATCAGCTCCTGGGGGTGCGCTGGATCGTCGCACCGTCCCGCTATCGGGCGATCCACGGCCTGAAGCAGGTGTTTCACGATTCGACGGCGCGGATTTTCGAGCGAAAAAGGGCCGTGCCTATCCTGTTCCTCCCTGAGTCCGCGGAGGTCCCCGGCACAGTTCCCTGGACGGACTGGATCGCCAAGAACCCGCGCTTCGACGTCCGTGCCGTGGTCCTGCCGGTCCCGGGGCGGCCCGCGGCGTGGAGCGCCTCGCGGCCGGACGATTCGACGTTGGAGATCCTCGCCCAGCAGCCGGCCCGCTTCTCGGTGCGGGCGATGCTCGCCGAGAACCGTCTGCTGGCCACCAGCATCTACCAGGACCAGGGCTGGCATCTCCTGATGGACGGATGGCCGCACTTCACTTTGGTCGCCAACGGTCCCTTTCTCGCGGCGTGGCTACCGGCCGGCAGGCACCGGCTGGAGGCGATCTACCGGGCGCCGGGGCTGATTCCGGGGTTGATGCTGGCGGCGCTGGCTCTGGTGGGAATGACGGCGTGGCTGCTGGTTCCCCGGCCTCGCGGAGGAAGCTAAGCCCGCAGCTCGTCCAAGGACTTCGTCACCAGCTTCCACAGAGCCTTCATGTGCTCCGGCTCCGTCCGCAGATTGCCGATGGCGACCCGCAGGGTGTAGCGCCCCTGGAGCCCGGTGTGAGAGAGGAAGAAGGGGCCGGCGGCGTTGACCCGGGCCATGAGCTGCTCGTTGAAGCGGTCCTCCTCTTCCCTGGGTCCAGTGCGGGCGCGGAAACAGACCGTGCTGAAAGGCACGGGGGCCGCCAGCTCGAAGCGGGGGTCGGCCTTGATCCAGGCGGCGAGGTCGCGGGCCATGGCGCAGTGGAGGCGGATGCGCTCCCTCAGGCCCTCGACGCCGAAGGCGCGGATCACCATCCACAGCTTCAGGGAGCGGAAGCGGCGGCCGAGCTGGAAACCGAGATCCATGAGGTTGGTGACGTCGGAGGATTCGCCCGTCCTGAGGTACTCGGGGACGAGGGAGAAGGCCCCTTTGAGCAGCGCGGGATCGCGCACGAAGAGGACCGAGCAGTCGACCGGGGTGAACAGCCACTTGTGGGGGTTGACCACCAGCGAGTCCGCCCGCTCGATCCCCGGCATCAAGGCCCGGAACTCGGGACAGATGGCCGCGGCGCCGGCGTAGGCGGCGTCGACGTGGAGCCAGATTCCCTCGCGGGCGCAGAGGTCGGCGATCTCCGGCACCGGGTCGATGCTGGTGGTCGAGGTGGAACCGACGGTCGCCACGATCGCCACGGGGAGCTTCCCGGCGGCACGGTCGCGGGCGACGGCTTCCGCGAGAGCGGGGACGGACATGCGGAAGGCGCCGTCGCTCGCGATGCGGCGGACGTTCTCCTGCCCGATCCCTAAGACGATGGCCGACTTGTCGATCGAGGAGTGGGCCTGGTCGCTGCAATAGACGGTGAGCGCCGGCACCTCGAGCCGGCCGGCGAGCCCCTTGACCCGGACGTCGATCGGCAGGCGGTGGCGGGCGGCGGCCAGGGCCACCAGGCTGCTCGACGAGGCGGTGTCGTTGATGTGGCCGCGGAACTCCGGCGGCAGCCCCATCATCCCCGCCAGCCAGGCGCAGACCGTCTCCTCCAGCTCCGTCGGAGCCGGCCCCGTGCGCCAGAGCATGGCGTTGTTGTTGAGGGTGGCGGCGAGCGCCTCGGCTAGGATGCCGGGGCCGGAGCCGGTGATCGAGAAGTAGGCCAGGAAGCCGGGGTGATTCCAGTGGGTAGTGTTGGGCTCGATCAGCCGCACATAGTCATCGAGGATGGCGTCGATGGCCTCGGGCGCCTCCGGGGGCAGGTCCGGCAGAGCGCGCCGCACGTCCCCGGGGGAGACGGCAGGAAGCACGGGCCTGTCGCCCACGCCTTCGAGGTAGTCGGCCACCAAGTCGGCCACCCGGTGCATAGCGGTACGGAATTGGTCGGCAGGAAGATCGCGGGACATGGCGGGAAGAGTACAACGGGGCCAATGAAAAGGGCGGCCATTAAGGCCGCCCTCGTCCAAGCACGCTGGAGGTCGGAACCTACGACACGCCCTTGCGGCGCAGCTCGTCGTCGATCACCGAGGTGACGTTCTCGAGCGGCACGGCGCCGTTGAGGAACCGGCCGTTGATGAACATGGCCGGAGTGCCGTTGACGCCCGCCTCGGAGCCGGCCTTCTTGTCGGCTTCGATGACGGCGACCTTGGCGCCGGAGTCGAGGCACTTGTTGAAATCGTCGGCCTTCAGGCCCAGCTCGACCGCCTTGGCCTTGAGCTGATCGACGCCCAGGGCCGCCTGATTGCTGAACATGGCGTCGTGGAGCTGCCAGAACTTGCCCTGATCGTTGGCGCAGAGGGCGGCCTCGGCCGCCTTCTGGGCGTTCTGGTGCATGGGCAGCGGGAATTGGCGGAAGACGATGCGCACCTTGTCACCGTACTTCTTCTTGACCTGGTCCAGGGTCGGCGTCAGCCGGGAGCAGAAGGGGCACTGGAAGTCGGAGAACTCGACGATCGTCACCGGGGCGGTGGCGGGGCCCGTCGCGGGGCCGGTGGCGGCCACTTCAATACGGACCGGCTCCATCTTCATGTCCACCTTGTACTTCTTCTGGAGGTTGTCGTAATACGCTTGGCGGGCCTTCTGCTGGCCCTGCTGCTCCAGGTAGGTCTTGATCTGGCCGGCCACCTGGTCCTTGGGGCGGGGGATCTGCGCCTTGTTCTGCTCGTAGAAGGCATCGACCTCGGCGTCGGTCACCGCCGCGGGCTTGATCTCGGCCAGGACCTGGTCCTTGGAGACGCTGCGAGCCTTGGCCTCGGCCTCGACCAGACGGTCCTGGATGACGGTCTGCAGCGAGTTCTCCAGAAGCTCGCGGGAGCTCTTCTCGTACTCGCGCTGAAGGCCCTTGAACTGCTCGGCGGCGCTGGCGCGGACGTCGGCCTCGGTGATGGGCTGGCCGTTGACGACAGCCAGGACGTCTTTCCCGCCGCCCGAGCCCTTGGCTCCCTTGTCCTGCGCCGAGCAGGCCGACGGCAGCCAGGCGCCGAGAGCGAGGAAGAGGATCACCGCGCCCGGGACCATAGGTTTACTGAATCGATTCATGGGTCTACTCCTTTTGGTGGACGGTTCTTTCAGAGGGTGGAACAGATCGCGACGGGACCAGATTCCTAAATTCGGGTGCACATTTTAGCACGGAGCTGCCGGGTGGGCTCCGCTGCCTCATTCCTTACAGTGTGTCTCAGGCCAGATGGCGCGCCACCAGTCCCTCCAAAATGCGGTCGGCGGCGATTCCCCGCAGGCGCAGAGCCGGCGATTCGAGGAGGGCCTCGGCCAGGGCCAGACGCGCCCGCCGTGCCTCCGGCGGTCCCGCTTCGATCTCCAGGGAGCGCAGGACGGCCGCCGCCGCCAGGGCCCACGGCCGGCCGGAGCGGGGATCCTCCCAGCCGCCCGCGGTGGCCAGCGCCGCGGCGGCGCCGAGCAGATAGATGAGCGCGCCGCTGCCCCCATAGGCCGCGGCCGCGGCGGCGAAGGCGCGGGCCACCGGCTCGACGGTCGCCGCATCCACCGCCTCCGCCGACCCCAGGAAGACGGCCAGGGAGCGGCTGCGCAGAGTGGGCAGCAGGTCGAGCCGCGAAGGGGCGAGGAGAAGGAAGTGGCGCGGCGCCGAGACGTGGGGCTCTTCCAGGTTCTTCAGCAGCGCGTTGGCCGCTTCGCCGGTGAGGCTCTCGGCGCTGGCGATGACGAAGACCTGCCCGCGGGCCTCGAAGGGCGAGACCTGGGCCGTCTTCAGCATCTCGCGGGTGGCGTCCACGGAAGTGGACGCCTTGAGATCCCGCTCCAGCACCTGGAAGTCCGGATGGAACGCCGTCGTCTCCTTCTCCGAGCCCGGCCAGACGATGCGCCGGCAATGGCGGCAGACGCCGCAGGGCCGCGCCTCGGGGGCAGCTTCGCAGAGCAGGGTGCGGGAGAGCTCCAGGGCCGCCCGGCAGCGGGCGTCCGCGTTGCCGCCGTCGAGGATCACCGCCGGGTAGAGCCGTCCCTGGCGAGCCGAGGTCAATGCTGCGGCGAGGCTCATGCCTCTCCCTCCAACAGGCCGGCCAGCGCCTGGCGCACCTGAGCCTCGGTGGCGCGGGCCGGGCCGGAGGAGTCGAGGACGTGGAAACGCCGGTCGCCCGCGGCCATCTCCAAAAATCCTCGGCGCACCCTTTCGTAGAACTCCAGCCCTTCGGCGTCGAGACGGTCGGCGGCGCCCCGCTCCTGGCGCGATGGGGAGTGGCCGCGGGCCCGGGCCGCCGCCGCCGGCAGGTCGAAGAGGAGCGTACGGTCCGGCAGCCTCCCGCCGGTGGCGAGAAGGTCCACCTGCTCGATGACGGCCAGAGGCACTCCCCGCCCGTAGCCCTGGTAGGCCCGGGTGGAATCGGTGAAACGGTCGCAGAGCACGTGCCTGCCTTCCAGGAGGGCCGGCTCGATCACCTCCAGCAGGTGCTGGCGCCGGCTGGCGAAAACCAGCAACAGCTCGACGACGCCGTCGAGGGCGCCCCAGCGCGCATCGAGGAACAGGGCGCGGATGCCATCGCCCAGCGGCGTGCCTCCCGGCTCGTGGGTGACGAGGTGCGGGACGCCGCGCTCGGCAAACCAGGCGGCGGCGTGGCGCAGATGGGTCGACTTACCGCTGCCGTCGAGCCCCTCGAAGGTGATGAACTGCCCCGGCATGTCCCGAGAAAGCTACCATGAAGACCGGGGGCTTCCATTCCGCCGTGAAGTCCGTATGCTTCCAGCCGCGCGAGCCGGCAGAAACCGGCGGAACCGGATACCATAGAGGGGACGGCGTCGAACGCGTGACGACCGGACGGCCGGGGTTTTGCATAGGCACCGGTGTGTTCCAAGTCGGGCACCCCTAATCTTTAGAACTCGGAGGAGTAATCCATGGCGGAAAAGAAGTCGAGTGCGAAACCCAAGGCCAACAGCGGCTTCATGGCCCCGCTGACCCCGGACACGGCGTTGGCGGCCATCGTCGGCAAGGACCCCCTGCCGCGCACCGAGGTCACCAAGAAGGTCTGGGAATACATCCGGGAGCACAAGCTTCAGGACCCCAACGACAAGCGGACCATCAAGGCCGACGCCAAGCTGAAGGCGGTCCTCGACGGCAAGGACTCGGTCACCATGTTCGAGCTGACCAAGCTGGTCAACGGACACCTCAAGAAGGGCTGACCAGGTGACGCGGGGCGCCGGTTAAGTCCGGACGCCCCGCGATCCCCTTCCTCCCCATGCCCGCCGACCTCGGCACTCCCTTGCAGTGGGGCGTTTTCTTCGCCTTGATCTTCGGGATGCTGGCTCTCGACCTGGGGGTGCTCAATCGTCGCGAGCACCGCGTCGGAGTGCGGGAGGCGCTGTTCTGGAGCGTCGTCTGGACGATCGTCGCCCTGCTGTTCAACGCCTGGATCTACCACCGCTTCGGCTCGAAGGTCGGTTTCGAGTTCCTCACCGGCTACGTCATCGAGCGGTCCCTCAGCTTCGACAACATCTTCGTCTTCGTCATCATCTTCAACTACTTCGCCGTACCGGCGGAGCAACAGCACCGGGTGCTCTTCTGGGGCATCCTCGGCGCCCTGGTCTCGCGCGGCCTCTTCGTCGGCATGGGGACGGCGCTGCTCTCCCGCTTCGCTTGGCTGATCCTGATCTTCGGCGGCTTCCTGGTCTACACCGGGATCAAGATCCTGCTCGAGAAGGAGACGGAGGTCCACCCGGAGCGCAACCCGGTGCTCAAGCTGTTCCAGCGCTTCGTCCCGCTCGCCAACCGCTACCACGGCAGGCACTTCTTCATCCATGACGCCCAGGACGGCAGCCGGCTCAAGGCGACGCCCCTGATGCTGGTGCTGGTGGTCGTGGAGGCGACCGACGTGGTCTTCGCCGTCGACTCGATCCCGGCCGTCTTCGGTGTCACCACCAACGGCTTCATCGTCTTCACCTCCAACATCTTCGCCATCCTCGGCCTGCGCGCCCTCTACTTCCTGCTCGCCGGGCTGATGCACAAGTTCCGTTTCCTCAGCTACGGCTTGGGGCTGGTGCTGGTCTTCGTGGGCGCCAAGATGCTGATCCACGACTGGATCGAAATCCCCATCGAGCTGTCGCTCGCGATCGTGCTGGGCATCCTGGCTCTGGCGATTGCCCTGTCGCTGCTGGTGCCCGAGCCGTCGGAGGAGATCCCCTTGCCCGATCCCCTGAAGATCGAAGGAGACTTCGAGCACTCGCCGGCCGCCCGGGAGCTCGAGATCGAGGACATCGAAAAGAAGTAGTAGGATCAGCAGCCGGAAAAACAGAATTGGAGTCTTGCTCAATGGCGAAGGTCTTCATCCCACGCGAGCGGCGGCCCGGAGAAACCCGCGTCGCCGCCACTCCCGAAACCGTGAAGCGGATGCTCAAGCAGGGGCTCGAAGTGACCGTCGAGCAGGGAGCCGGTGCGGCGTCCCTGTTCTCCGACAGGGACTACGAGGCCGCCGGAGCCCACCTGGTGAACGATCCCGCGGCGGCCTGGGAGAGCGCCGACGTGGTACTCAAAGTGACGCCTCCCGGCCACTTCGAAGGCCTCGCCCGTCACGAGGCCGAAGGGCTGAAGCCCGGCGCCGTGCTCATCGGCTTCCTGGCTCCCTACCGCAACCTCGACATGGTGCGGACGCTGGCCGCCGGCCGGGTCACCTCACTGGCGCTGGAGCTCGTGCCGCGCGTCACGCGGGCGCAGCCGATGGACGCTCTGTCGTCGCAGGCGTCCATCGGAGGGTACAAGGCCGTGATCCTGGCCGCTTGGCGGCTGCCCAAATACCTGCCTCTCCTGATGACGGCGGCGGGCACCATCAAGCCGGCCCGGGTGGTGGTGATGGGCGCCGGTGTTGCCGGCCTGCAGGCCATCGCCACCGCCAAGCGCCTGGGAGCGGTGGTCGAGGTCTCGGACATCCGGGCGGCGGTCAAGGAGCAGGTCGAGTCGCTGGGCGGCAAGTTCATCGAGCTGCCTCAGGCCGAGAGCGGCGAGGGGCAGGGGGGCTACGCCCGGGAGATGGGCGAGGACTTCCTGCGCCGGCAGCGGGAGATCGTACAGCGCCACTTGGCGGCGGCCGACGCCGTCATCACCACCGCCCTGGTGCCGGGCCGGCCGGCGCCGCGCCTGGTCACGGCCGAGATGGTCCGCGCCATGCGTCCGGGCTCGGTGATCGTCGACCTCGCCGTGGAGCAGGGCGGCAACTGCGAGCTCTCCAAGGCGGACTGCGAGGTGGTGGAGAACGGCGTCGTCATCCTCGGCCCCTCCAATCTGCCGGCCGCCATGCCTCACGACGCCAGCCTGCTCTACGCCCGCAACGTCAACGCCCTGCTGCAGCTCGTGATCGACAAGGAGGGAAAGGTTGCGCCGAACCTCGACGACGAGATCATCGCCGGCGCCCTCCTGACGCACGGCGGCGAGGTCCGCCACAAGGCCACCGCCGAGCAGCTCCAGCCTCAGGAGGTCACGGCGTAGGCCGCACGTCCCGGTTCCGCAACCTGTCCGCACTCGGGAGACAGGGGCCGAAGTAGCCGATGGCTGAAGATAATCGCGGCGATCGCGGGCTGAACGGCGAGGCCACAAATCCGCTGCTCGCGGTCCTCGAGCGGGTCCGTTCGGTCCTCGACCGTGAGCGCGCCGCGGCTCCGGCTTTCTGCGCCGAGCTCCTGGCTCTGCCACCGGAGACGGCCTTGGAGCGGATCCGCCAGGAACCCCGCTTCCAGTCCTGGGGGCTGTGCGAGCTGCTGCTGGCGAAGGCGGAGTCCGAGGCGGCCGAGCACTTCGCCAGCCTGGCGCTCGCGGGAGCGGAGCGGCTCGATCCCTCACGGCATGCGGCCGCCGTGGTGGAGGACCTGAAAGCCCGGGCCTGGGCCGCCGCCGGCGAGGCCCGCCGCCGCGGGGGAGATCTGGCGGGAGCGGAGGAAGCGTTGCGCGCCGCCGCCTCCTGCCTGTCCCACGGCACCGGCGACCTGCTGGTCGAGGCCCGGCTGCTGGAGTTCGAGGCCACCGTGCGGCGCGTCCAGAAGCGATACAAGGAAGCCGCCGCCGTGCTCAAACTGGCCGCGGCGCGATATCGTGAGACCGGTGAGACAGAGCGCCTGGAAAGGGCCCTCGCCGAGCGGGAAGACGTTCTGCAGGCTGCCATGCGTTCGATCTCTTGAAACTTGAGGCCGGAGACTCCATGAAAAAGGCCCTGTCCTTGACCCTACTCATGCTCATTCCGATGGCGACTCTGGGTTCCGGCGCGGCCGGCGCCGCTTCCGTTCCGGCACCGGCCGGCACCGGCGGCGCCGTGGCCTCGGCCGACCCTCTGGCCACCGCGGCCGGCCTCGCGATCCTGCGCGGCGGCGGCAATGCCGTGGACGCCGCCGTGGCCACCGCGCTGGTGCTCGCCGTGGTCTACCCGGAAGCGGGCAACCTCGGGGGCGGCGGCTTCGCCTTGGTGCGCATGGGCGGCGAGCTTCAGGCGCTGGACTTCCGCGAGACGGCGCCGGCCCGGGCCAAGCCCGACATGTACCTCGACTCTCAGGGCAAGCCGGTGGAAAACGCCTCGCTGGTCGGGCCTCTGGCCGCCGGAGTCCCAGGCTCGCCGGCCGGGCTGTGGGAGCTGCAGCGCCGCTTCGGCCGGCTTCCCTGGCCCAAGGTGGTGGAGCCCGCCCGGCGCCTGGCGGCCGACGGCTTCACGGTGGGCCGCTACCTGCACGAGGGCCTGAGCGGCGGGGAGAGCCACAAGCTCCTGCTGAAGTTCCCCGAGACCGTGAAGATGTGGCTCCCTAATAACAGGGGGGAGAACGGGGGGGAGCCGCCCGCCGTGGGCAGCATCCTTCGCCAGCCGGACCTCGCCGCCACTCTCGGCCGCTACGCCGAGCGCGGGCCGCAGGGAATCGTCACCGGCGCCGTGGCCGAGGCGGTCGAGAAGGCGTCGAGCGCCCACGGCGGCGTGCTGACGGCCGCCGACCTCGCCGCCTACAAGCCGGTTTGGCGCACGCCGCTCACCGCCGAGGCCTTCGGCTGGAAGCTCGCCTCCATGCCGCTGCCCTCCTCCGGCGGCGTCATCGTCGGCCAGACCCTGGGCATGCTGGAGAAGCTGGGATGGGAGAAGCTCCCCCGCTTCAGCGCCGACCGCGACCATCTGCTGGCGGAGGTCTTCCGGCGCTCCTTCGCCGACCGCTTCCTGCTCGGCGATCCCGCGACCAGCAAGGCCACCGAGGCCCAGCTCCTCGATCCGGCCTGGATCGCCCGCCGGGCGGCGGAGATCGATCCCCGCCACGCCACCGCGTCGGCGCAGGTGCAGCACTGGCCCGGCGCCGCCGCGGCGGCCGCCGTGCCGGGTAGCAGCGAGACCACCCATCTTTCCGTCGTGGACCGGGACGGCAACCTCGTGGCCCTCACCACGACCCTGAACGGCCTCTACGGCTGCGGCCTCTGGGTGCCCGGCGCCGGCTTCTTCCTCAACAACGAGATGGACGACTTCGCCACCGCTCCGGGCCTGCCCAACCTCTTCGGCCTGATTCAGGGCGAGGCCAACGCCGTCGGGGCCGGCAAGCGGATGCTCTCCTCGATGACTCCGGTGATCGCCTGGAAGGGCGACGAAGCCTACGCCCTGGGCGGCCGGGGCGGCTCCCGCATCCCCAGCCACACGATCGAAGTGCTGCTCAACGCGATCGTGGACCACGATCCCCTGCAGGCGGCGCTCGACCGGCCGCGGCTCCATCACCAGTGGCTCCCCGACCGCCTGGAGGCCGAGGCCGACGCCCTCGCGCCTGAGACCCGGGCCGAGCTCGAGCGCCGCGGCCACACCCTCCACATCACCACCACGACCGCCAAGGTCCACGCCGTTCACCGCCTTCCCGGCGGTCGCGTCGAAGCGGGGTCGGACCCCCGGGGCTCCGGGATGGGCGCGGTGGTGGACCCCGACCCGTAGCCTTTCCCATACGCGCCGTCCCCTTCGCCTGACGCCGACGGCGCCTGGAAGCTCCACCCGCCCCGGGCGCCCGCCCCGGCATGGGATTTGCCCCTACGGCTTGGCGGAGGACCGGCCGGCATGAACCGAGTACGAATCTCCATCGTCCTTGGGCTCGCGGCGGTGGCGACGATGGACGCCCAGACCCAGAGGTTCTCCGAGCGGCTCACCGTCCGCGAACGCGAGATCCTCGTCGATCTGCCGGACGATCTGCAAAAAATGCCGCTCAAGCCCGGCGACTTCCAGGTGCTGGTGGGCGGCCAGCCCCGCGAGGTCACCCGCGCCGAACCGGTCTCCGCCGCGGACGAGCCGCCGTGGACGATCGTCGTCTACGTCGACCGCGTCCTCGCGAGCCCGGGAACGGTCTTCTACTCCGGCCTCGCCCTCTCCCATCGTGCGGCAGAGCTCACCCGCCTCGGCAGCGCCGAAGTGGTCGTGGCGGATTCGGATCCCCGGCAGGTCCTCGCTCCCACCCGGGAGGCGCGGCCTCTGGAGCGAATGCTCACCGACCTCTCGGCCGCCGCCCGGGTCGACCGCGACCGGAAGGACCGCCGGCCGGCTCCTCCCGCCGAAGCGGACGCGCCGCGGCTCCACCGTCAGCTCGACAAGCTGCTGGCGTTCCTCGCCGCCCATCCGTCCACGGGTCCCCACGCCGTCCTGCTGGTGGCGGATGGCATCGACCTGCCGGACGAGCAGATCGCAGAGCTCGACCGCGGCTCCCCGGGAGCGCCGCAGACGGCCGCCGCCGCCCTCCAGCGCACGGCTCGCCTGCTCGCCGCCTACGGCTGGGTGGCGATCCCCGTCCTCCTGCGCAAGGAGGGGGCGGGCCTTCCGGCTTCGATGAGGAGCGACCTCGAAACCTTCCGGGAAAACTCCGCCGGCTCTTACTTCGGCTCCCTTCCCCCAACGATTGGATTCGCGCCGCCCAAGGCCACGTCCCTTGCCTTTTCCGGTGTGATCGACCTGATGATCGCGCCGCGGACCGCGGCCCTGCGCGCTCTCGCCCGGCCCACGGCGGGCACCGTCGTCGGCTTCGAGGTGCAGCTCGACGAAGTCCTCGCGGCTCTCAAGAGACGCTGGAGGCTATGGATCGTCGAGCCGGACGCGCAGGCAGACGGACTCATCCAATCCCTCGCCGTGGCATTGCCAGGCCGGCGCGAAGCGGTGCGGGCGCCGGAGTGGCTGCGCTCCTCCCCGCCCGGGGAGAGCGCGCGGCCGCCCGGCGGCGGTTAGCCGGCGAGCGGCAGGTCGGCGGCGACGTCGAGGGCGGCGCGCAGGGCCTCGCCCAGCACCTGCGGCGAGAAGGGTTTCTGGAGGCAGACGGGAGAGGCCGGCCCGCCGTCCGAGAGCTGCTCGTCGTTGTAGCCCGACATGAAGAGGACCCGCGTCTGCGGGCGCTCGGCGCGCAGGCGCTGGGCCAGCTCGGGGCCCTTCATCTCCGGCATGGTGACGTCGGTCAGCAGCACGTGGACCACGCCGCGGTGGAGGCGGGAGAGGATGAGCGCCTCCTCGCCCGAGGACGCCTGCAACACCCGGTAGCCCTTGCTGATCAGGATCTGATTGAGCACCGTCCGCACCTCGTCCTCGTCCTCCACCAGCAGGATGGTCTCGGAGCCCCGGTCGGAAGAACCGGCCACCGCCCCGCCGCGCACCACCTCCGTCTCGCGGGTCACCGGCAGGTAGAGCGAGAAGCAGGCTCCCTCGCCGGGCGCGCTGTTGACGAAGATGTGGCCGCCGCTCTGCCGCACGATGCCGTAGGCGGTGGAGAGGCCGAGCCCCGTTCCCTCGCCCTTGGTGCTGAAGAACGGCTCGAACACCCGCGCCTGGGTCACGGCGTCCATGCCGCTGCCCGTGTCGGTGACCGTCAACAGGACGTAGGAGCCGGGCGGCACGTTGGCATGGGGAGCCGGGCCGCCGTCGCGGACGTCGAGCGAGAGCGTGCGCAGAGTCAGCCGGCCGCCGGCCGGCATCGCATGGCGGGCGTTGACGGCAAGGTTGACGATGACCTGCTCGATCTGCCCGGGATCGATCTTCACCTTGCCGAGCTCGGGGTAGAGCTGGGTGACGAGCTGAACGTCCTCTCCCAGCAGCCGTTGCAGCATCTTCTCCAGCTCCGAGATGACCAGGTTGAGGCTCATCACCCGGGTCTCCATCGGCTGCCGGCGGGCGAAGGCGAGGAGCTGCTTGGTGAGGGCCGCCGCGCGCTGGCCGGCTTCCTTGATGCCGGTCAGGTTGCGCGCCAGGAAGGCGTCGTCGCCGTAGCGCTCCAGCAGCAGATCGCTGTAGCCGAAGATGGCCAGCAGGCAGTTGTTGAAGTCGTGGGCCACGCCGGCCGAGAGGCGGCCGATGGCCTCCATCTTCTGCGAGTGCAGGAGCTGGCGCTGCAGCATCTTGTTCTCGGCCTCGTCACGCTTGCGCTGGGCGATGTCGCGGATGGCCACCACCGACACCTCCTCGCCCTGGAAGAGGTACCGCTTGCCCGCCACCTCGATGTTCACCGAGCTGCGGTCGCTCTTGAAGCCGAGGCCCTCCCGCGGCACGCCCTCGAGGTCCACCTCGCCCGCCACGAGATCGGCCAGCGGCCGACCGAGGATCTCCTCGGGCTGGAAGCCGAAGATGACCAGCAGGGCGTTGTTGACCTCCAGGATCACGCCGTTGCGGACGATGGCGATCCCTTCGAGAGTCGCTTCGAACAGGGTGCGGAAGCGCTCCTCGCTGCGCCGGATCTCCTCCTCGGCGGCCTTGCGCTGAGCGATCTCCTGCTGCGCCTTCTCGTACAGGCGGACGTTCTCCGCCATGGGGGCGATCTGGTTCGCCACGGTCGACAGGAGCTCGACGTCGCTCGCCGGGAAGTAGTCGTCCGGATCGCGGCGGCCGATGAGCCACACGCCGATGGGCTGCGCCTGGACCACCAGGGGGATCACCAGGCGCACCCAGGAGCGCGGCGACTGGTCTCCCGCGCGGGGTAGCAGGTAGCGCCCTCCGCGCTGCAATAGAGCGTAGAGCTCCTCGACTCCCGGCTCCGAGTCGCCCGCGGGAACCGCCTGCTCGTACAGGGTCTCCTTGCGCCCTTCTTCGAAAAGATAGAGCGCCGACTGGCGGATCAGCAGCGTGGGCAGGATCTCGTTGGCGATCACCCGCGCCAGCACCTCGCGGTCGAAGGCGCTGGGAATGCGCGACGACACGATGCCGATCACGTCCTGAGCCGTGTGCTTGATGCCGAAGACGTGACGATCGACGAAACCCTGGAACCGGTCCCGCAACAGCGGTGTGGCAGCCACGAAAACCAGCGTAAGAACGAGGGTCGTGGCCAGGAAGTCTCCCGGAACCGTGTTCCAACGGCCGCTTAGGACGAAGAAGGTCATCGTGAAGGCGGCGAACAGGAGAGCGGAAAAGCTGTAGACCCCCAGCAGCCGGTTGGCACGGAACTCCAGCGCCCCCAAGTGGTGCTTGTAGATGGCGTAGATGTAGCTCATCGGCAGGATGGGCATGCAGAGGAGCGAGATCACCTGCATATAGGGATAAAACCAGAGCAGGTTCGAGCCGTTGACCAGCATGCTCTGAAATACAGGAAGGAGAACGGCGTTGAAGAGCAGGAACGGGCCCAGGCCCAGAGTCACGCCGTAGAGCATGGTGCGGACGGCCACCCGGGCCGCGGGATCAACCGGGAGGAAGAGGCGTAGAAACAGCAGGAGAATCGAAGCGACGACCCCGGCGATGGTGAACCAGACGGACACGATCACAGGGACTCGTAGCTGGAGGTCGAGCACGGAGAGGACGAGCGCGGCGCCATAGAGGAGACCCAACAGGATCCAACGGGCCGGACCTCGGAAGAGACGGTCCGGCAGCACCGTATGCAGGTGAACGGCGAGCGGCAGGAAGAACCAGATCACGGCATGGAAGATGACGGCGGAGCCCGCTGCCCGCATCCCCATACCCGTAACGATCCACAGAGCGGTCAGGTAGCTGAAGGCGACGAAGATCAGCCAGCGCTCATCGCGGGGCCGCAGGAAGATGACGGCGATCGTCCCCATCAGCCAGAAGATGAGGGGGTACAGAACGATGAAGATGATGTACTTGAACTGGAGGTAGCCCCCGTCGAGCTTGATGTTGCGGACCAGATGCTCGCCATCGCGGAGCAGCTCGACCCGGGCCTCGCCGTCGCTGCCGAACAGGTCGGGGATCGACACCCGCCGCGCGCGAAGGAACCGCTGCAGATCGTAGTCCTCGATCCGAAGGACCCGGTCGCCGGGTTTGAGGCAGTGGTCCGGCGAGTATTTGCAGGGACTGATGAGAACGACTTTCCAGTCCGGGGTCAGGTCGAATCCCAACTCGGGTCGCGAGGAGACGTAGGGAAAGTACAGGCAGGGGAAGAGAAAGACCAGACACAGGAGGACAAGAAAGAGGTCCAGCGTCTTCCGCGGGAGAGTCAATCGCTTGATCATGGTCCGGCCTCAGGGATCGCGGACCTTTTATACCAGGGTTCCGGGCCCCGGTCCACTTTCAGCGGCACACCGGTACAACAACGCCCTTGGCAGGCTTCGGCGCCCCGGTCCTCTTACGATGCGCCCGGGGCGCGTCAACCGCAACTACCGGCCACGAGCTTCAGGCACCGGCGGCGACGAGCGCCGGCCCGGCCGGGCTGGAGTCGGGGGGCCAGGTGTACCAGCTCGCCGCGGCCTGGACATCGGAGAAGCTGGCGAGATCCTCGAGCAGGCTCAGCCTCCGCAGAATCTGGAACAGGAAGCTCGATTCATCGCCGGAAATTTTGGAATGGAACTCACGAATCATCATGATTTTATCCCTCCCTCGTGCTTAAAGTAAATTTCAACTTCTGAGATAACGAGAGTTGACAAGCAGCAATAGGGAGGACCGCGTGCCTTCGCTTGCATTGCGGGGTGAAGGCGGCAGGGTGAGACCGAAATCTCACTCGCCGTAGGGCGGGACGATCTCAGCTCGACAGGAGTTTGGGGGCTCGCAGAGAGGGTCTCAGGCGGCCGGCGGTACTTGAACGCCGCTGCGGTGATGCTCAACGTATCAAGGTACGACGTGAGCATATCGAGAACCTTTCAGTTCATCCATACCAGGTTCTCAACCTGGGTAATTGCCACTGAGTATAACACCGCTAGATCACGCAGCCTCTCCTACGATCCATTCGTGCGAAACCCGCGAGGTCAACCGGCGACCAGCGCCGCCGGCTCCTCGACGCCCACTTTTTCAAGCAACTGATGCAACGGTTCGATATGAACCTCAATGATCCGCGCCACGGGCGCGGGATCTTTCAAGGTTGCCAGCCTGAGAAGATCCTGGATCTCTCGTGAGAATCCGATCAACTTGAACGTACAGAAGCTGATGGCGCCGCTGCGCAGGAGGATTTTCTGCGCGGCGGCGAGCGCCTCGGGGTCGTCGACCCGTGACGAAAGGTGCACGAACGTCTCGCGCTCGGGATGGTCGGCGGTCAGAGCGTAGAGAATCGGAAGATTATTATGCCGTCGCTGCCAGTCCGCGCAGGCCGGCGTCGCCAAGGCGTCCGCCATGTCATCGTTGACCTGAATGAAGAGGCCGAGGGCCTGCCCTACTCGTGCCAGCAATTCGGCCGCTTCAGCGGTCGCACCGCCCAGCAGGGCTCCCATGCGGAAAGCCTCGCCGAACAGAGGCGGCGTCTTGCTCCCTACGACGCTCCAGTACTCCTCCTCGCTCGTCAGCTCCCTGGCGTCGAGCCCCTGGCCATAACAGGTGGCGAGGGACAGCGCCGCGAAGCTCCCCTGCACGGCGGCGCGAACCTCGGCCTTCACCGCGGCCTGCTCCAGCAGCAGGTGTCCGGCAGCCTGGAAGGCCAGCGCCAGATTGGCCGCCGGCCCGGCGCCGATGCGCCGGTAATCGCCCCGAGGATCGGAGTCCAGAATGTCGTCGACCAGATGGATGCTGATCATCGAGCAGAAGGTGGCGGCAGCGGCGGGCAGGGCATCTTCCTCTCTTCCCCCCACCGCCTGGCAGGCTGCGATCGGATACTCCCAGACCGAAGTCGATTCGCGATGCACCGTGCGATCGACCAGCTCCAACGCTTGCGGCCATTGCGAGATCTCTCGCAGATTGCGGACCCGCTCTCTCATCGCCTCGAATTTCATCACTGCTCTCCGTACGAAATGACAGCGAAACCGGAAGGCTCAACGAGCCTTCCGGCCCGGTTTCTCATTCAGGACGACATGGAATCCTTAAAGCAGATTTCGTGCCGCCCTGTAAAACGCTGCGGTTACGCCTACGCCTCACACGGGGCGTCTACTCCCATCGGCGGCCAGGGACTCCACTCGACAAAGACGCCGTCTCCGTCGACGCTGAACATGCTCTTGATGTCGTCGACCAGGCTGAGGTTGCGAAGCGCCTGGAAAAGGCTGCCGGATTCGTTTTTGGAAGTAAACTTGAGGTGGAAGTCTTTCATGTGCATGACGTAGTTCTCCCCTGAAAGGAGGAGCTGAGGGCCCCTCCAGATTTTTGTTTGTTAGTACAAAACCTTCAGTTGAATTCAGAAACCGCAGAGATATTTACCGCAGGCAGGTAGTGGTCACGATTTCATCCCCCCAAAAAAGAAAGTAACAAGTACTTCAACGGACATCAGAGCGTGCACACTCTGGTTCCTAAGGTGCGGACGACTCTCAAGAGCGGGACAGTGACACGAGATAACACACATGACACAGAAGGGATGACACGGATGACAGGGATGACACGCCGCTGATCCCTCCGGAGGAAGGACTGGAGCACTTCCGTGCTCAGGTCGCGGACGGCGAGGCGCCGAGCGGCTCGAGCACGCCGGAGTGATCCTGGCGGGCGGCATCGGCCTGGAGCAACTGCGCCAGCTCGCGCCCGGGAAGCGGTTTGAGGAAGAAATAACCCTGCGCGTAATCGATGCCGAGCAGCCGCAGGACCTCGGCATCCTCCGCCGTCTCGACCGCTTCCATCACTGTCGCGGTCCCGGCGCGCGCCGCCATCTCGGCCGTACTCTGAACGATGATCTGTTTGAACGGATCATGGGCCAGGCCGCGGCAGAAGGTGCCCGAAATCTTCAGGAAATCCGGATGCAGATCTTGGAATAGATTTAGATTCGAAGAGCCTTCGCCGAAATCGTCGAGCGCGATCCTGAAGCCGCGCTCGCGCAGCCGTTGCAGCGTCGCGGCGAAGGCGCGGGGATTGACAATCGTCTGCTGCTCGGTGAGCTCCAGGACGATGCTCTTCTCCTCGATGCCGGCGATACGGACCGCGGAGCACAGCTTGTCGGCGAACTCCGGGTTGGTCATCGACCGCGGCTGCACGTTGAGAAAAGTGACCACCGAGTTGCCGAGGTGGATCACCTCGGCCAGGGCGGCCCGGATGCAGATCATGTCCGCCTCGAACAGGAGCTCCTTCTGCGCCGCGTAGGCGAGAAAGACGGCCGGGCTGCCCAGCACCGAGTTGGCGGGCCCGCGGGCGAGGCTCTCGACGCCGAAGACCTCGAAACGCGGCGCGCCGTCCCGCAGCTTGACCACCGGCTGCAGCACCGCACGGATGGGATTGGCCGCCATGAAGTCTTCCAGCAGCTCCACCTGCTGAAGCTCGCCCTCGCCCTCCTGGGGAGCGCCGGGAACGATCAGGGCGTCCCGCCGGTCCAGCAGGTAGCCGCGCAGGCGCGACAACCCCTCGGACTTTTCGAGCACGGCGGTCACGCCGAGGACGGCGCAGAGATCGCGCACCGCCTGATCGACATAGCCGGAGAGGACGTAGACCGCGGTGTCGGGGAAGTTGGCCGTCACGAAGCGGACCAGGCGCATGCCGTCCAGGCCGCCGAGATGGGACACGGAAAGGTCGGTGATGACGACGTCGAAGCGGAAGCAGCGGAGCAAGGCCTCCGCCGCCTCGATTTCCATGCAGGTAGTCAGGTCGAGACCCGGCAACCGCAGGCAGGCCGCCAGAGTGTCAACCACGATCGACTCGTCGTCGAGGATCAGTACGCGAAGCACGGCATCTTCATCGTACCGCTTTGGCGGATGCTCCGCGGGCGGCGGGAAATCATGGGATCTTCTCTGCTCCTCCGCAGCACCGGGCTCACCACGTCGCGCCACGCGCCAAGATCGGCGGTTCGACGGAGATGAGATCCCCGCTCACCCACACCTACGCGGAACCCGGTGTTGCGAGAACGGATTGAGTCAAAGGGAGGGTACCCCGTGAAATGCGGGAAGTCAACCGCGGCCGGGCGTCCTCACCACCTGCCCCAGGCGTAGAAACCACAGCTCGAACCGCGGCAACTCCACCAGCTCCAGCGCCTCCTGAACCGCCCGCGCGTAGAGGGCTCCCTGGGAGGCGTACACCGCCGCCCGCCTTCGCATCTCTTCCTCCTTCTCCACCTCGTCGGTCTTGTAATCGGCGATGACGATCCTCCCATCCTCGGGATCGCGGAAGAGAAGGTCGATCGCTCCGCTGACGACTCCCACCGGGGAGTGCACCCCCTCTCCGGGCGGCAGGAGGACGGGGAGCTCACGGGCGAGGAGATGGTCCTTCAGTCGTCTCAGGCGTGCGAGAAGAGGGCCGGCGGCGAAGGTCTCCAGGAGCGCCTCGGCCACGGGAAGCGAGCGCTTCAGCTCCCTCCCCTCCACCAGGGCGGCGAGGTAGGCCGGGAGAAGGGAGCGTTGGCGGCCGGCCTCCCGGCGGGGATCGGCGGCGAGGTCCCACTCCTCCAGGGCGCGGTGGATGGCGCCGCCGGCCGCCATGGCCGCGGCGCGATCCACGACGACTTCGGGGGCGTCGCGGCGCTTCGGCCTCTCACTCGTGAAGCGCTCGGCCTGCTGCTCGCGCAGGAGGGCGTGGGCCTCCTCGGACGCGGCGCCGCCGAAGGGCCGGGCCTCGCGGGCCCCGGCCCGGGCGCGCTCGGCGCAGAGGCCCGCCGAGACGAGGGCGATCTCCTCCGGCCCCGGCAGTCCGGGGCGCTCGGGCTCGGCGGCGAGCCCGGGTTCCTCGGCCGGGCGCAGGACGGGAAACTTCCACAGGGCGCCGGTCGCGTCGGCGAAGGCCCAGGCCGGGACGCCGTCCGCCGCCAGGGCCTCTCCCCACCGGAGGTGGAGGTCCCCGGGCAGATCGCGGCGGGAGAGGAGGAGGTCCATGGGGGTGCGGGCCTGGTCCCACGGCTTCCCGGCCATGCGGTCCGGCCAGGTGCCGGCCAGCACCACGCGGTCCTTGGCCCGGGTCATCCCCACGTAAAGCAGGCGGACGCGCTCGGCGGCCTCCACCTCGCGGCGCTCGGCCTCCACGCGGTCGAAGCCGAGAGTGGGCGCGCCGAAGAGGCGGTACTCGAATCCGCTCCCGGTGCGGCCGGCCTCGGTGCGGAGGCCGCGGTCGCCGGGCGGCGCCTTGTGGAGCTGGACGAGGTAGACGTGCTCGAAGTCCAGCCCCTTGGCGCCGTGGATGGTGAGGACGGCGACGGCGTCCTCCGAGCCGTCCGTGGGCCGCCCCTCCTCGGCCTCCCGCGCCTCGGCGACGCTGCGGCGCAGGGCGCGGAGGATCGCCGTCACGTCGCCGCCCCCCTCCTCCATCGTGGATAGGAGCTGGCGGAAGAAGCGCTCCAGGTTGGCCAGCCGGTAGGGGCCGAGATAGCGGGCCGCCTCGGTGGCCTCCACCAGCGTGAGCCCGCGCAGCCGCTCGACGAAGACGTCCGCCGTCTCGGTGGCGAAGGAGCGGCGCAGCACGGCCAGGCTCTCGACGGCGGCGAGGAGGTTGCGCTCCCAGCCCTGGACCCGCTCGATGCCGGGGATTTCCCGCGGTATCTCCCCGGATACTGCCTGCGCCGCGCCCTCGATCGCCTCCCGCAGGGTGGCGAGAGCGCCGGGATCGGGACCCGCCAGCTCCGTCATGAGCTTCGGGAACAGCCGGTTCCACAGGGGGATCAGGGCCGCGTCGGGCACGCCCACGACCGACGATCGCAGCACCGTGAGGAGGGCCAGATGATCCCCCGGATCGAGGACCGCCCGCACCAGCGCGGCGGCCTCGATGACCTCGCGGCGCCGGTAATAGTTCTTGTCCCGCCCCACGGCGAAGGGGACGCGCGCCCGGCGCAGCTCCTCCAGATAGAGATCGAGGTCGCCCGTGCTGCGCAGGAGGAGGGCGATCTCCTTCCAGCGCACGCCGTGCTGCTCGTGCAGGGAACGGACGTCGGCGGCCAGAGCCGCAGCCTCGATCTGCGCGGCCTCGCCGGCCGGGGTCCTGCCCGCGCCCCTCTCTTCGTCCACCGCCCAGGAGATCCAGTGCTCGACAGGCGCCCAGCCACCGCGCCTGCCCATGCTGGCGGTACCGCCGCGGACGAAGCCGGGATCGTCCTGCCGCCGCTCGCACGGCAGGAGGGGCTCGAACGGAGGCTGGACGCCGTCGCGCTGAAGCATGACGGGCTCGATGACCCGCGCCACCTCCTCCAGGATGACGGGCACGGAGCGGAAGTTCTCGACCAGCGACATCACCTCGCCCCCCGCCTCCTTCACCATCGCCACGAAACCGTCGTAGGCCCGCAGGTCGGCGTTGCGCCAGCCATAGATCGACTGCTTGGGATCGCCCACCAGGAAGAGGCCCGGCCGCTCCTCCGCCGCTCCGTCGAGGGCGATCCAGCGCAGGAGGTCGCACTGGATGCGGTCGGTGTCCTGGAACTCGTCCACCAGGAGCTGATCGATGCGCCGCCGCACCTGCCGGCGCACTTCGGGCTGGCGGGCGAGGAGCTGCTCGGCGCCGGTCAACAGGAAGTCGAACGTGGCGACCCCCTGAGTCCGCAGCTCGGCCTCGACGGCGGCGAGAAGAGGGCGCAGGGCGAGCCGGCCATGCTCCAGCAGCTCCGGATCGAGGCACGCCAAGTGGTCGAGGGTCTGCTCCAGGGTACCGGCCGCCGCCGCCAGCTCGTCCAGGACGTCGCCGAAGAGGTCGGCCTCCTTCCTCTTGCGCGCCCATTCATGCAGATGCCCCTTCAAGTTGTCGGGGAGGAGCTCGGCGGCCCACTCCTTCAAAGTCCCGACGGGGATCTCGGAGGCCTCCGAGAGACGGCCGATCAAGGTGGAAACGCCCTCTTCGATCTTGCGGACGTTCTTCCCCCGCGTTTTCCGCAGTCGAGGCGCGACGAGGCCGTGCACCTCCCGGCAGGCAACGAGCAGGCGGCCGCGGAACGCGCGCACGGCGTCCGCTCCGAAAGGGTCCGCGGCGAGCTCGCCCGAAGGCAGGCCGGAGCTGAGGAGGGCGATCAGAGCCTCGACCATCTCCCGCGGCCCGAAGCCGAGAGCAGCCAGCGCCAGGAGATGAGGATCGCCGGGCGTGCCATAGCCCGACCGCAGCGAGTCTTCGACGATCTCCTGGACGATCTGCTCCACCCGCCGGCCGTCGGCGTCGATGGCCAGATCGGGATGGACCCCCGCCTCCAGCGGATGGTCGGCCAGCAGCCCGCGGCAGAAGGCGTGGATGGTGCGGACGGCGAGATGGTCGAGCGTGCCGAGGAGAGCGCGGGCGCGGGCCACGCGCTCGGCGGCGGGCGGCAGCAAGGAGGCGTCGAGCCAGGATGGCACCTCGCCGCCCGACGTGGACGACGCCAGGGCCGCCAGCTCGCGCGCCGTGCGCCCCGCCATCTCGGCGGCCGCCGCCTCGGTGAAGGTGATCGCCACGACGCGGCCGAGAACCTCGGCGGCGATGCGGTCGACCGTCACCTCGTCCGGCCGGCCGAACGGCTTGGCGGCGGCCCGCTCGGCGAGGCGCTTCGCCGTCCGCTCCCAGCCGGTGCCCAGGGTCCAGGCCAGGAGCCGGCCGATGAGGGTGGTCGTCTTTCCCGTTCCCGCCCCGGCCTGCAGGACCAGCGGACGGTCGAACCGGGTCTGGGCCGCCCGGCGGGCCTCGCGGTCCTGCTCGCGCAGCACCTGCTCGCGAAAACCTTCCAGGAGGGTCACGGCTCATCCTCGCTGTCCGCAGTGTCCGGGAAGCTCGCGGAGCCCGCTCTTTCTTCCTTCCCCGGCTTCTCCCACAACCGCCAGACCCGCAGCAGCGCCTCCTCGGCGGGAACAGTTTCCCCAGGGCTCTCGGTCCACTCGAAGAGCCGCAGGCGGGCTCCCGAGTCGCCCCTCAGGCAGGCTTCGGCCACGGAGCAGAAGCCGCAGCGGCCCGGCTCGTCGCGGCCATTGGGGTCCACAACCCGGGGAAAGAAAGCGCCGGCGCTCCAGGCGTCGAGCACGGAGGAGGTCGTGGTCTCGAAAGCCGTCACGAAGTCCTCGTCGCCCCGCGAAACCGTGTGCTCCCGCTGCTCCCCGTCGAGACCAGGGCGTAGGAAGAGATACCGCCCCAGGCTTTTCTCCTGCGAGCCCAGGAGATAGGCCACGGCCTGGAGGTGGCTCCCCTTGCGGACGCGATCGAGGAAGTGGCGCCGCCGGACGTCCTCCCTCTGTGCCATGGAGATCGGTTTTCCGGTCTTGTAGTCCGTCCACAAGCGGAGTCCCCCGGTCCGGTCGACCCGGTCGGCCTTGAACGCGACCCGGTAGGAGCGGCCCCGGCCGTCGGCGACCTCGACGAGCCCCTGCTCCTCGACGCCGACCACGGCGACCGTCTCCCGCGTCCAATCCGCCTCCCGCGCCGACGTAAGAAAAGGACGAGCGCGCTCCGCGAGGGCGCGGGCGAGACCCGGCAGAAACACCCCCTCCTCGCGCAGCAGGCGTTCGGCCTCCTCGATCAGGAAGCGGTTGAGGAGGTCTTCGCGGGGCCACTCGACCGGGAGGGGGAGCCGGTCGCCGGCCGCACCGTCGACGTCCATGGGGAGCCCGCCGAACGCGACGACGATCCTCTCCAGCACCGCGTGAACGGTGTTGCCCAGGAGCAGCGGGTCGATTCCCGGCAGGGCGCCCACCGGGTCCGGGGTCGGCTCGAGGCGCAGCAGCTTGCCGAGGAAGGCCTGCCAGGGGCAGGCGGCCAGGTTCTCCAGCAGGGTGACGAAGAGCTGGCGCCGGCGAGGGTCGCCCTCCGACATCGGCTCCAACAGGCCGACATAGCCGAAATAGGGGCCGGGCCGCGAGCGCACCGCCCGCCCCTCGGGCGTGCGCAAGTCGGGGTCCAATTCTTCCAGCACCGCGATCCGGGAGGCGGCGAGGGCCTCCAAGGTCTTCCGGTCCGCTCCGAGTGTCTCGCGGGTCTCCTCCAGCGCCAGCGGCAGGACGCGCCCCCACCAGCGCCGGGGCGCGTGGAGGCCGGCCATCACCGCGTGCTCGGCGGCGGTACGCGGCCCGAGAAGGGGACCGGCCGCCGGCAGCGCCCAGAGGGAGGGCGCCTTGGCCACCTCGACACGGTCCCGCAGCCGCTCGACCAGCGGCGACGGCGCGAGCGGCTTGCCGTCGTCGTCCGCCGCCTGCCAGGAGAGCGTCACCGAGATCCCCGCCGAGAGGAGCTGCGCGAAGAGGTAGCGCTCCTCGTCGAAACCCGCACGCTTGACCGGCACGTCCGGGAGGACGCGCTGCAGCACACGCCGCAGCTCGTCCGGCAGCAGCGGGTCCTCCCGCACGGTGCGGGGGAAGACGTCCCGGTTGAGGCCGATCAGGAACAGATGATCGAACGTCCGCGCCCGGGCCTCGACCACTGAGAGCACCTGCACGCCGCCCCCCTGGCCGCCGAGCGGCGCGGCGCCGGCGCCGTCCAGGAGATCTTCCAGCAGCAGGCGCAGCTCGCCGGTCGAGAGGACCAGGTCCGGCGGCGCTTCTCGCGCGATCTGCTCCAGGGCCGCGGTCACCGGCCGAGCGTCGTCGGAATCCAGCCGCCAGCCGAGGTCCCGGGCGAGCAGCGCGCGCAGCCGAGCGAGATGATCGGCGACAGAAGCCTCGTCCGGCCAGGAGGCGAGGCGGTCCAGCACCTTCCCCGCGGCCCCCACGGCAGCCTCCAGGATCGACCCGGCCACCCGGCGGCGGCTGGCGTAGGCCTCGGTCTCCCGTCCGTCCTCCTCAAACTCCTCCTCGTCTCCGGCCGGAGCGGTCTTGAGACCCTGGCGGATGGGCAAGGGATACGAGCCGTCGCGCAGCACCTCCTCCAGGCGCAGCTCGGTGACGCCCCGCAGCCGGCCGGCGCCCAGGGCGTAGAAGGCGAGGCGCAGGTCCACCAGCGAGCGGCTCCCGCCAGGCAGGGCGGCCATCGAATCGAGCCAGCGGTCGGAGGGCACGGCCTCGCCCTGCCGCAACAGCTCCACAAAGGCCTGGGCGCGCCGGCCGGCGGGCATGAGGCCGCCGCTCTCCCCCACTCCCGAGAACGGAATGCCCAGCCGGCCGAAGTGGCGGCGCAGGGCATGGCGGTAGGGGCCGGCGTCGCGGGCCACGACGCCCAGCGCCTCCGGCCGGGCGCCGCCGTCCAATAGGACGCGCACCCGCCGGGCCACCTCGCGCACCTCGGCTTCGCAGCCCACGGCCTCGACGGCTTCGAGCCGCGGCGGCACCGGGCGGTCGCCTTGCATCGGCTCGACCCGCGCGGCGAGGGAGAGCCGCTCCAGGAAGCGGGCGGGGAACGTCCGTTCCAGGCTCGCTTCCTCCAGATCCTCCGGCCGCGGCGGATGATCCAGGACCAGCCAGGCGCTGCACTTCGAAAGCAGCGCCTGGATCAGATCGGTGGCGACGCCCGTGGCGTCCGCGAAGCCGTGAATGAGGATGGACCGCGAGGGCAGCGCCCGCTCAGGATCGGCCTCAACAATCTCCGTGGCCCGGCGCAGGAGATTGGCCACCCGGCCGAGGTTGCGCTCGCGCATCCACTCCTCAGCCCGGGCGGCGGAGCGCACCAGAGCGCGGGCGCGCTCCACCTCGGCCCGCGACGCCACCTGCGGCCCGTCGCTCGCCAGCGCCTCCTCGGCGATCTCGGCGTGAACCGGCTCAAGCCCCGCATCCAGAAGGTCGCGGATCGTGCCGCTGACGGTGCCATAGCCGTCGACCAGCTCCTCCAGCCCCCGCCGCAGGGCGGGCTCGGCCCGGGCAGCGCGCTGGGCGAAGGCCTCGAACAATGGGGCGCCGCGGGGCGTGGGCTCGCCGGAGCGCTCCAGCACCTCGGAGGCGAGGCCGAAGAGCGTCTGCAGGATCACCCCCGCCGCCGACCGCCCCCGACGGCGGACGATGGCGGCGCTAAGGTGCAGCCGCAGGCTGCGGGAGGGGACGACGATCCGCACCGGCCGGGCGAGTAGCGCCGGGTCCTTGCGTGTCTCCTCCAGGAGAGAGTCGAGCCGCTCCAGAAGCATCCGCTCCGCGGCCCGGGCGCCCTGGGCGATCAGGACGCGGCCGGGAGGGCGGGGCGGAGCCGGGAGGACGTCGAAGAGGCTGAGT
This sequence comes from Thermoanaerobaculia bacterium, assembly GCA_035996875.1. Lineage (GTDB taxonomy): Bacteria > Acidobacteriota > Thermoanaerobaculia > Multivoradales > UBA5704 > DATARR01. The sequence goes on from DASYJD010000008.1 coordinate 124,352, forward strand.
TGTTGCGGCACAGGGAGAGGATATCGCGCCCGCAGAGAATGATTCAGCCGTCTTCTTCAATCCGGGAGGGAATCCGCGCCCGGCGGAGGAGATCGCCGAAGTGGCTGGTGACTCCCACGCGTCCCAGGAGGACGATGCCGTCCTCCGTGCCCTGCACCTTCGCGATCAGCTCGCGCAGAGCGTCGATCCCCTGAACGATCTCCAGAGAGTGATAGCTCTCGGCGTCGCCGGGGAAGATGACGCGGCCGGAGGAGACGGCGGCGCCGCGATGGAGTTGGACGATCCAGGGCCGCGCTCCGTCGTGGACCCACTCGAAGCGGACGGCGCCCAGCCGGCCCGCGGCCCGCCGGTAGAGATCCTTCAGAGAAGATTCGACCCCGGCCGGCAGCGCCTCCGGCGGCCGGCGGCCGAGCATGAAGTCGTCGCCGCGGCCCGCGACGCCCTCCACCAGCGGCTCGCCGTCCGGCCCGGCGAGCAGGGCACCGGAATGCCGGGCGTCGACTCCCTCCTGAGCCAGCACCGAGGCGATGGCGTCGCCCTCCGGGTCCTCCTCGCGCAGCAACCGGAACGGGTCGATCCAACCGCGATGAGTGGTGAAGCGCCCCGGCACCTGCTCCAGGGGGCAGGTGCGAAGCCAAGTCTCGGACGAGCCCGTCCCCGTGCCGAAGGTGAATGGGGCCAGGCGGCGGGGGAAGACCAGCGTCCGTGGGACGGAAAGCCCCAGGGCATCGGCGACCACCAATCCGAACGCCTTGTCGCCCAGGTGGCGGCTGAACCGGTGGGGCCATTCGATGCGCGGCGCCACGGGCGGCGGCCCCGGCGTCTCCATCTCCCAGAGTGTGGTGTGCTCCCGCCGGTAGCCCCGCCGCAGGGGATGGATGGTCCACTCCACCCGCGCCTCCCGCCTCTCCGGCAGAGCTGGCTGAAAGCCGTAGACCGTCTCCAGCACCCGGAATCCCAGGTCCCGCGGCAGCGCGCACGCTCCCGGCTTTTCGACGCAACGCGGCGTGTCGCCCGGCGCGAACTCGAGCAGATCGCCGAACGCCACACCCGAAACGCCGCCGTCCTCGACATCGATGGTCTCGTTGACGATCGTATAGAGGCCGTCCGCGGCCAGCCGGCGCACCTCGCCCACGATCTCCCCGGCATCCTTCCGTCCATAGAGGAAGGATCGGCTCTTCGGATTGTCCGGCTGCCAGCTCCGGATGTTGATCGAGCCCTCGGGCGCAGCGGCAAGGAGGGCGCCCACGGCCTCCTCCAGGGAAGCGAACCGCTCGCCCGGAGACCGGCCGCGAATCCAAACGTGCCGCACACCCAGGTCCGGCCCGAAGCTGACGAACTGCGCAACGTTCCCCTGCCGCGCCAGCCGGTCGAGGATGTCGTCCTTGAAATGGCCTGCCATGGTCGACAGGATATCCTGCCTGCAAGGTGCCGAGCCTCAACGATTCCGCCCCAACACCTACCTGCGCATCAGGAGGTGGCATAGAATAGGCCCTAGTTTCGGGGGTACACAGATGACAAGAGTCGAGACGATCGAAGCGGAAGTCCAGAGCCTCTCTCAGGAGGAGTTCGACGAGCTCCGAGAGTGGATTCTAGAGAAGGACTGGCAGAGATGGGATCAGCAGATCGAAGAGGACGCCGCCGCCGGGAAGCTTGATAAGTTCTTCGAGAAGGCTCTTGCCGCACATCGGGCTGGCGAGAGTCGAGAGATTTGAAGCACTTCGCCAGTCCGGAGTTTTGGAAGTTCCTTGCGGCTCTTCCTGGTGAGGTTCAGCAACTTGCACGTAAGAACTATGAGTTGCTCAAAGTGAATCCCCACCATCCCTCCTTGAGGCTGAAGCGAATCGGGCCATACTGGTCCGCCAGAGTCGGCCGAGGGTATCGTGTTCTCGGCACGGACGTTCCTGATGGCATTCTGTGGGGCTGGATCGGGCCTCATACCGAATACGACAAGCTCCTGAAATAGCTTTGCCTCGACAGGGTCATACCCAGCCGACAAGGGGCGCACCAACGTCATCTCAGAGATGACGGGACCCCAAGGACGAAAGATCCCCGTCCCGGTACCCTTCTATCCCTGATCGTCCTTGACGTCCTTCTTGTCCTTTATGTCCTTTGGCTTCTCGGCTGGCGGCGGGAAACGCTCACTCATCCAGGCCTGCCACAGAGGCTTCTGCTTGGCGACGACGTCCGCTGCCTGGTCGCCGTACAGATACAGATCGATCCCGACGAAGACCTTGCCGCCCATGGCGTGAGCGTAGAGCGAGCCGATGCCCGGCGCCGGCTCGTCGAGCCGGAGGAGGAGAGCGTGCTCGCCGCGCCATTCGACGCACCCGGTGAGAGGAGGCACGCCCGTAGGCGAGCTCCGCCGCAAGCCGACGGCAGCGCCCCCGAGGCCCAGCGCCTCGATCAGCGACTCCCACGCCTTCGGCTCCGGCTCGGAGGCAGCAGCCAGGAGCCGAAGATCCGAGCCACGCTGGCCCCGGTAGTGAGTGAGATACAGAACGAGGACACGGAAGAACCTCGGCCAGCCGGATTCGACGCTCTCGAGCTGACCGTCCCAGTCGTCGCTGCTCGCGAACAGGCTGTGCACCACGCGGACGACACAAGTGCCGCCGGAGCGTGCCTCCACGCTCCACTCCGTGGCGAGGGCCGGAGCCTTCTCCCCCCAGTCACGGCTCTCGGCCGAGAACCGGTGGGGCGGCTCCCAGGAGGTTGCGGTCGCGCGAGCGTCCATGCCCTGACCGAAGTGGGAGACGATGGCGCCGCCTACGTGCTCCTCGATCTCGGTCGGTACGAACCAGGACGAGACTCCGGGTCCCGTCGCAACGGCCTGCCAGACCTCCTCGGGGGTCCCGGGGACCTCGACTTCAACCACAACCAGCCGGCGTCCAGAGGGTTCTGTCTTCACGCTCATGTGGGCTCCTTGCCATCCCAAGTCCGCAGGATTCGTAAGGCAAAGGGTGTGCCACGGATCGGCGTCCTCTCGGACGTCGAGGACGTCACGGCGTTTTGAGCGCTTGGGCGCGCATTCCTCGGGAGAGGTACGAACGCAGCTCGCGGAAGAACTTCGGCCAGCCGGATTCGATGCTCGTGAGCTGATCGTCCCAGTCGGCGCTGCTCGCGAACAGGCTGTGCACCACGCGCACCACGCACGAGCCGCCGGAGCGCGCCTCGACGATCCACTCCGTGGCAAGCGGCGGAGCCTTCGGTCCCAGGTCGCCGCTCTCGGCGGCGAACCGGTGGGGCGGTTCCCAGGCGGTCGCGATCGCGCGCGACTCCATTCCGGGACCGAAATGCGAGACGATGGCGCCGCCTTCGTGCTCCTCGATCTCGGTCGGCACGAACCAGGCCGAGACTCCAGGCCCCGTCGCAATGGCCTGCCAGACCTGCTCTGGAGCTCCGGGGACCTCGACTTCGACTTGGATCGACCGGCGTCCAGACGCCTCGATTTTCACGCTCATGACGGCTCCTTGATCTCAGCTTCATGCGGCAAAGGGTGCGCCACGATCGCCAGTTTACAGGATCGCCGTCCATTCATTCGGAAGGCGGATGTGATATCCAATATAGGTAAGTTCCGGGAGGGAGTTGCATGCCAAGGGTGCTGAGAGGGAGGATTCGCCTTCTATGAAGGAGAGCCAGCAGGTCGAATGGAAGAGTTCCTGGCGTGACGACTACCTCAGGTGGATCTGCGGCTTCGCCAATGCGGAGGGAGGCAGGCTGGTCATCGGACGCGATGACCGAGGCGTGGCCGTCGGCGTCGAGGATGCCGGGAGGCTCATGGAGGAGATTCCCAACAAGGTGCGGGACCTGCTGGGCATCATGGTGGGGGTGAACCTCCGCGAGGAGGCGGGCAAGGACACCATCGAGATCGTGGTCAAGCCCTATCCTTACCCAGTGAACTACAAGGGCGAGTACCACTTCCGTAGCGGCAGCACCAAACAGGAGCTGAGGGGCGCGGCGTTGGACCGATTCCTGCTCGGCAAGCAAGGGCTGCATTGGGACGGTGTGCCAGTACACGGCTTCAGCGCGGAAGATCTGGCCCCCCAGGCCCTGGCCCATTTCCGAAAAATGGCCGAGCGTAGCGGGCGATTGGCCGACAATCTTTTGGGGGAGTCCGATGCTGTGCTGATCGACAAGCTGCGCCTGCACGACGGTGAGCTACTCAAACGATCGGCCCTGCTGCTCTTCGGTACGGATCCAGAACGCCTGGTCACGGGGGCCTTCCTCAAGATCGGTTTCTTCCGCACGGACAGCGACCTGCTCTACCACGATGAAATCCACGGGGATCTCTTTGCCCAGGTCGACCGTGGGCTGGATCTGCTGCTGACCAAGTACCTCAAGGCCGGCATCAGCTATCAGGGTCCGCAGCGCATCGAAACCCTGCCCGTGCCCGCCAGGGCCGTGCGCGAAGCCCTGATCAACGCCATTGCTCATAAGGATTATGCTGCCGCGATTCCTGTCCAGGTGAGCGTCTATGCCGACAAGCTCCTGATCTGGAATCCCGGCCATTTGCCCCAGGGCTGGACTCTGGCCCAGCTAACCAGGAAGCACGCTTCCTACCCCTTCAACCCCGATATCGCGAACACCTTTTTTCGCGCCGCTTATCTGGAGTCCTGGGGCCGTGGGATCGACCTGATCCGCGAAGCATGCCGGGAGCACGGTTGTCCGGAACCGCAGCTACGCTGGGACAACGGCTTGTGGGTGGAATTTCGCTTCGAGGACACTGCTACGATCACCCCCCAAGTCACCCCCCAAGTCACCCCCCAAGTCGAGCGCCTCCTGAGAGTGCTCCAAGGCGACATGGATCGGGATGACCTGCAGGGAGCGCTGGATCTCAAAGACCGTAAATCCTTCCGCGAACGCTACCTGCAGCCCGCTTTGGAAGCTGAGCTCATCCATATGACCATTCCCGACAAGCCCAATAGCCGCCTACAGCGCTATCGGCTCACCTCGGCCGGCGAGGCCCATCTGGCAGCAAGCCAAGAGGAGGCCGATACGCCCTGAATATCGCCGGCCAGCTCAAGCGCGCCACAGAACCGCCCCCAAGTCACCCCCCAAGTCGAGCACATCTGCGGAGATCTCCCCCTCCCGCGAAAAGCCGCAACCTAGTCCGTCAACAAAGAGGTTACTTGTAGGAATGGCGATAAGCTCCTAAGATAACCTCATTCCTGGAGATACTTATGTCAGCCTGGAGCAACTTCCTTGGAGCTGTGGCAGCTTTCCCTCGGCGACTCGCTCGGGCACTCTTTTCGCCGGCGCCTGACGAGCCTGGAGAGAAACGCGGCGGACGATGGGCAGGACTTGGATTTCGAGTGACCTTCTCGCTCGGAGTTCTCTCCATCTTTGTATACGCCGCACAAGAGAACCGGTTGACGTTCCTGAAGATCGCCAGCCTTGGACTTCTTATCGCGCTCGCCGGACTGCTCACAGGCGCCTTCCTGGGTTTCCTATTCGGGATTCCGCGCACGTTTCAGCAGCTCCTGCCGGCCAAGTCAAGGGATTTGGAGCAAGACTCCTCGGTTGGAACTTCAGAGGGAACCCAGCCCGAGTACCGAGGCAACACCAACCTCGAGCAGATATCCGACTGGCTTACAAAAATTTTAGTCGGACTGACGCTGATTCAATTTCGAGAGATCCAGAGCTTCATTGGGCATCTCGTGATTTATCTTTCGAGGGGGCTTGGTGCCAATGGCGAACAGCACAAATCTTTCGTCCTGGCTCTGATCATCCTTTTCCCTATCGCCGGCTTTTTCTTGGGCTATCTCCTCACACGCCTATACCTTCCTCTGGCGCTTCGAAAAACGGACCGCGAGCTTTCCACTATGGTGGCAAAACTGCAAAAGGTCGACAAGGAAGTCGTCGACGTGCTGAGTCGAGGAGTTCACTACCCTGAGCCTGAGATGGATACAAGGCTCTACGAAGGTCTACGGGAACAGATTCGAGTCTTGGCGCGAGAATACGAGAGAGTCAGATCTACAATTCCTCCCGGAAATGATCGGACCCGCAGCATGGAGTTGATAGCTTCTCAGATGCGTGCGCTAGCCAATATCGCAACTCCCTTGCTCCCTGATTTGATGAGATCAGATTCACCTGGAGAAAGATTGGCAGCGATTACCTGTCTTCAGGTTCATCCCTCACGGGAATCCTTCGATTGGCTATCAGATAGGGTCGCCTCCGAAAAGCCCTTCATTGGCTATCATGCCGCGATAGCTCTCCTTTACGCGGTCCGCTCAGGCTTTGGGTCGGAAGCCTTGAAAGCAGTCCGTAGAGCCAAGCGGTCCTTAGGACCAGAGCTTGCGGAGACCGACCGGGCAAAAATTCTCGATAAAGCGTCGGAAAGTGTCGAATGAAGTTAGGGCTCGTCACAAGATTCGCATCGGTTCATCTCGCGCTCGAGAGCCGCCAGTGCAACGTCGCTGAGCGTACGGTGATGCCGCCGAGCATAGCGCCGTAGGCGAGTATGGAGAGGCTCGGGCAGGTTCTTGACCTGGAAGTTTGCCATGGCGAGAAAGTCTAGCCGAAATGCGCCCGCATACGTCGGACTGATGACCCCGAACAACGGACTGATGTGCCGGTATAACGCGCCGATGTACCTGTGCAGCGTGCCAATGCTCCGCTGCAGCGCCACGATGTCCGGGAGCAATGCCACGACGGACCAGTACAACGCGTCGATGACCCGGAGCAAGGCCATGATGCTCCGATGCAGCGCCACGATGACCCGGAGCAATCGTCCGGCGCCCCGGTTCTACGTCACGATGTCCTGGGGTAATTTCACGATGTACCGGTGCTACGCGTCGATGACCTGGAGCAAGGCCATGATGCTCCGGTGCAACGCCACGATGACCCGGAGCAATCGTCCGGCGTCCCGGCGCAACGCCACGATGTTCCGGAGCAAGGTCACGATGCACCAGTACAACGCGCCGATGTCCCGGGGCAACGCCACAGCGTACCGGTGCGACGTCACCATGTCCCGGGCCAGCGTCTTGATGCTCCGGGGCAATGCCACGGTGTACCGGTGCAGCGCGCTAATGCTCCGGAGCAATCTGCCGATGGACCGGGACATCACGCCGATGCCCCGGGGCAATTTAGCAATTACCCGGGACAATTCGCCGATGTACCGGGACGATTGAGGTGCACACGCGTTCGCGAACGAGATCGAGGAGTCGGACCGGTAGCGACCCGGTCAGCCAGAGAGGGCGCTGGGCATGGCGTGTCCGTGCTCCATCTCCGCCCGGCGGATGTGGCGCACCTCGTTCTCCAGGATCGCCACCGTCAGCCTCCGCATCTCCGCAGCCTCCTTGAGAAGGAGGACGGAGCCGAGGATCTCGCGATGGATCTTGAGCGAGAAGAAGACCTTCGACGCCGCGAGAACCTCTCCTTCCGCCTCGCCGAGCCGCCCTTGGCGCAGGAGCGCCATGGCGAGATACAGGCACATCAACGCATGGGCAAAGCCGAGCCCCGCCTGCCGGAAACCCTCTTGCACCTCGCGGAACGCGATTTCCGCGCTCGGCCACTTCTCCAACCCATAGCTGATCTCGCCTTCGAGCCACCGGAGCTTGAGCCCGGAGATGCGCCCGCAGCTCTGAAAGCGTTCGCGGTTCTCGAAGAGAAGCCTCTGTGCCTTCCGAAACCGGTCGAGGTCAATGAGCAGACTGAGTTGGTTGTGGAGCGCCGTCACCACGAGATCGGGCTCCCGCTCTTTGTCGATGAGACCGAGCCCCTCCTGGTGGAGCCGGAGGGCCTCTTCGGGGTTTCCGCTGTAGGCCAGATAGACCGCTCGCGTGATGAGAGTCCGGCCGGCCAAGTGAGGCTCTCCGGCCTGCCGGTACAACTCGGGGACAAGGTCCAAGCGGTCCTGAGCGGAGGCGAATTCCCGGAGGGTGCCGAAGAAGGACGCCTCCAGGTCCAGAAGGCACGCCTTCAACAGCGGATCGCCCGTGCCTTTCTGGACGAAGGCGAAAGCCTTGCCGAAAGCCCTCTTCGCCTCGCGCAGACGGTCGGCCACCCGGCAGGCGTTCGCGAGCTCACCCCAGGCGCGGGCGCGAAGGTCCGCCAGACGCTGCGCTCCGTAGGTCCTCGGGCTGAAGCGGGCCGCCACCTCGACCGCGGCTTCGGCGAGACGGCACATCTCCCGCGGATCGTCAAAACGCACGGCCCAGCTTCGGGCGAGAAGGGCCTCGTAGATGCCGAGCCCGGCCCCCATTTGGCAAACGTCGCCAACGCGGCCGGAGGCCAGAAGCGACAGGGCCTTGTAGAAGCGGACCCGCTCGCGACCGGGTAGATGTTGGGCACGGCGGGCCTGCTCTTCGGCTCGATTGAGGAGCGCGTCATAGATGGCAGTGGATGGAGGAGATCCCTGCCGCGCGCTCCGGCCGCGGATCAGGCGAGATACCGTCTGTTTTATGTCCTCCGGTGACGGGCTCGCCCCAAACACCACGTCAAGGTCCTCGAAATCGCAGTGCTCGAACACTTATCTCCCTCTTTCGCAGACTTCGTCATCTTCTCACAAGTCGTGCCCTGCGAGTCGCGGGAAGAGAACGAGGCGAGAGGGGCGGCGCTCCTGCCGCCCCTCTCCGAGGCCGGACCTAGCCGTTTGGGTCGATCATGGGCCCCTGGTCCGTGCAACTCCCCTGGCAGCTCGGAGCCGTGGGGCCGCCGGGACCCGAGGCGTTATTCCCGTCGGGATCGATCATGAGCCCCTGCTTCTCTTGGACCGCTCCTCCCAGCCAGAGATGGAGCACGCGGACGGCTTGCTCTTGGAAGCTCCCGAGCCAGTGCCAGAGCGTGCGGGTCTCCTGCGGACCTCCCTGAGCCTGGAGCGGACCGGTGGCGAGGACGGCGGCGACAGCTCCCGCGGCCATGAGGCGGCGGACGATGCGTTGAGTCATGAGGCAGCTCCCTCCTCCGTGGCGCCGGCCGGGCCTCCATGACCCGGCGGACCCCGGATTGCGGCAACGGCGTCGCCGCGGGGAGCAGTTTGGCAGACGTTCCACCGGGGACGCGAAGGCTCGCTCCGGCCCCTTTCAGGCACCACAGCTAGCAGAGGCTTGTGTCTGTGTCCTTCTCTTGCGTTGTGAGCTCTGCCCGGACGCCGCAAATGACTGAGGCGGTTCGTGGCTTTGATGGAGGTGTCGGATGTCGAGACGACTTGGAGCAATGTTTGGAATTGTAGGACTGGCCGCCTTCCTGGCGTTCGCGTCCACGGCGTCGGCCGGAACGCGCGGCCTTTCCACCACGCTCGAAGCCCAGAAGGGCTTCATCGGCGTGGCCGAGGACGCAGTGGTGAAGATCACGTACCGCAACGATTCAGCGGAGGACATCTACCTCGTCCGCTGGCAGACCGCCCTCCAGGGCGTCGAGGGGAATCTCTTCGACGTGAGCCGCGACGGCCAGGAGGTTCCCTACACCGGCCGCCTCTACAAGCGCGCCACACCCCGGGCCGAGGACTACATCCGCATCCCGGCCGGGACCTCCCGGTCGGCGGACGTCGAGCTATCGAGCGTCTACGACCTGTCGCGCACGGGCGAGTACTCGATTCGCTATCGCATCGCCCTGCAGGACGGCCTGCGGGCTGACAACACCAAGGCGGTCTCCGGCCTCGCGCCGCGCAACCTGGAGTCGAACGTGGTGTTCCTCGGAGTCGAGCGCAATGAGCGGGCCCTCGACGCCGTCGAGAAGCTGGTCCAGATCGACGAGGCCATCCAGGAGAAAGCTCTCGCGCCGAGCTACGTGAGCTGCTCGAGCAGCCGCCAGAGCCTGCTGGTCACGGCGCTCAACAATGCCCAGGGGTTGTCGCAGAGGTCCCGCGACTACCTGAACAATCTCCCGACGGCTTCCCGCTCCACCGACGTTAACTACAAAACCTGGTTCGGCGCCTACACCGCGGCCCGCTATTCGGGAGTGACCAGCGACTACGTCAATCTCTATAGCGCCATGTCCACCAAGAGCTTCGTGTTCTACTGTGATTGCACGGACAGCTCCTACGCCTATGTCTTCGCGAACCAGCCCTACAAGGTGCACCTCTGCGGTGCCTTCTGGAGCGCTCCCGCTTTGGGAACCGACTCCAAGGCCGGCACCCTGGTCCACGAGACCAGCCACTTCACCGTCGTCGCGGGCACGCAGGACTACGTCTACGGCCAGACCGCCTGCAGAAGCCTGGCGACCTCGAACCCGGCCCACGCCGTCCACAACGCCGATAGCCACGAGTACTTCGCCGAGCCCCGCTGATCCCGGCACTGCGCGGGCGGAACTTTCCGCCCGCGCTTCACGCTACTTCGCTGCTATTTGATCAGTTGGTCCGGAAGTCGATCTCCCAGAAATTCAGTGTCCCGGTGTCCGCTGCGGCCAAGTCGCGCACGCGCAGCTTCCACGCGCCGTTGATAGCGCCACCTCCAGGTCGCCCTGGAGGGTGCCTGGGAGAAGTCGCCCTGACGAAATATCGCGCAACTCCCTTGATTCAATTGAACATGTGTGAAAAATTACCTCGATCTGGGTCTCAAACCGGAAATCCAACTTTGCGTCCGTCCAAGGAGGCAAAGAGGAGGTCTTCCCATGGTCGTCGCGCTCGAGCAGCAGGCTGGAAGCAAGGAGTGGCAGAACGAGAAATCCCGCGAGGTCCGTCTGGGTGTCGTCATGTACGGCGGCATCTCGCTCGCCATCTATATCAACGGCGTGGCCCAGGAGCTCTTCCGTGCGGTGCACGGACGAGGGATTTACCGCCTGATCAAGGCGCTCACCGACTCCGATGTCGTCGTCGACGTGATCAGCGGCACCTCGGCCGGGGGGATCAACGGCATTTACCTCTCGTATGCCCTGTGCAACGGCAAGGACTTCTCCCAGTTCGCGGATCTCTGGCGCGACCATGGCGACATCAACAAGCTTCTGCGCGCACCGGACGGGGAGATGCCGGAGGCTTCGTCCTTCCTCGATAGCGAGGGCTATTACCAGCCTCAACTCGAGGCGGCCTTCAGGAGCATGGGCGCCTACGAGGTCGAGGCTTCGGAGGAGGATTTCTCCGCGTTTCGCGAGCTCGACCTCTTCGTCACCGGCACCGACGTCGACGGCAACGTCTATACCCAGTTCGACGACGCAGGCCATCCCGTCGACATCAAGGATCATCGCGCAGTCTTCCTCCTCAAGCACCGGGGGGATCGCAAGCAGCAGTTCAGTCCCGGCCCGCACCCCGAGGTCACCCATCGGGCGCTGGCCAAGCTCTCCCGCCTCACCTCGTGCTTCCCGGTGGCGTTCTCACCCGTCCATGTCGACCTCGTCGAGGAGGGGAATGACTCGGTCGACGCCAAGCTCCAACTCTGGGGGAAGCTCGGCAAAGAAGCGTGTTTCCTCGACGGCGGCCTGCTCGACAACAAGCCGTTCACCTACACCCTCAAGGCCATCTTCTCCCGCACGGCCGATCAGGAGGTGGACCGCAAGCTGCTCTACGTCGAGCCTGATCCCGAGGTCATGCAGCAGGCCGAGCGCGCCTCGAATCCCAATTTCCTCCAAGCCACCCTCGCCGCCCTCATCGGCATCCCGGGCTACGAGAGCATCGCCGAAGACCTGAAGCTCCTTAGCGAGCGCAACAGCAAGCTGACGCAGTACAACCGCCTGGTCCGCCAGTTCAAGCCTCCGCAAGGAGAGATCCCGGCGGAGACCCGGAGGCTCTACGACCGCAGCCGGCTCATCGCTCTGACCGACCGCGTCGTCGATGGGCTCTTCCGCAAAGATGGACGCAATCAGCAGATCCCGCTCAAATACCAGAAGCATGCGACCGAGCTGGTCCAAATGTTCGATCGCCTGACGGCGATCCCGGATTCCATTCTCGAGGATTTCGACGCCTCCTTCCGGTTGCGCCGCCTCTACCGGCTGGTCTACCAGATCTACGGGATCCTCTATGGGACCGGGGAGGGGGAGCGGCAGGTGCTGCCGGAGGCGAAGAGGCTGGGCTATCGCGGTCTGTGGCAGGCATTGAATCGCCATATCAAGCTCTACGAGATCGTCCTGGCAGCCATGGAATCGCTGGTCGACGATGCCCCGATCCCGTGGGAGAACCTCCCCCCGGAGCAGGAACACCAAATCTGGCCCCTGGTCGAAGCGGGCTACTATCGGCTCCTCGACGCCAATGGGCCGGTGGCGAAACACATCAAGATCGACGACCTCCGGGAGTTCCTGGACAAAAACCGTGACGAGTGGCTGCTTTCGGACGAGCTCGAGAAGGTCCGCAAGGATTTCGTGGAGGTTTCCAAAGACATCATCGAGCTGGTGCTGAAGGGTAAGCTGGGCCTCAAGGATCCGAACGCCCGGACCTTCCTCGGCGCGGTGGACGAGTGCGAGGGGCTCCTCCTGGACCACTTCGTCCCGGAAGCGGACGATCCTGTGCGCCAGGCTTACGACACCTTCGACAAGCTGGACGCCCACCTCTTCCCGCTGGAGTTGGTGGGGAACCTCCACGAGAAGGACATCATCGAAACCATCCGCATCAGCCCCAAGGACGCGAGGCGCGGGTTCAGCGCTCTCGACCTGTCCGCGAAGGTGGCCGGAGACTCCGTCTACCACTTCGGCGGCTTCTTCAAGCGTTCCTGGCGCTCGAACGACATCCTCTGGGGGCGGCTCGATGGCCTCTGCCAACTCGTCGAGACCCTCCTCGGCTGCAAGCGCGTCGAGGCGCTGGTGAGCGCCCAAGGATCTCGGGAGATGATCCGCAGCCGTTTCTTCAACGAACAGGGCGACTTCCGGACGGCTCTCGATCCGGCAAGCCTCTTCCCCCGCTCCGGCAAGCCCACCCACGACAAATGCCGCCGCTGGCTGACCAACCTCCTGGATGAAGATGACGACGCCCGGACGAAAGCTCTCGATCAGAAGAAGTTCGACGAGATGGTGACGCTCCTGGTGGAAGCTGCGCAGCTCGAGGTGCTGGGCGAGGATCTGCCCAAGGTCATGGTGGACGCCATCCAGGAGCAGATCGAGTGGAACCGCTTCCAGATGGTGGATGACAACGGGGATTCTGTTCCGGGGGAGCCCTCCGGCACGCTGCCTCCCTTCCTGTTCCAATCGGGTCGAGGCTACCTCGATCCGCTCGTGGCAAGCAGCGAGGTCCAGATCCGGGTGAAAAAAGCCATGAAGATTCTGGGCAAAGGCGATGGATCTCCCTCAAGGCCCATCGAGACGGGGTTGGGGAGCTTCTTCAGGGACTCGTACAAAGTGGGATCGGAGAAGCTCCTGCGGGACATCCCGACGCTGATCCTGCTGGAGACCGTGTCCAAGGCCCTGCTGGTGGCTCGCACCTGCATCCTCGGCCTGTTCGGGAGCGAGGCGTCGCGGCTGCGCCGCAGTCTGTTGTACCGCCTCTGCATCGACTGGCCGCTACGGGCGTTCCATGCCCTGGTGGGCTTGGCACGACGCAGCCCTGGATGGGGGCTCGGCGTCCTCTTGGGACTCGGAGTCCTCTCTCTTCTGGCTCTGGCGGTGGGCGTCGTATGGTGGCCCGATCTCGTGCATCCGGCAGGCGCGTCGCCGGTGCCTGGAGCGCATTGGTCCCGGACAGGACTGATCACATTTATCCTGGTTCCCCTGGCGATCCTCCTGCTGCTGGGCATCTTTCTGCTGTGGGGCTCGAAGTGGCTGTTCCAGGTGAAGGCCTGGCGCCGGCTCCGCCGGCAGCGCACCGAGGCCAGGAAGCAGCAGAAGAAGGAGAAGGAGAAGCCTGCGTCGAATCTGCAGACACTCCGCCAGATCACCACCCAAACGCTGGAAGACCGCTTCGGACGGCTTTCCTCGCGGACGCGGAAAAAGCTGAAGGCCATCGACTCCGTCGAGAAGCTGGGCTCGCTCATCTCCGGGGACCGGTCCGCGCTCGTGGAGCTCGGTCTCGACGAGCCGCCTCCGCCGAGCCGGTCAGATTCCGGAAGCACGGCTTGACTCGGAGCGTCTGCGCTCTCGCCTCCGCATTCCTCAACAGGTGCCGTTACAGGTGGCCCGGCAGCAGGTCACCCCAGAGCGGCAGGCCGAGGTGACGCCGACGACGGGCAGGCGATCCCGACTGCGAGGCCGCCTGCTCCGACCAGTTCATACAATGCTGCACCTATGGCGGCTGGCAGTGCTCCTGCCAGTTGGCGCTCTGCAGGGCCTCTTGCGGCGATCCCTGGTACGGTTGCTAGCAAAAGCCTCGGGATGGAGGCGCCCTATCCGGCAGGTCGGAAGGGAACGCTCAGGCTCCCCTGCATCCAGCCGATCAGCAGGTCGCCGTCCCAGCTCCCGAACCAGAAGGAGACGGGCCAGGGCTGGCCGCAGTCGATCTCTCCCTGGAGCGAGCCGGTGCGGTCGACCACCCTCTGTGGGCCGTTGACGTTGAAGGAGTACGTGAGCTGGAAGGCCAGCTTGGTCTCGATGCGCGAGGCCCAGAAATCGATCTGCCAGATGCGGGTGTTCAGCTCCGCGAGGCCCGTGTCGAGGTCCGTGATCACCTCCGGATCGGAGGCTTCGGCCCGGCGCAGCTCCAGTTCCGCGATCAGCTTGCGCAGATACTTCACCCGGTCCTGGAAATAGACGGCGCCGTCGAAGGCGCGGATCGCCGCCTGCGCCGGCGTGGAGCTGCTGGAGAAGGTCACCGGCAGCCTGCGGGCGTAGGTCTCCGGGTCCTCGATCTCCCAGATCTTCTGCTCAGGTTTGACGGGGTTGAGGTAGTCCTCGGCCGTGATCAGCAGCGACTCGTCTCCGGCCGGACCCTGTCGGAGGGCGAGTTGGAAAGGGTTCACCACGAAGGCCATGTTGTCGTCCGAGCCCACGATGTTGTTGCGGCTGTCGTAGGTCGGGCCGGGGAACGGCGGGTTCGTCCCTTCGAGATAGAGCCGGGCCCCCACCAACGCGTCGCGCGCCGGGCCGAAGTACGGCTGGCCGTCGAAGAGCACGTCGTTGACGTCGACGCCGACGCGGATTCCCATCTCCCGCGCCGGCGGGCGCAGGTTGCGCTCCAGGAACTCGGGATCTTCGATCTGGGTGCGGATCACCTGGTCGAGCGGATCTTCCCCCACCAGCGCCATGGTGTAGCCGGAAACACCCCGCTGCTCATTGGTGGGATCCGGATCGGTGGCGATCCGGCACATGAAATAGCCCTGGAACTGGATTTCCAACAGCTTTGCGATCGTCGTCATCTCGATCTCCTGCCTCTCAAGGGGCGACCACGAACTGCGGGAGCTGGCCGAGCTGATAGATGCGGCGCATGTTGTTGGTCATGGCCGTAGCGCTCTCGTAGACGAAGCGGAGCTGGCGGTCGAGGAATGGCACGTCTCCGGCGCCACGGGCCACGGCGGCGAGGTCGGTCCCGGTGAGACGCCCGAGCCGAACGGTGATCTCGTCCAGCCGGCCCAGGAAGAGCTCGATGTTGCCGAGCTTGGACGGCTCGTTCAGCAGCGCCCGGTCGGCGTCGCTCAGCTCAAAGCTCGGTCCCGTGGTGTGCCCGCCGTCGTCCGAGACGGTATAGGCCATGATCTCCGCCAACGGCCGCAGCAGCATCGTCATCATTGGTCCGAACGCGTTCTCCTGCAGGGCGGAGCTGAAGAACGGATACGACTGGCTGGCCTGCGGCTCGAAGTCGGCGTAGAGCGCCGTCAGCAGGAACAGCAGCGTCGCGTAGGTGTAGTTGAACAGGTCGAAAAGCTCGCGGGCGAAAGGGTTGCGGATGGCGTCGCCGCTCGGGTTGAACGGCACGGGCAGGGAGGGATCGAACCGCGGATCGGCGGCGAGCAGGGCCACGAGCTGATCGTGCACGTCGTAGAAGCGGATGAAATGGCTCTGGTAGTCCGGCGGCGCGTCGATCCCCTCTCCCTCCTCGACGATCAGGCGCAGTGCCTGGAGGGTCGAGGGGAGGTCGGTGATCGGAAAGATGTTGATCTGATATTCGACCGGCACGAAGACTTGGCTGTTGGGGTTGCCGGTGTACAGGTTCCAGCGCGAGGAGAGGAAGCGGAAGAGCAGCTCCACCTGGTCATAGAGCTCCTGGATGGTGCCCGGCTTGAGCGTGTCGCTGGGGGACGAGCGGACCGGGCCGCCGAGCCGCGCCATCTCCTCCTGCGCCGCGGCCAGCAGCTCGTCCGGGATGCGGCTGCCGGCGAGCGGGAAGAGGAGCGGCCGATCGCGAGCCTCGCCGCGGAGCCGCTCGCCCGCCGAGGTGCTGGGGTACGGCTGCCCTTCGCAGGAGAAGCACCAGACCGGAATGCGGTCACCGCTCGCCTGCAGGGTCGCGAGCGACGGGCTCTCGAAGCAGACGAACCGCTCGATCACGGGCAGGTTGAACCGCTCGAACAGGAAGGGGATGTCGCACGGTTGATCGGGCAGCAACTTCCCCTCCTTGAGGTTGCGCCCCAGGTAGTAAGAGAACTGGAGAGGAATGTTCTGGCGGTCGAAGAAGGGCTCGGCGCCGATGGCCGAGAGCATGCCGTTGACCAGCGCGAGGTGCTCCATCTCCTGTCGCGCCACCATGTACACCGTGGATTGCCAGCGGCGGACCGCCTCGTACTGGGCCGGCGTGCACGTTTCGTCCGGGCGCTTCTTCATCGAGAACGCGGCGTAGAGATACTGGATCATGAGCTGCTGCTCGATCTCCGCGGCCTCGCGCAGGAGGCGCACCAGCAGGTTCAGCAAGATGGGAGGGGGCGTATTCGTCGCATCGCTAGCCATTGGCCAGGCTCCTTTGTCCGCCTCGGTGGGCTCCACGTCGCCGCCGACCGTGAAACAGCATATCCTCAGATTGTACGCCGGATGCAAGCCCCTTCCCGGAAGCGAGAACAGCCGGGCCGGTCTGGGGGGTCACCCGTCCTGCCGGAGCACGTCGAGAGGGCGCGCGTGAGTCGGGCGCCAGGCCACGGCGACGGCGCTCGCGAGGGCGATGGCGGTGGCCACGGCGATCATCGCCGGCGCCTGGGCGAGATCGAGCGCGAGCCGCGCCGCCGGCCGCAGGTGATTGATCACTTTGAACGCGACGGCGACGGCGCCCATCCCGGCGACCCCCGCCACCAGACCGAGCAGCGCGTACTCGATGGCGATCCCGGCCAGAATCCGCGCGCTCGAATATCCGATCGCTTTGAAGATGCCCATCTCACGCCGCCGGTCGAGCATCGCGAGGCCCACCGAATTCGCGATCAGCACCCCGCCCGCCACGAGCGCCAACCCGGCGGTGGCGACGACGAAGGCGAAGAGGCTCTCGATTTCGCCCTGCATCGCCGAGCTCAGATCGGGCCGGGTCAGCATCAGGGCGGCCGGTGCCTCGTGGCCGAGAGATTTTGCGATCGCGTCGAGCCGTTTCTCGTCCACCCGGCCCGTGAAGCTCGCCTGCGCCGCCTTGCCGCCGAGCTGCAAGGCCATCGCGGGGTCCAGGACCAGCCCCGCCACGGGCGGGACAAGCGGCGATACTCTCTTCAATTCATAGAAACCAGTGATCGCCACGGGGACCCGATCTCCCTTCGGAGACGAAATCTCGACGGTGTCGCCCATTGAAAGTTTCCACGGTTCGCCGCGCAGCCGAACGGGTGCGAGAGCGAAGCCTAGTCCCTTTCGCCAAACACCTTGGACGACTTTCACGGTTCCCGTCCGGTCTCCCTCGGAGCCCGTGACCTCGCGCAGGAGATCGAGCGAACGGCCGCTTGCGTTGTGCGCGCTGACCGGCGCCGTCACGAAACGCTGGACGGCTTTCACGCCCTCCCGGTCGAGCACCGCGGCGACCGGACCCGCATCCGCCGAGGCTGCATAGAACGCGACGTTGTAGCCGCCTCTCGGGAGCTCCTGGGTGGAAAATCGCTGGCGCCCGTTCGAGATCGTCGCGGCGGCAAGTCCGATCGTAAACACTCCGCAGAACAGCGCGACCAGCGCCACGAGCTGCTGCATGGGCTGCCGCCGGAGATTTCTCCGGGCGAGCATCACGAGGCTCGGTAACGGCACCGGAACCGTGACGACGGCGAAGAACCCGGCGCCGAGCACTGCGATCAGAACCGCAAGCCCCCCGAAGCCAACCGCGACGATGCCGATGCCCTTCAGCACGCTGCCCATGATCACCGCGGCGAGCGCCGAGAACAGGGCTCCCAGCGTGGCCATGAGCAGAACCGTCTCGCCCCAGGCCCTCGGCGTTGGCAGGTCGCGCAACAGCGTCGACGGCCGCACGGCGCTCGCCTTGACGATCGCGTGAAGGCCGAAGATGACCGCGGTCGCGGCGCCGACCGCCACTCCACCCGCGAGGACCAGGGGATTGATCGGGGAGCCCAGCATGATCGGTCCCGTTCGCGCGAGAAGGACGCCCAGCCAGGACGCGAGACCGGCGCCCGCCGCGGCACCGGCGAGCCCGCCGATCAGCCCGAGCATCCCCGTCTCAATCCCGAAAAGAATCACGAGATGGCGGCGTCCGTAGCCAAGCGTTTTGAGCGTCGCGATTTCGAGTCTCCGGCGCGCCATCAAGACCTGCATCGTGTTGGACAAGCCGATGCCGCCGAGCAGTAGCCCGAGAATGCCGGCGCCCTTGAGCATCAACCCGAACAGGTCCACGGCGCGAGCGCGCTGTTTGGCGATCTCCTCGGGCCGCGCCACCGACCAACCTTCGGAAGCAAGTCTCTCGCCGGTGGGCCGCGACGGCCCCCAGAGCACCCGCGCCGAAGCAGCGACGTCCTCACGCCCGGCGAGCCGGCGGGCGGTCGCGAGGCTGTAAAACACCGCATTACCCTGGCGATCGGGGGTCAGCTCGACGATGCCCGTCACACGCAGCCGGGAAGGCCCGACTCCCGGGCCGCCCAGCGTAAAGTCATCGCCGGCCGCGAGCCCCACCCTGTCGGCGACGTCCCGCGTGATCACCGCCGTTCCCGGCTCGGCGATCAGGCGTCCGAACGAGGTTGAGGGTGCTCCTGCCAGGCGCATCGCTCCTACGAGGGGAAAAGTCACGGGATCCACGCCGAGCGCCCTGTCGAGGAGATAGGACCGGCCGGTGCCGCCGCGCTTGAGGAGCGCACCCCCATCGTGCGTGGTCAGGGTGAAGGCCGCGAGCTTCCCCTGCGCTCGCATCGCGTCGAGCGTCTCAATGTCCGAGGCCCCGAAGGCTCGGCCTTCGCGGGAGAGCGTCGCATCGCCACCGAGGACGAAGCGCGCATCGAGAGTGATCGACGCCGCGATCATCGACGAGAGAAGCTGCAAGCCGACCAGCGACATGACGCCGAAGGCCACGCACACCGTGGCGAGCAGCGTTCGTTGACCGCCGCGCAGAAGGTTGCGGGCCGCGTATCGAAACGCGAACGCCATGTTCATGCCGGCTCCGTCAGCAGGCCGTCGATCATGTGGAGATTGCGGTCGGCGCGCCTGGCGACCTCTGGATCGTGCGTCGCGACGACGACGGTGAACTGAAGATCACGGCGCAACGTTTCGAGAAGCTCCAGCACCTGCGCCCCGGTCGCGCTGTCGAGATTGCCGGTCGGTTCGTCGGCAATCAGAAGCGACGGGCGCGTGACGAGCGCGCGGGCAATGGCGACGCGTTGCTGCTGGCCGCCCGAGAGCTGATGCGGCCGGTAGTCGAGGCGGTCCGACAGTCCGACGAGCGCGAGCACCTCCCGCGCGGCATCGCGGGCTCGCGACCGCGACGGCCCCACGTGAAGGGGTGCCTCGACGTTCTCTTGCGCCGTGAGCGACGAGATCAGGTTGAACGACTGGAACACGACGCCGATCTTCTGGTTGCGCAGCCGCGCCATCGCGCGCTCGCCGAGCCGCGTCACGTCGATCCCGTCGATGACGATGCGGCCGGAGGACGGAGAATCGAGACCGGCGAGAATGCCGAGCAGGGTCGACTTGCCCGAGCCCGAAGGCCCGGTGAGCGCGATCCACTCGCCTGAATCAACCGTAAAGGAAACGCCTCTGAGGATGGGAACGCTCTCGCCGCCGAGAGGAAGAGAGCGCGTCAGATCGATAGCCTCGATCGCGGGCCTGCCTGGGTGCGTCATAGTCGGTACAACGCACTCCGCCGGCATCTATTACGGGATCGGCCCCGCTGCTACTCTCGCTCCGCGGCTTGGGCGGCCTGCCACAGCTCGCCGTACTTCTCGCGGACATACGGATCGAGCTCCTCCACCAGCTCCCTGGGCAGCTTGAGGATGCGGATGACTTCGATGACGTCCGCCAGATCCTTCAGCCGGTGCGGGGCGGTCATCCCCGAGGCCAGCTTCAGCTCGATCATCCGGGGCAGGGGCAGCAGGGCGATGTGCTCGCCGCGCACGGCGGCCTGGGCGGGATCCGGGAACACGACCGGCTTGGGCAGCCCATCACCGGGAAATTCCCCCGCCAGAATGACGTCGATGGGCACGTCGAATTCGGTGTCCCGAAGGCCCTTGCTCCCAGGGAATTTCTCTACATAGCCAAGCCCTAGGTGTTTTTGCTTGAAGCTCTCCAGCCCTTCGCGAGTCAAGAGGAGATCAACGTCTACAGTAACCCGCCGGTATCCATAGTCGTTGAGGGCCATGGCACCGATGACGGCGTAGGGGATGCCATCTTCTTTCAGCAGGCGCGCCACCTTGGCGGCTACACGTTGAACGTTGGATTCGCCCATAAAGAACTTCGACGCCTCCTCTGCGCCCGCCCAGAAGCGGTCCTCTCGTTCACGGCTGAGCCTGGGGCGTTGTGCCCAGGCAGCTGTCGCGCGGGCCACGGTCGATCGCATGGCGTCAGGTTAGCAGAGTCTCGGCACATGGCTCAGCTCCACCCATGGATGAGGCCGCCGATCACCAGACCGCCGATCCCGCCCAGGATCAAAATGGGCAGATAGGCCTTCGTGATGATGGCCGAAGGAAGGCTCAGGAGCAGCCCGAAGAACAGGCCCAGGACCCAGCCCGGCCACGCAAGCTGCACACACCCGATGACCACGCCGATGGCGAAGCGGTCCGTGAACGCTCCCAGCAGCGCCGCCCGCTTGTCCGGGAAGGGCATGGGAATCATCAGGCCTACCGAGATAAGACCAAATACCACACCGGAGATCAGTCCCAACAGAGGATTCGGCATTGCATGTCTCCTTTCGATGAAAAGGAAATCATCCCCGAACGACCGGCCCTCTGGCCTGGGCGATCAGAAGGGCGCAACGTTGCGCGATGATTCCGAAGCCTTTGGCGCGGGCCTCGGCGGCGAGCTCAGCGGCGAGTTGCCGCGCCTCGCCGGAGCGGCCGCGCGCCAGCGTCAACTCGGCCTGGAGCAGACGGCCCTGGAGCTCGTAGGTTACGAAGCCGCCGCGCCGCGCCAGCTCCAGGCCCTGATCGATCAGCGCTTCGGCGGCGTCGAGCTGGCCGCGGGCGAGGAGCACCTGCGTCCGGACCCGCCAGACCGTGAACGAGCAGAAGGGCTGGCCCGGCGGGTGCAAAATGGCGAGCGCGCGGGCGCTCTCGCGGTCCGCTGCCGCGAGATCTCCGGCCACGAGGTCGGAGAGAGCGAGGCTGGCGCGCGAGCATGCGTTGAGGGATGGATCGCCCTGCCGGGAGGCCATGGCGACCGCCAGGCGCGCGGACTGCAGCGCCTCGGCGCCATGCCCGGCCTCGGCCAGCCAGTTCGCGAGATCAGACCGGGCCCAGGCGATGCCCCCCGCCGTGCCGATCTCCTGTCGCAGGGCCAGGACCTGACGCTGAAGCTCGACCGCCTGCTCCAGGTCGCCGCTCCAGAAGGCGAGGTCGGGCAGGAAGCCCCGGGCCTCGGCGACGCGGTTGCGGTTGCCGATCTTGAGGTTGCGCTGGATCCCTTGATCGATCATGCGGCGGGCCTCGGCCAGCTCGCCGCGGTGGAGACGGTTGGCGCCGACGGCAGTGAGGAAACGCTCCCGGCAGGGAGTCGTCTGCGCCTCGCAACTGTCGAGCGCCTCGCGCATCAGGCTGTCCGCCCCGAACAGGTCCCCGACGTAGAGCCGTCTGCCGCCAAGGCTATAGAGCAGAGCCGGAAGCATGCTCAGGGCACCGATCTCCCGGTAGAGGTCGATCGCTTGCCGGTAGGCCTGTTCGGAGCCGGCCGGATCTTCACATTGAGAGAGGACTCTGCCGAGGCTCTGGAGGACGCTGCCGAGGAGGAAGCGGTCGCCGGTGGCCTCGGCCTGACGGCGAGCCAGCGCGAGATCGGCGAGCGCCGGGCGGCAGTCGGCGGCGGCGGATCCCGCGCGGAGACGCGCGAGCGCCAGGAGGAGCAGGGCGCGCGCCTCGACCTGGACCATCCCCCGGCTCCGGGCGGCGGCGAAGGCGCGCTCCGCGGCGCCTTTTTCGCCGCGGTAATCCTCCAGAACGGCATAGGCTTCCGCCTCGAACAGGGCCAGGCGGGCGTCGCCGCTCTCCGCGGGGTGCTCCCGGCGCAGCTCGGCGAGCGTCGCCAGGGCCTCCCGGCCCTGCCCGGCCTTTGCCTGGGTCTCGCACAGCGCGAGACCGGCCTCGAACGCGTGCCGCGAGAGCTCGTACGCGCGGCGTATGCGGTCGGCGGCCTCTGGCAGCCGGTGGGCGATGCGGAGGTAGGTAGCCTCGGCCGTCAACCGCCGCGGCTCCGGGAGCCCGTTCGACCGCTGGACGGCTTTCAGGGCGGCGTCCTCGGCCCGGCGCTCGGCGCCAAGCAACTCGTAGGCTTCCGCCAGGGCGAGCCAGGCAGCGGGGAAGCCGGGGTCGGCGCGGACAGCCCCTTCCAGCCGGTCGACGGCGTTCAGCCCATCCCGGCGCTGGAGCCGTTCCAGCCCCTCGGCATAGAGCCGCTGGGCCTCGGGGGCAGTATTGGACCGATCGGCGGATCGATCGGCGGGCCGGCCGGCGATCCAGACCCCTGCCGTCGCGAGCAGGACGGCTCCAAGGCCGGCGGCCAGCCAGAGCCGCCGGGGACGGCGCCCGGGAACGGCGAGGACCGGAGCCGTCGGCGGAAGGCTTTCAGGCACCGCATCCTCCGCATCCTCTTCGGCCGCCTCGACCGTGCCGAGGAACCGGTAGCCGAGGCCGCGGACGGTCTCGATCCAGGTCTCGGCGAATTCCTGGGCAAGAGCCTTGCGGACGGCGCTGATGGTCCAGTGGAGATTGCCTTCCTCGACGATCGTCTCGCCCCACACGGCGGCGATCAGTTCGTCGCGGGTGACCAGCCGGCCGGGATGGCGAACGAGGTAGAGCAGCGTGTCGAAAGCCCGGCGGGTGAGCGCAACCGGCTTTCCGTGGGTCAGCAGGCTGTGCTCGGTGGCGTCCAGCTCGAAGGGGCCGAAGCGATAGCGGTCAGACATCAACGGCAACAGTCTAACCGACCGGAACGCTCCGGCCCCCGCGCCCGCCGCCGCTTACGGCGCGGTGGGGATCGGCCCGCCGAGATCCGAGAAGACGAAGCTCCATGGGCTGTAGGCGTAGGTTTGGCCGTTGCCTCCCCACAGGATCCCCGCCAGAGTCGCCACCCCGCCACTCTGGATGAACACCGGCGCGCCGCTGTCTCCCGGGCCCGCGCTGGCGGCCACCCGGTCCTGGCAGAGCATGGTGACCTTCGAGAAGATGACGTTGCTGTCGCAGCAGGTGCCGGTCACCGATCCGAAGGTGCCCCCCGTGGTGCGCCCGACCTTGAAAACGATCGAACCGGACGGCATGCTGCCGAACAGGAATCCTCCCACCGGCAGACGCGGCGTGACCAGGCTGGTCTGGAGGGTGCCGGAGCCCACCCCCCAGAAGAGGGGGTTGGCGATCTTCGCACCCGCGGAGAGACTGGCGGAGTCATAGGCGATAAATGCCGCGTCGGAGCGCCGGCACCGCCGTCCGGGGGGGCAGGAGCCGCCGATGGAGGACGGCGGATCGACGATCTCGACGCCGATCTGATTGCCCGCCGCGAAGGTGCTCTGAAAGAAGGTCGTGCCGTCGACGAAGCCAACGGTCGCCGTGCAGTGCGAGGCGGTGATGAACCCCTTGACGCCGGCGCGGAAGGCGTTGGTGCCGAGGGTGCAGGGGCCGGCGGCGCTGTTGCTGATCTGCACGCCGGCGGGAACCGGCCGGATCTTGTCGGTGAGCAACTCCAGCGGCTCGATGGGCTCGGTGGCCTCGACGATCACCGCCGCGGGCGGCACCCGGGTGCCGCCGAGGAACCTCTGCAGCTCCTCGGTGAACCGGTCGATCGCCTCGCGCTCCACCCCGAAGACCAGGCGGTTGCGCCGCTCGTCGATGTCGAGGTACACCGCTCCCTCCACGGCAAGCTCCGGCCGCACCTGGTCCTTCCAGGCCCGGAGATCGCGGAAGTCGTAATCGCCCTGCTGGAAGACCACACGGTCGCCCAGCCCCTGCATCTCGCCGGCGCGGGTGACGTCCTGAAGATAGACGTGGGTGGTGCCCCGCTCGTCGAGATAGAGCCCGCCGAAGCCGTGCACCCTCTCGGCCATCTGGACATATTCATCGTCCAGGCTCAGTGGCATGTCCTGCGCGCGCACAGCCGGCACCACCGCGAGCAGCGCCGCCACACAGAGGATTCGAGTCCAGAAACGCAAAGTCATCATTATGTTCGAGCTCCCTGTCCGCCCGGCAGCGAAACTGCCGCCGTGCATCCCGACTCTCGGGGCAACGGGGGGCCGGCCGCCTGTAAGGAACCTGAAAGCCGTCTTAAATCTGTCTTGAATCGGCCTTTAGGCGCTGAGCTCGTACGCCTTCGCAAGCCATTGCAGAAGCTCCGCATCCACCTCGTCCGGCGACGCCAGCCTGACCTTCTGGTGAAACCGGCGTGCCGACAACCGCTCCGCCTTGGTGACGCGCGGGCTGTCGATGGGAGCGTCCGACTTGATGTTCAGGAGGAAGTAGTCCTTGCGGACCTCGACCCCGGCGAGCGCCGAGGAACGCACCAGGTGGATCGAGGTCTTCTTGGGCTCCTCCACCACCGGGCCGATCGCCCCCAGGGCCGCCAGGAGCCGGTCGTACGTCTCCCGGACGGCGGGGGACTTGCCCGCGAAATGATCGTCGACGGTGTGCTCGGTCGTCATCCTGGGATTCCTTTCTCCGCGATCTGCTCCATCGCTTCGCTGAAGCGATCGATCTCCTCAACGGTCGTGTAGACGCTCGGGCTGATCCGGACGCCGCTGAACTCGGGATGGACGATCGGAGTGACGAGGATGTGTTGCCGCTTCCAGAGATAATCCGCCAGCTTGCGCGTATCTACTCCCACGATCTCGACGTTGGCGATCCCACAGGCTTTCCCTGGCTTCAGGCTGGTATGGAGGCGCATTCTGTCGTGCCGCGCGAGGCGGAGCGCCCAGCGGTCGCGCAGATGGCGCAGGCGAGCGGCTTTGCGCGCGGCGCCGATCCCCTCATGAAACGTCAGGGCCTCGGCGATGGCCAGGTTCTGTGCCGCGGGGTGGGTGCCGATCTCCTCGAACTTGCGGATGTCGTCCGCCATCGTGGCCGGCGCAGCCATCAGCGGCCAGAGATCACGGATCTTGTCCCGCTTCACATACAGCATGCCGGTGCCGTGCGGAGCGAACAGCCACTTGTGCAGGCTCGTCGCGAAGAAATCACAGCCGAGATCGGCGTGATCGAAATCGAGATGAGCGAACGATTGTGCGCCGTCCACGATCACCGGAATGCCCCGCTCGCGCCCCAGCTCGACGACGCGCTTCACAGGCAGGATCTGACCCGTGAGATTGATCATGTGGCACACCAAGATGAGCTTCGTCTTCGGCGTGATGTTGCGCCGGAACAAATCGACGATCTCGTCGTCGTCCTCGGCGGGCACGGGCAGGGAGAACTGCTTCAGGACGATGCCCTCGCGCCGGGCCCGCTGCTCGAAGGCGGCGATCATGCGCGGATAATCCTGGTTGGTGGTCAACACCTCGTCGCCGCGCCGCAGGTCGATTCCGAGCTGGCAGATCTGCAGTCCCTCGGAAGAGTTGCGCACAAGGGCGATCTCCTCGCCGCCGGCGCCGAAGGTCCGGGCCAGCCGCTGCCGGACCGTCTCCCGTTGCGGCTCGAGCACTTCCCAGAGCGCCACCGGGGGCGGCATGGAGTTGGAGAAATCGAGGTGGCGCTTCTGGGCTGCCTGCACCACGGCGGGTGCCGGGCTCACGCCCGCGTTGTTGAGGTTGACCACGCTACGGTCGATCGTGAAGGCCTGCTGCATCTCGAACCAGAACGGCTCGTCCCCGGCGGCGTCCACCGCCGATCCCGCAGACGCCGCCGCCTTCGCCAGCGCCGCCTGCATGCCCAGCGGATCGAACGCCGCCGCCACGACTCCCAACGCAGCCGGGCGGCCGATCGCTCCGAGGAATTCACGACGCGTCATGGCGCCGGGCAGTATATCGCCCGGCGCCGATCCGGAAGGCCAAAGGTCTAGATCTTCAATCGGAACTTGGCAAGCCGGTCCTTGAGACGTGTGAGCTCGTTCACCGGATTCCTGACCTGCGCGCTGGCCTTGAGGGTCTGCAGAACCGGGTCCAGGGCAGCGGTCGTACCCAGAAGGACGGAATAGGCATCCACGTGCTGATAGCCAACTTGGACGAAGAAGTTGAGGATGGGCAGAAGGAGTGGATTGATGATTCCGGTGTTGACTGCGCTCCCGGATAGCGGCGGGGCGTTGAGGTTGATCTGGGTATAGCCACCGTTCTTCGAGATGTCGACGGCCAGATCGGCGAAACCTTTCACGAACAGGTCCGGCGGAATGTCCGGTGCATAAAGGTTGGGGATTGTCTGGAGATCCGAGGTCGTCCAGGCTTTGGGGACGATGTCCAGGGGATTGTAGAGGCGTGTGACCTGAGATCCGATCTGCGAGTCCGAATACTGGGCGAAAGCCGCGTTGCCGGCGGTGGGGCCGGCCGAGGGAAGAACGGCAAGAGTGGCATTGCCGGCGGGATCCCAACTCGCCCGAGTGTCGCTGAGCCACAGAGCCAAGGTGGGCGAGAGGGCTCCACCCAGGCTGTGGCCCGCGACATTAATCGTGATCGGAGCGCTGACCTGGGATGCGAGGAAGTCCTTGAGGAGAACACCGGCGCCAGCCTGTCCCGGGCCGGGCGTCAGGGTCTGAAGGACCGACAGGCCGATGAAGGTGCCAAGGGAAATCTTGCGCTCCTGAGGAAACGGAGTGCCGGTGGGCCAAGGCACCTGGGGGGTCACCAGGAAGTCTTCGACGATCCAATCCAGAACCGAGTAGGGATTCGTGCCGGCGACGGCCACCACGAGTTGCCCGCCGCCGCTGACCCCGAACATGGTGTTGTCGGGACGGTCCGACGTGGGAAGCTCATAGACGGCCGGCCCCCACACCAGATCCCAGGTACCGATCTGGGGCTGCAAAGTCGTGAGCTGGGTTTCGAGAAGTTGGGTCAGCGCGGGCTCGATGGTTCCCACGCTACCGGTCAAGCTGTCGCCGAGGCCGGCAAGCACCGAGAGAGTAAAGACGGTCTGCTGAGGATTGAACGTTGCCACGGGCATCTCCTTTCCAGAGTCGAATCAGGCTGGCTGGAATTCAGAGTTTAGCAACAGACATGCCTGGAGAAATAGCTTGATTCAGGGGCGAAATCCAGTGTCGAGCGACTCTGACACGTCAGCCGACATGTCAGCTCGCTCCATGCCATAATCCATCGCATGAGCAATGGGCCGCGAAGGAAGCTGTTTTGTTTCGTCCTTGCCATCGGCCTCCTCGGCTTCTCCGCCGAGAGCCTCTCTGCCGTCGAAACACCGGATGCAGGAGAGGTGCGCTGGCTGACGGAGCACGCCGTGCCGGTGCGTTCGATCGCGCCGGAGGACGAGGATTTCTCGGACTTGATGCCCCTCGTGGGATGGATCGGAAGCTCCCGCGTCGTGGCGTTGGGGGAGGTGACTCACGGCGACGGCGCCATGTTCCTCGCCAAGGCACGGCTGGTGCGGTTCCTCCACCAGGTGATGGGGTTCGACGTGCTGGCCTGGGAGGCCGGCTTTTTCGACGTTCCGCTGGTCGATGCGGCTCTCCGCTCCGAGGTCCCTCTACCGGATGCGGCGGCGCGGGGGCTCTACAGGATCTGGTGGAAAAGTGTTGAAACGCAGCCGGTCTTCTCCTATATGCGCTCGACTCAAACGACGCTCCATCCGATCCTGACCGTCGGCTTCGACTGCCGGGTTTCCAACGAAAAGTCGCGGGCCGAGCTCTTTCCTGCCTCGATTTTCGGCTTCTTCGACCGGCTCGATCCGGCTCTGCTCTCGAAGCAGGAGCGGGCGGACCTGACGGCGATGTCGATCGGGCTCCTGCCGGCCGACGTCTACGAGCATCCCGGCGAGCGGCGCTACAACCGCGAGCTGCCGCGCCGGCTGATCGCGTTGATCGATCAGCGGCGGCAGGATCTCCTGGTGCACTCGAGCCCCCGCGAGATCGACTACGTCCGTCAGTCGCTCGTCAGCTTCATGAACATGGACCGCGCCCTGGGCGGACAGAGCGGCACCGGCAAGAGCGCCGATGGCTACTCCCGCGACACGGCCATGGCCGAAAATCTCCTCTGGCTCCTCCACGGGCCGCTCGCCGGACGCAAAGTGATCGTCTGGGCGCACAACTACCACCTGCTCCGCGACGTGACCTCCCCCACCTCGGCACCGCTTTTCAAGGCGAATCCCGAGATGGGGCCGATGGGGCTGCATCTCGCGCGGGCCTTGGGGCGAGATCTTTACGTGATCGGCGCCCTGGCCCATCACGGCATCAACGGCGAGGCGGGGGAGAAAACCGAGGCCGTGCCGGTCGGGGCTCCCCAGTCCCTGGAAGGGCTGCTGCACGCCGTAGGCAAGCCCCGTCTCCTCCTAAATCTGCGCGACCTTCCCGCGGATCACTGGCTGCGAAAGCCGATCGCAGCCGGCGTCTACTTCTACGAGCCCCAGGTCACCGACGTGCCGCGCCTCTATGACGCGGTTTTCTTCCTCGACGAGATGACCCCGAGCCACGCCGTGCGTTGAGCCCTGGCGATCCTACCGAAAGGAGCAACCCGGCTGCTTCTCGCACTGCTTTTGGCTGAGCGATGAGCACGGCGTTGCCGTGCCGGTGCACGAGCTCAGCCATGAACAGCCGGCCGTGAGATTGCAAGCGAACCGGCCTTTTCCGGCACAGACCAGGACGCCGCTGCAGGTTCTCGTAAAGCTTTGCCAGAAGCAGCCGGGGGTCACCCCGCAGGAGAACTGTGCCTTGCCGAAACAGGTCTCGGACGGCACGCCGGTGCACAGGCCACTCGCGAGGCAGCCTGAGCCCGAGCTGCAATTGGACCCACTCCGCTGGAAGCAATCGACGGCGATGCCTGTACACCCGCTTTGGTTGAAGGATTGGAATGGCTGGTAGGAATCCGCGCTGGCGTTCTCCACCGGACGCGGCTGGGGAGCCGCGGCCACGGTGGTCTCTGGGGCCACCGGCGCCCGGCGCACGACCTCGGCGCGATCCTCGGCGGCGATGAGCCGTTCTGATTCGTTCACCTCAATGGCTCCGGCTTCCGTGAAGCTCGCCTTGTGGCCGTTTTCCGTCCCGCTACCCACCGTTTGCTGCTGGCCAGAGAAGTGGTCGGAAATGTCGAGATAGGTGGTGAGCGAGCGGTGGATCGTGCCGCTTCCACCGATGCTGAAGTCAACCGGAGCCTGGTCGTCGTTGAGAGACCGAACCTTCAGCTCGAGCCGGTAGGAGATGACGGCGCGGCGAACTCCAGCCTCCTGAATCACCTTCTTCAGGGTGTAGGTCACCTTGCCGTCAGCCGACAAGGCGTCTGCGAAGCCGAAGAGGGCCGCCAGCTTCGTTCCTTCCATGACCCAGCTTGTACCGAGCGCCACCGGCTTGGCCGGATAGACCTTGGTGTCGCCGCTGAACAACTCGCGCATTCGCCTTTTCTGCGGCGCGTTCGGTTCGTGGCCCAGCAACGTCTTCTGCCAGCCGTCGTCGCGGCGCTCAATCAGCAGGGTTTCGCCAACGAGAGGGTCGTCCTTGATCGTCGTTTCCGGAGCGGAGCCGTCCTTCTCGAATGAGCTCTTCGACCAGCCCTCGGCAATCTTGAGCCGGAGCATCATGAGTTGCCGGTTGGCCGTTTGTACGACTTCCATTTCCTTCGTCGACGCGCTCTCCTCGGTGGCCTTGGCCCGCTTTACCGTGCCCCCCGACTCGACGGTCAGCACTCCTTCGGGCATTTTGAATTCGGTTCGGCTCTGGATAATCGACCCCTGTTTGGGTGCCCCCCGCAGGTCGTAGGTTTGAGCGCGGACGCTGGCAGCCACGGCCGGCAGCACGAGCAGGGCCAGAAGAATGGGCTTTCCGGATTGCATAATCCTCTCCTTCTCTTGGACTTCGTCAAAGAAGCTGTGGAAACAGCGCGAGCGGTTTCTTCCACTCGCGCTTCTTGGGGATAGGTCCAGAAGAAGGAGGAATGTTCAGCGACAGGACTGCTGGCTCGGAGGGGCACTGAAATGGATCGGACCCTCCCGGCACTACCCTGGTAAGCTGACGTCTCGATTCCCGAGGAGGTTCCTGCCGATGCCCATGTCCCTGCGTCCGCGCCTGAGCTGCGCCCTTGCGATCTTCATCCTGACCGCCGCTCTGGCCCCTCCTCTCCAGGCTCTCACCGATCCGGTTTATGGCGCGCTCCGCGGCGCGAAGCCGGACGGGCGAAAGATCCCGGTCCAGAACCTGGTCTTGGAGCGCGACGCGTTCCGGTTTCAGCTCGACTCCGGAGCCCTTTACCTGCTTGCTCCAGTCGAGGGTCACACGATCGGCGCGGTGTTCGTCGGCCAGGGGAGCTACCGGCTGAGCCCCGCGACACCCAACGAAGCGCGGCAGCTCGCGCTCTCCTCCGGGGCCGATAAGGGTTTCGAGGTGTTGACCGATTCGTTCGAGAACCTGCTCCTCCTTTTCACCGATGGCACCTTGGCCGAGCTGGAGCACCATGCCGCCATACAGACCGGCGCTCCCGATCCCCGCGCCGTCGACGTCTACGATCGATGGCTCAAGCGGCAGCAGAAGGACTTCAAGACCAACTTCCAACTCCGGATTCTCGAAGACCTGCTGAACACTCCGGGGCGGACCGACGGCGTTTTCATGGCCCTGATCGACGGTCGCAAGGTCCCGCCTGCGCTGGCGGCCGTGGACCCCGACGGCGCCGGGTCCCTGCACGTCGCCTCGCGTTTGGGAGGCGAGAACACGATTTTCCTGGTCGCCGACTCGTTCAAGGGGGGAATCTGGTATCTCTGCAACCGTAAAGAGGAAGTGGCGCGCCGGCAGCCGACGCCGGAAAAACGGCTCGTCGATGCCCTTGACTACCGAATCGAAACCGAGGTCAAGCGTGACTCGGACATCGTGGGTCTTACCACCGTCCGCTTCCAGACCTTGGTGGAAGGCCTGCGTGTGCTGCCGGTGAACCTGGTGTCGAAGCTCCGCATCGGCGACGCTTCCTATGCCGTCGAGGCGGCGGGCGCGGAGCCTTCCTGGAAACCTCTCGCCTGGATTCAGGAGGACGAAAAAAAGGATGCCGATGCCGCGGTCGTGTTCCCCGAGCCGCTGGCCAAGGGGGCGACCGTGAGGCTCCGGATCGCATATCAGGGAGGCGAGGTGCTGCAAAGCGTCGGAGTCAAGACTTTCGTGGTCACCGCCCGCGAGAGCTGGTATCCCAACCTCGGCATCTTCTCCGACCCGGCGAAATTCGAGCTCGTCTACAAGATCCCCGCCGGTTTGGAGGTCGTCTCCGTGGGGCAAAAAGTGGAAGAACGCACTGAGGGGAAACAGCGGATCTCGGTGTGGCGGACCGAAGGTCCGGTCCAGGTCGCCGGCTTCAACTATGGCAAGTTCGAACGTCTGCCGCGGAAGGACGATGTCAGCGGCATCCAGGTCGAGGTCTTTACCGGCGAGGACCATCCAGATCTGGGACCCGAGGTGGGAATGGTCTCCGGAGCCCGGCTGGCCGACAGCGCCGCCGTGGACGGGATCAACTCCGCGCGGATCTTCACGACCTATTTCGGCGCCCTGCCCCTAACCCACGTGGCCATTACGCAGCAGGCGCAGTGGTCCTTCGGCCAGTCCTGGCCGTCCTTGATCTTCCTGCCCTATTCGGCCTTCCTGACCAGCACCCAACGGGCCGCCCTGGGCCTTTACCGGATGAACGATTTCATCAACCGGGTGGGCTTTCACGAGTTCGCCCACCAGTGGTGGGGCCACCTGGTGGGCGCTGCCACCTACCGAGACGACTGGCTGGAGGAGGGCTTCGCCGAGTTTTCGGCGGCCCTGGCCGTGCAGCACACTCAAGGCTGGGAAGCCTACAACGACTTCTGGCGCAGCGCACGCAAGTTCATCTTCGGGAGATATCCGGGCAATGCGGTCTCGCACGACAAAGCGGGGCCCATCAGCCAGGGCTGGCGGCTCGGCACGCCATACTCTCCCTCGGCGCCGCAGGCCATGATTTATTCCAAGGGTGGATACGTCCTCCACATGCTGCGCACCCTGATGTGGGACGACAAATCGAAGACCCCGGAAGCCGATTTCATCGCGATGATGAAAGACTTCACATCGACGTATGGCGGCAAATCGGCCACCACCGCCGACTTCCAGAAAGTGGTGGAGCGGCACATGGTGCGGGCCTTGAACGCCACCGGCGACGGCAAGATGGACTGGTTCTTCAACCAATGGGTTTACGGCACGGACACACCCCGCTACGTCTCCGACCTGAAGGCGGAGAAGACGACCGGCGACGAGTACCGGATTCATGGCCAGGTCACCCAACAAGGAGTTCCAAAGGACTTCCGCACCCTCGTCCCAATCCAGGTCGAGCTCGGCAAGAACGACGTGATCCGCATTGGAATGTTGGGGCTCACAGGAGAAGCCACCGTGCCCATCGACGTGAAGCTGAAGCTCCCGAAAGCCCCGAAGAAGGTCCTGGTCAACGCCTACGGCGAGATTCTGGCGCGGGAGTGATCCGTTGACGCGGCCCGGCGAGCGGCAGCACCCACGGCTCCCTGCCGTTGAACGGGGTGGTGGCCGAGAAAAAGAGATTCCCACCGGCCGGCGTGAGGCCCAGAGGGAGGGCCGAGAACACCCCGGGCGCCAGCTCCCCCACCTGGTGCGTTCCCTCCGGTGTGCCATCGCTCACCCACAGCTCTCGGCCGTGGACACCGTCGTTCGCCGTAAACCAGACGCGGCCAGCCGCCGCGGCGAAGTTGTCGGGAAAGGAGGATGCGCTCCCCGGCGCGAGGTCCAACCGAGTCGTACCGGCGGCCGTACCATCCGTGAACCAGAGCTCGAAGCCGTGCTCGGCGTCCCACGCCCGGGAAACAAGGTGCCCGCCGGCACGCGTCCACGTCTGCGGAATGTAGAAGAACGGCGACTTTGCCGAAACCTGAGCCAGGAGCGTCGTGCCCGCCACCGTACCGTCGGTGCTCCACAGCCCCGGCTGCGGCGAGTCGCCTCCGGCGACGCCGAAAAACAGAAGCCGGCCGTCGAGCTCGGCCAGTTCCGCCACCTCGGAATACCCCGCAAAAGTGTCGTAGTCGATCGTCGTGCCGTCCAAGCGGTAGAGACGACCGTTGGCCGTGAAGTAGACCCGGCTTCCCGCCGCAGCGACCTCGGAGCCGGCGACGCTATCCGCGAAGCTGCCGAACGAGGCGGTGCCTGCCGCCGTGCCATCGCTGCGGAAGAAGGAGAATCCGTCGCCCACGCGGGAGAAAAAGTAGAGGAAGCCGCCGGCGACCGTCAGGTCCATGGGCTCTCCTGGCGGCAGGCTCAGCAGTGGCCTCGTACCGGCGAAAGTGCCATCGCTCGACCACAACGCCAGCTTCTGTTGATCGAGGCTCCCGACCTCGAAGACCAGCCGGCCGCCGAGCTCGTGGGGCGACTGCACGAGGTTGGCGCCCAGATCCGCGATCGTGCGTGTGCCCGCGGCCGTGCCGTCGGTGGTCACCAGGTGAGCACCACCGGTGAACGCGAACGCATGACCGCCCGCCACAACAGGCGCCGAGAAGCCACGCCCGGAGGCGACCAGCCGCTGAGTGGTGACGCCGTCGCTCGACCAGAGAGCCCCTTCCGACCCACTCGCGGTCGTGAAAACAACCCGGTTGCCAAGGCTGGCGAACCGCGGATCGGACGAGGACACGGCTCGGTCGAAGGTTGCCAGAGAATGCGTGGTCGCCGCCGAGCCGGCGGTGACCCAGAGCTCCGAGACGCGTCTGCCATTGACCAGCCCCAGGACCGCCTGATCGCCCAGCGCGGCACCACCCGGCGGGAGAGCGAGCGAGAAGGCCGCGCGGCCGAGAAAGACGGTCCCCGCCTTGGTGCCATTCGTCCGCCAGAGCGCGGGCACACCCTTGTCCGTCGCGGTGGTGAAGTACACGGCGTCGCCGATCGCTACGAAGTTGTCGAGCTCCGGCGAGCAGCGGCCGGCGCACAGATCGCTGACGGGGTGAGTACCGGCAGCCGTGCCATCGCTCGTCCATAGATCGATCCCTTTGGAGTCTCGATTCCACCCGGCGAAGACCACGCGCCGGCCGCCCGGCACGGCATGCAGGAAGGAGGCAAGGACAGGGCAGCCACCGGAGCAGCCCGAAAGCGGAGAGGCCGGCCCACCGCGGGAGGACCACAACCGCGTGGAGTTGCCGTCCGCCGCGACCAGGAGGAGAAGCGATCCCGGAAGACGGGCGGCGTCTCCACCGGCCAGCAGCAGCCCGCTGAAGCCCAGCGTCGCCGGCTTGGGCATGCCGGTGAGCCGCTGCGTGCCCGCCGCAGTCCCATCGCTATGCCAGAACTGCTGGCCGTCGCCATCGTTCGCCACGAAGATGACGCCGCCGCCGTCCGCTTGGAGGAAAGGAGTCTGGAGAGTGCAGTCGTGGGGACCGTCGCAGATCGCGTTGACCGCGAAGTGGCGGAGCGGCCGCGTGCCGGCGGCGGTGCCGTCGCTCGCCCACAGGGAGGAGCCCCCGTCATCCTCCTGTGCGACGAAGAACAGCCGGCCGCCCGCCGCAGTCAGCGACGCGACCGGGGGGGTGGCGACGACCGCCGTACCTCCCGAAGTGCCGTCGGTGACCCGGAGACCCGTAAAGTCGGACGAGAACGTCGTGGTGAAGAACACCCGTTCACCCAGGATGGCAAAGCCATGAGGAACGCTGCTAAACCCTCCTCCTCCGTCGAAGACCGCGACCCTGCCGGTGCCTGCCACCGTGCCATCGCTACGCCAAAGCTGGCAGCCGGCTTCCGCGTCGGCACCGGCGAAGAAGAATGCGCCGCCGGCGATCACCTCGGTGGCGTCCGTGGGATCGGCGGGAGGGCAGATGACGGACTTCAGGAGGAAGGTCCCCTCTCGGGTGCCGTCGGTGCGCCAGAGCTCGCGGTCGTAGTTGAACCGGACCTTCGGGACCTCAAAGAGCACGGCCCCTCCGACCCGGCCCAGGACCCGGGCGCGCCCCTGACAGCCGGCGATCTCATCCGTGCAGAAGCTCGCGATCAGCTCCGTGCCCTCTTCCGTGCCGTCCGTGACCCACAACATGATTCCGGGACCCGGAGTCGCCTGGTAGAACGCGTCGTCGGACGACTCGACGAAGAAAATCGCCCGGCCGCCCAGAGCCGTGAGCTGCGACGGAGGGCGGTAGACGCCACTCGCGCCCGGAGGCGGCGACGCCGGGTTGGCGTCGATCAGCAGCCGCGCCGCGGCCCCAAGCAGGGACCCCGGCGCCACGAAGCAGAGAGAGACCACAAGGCCCACGAGGGCGCACCAGGAACGACAACCTCCCAAAGGAATCATGGCCCGGAGTGTATACGCCGCGCCGGCCGGATCTTGGAAGAATCTTGCTCCATCCTGGTATCCCTCTTGCAGCCCAGTCAACGCCTATGCGCTTCAACAACTGGAGGAGATGACCATGGCACGGAGCGAATCGCAGGGACAGGCCACACAGACGCTGGACGAGGAACCGCAGGTTCAGAGCGAACCCAAGCCGCCGTACCCCAAGCAGAAGCTGGAAAAGCCGGGGATCGAGGCGGAGATGGAGCTCAAGCCGCAATGGCGGGCTCCGAAGTACAAGGCGGCCGGCAAGCTGGAAGGCAAAGTGGCGCTGGTCACCGGCGCCGACAGCGGCATCGGCCGGGCCGTCGCCTACCTCTATGCCCGCGAAGGGGCGGACGTCGCCATCGTCCATCTCCCCGAGGAACAGCAGGATGCGGACGAGACGCGCCAGGCCATCGAAGAGGAAGGGCGGCGGTGCCTCGACCTCCCCGGCGATCTGAGGGATCCGCAATTCTGCCGCGACGTCGTCGAGCGAACCGTACGCGAGCTCGGCCATCTGGATATCCTCGTCTCCAATGCCGCCTGGCAGAACCGCAAGGAGAGCATCGCCGAGATCACCGACGAGGAGTGGAACCGCACCTTTCGAACCAACATCGATGCCTATTTCCACTTGGCCAAAGCCGCCGTCAAGCACATGCAGCCGGGCAGCGCGATCGTTGCCACAAGCTCGGAGACGGGCCTCATGGGCGAGGAACACCTGTTGGAATACTCGGCGACCAAGGGGGCGATCAATGCCTTCACGAAGTCGCTGGCGAAGCAACTGATTCAGAAGGGCATCCGCGTCAATGCGGTCGCTCCCGGTCCGGTCTGGACGCCGTTGAACCCCGCCGACGAGGGCACGACACCCGAGAAACTGGCGAAGTTCGGCGCCAAGCAGCCGATGAAGCGCGCCGCCCAACCGGAGGAGATCGCCCCGGCCTACGTTTTCCTCGCGAGCGATGCCGACTCGTCCTACATCACCGGCATCGTGCTCCAGGAGATGGGCGGGTTGACGACCGGCGGATGACCCGGCCTACCTCCAGGAGAACCCGTCATGGAAACCCGTAAGATCGGTCCTCTGGACGTTTCGACGGTCGGCCTCGGCTGCAACAACTTCGGGGGCCGCCTCGACTACACGCGGACTCTCGCCGTCGTCGACGCGGCGCTGGAGGCCGGCATCAACTTCTTCGATACCGCGGATATCTATGGCGGCACCCAGAGCGAGGAGTTTCTCGGCCGGGCGCTCGCCGGCCGCCGCGACCGGGTGATTCTCGCCACCAAGTTCGGCATGAAGGTCGACGAGCAACGGCAGGGAGCGAAACCCGACTATGTGCGGCAGGCGTGCGAGGACAGCCTTCGCCGCCTCCGCACCGAGACCATCGACCTTTATCTGCTTCATCAGCCCGACGCTTCGACTCCCATCGCGGACACTCTCGCCGCGCTCGACGGGCTGGTACGCAGCGGCAAAGTGCGCACAATCGGCTGCTCGAATTTCTCCGCCGGCCAGCTCCGGGAAGCCGAGGCCGCCGCGGGCACCGTCGGCAGTAGTGCGAAATTCATCAGTGTGGAGAACGAATACAGCCTCCTCCACCGCGATCCGGAGGCGGAGGTCCTCGCCGAATGCGAGCGTCAGGGCCTCGCGTTCCTACCGTTTTTCCCGCTCGCCAGCGGCATGCTCACCGGGAAGTACCGGCAGGGCCAGCCGTTGCCCGAAAATACGCGGCTGTCCAAAGGCTCGTCACGGTTCCTCAACGACCGCAATCAAGAGATCGTGGAGAAGCTCATCGCCTTCGTGGAACCGCGGGGTCGCTCCCTGCTGGAGCTCGCCTTTTCGTGGCTGCTGAGCCACCGCGCGGTCGCTTCGGTCATCGCCGGGGCCACAAAGCCCGAGCAGGTGCGAGCGAACGTCGCCGCCGCCGGCTGGCACCTCAGCCCGGCCGACCTCGCCGAGATCGACGAGCTGGCGCGGGCTTGACACGCGAAGCAGATCCAAACGATCGAAAACGCCGGAATCGCTCGCCCATTGCACCGCCTCTGGCCGTTGCTGACGATCAAGGGATAACTACATAGGGCCGGCTCTCCCGCCGGCCCTTTTACCCGTTAAAAGCCGCAGCTTGTCACTGGCAGATCATGGTGCCCCACGACGGCTCTTCTTGCGGGCTCGACCAGGACAGGTTGATCGTCCCCGCGTCCTCGATGTTCCAGCTGCATTCACAGAGTCCATGCTCCTCAGAGAAATTACCGGGCGACCAGAGGGTCGAACAAAGCGTCTGCCCCGCGGCATCGGTTTTGATCAGATCCATGTCCTCCGGATCCCCGACCAGGGCGGGGTCGGAACGGGTGAAACCGTTGATATAAAACCCCGCGAATCGCGAGATATCGGTGTACTCCTGCACCTGGGAGAGAGCGGTGCCTCGCTCCTCGCCGCCGGCATGGTCACCGAAGAGCCGGCCGATGCTCGGTACCGGTTTGAGAGTGCTGGCGCTCAAAGCGAGCAGGGCCACGTCCTGATTGCCACTGATCGTGGCGTAACCGGTGACCGCCAAGTCACCCGCGCCGGCGTAGCTAGTCGGAGCGCCAATCTCCACGAAATCCGCGAAGCCCTCGGTCCCTGTCCCGCTGAAACCATCGCCGATCGCCTGTTCAGCCAGGAGGGAGCTGAGAAGCGGTCCTGTCTTGGCGGCGTAGCCTTCGGTCTTTCCTCCGGCATCCGCGATGTTGCCGACCACGACGATGTTGAGGTACTCCGGTCCGGCCTGCTGAAGCTCGCGAATTGCCCACAGCTCGGTCAATCGCTCCAGCGGTCCAGTGGTAGGAATGTTGAAGCTTGCCATGGAGTGCAAGGGTAAAGTTATTCCCCCGTTCGTGCCGTCGACGCGAACCGCAAGGCCGTCCTCCCAGCCGGTATCGGCTTGGGCCCCGGCGGCGAGGATATCCCCGACCACCTGGCCGCTCCCGACCACCTGGCCGCTGGTGGGCTGAGCTTCGCTCAGGGCGTTGAACCACTCCCGGTCGATCGGAGCCTTGGGATACCCGCCCCAATTGGCGTACGTCCGGCTCCACTCCACCGAGCCGAAGGGATCCGTGCGCACCAGATAGGCGTCGGTATCGAGGACTTTGGACTTCAGTTGCCGCCGGCTGGAGCCGGCGACAATCAGGTCTCCCTGACGAGGAGAGCCCATCGGGGCTGACGCTCCGGTATCCGCCTCGATCACGTCGCTGGCGACGTCGTCGGTCGACATCCCCAACTGATCGCTTTTCGTCCTGAGCTGTTGAACCCAGAGAAGCTTACCGTCACAGGTGAGCTCCAGCAGAAAGATGTCGCGATCGGCACCAATCGCCGGAGCCATCGTGCCGGTGACGACGAATCCCCCGGTGGAGCTGTGGCGCAGCTCCCGCACGCTGGTGCCTACGTCGTCGCCGAAATGGTTGTTGATGTCGATCGTTATCTCCCAGATCATGGCTCCAGTCTCACCAATGTGAACAATGTAGACGTCGGAGTCGGCGCGAGTGTCCGTGCGGCGGCTGAAGCCCACGGAGACGTAGCCGCCACCGGGGCAGACCTGCACCGGGACCGCCCCTTTGAGCGCCTGCTCATAGTAGGCGTTGTGGCCGTGGACCTTCTCGAAACCCGTTGCTTGCGCCGCGAGCATGCCGGCGCCAAAGAGGATGCAGAGAAGGACAAGCGCCAGCGACAGAAAGGTTTGGACTCTCATTGGCGAGCCTCCTCAGGGTTGACGTTCAAGGACTTGAGCAGCAACGGCGACGCCGACAGGCAGACCTCGCCTACGAAAGGACTGAGGCCCGTACAGTCTCTCCGGCTGGTCCATCGTCCTCCCGGCTTTCCCGGAGGCTCGGCGAAAAGCACCAGGTTGGACGCAGCAGGATCCAGTATGCCGCCGGCCAGCGGCAGGGGGAGGGCGGTCCAGTGGCCGGCAAGGTCGAGGTTCAGGGTCAGCGGAATGTCGACCCGGCGTCCTTCGTCGACGGTCTCGAAACGGAGCACGGCCGCCATTGGCAGGACGCCGTGGACCTCGCCCGAGAGGACATCACTGGCATCCGGCCGCAGGACGGCTTTCGAGATGCGCTGCGTCGCCCGCGGATCGAGGGTCAACGAATAGCGCCAAGTGCCGCAGGCGGTATTGAAGGGTTGCCGGCCGGCCAGCCTCAGAGTTCGAGGGAAGAGACGGACGACGGTAGCGTCGCCTCCGGCCGGGAGCGTCTCGACGATCCCCAGTCTCAAGACCTGAGCCTTCTCCGGAGGGGGAGGATGGCATTTCCCCTGTCCTGATATTTTGCGGGGTAGCGGAGAAGCTTCCGTGCACAAGCTCGCTCCGAGAGCGGGGACACTGAGCGCGAGCGCCGAGAAGGTCGAGTCCGAAATCTCGAGACTCACCTCTCCCGGTCGAAAGGGTGACGGCGCGGGCTGCCGGGCGGCGAGCGGCGCGGCGAGAAACCAAAGACACAACAATGATCGACGGCGCATGACGGATTTTCCTCCTTGCTATTCGATGACTTCGGCCTCAAGGGTGGCGGTGCCGAAGGGCCTGCGATGGGTTCGTGCGAAAAACCGGTAGCCGCCAAGCTCATGAATGGGGACGAGACGGCGGGTGCTCCAACTCTAGCGCTTGTCGCTCATGCTCGCTGGCCTCTGGGACACGTCCAGCCTTGCGTTCGATCTCCGAGAGCTTGCGGAGGGAGATCGCCACCTCGCTATTGGAGCCCGCGGCTTGGTGCAGCAGGTCGAGGCTCTGCCGCGCCAGGGTTTCGGCCGCCGGCAGATCCCCCCGCTGGAGTTTGACCTGGGACAACCCGCGAAGAACGCTGGCCACGCTCGTGCGGTTGTCGCCCTCTAGCTGCAGGTAGAGTTGACGGCTTCTCTCATAGTGCGCCTCCGCCGCAGCCAAATCCCCCTGCGCCCGGAGGACTCCGGCATAGATGTTCAGTGCATAGGCTTCCTCGACATCGGAAGGCAATCCGAGACTCTGGTGCAGGGCAAGGGCCCGGCGCAGGGAGTCGGCTGCCGCCGGGTAGCGATTCTGGCCGTTCTGTGCCGCCCCCAGGCTGCTCAGGGTGAGGATCAGGTCCCGGTGATTGGTGCCCAGCACCCGTTCTTGGGCGCGCAGGACTTCCTGGTAGAGATCCCCGGCCCTGGCGTACTCTTTTTGCCGCAGCAGAATCGAGCCGAGGTTTCGCTCTAAGCCGAGCGTTTCCGGATGGTCGGCACCCAGCAGCGTCCGATCGATGTTCAGGGCTGCCTGATAGCCCTCCTGCGCCTCCCCGAAACGCTGCTGTCTTTCGGAGAGGATCGCCAGGTTGTTCAGGCTGACCGCAAGCTCTTTCAAACCGGAGTTTCCGGCCCGGTGGCTGAGGAATTTCGCCCTGCTTAGGGACTCGGCTGCTCCTTTTAGATCTCCGTTCTCCGTCAACGCATTGCCCAGGCCGTTCAGATCTTCAGCCAGGGCAGGATCCGCCGGACCCAATTGCTCCTCCTTGATGGCGATCGCCTGGCGATAATAGGGCAGGCACTTGGAAAAATCCCCCTGATTGAGGGCGAGGTGGCCGAGGAGGGTGAGGCTCGCCGCCTCGCCGAGCTTGTCGTCGCGCCCTGTCCTGCCCGCACGCATGGCGCGAGCGTTGTTCAGGAGATTCTCGGCCTCTTTGTAGGAACCCAGGTCAGCATAGATTTCGGCGATGTCGTTCAGGAGGCTGGCGCGCGTAGAAGGATCAAGGGGGACCTCCCCGGCCGGCATCGGCGCCCAGAGCGGCGAATGCTCTCCAGGGTTGAGCAACTGCTTCGCACCTTCGTCGAGAATCTGGCGAATTTTGATGTCCTCTCCCCGGTTGTGCTCTGGATCGGCGCTACGGAACAGGCCTTTCAGGAAGCCGGAGAAGGCCTGGGCCTTGCGGCGCTGCTCCTCGGCCTGGAGGCGTTGCGCCTCGGCGCGAGCGGCCTCGTGGGCGCGAGCGTTCCACTCGTAACCCGCAATTCCCGCGAAGATGGCAACCGACAAGACGAGCGCCGACGCCAGCTTCTGGCGCACCAGCGTGCGCCCAAGCCGATAGCCGAAGGTCGGAGGGCGGGCCTTCACCGGCCGCTGCTCGAGGTGGCGCTCGATATCCTCCGCCAGTGCCGCCGCGGTGGCGTAGCGCCGCTGCGGCTCGGGCTCCAGGGCCTTGCCGACGATGGTGTCGAGATCGCCCTGCAGGCGGCGGGACCGCCGGCGGTCGCCGTCGAGCCCGCGTACGGCCTGGCTCGGGAGGCGCTCGGCCCGGCCCGGCCCCAGCAGCTTCGCGACGCCGACCGGGTTCTGCCCCACCAGCAGCTCGTACAGGAGGATGCCCAGACCATAGATGTCCGTGGCCGTGGTCACCGGCTCCCCCGCCAACTGCTCGGGGCTCGCGTAGTCGGGAGTCATGGGCTGGCGGTGGGCATGGGTCAGCTCGGAGAGATTCCCGAAGGCCGGGGGGGCGATCAGTTTGGCGATACCGAAGTCCAGAAGCTTCGGCTCGCCGTCGCGGTCCACCAGGAGGTTGCCCGGCTTGATGTCGCGGTGGACGATCAGGTTCTGGTGCGCGAACTGGACCGCCGAGCAGACCTTGACGAACAACCGCAGCCGGTCTTCGACGCTCAGCTTCTTGTCCTGCGCGAAGACGGTGATCGGACGCCCTTCGATGTACTCCATGACGAAGAAAGGGCGGCCATCGATCGTCGAGCCGCCGTCGATGAGGCGGGCGATGTTGGGGTGGACGAGCGCGGCGAGGATCTTCCGCTCGTGGACGAAGCGGCGGACGATGTCGTCCGTGTCCATACCCCGCTTGACCAGCTTGATGGCCACCCGCTGCTCGTAGGCCTGGTCAGCGCGCACCGCCAGGTAGACGGCGCCCATTCCTCCGCGTCCCAGCTCGGAGAGGATCCGATAGGGCCCGATACGCAGGCCCGCCACCGCCGTCGCGAGCTCCCCAGGCACATCGGGAACCGTGGCCAGCGTCTTGACCTCGAAGACCGCGCCGCCCTCCTCGAAGACGGCGACGAGCTCGCGGACTTCGTCGGCCAGCAAGGGATCGGCGGGCAGGGTCTCGGCCAGCCAGGCCTCCCGCATCGCGGGAGGAACCGCGAGCGCGGTGGAGAAGACCTCCTTGATACGGCGCCAGCGCTCAGGTTCCATCGTTCAACTTCGACGGCAGGAGGCACGCCGTCGTGCCGGTCCTCTGCCAACTCTCGGCCTCCCCGGGTGGGCCTGATCGTAGATTCGAATCGAGGGCTCGACGGAATTCTAGCGAATCTCTGGCGCAAAGTCGCGAAACCCGGCGGCCCGGCCTCCCTTACCTGGCCCATAAGCGCTAACTTAACTTTGCTTGAGAGTCCCCCCACCCGAAGACCCTCACCCCTGCCCCTCTCCCGACCACCCCATCCACCGCCCCGGGAGAGGGGTACCCCTGGGGCTTCCCCGCTTTGCTCCCTCTTCTCCCGGTGAGGGGGCGGAGGGGGTCGGGAGAAGAGGGCCGGGGTGATG
>DASYJD010000009.1:0-80596 GCA_035996875.1 Thermoanaerobaculia bacterium
AGTCAGCTCCAGCCGAGGCCGCCACAATCCCAGGGCCATCAAGCGAAAGGTCAGCAAGTTTCCCACCCGTAGTCGAGCCAAAAGAACCCGGCCACGCTGGACTCAGATTCGGGCGGCCATCGTTATGTGAACAGCATTGGGTTTAGCCGCACCTTCGCTACGCCGAACGTTCTCGATTTGTTATTCTGCGATCAATTCTTGAACATCGGGAGGAGTCTGGCATGCCCAGGTGGAAGAGGCTTTTGATGCTTGCTGCCTCTGTGTCGTCTCTGCTCGCCGGTCTTTCGGGGCAGGGCGCTGCGGGAGCCGCTCCGCTCCCTGCACGGCACGTGACGGTGGTCGCGCTGCCTCTCCAGAACAAGTCCGGCGATGAGGACCTGGATTGGCTCTCTCTCGGAATCCAATCCATCCTCGAGGCGGACCTCCTGCACTCCCCAGGGTTGAACGTGATCCCCGTCAGCCGGCAGCTTGGCGACGCCGAGCCGGAGAAGGACTGCTTCATCGCGGAGAGGAAGTGCTGGCAGAGCCTCGGCCGGGAGGAGAACCTCCGGATCGCCGGGCAGCTCGGCGCTGACGCGCTCCTCTCGGGGGAGCTCACGAAAGGAACAGGGGACGGGCATCTCCAGGTGACGCTCACGCTGTCCGTCACGGGGCCGGGCGCGAAACCGGAATCGGTGGTCGTGGAGGAAGCGCTGAGCGCTCTGCCGGATCGGCTCTCCGCGAGCCTGGACATCCTGCTGCGGCGCGCGAAGCTGCCGGAGCCCCCGGTCCGGCGCGGTCCCGGGCCGAGCCTGGAGGTCTGGAAGCTCCACACCGAGGCCCTTCTGGTCCTGCACATCCTCGGCAAGACTCTCGAAATGTCGGCGGGTGACCGTGTCGAGGCTC
Organism: Thermoanaerobaculia bacterium; assembly: GCA_035996875.1. GTDB lineage: Bacteria > Acidobacteriota > Thermoanaerobaculia > Multivoradales > UBA5704 > DATARR01. The sequence goes on from DASYJD010000009.1 coordinate 886, forward strand.
TCTTCCAGACGCTCGGATCCGAGGATAAGGGGGATCCGGTCGTGGGCTTCGCTAAAAAATTGGAGGAGCGTCTGGAGCCGCTGCAACAGGCGCTCGCGATCGCTCCCAACGATCCGGAGCTATGGAACACGGCTGGAACGGCCAAGCTCCTGGAAAGCGAGCTCCTGAGCGGCATGAAGGCGACGAGGCGCACACTGGAAGAAAGTGCCAGCCGGGCTCCTGTCGTGGGAGTTGCTTTTTCAATGCTCGACTCTTTCAAGGGAATGGCCGGGTTCGATACCCTCGATGCCTTCATCTCGAGTCTGAATTCCAGCGCAATGGCGAAGTCCGCCTCCCTCCTCGAAGGGGCGGCGGCGGATTTCCGGAAGGCCCTCGACCTTGAGCCTACGTCCATTTCCGCCCGCCTCGGCCTGGGACGCGCCACGGGCAATCGCAACGTCCTCGAGGAAGCCCTGGCCCTCAATCCCTCGCTGGGGATTACGCAGGCGGCCATCGCCCGGTCTTTCGCGCGGAACGGCGATGCCAAGGCCTCTCTCGCGAAGTGGCAGGCCTGTCTCGCAGCCAACCCTCGCGACGCGGAGTGCCGTTTGGGGCAGGGAGAGATGCTCATGGTCACGGGGCGGCTCGACGAGGCGCTCTCCCGGTTCATCGAGATCCTCGGCACCGGGCAGGCGCGGTTCAAGGTTCGCGCGGCGATCGCCCTGGGCGCGATGGGCGACGGGAGAGCGACCGCCGCGCTCGAGCACGCCCTCGAGAAGGGCCCTCCGGAATTGGCTTGGCTGGTTCTCCGCTCCCTGGCAGCCCTCGACGCCAAGGGCTCGGTGCCGGCGATCCGGCAAGCGACTCTCGACAGCCAGGTCCGGACCGAGGCGGTCCGGGCCCTGGGCCAACTGGGCCGGACGAGCGAGCGCTCCACCCTGGCGGCCCTTCTCAGAGCGAGCGACGCTCCGGTGCTGGAGCTCATCGCGGCCTTGAATCGAATGGACGGCGGCTGGCTCGATCGTCCGGCCCTGGACAGGCTCCTGTCTCTGGAGACAGAGCCGATGCTGGAAGCCTGGCTCCTGTTGCGGCGACACCCCTGCGAGGAGTGTGAGACCTACCTCCGCTCCGAGCTCGCGAAAGCGGGCCAGGCGAGACTTCGCCAGAGCAAGATCCTCCTGCTTCTCGCGAAGGTGGGGCGCAGCCTGTCGTCCCAGGATCTGGAGCAGCTCTCCAAAGACTTTTCCGGCGTGATCTCTCTCCTCTCTAGCTGGGATAAGCAGGGCACTTCTCTCTGGGATGAAGAGGCCGTTCTCGAGGGTCTCCGCAGCGGCGACGAGGTCCGCTTCGCGGTCAGCACCTTCCTGATCGGCCGGCAGGAGATCGAGACGTCGGAAGAAATCCGCCAGACGTTGCGAAATTCGCTGCAGAAAGGGCCGCCTGCCATCGTTCCGTGGGCTCTGCAAGCGCTTTCCGCCGCGGGACGCGAGAGCGCGGAGCTCTACCTGCGGTACGTCGAGAGCCCAGACCCCCTCGTGCGTAGCGCGGCGCTCCGTGGCCTGGCTTCGGTGGATGAGCGGCGAGCGATTCCCTTCGCCCGGAAAGCCCTCGCGGCGAAAGACCCGGACGAGGCGCTCCTGGCACTCGTGGCGCTCGATCTCCTGGTGCAGCATGACAGGGAGGGGCAATACTGCCCGGACCTCCCCAAGGCGCTGCCGCAATCGCCCGTCCTTCTCCTCAGCTTTCTGGGCCGCTGGGCCTCGGTGCGCTGCCCGGAGGGCCTGACGACGGTCCTGCCGTTCCTCGGAAACGGCGACCCGCAAGTCCGGCTCGCCGCGCTCCGGGCGGTCTGGCGGCTCGGCGGCGCGGCGGTGGCCCCGCGGCTGCGGGAAGCGGCTCGCGACCCGTCGGCCGCCGTGCGAGCTCTCGCCACCTTCTATCTGCGTCAAGGCGGAGAAGGGAAGATCGCCGACGACGTCCTCGGCTCCCTGACGCCGGGCGACTGGGAGGAGAGCCCTCTCCGGACCGAGCTCGACCTTCTCCTGCCGGACCTGTTGCCGAAGCTCTCCTGGGAAGAGATCCGCAGCCTCGGGCGGCTGACCGAGCCGAACTTCTCCGCGCTGCCGTTCTCCGTCCAGACTCTGGCCCTCTTCCACTACGCCACCGCGGCGCCCCGCCCGGCGAAACGCCTCGCCGCCCTGGAGGCGCTGAGCCGGCGCGACGCGATTTCGCAGAGCCTGAGCCGCGCCGCGATCCTCGATCTCTGGACGAGCGCCGCGAAGGCCCTGCCGCAGGAAAAGCTCGCCGACAATCCCTACCTGACCTTCTTCCTGGCGGACACTTTGAAAGAGCATGGAGAATTCAAGGAGGCCCTGGTCTGGACGCGGAAGGCGGCCGCCTTGCTCCCGGCGTCGCCGGCCGAAGAGACGGTGCTGCGCATTCCCCTGGCCTGGGTCGAGGCGGAGAGCCTCGTGCGCCTGGCGCGAGAGAGGGAAGCAATCACGGTCCTCCAAACCGTCGATCACGTTCTGCTTCCGGAGATCTCCTGGTACGAACGCTCCCGCGCCCGATTCCCGGTTTCGGCACGGACGCTCGTGTTGACGGCACTGGCCGAAGAGAAGCGGGGACGCAAGCGGGAGGCTCGCGACCTTCTGAACGAGGCCGAGATCCGTATCTCGAAGGCCTCCGACCTGGACGAGGCCGGCCGGGCTCGCGAGCGCAAGATCGTCACGGGACTCCGCGCCCGAGTCCACCAAGCCCTGGGGGACCAGGACGCCCACGTCGCTCTGAACCTCGCGGAGTTGTACCCGAGCCTTACGAGCCTCGAACGGGAAGCCGAAGAGAGCGCGGTGGTCACGGCCCTCCAGGCCGCCATCGGCAGGGGGAGCTATGAGGAGGCCCATCGGCTGACCGAGACCCTGGCGCTGCGGCGCTACCTGGCGAGCGGAGCCCGGGGATTCACCTCCGCATCCCCCGGCCGGCGCGAGATCGTCGAAGAGCTGCGGGCTCTCCAGGTGAGCATCCAGGAGCTTCGTCGCGAGCTCCTCGATGCGGAGATGCGGAGCGCAGGCCAGGACGGATCCCGCCCGGGGGGACGTCTACAAGACGAATCGGCGGTAAACATCGCGCGCCAGAAACTGCGGGACGAACGGCGGCGGCTAAAGCAGTTCACTGTGAAACTCAAACGCGATCACCCGGAGGTCTCGGCTCTCCTCCAGGCCGAGCCGGCCGAGATGGCCCAGCTCCAAAGCCTGCTCAGGGACGATCAGGTGATCCTCCAGTACTTGCTGCTGCCGGAAACGAGCTACCTCTTCGTCCTTTCCGCCGCGGACGTCTCGATCTTCGAGATCCCGCGTGGACAGGCGGCGATCGAGAGCTGGGTGAGAGCCTACCGGGACGCGATCAAGGTGGTGGACCCTCCACCTTCAGCCCAAGCCCGCGCGGAGGCGGAGGCCGCGGAGAGGGAGCTCGTTCAGACGTTGCTCGCTCCGGTGCTGCCGGTCCTGGAGAAGTACCACGACCTGGTGATCGTGCCCAACGGGAGCCTCCACCTCCTGCCCTTCAGCGCTCTTCGCGCCGGCGGCCGATTGCTCGCGGAACGGTGGACGATCAGCTATCTCTCCGCCGCCTCTCTCCTCCCCGTGGTGGCGCGTGGAATCTCGGGAGACCAGCGCCTGGTGGCGCTGGCGAACCCGGTGCGTCCCGGCTTCCCGGAGTTGCCGGCCGCCGAATCGGAGGTCGAGGCGATCCGCCCCTACTTCCGGCTTGCCGAGGTGTACGTCGGGGAGGCGGCTCGGAAAAGCGTGCTCGCCGGAAGAGACCTGCACGGCGTCAACCTGCACCTGGCCCTCCACAGCACGGCCGGCGGCGCCGGAGTCGCGCCCCAATTGGTCCTGTCGGACGGGTTCATGGGAATCGAAGAGGTCTGGAGCCTGTATCTCGACGGAGCTCCACTGGTCGTCCTCTCCTCCTGCGAAACCCAGATGGGGGAACAGATCAGTGGCGACGAGGTGGTGAGCCTGGGGAACGGGTTCCTCTTCGCCGGAGCGCGGCGGGTGGTGGCGAGCCTCTGGCCCGTCTCGGGCCAGGCGACCCGCGAGTTGATGAAGTCCTTCTACAGGCACCTCAGCGAGGGGCGCCCCGCGGCCGAGGCCTTACGCCTGGCCCAGGACGACGTCCGGCAACGGCCGCAATTCGCCGCGCCCTATTACTGGGCCGCATTCGTGCTGGACGGTTGGTGAGGGCCCCGCCCCGCCGGTTCCGGATGGATCGCCATGTAGAGCTCGACAAGGCAAAAGATCGTCCCCGCGAGAGAGAGGACGAGCGTGAGGAACAAGAGAGTCAGGAAGGTTCGGGCGCGGCCCAGAGACTCCTCACTCCAGATCAGGTGACGATTGCCGGGGCCGCCGTACTCGGCGACGAGCTGCGAGACGCTCCAACCCCTCTGCTCTTTGTCAGCCAGTGCCCCCGGCTGATAAACGGTGCCGCTCAAGAATTCCTCAGCGCCGTTCTCAGGGGGGTAGGCAAACGTCCATTCACTCCGCTTCTGCTGGTAGAGCAAGCCGGAGAGGAGAGCCATCGCGGCGAGGCTTCCGGCCACGGCCAGCCAGATCTTGCGGCGCTGCTTGGAAAACCTTCCCTTGGCGATCACCGCCAGGAACAGAAAGAGAATCAGCGCCAAGAACGATCCGAAGCCCACGGCGAACGTGCCCGCCCGCTCGGGCGGCGCCATCCCCGTGAGGAAACCGCCGAACATGGCAAAGAGGAACGTCACCACCTCAACGGCCTTGCCGAGCATCTCTCTCCCTCGCACCAGGACTCTCCTTCAGGGTTCGACGATCAGATCGACGGCGATCGGCTTGCCGTCCTGGGCCAGGCGCACGGGAACGAACAGGCGCTTCGTGACCGGTGCAGGATCGCCGGCCCGGCCGGCCCACATCAGGTAATTTCCCTCGCCAAGCCATTGGGAGACCTCAGCCGCGACCTGCCCGAAGGGGGAGGTGAACTGGGGCCGATCGACCAGTGCCCGCGGCGCGTAGTAGACCCGCAGGGAGTCGATCGGATGGTGACCCGGCCTGAAGACGTGAACCACGACCAGGGCCCCTCGCCAGCGCTTCGGCACTTCCTCACCATGACGCACTTCATCGAAGCTGAGAGCCCGGATCGCGAAGTCGTCGGTGACCTCCGTGATCTTCCCTTGGAGACTCGCAGGCCAGGGTCCCGGTGCCCGGAGGGCGGACTGCAACTCTGATTCGATGCTCCGGGCCTCGGCCAGGGATTCGCGAAGCAGGCTCGGCTGCAAAGGGAGCTGGTTGGCCCGCGCGGTCTGGTTGAGATCGGCCAGATAGTCGCGGACGGAGCCGAGGCGCGCCATCGCCTTGGCCTGCTCCTCCGGAGCCGTAAACCGCTTGGCGGGAAGGTTCGAGACGCGCGGGATCAACGTTTCCAACGATTGTTGGACTTCACGAAGCTCGGCCTTGGTACGGGTCTCGACTAGCAGATGCTGAGGGGGAAGGTCAGAGCCGGAGGGGCTCAAAGATCCTGGATAGGCCGGCAGAAAGAGCTGGGAGCCCGCCGGCAGAGAGCTCAGGCTTTGGATGCCGGGGTTCAACAGGTAGGTAATCGTCAGGGCATCTCCATCCGGGACGACCCCACTCCGGCGCAGGAGGTGATCGATCGAGGCATCGGCCGTCACCCTCACCGTCTGAATCCGCTCGCCGGCCTTCCCGGCGATCTTCAGGTCAACGTCCTGCAGCCGCTCCGCTCCGGGACCCTTTGCCGGCGGCGCCGCGGCCAAGCCGGAAAGCCACAAGAGTGACATCCCCAGGCACCACCCCATTGCTTTTTGGCCTGCCATTGTCCTCTTCCTTTCTGCCTCCGCCGCTGAGAACCCATACTACTTGTAAAGAGGAGCACGAAGAGGCCCTGCCTGGTTTAGGCTAAGCCTCACGGAGGATATGACATGGAGATTCAGCACGTCGAGCTATTTCTGGACTACTTCGAGCGGGTGCACGAGCGGACGCGCCGCGTCATCCTCTGCGTTCCTCCCGAGCACCTGGAGTGGACGCACAAGCCGGGAGCCTTCACTTTTGGCGACCTGATCCGCCATCTTGGCGCCATCGAGCGCCAAATGTTCGCCGAGAACGCGCAATGCCGGCCCAGCCGCTACCCTGGCCACGGGCGGGAGCTGGCGGACGGCTGGGACGCGGTGCTCGCCTACTACGACCAGCAGCACAAAGATTCGGTGGAGATCTTCGCCCGTCTCGGGCCGGAGGACCTCGCCCGCCGTTGCGAGACCCCGGGCGGCGCCAAGATCCTGGTCTGGAAATGGTTGCGCTCCATGATCGAGCACGAGATCCACCACCGCGGGCAGATCTACCTCATGCTCGGCATCCTGGGAGTCCCGACGCCGCCGCTCTACGGCCTCACCTCCGAAGAGGTTTACGCGCGGAGCGTGCCGGCCGGCGAGGAGGCGGGATCATGACCCGCGGCGACAACCTCTATGCGCTTCCCGCGGACCTCCCCGTCCCCATGGACGACGGCGCCTGCGATCACCTTCAGGGATTGCGCCTCTCCGCGATCCCGCTGCCGTCAACATCCGGGCGCCAGGTCGATCTCGCCGCCCTTCCCGGCCGGACCGTCGTCTATCTCTACCCGCACACCGGCCGTCCCGACCGCGACGCCCTCCCCGGCTGGAACGACATCCCCGGAGCCCGCGGCTGCACCCCCCAGACCTGCGCCTTCCGCGACCACCACGCCGAGCTGAAGGCCCTCGGAGCCGGAGTCTTCGGCCTCAGCACGCAGGACACGGACTATCAGAGGGAAGCCGTCGAAAGGCTGCACCTCCCCTTCGAGCTGCTGAGCGACGAGCGCTTCAAGCTGATCGAAGCCCTCCGCCTCCCCACCTTCGAGCTGGCGGGGATCCGTTTCGTGAAAAGGATTACGCTGATCGTGCGGGACGGTGATCGAGAAGGTTTTCTATCCGGTGTTTCCGCCGGATGCGAATGCGGGGGAGGTGGCGGGGTGGCTCGAAGAGCACCCCGCCGGCCTCCTCTCGTAGTCGAATCAAGTGCTGAGCTTTGCAAAGGCTTCAGCCAGCGCCTTGAAAATTCGGAGGTCAAAAGGTACGTTGAGCTCTATCGACGCAGCCAGAGCTCCTGAGTTGCTGAAGAGCCCGGCCTGGGTAACCACTGGATCGAGCTGGAGAAGGTCGGCGGGGAGGGCTCCCTTCAGCAGATCCGGCTTCACGATACCGCTCAAGGCCTCTCTCAGCTTATCGTTGAGGTTCACACCGGCAATCTGGAGGATTCCGTTCGTGACACCCGCCAGTTGTCCGCCAAGGTTGACCGACGGTTGGCCCAATCTCAGCTCGAGGGTCAGTTGGTCTGCGACTCCCAGGCTGAACGGGATGGCGGCGTCGAAGGGTTGATTGAAAACATGGGTGGTAATGGGAGGGTTGCAGTCGAAGAACTCCACTTCGGGAATGAGACCATGCCATATAACCCGGCTGCACGGGACGCCTTTGGAGCAGAACCAACCGTCGACGTCGCCGCTAAGCTGGAGGCTCGCGACGTCACCGTCAATCGTGATCTTTTTACCCCAGATCCGAGCCACATTGTTGACGGTCCCAAACTCTGCGCATTGATTCGTCGGTAGAGGTATGAGATCGACAAGTGCTCCAACCTTTGTCTGAAGATCCGAAAGGTCAGCAACTGTTCGCACGTTGACCCGGATCTTGCCCGCGATGGGCCTTATGGACATAAAGGCGTAGGCCTGCGCCGTGAGCGGAACCCCTTGAACCACCTGACTGAAGGGGATTGGAACCGAGAAGATCTCGTCAGGCTGCTTCTGAAACAGCGGGTCCTGTGCGACAACCGCTTCAGTGCGAACGGCAGCAAGGCTTGACCGAGTACCGGCAGAAACCGAAGTCGCTCTCAGCGCCTGGGGACCTGCCACTCCGGCGCCTGTGGTCCCGCCGCCGGGCGCGGCAGCAGGCTGAGGCGGGGTGCTACGATCTTCGATCGCCGTCCACACGCGTGCGTCGGCACGGGCTTCCGGCGGCAAAGTCGTTGAGGCCGTGGCGAGCTGCTGAAGGCTGCCGTTCAGCCCATTGATGAACGCATCGAACGGAGTCCTAGCTCGGTTCAGTGCTGCCTTGATGCTGGCGAAAAGATCGTTGATGCGGTCGTCTTCCTGGTCCTTGATGCAGATTTTTACAAGATCTTTGAAAGCCTTGTTCCCACGCACAGTAAAGAAGGTGTTCGCCGGGTCGGCGATCTGCTGCTCCAGGAACTTTCCCGTCGTCAGCAGCTCGCGAAGGAGGACGGACGCCGTAGCCGCCGGGATGATACCGAAATCGGGCAGCTTCTGAGGATCGAGGATCTTGTCCAGAGGGAGATCCGTCACCCGCACCTCATAGAGGAGATCCTGGTCCCTTGCCCAGAACGGCGCTTCCAGATTCCAGACCTTGTCTTCCCGGTTCTCGAGCGATACTGTCGCACCCGCCGGTGCCACAACGAGATTCGCCCGAGCCACCGTGAAGACTCCCCCATGATGAGGTCCGTTCTCAAAGGGAACGTCTTCACCGTCCTCAAAAGTCCACTCTCCTTGGCCCGGAACATCGAATGTCACCTTATAGTTCCAACCTTCGGTGATGTCAAAGTCGTGGCCGTTGCGATGAGTCCTGCCGTTGGACACCATGAGCACCAAATTGTTGGTGCCGGCCTGTAACTGAATCGGATCGCCCGAGGGCTTGCTCGAATCCAGAACGACCTCTCCGTTCAGGATCACAAACAGATTCTTGACGTCCGAAGGAATGTCGGCGGTGAGGAACACCGGATCGCACAGACTTAGATCCAAAGAAATTCCGTTGTTGAATTCTGTAGGCGCTTGCCGAGCCCGGGCAAGATCCGAGTGTACTTTGGCAAAGAGCTCACCGAGGGTCAATCCTGATTCCAAGAGGTGCGGCAACAATGCCGTCGTATACGGAGACAAACCGTCCCCCGACCCGCTGGCCGCAACCTGACCGGGACTGGCGGCGAAAGCTTGGAGCACTCTTACAGGAGCCTGCGGAGCCGTCGCCAAGCCCTGCGCATCGTCGGGTAATCCCTTCTCCGTGCGGCAGGCATCCAGAAAGACGATCTTGGCCGCGTTCGGCGGCGCTAACACCAACCCTTGGACTACCTCGTCCAGCGTTAGACAGGTGCTAGGTTCGATCGTGCCTCCAATTGGCATCAGATAGTTTTGACCTTTGATTTGAAACCCATGGCCAGAGTAGAAAAATACCACAACTGACGCATCGCTGATTCCTTGTTGAAAAGCTGTCAATGCGTCCCTGGTGTCGCCGAGGTTGCGGTCTGTGACAGTGGGAAGAACGTTGAAACCGATCTGTCCTAAAACCTCTGCCATCGCTTCGGCATCTTTGACTCCGCTCACCTGACCGTCGCTGTAGTTGCTGTTGCCTACTACCAGAGCAACCTTCTTTCCCACGGAACTTCCTGGGCTTTGGGCTAAGGCACTCATGACGAATCCTCTCTTCTCGCGATCTCAGTTTAAGGATGATCAAAACTAGCTACGGGGCACATGGGGCGATCTGTTGGATTGAAGGTCGGCACTTTGCACAGATCGGGATCAAGGTTTTCGGCGCTGATCCACTTAGTGAGCCTGAGGTGAGGAATCAAGCGGTCAGCCGAGGGCACACTCGTTGTAGCCAAATCGTAGAACATTCCAAAATGACGGGCGACGCCATCGTCGCAGGGCGAGTCGGGCCTCAATGAGGTGGAATCATTCGAGAGATCGATCAAGTAGCCATCGTCCTGGGGCATGAGATCCACCGGCAACGAAGGACTGCCGGCAAAGTCGCTGATGTTCAGCGTGACTTTCTGAGGGGTCCCGCCGCCGTCTGGAATATCCAATCTCGCCGCGACCATCTGAGCGAGTGCTTGGCCAGCCTCGCCTAGAGGCCCATCCGTATGGAGCGGCCGAAAGCTCAGAGCGTGAATGTTGGATAGACCTCCGTCCGGACGCTTGGCAAGAGCACAAGCCGCCACCTGATCGAAGGGAAACTCCATTCGGGCCAATAGATTTGAGGGAGGTGTAGTGGGAGGTGTAGTGGGAAGGTAGCTCGGATTGAGAGTGAGCCCGAATGGACTCCGCGAGAGATTTGCAACATAGGAGAAATTAGCAGCTTCGACCTTGGTCTCAGGAAGACCATGGGGGATGGGTGGAGCGAGATCCTGCCCCGTCGGACTGGGAGTCGGGGAAATGGTCAGAGTGAGCACCTTTCCTTTGAGAGAGTCAGTACACGTGCACTCGCTTCCCGCTACGCTGCAATGCGCCGCAAAACACTGAGCCGGAGTGGCTGCCTGGATTACCAGCTTCGGTTGATGAGCCAGCATACAGTCCATCCCGGGCATACTTGAGGCCATTTGGCCATCCAAAAGCAAGGCTGTCATATGATTGGCAGTACCATGTTGATTGGGCACTAAGGCGATCAGACCATGCACCATAATCTTGAGCGCGATCGAACTCATTGGTTCTCCTCTCTGCGGTTGGATTGGCTCGCCAGAATCGGCGCAGCCTTGGTTCCACGACTTGCTCTTAGACGGACGCGCGTCACAGGTTCCCACCTTGTTCTGAGAGTCCTCTTTGTCCTTCTCCTCTCCCTCGCCTCGGGATGTCAGAGAGAAGGTGTGCGCGTCGACGACGCGCCTTTCGCAGCAGCACTCGCCTCGGCGAGGCCTGGTGAGGGGCGCTTGGTCAATGCCCCCTGGCTCAAGATCCTGACCGGCCGGCCAAAGACAGCCAGCACGGCCGTGAAGACTGCCGCGCTCGCGACGGGCCGGACATTGACGGAGAAGCCGACCCCCGAGGCCTTGAGACGTGATGCGGTCATCGCCTTGCTCTCCGACAACACGAGCCGTGCTCTTTCCGAGCTTTCCCGAGTCGTCGAACTCGACCCGTCCAACGCCAACGCGTGGAACGATCTCAGCGTGGTACACCTGCAACGCGGCTCAGGGGATCCTTACGAGCTTATTCTCGCCCTCGCTGCCTCCAATCGCGCCGTGAACCGCAATCCCACGTTACTTGCCGCACGGTTCAATCGCGCCCTCGCCCTCGAGCGCCTCTCGTTGCACGACCGGGCTGCGGAGGATTGGCGATACCTGGTCCGATTCGAACCAGACCCACTTTGGCGCCGCGAGGCGCAGGAGCACCTCAGGCCACCCTCCCGACCCGACATCGCAACGACTTGGCGACAGGATTTGCAGGCGGTCGAGGAGGCTGTCTCACAGGGAGACTCTGGAAGAGTTCTTGCGCTTGTGAGGGTGTCGAGGCAAAGTTTCCGCGAGTATGTGGAGGAGGACCTTCTCGGTAAATGGGCCTTGGCCGAAGACCAAGGCCGTACACAAGCGGCCGCCGAGCATCTGGCGGTCGCGCGTGCTGTTGCGGTTTCTCTCGTAGAGGCTGGCGGTGACGGGCTAGCCGCCGAGACGATCGGCCACATTGACCGCATACGGAGGACAGAACCTCGACGTCTCAGCAGGCTGGTCGCTGGTTTCGTTGCTTATCACGAGGGCCTGGAGCTCTCCCGGCGCTTTGATTTCTCCGGAGCTTTGCTTCGCTTTTTGGCTGCGCAGGCGCGACTCGCCAGACAGGGTAGTCCCTTCTCGGGTTGGGCTGCCTGGCAGATCGCTTTCTGCCATTACCAGCTTTTGGACTACCGACAGGCGAAAACCGAGTTGCTGGCGCTAGAGCACAACCTCGTTGGCGTACCACGGCAAGCGCTACGCGGTCGTGCGCTTTGGTTGAAGGGCTTAATCGAGTGCTTCCATGGTAGCCCAACGGCGTGGCTAACAGCCCACACCATGGCCGAGGCTGAATTCCGTGGCGTCGGGGAGGATGCGAATGTGGCAAGGTTGAGCTCTCTGCTGGCGGTCGCTTATGATTCATTGGGTCAGCGGAATGAGGCGTGGCGCCAACTTTACCGCTCGTTGATCGAACCGAAAGCTTTAGACAAGCCGGCAAACCGATTCGCGATCTGCGAGAACGCCTCTTGGCTGGCATATCGACAGGGGGAGACCGAGATCGCTTTATGGTTTCAGGAGGAGGTAATACGAAACGCTCATCTCATAGGGAAGCCGGTGGCAATCATTGGGGCGCTACGACCGCATGTAACCCTTCTAGCCTTACTCGGGAGGAAGGAGGAGTCCGCAAAGGATCTCGCTCAAGCCTGGACTTACGTGGGAAGCATCTCCGACCTACCGGCCCGGCGAAGTATCGAAGGAGATCTTCATCTCGTCGAGGGGGAACTCGCTGTCACTCTATCGCCGCAGCTAGCCATCCGTTCGCTCGATAAGGCGATCGCGATCTTCCGCTCGACTTCCTACTATTTTCGTCTGGGCCAAGCCCTTTATTTGCGCTCGTCCGCCGAGCTCGCGTTGGGGATGAACAATGACGCGGAGCGCGATCTGCTGGCCGCGATTGAAGAATCGGAGCGGCAACGCGAAAGGATCTCTTCGGCGGAAGACCGGATCTCCTACTTCGACCGCACGCGCGAGATCCTCGACACCATGATCTCGTTCCAACTCGACCGGCGTCACGATCCCAACGCAGCCCTCCGCTTCAGCGAGCAGGCGAAGGCGCGGGTTTTGTGGGACTGGATCTTGACGCAGCCCACGGGCGGCCCCGATCCACAGAGCTTCGATCGAACCTTGCTGGCTCCCTTGAGCACGAAGCCGCTTCAGCAGGATCTACCTAAGGGCACCGCCGTCATCGAGTACGCGGTGCTGCCACAGAGCACCGCCATCTGGGTGCTTCGCCAGGGAGTGGAGCCCAAGGTCGTGACCGTCAAGGGCGGTGCGGCCGCGCTAGGCGATTGGGTCCAGAAGCTCCATCGCGCCGTTCTGGAGGACCAGGCTCCCGCCGTCCAGGCGACGGCGGAGTCGCTCTACGGCGCCCTTATCGCGCCCATCGCACAGTATTTGATTCCTGGCGAGCGGCTCGTCTTCGTGCCGGATGGAACGCTTCACGCCCTCCCCTTCACCCTGCTCCGCGATCCGAAAACCCGACGCTACCTGGTCCAGGATCACGTCTGCTCGGTGGCACCGAGCATCCGCGTCCTGCAGGCGAGCCTTCATCGCGCGGAGACTCGCGCGCGGGGACGCCAACAGCGCGCTCTGATGATCGCCGATCCCAAGCCCGACCTCGGGCTCTATCCAGGTCTGACGCGGCTGGATTCCGGGGAGACCGCGGTATCCATCGCGCAACTCTTTCCCGGCTCCGTGGTGCTCCGCGCTCAGGAGGCCACGCGGCGCGCCTTCCTTCACTCCGCGGGCAGCTTTGAGATCGTCCACTTCGGAGGGCATTCGGTGGTCAACACGGAGTATCCACTGCTTTCCCAGATGGTCCTCGCTCCGGCGGCCGGGGACTCCAACCGGGGTGTGCTCTACTCCGGGGATATCCTGCGCCAGCGCTTCCCCCAAACCCGCCTGGTGGTGCTCGCCAGTTGCGCCACCGCGGCCGGCAAAATCTCGCGCACCGAGGGGGTCGAAAATCTCGCTCGCCCCTTCCTCGCGGCCGGGGTGCCGGTCGTCGTCGCCTCACTCTGGGACGTTGGCGACAAGGTCACCGGGGACTTCTTTGAACGGTTCTACCGGAACCTGAGGAAAGGCTGGGACGTGGCTGGAGCGCTCCGGGCGACCCAGGTCGATTCCATCGAGCACGGCTCCGGTCCCGCCGCCAGCCCACGGGCCTGGGCTGCGTTCGAGGTGATCGGCGGAAGCATTCCTGAAGAACCGAGGTAAGCTCTCCCGACAGGAGGAGGTCGCATGACGATTCGCAGAATGTCCGCCCTTACCTTGATGCTGCTTGCGCTGCCATGGCCCGCGGCGGCGTGGGGTCCCACGGGGCACCGGGCGGTGGGACGGATCGCCGAGCGCCACCTGACTCCGGAGGCGCAACGGGGTGTGGCGGCGCTGATCGGTCCGCAGAGCCTGGCCCAGGTCAGCACGTGGCCAGACGACATCCGCTCCGATCCGAGTTGGAAGCAGTCCACCCCTTGGCACTTCCTCAGCATCGACGACAACGAGACGCTGGAGACCACGGCCCGCGATCCACAAGGAGACATCCTGTCGGCGATGCAGCGCTTCGAGAAGGTCCTGCGCGACCCGCAGGCCGAACGCCAGGCCAAGGCCGAGGCGCTCAAGTTCCTCGTCCACTTCGTCGGCGACGTCCATCAGCCCCTGCATGTGGGCCGCCGGGCCGACCGGGGCGGCAACGAGATCATCGTTCTGTGGTTCAGCCAGCCCTCCAATCTCCATTCGGTGTGGGACAGCGGCATGATCGACAACACGAAGCTCAGCTTCTCCGAGCTCGCCGAGTTCGTCGATCACCCAACCCCGGAAGAGGTCACGGCCTGGCAGAGCGCTTCCATGGCGGATTGGATCAAGGAGTCGTTCGACGCTCGCCAGCAGGTCTACGACATCGGCAAGCGCGACCTCAGCTATGACTACGCCTTCCGCCAGATGCCGCTCGTGGAGCGCCGGCTGGCGCAGGCGGGCGTCCGGCTGGCGGGTCTTCTGAACTCGATCTTCAAGTAGCCTCACTCCCGCCGCGCGTATAGCGCCTCGTGGTGGGGCTTGCCCTTGCGGATGGAGACGAGCCTGCCTTCGGCGAGGAGGCGGCGCAGGTGGACGGAGACCAGGCGCGGATTGACTCCCTTGCGGAGCCTGTCCCGATACCGGCTGGCGATCTCGGAGGCGATGGCAGCCAGCCCGAAGGGCTGACCGGCGGGCCAGCTCTCCACGACGAGCGAAACCATGCGGCTCAAACGCGGCCTGCGGCCGGGATCCGGGTCCGCAGCCGTCAGCGGCCGGGCCGCGGCGCCCGGCCGGGCCGCGAGCTCCACGGCGGATTTGGCTGCCGCCTTGAACGTCTCGAGGTTGCGCGTCAGCAGCTCGAGCTCCCCCGCGTGCCGCTCCCGCTGCTCCCGGTGCGTCGCCTCCTGCTGGGCGTGGAAGGCTTCACGCTCCCGGTGAACTACGATCTGCTCCTCCAGGTTCGAGAGAATCGCTCCAAGAGAGACCTCGTTCGTCATCTTCATCGTCCTTTCCGTTGCAAAACCCGAGTCGCGAGTTGCAAGACCCGAGCCGTCTCTTGCGAGCATCAGTCCGCTTGCTGCAAACAAGACGGATTCTAATGCAAAATAGCGCACGCCGCATACCCGTCCCAATCCGAACCTGGATTCGCTCCACTCATCTGTTGCATGCCCCTCGAAATCAGGGACTCGCCCCGCATCACCAAAGTCGGTGCTTGGAATTTCTGTTGCAAATCTGGCGGATTTTGCAAACATTTGGCGGCGTTTTGCGACTGGTCAAGCCTTTTGCACAACCGTGGAGCCGGGTCCGAAGACTCGTTCCAGGGGTCCAATCTCTGGATTCGACCTGCTCGTCACCCTCATCTTGAACGTTGCAGCTCGCCCCGTGGGTCTTGCAACTGGCCCCGCGGGGCTTGCAACTGACAACTCGGGAGTTGCAAGCAACTTCTCGTAGGTCGCAACCAGCTCTCGGTGGTTTGCAACTCGTCATAGAACGCGGGAGGCCGGTTTTCATCGCCGTGTAGAATGGCGCTCCACGACCCTGAGAGCTGCCGTTCGAAAGGAGGCCCGAATGTTTTGCCCCGAATGCCGCGGAGAGTACCGGGAGGGATTCACCGAATGCGCGGACTGCGGCGTCCCGCTGGTTGAAACGCTCCCGGAGCCGGAGACGGATCAGGCTTCGGACGCCGGGCTGGTGGCGCTGCTGCGAACGGGCGATCCCAACGAGCTCGCCTTCGCGGAGTCCGTGCTCACGGAAGCGGACATCCCGTTCGTGAAGAAGGGCGAGGGTGTGCAGGACCTCTTCGCGCTGGGACGGGTGGGGATGGGCTTCAACCCGATCACCGGGCCCATCGTCCTCCTGGTCTCGGAGGAGCACGCCGCCGAAGCGGCCAAGCTCCTCGCGGAATCCGAACAGGCGGAGCTCGATGGCATGGAGGAGCTCGAAGAGGGGGACCGCTACGACGACGACGAGGAGGAATAAGAGGCTCTTCAGTTTCCGGGCGGTGGAGTTTTTTCGGGGCCGAAGAGCTGAGGGTGGTCTGGCGGCAGCGCTCTGGAGAACTGGGGCTCGTGGTATTGGAAACCTTTTGGAACCTCGAACCGGCCAGGCTTGGCCGCGACGGTACGCAGGTCGCGAAGGGTCCGCGTGACGATCAGTTTTTGCGGCTCGCTGCCGGGTGAGTCCGCGCCGAGCGTGAGCTCCTGCTTCACCGGCAATCCCCGGAGCTTCGCGAGCGCAACGCTCAGCCGGGAGTCGATCTCGGGAATCCCCGCACGCAGGGTGGGACGGAGCCTGACCGGCAGGGCTACCTCCCGATCCGCCGCCATCCAATACTTTGCATTGAGGCTCACTTTGCCCGCCACCGTCTCGATTTTCGAGAGCTGAACCTTGATGTCGTAGCTGAGCCGGATCTCGACCTCGCGAGTCTTCAGCCCGGAGATCGGCTCGGGCTCGTCCTGCTCCAGCACCGTGAATTGAATGTTCGTCACCGATCGCGACAGCGGCCGGAGGGGAAAAAGGGAGAACAGGCTCGACGTGGGCCCCGAGCCCTGCTTCGGGCTGTAGTAGAACCGATGCGCGGGATCGATCGCGGTCTCGTGCTCCCCTCCGTCTTGGGAAAGCACGACGGGGTACAGAGGAAGCTCTCCGTCCTTGGGACCGAGCTCCATCCGATAGCTGCTTCCGGCGGCGAAGACTTTTCCCGTCTGGACGCTCTCTTCGAGGCCGCCGCGATTCTCGATACTGAAGGTATACAGGTCATCGCCAAGAACCGGCGCGCTCAGGAAAAGAAGACCGAGAACCGCGAGGTGGCGCATGGGATTATCCTGCCACGATCTGCCGAAGAAGTGCGATGTTGTCGCGGTGGCCGGTCAGCCGCGCGGTGACCTTGCCGCGAATGGGATAGCCGAGCAGATAGAGGTCGCCGATGATGTCGAGGATTTTGTGGCGGACGAACTCGTCGGGGAAGCGCAGCTCGGTGTTGATCACCTCGTCCTCGCCCACGAGGATGAAGTTGTCGAGCCGGCCGCCGGAGCCGAGGCCGAGCTCGTTGAGCATCTTCAGGTCCTTCATGAAGCCGAAGGTGCGGGCCGGGGCAATCTCCCGCTTGTAGTCCTCGGCGGAGGTGAGGGTGAATTCGCAGGACTGCTCCCCCACCGGCGACGGATAGCGCAGGAGATAGGAGACCGAGAAGCTTACCGCCGGCTCGATGGACAGCACCTTCTCGCCCGATCCCACTTCATAGCGGCGGTCGATGACCACCTCGCGCTGCGGCTCGTCCTGCTCGGCGACGCCGATCTCGTCGAGGATCTTGCAGAACTCCAGCGCCGAGCCGTCGAGCACCGGAATCTCGCCGTGCACCTTGATGAGCAGGTTGCCCACTCCGTAGGCGTGGAGCGTCGAGAGGAGATGCTCGACGGTGCGGATGCTCTCGCCCTCGCCGGATAGGGTGGTGGCATAGTCGGTCTCGGCCACGGCGCGGACGTGGGCGGGAATCTCGACGCCCGTGGGCAGGGTGACGAAGTGGATACCGCTATTCTCCGGCAGGGGCTGGAGGACCATGCCGGTGCGCTGGCCCGAGTGCAGCCCTAAGCCGTAGATCACCGTCGAGTGGCGGATGGTCCGCTGCCGGCGGCCGGTCTCGGCGAGGAGCGGCAGGGCCGGAGCGGCGGTGAACTGGCGCTCAATGTCGGCGCGGTCGGCGCGGTTCGCAGGTTTATTGAGCCACGAATCGGAAAGGGCCTCCGCCGCCCCCTCTTTCAGGGTGCGCTTCCAGGCCAGGGCGCCGGCCGCGGCGTCCACGGCCCGCTTGTAGGAGAGCGGCTTCTCCAGATAGTCGAAGGCCCCCATCTTGATGGCTTTGACGGCGGTGGACGTGGTGCCGTGGCCGGACATCATGACCACGGCGGCGGTCGGGTCCGCCTCGCGCAGGGCTTGGAGCGTCTCAAGGCCGTCGCGGTCGGCCAGCCAGATGTCCAGGAAGACCAGGTCCGGACGCTTCTCCCCGTACAGGGCCAGGGCCTCCTCGCCGCTGGTCGTCGTGAGGGTCGAATAGCCCTCGTCGGAGAGGATTCCTCCCAGGGTGGAGAGGATCCCCGGCTCGTCGTCCACGATCAGAATCAGCTCAGGCATGGTCTCGCGGTCTCCCAGGGAGGAAGCATAGCAGGAGGCTTCGCGACGTATCGGGAAGGCGGACCGTATTACTATAGTGATACACTGCCCGTGATCCGCTCCCGAAAGGAGACTGCTCCATGTCCGGCTTCACCATTCCAGGCGCCAACTCGGCTTCAGAGCTCCCCCGCCCGAAGACCCTCACCCCTGCCCCTCTCCCGCCCCCTCGCCACCCCCCCATAGGCACTAACTTAACGTGTCTCAGAGGTTCCCCCGCCCAAGACCCTCATCACCCCGGCCCTCTTCTCCCGCCCCCTCCGCACCCCCCTCACCGGGAGAAGAGGGAGAACAGCAAGCTCCCTCATCACCCCAACCCTCTTCTTCCATCGCCCTCCCCCCAACCGGGAGGTGAGAGAGCGAGGCAAAAACGCCCCAGGGGTACCCCTCTCCCGGTGAGGGAGGTTGGGCGGGGGCGGGAGAGGGGCAGGGGTGAGGGTCTTCGGGCGGCGGAAACTCTCAGACACGTTAAGTTAGCGCCTATGCCGCACCCCCCTCACCGGGAGAGGGGGCCCAGTTGGAGCGTTTTTGCTGTTCTCCCTCTTCTCCCGGTGAGGGGGGTGCGGAGGGGGCGGGAGAAGAGGGCCGGGGTGATGAGGGTCTTCCTCCTCCTCGCCCTCCTCTTCGCCGTCCCCGGTCTGGCCGCGGACTCCGCCATCGACCCGGCCCGCCTCGCCGGGCTCACCGTGCGCTCGATCGGTCCGGCCGGGGCGAGCGGCCGGGTGGCCACCGTCGAGGGCGTCGAGTCCGATCCCAACGTCCTCTACGTCGGGGGCGCCGGCGGCGGCATCTTCAAGACGGTCAACGGCGGCGCCACTTGGGAGCCCGTCTTCGATGGGCAGGGGGCGCTGCCGATCGGCGCCATCGCCGTCTTCCAGGCGAATCCCTCGATCGTCTGGGCTGGCACGGGCGAGGCGAACGTCCATGAATCGGCCCTGCCCGGCGACGGCGTCTACCGCTCGCTCGACGGCGGCAAGACGTGGAGCCACCTGGGACTCGAAGGCACCCGTCACATCGCCCGCATCGTCCTCCATCCCACGGACCCGGAGGTGGCCTGGGTGGCCGCGTTGGGCTCGATGTGGACGGAGAATCCCGAGCGCGGAGTCTTCAAGACGGTCGACGGCGGCAAGACGTGGTCGAAGGTGCTCTTCGTGGACGCGAAGACGGGCGCGGCGGATCTGGCGATCGATCCCCGGAATCCCGGCAAGCTCTACGCCGCGATGTGGCAGCACCGGCGCTGGCCGTGGATCTTCAAGTCCGGCGGCCCGGGC
The DNA here is from genome assembly GCA_035996875.1 of Thermoanaerobaculia bacterium. Classification (GTDB taxonomy): domain Bacteria; phylum Acidobacteriota; class Thermoanaerobaculia; order Multivoradales; family UBA5704; genus DATARR01. The sequence continues at coordinate 20,399 of DASYJD010000009.1, forward strand.
TCCGGGCTCTATGTTTCGCAGGACGGCGGCCGCACCTGGAAACGGCGGACGGACGACGACGGCCTTCCCGAGGGGGAGCTCGGGCGGATCAAGCTCGCCGTGTCGCGCTCCAATCCGGAGGTGGTCTACGCGATGGTCGAGGCGGCCACCAGCGCCCTGCTGCGCTCGGACGACGGCGGCGCGAGCTTCCGCACCGTCAACTCGAGCCCCAACCTGTACCTGCGCCCGTTCTACTTCTCCGGCCTGGCGGTCGATCCGCAGTGGCCGAACCGCGTTTACAACCTCGACATGTCGCTCCACGTCTCGGACGACAACGGCCGCAGCTTTCGCGACCTCCTCGGCGGCCAGGGCGTCCACGCTGACCTGCACGCGCTGTGGATCGACCCCGCCGATCCGCGCCGGCTGGCGATCGCCACGGACGGCGGCGTCTTCGTCAGCCGCGATCGCGGGCGGCGGGCCGTCTTCGTCCCCAACCTCCCCCTCGCCCAGCTCTACCGCGTCGCCGTCGATCAGGCGGTACCCTTCAACGTCTACGGCGGGCTCCAGGACAATGGCAAGTTCCGGGGGCCGAGCGATGCCTGGGAGGCCGGAGGGATTCAGGATCATTCCTGGACCTCCCTCGGCGGCGGCGACGGCTCGGCGACCCTGCCGGACCTCGCCGACCCGGACCGCGGATACGCCGCGGCGCAGCAGGAGGGCTTCGAGCGCTGGGACCTGAAGACCGGGGAGATGAAGGAGATCCCGCCACCCGCGCCCGCCGGCACGTCCCTGCGCTTCAACTTCACTCCCGGGTTCGCCCTCGACCCGTTCGCGCCCGGCACCCTCTACGCCGGCAGCCAGCTCGTTCATAAGTCCACCGACCGGGGGGATACCTGGACGGTGATCAGCCCGGACCTGACGACCAACAATCCCGAGTGGCAGCATCAGGCCGAAAGCGGCGGACTGACGCCTGACGTGGCCGGCGCCGAGAACTTCACCACCATCACCGTCATCGCGCCCTCGCCGCTGAAGCCGGGCCTTCTCTGGGTGGGGACGGACGATGGCCGGCTACACGTCACCCGCGACGGTGGCACCGGCTGGACGAGCGTCGAGGCGGGCCTCCTGAAGGTCCACGGCGTTCCGGCCCACGCCTGGGTGATTCAGATCAAGCCCTCGCGCTTCGATCCGGCTTCGGCCTTCGTGGTTCTGGATGATCATCGGCGCGGCGACGAGAACACGTACATCCTCCGCACGGACGACTACGGCGCCACCTGGAAGAGCGTCGCCACCCCGGACCTTCAGGGCCACGCCCTGTGCCTGGAAGAGGATCCGGTGGACGGCAACCTCCTCTTCGCCGGCACCTCGCGCGGCCTGTGGATCTCGCTCGACGGCGGCCGGCGCTGGCTGCCGTGGCGGAACGGAATGCCCGCGGTGGCGGTGACGGACCTCGTGGTCCATCCAAGGGATCACGACCTAGTGATTGGCACCTTCGGGCGCGGCCTCTACATCCTGGACGATGTCCGGCCGCTGCGCGAGCTGAGCACCGCCGTCCTCGCCGAGCCGCTCCACCTCTTCACGATTCCCGACGCGCGCCAGCATTGGATTCGCAGCGGCACTGCCGGGCACGGCGCCGACGTCTTCCACGGCGAAAACCGCCCCTACGGCGCGCTCCTCACCGTCTCGGCGCTCAAAGGCGGAGTGGCCGAAGTCCAAGTCGCCGACGCTTCCGGCAAAATTCTGCGCAACTATCGCTGGCCGCTCGATCCGGGGATCAACCGCGACGCCTGGGGCCTGGAGAGCAACGCCTTCAAGCTCTCTTCGCGCCCCGCCGGCGCGCCGCCCCGGCCGCCGAACCCGCCGGGTCCGGAGGTGCCGCCGGGCGTCTATACCGTCACCCTGAAGCTGGGCGACGCCGAGGCGAAGCAGACCGTTCGCGTCCTCCCCGATCCGCGCTCGCACAACACGGAAGCGGACTGGCAGGCGCGCTGGGGCGCCGTCCTCCGTGCCGGCCGCCTCCAGAATTCCGCCATCGCCGTCGTCGAGCGCATCTTGAAGACCCGCGCCGACGTCGAGACCGCCGCGGGCCGGGCCCGCACCGATGCGCCCCCGGCCGCCCGAGCCGCCCTTCTTCAGGCCGCCGCCGGCCTCCAGAAGAAACTCAACGCCTTCGAGAAGCGCTTCCGGGTCGCCCCCGAGATGCCGCTCGGCGTCCCGCGCGACGACCTCGTCCTGGAGAAGGTCTGGTTCATCGTGGACACCCTCCAAACCTCCATGGACCCGCCCACGCCCAGCACGATCGCCTACTTCGAGACCGCCGAGAAGGCGCTGGATGCCTTCCTGGTGGACTTCAACCGCTTGTACGCCGAAGACGTGGCCGCCTTCCGCAAGCAGGTCGCGGCGGCCGGGCTGGAGCTGGTGCCGGAGGTGGGAGCGTTGCGGCGGGAGGAGGGCAAGGACTGAGACGGACAGGTATGGACGGCACGGACAAAGGGCAGGAAAGACGTGAAATCATCTAAAGGCCATGGATATTCCGACCCTTGCCGCCCGTCCCGTCGCAGAGTGCACGTCCGAAGAAGTGGCATTCGCCATCAACCGGGGATTTGAAAACTATTTCGTCTCCTTGGCCTTCACGGCTCCGATCTACGAGCGCCGGTTCCGCAGCGAGCATCTCGATCCATTTGCCAGCCGCGTCTATTCACACGACGGCTCGCCGGCCGGCGCCCTGCTCATCGACCGGCGGGGGTGGACCAGCCGCGTGGCCGCCATGGGCATCGCGCCGGAATTCCGCGGCCGGGGAGTGGGGCGCCGGATTCTGGAAGAGGCTATCGCCGAGGCCCGCGCCCGGGGAGACCGGGCGATGCTGCTGGAGGTGATCGTCCAGAACGCCCCCGCCGTGGCGCTCTATACCGGTCTCGGCTTCCGAACCCGGCGCCGCCTCTCCGGCTACCGATGGGACCCCGTCGACATCGAGCCGACCGGTCCGCTCGAAGAGATCGATCCCAGAGATTTCGCGCGGCTCGCCGTTCGCGAAGGCGAGCCGGACCTCCCCTGGACGCTCCAGCCCGAGACCTTCGCGGCATCGACGCCGCCCACCCGCGCCTGGCGCCTCGGCGAAGCCCGTGCCCTGATGGGCGATCCCGCGGCCGCGATGCAATCCCTCCATGCCCTCGTCGTCCCCCGCGCCCACCGCCGCCAGGGCTGGGGAACGCGGATTCTCCACGCCCTGGCCGCCGCCCATCCGGGGCGAACGTGGTGGTTCTCGTCCTACATCCCGCAGGATCTGGCCCCGGAATTCTTTACCGGACCTGGATGGGATAGGCAGGGATTGGAGCAGTGGGAGATGCGGTTGGAGATTTGAGGACGGAAGGTCGCTCTGCCCGAGCACAGTCGTCGACGGTTGAAAGGTTTTCCCCGCCCCGGAGACGCCCCGCGGGGTTCCCCACGGGGCGTCTCTACATTGGGGTCGAAGCCGTGACTTGAATCGGATGGGTGACGCCCGTAGGAAGCGACCCGCGCAATCGGTTTTCAACCTCCACACCGTTGCCCCCCAAAATGTAGAGACGCCCACAGGGTAGCGCCAGCTACCCCGTGGGGCGTCTCAGGTTCGGGAACGCCGGTCCAATGACCAATGAATCCGCCGCGGCAGATCGGGCCCCTTCAAGGCGTCGGAAGAGCCCCAGCCGAAGCGGAATCACCCGTAACCACGCGCCGGTGATAGTCGATCTGGCCAAGATGATAGGTCAGATGCACGGCCAGATGGAGAAAAAACAAACCGGTCGGCAACGACTCGCCCCGGTTCGGCTCCGGATACGTCTCTTCCAGCACGGCGGGATCCAAGTGGGCTAGCGCCTCCCCAACCTCGGCATGGGCGGCGGCGATGATCTGCACAAGCTCGTGCCGGGGAACGCCGCGCGTCGAGAACTCCACCGGCCGATCCCGAACGTAGCCGCTCGTCCCATACACGGCGCCGAAGTAGTGGCGCAGGTTGCCGGCCAGATGAAGGACCAGCGTGCCCCCGGAGTTGGGGAGGCCGGGAACCTCCCGCCACACCAGGTCGTCATCCGGGTACAGCTCGATCTCCCGCCGGAGGGTGTCGATGTCGCGAAGAAGGATGCGCTTGAGATCTGAGATCAGGTTCATGGGGGGATTCTAGCCGATGGCGCGCGGGGCCACGCTCTCCCCGATTTCAGCCCCCAAAGGGGGGCAAGCCCCCCTCTGGACTCCCCCCACCGACTTCATGGTCCAGAGAGAACAGAGGCCAGAGGGATCAGAGATCAGAGGAGAATGGGGACAGCACAACACGGAATCCTATGTTGACGTTCCGGTCGTCCGGGAGGCTCCAGTAGCGGTAGGCACAACGGACGAACCCCGAGGTGTTGCCGAACGCCCCGCCGCGCAACACACGGAGGCCCTCTTTGGTCAAGTCTTCGCGCAAATGACGATCCATTCCGGTCTCTGGATACGGGTAAGGTTCGTAAAGGCTGCGCGTCCACTCCCAGACGTTCCCGCTCATCTCCTCGCAACCGTAGGGGCTCGCTCCCCGCGGAAAGCAGCCTACGGCGCTCACGCCTCCGATGCCGGTGTCGCCGTAATTGGCTCTCTCCGGGTCGGGCTCGCCTCCCCAGGGATATCGCCGGGCCGGCTCCGGGTTTCTTTCTAGCCGGCCGCTGAGGACAACGGGACCAAGGGATCCCACCTGCGGCTTTGCCAGGATCTCCTGTCCACCCCGCGCCGCTTTCTCCCACTCCGCTTCCGAAGGTAGCGCGACCGACCAGCCATCCTGAATCAGACCCACCTCGGCCCATCTCTTCGTCAGCCAGGCGCAAAACTCCTTCGCTTCGTCCCAACTCACCCAACTGACCGACGCATTCGCAGCTCCCCGTAACGAGTCGAGATCTCCAAGCCGAGCCTGACTCGCCTGGGCGTACTCCTGGAATTGCGCCACGGTCACGGGATACCTGCAAGAAAAGTAATCGTAGGGAATCTCCACAGTATGCTCTTCGTCGTCTTCCCCCATCCGAAACGGCCCCGCCGGAACCCGGCAGAATTCCATGCCGTCGAGCGTCGTCACCTCCGGCCGCGGATCTCCCAGCTCTGCGAGCACTTTTCCCGCCGCGGCCCTGCGTACTGCTTTCACTTCCTTGGCCCGAACCGTTTCGAGCAGCGTGTGCACAACCGCCTCGCGGCACGCGGGCGTTACCCCGGCCGCTCCCGCATCGGCGACAGCCCGCCCTGCGAGCACGACAGCCTCTCCCGGCGGACCCGGTGCTCGCGCAATCAGCTCCAGCACCACTGCGCTCGCCGCCTCGTCGCGCTTCTGGACGATCCCCAGGTAGCCGATGGTCAGCAAGCTCACCTCGTACCAGGCGGGCTCGCCTACGTGCTCGGACAAGGCGTCCACGACAGGCTCGATCTCCTGCTGCCCCTTCTGAGCCAGGGCCACAGCCGCCAGGTATTCCTGGAAGGTCAGATGGATGAAGCCGTACTGCCGGCCGCCACGGTCGAGGAGGAGAGCCGCGTGCTCACGGACGTCTTCAAGGAAATGCCGCGTCGCCTCCTCCGGGTCGCCGTTTCCGTTTTCGCGGTAGATCCGCTCAAGCTCGCGAAGCAGGTCCCATTCCTTGACTAGCCCGACCCCGGGCGACGTCTCGTGCATCCACAGCGCCAGAGGCGCCAGCACCTTCAGGGTAAGATCCACGTCAAGTATCCGCATCGAGCGGTCCAGGCTACGTACCAAGTTCCAGCTCCTGAGCAGCGTCTCGATATATGTCTGGTAGAGCGCAGCCCGCCGCTCGGGCAATGTCACTCCTTGCCGCTTCATCACGGCAAGAATCGTAAGCAGAAGTGGATTGGCGGCCAGGGAGCGAACGCCGGGATTGCGGCTTGCCGCGTCGAGCAGCTCCTCTCGCTCTCGCTTCGCCTCGATCACGGCAAGTTGCGTGTCGCCACTGGCCGCCCGTTCGACAGCCTCCGTCCACTTCTCTACGAAAGCCGCGATCTCTTCGTCTTCGAAGTCGACCAGCGTGCACTCGGCTAAACCTTCAGCTTGGGGGCGCACTTCGCGGTAGCCCACGATGCGACTGGTGATCACGAATTTGTTGCCGGCGGCGCGATGGGTGGTGTAGCAGTCCCGGACCCTCTCCACAACCGTATTGCGGAGCGAGGTGTCCCGCACTTCGTCAAGGCCGTCGAGAAGGAGCAGGACGGAGCCGCTCTGAAAGGCTTGATCTAAAACAGCGGCCAGCGGTACGTCCACTCCCCGCAACTTGTAGTACTGAGCGAGAAAGCTGTCGAGCCGGAGATCTTTCTCGGCGATAGCGTTGGCATAGGCAGCCAGAGGCAAGAGGATCGGCAGTCGCCCCACCGACCCAAGAGATTCACCTTGCCCGGAAGCCAGGGTGAGGGCGAGAAATTTGAGAAATGTGGACTTACCTGACCCCGGATCACCAAGCACGATGAGTCCATCGTGTTCCTTCATCAGATCCAGGATCGGCTGTGGTTCGCTCACTCGCGGACCCAGAGCTTCCAACTCCGCCTCCGTGGGCTTCCGACCGGCGAGGCGAAGGCGATCCCAGGTTTCGCCTTTCGGTGCCTCGACCCTCGCTTTCAGCGGGACGTACATCTCGAGCAGCGGTAATCGAAGGGGAACTCGGTCGGAGACGCCCAAGCCCTTGAACTCGAGGTAGCGGTAGCGTTCGACGAGAAAATTGAGGTATTTCTCGGTGGCTTGGGCCAGGTCGGCCGGCGGCTTCGCGCGGGCGGGCCTTGAGGCCTTTGACTTTCCTGGGAGATTCCCGAGCGCCTTGACCACCTGCGTTCCCAGAGCGTCCGGAGCGTTGAAAAAGTCGCCGATCCGTTCGTTCAGGACCCGCTTACGGAATTTCTGTTGGCGTTTCCAAAGCGCGTCTCCTTCCCGGAGGATCTGCGACATGGGCAGGTCGTCAGCGGCAAAGAACAGGAGGCGCGGAAGGCCCTTCTCCACCGCCGCCTCGTACTCCCTCTCCGTGAAGGAAGTCTTCGATCCCGGAGGTGAGCTGCCGTAGAGATGCCCGATCAGACAGACGAAGACATCGCACTCTGCGACTTTGGCCCGGCAGAAGTCGTCGGCTGCCCAGTCGCGGGCGCCAAAGTCCTCCATGCGGACGCAGTGAAAGCCGTCCAGACCCGAGACCGCCTTGAAGACGGCGTCACGGTACGGACCGAGATCCTTGGCCGTGGAGCTGAGGAAGACGTGGCGAACGGCGAGGCGCTTCGCGGGCGGCACAGGATCTCCTTGGGAGAAACGGGTCGGCAATCAGTTTAACAGCCGGGGCTCCTTCGGCTGGGAACGGATCTATTTCGTCGCCCCGGGGGAGGCCCTCGCCTTCTGAGCGGTTTTCGCCGCCTCGGAGACGCCCCACGGGGTAGCTGGCGCTACCCTCTGGGCGTCTCTACAGTGGGGGGCGAAGCGGCGACGTGATCCGGATCGGCGGCGCCCGTAGGTGATGATCAGGTGATCAACCTTCCGGAAAGGCCTCAGCGCTCCAATTTCCACACCGTTACGGCCCCAATGTAGAGACGCCCGCAGGGTAGCGTCAGCTACCCCGTGGGGCGTCTCAGGATCGGCGATGACCGTCCAATCTGAAACCAATCCGACCGCGGCAGATCCATGGGCGAAACTGTGGCGTGATCCGGATCGGCGGCGCCCGTAGGTGACGATCAGGTGATCAACCTTCCGGAAAGGCCTCAGCGCTCCAATTTCCACACCGTTACGACCCCAATGTAGAGACGCCCGCAGGGTAGCGCCAGCTACCCCGTGGGGCGTCTCAGGATCGGGAAAGCCGGTCCAATCTGAAACCAATCCAACCGCGGCAGATCCATTTTCACCGCGGCCGCAACCGCACAAAAAGGTGGCAGTCCAGAAATCTCCCCTCCTTGAAGGCGGCGTGACGGCAGGTGGCTTCGTGCTCGTAGCCAGCTTTTTCCAGGACCTTGCAGGAGACGGGGTTGGTGGCGAAAACCCAGGCTTCGAGACGCTCGTACTGGAGATTTTCGAAAGCGTAGTCGGTGAGGCGGCGCAGGGCCTCGGTCGCGAAGCCCTGGCCCCAGTACTCCTCCCCCAGCCAGTAGCCGACCTCGGCGGTGTAGCGGGAGACGTCCGACATCGGCTGGAGGCCGATGCCTCCGATCGCTTCTCCACCGTGCTCGATGGCGAAGGCTTGGTGCGGCTGGATGGCGGACTTGCAGCGGCCGATCCAGGCCCGCGCGTCGTCCAGAGTATAGGGATAGGGAAAATGGTCCCGCAGGTTGATCGACACCCTGCGGTTGTTGGCGTGGCGAACGAGCGACGGCTCGTCTCCCTCCCGCCAGGGACGGAGAACGAGCCGCTCGGTTTCGAGTCTCATCAAGTCGGAGTGTAACCCCTCCGCAGCCTTTACGCCCTTGCCGACCTCCTCATCCGTCGCACGGCGAAGAGACCGAGGAGCACCGCCAGCGCCAGCAGACCCCAGGTGTTGAGCGTCGGGATCAAGGTGACGAAGACCGGTAGCTGGAACACGGTCGGAACGTCGTTGTCGGTGCCGTTTCCGTCACCGTTGGGGTCCGGGTTCGAACCGTCCTGCGAGAGATCGGTGACCGGCACCTTGGCAGGGCTGGTTGCGCTGGCCATCACCTGGTTGGTGAACGGCCCGGGGTTGGCCGCCGGGTCATGGACCTTCAGGGTCAGGGTAATGGTTCCGGAGGCGCCGATCGCCAAGGTGTTACCGGCAGCCAGGAGGCTGGTGTCGCCGGCGCCGTTGAAGCCGGGGTTGACGGTGAGATCGGGACTCTGGTTCGAAATGATGCTGAACGTCATGGGTGAGGGGAACGTGACGGTAAGGTTCTCGGCCACCTGTACCGCGGAGAGCGGCACGTTGCCGAGGTTCTCGACCTTGATCTCGAAGACGACGGTGAACGCCAGGGGGTCGGCGGGGTCGCGGTCGACGGATACCAGGCGCTTGGCGACGCCGATCTTCGGCTGCTCGACGCCGATGGGGGCCAGATGGTCCTCCACTTCACCGTCGGGCGCCAGGCCGGTCACTCCCAGGCCGGCCTGCGTGCTGATCCGGCAACGCGACGGAGTGTCGCCCTGCGGCGATCCCACCGGTACCGGGAAGGTCTGGCTGGTCATCGTGCCGGCCGCCACCAGGAGGTCGGTCACCACCTTGTCGCCCGCGTCGGCCCAACTGCCGTTGTGGTTGAAGTCGATCCAGCAACTCACGATGCCGCCCGTGGCGCCGGCGCGGAGCTGAATCGAGCCCGGCGCTCCCGGAATGAGAGTGGCCGGGAAGACCACGCCGTCCTCGTCGTCCGGAACGCCGTGGGTGTCGTCGCCCGTAAGGGCGGCGTTCGGCTGGCCGTCCGGCTCGGTATCCACGAAGGAGCCCAGGGTCGGGTTGCCCACCGGCAGCACGGCATGGCGGGCGCCATTGGAGGCCAGGAGCGTGGGATAGGTCGGGTCGGGGGCATCGCCGAAGTCGAGGCCGATGACCGTCGCCGCGTAGTCCTCGACCTCGCCGTCCGCCGCCATGCCGCCCGGCCCGGAGACGCCGGTCGAGGAGAGCCGGAAGCGGGCATAGGAGACGACGGACTTGGCGTCGCACGGCACGTTGACGGTCACCAGGTTGGCGCCGGATACGAGCGCCGTGCCCGTAGCGATGCGATCCCGCGGATCGTTGAAGACGCCGTCGCCGTCGAAGTCGATCCAGGCGTCGAGCTTCGGCGTGGCGATGCCGGCGGTGTTGGTGAGGTTGACGGTCACGCTGGCCGTGCCGCAGGCGACGAAGCCGCCGGCCGGCAGAATGACGCCGTCCTCGTCCGCGCCATCGCCCGTGGCACCGGCCGACGGCTGGCCGTCGACCTCGCTGTCCTCCGTGGCGCCCAGGGAGAAGCCGGCCGTCACCCGGTGATAGGGACCGTTGGCGGCGAGCGTCGTGCCGTAGGTGTCCGGCGCGTCGCCGAAGTCGACGGTGCCCTGAACGAGGGCATAGTCCTCGACCTCGCCATCCGGCGCCGATCCCGCCGGGTCCAGGCCGCCGGCCGAGGAGAGACGGAAGCGGGCGTAGGAGACGCCGGCCCCGGAGGTGCAGGGCACGGGGAAGCTCAGGTTGTTGTTGCCGGCCGTGAGGGTCTGGTCGGTGAAGATCTGCTCGGCTGCGTCGAAGGTGCCGTTGCGGTTGAAGTCCACCCAGGCGTCCAGCTTACCGCCCGCGCTGCTGGTGACGAAGACGCTGACCTGGGCCGTGGTGCACGCCGTGACCGGCGTCGTGAAGGTGACGCCGTCCTCGTCGTTGAAGCAGGTGCCGATGCGGCTCGTGCCCGCGGAGCCGTCGTCTCCCGAGGCGGTGGCGTTCGGCTGCCCGTCGACCTCGGTGTCGACGCAGCGGCCGAGCATCAGCGGATTGAGGGGATTGACCTGGTGGCGGGCCGCGCCCGCCCCTTGAGTGCCGTAGCTGGCCGGCGCATCACCGTAGTCGAAGCCGACGACTCCCACGAGATAGTCCTCGACTTCGCCGTCATTCGCCGGGCCAGTGGGTCCGAGGCCGGTCGCCGACGAGCAGCGGAAGCGGGCGTAGGTGAGGCCGGGCACGGCGCCCGCCGGCACCGCCGGAGAAAGCACGGTCGGCGGACCGGTCGGAATGTTGACGTTGGTGGCGATCTGCTCGCCGGCCGAGTTGCCGAAGACGCCGTCGCGGTTCCAGTCGACCCAGGCGTTGAGGACGCAGGACGTGGGCCCGCCGGCGGTGACCGTGAAGGCGGCCGTGCCGCCCGGAACGAACGGACCGGTGAAGGTGACGCCGTCCTCGTCGTCGCCGGGAACGGCGCAGGTGCCGAAGGTGATGGGCGAGGTGGTGAGGTCGTCGCCCGTCGCCTGGGGATTCTGGTTGAAGCCGCCGTCGGCGTCGACGCAAGCTCCGAGCCAGGGAGCGTTGGGGACCCCCAGGAGGTGCTGGGCGCCGTTGTCGAGCACGGTGGTGTTGTAGTCGCCCGTGGAGGTGCTGACCGCCACGTCCGGCGCGTCGCCATAGTCGAAGTGAGGCTGCGGCGCGGCGGCCGCGGCGATGAAGCCGAAGTCGACGGTGAGGTTGGTGTTGGCGTTGCCGTCCTCGCTCGTGGGCTCGCCGTTCGCGGAGAGGGTGACCGGCAGGCTGGCGGTCAGCGCGCCCAACGCCGTGCCGTTGTCGTCGCCGTCGGCGTCGTTGTCCGGATCGGGCGCGGGATCGTTGCCGGTCGCCGTGGCCAGACCGGCCAGCGCGCCGCCGCCCGAGAAGCTCGACGGATCGACGACGACGATGTAGTTGCCCGGCGCGAGGTTGGGGAAGAGGTAGCGCCCGGCGAAGCCTCCTTGCGTGGCGGTGAAGGTCGTGCCGACCTGCTCGTCGAGGGTCGGCAGGCCGTCGGCGTTGGCGTCCAGGTAGAGGTCGAGCCGCACGTTGTCGATCCCCAACTCGCCGTTCTGCGGCTCGAAGATGCCGTTGTTGTTGGTGTCGAGCCACACCTGGTTGCCCAGGGCGAGGTTGCCGGATGGAATGACGAGCCCGGCGTCGATCGTCGGGTTGTACTCGCCCGGCGCGAGGGTGACGAGCTGCGTCACGCCGGTCGTCGCGTTGGCGTCGGAGTCCTGGGTGTCGTCGCCGGTGTCCTGGGTCGTGAAGCCGGTCGCCACCGACGGCTTCATGAACTGCACGAAATATTGGAGACCCGGGATCAGGCCGTCGAAGCGGTAGTAGCCGGGCCGGCCGTAGACGTCGTCCTTGGTGACGGTCGTTGCGATCAGGGCGTCGGTCGCCGGGTCCGCGGTGCCGTTGCCGTTGTCCGCGAAGAGCTTGACGGTGACGCCGTTGATGCCGTCCGTCGTCGGCTCGTTCTGCAGGCCGTCGCCGTCACGGTCGAACCAGACGTAGTCGCCGAGGGCCGCAAGCTGGGTCGCGACGAGCCCGAAGTCGACGTCCGGATCATCCTGGTTGGCCACCAGCGTCACCACCGGCGAGCAGCCGGACGCCGGGTTGGCGTCGGAATCTTGAGTGTCCGTCCCCTGGTCCGCCGTGGTGAAGATGAACGTCGGCGGCGGCGTGACGCAGACGAAGTAGCTGCCGGGTGCGAGGCCGGGGAAGCGGTACCACCCCGGCGCGTTGCTTGGGCTGTTCGCGGTGACCGTCGAGGCCAGCGGCACGTCGTCCGGCGTGCCGGGCACGCCGTCGGGCCCAGGAGTGAGCAGCCGCACGTAGACGTTGTTGACGCCGGTGGGGCCGTCGTCCTGCACGCCGTTATGGTTGGCGTCCACCCAGACGAAGTCGCCGAGGCTTGCGGCGTCGCAGGTGCCGGGGGCGATGCCCACCTTCTGCGGCTCGGCCGCCAGCGACCCGAGGCCGTCGGCGCGGTCCGCCTGGTAGGCGAAGGAGTTGAAGGCGGTCTGTCCCGCGGGGACGTTGCCCGGCGCCGTGAGATGGAAATTGAAGGACACGAAGTCGAACGGCCCCACCACGCGGCTGCCGAACTCGACCTTGAACGAGCGCACCGAGGTGATGGGGGTCGGCGGCACCGTCGTCCAGTTGGGCGGATCGCAGCCGGGCACCGAGACGCCCACTTCGGGACGGCACGGGTTGCCGGAGGTCGAGTAGTAGAGGGTCGTCCCCGCGGGCGGCACGATGGGGGCCGTCAGCAGCGGCGTCCACTGCGAGCCGCGCGGGTTGAGGTCGCGCACGCCGGTATCGCCCACGAAGGGGAGGATGTCGACGAGCACGAAGTTCTGCATCGGCACCGTGCCGACGTTCTGCACCTTGAGCTGGTAGTCGATGGCGCCGCCGATCAGCGTGCCGGCGGAGCTCGAGGTGAACGCGCCGTCGCAGACGCCCTTCACCTGCTTGTTGGAGACGAGCTGCGCGGCGGAGGCCACGTTGGCGCTCCCCGTCCCCACGCACCGCGTCTCGGCGGTGTTGCCGTCGCCGTCGAGGTCCAGCGAGTCGGTCTGCGAGCCGCCGGAGCAGCGCTGGCCGAGGCCGGGCGCGTCGGACCCCAAGGCGAAGGTGTTGGACAGCGCACCGAAGGACGCGCCGTTGCGGATCGTGGTGCTGATGTTGATCCACACCTCCTGGCCGACGCCGAGGTTGCCGCTGCCGGCATTCCACCTCCAGCGCAGGAGGGTGCGGCCGGTGCCCGCGAAGTTCGGGATCTGCTCGAAGGTCTGCGGCGCCGGCAGGCCCGTGCTCCGGTCGTCGAACGTCCAACTCGTGAAGATGAGGTCGACGGGGAGAAGGTCCGTGGCCACCAGGTTCTGGAGCGGCACCGGATCGCTCGACTGCGGCGCGCTGTGCACATGCAGGCGCCACGAGACCGTCTGACCCGGGTTGAACGGTCCGCCCGAAAGGTTTTCCTTCGCCGGATCGAGCTGCACGAACGGCCCGCTGAGGGTGAAGATGTTGCAGACGTTGTTGGAGACCGGAGTGGGACCCGCCGTGTAGACCGCCGTCTGGTCGACGCAGTTCTGAATGCTGTCGCCGAAGCCCACCGGCGCGCCCGCGTTGCTGGGATTGATGATCTGCCCGGTGACGAGCGGATTCGCCGTGGGGCTCATGCCGGGCTGCGCCTGGCCGTACTGCCAACGCACCCGGGTGACGTACTCGCCGGCGCCGAGGCCGGGCGGCGGCGCGGTCAGCGTCGTGCTCGTCGTGACGTTGGGCGAGCTCCCCCAGAGCGTGAAGGTGCCGAGCGCCGTGTTCTTCTCATAGGTCACCTGCACACCCACGCCGGCCGCGAAGGGCGCCAGCCCGTTGTAGGAGCCGGTGGTGACGCTCGACAGCTTGAACTGGACGGGGAGCGTATCGGTCACGACCATGGTGTCGAGCGGCACGTTGCCGTTGTTCGAGACCCCGATCGAGTAGCTGAAGGTCTGGTTGAGGGTCGGCGGATTGGGGCTGCCGCCGGCGATGCCCTTCGACAGGCCGGCGCTGGGATTCGGCACGAACGTGGTCACCGTGTCGGTCGACGTGCCGGGTCCGAAGCTCTGCGAGGGCTGGCCCAGCGGTGTCGCCGTAGCGGTGAAGCTGTTGGTGACGCTGCTGCCGCTGGGGAACGTGGCGCTGGGGAAGGTGACGTTCACCTGAATATCGCAGTTTCCGCCTGGAATGATGGGTACCGAGCAGGGGCTCGTCCAGGTGAGGGTCGCGGGCGTCGTGCCCACGCAGCCGGGCTGGCAGTCGGCCGCCGGGGTGGAGCCGTTGAACACCGTGCCCACCGGCAGCGTGTCGGTCACCGGGCCCACCGCCGTCAGGTTCAGAGCGCCGGGATTGTTGGGCACCGAGATCCGCAGCCGGTAGGTCTCCGGCATGTCCAGGTTGGCCGGCGCCGTGATCAGGCTCTTCTGGGTGTTGACCTGGACGGACGCCACGGCCGTGACGTTCACCGGCGGAGTCGTCGTGGTGCCGGGCGTGGCCCCGAGGTTGACGCCGTCCGCCGTGTTGGTGGCCACGGTGCCGTTGGGCGTCGAGCCGTTGGGGAAGTGGACGGTGATCAGCAGGTTGCCGCTGTTGCCCGCCGGCAGCGGAGTGATCATCACGAACTGGACCCGGGTGCGGCCGGAGCCCATGAAATTCGGCGTCACGTTGACCGCCGCTACGTCGGTCGTCGTCGCAGTGGAGACGAACTGGACTTGTGCCGGCAGCAGGTCGTCGACCTCGGCGTTCAGGCAGGGGCCCGAGGTGTTGCTGCAGTTGTACGACAGGCTGTACCCAAAGTCCTGGCCCGTCTGCTTGGTATTTCCGGCGTCGACCTGTACTGCCGACTTGACCAGTGACTGAGAGCTCGCGGGCGTAGCGGCGAGCAACAATGTAAGAACGATCGACAGAGCGAACCCAATCCGAGACATACCAGGCCCTCCAGGCTTTTGAAGACTCAACTGCGGGGAATCTCGCCAGGAGGCGCAACTCCCTCTGATTTGGTTCGACGACAAACGCGGGACAATCTACTGAAAATCTATACGTTCCGCAAGTACATGCGAGATCAACGAGAAGAAACCACAACCCGCTGACTGCGCGGTTAGAGTAGAAGTGAATCGTTACAACTATTATTACGGCGTCTGAGATACGAAAATCGTGGGCTACCGGGCTAGCGCGGTCAACCGCTTGGGGGCCACGAGCCGGTAGCTGCCGCCGACCAGCTCGGCCACTTCGCTCCAATCGACCGCACCCCCGTCCAGCCGTAGACCCACCCAGCCCCTGGGGCCGATGTACGCGGGCAGGTAGAACCCGCCGCCGGCGAGAAAACATACTTTTCATGAAATTCAAAGAGAACTATTGCACAGCGAACCGGCTATGCGTTGCCTAGACTGCCGATAGGCCGATTCGCGGCCTCACTGGAGCGGTCATTCGTTGGATCTCGAGGTTTTGGCAGTGCTGTAGCCGCGGGCCTCCGGGGCCATGGTGGCCTTGGGGCAGGTCCGCGGAGAAGGGAGAAAGCGATATGTTTCATCCTCATCATCTTCTTCAGAGAAGGCTCGGCCGCACCCTCAGCGGGGCGGCTCTCGCCGTGGCGTTGTCCATGGCCTCCCCCACCGGAGCCCAGGCCGCCGGCACGAACCCGGGCGGCGTCTGGCGGTGGCTCGAAGGCTTGCTGGCGGACCGGATTGGAGCGGTGACCCGCAACTGGACGCCACCTTCCCCGGCCACTTCCCGGTCTCCGGTCATCCGGGCCAAGGACCTCGTCTGCCCGCCGACCGGCTGCCCGACGACGCCTGGAACGGCCCAAGGGCCCGCCACGGACCCTGACGGCAGGACGCACTAACCTCCTTCTTCGAGGGGCGCAGCCCGCTGCGCCCCTCCCCGAGAGCCGATGAGTTTGCGCAATCGTCGATTTGGTGGCAGACTGGACGGGTTTCAACGAGGAAAGGAAACCCACCCTTGAGCGCCCATCTCGGTCCCGAAGAGCTGTCGGCGAGCACACGCAGCTCTCTTCCTCCTGAGCGCAGACGCGAGATCCTCGCCCACCTGCTCAGCGGATGTAAGGCCTGCCGGGCGGCGATCGGCTGGAACCGGCAAGTGCGCAAGAGCCTGCAGATGCCGGAGCAGCCTCTGGCTTGGCGCGTGGCATCCTATGACCGGCCGGTGGCCAGCTCGTTCGAGCAGGCGATCCGGCTCAAGCGCGTCCTGGAGGAACAACGAAAACAAGCCCAGGAGGCCTCGCTCCTGCTGGCTCGCGGAGAAGGCCTGGCGCCTTTCCTGGACGAGGCGGGGCTCGGCGTTTACGAGGCCCTCCTCCAGCGCGTCTCGGCCCTTCGCCACGACGATCCGCAGGAGATGGTGCGCTTGGCACGGATGGCAGCGGCGGTGGCGGACCGCCTCGATCCCGCCGTCTATGGGAATCGCCAAGTGGCGGACTTCCAGGCCCGGGCCTGGGGAGAGCTCGGCAATGCCCTGCGCGTGTCCGACGATCTCTGGGCAGCGGAGCAGGCGTTCGAGCACGCCTTCGACGTGCTGGAGCGGGGGACGGGCTCGGCTTCTCTGGAGGTGCGCCTCCATGACCTTCACGCCTCTCTGCTGGGAACCCAGCGGCGCTTTCAGCTCGCTTTCTTTGCCCTCGACGTCGTCCGCGACCTCTACCGGGAGGCCGGCGACGTCCACGCGGTCGGCCGCGTGCTAATCAAGAAGGCCGCCTACCTTTATTACAACGGCCAATCGGAAGAGGCCCTGCAGGTGAACGCGGAGGGACTCGCTTCGATCGACGAGGCGCGCGATCCGGAGCTCTCCTTCACCGCCTTCAAGAATCATCTCGTGTACCTCGTGGAGTGCAGCCGTTTCCGCGAGGCCAAGCGGTTGCTGTTCCGCAACCGCCATCGCGTTCAGGCCGCCAGCCGGATTCCGCGGCTCAAGATCCGGTGGATCGAAGGCCGCATCCGCTACGGGCTCGAAGAGCTGGCGAGCGCCGAGGCGACTTTCCTGGAAGTGAAGGCTGGCTTCGAGGAGGCGGGCCTCGGTTTCGCGGCGGCCCTGGCCTCGCTCGACGCGGCCCTGGTGCAGATGCGCCTGGACCGGCCCGGCGAAGCGGAGGCCCTGGTCAGCGGCGCGGCGGCCGTCTTCACGGCCCTGGGCATCCACCGCGAGGCCCTGAGCGCGGTGATGCTCCTCAAGGAAGCCTTCGAGAGGCAAACCGCCACGGCCCGGCTCGTCGAACGGACCGTGGCGTTCCTGCGCGAGAGTGAAAACAACCCCGAAGCGTGCTACGACTTCCGCGTTGAATAGGGGCGAGAGGGTGGTGACGGCCCCTCCCCGCCCTGATACCCTTTCGCCATGTCCGACATGCCCGACACACCGTTCCGCACCTCGTGCCTCGAGCGCTTCCTGCGCTACGTGACCTTCGACACCCAGTCGACCGAAACCTCCGAGACCTATCCCAGCACCGCCAAGCAGCTCGACCTCCTGCGCCATCTGGTGGAGGAGCTCAAGGCCCTGGGCCTCCAGGACGTGGCCATGGATGAGCACGGCTACGTCATGGCGACACTGCCGGCCACCACGAAGAAGACCGGCGTGCCCGTCATCGGCTTCATCGCCCACGTCGACACGTCTCCCGAAATGAGCGGCGAGGGCGTCAAGCCCATCGTCCACCGCAACTACCAGGGTCAGGACCTGGTGCTGCCGGACGATCCCACGGCCGTCCTGCGCGCCGCCGACATCCCCTATCTGAAAGAGCGGATCGGCGACGACATCGTCACCGCCTCGGGCACCACGCTCCTGGGCGCCGACAACAAGGCGGGTGTCGCGGAGATCGTGGCGGCCGCCGAGTACCTGCTGGCCCATCCGGAGCTCGCCCACGGCACGATCCGCCTCGGCTTCACTCCCGACGAAGAGGTCGGCACCGGCACCAAGTTCTTCGACGTGGCGAAGTTCGGCGCCCAGTGCGCCTACACCATGGACGGCGGCGCCCGCGGCGAGCTCGAGTACGAGAGCTTCTCGGCCGACGCCATGACGATCACCTTCCAGGGCCGCAACACCCACCCGGGCTACGCCAAGGGGACGATGATCAACTCCATCAAGGTGGCGGCCGACTTCATCTCCCGCCTGCCCCAGGAGGGCCTCTCGCCCGAGACCACCGACGGCTACGAGGGCTACGTCCATCCCTACGTCATCAACGCCAGCGTCGAGAAGACGTCGGTCAAAATCCTCATCCGCGACTTCCGTACGCCGGGCCTTGCGGAGAAGGAGGCGTTCCTGGCGGAGCTCGCCCGGCGCACCGTGGCGGACTGGCCGGGCGCCACGTTCGAATCCAAGATCGAAGAGAGCTACCGCAACATGCGCGAGGTGCTGGACCACCATCCGGACGTGGTGGACAACGCCCGCGAAGCCGTGCGCCGCGCCGGCCTCCAGCCGCTCGAAAAGGCCATCCGCGGCGGCACCGACGGCTCGCGCCTCAGCTTCATGGATCTCCCCACGCCCAACCTTTTCGCCGGCGAGCAGAACTTCCACTCCCGCTACGAGTGGGTCTCGGCCCAGGACATGGAAAAGGCCGTCGAGGTGATCGTCCACCTCAGCCAGGTCTGGGAGGAAAAGGCGCCCGGTTGAGGGCGTCGGCCTCGAACCTCTCCGGCCTAAAAACAGGCCCTCGCCAGATCCTGCTCCGCAGCCTGTCGCCGAAGCCCTCTGGGAATCCGGCGATCGGTCCGTCTCCTCTACTTGAGAGATTCGAAGACGTGTTAAGCTCGTCTTCAATCCAACAAGTTGTATATCGGGGCAATGGCTGGCCCGTAAGGGGGTTTCTGGTGACGATTCGCGAGAGCCGGAACGGTGTGCTTTCAACTCTGTCGGCGAGGAAGAAGATTCTTGCCGCGGCCCTGATGATCGCTTTTCTCGCCACATTGGTGTCCAGTTTCGGGATTCCGGCAGCGGCCCGGCAAGCCGTGAAGGCTCCCCCAGCCAGAGCCTGCACGTTCGAGGATCTCGACAAGAAGATGTTGCCTCTCGAGTTGGGCTGTCCACTCCCCTCTGTCCTTCAGGGAAATTCCAAGCGAGCGCTTTGCATCCTTCACGGCTTTGACGAGATGCTCGATGCGGATACGCTCTTCCTGATCAGCTACAGCGCCTTGAACCTGACAGTCTTCCTCTTCCTGGTCGCAGCCGGGAGGGCTCGTCCGGCCCTGATCTGGCTGTTCGTGGGGCTCCTCCTGACTCTCGGGATGCTGCTCGGAGACCTCGCCGAGAACCACTTCCTGCGCGAGCTGATCAAGCTGGCGAGGAATCCCGACCCGCGCGCACAGGCCGCAGCCATGCCTGGGCTGGAGTCACTCCTCAAATACGCCACATCCACAAAGTGGCTGAGCCTTGCCGTGGCGGGCCTGCTTCTCAGCTTGATTTACCTGGCCGAGGAGCGGTTTTTCCTACGAATCGTCTCTCTGCCGGCATTCGGTACCGCGGTGCTCGTCAGCCTCGGTCTGTCCAAACAATCGCCGTGGATGATCAATCAAGGCATGGCGATGCTGGCCACCCTCTGGCTTGGAGCCCTGATCCATGCCGTGATCGTGGCCATCGAGTCCCCATCTCCTGGCGTGCCTCAAGCCACCGGCCCAGGAGAACCTCATGCCTGATTCCAAGGCCGTGACGCCCAATCCCCCCATGGTGCAAGGCGCACCGGCCGGAAGCGATCCCTTCGATCTCGCCTATCCCTTAGCGCTGCGCACGAAGGAGTACAAGCTCCTCCATCAGCGCCGCATGCTGGGCCATCCTGCCGAAGGGCGGCTCGTGGGATGTGGTCTGTCGGGCGGGGGCATCCGCAGCGCCACGTTCAGCCTTGGCGTCTTCCAGGGTCTGGCGCGCCAGCCGGGTCTGCTGGGGAAGATCGACTTTCTCTCGACAGTCTCCGGAGGAGGCTATTTCGGCGCCTTTCTGGGGAGGCTCTTCAGCCGCGACTACATCGACGGGCCGGGCGACGTGGAGGACGTGCTCCAGTCGAAGCACACCGTCCGTCCGCCGAGTCCCGGCGACGACCCGACCCAAACGAAGCAGATCGAGGAGCGCAAGGCGAAATTCAAGCCCCGCGTGCTCGGGTTCCTGCGTGAGAACGCCCGCTATCTCTCACCCAACGGTGCTGGGGACGAGACGCTCGCGGGCGCGGCCGTGCTGCGCAACCTGGTCTCCGTCCATCTCGTGCTGTCGGTTTTCTGGCTCACGTTCTTTCTCGCCGTTCAGTTGCTGCGGTTCGGAGCTGAATCGGCAGTGGTCGGAGGCTACAGGCTCAATCCTGTGCTGACCGCTGGTAGCTTCTGGGGAAGCCCTCTCCTTCTCCTCCCCCTCGCCGCATTCGTGCTGGCGGTCTTTCCGCTCGGCTGGGCTTATTGGCTGATCCGTCCTGAGCGCCGGGCGCTCGATCAAGGCGCGGCCACCATCACCCCCTGGGCAAGCCTCGCCCTAGTTGTCGCTCTGTCCCTGTGGCTGATGCCTTCCTATTGGGGATCGACCTTGCGCTGGGTTGCCACGGCTGTCTTCGTCGTCTCGGTGGCGACGTTGCTTTGGCGGGGCGCCGTATGGATGACCTTCCGGACCCGGGCCAAAGAGCTGGAAACCCAAGAATCCCAGGCCCGCGAATCCACAGATCCACAGATCCGTGCGCTCGAGACCCAGCTCTATTTGAACCGCTGGATTCCCAACCGGCTTGCCCTCTGGCTGAGCTGGGCCCTGGTCGTCACCTTCGCCCTGCTGGCCCTGGCATTGATCGATTCCCTCGGTCAATCGCTCTACGCCCTGCTCGTGGGGCACGCGCCGATGAAGTGGCTCGCGGGCTTCTTCTCCGCGCTCACCCTGCTTGGTGGCTATGGCCGCAAGATCGCCGCCTTCTTCTCGAAGGGACCAACCGGCGAGCGACCCAGCGTTCCCCTCAACCTGCTGGCCGGAGTAGCAGCCCTCGTCCTTGTGGGCGGCATCCTGGTGAGTCTCGATGCATTTTCACACGCCATCGCCTGGCGCTTCCAGGAACCGGCGGACGCCCCTGCGGCTCCTCTCCCCCCGGCAACGCACAAGGTGACGGTTCAGGTTCAGGCGGACAGGGTCACCCTTCCATCCGTGAACGTGAAGGTGACCGCCGAAGGAGATCGCGCAGAGAGCCAAAAGCCAGTCCTCGCCGATCTGGAGCGGCAGACGCGGAGGGATCGACGGCTCGCCCCCACCCTCATCGCCCTCATCGCAGGCTTCCTGCTCTCCATTCTCATCGGCCAGACCTGGTCGTTCCTGAACAAGTCCTCCTTCCATCCCATGTATGCGGATCGCCTCACCCGCGCCTATTTAGGCGCTTCCAATGAGGCCCGATTGGAGGCCGATAGTCCAAGCCTCACCGAGCCCGTGAAGGGAGACGACGAGGATCTTGCGGGGTATTGGCCGCCACCGGAGACGAAAGGGACCTTTCTGCATCTCATCAACGTGACGATTAACGAGACGATCGACGGGCGGTCCCAAATCCAGCAGCAGGATCGCAAGGGATTGGGCATGGCCCTTGGACCCTGCGGCCTCAGCGCCGGCGTCCAGCATCACATGCTCTTGTCCTTCGGCGAGCCCAAAAACGCCGATCCGGTCGGGGTTCCGGTCACCATTTTTCCGAGCGAGGGCTACAAAGTCTTTGACTATCAGGACAAAAGGTTCGCCGGAGAACCGCTGCCCCTGGGCGCCTGGGTCGGGATTTCCGGCGCGGCCTTCTCCACCGGCATCGGAATGCGGACCAGCCTTGGCTTGAGCCTGCTCGCCGGGCTGGGCAACGTTCGCCTGGGCCGCTGGTGGGACTCGGGAATCCTCCGCGAGAAAACCGGCACCAAGCTCGGCCTGAGAATCGAAAAGCTCCTCGCCCGCGTGTTCCCGGTACAGGTCTACCTGATCGATGAGCTTCTGGCGCGGTTCCCCGGCACAGCCCGGCGCCATTGGTACCTCTCCGACGGCGGCCACTTCGAGAACATGGGCGGCTACGAGCTCGTGCGCCGCCGGCTGGACAGGATCGTCATCGTCGACGGCGAGCAGGACGACGGCTACGGCTTCGAAGGGCTGGCCAACCTGATCCGCAAAGCCCGCCTGGACTTCGGCGCGGAGATCGAGTTCCTTGACGAGGACCAGCTCGACGGCGAATTGAAAGGAGACGTGCGCAGAGAATTCGGCACACTTCAGCAGCTCCGCCGGGGGAGGTGGCAAGAAGACAAGGACACGTCGGTCTCGAAAGGGCGCCGCGGCAAGCTCCTCGAAGTTGACCCAGCCGGACATTCGCTGGCACACGTGGCCATGGCGCGCATCACCTACAGCTCACCGGCCGGGCCGGCGGAGTCGCGGCTCCTCTACATCAAGCCGACCCTCACCGGCGACGAGCCTGAAGACCTGATCGAATACCACAAGAATCATCCCGCGTTCCCTCATGAATCGACACTGGACCAGTTCTTCGACGAAGCCCAATGGGAGAGCTACCGCAGGCTCGGCCAGCACATCGCCGAGAAGCTCTTCGGACCCGCAAGCCCGCTGCTTGAATGGATGGGAGCAGAGTCGGGTATACTTTAGAAAAATAGGACGACCACGACATGGCCACGAACCCTCTCCAGAACCTCCGTCTCGCCCTCGACCTGGTATCCACCGCGCCGTCGCAGCCGGCGCCGCCGCCGGCGAAGAAACCCGCTTCCCGCGGCTTTGGCATGTCGGCGGCCCCCCAGGCGGTGGAGGCGCCCCCGCCTCCGGTTCAGAATTGGGCGCGCCATCCGAACATTCAGGGCTTCGGCATCGCCGAGCGCATCACCCAGGGAGAGAAACTGAAGGACGTGGCCCTCAAGGTCTACGTCGAGCGCAAGTTGCCGGCCGGCAAGCTGGATTCTCCGGTGCCCAAGCAGGTGATGCTGCCGGGGATGACGGTGCCTGTCGATACGGACGTCCAGGAGATCGGCAAGGTGGTGCTGGAAGCCAACACCTCGCGCCATCGGCCCGCCATGCCCGGCTGCGGCCTTGGCCACTTCGAGGTCACCGCCGGCACCTTCGGCTGCCTGGTGCGCAAGAAGGGCAAGCCCGAGCTTTACATCCTCAGCAACTCGCACGTGCTGGCCAACTCGGGCACCGGCAAGGCGGGGGACGTCATCCTCCAGTCCGCCATGTTCGACGGGGGCGTCCAGCCGGCCGACATCCTTTGCAAATTGACCGAGTGGGTGCCCTTCAAGTTCGGCGACGACACCTACGACAACCTCGTCGACGCCGCCATCGCCCAGGTCAAGCCCACGGATGTCACCTCGAAGGTCAACCTGATCGGCGTCCCCAAGGGCGTCGGCACCGTCCTGCGGCGCGGCATGAAGGTGAAGAAGGTCGGCCGCACCACGGACCTGACCTCGGGAGAGATCACCGACGTCGACTTCCGGACCTCCCTCCCCTACCCCAAGTCGGATGGCAGCGGCGACGGCAACGTGGGCATGCGCGACCAGGTGCTGTGCACGCGCTACACGGCGGGAGGCGACAGCGGCGCCGCCGTCTTCAACACCAAGAATCAGATCGTGGGATTGCACTTCGCGGGCACGCCCTCGACCAGCATCTTCAACCGCATCACCAACGTCCTCGACGCCTTGGGCCTCGAGATCGTGACCCAGGCGATCTGAAGGGCCGGATCGAATGGCGAAGATTGAGCAGGTGCGCAAGGCCCTCGATCTCTTCAGCGGCGAGCTGTCGCGCCTGAAGAACGTCGTCGGCCTGGGCCGGGTACCGTCGAAAACGAAATCCGGAGATTGGGACCTTGCGGTCTACGTCGCCCGCAAGGTCCCGCCGGACGAGCTCGCCGCCGCCGAGCTCGTGCCGAAGACCCTGGATATCCCGGGACGCGGCAAGAGCCATCCCGTCACCACTCAGGTCATCGAGCAGGGGACGGTGAGCCTCGAGACGCCCGGGATCGAAAAGCTCTGAGCCCACTGCTCCCCGAAACTCCAGGGGCGGCCCGTCACCCCTGCCCCCCATAGGCGCTAACTTTGCTGACTCGGAGCGCCCCCGCCAAGACCCTCATCACCCCGGCCCTCTTCTCCCGACCCCACCGCCCCCTCCCCGGGAGAAGAGGGAGAACCGCCAGACCGTCCCAGCCGAGCACCCCTCTCCCGCTCCAAGAGCTCGCGAGCGCTCTGAAACATCGGATTGCCGGCTACGTAGAAATCGGCCAGAAGGACAGCGCCGGATCGTCCGAAGTGCTTCAATCTTCACGCTCGAGAGACTCCAAGGAGAGAGGTCCATGGCACAGCACGTTCGTCGTTTTACGCGGCTCTGGTTCCGGTCCATGATCCTGGCTGGGCTCGCCCTATGCCTGGGCTGTGCAGGCCACAGGATTCAGCACGCTCCCAACCACCAGAACGCGCCTTTCGACTTCGAGGTCCCCGGTTGCTCGCCCGCCTTCCGGCCTGCCGAACCGCCGCCCGGGAACCGCTCGGTGGACATCCGCTATCTGGGGGCTGGGGGCCTTTACGTGGGCTGGGGTGACGATTCCGTTCTCCTCGGTCCGTACTTTTCCAATCCCGGCCTGCTCCGCGTCCTGCTCGGCCGCTGGAAAATGAACGACGAGGCCATCGCGCGCGGGCTCGACGGCCTGCCCGTCTCCAAGGTCGAGGCGATCTTCGCCGGCCACTCCCACTACGATCACATCGGAGATTTCCCCGCCGTCCTCGAACGCGCTCCCCGCGCTCATGTCTACGTCAACCGTTCGGGAGCCCGTGCCCTCGCTCCCTACGCGGCCAACCGAACGACGGCCTTCGAGGATCACCCCAACGAGTGGGTTTGGCTCACCGGACCCGGGGGCGAAAAGCGGCCCATCCGCTTTTACGCCGTCCCTTCCGTGCACGCGCCGCAGATCGATCACCATCTCTGGGCCAAAGGAAATGTCAAAGCAGATTTTACCAAGCCCTGGGCCTCTCACGGGTTCCACGATCTGAAAGCCGGTGAGACCTTCGCTTTGGTGATCGATCTGCTGGCAAGCGACAACCAGACCGTGCGGTTCCGCTTCTACTACCAGGATGCCGCGAACCCGAAGGGGATCGGCGAGCCTCCCGCCCTCGACGATCATCCGTATGATCTCGCCGTCCTGTGCATGGCCTCTTACGACAAGACGTCGAACACCTGGGACAAGGTGTCGCACACGCGGAAAAAACCCGAACAGCCCGGAGCCATCCTGGACGCTCTGAAACCGCACCATGTGCTGGCCACGCATTACGAGGACTTCATGCGCCAGCAGGACCGCTCGGTGCGCTTCGTGTCCCTCCTCACGGACGAGGATGTCGACTTCTATCTGAATACCGTCTGCGACCGTCTCGGCTGTAAAACGCCTTCCGGCACCGGCCCCACCAACCCGGTCTGCGGCCCCTCCGGTCCGCGCTGGACCGTGCCTCTGCCCGGCGAGTGGATGCGGTTCGCGGTGCCGTGAGCGTTTCTAATACCGGCAATAACCGCCGTCGAGCAGAATCGGGGGACCGATCAGTGTGCAGGTGGCAGCGGCGTTGTCGGCGATCAGGTCCTGAAGACACTCGTAGACAATGAGCACCCCGAGCCCCGTCGAGCCGCGAGCTTCTCCCAAAGACGCGCAGTTCGGTGGCTCGTCGCCACAGGGCGGCAGGTTCGCAAGGACTGCCGCCTTCTGTGTGGACGTGCAGGTGGCCAGAGCCGCTTGCCCGGACAAGGCGACCAACAGAACGACGATGAAAACGACGAGCGAAGTCTTTGTCTTCAAGCAAATCTCCTTTGGGCGCCGAATGGCGTCGAAGCTTATGAGAGAACAAGCATACCGTAGCGGGCCCGGAAGATCCGCACCTGGCGCGAGTCCGGGATCTATGGTTTCTCGCCCAGAAAGGGCTCAGGCATGTAGCCGGGGGCATAGCGAAGCGGAGCCCCCGGAATAGGTAGGGCCCCGGTTTTCTTGCCCCGATCGGGGCGGTGGCAGCTCCCCCGCCAACTCGCCTTGAAGGGTGCCGACGGCCATCCCGACCCAGCCTTCGCTGAATCTAGCCCGATGCGAGCACAGACGTATTGTCTCCGCACTGGGAGACATTGCTGCGAAGCTCTTCTGGAATCTCAGAAGCCGTCCGCGACACGCTGAAACGCACCACCGGCGTCGAACCTCCTGAGCCCGGAGGGCGGCAGACCCGTAGAAGCCCCGGGTGCGAACCCGGGGGACCGAAAGATTCCCCCGTCCTTCCTCGCGTCCCGCCAGGGCCGCCTGCCGCCGCCTCAGAGAAGAGTCCAAAACGTCGGCATATCTTGGCAACTGCCGACATTTTGAGCTAGGGTGGTCCCATGGCGAAGGTCAGTGGAGTGAGTGCGCCCGGCAATCTCTCCGAGCTCAGTGCCATGTTCAGGCCAGGGGACCTGGAGGCTCTCGGTATCCGGCGCAGTAGCCTCCGTGCCTGGCTACGGCAAGGCACCTGCCGAGCAGCTTGGGCGTGGGCTCTACCGTCTCACCGAAGCCGAGCCGAGCGAGTACGAAACCGTTGCCATGGTCTCGGCACGCGTGCCCCAGGCCGTCGTCTGTCTACTCACAGCGCTCCGCGTCCATGGCCTCGGGACTCAGTCCCCCCGTGATGTGTGGATCGCCATTGACCGGAAGGCGCGCAAACCTCGGCTCGAAGGGCTGTCCGTACACGTCGTCCGCTTCTCTCCGCTGATGCTGAGCTATGCCGTGCAGCCGTTCGAGGTCCAAGGCGTGCCCGTCCACATCACCTCGCCAGCCCGGACGGTGGTTGACTGCTTTCGCTACCGTAACAAGGTCGGTCTCGACGTGGCTCTCGAAGCGCTACACGACGCTCTCCGCTACCGCATTACCACTGTGCCCGAGATCCTGCGCATCGCCGAGGTCGGCCGAGTGCGACAGGTCATTCAGCCCTACGTGGAAGCGGCGTCCTCATGACTCGGTCACCCCACATTCTAGGTAGACTTGAACCAGTCGAGTTCGAGTTCGTAGAGCCAAACTCGGGAGAGGCCAACCGAGGTCTCGCGTGAGTAGTATTCGGCATACGGAAAAATCACGCTCGCCGCTTCGCCAGCACATTCGCAGAGGTAGTACAAGGCGAACCCCAACGCCTGTGCTTTCGTCGCGAGCGGACTCAGGTAGAGATTCCCAAACCTTCTCCTCACTCGCTCCTCCTCCAGCCGGTAATGCAACTCTTGAGCCGTGGCGAAGGGATCATTCGCAGGCGCAAACAACAGCGACCGATTCGGCAGAGGACCAAGTGCCTCTTCAGCGAGCGCAGCACGAAGCCTATTTTCTTCATACATGTGCGGTTGCAGGCTAGGCAAGCCAAACATCTCCATTTTGCGTGCGGCCCGCTTGCTCTCAGCTACTCTGCGAATAAGTTCGTCGTCATAGCCCGCCCCGATAACGAGAAGATCCTCCTCCCCAGCGTCCGGCAAGTGCGCCCCTTCAAAACCTCGGACCTGCCGAATCTCGGTGACTGCACCCTTCGTGAACGGAGTACTCTCTCCCTTCTCGTAGGCCTTCGGGTCAGCATAAAGAACATCTAGCCTCGAGAAACCAAGATCGCGTAGCATTCGCGGGAACAAGATGAGATGTGGCCGCATGAACCCAGTGCTGTCAATACAAATTCGCAAGTCTCGTGGCCAATCTTCCACTTTGGCATCGCGAGTATACTGATGCCAGAACTCCGCCTCATCACGACTATTCAGAAGGTGCAAGTGCCCTGTCTCCGGAAGTTCCGATTCGGAAAAGTCGTACTCAGGATGTATCAGCCATTCCTTCCGGTCAGCCCGCACTGCTTCGAAGACAGCGTTGACCCGTTCCGATTTATTGTATGCCGACAGGAACACATCCCAGGATGGGAGTTCGCCAAGTCTCGGCGCAGCAAACTCTTCACGGCGGAGAAGACTATAGTCCATCTGCTACTCGAACAGACCCTCTTGCGTAGAATCGATCCGAAATGGCGCATCCATCCTCGCAAGCACTTTTCGCCTCATCGAGCTAAAAGATGAATCGCTTGCACCAGGATCAAAGATCACATTCAGATCGGCCGCGGAGAGATTTGCTGGACCTCTAAGCGCCAGAGACAAATCGAAGAGAGGACCGAGCATGGGATTGAGTTGATACTTGTGTAGCAGAATACGGTTATTCTTATCGCGTCGTCCGATCGGCACTTCAAGAATCAGGCTATGCGAGACAGCTTCGTCAAGTAACCTTGTCGCAGAGGGCGATAGACCTTGTCTGTCCGTTGCGAAAGCAGAGCAAGCCACCTCAACAGGCTTGTCGGAGAACCGCATTTCCCGGAAGAGGCTCGCCAATCTTCGAATGGCAAGTTGCGCCCCCTCCCCTACTCTTCCGAGGCTCTTCGCGTCACTTAGGAACCATGTGCTGGCCTCACGCACTCCCTCACGCTGCGCCTTAAGGGATATCTTTTCCCCCCGAAACGGGTTCTCTGCAAGGAAAAGCGACCAACGCGTGATTTGCTTGAGCACGACCAGCAGATTCCGCGGAAGATATCCTGACATTCGCACGAACTCGTTGAAACCGTAGTACTCTTGCGGTAGCTTGAGCTCGGCTAAGAGTTGCGCGTAGAGGTCGTGCCGATAATGCTTGTAGGCCGTTTCCAACTTGCCGACGTTCTTGGCCCCGGCCAACAGCCTCTCAACGCTTGCCCTGTTCTTGGTCGACGCCTCAACGAGATCGGCACCATCCGCCCATGCTCGGTAAAGCAGGAAAATCGCAAATTTTTCATGCAATGGACTCGCGGAAAATTGAACTCGCGCGAGAAGCACGGGTAAATCGCCGGCAAACCCGGATGTGCGAAGTTGCTGCTCCAGCCGCTCAAGCCATGGGCGTGGAACTCCTGAGGGCACCTTCTGGCGCGTGTTCTCGCAGGCCCTTTCCTCCAACGACCCAAGCGGCCTCTCGAAATACTCCGCAAGGCTCGCCGAATGTCCGCCGTCGGAGCCGGCCTCACGGAGCCGCCTTCGAACAATTTCTGAGCAGAATTTGCCATAGTGGTGCGCTCCAGAACGATACGTGTCCTCAAGAATCACTAAGTCGTACTCACTGCCTTGCCGATTCTCTTCACCAGCACTCAGTGTCTCTTGGGTCCGTAATCCATAGAGACGGCTACCCACAAGGAATGTTGTCGGAAGCTGTTTCTCCCGAATTAACGTGTTGATGTAGCGCTGCTGATCCAAGGTTAAATTCTCGAACTCGTCTAGCAAGTAGGCGAACACTAGCCCGGAAAGTTCTCGTAAATGCAGGCTAGCAGCTGCTGGGATTCCAAACACGAGGCGACCCGGACTAGCACCAATATCAACATTAAGATGATGGGTGAGAGCGACGTTGTTGATCGCGATATCCAACTGCTTCTGGATCGAGTGAAAAGTATCTGCCAAGGCAAGGAGAGGATTTCCATTATTTGATAGTAATGGCATGTCCCGGTCGAAAAGCCCTACCACCGCTTTCACAAATGAGCTAATGTCGGCACTCCCAAGCTCTAGCGACGCCACAGTCAAAAGATCTGCGATAAGGTCGACAGTAAGACGTCCGAGCCAAACCTCCGTGTAGTAGGAGAAAATCGCAGCCCAGGTGCTTTCATCTTGGCGCTTTTCTGCAAAACGCGAGGAATTCAAGCCGCCACAACGAAAGTAGATTCCGACATACCCATCGCGCCGAATTCCTTCGATGAGGTTACTCTTGTGGCGTAGGCGCTGAAGCGGGTATGAAAAATAGCGGAGTAGGTGAGTCCGGCCGCCCCCCTTACCGCCAACCAGAAACCTTGGCATCGGTGAACGCGGATCCGCTAGATTAGCAAAACCACCACCTGGAAGATCTACCCAAGTCGCCGCAATCTGCTCGTCAGTAAAATCGACAGCCTTAGTAACCTCGAAAGGGTTTTTTGACATAGGCACTTCAGTCGATCTTTGGATGTCGCGGGAAGATAGGCGCCCAGGTCGTCCCACCTTCGTCGAACCAAAGAATTGGTAGGGAGTTGTCAGGAATGTTGTGGTGGAACGCGATCAGTAGTTGTCCATTTTCATAACCCAATGGCCACTCTGGCCACAGTTCGGAACCATACTCGGTGGCGAGATTCTCCGAGGTCGTTATGTCGATTCCGTCAGGAGGCCTCCTGAATACACGAGAGTCGTCCGCAAAGGTCTGGTAGGTGGTGTCGAGCTCACTAACTGCGTCGACTACGTCAAAGGCGGAATCATGGAGAGCACTGGCAAGCCCACTCGAGGTACCGAAAAGAACAAGGTAGCAGAATTGGACAGGGTGGCTTCGTCTCGTGCTCACAGCCTTTAGGTCACGTAGGATGGTACGACTGTACCTAACAGCTTGTTCGCCGCTCCCGCAGAAATCATCGATGAAGACAATTCTCTTTAAACTCGACGAGGAAAAGTCAGCATCAGGATCTGTGGCGGCCGAGGTTAAAAGCTCGTGCTGGTGAACAAATAATGAACGGGGCAGACTATTCTCCTGCCGAAAGTAGTACAGAAGGTGGGTCCCGCTCTCCGCGGGATTCCCCATACCGACAAAGCGGGTCGCCTGCAATTCCTCAGTGAAACAGCTCGCAATCTTGTCGGTATCAGTGGTTCCTCCGAGTTCCCTCCGTAGCTGCTGAACAATAGGATATCGATATAGATCCCGGAACATCGACTTGAGCAAGACACGAATCTCCCGTAGGCCGAAGTACGACACCGACGCCAGGAGATGAAGTGCATGAAGCCGCTCGCTACTAATGTCGCCGCAGTGTCTGCCATCGAAATTGCTTAGCCAGGCATTGATGTCCGGGGCTTGGCATCGCCCTTCCCATAGCCGTTCCGAGAGCGTCTTGAGACGCCGGATTAGCTGGTCGTAGGTTTCCTCTGCAGTCATTGTCGGGGCTTACGAAGTATATGAACAGTCTCAGATTTGAGAGGAATGTCCGGCCTTGCCCGCTTAGTCAGCAGAACGCGACCGCGGATTGCATCTCGTAGCTCGAGGATCGGGCGCATCCCGTGCGCAACCGCGAGACCCTTGAGATGGCGATGAGTCTTCATTTCACAACCGGCGACCATGTTACTTCCTGCCACAAGGACGAGCGCACCACCTGGCGCGAGCAGAGAAACGAGGTTATCTACCACTACCTCCATTGAGCGGAAATAGTGAGCGTAGATAGCTGCCCGTACCTTATCTCGCGCCGCGAGCAGCGAGATCTCCCTCCCGATGCTGCGGTTCGGAGTGTCGAGGGCAGTCAACTCGTTAAGCCGAAAATGCTCTCGGCCTATCAAGATTCGCTCAAGTCCGGCAAGGTCAGCAGCTTTCGCGAGGCCCGCCCAGCCAAGGGCAAGGCTGCTACTTCGGATGTACTTCTGAGCAGCTCCATAGGGTGGGCTTGTCAGTATCAGCGTCGGTCTCTGAAGTCGATCTGCTAAGTCCTTCTTATATATCTCGCCCGCTTTCGCTGCGTCCTCGCCATCAAACACCGATTCGATCCCCGCCGATGAAGGTATCGTTGCAAGTCGATCGGCCATAACGCCTGCTATTGCCGTGAAGGAACGCCAGACGTCGGCGGCTCTCTGATTCGACGCGACAAGCCGCCAGTCCTTGCGCCGGACGGGAACTGGAATTCGCGCATCACGAAGGCTACACCTTTCAGCAGTAAGAGCCAGAGCAACCAGAAGAAACCGGCGCAACTCAGGTGACATCTCGGACTCAATGATGCCTCGACGAAGTCGCCCCAGTGCATTCTTGACCGACGGATTGAACCAGAAATCAACGTTCACTACGTCTGGGATCTCTCCTGAGCGGAAAGCCTTCGCATTACCTAGAATCTTTTCCGCCGCTCGTAAGGCTAGCGGGAGATCTAACGGAGTCGTCTTCACTCTTGAGAGCAAGCGAGCAAAAGGATTCCCGTCAATGCCCCAGCCTGTCAGGTGTGCAGCTCGGGCCTCAACCAGCACAGTTCCAGAGCCGCAGAATGGGTCAAGAACAACGGATCCTTGAGGGGCGAGTTGCTGACAGTGCAAGAAGAACCTTGGTATCTGGCGGAGCAGTCGAGCCGGATATGGATATATAGAGTGACTCAGGTCGTTTACGGGAATCGGTCCGACGAGTTGGCGAAAGCTGACGTCAATCGGACGCGGCCTCAACTCGTACTCATGTAACAAGGCTTGCAGCGTGTCAGTCGCTCGGCGAGTCTGAACAGTGGGCGGTGCAGCCTTTAGCCGGGCTTCGCACTCGCCCGACCTTACAGCAGGTTCACCTGCGGTTAAGCGCAGTGTTGTCAACGCACCCATCCCAGATCAGACCTCATGTGCCATATTTCTCCGAAAAAACTGTATCCGAGCCGTCGCCGAGCGTGCCTGCCGTTGCGGGCATAACGAGTGGGTCAGTATCTTACGCTCCCACGCCAAGCCTTCAACAAACAGGCCGTCTCTTCTTACCGCAACATGGTGATCATAGCTCGCTCGCGCGGCCCGGTCTAGTTCGACGCACCGGAGGTGGCCTTTGGCTCGGGCTCCTTAGCTCGGCCACGCTAACGGGCGGACTCGGGCTCAGTAGGGGTATCTAGCATTAGACCCTGTGCCGCCGCAAGTGTTGAGGACCCACTCTACGGCTCGGGGCGACCGCCGGGAAAGAAGAAGTTAGCAGGCCGGCAGACGCCAGCGCTCCCAGGGGCTTGGGTCTGTCCACCCTCTCCCCCTCTTGGCACCTCCCATCACTCCGCAGTATCTTTCCCCCTTAACTTTTTGGGGAGACCGACCGTGGACCAGACCGAAATCGAATTGGAAGGACAGCGCTACGTCTGGGATGGCCGGCGCTGGCACGCGACGAAGACGTTCCAGGTTCCCCCCGCGGCCCTGGCCAGCCGGCTCAACGCGCTCCTGGCGACGTTTCTCGCCAATGAGGACGCCAAGATCACGGACTTCAACGGGCTCCTGCAGATGGCCCAGATCGCCCGCCACGCGGCCCAGTACAAGCGTGCCGAGGCGGCGGCGCGGCGGGCGATCGCGCTGCAGCCGGCCAGCGAGCCGGCGTTCGCCATCCTGTGCTCGGCGCTCCGGCATCTGGGCGCGCCCGACCGGGCCGTCCAGGAGACCGAGCATCTCAAATCCCCGAAATATGGGCCGCTTCTGGTCTCCCGGGCCGCGGCCCTCGGCGACCTGGAGCGATGGGAGGAGGCAAAGACGACGCTGGACCGCGCCCTCGCCATCAAGAGCTCGCCGGAAGCCTCCGAGGTCGCCGACCGGATCAAGGCCAAGCGGCCCGATCTCTACGCCACCGCCTGAGCAGCGGTTGCTCAAGCGAGAGCAGCCATTGCTCAAGCGGGAGCAGTCGTTGCTCAAAGTGGAGCAGCCATTGCTCAAAGTGGAGCAGCCATTGCTCAAGGCGGAGCAGTCGTTGCTCAAGATGGAGCAGCCGTTGCTCAAGGTGGA
Organism: Thermoanaerobaculia bacterium; assembly: GCA_035996875.1. Classification (GTDB taxonomy): domain Bacteria; phylum Acidobacteriota; class Thermoanaerobaculia; order Multivoradales; family UBA5704; genus DATARR01. The sequence goes on from DASYJD010000009.1 coordinate 53,746, forward strand.
GCAGCCATTGCTCAAGCGGGAGCAGTCGTTGCTCAAGACGGAGCAGTCGTTGCTCAAGACGGAGCAGTCGCTGCTCAAGACGGAGCAGTCGCTGCTCAAGTGGGAGCAGTCGTTGCTCAAGTCGGAGCAGCCGCTGCTCAAGCGAGAGCAGTCGTCGCTGGAGTGGCAGCAGGGCCGGCCCCCAACGCCGGACCGGTCTGATCCGTATACTGGTCAGATTCTCCCGTTCGAGGTGCGGCGCGGATGGAAACCTGGCGAGCGATGCTGCGGGGGGCAGATAGCCTCCTGGACGAGGTGGTGGCCGGCCGGCGCCTGCTCCATCACTGGCTCTGGCTGTGCCTGGGGATGGCGGTGTGCTCGGCGGTGTATGGCGCGGTCCTCGGTGGATGGCACGGCCCCCGGCTCGCGGTCTACTCGGCGATCAAGCTCCCCCTCGTCCTGCTCCTCACCTCGGCGCTCACAGTGGCGTTCAGTTGGATCGCGGCGTCGCTCCTGGGCTTGCGGCTGCGCTTCGGCCAGGTCGCGGTGCTGACCTTCCTGGCCCTGGCGGCCGGCAGCCTGCTGCTGGTCTCGCTGGCGCCCGTGGCCTGGATCTTTACGGTCTGCTCGCCGCCGCCTTCGAACCACGCCCGCACAGCCCACAACGTCCTCTATCTCCTGCACACCGGCTTCGTGGGCGGCTGCGGCGCCGCGGGCACGGCCACGCTGTGGAAGGCGTTGGCCCGCATCGAGCATCCTCGGCGAATGCTGCGGGCCGTCTATGCCGTCTGGGTGGCGGCTTTCGCCCTGGTCGGCGGCGAAGTGGCGTGGGCCCTACGCCCGTTCGTCGGCAGCATCTACATGCCCGTCCACTTCCTGCGCTCGGACGCCCTGGCGGGAAACGTCTACGAATTCATTGTCACCGACATCGTGCCGCATCTGCTCTCACGGCTCTGATCTGTTCGAAATTGGAGACCCTGGAAACCATGGAACCCAAGAATCCCACTCCCGCCGAGACCCCCGCTCAGGCACCGCCGCAACCCGTCAGCCTGTCGGCTGCCTTCCATGACCTGCTCACCCACCCCCTCGCGATCCTCGAACGAGCGCCCGGCACGGGGGTGGGGCCCGCCCTCGCGCTGCTGGCCGGCTCCGCCGTCCTCTGGGTGCTCTACGGAGCGGCGGCGGGATTCTTCCAGGGCGGAACGCAGATCCTGGTGGCGGCCCTCAAGGCGCCGCTCATCATCCTCGTGGCTCTGCTGCTGTGCCTGCCGAGCCTCTTCGTCTTTTCGGCCATGGCCGGGACGCGCTGGACGGTGCGGACGTTCCTCGCCGTGCTGGCGGGCTTCGCCGGCACTCTGGCGATGGTGCTGCTGGCGCTGCTGCCGGTGTCGTGGCTGTTCTCGGCCAGCAGCCGACATCTCTCCACGGCGATGATCTTCCAGTTCCTGCTCTGGGTGGTGGGGCTGGTGCTCTCCGAGAAGTTCCTCCGCAAGGCTCTCGCGGCGCTGGGAACCCGCCCATCCGCTCTCGCTCTCTGGATGGGCCTCTTCCTGCTCGTCTCGCTCCAGGTGGCGACGATGCTGCGCCCCGTCCTGCTGAGGAAACCCGGCGGCGGAGTCTTCGTGACCGGCAAGAAGTCCTTCCTGGAGCAGATGTGGTACGTCTTCGACAAGGACGAGACCGTGCCGCTCAAGAAGCCGGCACCGGCGAAGACGACCAAGCCGGCGACCGGCAAACCCAAGGCCGGTACCCCTACGGCCACCCCGAAGCCGGGCGCCCTGACTCCTGGAAAATCTCCAGCCCCAGCGCCCAGCCCCGCCAGGAAGGCCCGATGACGCCAGAAAGCTGGAATCGGATCTGGAACCGTGGGCACGAAGGTTCGTTGTACGCTGTCGTATCCTGAAGCCCTCATGAAAGCTGCCAAGACCATCCTCTACGCCCTCGTGCTCCTGGGGGCGATCGTCGCCTTCGGCTGGTTTTTCGTCTCCCAACTGTCCTCTGGCTCTTCCGGCCCCGGCGGACGATCGGACGGCCTCGCGGGAGTCCTCCTCTCGGCCCCGCCCGGCTACGCGATCACCGAGCACGGCGAGATGTCGCCCAAGGACGCCGCGGCCGAGCTGGCGTCGCAGGCCCTGCAACCCGGCGCCGGCAAGGTCGGTCTCAAGTTCCAGCGCCAGGGGGCCCTCGTCTACTGGCTCGCCGACGTCCCCGCGGATCAGCTCGAAGAACGGGCCGCCGGATCGTCGGGCACGAGAATGCAGACCATCTGGCACGGCGGCCTGCGGGACCGCCTGAGCTGGGCCCGGGAGCACGGGGATTTCGAGGCTCCGGGGTTGGCGGGCGGGGAGCGGAAGAATTTGTATCACTGACCCTCACCCTCCCTCGCGGTATATTCCCCAGCCATGAGAACCCGCCTCCTCTCTCTCGCCCTCAGTCTTTGCCTGCTGGCCCTCGTGCCCTCGATTCGCGCCCAGGGTCCCGCGACGCCCACGGCCGCGAAGCCGGCGACGTCTCCGATGTCTCCGAAGTCCGCGGCGACGCCGGAGCCGACGATGTCGTTCGAGGAGTACGAGCCGAAGTCGACCCTGGTGGTGCCGGAGCACATCGTCACGCGGGCGAAGTACCCGTTCATCGACATCCACAATCATCAGGATCCGGTCCCGATGACGGCGGAGCAGACGGCTCAACTGGTGAAGGACATGGACGGCCTCAACATGGCCGTGATGAACAACCTGAGCGGCGGCAGCGGCGAGGAGTTCCAGAAGGGGTGGGCGCACCTCGGCGGGCGCTATCCCAAGCGCTTCACCCAGTTTGCCAACGTCGACTTCTCGAAGATCGCTGAGCCGAACTTCGGCGTCAAGGCGGCGGCGCAGCTCGCGGACGACGTAAAGCACGGCGCCGCCGGCCTCAAGGTCTTCAAGGATCTCGGCATGTTCGTCAAGGACAAGGACGGCAGCCGGGTGCATACGGACGATCCGCGCATCGATCCGATCTGGGACAAGTGCGCCGAGCTGAACATTCCCGTGCTGATCCACACCGGCGAGCCGAACGCTTTCTGGCTGCCCATGGACCGATTCAACGAGCGCTGGCTGGAGCTCAAGCAGTTCCCCAGCCGGCGCCGGAGCTCGTCGCAGTTCGCCTCGTTCGAGCAGACGATGGCCGAGCAGCACAACATGTTCCGCCGCCACCCGAAGACGATCTTCATCGACGCCCATCTCGGCTGGCTCGGCAACGACCTCGGGCAACTGGCGAAGCTGCTGGACGAGATGCCGAACGTCAACACCGAGATCGGAGCCGTCCTCCACGAGCTCGGCCGCCAACCGCGAGCCGCCCGCGCCTTCCTCATCCGCTATCAAGACCGCGTGCTCTTCGGCAAGGACATCTGGGAGCCCTCCGAGTACCACACCTATTTCCGGACCCTGGAAACGGCGGACGAGTACTTCCCCTACTACCGCAAGCGCCACGCCTTCTGGCGCCTCTATGGCCTCGACCTGCCGGACGAGGTGCTGCGGAAGATCTACTACAGGAACGCCCTGCGGATCGTGCCGGGGATCGATCGGTCGTTGTTTCCGGGGTAGGGAGATCGCGGCGACTGGAGCCGTGTTTCCGGCTGGGGAGTTGGACCCTCATCACCCCGGCCCTCTTCTCCCGCCCCCTCCCACCCCCCTCACCGGGAGAAGAGGGAGAACAGCCAGAACGCCCCAGGGGTACCCCTCTCCCGGCATAGGCGCTAACTTAACGTGGTCTGGGAGGTTCCCCCGCCCAAGACCCTCACCCCTGCCCCTCTCCCGACCACCCCAACCTCCGCCCCGGGAGAGGGGTACCCCTGGGGCTTCCCCGCCTTGCTCCCTCTTCTCCCGGTGAAGGGGGTTGGGCGGGGTCGGGAGAAGAGGGCCGGGGTGATGAGGGGTCTTGGGTGGGGGAACTTGCAGCAAAGTTAGCGCCTATGCCCTCTCCCGGTGAGGGGATGGGGTGGTCGGGAGAGGGGCAGGGGTGAGGGTCTTGGGCGGGGGACCTCTGGGACAAAGTTAGCGTCTAGGCTCTGGGGATCGGCCATGGCACCCGTGTTGCACCCTTCTCCGCCACCATGGATCGTTCTCAGTCTCCGGACCGCCCGCAGCGGGTCTCGCTGCTATCTCTCGCTCTGATCACGGCGGCTCTGTACTTCGGCCGCGAGGTGTTGATTCCCCTCGCTCTGGCTCTACTGATCAGCTTCATCCTCACGCCGCTCGTTCAATCTCTCCAGCAGTTGCGGTTAGGGCGGGTGCCGGCGGTGTTGATCGTCGTCGTTCTCGTCTTCGGAGGCATGGCCACGGTGGCGTGGACGATGGGGCGGCAGGTGGTGGATCTTGCGGAGACTCTGCCCAAGTACGAGCAGAACATCCGTGCCAAAGCGGCATCGCTGCGCGGGGGCGGCTCCTCGGTCCTCAACGCGGCGAAGAAGAACGTCGAGCATCTCCAGGAAGAGCTGGGCGTGGGGGGCCCCACTTCTCCCGCTGCTCCGCCGCCGCGGCTCACGGGGAAACCGCAGACTCCCGCGGGCTCACCGGTGGCGGTGACGGTGGTGGAGCCGCCGCTGTCGCCGATCGCGGTGCTGCGGGTGGCGGTTTCGCCGCTTCTCGGTCCGCTGGGCACCGCCGGTCTGGTCCTCATCTTCGTCATCTTCATGCTGATCCGGCGCGAGGATATGCGCGACCGCCTCCTGCGCCTGTCCGGCGAGGGACGCCTCAATGTCACCACTCAGGCGCTCGACGAGGCGGCGCACCGGGTCAGCCGCTACCTCTTGATGCAGAGCCTCGTCAACGGCGGCACGGCGGTCCTCGTCGGGGTCGGGCTGCTGCTGATCGGCGTGCCGAACGCCCTGCTCTGGGGGCTGCTCGCGGGAATCCTGCGCTTCATTCCTTACGTGGGTCCCTGGGTCGCGGCGTCGCTGCCGGTGCTGATCTCGCTCGCGGTTTTTCCCGGCTGGCTGCAGCCATTGCTCGCCCTGGGGCTCTTCCTGCTCATCGAGCTGATCAGCAACAACGTCGTCGAGCCCCTCCTCTACGGCGCCGAGACGGGCATCTCGACGATCGGCATTCTCGTGGCGGCGGTGTTCTGGACGTGGCTGTGGGGACCGGTCGGCCTGCTGCTCGCGACTCCGCTGACCGTCTGCGTCGTGGTGCTCGGCCGCTACGTGCCCCAGTTCCGGTTCCTGAGCGTGCTGCTGGGCGATGAGCCGCCGCTGCCCCTGGAGGCCCAGGTCTATCACCGGCTGCTGGCGATGGACCCGGCCGAAGCGGGTGCGGTGTTGGAGCTGAGCCTCAAGGACAAGACCGTCGCCGAGCACTACGACCGCGTGCTCATTCCGGCGCTCATCCTGGCGGAGCGCGACCGCCATCGCGGCGAGCTGACGACCGAGCGGGAGGACTTCGTCGACACGACGATCCGCGACTGGATCGAGGAGCTCGCCGGCCGCACCGTCGAGGACGGAAGCCTGGGACCCGAGACCGCTGGGGACGCCACGGCGGGCCGGCTGGTCTGCGTGCCTGCCAACGACCGGGCGGACGAGCTCGCCGGCCAGATGTTCGCGCAGCTCGCGGCCCGCGGCAGCGAGGCGACCGTGCTGGCGTACGACCTGCCGCGGCCCGAGGTGCTGCGCCGCCTGGCGGAGCTGGGAGCCGAGCAGGTGTTCATCTCGGCCCTTGCGCCTTTCGCCTATACCCAGGCTCGCGAGGTCTGCCGCGATCTGCGGGCCCATTTTCCGGGGCTGCGAATTGTCGTCGCACTCTGGGATCTGCGGGCCGAAGCGGAAAGATTCCGCCGCCGGCTGGTGGCGGCGGGGGCTGACGAGGTCGTCGCCACGCTGGCCGACGCCGTAAAGGCCATCCGGCAGTCGCCGTCGCGAGCCGGCAACCCAACAACCCTTGCCGCCCGGCTGGCGCAGGCGCTCTGCGACACTGACATGGCGCCGGCCGAAAAGCTGCTGGCCGACGCCGAGCAGCAACTCCCCGTCGAAACTCTCGCCGCAGAGGTTCTACTTCCAGTGATGGCGGGCCTGGAAAAAGACCGCGGAGATGGCCGGCTGACGCCGGAGCAGAAACTTTTGGCGGGTACTCTGCTACGCGCCCGGCTCGTCGCGCTGAGTGAGGCGTCACCGCAGAGCCACGGCTACCGGGCCCTCGTCGCCTCGGACCCGGAGGAGGAGAGCGAGGCCGGCCTCCTGATCTTCACCTTGTTATTGCGGCGGGCGGGCTGGAACGTCGTCCATCTGGCCCAGCGAGAGGAAGACGACGGCCTCGACGAGGTGATCGCCGCGGTGCAGCCCCACGTTTTCATCTTCTCGGCGACCCACCCGTCGACAGCCGCGCCTTTCTTCGGCTTCGCGGAGATGCTCCACGAGCGGTATCCGAGGATTCTCCGCGCTTTCCGCGGGGCCGGCTTCCAGCCGGAGGTCACGATCGTCGCAAGCCCCGGGGCCCTCGTCCTGCCTGCGGATCCGCGCGAAGCGGTGCTGGCACTCGAGGCCCGCAGGGCCGCTCAGCCGTCGAACAGGAAGGCGGCCTGATGTTATTCTGGAGAAAGAGATTTCGATGATTTCCGACGCTGACCTCCACGATCTTCGGCAGGCGCACGACGCGCTGGAGAACCCCGGGCTCGCAGCCAAAATGATTTCCACTCTGGGCCGGCCCATCGAGCTCGCCCTCGTCCGCCTGCCGTCCGGTCTCCAGGGGAAAACGCATGCGATCACCCAGAAATCGATCGAGAAGGCCCTCGATGTCGCCATTCGCAGCCTGCAGAAGAAGAAGGCGCCGGGAAGTCCCCTGAGGTCGAAGTCGAGAGATCGGCTGCACACGGCCTTCACCGCGGCCTCGGGAGCCGCCGGAGGAGCTTTTGGAGCGGCGGGCCTGGCGGTCGAGCTACCCGTTTCCACGACCGCGATATTGCGCTCGATCGCGGATATCGCCCGTAGCCAGGGAGAGGATCTGAGTGCGCCGGAGAGCCGGTTGTCCTGTCTCCAGGTCTTCGCCCTGGGCGGCCCCGCGCCGGCCGACGACGCGGGAGAGACCGGGTATTACGCTCTGCGCTTCGGCCTCTCCGCCACGATCAAGGAGCTGGCGCAGATCATCACCGAGAAGGGGGCGGTGCGCGAGGGCTCGCCCATTCTCGCCCGCTTCGCGACGGCGATCGCCTCGCGTTTCGGAGTGACCGTCTCGGAAAGAGTGGCGGTCCAGGCCATCCCCGTCCTCGGAGCCGTGGGAGGAGCGGCGATCAACGTCCTCTTCATCCATCACTACCAGGGCATCGCGAAAGGCCACTTCACCGTGAGACGGTTGGAAAGGATTTACGGCGCCCCGATGATCCGTGCGGCGTATGACGCGATGGGGCCGGGCTTGGCTTAAGTGGAAGCTCCCCGCCGGATCGCCTCGACATCCAGAATTCGAGATCCCTCCGGCGGGTTTTCGACAGCCCAGACGAGCGCAGCGATCATTTGCCGGAGCGTGACGAGCCCAAGGCGACGAGCCGTGTCGCGGACGCCGGGGAACCGCTCGGCCATGACATAGAAAGGAATGAGGAGATAGGGCCAGCGATGGCCGGGGCCGAGCACGTACCAGGGGCGGACGAACGTGGCAGGAATGTGGGTCGCGGAGATCAACGCCTCGCACTCCGCGCGAATCGCCACGTAGGACCGCATTACTGGAGCCGGCTGCGCCACGCTCAGATAGACAAAGTGGCGGATCTTTGCTTCCTGCGCCGCCATCGCCGAAGCCCGTACCGAGCCCAGATCCACTTGCCGGAACTGCTCCTCCTTCCAGGGAGCGGGATGCGAAACTCCCACCAGATGAACGAGCGTCTCGGAAGGAGCGACCTGCGAAGCGTAGGATGTGCCATCCAACGCGTTCCCCAGCACCGCCGCACACCCGGACGGTAGACGCTTCTCCGAGCCGGACCGAACGAGGGCCCGCACCTCATGTGCACGGGAAAGCAACGCGGGAATCATCCGCTGGCCGAGATAACCGGTCCCACCGGTGACGAACACCCGGCGGCGAACACTGGAAGGCTCCATGATCGTCCTCCTGTTCCCGCCGCTCTACTCCCGGTCCTTCTTCAGCGATCCATACCACATGTACGCGCACAGCCCCAGGAAGAGGACCAGCGAAACGATCTGCGAGATGGCCGCGTTGTCGAAGAAAGGCGTCTTGATGAGGCTTTCCTTATACCAGGGGAAGAGGCGCAGGCCGGCGCCGAAGACGCCGCCCAAGGCGCCTCCGGCCATCAAGCCCGAGGCGATGATGACGCCGCGCTCGAGGATCGTCCGTCCCTCTTCGCCACCGACCCGTTCCGAACGCCGGGTCAGCCAGTGGGAGATGAAGCCGCCCACCAGGGCCGGCGTGTTCAGCTCCAGGGGGAGGTACATGCCCAGCGCGAAGATGAGGGCGGGCGCGCCCAACATTTCCATCATCAGCGCGATCACCGCCCCGGCGCCAAAGAGGACGTAAGCAATGGGCTGGCGGCTCATGAAGCCCTGCACCAGCGCCTTCATGATCGAGGCCTGAGGGGACGCCAGCACCACCCGCAGGTCGCCCGGCGCCGACTCGCCGAACTGGAAGGTTTTCGCCAGCAGCACAATGGTCAACGCCGCCGCCACCGCCGAGGCCAGGATGCCCAGGAACTTCACCCGCTCCTGCACGGCCGGCGTCGAGCCCAGCCAGTAGCCGGCCTTCAAGTCGGTGATCGTCTGCCCGGAGACGGACAGCGCCGTGCATACCATGCCGGCGATCGCCATGACGAAAAACATCCCCGTCGTCCCCGAAAGGCCGAAGCGCAGCAGCACCACGGAGGAGACGATGATGGTCAGCATCGTCATGCCCGACACCGGATTACGCGCGATGGTGGCGATGGCGTTGGCCGCCACCGACGCGAAGAAGAAGGAAAACACCAGCGTCAAAAGAAGACCGACGAGGACCGCCAGCAGCGAGGCTTCCAGGGTGGTGAAAAAGATCCCGGCGCCGATCGCCGAGATTACGACGCCGATCAGGATCGTCATGATCGGCATGTCGCGATCCGTGCGCTCCTGGCCGGCGGCCTCGCCGTGCTTGAAGGCCTTGGCCGCGATCGAAAAGGAGCCCACGACGATGCGCAGCGACTTGATGATGCCGAAGATGCCCGCCGTGGCGATGGCCCCGACGGCGACGAAGCGCACGTAGCTACGGAAAATCAGCGAGGCGTCCATCGCCGAGAGCGGCGCCGTCCCCGGGTAGACGGCCAAGCCGGCAGGCAGGTGCTGGCCGATCATCCAGAGCAGCGGCACCAGCACGAAATTCGAGAAGAAGCCGCCGGCGCACAGGATCATCGACGAGCGCAGGCCCATGACGTAGCCAAGGCCGAGAATGAAGGAGATGGCGTCGAAGCGGACCACCACGCGGGCGCGGTCGGCGAGGGTCTTCATCGCCGGTATGAACTGGAAATCGACCGTCTCCTGCCACACCTGGAAGGTGGTGACGAAGAAGTCGTAGAGGCCGGCGATGGCGGTCGCCTGGAGGAGGAGCTTGGCCTGCGAGCCGCCTTTTTCGCCGGTTACCAGGACCTCGGTGATGGCGGTCGCCTCCGGGAAGGGGAACTCACCGTGCGTCTCGCGCACGAAGTACCGCCGCAAGGGAATCAGAAAGAGGACGCCCAGACAGCCGCCGGCCAGCAGGATGAAGGTGGTCTGCACCGGGTGCGGGTCGAGATGGAGGATATAGAGCGCCGGCAGGGTGAAAATCGCCCCGGCCACCATGCCGCCGGAGGTGCCGCCGATGTTGGTGAGGATGACGTTTTCCAGCAGCGTCGATCGCCGCCGGAACGTCCGCGCGAGGCCGATGGCGAGGATGGAGATGGGGATCGAGGCCTCCATCACCTGCCCCACCTTGAGCCCCGAGTAGGCCGAGGCGATGGTGAAGACGATGCAGAGGAAGAGGCCCCAGCCGATGGAACGGAAGGTCGCTTCCTCAACCTGGGTCACCGCGGGGACGATCGGGGCATAAATCTCGCCCGGGGCGAGGGGTCGATACGCGTTCTCCGGGAGGGACTTGGTCTCTGGCGCGTCCATCCATCCTCCTGCTTGGGCCGGTCCGGTTTGAAAACGGGCACAGTGTACCGCAAGTGCTTGGGGCGGCAGCCCGGGGGCGACCGGCCGTCGCGCTCGGTGCGGAATGGTGCATTTTGGTGTATCATGCAAGCATGTCGACCGTCGAGAGACCCGTCCGTCAGAGTGTGAGCCTCCCCCCGAGTACCGCCCGCCGCGTCAAGTCACTCGCGAAATCGAACCGCACGAGCGCCAACCGAATCCTGGTCGAGCTGATCGAGTCGGGCATCGAAGCACGGGAACAGGAGAGGAAGCACTTCCTCGAGCTGGCCGACCGCTTGGCGAGTACTCACGATCCGGAGGAGCAGAGCCGCCTCAAAGAGGAGCTGGCCCGCATGACCTTCGGTGAATAATGCCGAAGATCCAGTGGACCGGTTTGCCCCCCGCGTTGCGGGACCATCTCTTCGATCGGCTTCGTGAGCGAAAGATCACGGCCGACGACCTCTACCAGTTGAAGCTGTGGCGAGAGTCCGAGCCCGAGGCCCCGGAAGGGCTCTGGTACAAAGACTTCGGCTCGTTCAAGATCTGCGGCGAGGGGAAGTACCCCAAGACCTTCCTGCTTGCGGGCCAGCCTGCGAAGGGGAAGAAGCTCTGAAACCGCTCGGCAGGCAGCGAGGCCATCAGGCTCGCCGCGCCTCGGCGAGCACTTCGTCCCGGGACACCACGTCATGCGGGTTGCGATCGTGCTCGGCGAGACGCTCGTCAATGACCGCACGATGGAAATCGCTCAGCGGCACAGCCGTTGGGGATAACGAGAGGCTTTCCCAGATCAGCTCCACGAGGCCGGTCCGGTTTGAAAACGGGCACAGTGTACCGCAAGTCCCTGGGGCCTCCTCTCCGGGGCGAACGGCCCGATCTTAGCTCTGCCACGGCCGACAGCCCGTCGGCCGCGGCCAACTTCACTTTGGCCATGTCACGCGATCCGTCGGCCACGGCCAATCTCATTTCGGCCGCGTCCGATTTGACTTCTGCCATGTCCGATCTCGCGTCGGCCACGTCACGCGGTTCGTCGGCCGCGCCCAATCTCACTTCGGCCATGTCACGCGGCTCGTCGGCCACGTCCAATTTCACTCCTGACGCGTCAGGCGTCTCGTCGGCCATGTCCGATCTCACGTCTGCCACACCCGATTTGAATTCGGGCATGTCACGCGGTCCGTCTGTCACGCCCGATCCCTCATCGGGCACATCACGCGCTTCCTCTGCCGCGTCCAATCTCACTTCGGCCATGCCACGCGGTCCGTCTGCCACGCCCGATTTCACTCCTGCCACGTCATGCGGCTCGTCTGCCATGCCCGATTTAACTTTGGCCGTGTCACGCGGTCCGTCTGCCACGTCCGATTTCACTCCGGTCACGTCATGCGGTCCGTCTGCCGCGTCCGACTTCACGTCTGCCACGTCCGATTTCACTTCGGGCATGTCACGCGGTCCATCTGCCGCGTCCAATTTCACTTTGGCCAGGTCATGCGGCTCGTCTGCCACGCCCGGTTTCACTCCTGCCGCGTCAGGCGTCTCGTCAGCGACGTCCGATCTCACGTCCGCCACGTCACACGGTCCGTCGGCCATGCCCGATTTCACTTTGGCCACGTCACGTGACGCATTTGCCGCGTCCGATCCCTCATCGGGAACGTCCGGCGTGTCATCGGGCAGAGCTCAGAATGGGGAAGGAAATAGCCAGTGGCTCGGCGGGTCGGGCAGTACAATAGATATTGTGACCTCACCGCCTGAGCCCGAACCGATTTGGGGACCAGACCTCTCCGTGTCGGAGCCTCTGCCGACCTGGGACGTCTTCCTCTCCCACGGCGGCCCGGACACCGAGACTTAGAGTTCAGACGGAGAGCCCATGGCGCGGATCTTCATCAGTCATTCGAGCGCGAACAGCGCGGAGGCGTTGGCGTTGCGGGATTGGCTGGTCGCGCGTGGCTGGGACGATCTCTTTCTCGACATCGACCCGCATCGCGGCTTGGTCTCCGGCCAGCGCTGGCTCGACCAACTGCAGGCGAGCGCCCAGCGCTGCAAGGCCGTGCTCTTCGTGCTCTCGCGCGCGTGGCTATCGTCGCGGTATTGCACCGCCGAATTCTGGGAAGCGCGCAAACAGGATCGCCCGCTCTTCGCGGTCGTCATCGACGACACCGCGGTCGCCGACGTGCCCGCCGAGATGCGCGGCGTCTGGCAGCTCGCCTTCCTCACCCGCGGCTCGCGCTTCGAGACCTTTCCGGTCCTGCCGCCGCCCGACTATGCCCCCACCGAGGTGCGCTTCTCGCACGAGGGCCTCGAAAGCCTGCGCCTCGGGCTCGTTCAGGCCGGGCTGACGAGCTTCGACACGGCGAGCTTCCCCTGGCCGGCCCCGGGCTTCGAGCATGAAGCGGACGGCACGACGCCGCGACGGCCATACCGTGGATTGAAGCCAGTCGATGTCCCTGACGCTGGCGTCTTCTTCGGCCGCGACGCCGACCTGGTACGAGCGCGCGACCAGCTCGCCGATCTGCGCGACCGCGGCGGCCGGTGTGTCGTCGTGATCCTCGGCGCCTCCGGGTCCGGCAAGTCCTCCTTCCTGCGCGCCGGTCTGCTGCCGCGTCTCGCCCGCGACGATCGCCGCTTCCTGCCGCTGCCGATCCTCCGGCCGCGCGGAGCGGCGATGTGGGGCGACGAGGGACTGCTCGCAGCGCTGGAGACGGCGCATCAACAGGCGGGGCTTGCGGTCACGCGCGCCACGCTGCGTGCCGACCTGGAGGTGGGCGGCGCTGGCTTCCTCCGCCGACTCGCCGACCTGCGCTCGGCTGCCGGGGATCTGCCGGAGGATGCCAAGCCGCCCACCCTCGTCCTGTCGATTGACCAGGCCGAGGAGTCGTTCACCACGGTCCGTGGCGATCGTCCCGGTGAAACAGGCGCCGCCGAAGCCGGCCTCTTCCTGATCCGCTTGGCGGAGATGTTGCGCCATGGGCCCGAGGCGCTCGCTCTGGTTACCATCCGTTCGGACGCCTACGAGCCATTGCAGACCACCGAGGCGCTGGCCGGCGTACCTCAGGTTCCGTTCAACCTGCCGCCCCTCGCCGCTGCCGACTACCGCGGCGTAATCGACGGCCCAGCCCATCGTGCGACCGAAGCCGGCCGGTCGCTGACCCTCGAACCCGGGCTGGCCGCCGCCCTGCTCGCCGACGCCCAGGGCGCCGACGCGCTACCGCTACTCGGCTTCACCATGGAGAGGCTCTACGTCGAACACGGGGGAGACGGCGACCTCACCCGCGTCGACTACGGCGCGCTCGGCGGCGTGCAGGGCTCGATCGAGGCCGCAGTGGCCGAGGCTTTCGCCGATCCCGACGCCGCGCCGCGCATCCCCGCCGGTGCCGCCGAGCGCGAGGCACTCCTGAGGCGCGCCTTCGTGCCGTACCTGATGGGCGTCAACGAATCCAACGGCGAGCCGGTGCGCCGTACCACGCGCCTGGCCGACCTCCCAGAAGCGGCGCGCGGGCTGATCGACCGGTTGATTGATCGCCGCCTCCTCGTAGTCGACCGGCGCGGTGAGGAAACCGTAGTCGAGGTGGCCCACGAAGCGCTACTGCGTCTCTGGCCGCCCCTCCGGCGGTGGCACGATCAGGAGCGCGCGTCCCTCGAAACCCAGCAGGAGATCGCCCACGCCTCCTCCGCTTGGAGCCAGAACATGAAAGGCTCCGATTGGCTCGCCCACCGCGGCGCACGTCTCGCCGAAGCCGAGGCGGTCGCGCGCCGGGAAGACTTCGCCGCGGTCTTCGCCGGTTTGCCGCATGCCTATCTCGACGCTTGCCGTCAGGCCGAGGACGCCGCACGCGACGCCGAGGCCCTGCGTCTGACCCGCCAGCGGGTTATGCAGCGCCGGGTAGGAATTTTGCTGATTGTTGTGGCAATCGTCACGCTCGCGGGTGGCTGGCTGGTGGTTGCCGGTCGGCGGGATCTGGCACGGCAGAGATCGAAATTGATCGCCAACAACGCGAAGGAAGCGTTCGAGGCCGGCCAGTATGACCGCGCCATGCGGCTCGCGTTAGTGGCGAGTCCAGGCTCTTGGTTCTCACCGTCCTCTGCGGATGCTGGCATTCAACTTGGTCGCGCGGCGCATTTCTCCCGACTGGAAGCACAACTCACCGGCCATAAGGGCTGGGTAAGGTCTGTAGCATTTTCCCCAGATGGCAGGCGCCTCATAACCACGTCGTGGAAAACTGTCCTCGTATGGAGTCAAGGTGAGGATGGCGCATGGACCTGCGTCTCCTTGGAAGGCCATCAGGCCTCGGTCAACTCAGCCTCCTTCTCCTCGGACGGCGCCCGCATCATTACGGCATCGTCGGACAAAACCGCCAGGGTGTGGAGCCGAGGCGAGGGCGACGCATGGTCTAGCGTCGCCTTGGAAGGACATCAAGGCCAGGTCACCTCGGCGTCTTTCTCTCCAGACGGCGCTCGCATCGTCACCGCGTCAGACGACGGCACCACCCGGGTGTGGAACCAGGGTAAGAACGAGGCATGGACCAGCGTTGACTTGGTAGATCAAAAAGAAGAGATCAATTCGGTGGCTTTCTCCCCGGATGGCACTCGCCTCGTAACCACGTCATGGAAAACTGTCCTCGTATGGAGCCAGGGCAAGGACGGCTCTTGGACTAGCGATGCTATGGAAGGTCGTCAAGGCCCGGTCTTCTCAGCATCCTTCTCTCCGAACGGCGCGCGCTTTGTCACCACGTCATTTGCTGACACCGCCCAGGTGTGGAGCCGAGGCAAGGATGCCATCTGGACTAGCAGCGCCTTGGAAGGCCATCAAGAACAGGTTACCTCGGCAAGCTTTTCTCCGGACGGTGCGCGCATTGTCACCGCGTCGGCCGACGGCACCGCCCGAGTCTGGAGCCGAGGAAATGACGGCGCCTGGGCCAGCGTCGCCTTGAAAGGTCATCAAGACGGGGTTACTTCGGCCTCCTTCTCCCCGGACGGCTCTCTCATCATCACTGCGTCGAAGGACCGTACCGCCCGGGTATGGAGCCGAAGTGAAGATGGCGCTTGGGCCAACGTCACCCTAAGAGGTCATCGAGACGAAGTCTACTTGGCAGCGTTTTCCCCCGACGGTACGCACATTGTCACCGCTTCGAAAGATCACACCGCGCGGCTGTGGGGCCGGGGCGAAGATGGTGACTGGACCAGTGTCTCACTGGAAGACGATCACGTGGTTCGCTCAAGCGCAGCCTTCTCTCCGGACGGTGCTCACATCGCGTCGGGGGGCGAAACCGCCCGCGTGTGGAGCCGAGGCAAAGACGGTGCTTGGACAAGCGTCACACTGGAACGCAATCAAGTCTGGGTCATCTCGGAGGCTTTCTCTCCGGATGGTGCCCGCATCGTCACCGCGTCGACGGACAAAACCGCCCGCGTGTGGAGCAGAGGCAAAGGCGGCGCTTGGACAAGCGTCGCACTAGAAGGCCATCAAGACGCGGTCATCTCGGCGGCCTTCTCTCCAGACAGTGCCCTTATCGTCACCGCATCGGCTGACAAGACCGCTCGCGTGTGGAACCGAGGCAGAAACGGCACCTGGACAAGCGTCGTACTGAAAGGCCATCAAGACTGGGTCTCCTCGGCGGCCTTCTCTCCGGATGGCGCCCGCATCGTCACCGCGTCGGGCGACAAAACCGCTCGCGTGTGGAGTCGAGGCAAAGACGGCGCCTGGACAAGCGTCGCACTAGAAGGCCATCAAGACGCGGTCATCTCGGCGGCCTTTTCCTCGGATGGCGCTCGCATCGTTACCGCGTCGGGTGACAAAACCGCCCGGGTGTGGAGCCGAGGCGAGGATGGCGTTTGGACAAACGTCGCACTGGAAGGCCATCAAGACACGGTCCGCTCGGCGGCCTTTTCCCTGGATGGCACCCGCATCATCACCGCATCCGATGACAACACCGCTCGGGTATGGAGCCAAGGCGAGGATGGTGCCTGGACAAGCGTTGCCCTTGAAGGTCATCAAGGCACGGTCAATTCCGCGGCCATTTCCCCAGACGGCACCCACATCATCACCGCGTCGGAGGACAAAACCGTTCGCCTGTGGAACGTTCGCTGGCTGATGGGACCGGATGATTGGGCGAAGGCCGAGCCGCTTTCGCTGCCCGAGACGGTGTGCCGGGAGAAGCTCCACGGCTCGTGGACCACAGTCAAGGACCCGAAGACGGGGCGCCAAGTCGAGCGTATCGCCGAGCGCCTGCTCACCGCGGACGACATCCAGGCGTCCCCGATCCTCGCCGGCCGCGAGGGAGAGGACGTGTGCGCTCCCTTCCTCGAGCCGCGGCCCTGGTGGTCGCGGCTTTCCTTCTGGCGGTGAGACACCATCTGCATGACATGGACTGACATCCGCCGGCATTATCCTCACCAGTGGCTCCTGGTCGAGGCGCTGCTGGCGCCTTCGAAGGCGGGAAAACGGCTCCTGGACGAGATGGCCATCGTCGACGCGTTTTAGGACGGCGAAACCGCTCTCCGTGCGTACTTGAGACTCCACCGCGACGCTCCGATGCGGGAGCTTTACGTAGTCCATAGCGATCACGAACAGTTGGAGATCACCGAACGTTCGTTGCTGGGTCTCCGCACCGCCGGATGAAGATCCGGATGGAGCATGGTCTGGCCTACGTAGAGGCGGTCCTGACCTTCCGAGGAAGAAGCCTCCTTCTTCGCGACACCATCCTCGACACAGGTTCGTCGAGCACGATCTTTGCCGCTGACCGGCTACTTGAGGTGTGAGTTTCTATCTCCGAGACTGTGGCCAGAGTCTCGGATCGCGGGCTGTGTGAAGCACCGCGAGGACCACTACCCGCTTGGGCTCGATCTGATAGAAGACCGCATAGGGGAATCGGGTGAGGATCATGCGGCGTACGTTGCCACGAACATGCGCGTACATTTCAGGGAATGCTTCGATCGAGTCGAAGGATTCGTCGATTGCCCCAAGAAACTCCTCACCCAAGCCGACGCGTTGCTCTTCATACCAGCCGTAGCCGCCAGCCAAGTCCCTTCCGACGCGCCGACGAAAGACCAGAGGCGAGGCCATCAAGCTCGCCGCGCCTCGGCGAACACATCGTCCCGGGACACCACGTCGTCCGGGTTGCGATCGTGCTCGGCGAGACGCTCATCGATGACCGCGCGGTGGAAATCGCTCAAGGGCACAGCCGTTGGAGATTGGGAGAGGCTTTCCCAGATCAGCTCCATGAGGCGCAACCGCTCCGCTGTCGGAAGCTTCAAAATCTCGGCAACTTCAGTGTCACTCATGGCATTAGCCTACCACCGCGACGCCCTGCTGCTGCCCAGCAGTACAATAGGCACTGTATTGGTTCAGAGCCTCACCGATGATTTCAAACTGCCGTTCGACGGCAGAACGCAGCATGCGGTCGGCGAGATAGTCGTCGAGGAGAGCGAGCCAGAGCCGTTCCGCATTGCGCGGCGAGCGCAGGAGATGAGCGTCCTCCAGCAGCTCCTCGTATTCGGCCGCGTCGATCAGAGCGATGCTCTTGCCCCAGTCAGGCAACCGCCGCCCCCTTGCGCGGGAGCAGGTCGTCAACTGCGATGGAAATCTCAGGCCGGGCCAGCGGCGAGATGGTCTCGCCGCGGTGGAAGACGAGCCGGGTGCGGTAGAGCGCGCCCTGCGGATCGCGCAAGACCTCGACCGCGTCGAGGCGCAGGTTCATGATCCAGTAGTCCGCGATGCCCGCCCGCGCGTACTGTTTCGCCTTCCGTTTCCGGTCGTGGACCTGAGACGTATCGGTGACTTCCACGATCAGGACGGCCTCGGAGGGATGGTCCTCGTAGTCGTCCGGCTTGCCCGCGATCACCGCTAGATCGGGCTCCGGCATCGAGTGGGATCCGAGGGCCAAGGGTAACTGCGGCCTGACGTGGTACTCGAGACCGAACGCAGTGATCAGAGTCTGGTTGGCTTTGGCGACCCCCTTGGCATGCGGGCCTCTGTGCGGGCTCATGTCGTAGATCACCCCATCCAGCAACTCGACGCGGCGGTCTGGACCGAAGTCCATTTGCTCGTACTCCTCCCGCGTGAAGCGATGGACTCCGACTTCATCCGTCGGTTTCCAGTTCCGGATCTCCACGTCAGAAATCGTCATGGCAGCGCTCCTCGACCCCACGTTACAGAGTCATACAGCAAAGCTTCTCTCTGCAAGGAACTTCGCTCTCGAGCCCGGCTCGGGCTCGTCCCACGCCTGCAATCCTAGCACCTCCTACCCTTTCTCCTTCTGAGAGAGCTCCAGTCCCCCATCCCCATTTCCTCCCGTTCCGGTACACAATAGGCGCCGCGAATTCGCCGGGGTCCTAGCCTAGATGACCTGGGTCCTTGATGATCCCGTGGGAGAGACATGACTGACTACGTCGCGTCGTTGCTGGCGGAGGTGAAGGCCAAGAACCCGGTGGAGCCCGAGTTTCATCAGGCGGTTCAAGAGGTTGCCGAGTCTCTGGCCCTCGTCCTCGACCGGCATCCGGAGTACCGGCATGCCAAGATCCTGGAGCGCATCATCGAGCCGGAACGGGTCCTCATGTTCCGCGTCCCCTGGCAGGACGACCGCGGGGAGATTCACATCAACCGCGGCTTCCGCATCGAGATGAACAGCGCCATCGGCCCCTACAAGGGCGGCCTGCGCCTCCATCCCTCGGTCAATCTCGGCATCCTCAAGTTCCTGGCCTTCGAGCAGGTCTTCAAGAACTCCCTCACCACGCTGCCCATGGGCGGCGGCAAGGGCGGCTCGGACTTCGATCCCAAGGGCAAGAGCGACAACGAGGTGATGCGCTTCTGCCAGAGCTTCATGAGCGAGCTGTTCCGCCATATCGGCCCCAACACGGACGTGCCGGCCGGCGACATCGGTGTCGGCGGACGTGAGATCGGCTTCCTCTTCGGCCAGTACAAACGCCTGCGCAACGAATTCACCGGCGTGCTCACCGGCAAGGGGCTCAACTGGGGCGGCTCGCTCATTCGCCCCGAGGCCACCGGCTACGGCTGCGTCTACTTCGCCCAGGAGATGCTCGCCACCCGCGGCCAGACGCTCGAAGGCAGAGTCTGCCTCGTCTCGGGCTCCGGCAACGTCTCCCAGTACACCGTCGAGAAGCTCCTCCACTTCGGGGCCAAACCCGTCACCCTGTCGGATTCCAACGGCTATATCTACGACGAGCACGGCATCGACACGGAGCGCCTGAAGTTCATCATGGAGCTCAAAAACGTCCGCCGCGGGCGCATCAAGGAGTACGCCGACAAGTTCAACACGGCCACCTACACGCCGATCGATCCCAAGGGGGTGCACAATCCGCTGTGGGATCACAAGGCCGACTGCGCCTTCCCCAGCGCGACGCAGAACGAGATCAACAGCAAGGACGCCGCGAACCTGCTGCGCAACGGCGTCTACGTGGTGGGCGAAGGAGCGAACATGCCGACGACGATCGACGGCGTCAACCAGTTCATCGACGCCAAGATCCTCTACGGCCCCGGCAAGGCGGCCAACGCCGGCGGCGTCGCCACCTCAGGGCTGGAGATGGCCCAGAACAGCATGCGCTACGGCTGGAGCCGCGAAGAGGTGGACGACAAGCTGCATAGGATCATGAAGGACATCCATAAGGCCTGCGTGGAAACTGCGGCGCGTTTCGGCACGCCGGGCAATTACGTCAACGGCGCCAACATCGCCGGCTTTCTCAAAGTGGCCGACGCGATGCTGGATCAAGGCCTGGTCTAAAAGGAAACGATGCAAATGGCGGTGAACAATCACAACCCCTTCGAGGTGGCGCAGGCGCAGTTCGACAAGGCCGCGGCCATCCTGGATCTCGACCCGGCGACCCGGGACCTGCTGCGCTGCCCGATGCGGGAGTTCAGCTTCACGATTCCCGTCCGCCTCGACGACGGCACGGTGCAGATTTTCCGCGGCTTCCGCGTGCAGCACAACGATGCCCGCGGCCCGTCGAAGGGAGGCATCCGCTTCCATCCGCAGGAGACGCTCGACACGGTGCGCGCCCTCTCCATGTGGATGACCTGGAAATGCGCGGTGGTCGACATTCCGCTCGGCGGCGGCAAGGGCGGCGTGATCTGCGATCCCCACAACCTTTCACAGCGCGAGCAGGAGCGGCTCTGCCGCGGCTGGGTGCGCCAGCTCGCCCGCAACATCGGCCCCGTGCAGGACGTGCCGGCGCCGGACGTGATGACCTCCGCCCAGCACATGACCTGGATGCTCGACGAGTTCGAAACCATTCACGGTGGCCACTACCCGGGATTCATCACCGGCAAGCCCGTGGGCCTCGGCGGCTCCCAAGGGCGCACCGAGGCGACCGGTTACGGCGTCGTCTACACCATCCGCGAGGCGCTCAAGATCCTCGAGCTCGATCCGGCGGGCACACGGGCCAGCGTCCAGGGCTTCGGCAACGTCGCCCAGTATGCCATCCAGGGTTTCCGAAACCTCGGCGGCATCGTCGTCTGCGTCTCCTCCTGGGATCACGCCGAGCAGTGCTCCTATGCCTTCCGCAAGACGGCGGGCGTCGATCTCGCGGAGCTCACAGGAATCACCGATCAGTTCGGCGGCATCGACAAGGAGAAGGCCCGCGGCCTGGGCTATGAGGTGCTGCCCGGCGACGCGTGGCTGGAGCAGGAGGTGGAGATCCTCATTCCGGCGGCGCTCGAAAATCAGATCCGCGGCGACAACGCGGGGCAAATTCAGCCCACGGTCCGCCTCATCGCCGAGGGCGCCAACGGTCCGGTCAATCCGGAGGGGGATGCGATCATCCAGGAGCGCGGCATCTTTCAGATTCCCGACTTTCTCGCCAACGCCGGCGGCGTCACGTGCAGTTACTTCGAGCAGGTGCAGAGCAACACCAACCGCTACTGGCCAAAGGACGAGGTCTTGAGCCGGCTCGACGACATCATGACCTCGGCCTTCAAGGCCGTGGCGGATCTCGCGCAACGCCGGGGCCTGCCGATGCGCGACGCCGCCTACGTCATCGCCGTCAGCCGCGTCGCCCAGGCCTGCCACGACCGGGGCTGGGTGTAGAGGGAATCATGGACCCCGAAACCCGCCACGAATCGCCTCCCCAGTGGCGGGTGAACCTCGATTTCCTCCGCGAGATCGACCGCGCCCTGCTCGGCCGGCTGGGCCGCAAGATGATCCACCACCTCGTCTGGAACGGCCTGGTGGGAGCCGAGCGGCTGTTCCAGCGCTCGCCGGTCGAGCCGGAGGCCGATCTGGATGACAACCGCCCGCTCCCCCGCGCCGCTCTGGCCCCCGACTCCGCCGTCGCCGGCCAAGCCTTCGACCTCGCCGCCGAGCACTTGGGCGACGACGAGATCCTGGCGCTCATCCAAAGTTGGATCAAGGAGGACAAGACCACTTTTCTCAAGGCCGCCGTCGAACGGTTCGGCATGCCGCTCGCCGAGGTCGCGGACGCGTTGCAGCGCTTCCAGCACGGCGACGTCGAGGAGAGCGAGCTTTCGTCCGCCACCCGCGTAGGGTTGCGCGCCGGTCTCACCCGGCGATTTCTCACCGAGCAGCCGGAGTTCGTCAACACCGCCAAGAAATATTTGGAAATCGGCGACTTCCACGAGCTCGCGCAACGCATCGTCTACTCCGGCCGCACCTTCGGTCGCCTCGGCGGCAAAGCGGCCGGCCTCTTCCTCGCCAGCAAGGTGGTGGCCCGTTCCCGCCTCGAAGGCCTGGCGGCGGACCTGCGCATTCCCAAGAGCTGGTTCATCCCCTCGGACGGCCTCTTCGATTTTCTCTACCACAACGATCTCGGCGAGGTGATCAACCGCAAGTACGACGACCCCGAACGGGTGCGGCTCGAATATCCGCACCTGGTGCAGCTTTTCAAAAGCTCGCTGTTTCCCCCGGAGATGCTGCGCGGCCTCTCCACCGTGCTCGATGATCTGGAGGGCCGGCCGATCATCGTGCGTAGCTCCAGCCTGCTCGAAGACCGGCTCGGCTCCGCTTTCTCGGGCAAGTACAAAAGCCTTTTTCTCGCCAATACCGGCAGCAAGCGGCAGCGGATGATCGCCCTCACGGACGCCATCGCCGAGGTCTACGCCTCCGTCTTCGGGCCGGACCCCATCGAGTACCGGGCGCGCCGCGGCTTCCTCGACCTGCATGAGGAGATGGCCATCCTCATTCAGGAGGTGGTCGGCCGCAAGATCGGTCCCTATTTCCTCCCCGTCTATTCCGGCGTCGCCTTCTGCAACAACGAGCTGCGCTGGTCGCCCCGCATTCGCCGCGAGGACGGCCTGCTGCGCCTGGTGATGGGCCTCGGAACGAGGGCCGTCGACCGTCTCGGCGACGACTACCCGGTGCTCGTGGCCCCCGGCCAGCCGGGCTTACGATTGCACCAGACCCGCGACGAGGCCGTGCACTACTCGCCGAAAAAGCTGGACGTGATCGATCTCCAGTCCGGCGGCTTCGATACCATCGACGTGGCCACCTTCCTTGCCGCCCATGCCGAGAAATTGCCCATACCGGTTTTGCGTCAGCTCATTTCGATCGCCGGCCACGACCGTCTCCGCCGGCCCGTGGGGCTGATCGACCTGACGAAAGAAACGGCGGTGGTGACCTTCGAAGGGCTGATCGCCGACTCGCCCTTCCTCGGCCGCATGCGGGCCCTGCTACAGCTCCTGCGCGATGCGATGGGCACACCGGTGGATCTCGAGTTCGCCTCCGACGGCGAGCACCTCTACCTGCTCCAGTGCCGGCCGCAGGGGATGAGCGAAGGCCTGTCCCCGGTCGCCATTCCCCGCGATTTGCCGCCCGAGCGGGTGCTGTTCACCGCCAACCGCTATGTTTCGGATGGCCGGGTGGACGATCTCACCCACGTCGTCTACGTCGACCCCAAGGCCTACAGCCGTCTCGACGCCGACGCCATGCGCGAGGTCGGCCGGGCCGTGGGCCGCCTCAACCGGCTGCTGCCGCGGCGGCGCTTCGCGCTCCTCGGCCCCGGCCGCTGGGGGAGCCGCGGCGACATCCGCCTCGGCGTTCCCGTCACCTACGCCGACCTCAGCAATACCGCCATACTGATGGAGATCGCCCGCGGCCGGGACGGCTACGTGCCGGACCTCTCCTTCGGCACCCATTTCTTTCAGGATCTCGTCGAGTCCGCGATCCGCTACCTGCCGCTGTACCCGGACGATTCTGGCGTGACATTCAATGAAAGCTTTTTCAGCAGCTCGCCCAACGAGCTCGCCGCGCTTCTGCCAGACCTCGCCCATCTCTCGGACGTCGTGCGAGTGATCGACATCAAGCGGGTGAGCGGTGGCCTTTCCCTGCGAATCCTGATGAACGGCGACAGCGACGAGGCCGTGGGCTTCCTGGCGGCCTGACATGCCAGAGCTCACCAGCTCCGCCGTAGATCGCTCCGCCCAGATCCGCGTCCCCTACCAGGACCTGATGCGCTACCGCATCATGCACGTCCTGCTGGTGTCGACTCCCTATGACCGTTTCCTGCTGGAGGAGGCGGGCGAGCTTTCTGAGCGGGTGCAGGGGGAGTTCCGCAACCTGGACGTCCACTACGCGCCTGGCCTCACCGGCGTTTCAACCGGGGCGGAGGCCCTGGAGTTGGTGCGTAGCGAGGAGAGCATCAACCTCGTCATCACGACACCGCACGTGGCGAACCTCGACCCCGGCTGGCTCGGCGCCGAGATCAAGAAGGTGCGCGACATCCCGGTGATCCTCCTCGCCTGGGACCCCGCCGAGCTCAATGGCTTCGGCTCAGGGCCGGACTCCCCCATCGACCGCGCCTTCCTCTGGCAGGGGGACGCCCGTATCCTGCAAGCGATCCTCAAATCGGTCGAGGACTGGCGCAATGCCGAGCACGACAACCGGCTGGTGGGCGTGCAGGTGATCCTCCTCGTCGAGGACAACGTGCGTCACTACTCCTCGTTCCTACCTCTCATGTATTCCGTGCTGTTGGAGCACTCGCAACGGGTGATCGCCGAGGCACCCAACCTGTCGCAGAAGATCCTGCGCATGCGGGCGCGGCCCAAGGTGCTCCTCTGCACTCATTTCGAGGAGGCCGTCCGGGCTTTCGAAGCCTACGGCGACGACGTTCTAGGCATTATTTCGGACGTCGAGTTTCCCATGGCGCCCAGGCTCGAAGTGTCCACGGAAGCGGGTCTGCGCTTCACCGAGCTGGTGCGCTCCCAGTATCAGGACATCCCCATCGTTCTTCACTCCTCGAAGCCGGAGAACGAGACCGTGGCCTGCCGGGCCCGCGCACGTTTCCTCCTCAAGGGCTCGGCCCACCTGCTGGAGGACCTGCACAAGGTGATGACCCAGGACTTCGGCTTCGGCCCCTTCATTTTCCGCCGGGGAGGCGGCGGCGAGGATGCTGAGGACGAGGTGGACCGAGCGGTCGATCTGCGCAGCCTGGAGGAGAAGCTGCGCACGCTCTCCACGGACTCGCTGCTCTACCACGGGAAGGGGAATCACTTCTCCCGCTGGCTCAAGGCGCGCACCGAGTTCGCCCTCGCCCACGCCCTGCGCCCTCGCAAGCTGGCCGACTATGGCGACGATCCGGTGGCGCTACGGGCCGATCTCATCCAATCCCTCGCCAACTATCGTTTCGAGCGCAGCCAGACGGTAGTGGCGGACTTCGACCGCGCCACCTTTGACCAAGGCAGCGACTTCTACCGCATCGGCGGCGGCTCGCTGGGCGGCAAGGCCCGTGGCCTGGCCTTCGTGCGCCGATTGATCTCGCTCCACGGGCTGCGCGAGCGGTATCCCGGCGTGCGCATCGGCATCCCCACCACGGCGGTGCTAGGCACCGACGTCTTCGATCGCTTCCTGGACGATAACGACCTGCGCTCCTTCGCCATCGACTGCCGGGACGACGCGGAGCTCTGGGCGCGTTTCGAAACCGCCCTCTTTCCTCCCGAGGCCGAGCGGGATCTGAGAGTCTTCCTGGAGAAGATCCGCCAACCGCTCGCCGTGCGCTCCTCCAGCCTGCTGGAGGACTCGCAGAACCAGCCCTTCACCGGCGTCTACGACACGCTGATGATCCGCAACAACGCGGAGAGCGTGGACGAGCGGGTGCGGCAGGCGACCCTGGCGGCGAAGCGCGTCTGGGCCTCCGCCTTCTCCCAGCACGCCAAGGCCTACCTTCAAGCCACGTCGTTCCGCCTGGAAGAGGAGAAGATGGCGGTGATGCTCCAGTGCATCGTGGGCGCCGTCCACGGTCCTCGCTTCTACCCCGAGATCTCGGGCGTGGCGCGCTCCCACAACTTCTATCCCCTGCCGCCCATGAAGCCGGCGGACGGCATCGCCGCCGTGGCCCTGGGTCTGGGCCGGGCCATTGTGGAAGGCGGCGCCTGCCTGCGCTTCTGTCCCCGGTATCCCATGCACGTGCCTCAGCTCTCCTCGGTGGCCGAGACGCTGGAGACCTCGCAACGGGATTTCTGGGCCCTGCGCCTCGAAGGGACTGACGCGGATCTCGCCATGCGAGAGGAGCTCTTCGGCCTCGACGCGGCGGAAGCCGACGGCACCCTGAGCCGCGTCGCCTCGACTTACTCGAAGGAGAACGACGCCATCTACGACGGGCTCTCCCGGCCCGGCCCACGCCTGGTCACCTTCTCGCCCGTCCTGAAGCAGGGCCTTTTCCCCTTGCCGGAGATCCTGAAGACGCTGATGGCCGCCGGCGAGGAAGGCGTGGGCGGACCGGTCGAGATCGAGTTCGCGGTCAACCTGTCCCGGCCATCCGGAAAGCCGATCGAATTCGGTTTCCTCCAGGTGCGTCCCCTGGCGCTCGCCCGCGAGACCGAGGCCGTCGAACTGGGCTCTGTGGATCCGGCGGCCGTCCTTTGCCACAGCCTCCGGGTCATGGGAAACGGGCGGATCGAAGGCATCCAGGACCTCGTGGTGGTGGACGTCCAGCGCTTCGAGCGGTCCCAAAGCCACGAGGCGGCGATGGAGATCGGACGGCTCAACGGCCTCCTGCGGGCCGAGGACGTTCCCTACGTGCTGATCGGCGTCGGCCGATGGGGCTCGCGCGATCCGTGGCTGGGCATCCCCGTGACCTGGGACCAGGTGAACGGCGCCAAGGTCATCGTCGAAGCCGGGCTGCGCGACCTCAAGGTGACGCCTTCGCAGGGAAGCCACTTCTTCCAGAACCTGACCTCCTTCAACGTCGGCTACTTCACCGTCAACCCCGACGAGAAGGAAGGCCGTCTGGACTGGGACTGGCTCGACGCCCAACCCGCCCAAAGCACCGCCGCCCACGTCCGCCATCTGCGACTCGCGGAGCCCCTGCTGATCAAGATGAACGGGCGGAAGGGGGAGGGAGTGATTCTGAAGGGGGGATCGTAGTAAGGTTGGAAAGCTCACGAGGAGGACGGCATGGTGGCGACGATCAGGATTCCCGCCGAGATCAAGAAACTCCGGCTTTCCGAGTTATATGGCGCCCTCGCTCCTACTCGCGACTTTCCAGGTACGGAAGCGGTCCGCGAGGAGGTTGAACGGGCGTTGGGGAGAGAGCTTGAGAAACGCACCAAGGGGGAGCCTTGATCTTGAAGCCGGTCCGTGACGCCGGCCGGACTTGCTGGACGAGCCCGGTCCGCCGCTTCGAAGCCCCTCACCACCCCAACCCCTCCTCTCCCACCGCACTCCCGCCCGACCGGGAGAGGAGGGGCTAAAACCAATGCTGTTCACATAACGATGGCCGCCCGAATCTGAGTCCAGCGTGGCCGGGTTCTTTTGGCTCGACTACGGGTGGGAAACTTGCTGACCTTTCGCTTGATGGCCCTGGGATTGTGGCGGCCTCGGCTGGAGCTGACTC
>DASYJD010000010.1:0-38639 GCA_035996875.1 Thermoanaerobaculia bacterium
AAGAGAGACAGCGAGAGCCCCTTCGGAGGAATTGAGGGAGTTGCCTGGCGAATGACGGAGATCTGGCCAGCGTGCCTCTACGCCCGGGTACCGCCGACGGCACCTCTCTTGAGGTGGTGGTCTGACAAAGTAGAATTAGGCTTTTGCGGCTGCTGACGAAAAGGCCAAAAGCTCATACACCTCCTCCGAGCGCGGGATGCGTGAGCGGCAGGACCGCGCGATAGGGCCGTATTCGGCCGCTCACACTCCTGCTCTTCAGATGGGGCGGGGACCGGGCACCGCTCGATCCCGCTTCGTTCTACTTGGCAAGCGGTGGACAGGGCTTCTCGACGTAGTCGATGATATCGCGGAGCGTCACCTTGTTGGGCGGCGTACCCGTGGCCGGCTTGATGGCGCTCGATTTCCAGTTGTCGTCGTATGGGAAGTCGTTGCCGTAGTACAGGGCGCCGGCGAGAACCTCCGCGACCAAGCGGCTGCCTGCCTTGCCCAGCTTCGTGCCGCCGCTGGCCACCTCCCCCTCCTTCAGGAAGTAATACCAGAGGGGCGTCTTGAAGTGTCCGGGCTGATGGGGTGGGTGATCCAGCTTGAACAGGTCTTTCGCCGCCTCTCGGCCGGCGTCGCTCCCCAGAACCTGGTCGGGCGTGAGTCGCGCGATGCCGTAGAAATCGGCCACCTCCTCGCCCGAGACGACTCCGATCTGAGAGCCTCGGATCAAGTTGCGGTGCGGCAGGTTGCCGATATACTTGATGTCGTCGGGGATGGCGCTCTCCGGCAGGTTGAACACGCGCGCCGTCACTTTGTGGTCGATGCGGAGCGAATTGGTTTTATCGGCGGGAGTGGTCGGGTAGAACACCTTCCAGTCGATGACGTGCTCGGGAGCCAGCTTGCGGCCTCCCCGCAGATCGTCTTTTCCGCTCACTTTGATCGTGGAGCCTTCGATCTCCACCTCTGCGCTGGCCCGGGCGTCCTTGAAGAGAAGGACGACGCTCTTCGCGTTCAGAACGTAGGAGGGGCGGAGCTGGCTGTGGCCGAACCGAAATCCGATCGCGAACTCGTGTGGCATCCGCACGACGTTCTTGCCCGTCACCAAGTCGCGATAGGGCTTGTGCTTCAGGTCGCCGTACTGCTTTTCAGGATGATTGGGATCCGTCGCCTTGACGTGGATCTGCTGAATTACGTGCTGGAGAGTCCCGGAGTCCAGAACGGCAGGCATGTACTCATTCAGGATGAAGCTCTGCCAGGTGGCGACGACCTCCCTGCGTACGCAGTCCACGATCTGACCGACGTCGTGCGGATCAGGGAGCGCAGCCAGTTGGGTCTTGAGCGCTCCGCAATCGATGAGCTTGTTGTGGAACCGCTGTATCAGCAGGTGGATCTGGAGGATGAGTTGGTTCTCGTCGTTGCGGGGGTCGAGGATGGTCGCCGTGCCCTCGTCGTTCCGCGGAACGTCGAATCCCTTCTTGCCGCCCTCCAAGTCGAACTCGCGGTGGATGAACCGGCCCTTTTTGTCGAAGACCTTGTGGAATTTAGGCGCATTCTTCCGGGGTCCATAGACGCTGTCGAGATCGATGACGGGTGAGGCGTCATCTGCAATGACGCCTTGCTGGTTCACCGTCAAATTCATGCCGTTGAAAGTCAGGTCGTGATCGATGAACTGTCCGACGAAGGTGAAGGCCGCCGGAACGTCGGGGCTGGCGTCCGCACCCGGGTCATAGGCAACGCCGTTCTTTTCTCCCGGCTCCGAAATGTAGGCCATGAGCTCGGAGTGGACCGTATATCCCGGCTGATCGACGAGTCTGTAAAAAAAGTTGGCGGCCACTTCCTGCAGCTTCTTGGCGATGTCGGCGGCGGTGACGGGAGCAGCGGTGCCCTCCACGGCCTCGGCATTGACCGAGGGTTCGGGGACGAACGCCGCCATGCGCGCTGCCATGAAATCCGGATCGAGCAACGTGTACATGCCGCCATGTTTGACGAGGGCCGCCAGGACCGATTGGGTCGGCAGGCTGTCATACGGTTCTCCCATCTTTAGGGAGACCGCTCGCATTTGTGCGTTGAGCAGGGACACGTTGTGCAGAGTGGGAATGGCCATCGATGTCTCCTTCCAAGTGAGCTACATGGCCAAATAGCCATGCGTTATCCAGTTTTAATTATATCACGAAATCGAATTGAGCTTATGCAAGCTCGGGACGCTCACAGATTATTTTTCTATCCACTGGTCGGGAAACGGGGAGCCCGGCGACGCCAGGCGCTATCTCAGGCCCCGGCAATCTCTCCCCGCGGTACGCGGGCGGCGCCCGAGCGGCCTGCTGTACCCGCCGAAGGCTTCGAAGTCGACTTGCAATGGATTTCGGTGCTGGTGGTCGACGATCAAGACCACACCCTGGAGTTGGCGGCTCTTGGCCGAGCACGGCGCCGTGGTCACCACGACGGCCTCGGGCCACGACGCCCTCGTCCGGCTTCAGGACGATTCTCCACACGTCCTGCTCAGCGACATCGGCATGCCGGACATGGACGGCTACCGTTTGATCGCCGAGATTCGCGAGCGGCTCGACCTCACCTCCACCACTCTCCCTGCGATCGCGCTGACGGCGTTCTCCCGGGCCGAGGACCGCGATCGTTCGCTCGCCGCCGGCTACCAGGCGCACCTCGCCAAGCCGGTCGAGCCCTACGTGCTGCTCACGACGGTCGTGAAGCTCGCCCGAGAGCGAGTGGAGGAACCGATCAAAGCTGGTTAGGTCACCGTTCCTTGCAGCCGGTGCGGTTGCAGGCAGCGTCGCAATGTCCCCTGATTCAGCGCCGCTACGAATCTAGGGGTAGACCCGGTGCCACCGGATCGTACCGAACCGGGTGGCACCCCTACCGCGAGACCCAGAGATCAGGGCCACCCAAATAGGATTCCTGGCCTGTTGGCCGCAAGAAAGAGAATGAGATGAAAACCCCACGTGTCCCTACGTTTGTCATCGCAATGGCGATGATCTGCGCGATTCTTTTACTCCCCAAGCCGGGCTGGCCGGCTCCGGCGTGTCCGTTGAGCTACAACGCGACCGACGCGGCGAAAAGCCATAAGCTGTTCCTGTATTTCCCCACGGCGATTGACCCGAGCTTCCCCAACTTCGACATGTCGGGCGTCAGCCCGGCACACAAGTTCGACGTCGCGGACCTCGACCCGGCCATCGGCACCAACGCGGCGTTGGAAGATCGGATCCATGACATCGTCGTGGACGACTATTGCGAATTCAACGTGCAGGTCCTGCAGACGACGACGAATCCAGAACAGCTCCCTTCGCCGCCGGCGCTGCGGAGGACTGTGGCCGTGGGCTCGGACGAGGGTGGCGGTCAGCGGTGGGGGCAAGCGCCTCTGCTCTTCCCCGGCCAGGTGAACGACGTCGACTTTGCACGGGTCTGGGGCGGCACCTTTCTGATGTGTGAAGGCGGCGATGGCAACGCGCTCGGATGCTCTTCGACGGGCGCCTTGAAGGGGGCCAACTCGACGCTCGAACACTGGGCCCAGGCGATCGGCGGCACCGCGGCGCACGAGGCCGGGCACACCTACGGTCTGACCCACACCGATGACGATCCGCCGACCGGCAACTGTGACGAAAAAGGTACGGGTCCGCGCCCCGGCGAGGACGCCATGACCCGGCACCTGATGCCGAATGGCTGCAACCTCGACGGCCCGGCCCGCACCACCTATCGCCGCCACTTCAGCGACCGCACTTTCGGAATTCTGGCGACCAACGTCGGCCTCTCCATCCAGACCATGCACAACTGGGACATGGTCAATCCCAACTCCGCCACCGCACACAGCCTGGCGATCGATTTCCTCAGCCAGTTGCCGAAGTCGAAGTTGACTTTCGACTGGATCTGGATTGGATCCACCAGCCCCTGGATGGACCCCGTCGTCAGCCAGATGCCGGGAACCGCCATGTGGCAGGGGAAGTCGTTCAAAAAGTACCGCCTTCTGTGGTCCAAGAAGAATCCCGGCTTTGCAGGGACGCCGGGTGTGCTGCCCGGAGGAGCGCAATTCCACGTCGGCGCCACCTTCACCGGCGTCGATTTCAATCAACCCGATCCGATCGTGATTCAGAACGTCACGCTGCTCGACGCCAACTCGAAGGCGCTCGCCCTGCACCCCCGGCTGCCGATGTATGACGCAGGCACGGTGGACTCCGCCGACAGCTCCTTCGGGATGCACTTCTACCCACAACTGACTGACACGACCCTGGTGATGCAGAGTGCGATCGCCTATCAACTCCCGCGCGTGGCCTCGATCGAGTCGATGGTCGGAGCGGGCAAGCCCGTCACCTTTGACGGCCTGCCGATCACCCCATGGTCGGCCACCCGGTGCACTGTCTCGGCCGAGGGAACCACGGTGCGCTGCGGGCTCGGCAACCTCGCCGACCCGCCGCACGTCCTCGTCGAGCGGCGCGTCGGCGATCCGGATGTCCTGGACTGCCGCCAAGGCCTGCCGCCGGTCGCTACGGTGGCGAAGGATGCTCCCGTGGGCCCTGACTACGAGGGCGCGGTCTGCGCCGGGACCTCCCGCGATCCGTTCCCGTCGACGACGGTCTACGTCATCGCGACCTTCGTCGATCCAGCCGCGGAGCATTGGGACCCCAAGGCGCAGAAGATGGTGGTCGGGCCGGTGACCTCGAAAGTCTTCTACCAGTTCGCCGGCGTTCGCGACCTGAGAAGGCTCGGTCAATCCCTCTCCGCGCCGGGGGTGGCGAAGTAAGGCAGCGTATCGAGAACAAGGCCCGGCCGCGAGGCCGGGCCCACCCTGATCGAGGCCGCCCGCGCGCGCCGCCTTACGCGACGCGCATCTCGGAGGGACTCAGCCCCAGGGACGCGGCTTGCGAAGCGCTTCCGCGAGATCGGACGTGGTGAGACGGCGGGAGGCTCTTTCGGAGATACCGGGAAGCTGGAGGCTCCAGCCGTCGCCGTCCGGATCCAGGCCGGGCGCGTCCACCTCTCCCCGCACCAGCACGAGGGCGCAGCCGAGGAAGTGCTCGCGCAGGAGATCCTTAAGGACGGGCCGGCCGCGCAGGGGCTTGACGGATACCGTCTTCCCCTCCTCCACGGCGACGGCACGGAGGACTCCCAGGTCCGCGGCCACTTCGAGGGACGACGAGGGCGCCGGAGATTCACCGGGCGTGCCGGGCCAGTCGAGCCAGCCGATGCGCAGCTTCAGGGCGCGGGCGGCCTCGATCAGGGTGGCGAAGTGGTCCGGGGGAAGGGTCACCCGCAGGAGGTGCGGCAACTTCATGCCTCCTCCTCGGGGTAAAGCAGGATGTCCCGGCGCTCGGCGCGGAACATCCGCTCGTCCTGCTCCCAGGCCGCGATCCAGGTCTCCAGCCCTTCTCCGCTCTCGATCGCCTGCCGGCATTCGGGGCCGCCGGTAAGGAGGTCGATGGCGGGGATCTCGGAGACGAACTCGTAGGGCGCCTCGCGCCAAGCGAACTCCGTGGGCCACAGGCGGTGCAGGGCGTCCAGAAGCTCGACGCCGGTGCGATAGGAGCGGAAGGCGTCGCGGTCCGTCACCAGCAGCTCGACGCCGCCGCAGACGGCGCCGCGGTGCTTCTGGAACTGCGGCCGGAACCAGGTGGGCACGAAGACGACGCCCGGCAGGCCGCGACCGTTGAGATGGTCAGCCAGGAGCTTGGGATCGACGAACGGCGCGCCCGTGAGCTGGAAAGGCCGGGTTGTGCCCCGGCCCTCGGAGAGCTCGGTGGCCTCGACGAGGCAGCCGCCGGGGTAGACCAGGGCCGTGGCGAGGGTGGGCATGTTGGGCGACGGCGCCACCCAGGGCAGGCCGGTCTCTTCCCAGGTCATGGAGCGGCGCCAGTCTTCGAGGTACCAGACGGCGAAGTGAGCGAGGGCGCCGCTCCAGCTCCGGCGGCGCGCTTCCAGGCGGAACAGCTCACCGAGGGTGAGCCCGTGACGCACCGGCAGGCGGAAGGCGCCCACGAACGACTCGTGGCCCGGCTGCGGGAGGTTGCCCTCGACCACCACGCCGCCCAGCGGGTTGGGCCGGTCGAGCACCCAGACCTCGCAGCCGGCGGTCATCGCCGCCTCGGCCGCCCAGATGCCGGTCGCCGCGTAGGTGTAGTAGCGCGAGCCCACATCCTGAAGGTCGAGGATCAGCAGATCGAGCCCGGCGAAGGCGGCGGGGCTGGGACGCAGAGAGTCTGCCGAGTCGCCATAGAGCGAGACGATGGGCGCGCCCGTCCACGGATCGCGGCCGCCCGCGGCGGCGATCATGTCCTGCTCGATGCCGTAGAAACCGTGCTCGGGTCCGAAGAGGGCCTGCGGCGGCCCCGCCGCGCTGGCCGCGAGCGCCAGATGTATCGGCACGCCGGTGGAGGTGATCGACGCGCCATGGGCCAGCACACCATAGCGCCGCCCCGCGAAGCTGTCCGCCTGGGCGAGGAGACGGTCGAGGCCAGTGCGGGTCATTTCATCCCGTCCGCCGGTAGAGGCCCGTCCGGCCGCCGCTCTTGCCTTCCAGGCGCAGGTCGGTGATGACGGCCCCTTTCTCCAGGGCCTTCACCATGTCATAGAGGGCGAGGGCCGCGGTCGAGCAGGCGACGAGCGCCTCCATTTCGGCACCGGTGCGGGCATTGACCACGACGTGGCTGCGAATGATGACGCCCTCGGGGATGGGATCGATCGAGATCTCCACCTGGTCGAGGGGGATCTGGTGGGCGAGAGGGATCAGCTCGGCGGTGCGCTTGGCGCCCTGAATACCGGCGAGACGGGCGACGGCGAAGGCGTCCCCCTTGGGGAGGTTGGCCAGCCGAATCAACGTCTGGGCGGAGAGCAGCACGCGGCAGGAGGCTTCGGCCACGCGGCGGGTGACGGCTTTCTCCGACACGTCCACCATGTGGGCGCTGCCCTGGGGATCGAGATGGCTGAACGAACCTTGCGAGCTCATGGCACGGCGTCTCCGACGACGGAATGAATCCGCCGGCATGCTAGCATCTTGGCCATCTTGAGCCCCATGCGACTGGCGATCGTGGTGCCCACTCTCAATGAGGAGGACACCCTGCGCCGCAATCTGCCCGCCGCCTTGGCGGTGGCGGACGAGGTCGTCGTTTCGGACGGCGGCAGCGCGGACGCCACGGTCGAGGTGGCGAGGTCGCTGGGAGCCCGCGTCGTCACCGGACCGCCGGGCCGCGGCGTGCAGCTCAACCGCGGCGCCGCGGCGGCGATCGCCTCGAATACCGCGAAGGCGGACATCCTTCTCTTCCTCCACGCCGACACGACCTTGCCGCCGGGAGGCGCGGAGGCCGTGCGCGCCGCTGTGGACCGGGGCGCGCCGGGAGGCGCCTTCTTCCTGCGTTTCGATGCGGACCGCCCCATGCAAAGGCTGGGCTCGTGGCTCGTCAACCGGCGGACGCGGTGGCTGCGCGTGCCTCTCGGCGATCAGGCGCAGTGGGCCACGCGGGAGACCTTCGAGACGCTGGGCGGCTTCCCCGACTGGCCGCTGCTCGAGGACGTCGATTTCATGGGGCGCCTGCGGCAGTTGCCGGGCTTCACGATCGTCGAGGAGCCCGTCACCACCGGGGCGCGCCGTTTCCTCGAGTTGGGATCGGTGAGGACGGTGACGATCAACTGGCTGATCTGGCTACTGTTCTGGGGCGGCATCTCGCCGCACCGGCTGGCGCGGCTCTACCGGCGCTGAATCTAGCGGGAAAAAGCACTGAAGCCCCGCATCGCCGGCACGCGAGCGGGGCTTCGAGAGAGCGAAAGAGGGCGGGTTACTTCCGGCCCCGCTTCTTGATGTTGACGCTCTCCTTGAGCTCTTTGCCGGCCTTGAAACGGACGGTCTTGCTGGCTTTGATCGTGATGGCCTCGCCGGTGGCGGGATTGCGACCCTTGCGTGCGCCGCGCTCGGCGACACCGAAACTGCCGAAAGCGGGAACCTTGGCGGACTCGCCAGCTTTCAGCGCGTCCGTGATTGCCGAGAATACTGCCTCGAATGCCGCGGTGGCCTGCCGGCGGGAAATGCCCTCTACGGCGTCCACAATGCTATTTACCAGGTCAGCCTTACCAGCCATCTCTCTCCTCCTTCAGTCGTTTTTTTGAACGAAAGTGACTGCCAGAAACGATAAGACAACGCGGGGGGGCTGTCAATACGGTCGGAGGCGTCCGGAGCCGCCTAGATCCGGGCTTTGGCGAGCACCTGGACGGAGAAGCCGTCGTGGTCCGCGCCGGTGAGGATGCGCCAGGCTCCGGGCCCCGTGACGGCAGCCGCCACGGGCTTTTCCAGCAAACCGTCGAGCGGCAGGGGGGCGAATTCCGGATGAGTTGCTAAAAAGCGTGCCATCACCTCCTCATTCTCCTCGCGTTCCAGCGAGCAGGTGATCGCCACCAGCAGGCCGCCGGGGGCCACTACGGGGGCCGCACCCTCCAGCAGGCGCAGGGCCTGCCGCGACAGGCGGCCGATCTCCGCTTCGCTGATCCGCCACTTGATTTCGGGATGCCGGCGCAGCGTTCCCGTGCCGGTGCAGGGGAGGTCCAGGATGACGCGGTCGAACGGCCGCGTGAACGGCGGCGCGCCGGCGTCGGCCATCGCCAGCGGCAGCGGGCGGCGCAGACGCTTCAGGTTGGCGCGCAGCGCGCGAGCCCGGCCCAGGGAGACGTCGGCCAGGGTGAGCTTCACCATCGGCTCGGCGGCGAGCAGGGAGAAGCTCTTGCCGCCCGGCGCCGCGGCGGCGTCGAAGATGGTCTCGCCCGGGCGCGGCGGCGGGATGAGGGCGGCGGCCTGGCTCGCTTCGTCCTGCACGTAGAGCTCGCCACGCTGGAAGGCGGCCGTGGTCAGCGGATTGCCACGGCGGACGATGAGCCCCAGCGGCGACAGGGTGGCGGGCTCCACCTCCAGCCCCTCGTCGATCAGCGCCTCGGCCAGCAGCTCGCGCCCGCCGCGGTCGCGGAAGGCGAGGACCTGCATGGGCTTGGCGCGGTTGTTGGCGTCGAGCAGGTCGAGGGTGCGCGCGGTGCCGAAACGCTCCAGCCAGCGCGCCACCAGGAAGTCGGGGTGGCTCTTCTCGATCGCCAGCCGCCGCACGAGGTCGGGCTCCTCGACGGGCCAGTCCTCCAGGCGCGGCGCTCGGGCGATGCGGCGCAGCACGCCGTTGACGAAGCTCGCGCCGCCGCGGTGGGTGACCTGGTGCGCCTGCTCCACCGCCTCGTGCACGGCGGCGTGAGCGGGCACGCGGTCGAGGAACAGGAGCTGGTAGACCGCCACCCGCAGCGGCGCGTGCAGCGGCGCCTCGATCTCCGAGAAGGAGCGGTTGCTCGCCACGGCGATGATGTGGTCGAGCCGGCGCAGCCAGCGCAGGCTCCCCATCACCAGCTCGCGCAGCAGCCCCTGGTCGCGGTCGTCGAAGCGCGGCAAGGTGCTGTCGAGGAAGGAGTCGGCCGGCGCCATCGACTGGAGGGTGCGCTCCAGCACCCAGGCGGCGGCGGCGCGCACGTTGTCCTGTGGCGTGCGCCGGGGCGCACGGCCGCGGCCGGCGTCGGTCTGGGTCTGGGTGGGTGGGGGAGCGAAGTGGCGCTTCGACATTCTCTCTCTTCGGATCTTTCGGGAGGGACCGCCGCTCAGGCGAACCTCTCTCCAACTTGCAGGCGCTCGCCGTTGGCAAAGTCGGGAGCGCGAAGAGCCCACTTGCCCGGGCGTTGCAGCTCCACGATTCCGAGGACACTGCCGCCGCAGGCCACCGCGAGCCGTCCACCGCGCAGCCCCAGGTACGTTCCCGGAGCCGCCTCCGCCGCCCCTCCTTCCAACACTTCCGCCGCCGGGATCTTCACCGGCGCGCCCCGCAGCTCGGCGGTCAATCCCGGCCACGGCGTGTAGGCGCGGAGCCGGTGATGGATTTCAAGCGCAGTGAGCGACCAGTCGATGCGGCCGCTCTCGCGGGTCAGGCGTGACGCGTAGGTCGCCCCTTCCGGTGGCTGGGGGCGGGGCACGAGGAGCCCCCGCTCCAGCTCTTGCAGGGTTCGCACCATGAGCGCTCCCCCGGCCTCGGCCAGCCGCCGGGAAAGGTCTCCCGCCGTCTCCCGCGGGCCGATCTCGGTCGCCTCCTCCAGCAGCACAGGACCGGTGTCGAGCCCCGCCCCCATCAACATCGTGCTCACCCCCGTGCGCGCATCGCCGGCCGCCACCGCGGCCTGGATGGGCGAGGCGCCGCGCCAGCGCGGCAGCAGCGAGGCGTGGAGGTTGATGCAGCCGAGGCGCGGCAGGTCGAGCAGCGGGCGCGGGAAGATCTGCCCGAAGGCGACCACGACGGCAACGTCGGGAGTCAGCGAGGCCAGTTCCTCCAGGAATGCGGGTTCGCGCACGCGCTCGGGCTGCGACACCGGCAGGCCCCGCTCGCGCGCCCATCGTGCCACGGGCGGGTCCTGGAGCCGCTGGCCGCGCCCCGCTGGGCGCGCCGGCTGCGTGACGACGCGCACGGGCGCCCGCCCTGCCGCCACTAGGGCCGCAAGGGTGGGAACCGCGAATTCAGGCGTGCCGAAGAAGACGATCCGGTCGATCGCAGACATCCGCGCGAAGGATAGCACCGGCAAAAAAACATGGCCCGAGAGCATGAAAAACGCCCCGCCGGGTCCGGCGGGGCGTCTCGAGGCTGCGGCTGAGGGCCGCGGTGCTACAGGTCGTTGCCGATCACGAACCGGCGCTTGCCGATGAAGACGTTGATGTTGATTCCGGATTTGTCGAGCACCACCACGTCGAGCGAGTGCTCGCCGTTCGAGAACTGGTGAGTGTCGAAGGAGAACTGCCAACCCGGGGCCGCGAGATCCGGGTAGCCGGCGTAGAAGGCGAGCTCGCCGACATCCGGCCGCGGGATACCAAAGCGGGCGGTGCCCACGAAGTTACCGTCCACCTGGATGAAGACCGCTTTGACTCCCTCGAAGTCCAGAGCCCAGCCGGTGGTCGTCATGATGCCGCTGTAGATGTGTCCGTTGAGCGGCACGTCGATGTCGCCGAACGAATTTTCGTTCGGGATGTTCTGGTCGCACGAGAAGGTGACCGGGATCTCGGCGATGTTGCGGGCGTTGTTGGCGTGATCGCCGGCGCGGATGGTCAGGATGTGCGCCCCCTGGTTGTAGATGGGATCGAACCCGGTCCCCGGGTCGGCGACCAGCGCGCCAACGTCGAGAACAAAGCGGAAGCCGCTGTGGGGGCTGTCCTTCAGGCTCGGGTACTGCCTCTCGATGTCCTGCCTCAG
The DNA here is from genome assembly GCA_035996875.1 of Thermoanaerobaculia bacterium. Taxonomy (GTDB): domain Bacteria; phylum Acidobacteriota; class Thermoanaerobaculia; order Multivoradales; family UBA5704; genus DATARR01. The sequence goes on from DASYJD010000010.1 coordinate 11,235, forward strand.
CAGGCCATAGCAGTTGGTCAACCCGCCGGTGCCGTCTACGGTGCCATCGAACGTGCAGTCGAGGTCGGAGTCGTACGCCACGGCCCGGTCGATGAGAAGCTGCACGTAGCCGACGCCGTAGTCCTGGGGGGTGTTGCCGGCGTCCAGGGCCCAGCCGGCGACGACACTGTAGCGCCGGTGGGCGTGCGGATCGAAGTTGCAGGTGCCGCGCAGCTCGGCCTGGGCCTTGGGGAAGTCGATGGCGCCGAACGGCAGCAGGGTGGCCTCGTTGTTGGTGAACTGAATCACCCGCGGCTCGAGCAGGGCCACCTCGCCGGCGCGGCTGCGCACCCTGGGCTGCACGGTGTGGTGGCCGTTCAGGTAGTGGGACGTATCGAGAAAATAGCCGAAGCCGGGGAGCTGCGAGTCGGGGAAGTTGGGGTATCGCGCGGCCACGCCTTCCCAGGACATGCCGTAGAAGGCGCGGCCCACGACCGCCCCATCCACCAGGATGTCAACGCTCTGGACGCCGTTGTCGTCGAGCGCCCAGCCGGCAATCGGAATGATCCCCGAGCCGCCGGTGTCGACCGCGCCGAGGATGCCGCCGAACCAGCCGAAAGGCGCCGCCGCGAGAGCCGGGGCCACGGAAAGCAGGACCCCGGCGAGCACAGACAGGATAACGATGCGCTTCATACTCCTACCTCCTCCACAAACCACTCCGCCCTGCAACCTACGGTGTGAATCGCCGGAAACAGCCGAAAGACGCGGACCTAGAGGGTCACCCTTCAAGTATTACCTGAGCTTTCAGGGATTTTATTGAGATGGCGCAAAAAAGTCAATCATTGGTGTTTGTCTATAGGCTAGGACGCCCGCCCGCCAAGCCTTCCAGGTGGTCCTCGACGAGGCCCGGCAGGTTGCGCAGGTCGTAACCCCCTTCGAGCAGGGCGAGGACGCGACCGCCGCAGACCTCGGCGGCCAATTCGCGGAGCCAGTCGCCCCAGGCGCGGAAGCCGTCGCGGGTGACGCGCATGCCGCCCAGAGGGTCGGACTGCCAGGCGTCGAAGCCGGCGGAAAGCAGCAGGATGTCGGGGGCGAAGCGCCGCAGGGCGGGGAGGATGCGGCCCTGGATCGCCTCGGCGTAGCCTTCGTCGCCGGTGCCGGAGGGCAAGGGAACGTTGACGGTGAAGCCCTCGCCGGCTCCGAGGCCCGTCTCGGCCGCCGCGCCGGTGCCGGGGTAGAACGGGTATTGGTGGGTGCTGGCGTAGAGGACGTCGGCCCGCTCCTCGAAGAGGTGTTGCGTGCCGTTGCCGTGGTGGACGTCGAAGTCGAAGATCGCCACCCGTGAGGCGCCCTGCCGGCGCAGATGCTCGGCAGCCACCGCGACGTTGTTGAAGAAGCAGAAGCCCATGGCGGTCGAGCGCTCGGCGTGGTGCCCCGGCGGGCGGACCACTGCCAGCGCCGTGCGGTCACCGCCCGCCGCCACCCAGTCCGCCGCCGCCACCGCCGTCGAGGCCGCCGCCCAGGCGGCCCGCCAGGAGCCGGCGGACAGCGGGTTGTCCGCCGAGTCGAGGAGCGAGTCGCCGCGGGCGACAGCGCGCTCGAAGCGGGCCACGTATGCCACGTCGTGAACCGCGAGCACCGCCTCGCGGACAACGGCCTCCACCGGGTCGCCCTCTTCGTCCTCCGCGAACGGCCAGCCTCCCTCCCGCAGCCCGGCCACCACCCCCGCCAGCCGTTCGGGCTTCTCCGGATAGCCGGGAGGGGTGCGGTGCTCGAGGCAGGCGGCGCGGGTGAAGACGCGGATCATGGCCCGGCGATCATATCGCGCCCGCCCGGCTGGGCAGATCCCCGCCTCCTGCCAGCCGCCGCCGGGCCCGGTGCACCAAGGTATCGACGGTGCTGACGGCGATGCGTCCGCCCTCGGCACGGACGATCTCCTGGCTGCTCCACCCCTCGACGAGGGCCCAGCGCAGCACCCGCAGGTTGCGCCGGCGGTCGTCGGGATACATGGCGGCCGAGGCCAGCCGGCGGCAGCGGTCGAGCAGCGCGCGGCGGGCCTCGGCGAGGATGGCGAGCTCCTCCGGCGTGCCACGGGAGTCCACGACCCGGTTGGCGAGCTCCGACAGCCGCCCGGCAAGGGCGATCTCGAAGCCGGCGCCGCGCTTGGCCGCCTGGGCGGCCCGCCGCTCGTCGCACACCACCCGCCGGGCCGTGCGGCCCAGGTAGCGCACGACCTGAAGCTCGCTCCAGTGACGGAACTGCCGCAGCAGCAGCGTGCCGCCCAGCAACAGGCGGCAGTAGACCTCCTGAACCCGATCCTCCACTTGATCCGGGTCAGGGCTCAGGCCGGCGCGGTAGAGCGACCAGCGGACTTGCGCCTGCAGATGGTGGCCGTAGCGGCCGACGAGCTCCTCCCAGGAAGCCTCGTAAAGATCCTCGCGCCGCCGGTCTCTGCGGCGCTTCCTCTTCAATGGCGGCATCGCCCTCTCTCCTTGCGGGAAAGGAGAGAGGCGGCGGCGGGAAGGGACGGTGGAGCCCCGAGCGTTCCTCTCGATCAGGAGGCTGGCTCGGCACGGAAAGGGAAGCTCTTTATACCTGAGCGCGAACCCCGTTGACAACCCCGACGCCCTTCCCTATCATTGGCGCTCCTTGGCGGAAGGGGAGGTTAGCTCAGCGGTTAGAGCACCTGCCTTACACGCAGGGGGTCGCGGGTTCGAATCCCTCACCTCCCACCATGAGGTTGAGGAAAAACCGCCGCGGATGGTATCCAAGCAGTTGTTCAAGGCAGTAAGGCTCTATGCGGGGCTGTAGTTCAGTTGGTTAGAACGCCGGCCTGTCACGCCGGAGGTCGCGGGTTCGAGCCCCGTCGGCCCCGCCAATCATCGTCCTAAAATCGTCCTCCTAGAAGAGAGACCCGAGATGCGCGAGAAGATCAAGTTGGTTTCGTCCGCCGGCACCGGCTACTTCTACACCACGTCGAAGAACAAGAAGCTCTCCACCGAGAAGCTGCGGATGAAGAAGTACGACCCCAAGGTCCGCAAGCACGTCGAATTCGTGGAAGAGAAGCTGCGCTGAGGCGCTCTCTCACCAATCTTCCGAAGGTTCCGGGGCCCCCTCGCGGGGCCTTTCGTATTTCTGTAGGAATACTTCTGCAAGACAATTTTCTGTAAGAATAGGCACGGCCGGGGGGCGAATCCCCTTACCACTCCCCGCCCCCCGCCTCCACCGTGCCGGCGACCCGTCCGGTCCCGCCGCGGCCACCCGACTTCAAACCAAGGAGGGAAGTGACGATGCCCTATCAGTTGCCTGCTCTGCCCTACGGCTTCGACGCGCTGGAGCCTCACATCGACGCCAAGACGATGGAGATCCATCACGACAAGCACCATGCCACCTATGTCACCAAGCTCAACGAGGCTCTCGCCAGCCATCCCGAGCTGCAGGCGAAGACCGTGGAGGATCTGCTGCGCGGCTTCGACAGCGTGCCCGAGGCGATCCGCACCGCCGTGCGCAATCACGGCGGCGGCCATGCCAACCACTCCCTCTTCTGGGAGGTCATGGGGCCGCACGGCGGCGGCGCCCCCGCGGGCGACCTGGCGGACGCCCTGACGAGCGCCTTCGGCAGCTTCGAGGCCTTCAAGGAGAAGCTGACCAACGCCGCGGCCAACCAGTTCGGTTCCGGCTGGGGCTGGCTGGTGGTCGGCGGCGGCAAGCTCGAAGTGATCGCCAAGCCCAACCAGGACAGCCCGCTCATCGAAGGCAAGACCCCCATCCTGGGCATCGACGTCTGGGAGCACGCCTACTATCTGAAGTACCAGAACCGCCGGCCCGACTATCTCGCGGCCTGGTGGAACACCGTCAACTGGCCAGCGGTGGCTCAACGCTACGGCAAAGCCCGCGGCTGACCCCTTCTGCCTCGACAAGGCTCCCAACCGGGAGCCTTGTCCCGTTTTACCCACCTCAGGCTACCCGCGAAAGCTGCATCGTACTCGACCTAACTTTTTGGTTATAGAGAAGTTTGCACCTGTCTGCTCACTAATTGGGCATGACTCTGTATTCCAAGCCATGCAGTATCAAGCCTTGCTCAAGGTTCGCCTCACTACAATGCATCTATCGAAGGCGGCTTGAATTCCGTAACCCGCTCGAAGGAGAAAGACGGACATGGCAAACTTGGACCGCGTCACCCATGACTTCAGACGTGAGGAACGGCATCTGACCAAAGTCTTCAAGGCTCTGTCGGACGGCACACGACAGGAGATCTTGCGGCTGCTCGAAGGGCGCCAACGCACGGTCGGCGAGATCGTTGGGAACTTCAATCTTTCCCAGCCCACGATCTCCCGTCACCTGTCGGTGCTCAAAGAGGCGGAGCTGGTCGTCGACCAGCGCCAGGGTCAGAACGTAATCTACCGTCTGAACGACAATGCACTATCGACGTCGATGACAGAGTTCTTCGGTCAATTCCGTAGTTGCCAGGAAGTTATGCGTTAAATCACGAGCGAGGCCGCCAGATGGGGGGAGAAAGGGCGTCCTGTCCGGGACGCCCTTTGTTTTTCCCGCAGCTTCCCCAAATTTCCAATCCTCGGCTTCCATCTTGGCGGCTCTCGGGTATAATCCGCGCCGCGTCGAAGGGCTGTCTCCCTGCCAAGGTGGCCATCCCTTCCTTCATCCGAATCCCGGCGGTGTAGCTCAGTTGGTTAGAGCGAGCGGCTCATAACCGCTAGGTCATGGGTTCGAGTCCCGTCACCGCCACCATTCCCCTCTCATCATGGATCTTCTCCAGCGCCTGGAGGCCTTCTTCCGGACCCCCGGAGCACCCGGGGACGGCGTCGTCATCGCCTTCTCCGGCGGCCCCGACTCCACGGCCCTCCTCTGGGGAATGGCCGAGCTCGCCCCCCGGCTTGCCCTGCGACTGTTCGCGGCTCACCTCGATCATGCCATGGATGGCGGCTCGGCGGCACGGGCGGCGGCGGCGGCGCGGCTCGCCGCCCGGCTCGGCGTGCCCTTGGTCGCGGCGCGGCGGGAAGCCCTCTGCGGAGAGAGCCGTGAGGCGGCGGCACGGCGAGCCCGCTATAAGTTCCTCGAAGAAGTGCGGCAGGCGGCGGGCGCCCGCTGGGTGGCCACCGCCCACCATCGGGACGACCAGGCCGAGACCGTGCTGCTGCGCCTCCTCTTCGGCAGCGGCGTCGAGGGGCTGGCCGGCATCCGGCCCGTGCACGGCGCCGTCGTGAGACCACTGCTCGACGTGCCGCGGGCCGAGCTCGCCGCGGCCTTGACGGCAGCCGGGCTCGTGCCGGTCGACGACCCCACGAACCGCGACCTCGCCGTGCCGCGCAATCGCGTGCGGCACCGGCTGCTGCCCGCGCTCGCCGAAGATGCCGGCGATAGGGATCTCTCCTCCCGGCTCGCCCGGCTGGGAACGCAGGCTCAAGCGGCCGGCGCGGCCCTCGACCGCCGCCTCGCCGGCCTGCTCACCGCTTCGGCCGGGGACGGCAGCGTATCGATCGAGAGGGCGGACCTCGAGGGATTGCCGGCGGAGCTGTGGCCGTTCGCCCTCGCCTGGCTTCACCGGCGCGTGGGAGCGCCCTATCCCGCCGGGGCCGCCGCCCGCGCCGAGCTGCTGCGCCAGCTTGGGCGTCCGGGGCGGACGGCCTGCGACTGCGGGGGCGGCTGGCGTTGGGAGGCCCACGGCGGCCTCCTCGTTTTGCGCCGGACGCCCGAGGCGCGGAAACCGGTCCCCGACTTCACCTATACTCTTGAGGTTCCGGGCGAGTTGGACGTCCCGGAGGTCTCCGTCAGAATGCGCCTCTGCCGCCGCGCGGTCGAACCCTGGATGTTCCGGGGATCGCCGTACCGGGCCGGCCTTGCACTGCCCCTGACGGAGGGAGATCGCGTGACGATCCGCAACCGCCGGCCCGGGGATCGCATTCACCCCCTGGGGGCGGACGGCAGCCGGCGGCTCAAGGAAGTGCTCATCGACCGCCGCGTGCCGCGGGCGGCTCGGGAGCGGCTACCGCTGCTCTGCGTCGGCGAGCGGATCGCCTGGGTACCGGGCATCGCGATCGAGCAGCGCTTTCGCCTGGCCGGACACGCGACCGCCTGGGTCGCCGAGGTTGCGACGACATGACTGTAGACATTCCGCAAGCGGGTATCGAGATCCTTTTCGAGGAGGCCGAGGTGCGCGACAGCGTCACCGCCCTGGGCCGCCGGATCGCCACCGAGCTGGGACCCGAGGACCCGCTGCTGATCGCCCTGCTGGGCGGCTCGGTGATCTTCCTGGCCGACCTGGTCCGGGCCATCGAGCAGCCGGTACGCTACGGGCTCATCGACGTGGCGTACCGCGCCGACCTCGCCGAGTCCCCGGAGGGCGAGGAGGCGGCCGAGGTGATGCGGATCGAGTACCCGATCCCGATCGAGATCGGCGGCCAGAGCGTGCTGGTGCTCAAGGACGTGGTCTCCTCCGGCGTCACCGAGCCGTACCTGGAGCAGCAGCTGCGCGATCACGGCGCGCAGGAGGTTCGCTTCGCCGCCCTGATCGACATGCCCGACGAGCGCAAGACCGCCTTCAATCTTCATTACAGCGCCCTGACCACCCACCGCAAAGGGCTGCTGGTGGGCTATGGGCTCAAGCACGAGGGGCGCTATGGCAATCTTCCCTACGTTGGCCGGCTGGGCAACGGGGCCGCGTGACGGCGCGCTTGAGAACGAAAGAGGCGGGAATCGAACGGACCGCCCGATTGGTTGTCACGAAGAAGGGACGTTTCGTCCCGGATCGCGACGAAAGACGAAAAATGAATGAGCAGCGCCCGCGGGCGCTCAGATGCGCAGCCTAATGAGGTAGCCGAGCTTTGAACTCTACGGTCAAAACACTATTTCTCTGGATGGCCATCTTCGGGGTGGTGATCCTGCTCTGGAATACCTTTCAGGGCGGCAAGACTGCCCAGAAGGAGCTGACGTTCTCCGAGCTCACCTCCGCCGTCAAGAACGGCGAGGTCTCGGAGGTGACGATCCGGGGCAAGCAGCTCAGCGGCAAATTCAGCGGCCGGTCCACGGCGGGCGAATCCCGGTACGGCACGGGGGAGTTCAAGACCCAGCTCCCCGACTACCCGGACCTGGTCAAGGACCTGCAGGGCTCCAACGTCCAGATCAAGGCCGAGGAGCCGCGGGAGAACCCGCTGCTCGCCGTGCTGCTGACCTGGGCACCGGTGCTGCTGATCGTCGGCCTGTGGATCTTCTTCATGCGCCAGATGCAGTCCGGCGGCAACCGCGCGCTCTCGTTCGGCAAGAGCAAGGCCAAGCTGCTGAACGCCTCCGGCAAGAAGGTGACCTTCAAGGACGTCGCCGGTGTCGAAGAGGCCAAGGAGGAGCTGCAGGAGATCGTCGAGTTCCTCAAGGAGCCCCAGAAGTTCCAGAAGCTCGGCGGCCGCATTCCCAAGGGCGTGCTGCTGATGGGCCCTCCGGGCACCGGCAAGACCCTCCTCGCCCGCGCCATCGCCGGCGAGGCCAACGTGCCGTTCTTCTCCATCTCCGGCTCCGACTTCGTCGAGATGTTCGTCGGCGTCGGCGCCTCGCGGGTGCGCGACCTCTTCGAGCAGGGCAAGAAGAACGCCCCCTGCATCGTGTTCATCGACGAGATCGACGCCGTCGGTCGCCATCGCGGCGCAGGGCTCGGCGGCGGCCACGACGAGCGCGAGCAGACGCTCAACCAGCTCCTCGTCGAGATGGACGGCTTCGAATCCAACGAGGGCGTCATCCTGATCGCCGCCACCAACCGCCCCGACGTCCTCGACCCGGCGCTGCTGCGCCCCGGCCGCTTCGACCGCCGCGTGGTGGTGGACCGGCCGGACATCAACGGCCGCCTGGGGATCCTGAAGGTCCACACCCGCAACATCCCGCTCGACGAGAAGGTGCAGCTCAACGTGATCGCCCGCGGCACTCCGGGCTTCGCGGGCGCCGACTTGGCCAACCTGGTCAACGAGGCGGCCCTGATCGCCGCCCGGCGCAACAAGAAGAAGGTCGAGATGGAGGACTTCGAGTTCGCCAAGGACAAGGTCATCATGGGCGTCGAGCGCAAGACCATGATGCTGACCGAGGACGAGCGGGGGATCACCGCCTATCACGAGGCGGGGCATGCCCTGGTGGCGGCCTTCACCCCGGGCGCGGACCCGCTGCACAAGGTCACCATCATTCCCCGGGGCCGGGCGTTGGGGCTCACCATGCAGCTCCCCACCGAGGACAAGTACACCTACAAGAAGCAGTACGTGGAGGCGCAGATCGCCATCCTCATGGGCGGCCGGGTGGCCGAGGAGCTGACGCAGGACGACATCACCACCGGCGCCGGCAACGACATCGAGCGCGCCACCGAGATGGCCCGCCGCATGGTCTGCGAGTGGGGCATGTCCGAGCTCGGCCCGCTCGCCTACGGCACCAAGGATGAGCCGGTCTTCCTCGGCCGCGACTTCGCACAGCGGGCCGACTACAGCCAGGACACGGCGAACCGCATCGACCACGAGGTCACCCGGATCGTGCAGACCGGCTACGAGCAGGCGCGCGTCGTGCTCACCCAGAATCGGGCGGTGCTCGACAAGGTGGCCCACGACCTGCTGGAGCGCGAGACCGTCGACGGCGAGGAGGTCTACAACACCATCCGCATCATGACCGGGCACGACCACGCCCCCACCCGCCCCGTGCCGCCTGGCGAAGGGCTGGTGGTCGGTGGCCACGAGGTGCCGGAGTCGGTCGTCACCGCCGCCCGTAGCGCCGCCATTGGCGCCTCCCCCACCGCGGCACCCGGCGCCGCGGACGTGTCGGAAGAGGTCGGACAAGTCACAGGATAAGGTCGATCCACACTGAATTGGATGGAGACCGCGACCTTACCTGACACCGCCCGGACCTGGACCCTACGGCTGCCCCGCGGCCGCTCGCTCCCCTTGGGATCTTCGGGGGCGCGGGGAGCGCGCCCGCGGGTCCTGGGCATTCTCAATCTCACCCCCGATTCCTTCAGCGACGGCGGCCTGTGGCATGACCGGAACGACCCGGCGCGGGCCGTCGACTTCGGCCTGGCGCTCCTCGCCGAGGGCGCCGACGCCCTCGACCTGGGAGCGGAGTCGACGCGCCCGGGCGGCGGCGTCTACGGCGGAGGCGCACGAACGGTGCCGCCGGAGGAGGAGATCGCCCGCCTGCTGCCGGTGCTCGGCGGGTTGCGCCGGGCCACGGACGCTCCCCTGTCGGTCGACACCCGCAAGGGCGAGGTGGCGCGGCGGATGCTCGGCGCCGGCGCCGATCTGATCAACGACGTCAGCGGCCTCGCCGACCCCCTTCTCGGCGAGGCCGTGGCGGCGGCCGGCTGTCCTCTGATCCTGATGCACAGCCGTGGCGACCTCGCCACCATGCAGCGGGGTATCCACTTCGCGGACCTTGTGGGCGAGGTGAAACAGGAACTGGCGGCGGCCATGGCGCGCGCCGCCGCGGCCGGCATCGACGAGTCGCAGCTCGTGCTCGACCCCGGCATCGGCTTCGGCAAGACCTGGGAGCAGAACCTGGAGCTGATCCGGCGCCTCCCGGAACTTGCCGCCCTCGGCCGGCCGCTGCTGGTGGGCGCCAGCCGCAAAAGCTTCCTCGCCCAGGCGGCGGAGCGGCCCGGCGTGCCCCTCGCGCCGCCGGACCGGCGGCTGGGCGGCAGCCTCGCGGCCGTGGCCTGGGCGGCGGCGCTCGGCGCCGCCATGGTGCGAGTGCACGACGTCGCGGAGACGGTGCAGATGCTGGATGTCTGGGAAGCGATCGGAGGCGCCGCTTGACCCTGCTGCGCTTCCTCGAGATCCTCACCTGGCGCGACGCCGTCGACATCTTCGCCGTCGCCCTCATCATCTACAACCTGCTGCTGCTCATCCGCGGCACGCGGGCAGTGCAGATGCTGCTCGGCCTCGTCTTCCTGGGGCTGGTGTACTACGGGGCGATCCTCGCCGAGCTTCCCACGCTGCAGAAGATCCTCGAGAACCTGCTGATCGTCCTGCCGTTCGCCGTCATCGTCCTGTTTCAGCAGGAGATCCGCCGCGCGCTGGTGAGCTTCGGACGCAATCCGTTGTGGGGGCTCGCCAAGCAGCAGAAGGTGGTGGCGTCGTTCAGCGAGATCGTGCTCGCCGCCACCACGCTGTCGGCCCGGCGCACCGGCGCCCTCATCGTCATCGAGCGCCTGCACGGCCTGCGCAACTACATCGAGAACGGCATCTCCCTCGACGCCGTGGTCTCCTACGACCTGCTGATCAACATCTTTCAGCCCGACACGCCGCTGCACGACGGCGCGGTCATCATTCAGGACGACCGCATCGCCGCCGCCTCCTGTTTCCTGCCGCTGACTCCCAATCCCGAGTTGTCGAAGGAGTTCGGCACCCGCCACCGCGCCGCCCTCGGCCTCACCGAGGAGACGGACGCCGTGGCCGTGGTGGTCTCGGAAGAGACGGGGATCATCTCCGTGGCCTTCGACGGCGCGATGATCCGCGACCTCGACAGCCACAGCCTGCGCAACGCCCTCTACGAGCACCTGCTGAACTTGAGCTCGCAGCGGGGGACGCAATGAACGAGACCGCCCGGACCTGGGGCCTGCGGCTGCTGGCCCTGGGCATCGCCATCGGCATCTGGTTCAACGCCTCGTTGCAGGACCGCCTGGCTTCCAGCGAGCGGCTGGTCGAGGCCAGCGTCAGCTACAACCATCCCCAGGGATTCATCGTCATCAACCCGGTGTCGACCGTGAACGTGCGGCTCTCCGGCAGCAAGAAGGCCATCCGCAAGCTCAATCCATTGACGGTGGACGTGACGGTGGAGCTGTCGCAGCACCAGGAGGGAATGGTCACCGTCAATCTCGGCCCGGAGAGCGTCACGGCGCCGGAAGGCCTGGAGGTGGTCTCCATCGAGCCCTCCAGCATCCGCGTGGAGCTCGAGAAGGAGATCACGCAGCGAGTGCCCGTGGCGGCGAAGCTCACCGGCGAGCCGGCGGCGGGAGCCATGGTCGGAGAGCCGGAGATCTTCCCCAACCAGGTGCTGGTCACAGGGCCGGAATCCATGGTCGCACGCATCGATCACCTCGCCACCATTCCCATCAGCCTGGACGGTAGGGCGATCACTTTTGAAGTGTCGGTGCCGATGCTCACGCCCGACCCTCTGATCCAGATCGTCCAACCCACCAAGGTGTCCGTCAAGGTTCCGATGTCGATGCCCGACGAGCCGAAGCTCAAGGATTCGAAGGTCAAACCGCGAAAGGAACGACGTTGATCCCGAGCCCGATTGTCCAGACCAACCAGCGACTCTTCGGCACCGACGGCATCCGCGGCCGTTTCGGCGAGCCTCCCCTGGACCGCGAAACGGTGACCGCCCTCGCCGTTCACCTCGCCGCGACGCTGCGCCGTCAGGACAACGGTACGCCGCCGCGGGTGGTGCTCGGCGGCGACACCCGGGAGAGCACGCCCGAGATCTGCCGCTGGCTCGCCTCCGGTCTGCTGGACGCCGGGGTCGAGGTGCGTTACGCGGGCGTCATTCCCACTCCGGGGGTGGCCTGGCTGACCCGCGAGCTCGGGAGCGCCGCGGGTGTAATCGTCTCGGCGAGCCACAATCCCTGGCCGGACAACGGCATCAAGCTCATAGACCCCGAGGGCTTCAAGTGGAGCGACGAGGACGAGGCGGCGCTCGAAAACCTTCTGGCCCGGCCCGCCGGACCGGTGGCGGAGATCAAGCCGGAAGCGCTGACGGCGGAGCCTGAGCTGCGGGGACTCTACCTGCGCCATCTCGCCGCGACCCTTCCTGAAAAGGAACCGCTCACCGGCCAGCGGGTGGTGCTCGATACCGGCAACGGCGCCGCCTCCGGCTATGCGGCAGAGCTCTTCGAGGAGCTGGGGGCGCAGGTCGTCCTGCTGCACGCCGGGCCGAACGGGCGCAACGTCAACGAGGACTGCGGCTCGACGGCGCCGGGTGAGATGGCGGCCCGGGTAGTGGCCGAAGGAGCGGACCTCGGTGCCGCCTTCGACGGCGACGCCGACCGCTGCATCCTCGCCGACGAGCACGGCGAGGTGCGCGACGGCGATGCCATGCTCTACCTCTGGGGCACCTGCCTGCACCGCTCCGGCCGGCTCCAGCCACCCAAGATTGTGGCGACGTCGATGAGCAATCTTGGGCTGGAGCGGGCCCTGGCCGCCGAGGGAATTGGCCTCGTGCGCTGCAACGTGGGCGACCGATATGTCGTGGAGGCGATGCGCCGGGAGGCAATCCTGCTCGGCGGCGAGCAGTCCGGGCACATCGTGCAAAGCGCCCTCGCGAGCACCGGCGACGGCCTGCTCACCGCCCTCCAGATCGCCTTCCTGCGGCACCAAGACGGGCGGCCGCTCTCGGCGATGCTCGCGCCCTTCCGGCGCTACCCCCAGGTGTTGCTCAACGTGCGGGTGGCGAAGAAGCAGGATTTCGAAACTCTGCCTGCCGTAACCGCCGCCGCCCGGGACGTCGAACAGCGCCTCGGGGACGACGGCCGCCTCGTTTTACGCTACAGCGGCACCGAACCCCTCGCCCGCATCATGATCGAAGGCCCCGACCAAGCGCTGATCGACGGCCTGGCCGCCGAGCTGGCCACGGCGATCCGAGGGGCGCTGGGGGCAGGGTAGCTAGCTTTTTCCTTCCTGCATCGCCGCCAGCATCTCCTGAACCGCCGCTTCCAGGCCCACGATCACCGAGCGGGCGATGAGGGCGTGGCCGATGTTCAGCTCTTCCATGCCGGGGATCGCCGCGACGGGGCCGACGTTTTCAGTGTTGAGCCCATGCCCGGCGTAGGCGCGCAATCCCAACGCCCTCCCCTGCTCCACCGCTTCGGCGATCTGCCGCAAGTGATCCTGGACCTCTTTCGGCTCAGTCGCGCGGGTGTAGGCGTCGGTGTTGATCTCGAAGCCTGTAACGCCGTGCTCCTCGAGGGGACCAAGCGCCTGGATCTGCCGCGGGTCCGGATCGACGAACAACGAGACGGCGATTCCCGCCGCGGCAAGGCGATCCGCCACGTCCGCGATCCGCCGGCCGTAGAGGATCAGGTTGAGGCCACCTTCCGTCGTCACCTCCTCGGGGCGCTCCGGCACCAGGGTCACCTGGTGCGGCCGAGTCTGCAAGGCGACCTTCATCATCTCCTCGGCGGTCGACATCTCCAGGTTGAGCTTGCCGCGTACGCTGGCGCGCAGCCGTTCCACGTCCGCGTCCTGGATGTGCCGGCGGTCCACCCGCAGATGGACGGTGATCCCCGACGCACCCGCCCCTTCGGCGATGCGCGCCGCCTCTACCGGATCGGGGTAGCGAGTCTTGCGGGCCTGCCGCAACGTCGCGACGTGATCGACGTTGACCGAGAGATGGGCGCCCTGCTTGCCCTTCGCGGCCATCAGCGCTCGATCTCCTGATCGATGCGGGTGAGATCCTCGGGTTCGAGGCTGATGAGCACGGTGCCGTCGATCGGCAGCAGCGTCCGGTGCACCCGCTCGCCAAAGGTGCAGTTGACCTCGTAGTAGCCATCCGAGCTGATCTGCAAGAGAATGCCCCGCTGACCCTTCATTCCCATAACCCCGTTGTGGATCATCACCGCGGTGTGAAGCTCCATGAACCCTCCTCCATCTTCCGGTCAATCTTCCAGAATGTAGCCTTCATCCTTGTACTCTTTGAGCTTCCTCTGCAGAGTCCGCAAGCCGATGCCCAGGATGTCCGACGCTCTGGCGCGGTGGCCGCCGGTGCGGTCCAGGGTCTCGAGGATCGCCTGCCGCTCGATGTCGGCCATGGTGCGCGGCTCTCCTGCCACCGGCTGGACGGCCGAGCCGGTGGTCGACACCGTGGACGACTCCCGCACCTCGATGGGCAGGTCGGCCGTCGTGACTTCCTCCCCGAGGCTGAAGACCACGGCGGACTCCATGACGTTGCGAAGCTGGCGCACATTGCCCGGCCACGGGTAGCGGGAGAGCAGCTCCAGCGTCCCCTCGCTCAGCCGCTTCGGGGCCTTGCCGTGCTCCTGGCAGAAGAGGGCGAGGAAGTGCTCGGCCAGCTCCTGGATGTCGCCCGGCCGCTCGCGTAAGGGCGGGATGCGCAACGTCACGACTTTCAGGCGGTAGTAGAGGTCCTCGCGGAAGCGGCTCTCGGCAACCTCTTTCTCCAGATCGCGGTTGGTGGCCGCGATCAGCCGGAAGTCGACCGAGATCAGATCGCTGCCGCCCACCCGCATGATCTGCCGCTCTTCGAGCACCCGCAGGAGCTTGACCTGAAGCTCCGGGTAGAGCTCGCTGATCTCGTCGAGGAACAGCGAGCCCTTGTGCGCCAGCTCGAACTTGCCGATCTTGCGCGTCACCGCGCCGGTGAAGGCGCCGCGCTCGTGGCCGAAGAGCTCGCTCTCCAGGATGTCGCTGGGTATCGCGCCGCAGTTTATGGCGAGGAAGCGCTCGTTGCGGCGCGGGCTCGCCCGGTGCACGGCGTTGGCCACCAGCTCCTTGCCGGTGCCGCTCTCGCCGATGATGAGGACGCTCGACCGCGTGGGAGCGACCATCCGCATCTGCTCGAAGAGGCGCTCCATGGGGCCCGAGTGGCCGATGATGCTCTCGAAGCCGAAGCGCTTGTCGAGCTGCTCGCGCAGGCTCGACACCTCTTCCTTGAGCTGCTGCTTCTCGATCAGGTTGTTGACCCGCTTGCGCAGCTCGTAGAGGTCCACGGGCTTGGTGAGATAGTCGTCGGCCCCCACCCGCATGGCCTCGACCGCCGACTCGATGGAGCCGTAGGCGGTGACCAGCATGATGGCGAGGTCGAGCTTGCGCTCCCGCACCTCTTGCAGAAAAGCGAGCCCGTCCATGCCGGGCATGCGCAGGTCGCAGACGGCGAGGCGCGCCTCGTTCTCGTCCAGGAACTCCAGCGCCTTCTTCGCGTCGTCAAAAGTGCGCACGGCGAGCCCCGCTTTCTCGAGGGCGATCGCCATCGATTCGCGGGAGCCGGTTTCGTCGTCGATTACTAGAATGAGAGGCTTGTCGGCCATGAGGCGGTCATTTTGGCACAATCGGAGTCAGGATGGGGGTGCGAAACCCGGAAGTCGCCATCTGTCATAAACTGATCCCCTTCTGCGGATATGACTCTTCCCTTCGATCCCAAGCCCGCCAGCGCCTCGGCCACCGTCGAAGGCGTCCTTGAACGGATCGTCTTCAGCAACGAAGAGAACGCCTGGACCGTGGCGCGCCTCACCGTGGCCGGCCAGCGCGACCTGGTGACGGCGGTGGGCAATCTCCTGGGCGTGCAGCCGGGGGAGAACCTGCGCCTCACCGGCGCCTGGATCCAGGACCCGAAGTACGGCAAGCAGTTCAAGGTTGCCTCCTACGCCACGGTGACCCCGGCGACGGTGGGGGGGATCGAAAAGTACCTCGGCTCCGGGCTGATCCGCGGCATCGGCAAGGTCATGGCCTCGCGGCTGGTGGCGACCTTCGGCATGGAGACCCTCGACGTCATCGAGAACCGGCCGGACCGGCTGGTCGAGGTCGAGGGGATCGGCCCCAAGCGCAGCCGCGATATCCTCCGCGCCTGGGAGGAGCAGCGGGAGATCAAGGAGGTGATGATCTTCCTCCAGTCGCACGGCGTCTCCACCCACTACGCCATCAAGATCTACAAGGCCTATGGCCCGCGGGCGTCGGAGCTGGTGCGGGAGAACCCGTACCGCCTGGCGACGGACATCTACGGCATCGGCTTCAAGTCGGCCGACAAGATCGCCGCCGCTCTCGGCATTCCGCCCACGGCGCCGCAGCGCATCGAGGCCGGCTCGCTCTACCTGCTGGGGCAGGGCGGGGATCGCGGGCACGTCTACCTCCCGCGCAAGACCCTGCTGGAAGAGGCGGAGAAGCTGCTGGAAGCGCCGGCCGCCCTCGTCGATCAGGCCCTCGCGGCCTTGGCGGAGACCGAGCAGATCGTGCTGGAGCCCTTGGACGCTCCAGAGGATCAAGCCGTCTATCTCAGGTCGCTTCACGCCGCCGAGACCGGTGTCGCAGCGCGCCTGCGGGCGCTCCTCGTCCAGCCGCCGCTGCCGCTGGAGATCGACGTCGACCGCGCCCTCGACTGGTTCGAGAAGAGCGAGACGATCGAGCTCGCCCGCCAGCAGCGCCAGGCCGTGCGCGCCGGCCTGACGCGCAAGGTGCTGGTGATCACGGGCGGTCCCGGCACCGGCAAGACCACGCTAGTGCGGGGCCTGGTGAAAATCCTCGAAAAGAAACGCCAGAAGGTGCTGCTCGCCGCCCCCACCGGCCGGGCCGCCAAGCGCCTCGCCGAGGCCACCGGCGCCGAGGCGACGACCCTCCATCGCCTGCTGGAGCTCGACCCGAAGACCCGCCAGTTCGTCCGCAACCGCGAGCATCCGCTCTCCTGCGACCTGCTGATCGTGGACGAGGCCTCGATGCTCGACACCGTCCTCGCCAACCACGTGCTGCGGGCGGTGCCGGACCACGGCCGCCTGATCCTCGTCGGCGACGTCGACCAGCTCCCCTCGGTGGGGCCGGGCCGGGTGCTCGCCGACCTCATCCGCTCGGACGCGATCGAGGTCGTGCGCCTCACCGAGATCTTCCGCCAAGCCGAGCGCAGCCTGATCGTGGTCAATGCCCACCGGGTCAACCAGGGGCTGATGCCCATTCTGGAGTCGGTGGACAGCGACGGCGACTTCTTCTTCATCGAGCGCGCCCAGCAGGAGGAGCTGGTGGAGACCCTGGCCCAGCTCGTCTCCCGCCGTATCCCGGCGAAGTTCGGCCTCGATCCCGTGGAGCAGATCCAGGTGCTCACCCCCATGAACCGCGGCCCCTTGGGCACCGAGAACCTGAACGCCGTGCTGCGCGACCTGCTGAACCCCAAAGGTGTGGAGGTGACCCGTGGCGGCCACACGCTGCGGGTGGGCGACAAGGTGATGCAGGTGCGGAACAACTACGACCTGGAGGTCTTCAACGGCGACATCGGGCGCATCGTGGCCATCGACGAGGTCGATCAGCTCGTCACCGTGGCGCTCGACGGCCGCCAGGTGGTTTACGATCACGGCTCGCTCGACGAGCTCGTCCTCGCCTACGCCTGCTCGATCCACAAGTCGCAGGGCAGCGAGTATCCGTGCGTGGTGATCCCCCTCCACTCGACGCACTACGTGATGCTGCAGCGCAACCTGCTCTATACGGCCCTGACCCGGGCGAAGCGGCTGGCCATCC
Organism: Thermoanaerobaculia bacterium; assembly: GCA_035996875.1. Lineage (GTDB taxonomy): Bacteria > Acidobacteriota > Thermoanaerobaculia > Multivoradales > UBA5704 > DATARR01. The sequence continues at coordinate 28,421 of DASYJD010000010.1, forward strand.
TGGTGGGGGAGGAGAAGGCGCTGAGGATCGCGGTGGGCAACCGGCGGGTGCGGGCGCGCTTCACACGGCTGGCGGAACGGCTCGCCGGGCCTGCCGGCGAGCCGTCCTGACCGAGTCCGGACTTACTGCGGCGGCTCGTGCCAATCCGCGGGCGGCTCCGAGCTCGAGAGCGGCAGCGGCTCGCCGGGACCGTCATAGGGCGGCACCGGCGACGGCGTCACCGGGACGGGCGGCGCCCCCTGCCCTGGCCAGTAGCCCGGCTCGAGGCCGAACCGGGCGAGGATGACGGCGCCGAAGCCCACGATCCAGGCCACGGCCTGCACCAGGAAGCCGAACAGCCCCACCATCATGGCGAAGAAGCCCAAGGGGCCCGGCAGCAGATCGAGCATATGGCCGAGGATGGACCACACCTGGAGCAGCAGCACGCCCACCAGCGCCGCCACGTACGGGCTCCCGAAGTTCCGGTCGAAGCGGGCCTCCACCACGCGGCCTAGGCGGTAGGCGACCGTCGCGTAGCCCAGAAGGAGGAGCAGCCCCACGAACAGGAACAGGAACGGGTAGAGCAGGAACAGCGCGCAGCCGATGATGGTGATGGCCAGCAGAATGGTCACCGCCACCACCAACGGCCAGAAGAAGACGTATCCGCCGAGCCCCACCAACGCCGACGGCCAGGGCCGGGCCACGAGTTGGCGGTCCGCCCGCTCCAGCGGCACGCGGGCGACGAGCAGCACCAGGCAGACGAGCAGGCCGAGGAGCACCGTGAACAGGACGCTGCTCATCACATGGGAGACGCCGCCCCAGAACGGCCAGGGCTCCCAGTCATGGCCGAAGCGCAGGTGGCGGCCGAAGCGGCCGCTGAACGGCAGGAAGCCCACCTCGTTGATCTTGCCCTGGACCCTCGCGCCCGGCTCGCGGTGAACCGAGCCGCCGACGCTCGTCACGTCGCCTTCCACTTCGGCATTGGGGCCGAGATAGACGCCGCTGCCCACCGACACCACCTCGCCGCCCACCTTGCCGTCGATCCGGGCAGGACCGCCGATGGCCGTGACGTCGTTCTCCACCTCGCCCTCAACCGTGGCCGAGCCGCCGACGGCCACCGCCTCTTCCGCCACCTCGTCCTTGTCCACCGTGACGCTGCCGCCGACGTTGACGCGGCTGCCGGAGGTATGCCGGTTGCCGTGGCGCACGGAGGTGTCGGCCGCCTCCGGCGTTTCCGCCGTCGCGGATTCGTCGGTCACCTCGCTCTCGCTGCCCGAATCTTCCGGCTCCGCCGTTGCAGGCGTGGCCGCAGCCGCCGGAGCGCTGCCACTCCCTTCCAGGCCGAAGACCTGCCGCTGCTCGGCAGGGCCAAGACCCTGCAGCCGCAGGACGAGATCGGCGTCGGCGCCCAGCCAGTCACGCAGCGTGCGGCCGGTCACCCGCTCGCCGTTGATGGCGACGCCGTCGGACGTCACCTCGATGGTGCGGATCCCCGCCTTGGGCTGGCGGGGTTTTAGAGCGATGCCGCCCTGCACCGGCAGCACCTCGTACCGGCTGTCGAGGGCCTGGCGCAGGCTCGTCCTCTCCTCCGCCGAGGCGGGCGGGTTGGTTCCGGACTGCGGCGCGGCGGCGGACGGGGAAACCATGACCCCGGCCGCGCCGAGGCTCAAGAAAACGACCGCGGCGCGAAGAAATCTCTTGCCGGCGGATGGTTGCCAATCAGATAGGGTCGACATAGCTATAACTCCTCTCACCAGAGATGTGATCGCGGAGAAAGCGGAATGCCAGGCCCGAGACGAGCAGGCACACCGCGAGAGCCGCCATCGCCTGAGGCGCCAGCAGCGGCTCGGAGAGGGCCCGGCCCAGCGAGAACAGCCACTCGCCGAGGCGCAGCAGCAGGGCCAGCCCGCGGCTGGCCTCGGCCACCCCCCGCACTCCCAAACCCACCACGCCGCTCAGGCTGAACATCTCGCTGAATAATCCGCCGAGAGCCCGCAGGGCCGGCGGCAGCCAGATCGTGCCCAGGCTGACGGCGATCAGGCTGGCGGCCAGCGCCAGCCGGAGGCCGAGCGAAGCGAAGACGTCCCGCTTCACCGGCTGGAGCCCGGCCCGGGCTAACACCCGGCCGGCGAAGCCGGCGGCCGGCGCGAGCAAAGGCAGGGCCTCGAACAGCTCGCGCAGGGCGGCGTCGGCGATCTCCGAGGACTCGGAGCTGCCGGCCCGCTCGGCGGCGAGCCAGCGGTTCAGGGCGTCTTGGGGATTGGGGCGCATTCCGTCATTTCTCCTTCTGATCCACCCTACGAGGCCCGGGCGTTTCCGGTTTCACTGGGGGCCGCGCCCGGCGGCCCCCAGCCGAGAGACGTCATCACCTGGGCCAGCTCCTTGCGCGCCCGGTGGAGGTTGGTCTTCACCGTGCCGAGCGGCAGGCCGGTGACCTCGCAGATCTCCTGGTACGAGGCGCCCTGAGCGTAGAACATGACGACCGCCACGCGGTACTCCGGCCGCAGGTGCGAAAGGGCCCGCTCCAGCGATCGCCCCAGATCCCGCCGCTCCGCCGCTGCGTGCGGGCTCTCGCTCGATCCGTCCGCCAGCACCGCCGAGAGGTCCGCCCGGCCCTCCTCCTCCGACTCCAGGGGCACCGTCTCCGGTGTTCCCCGGCGCAGATGATCGATGGTCGTGTTGTGCGCGATCTTGAACAGCCAGCTCGAAAACTTCCACTGCGGATCGTAGGTGTCGAGCCGGCGGTAGGCCTTGAGGAAGACCTCCTGCGCCAGATCCTCGGCGGTCGCCGGGTTCTGGACCATGCGCTGCACGAGGCTGTACACAGGCCGCTCGAACCGCACCACCAGCTCGCGGAAGGCGTCCTGAGACCCTCTCAGGGTGGCGGCGACCAGCTCGGCGTCCGATTTCATAGTCGTGTGCAGATACGGCGGCAGCGCCAGCGGAGTTGCCTTAGATTCGGCTAGACTTGCCGCCAAACGCTCCCCAAGAGCCAACCATCGTTGGAGGAACCGATGCGAATTCTATACTCAGCCCTCCTTTCCCTGCTCCTCGCGGTACCGGCCGGCGCCGCTTCGCTCGCCGGGGTCAACCTTCCCGACAAGGCCGAGGTGAAAGGGCAGAGCCTGGTGCTCAACGGCATCGCCCTGCGCACAAAGTACTTCATCAAGGTCTACGTCGCCGGGCTCTATGTCGGCCAGAAGGAGAAGTCCGCGGCCAAGATCCTCGCGGCGGACAGCTCGCGGCGGCAGGTGATGCATTTCCTCTACAGCGTCAGCAAGACGCAGATGTGCGACGCCTGGAACGACGGCCTGTCGGCGAACGTCCCCAGCGCCTCGGCCGAGGTGAAGAAGGCGTTCACGACGCTCTGCAGTTGGATGGAGCCGATCGAGAAGGGCAACGAGCTGGTGTTGACCTACGTCCCCGGCGAAGGCACCCAGGTCGAGGTCAACGGCAAAGTGAAGGGCACGCTTCCCGGCAAGCCCACAGCCGATGCCATCCTCTCCACCTGGATCGGCCCCAAGCCCGATCCCGGCGAGGACTTCAAGAAGGCCCTCCTCGGGGGGTGACCCCGCCCCTGGCCCTCTCCTCCCGGACAAAAAAAGAAGGAGCGCTGTGCGCTCCTTTTTTGGGAGGGATGAGAGGAGGATTTGCCTCCCCGCACCGTGAACTCTAGGATAGTCATACGCTTTTGTCAATATGAATTCCTCATCTTCTTAGCGGAATACCAGGGCGAGCAGAATTACGGCCGCCAGCAGCATTCGGTAGACCACGAAGACGGTCAGGCTTCGGCGGCGTAACCAGTTGAGGAGCCAGGCGATAACGCCATAGCCCACGAGGCCGGAGACGACCACGCCGATGCCCATCATCGCGAGATCGTGGGCACCCAGAGGAGCATGCAGTAGGTCCTTCGCCTCCTTGGCCGCCACCAGGATGCCGATCGGCACGCTCAGGAGGAAGGTGAAGGTGGCCGCTGCCGGCCGGGTGAGGCCGAGGAGCAGCGCGGCCGTGATCGTGATGCCTGAGCGCGAGGTGCCCGGCACCAGCGCCAGCGCCTGCGCGATGCCGATGATGAGGGCGTCCCGCCACCAGAGATCCCCCAGCACCCGCGTCTTGCGGCCTACGAGGTCAGCGAGCAGCAGCAGCACGCCATAGGTGAAGGTCGTACCGGCGATAAGCAGGGGGTTGCGCGCCTCGTGCTCGATCATGTGGTGGAAGGCGAGCCCGGCGAGCCCGGCCGGAATCGTCCCCACGACGAGGTTCAGGGCCATGGTGCGGGGATTGAACTCGCCGTCCCGGGAGAGGGGCGCACCGCTGAAGACGCCCGCGATCAGGTCCCGCAGGTCGCGATGAAAGTAGGCCACGATGGCGAGCAGCGTCCCCGTGTTGGTGGCGATGTCAAAACCGAGCCCCTGGTCGCGCCAGCCCAGAAACCAGGGGACGAGGATCAGGTGGCCCGACGAGCTGACGGGCAGAAACTCGGTGACTCCCTGGACGATCGACAGGACGACGGCCTGAATCGGCGTCACGGCGTGAAACCTCTCAACATGGAATGCTCTCCTTGAAATCGGCCCGGCCGGGCGCGGGCCGCGAGGATTCTAGGGCGGATGCGGCCCAACAGCTATACTTCCCCGGCCGCGTTCGCTCGCCGGGCCGGCCCAACTCCTTATGGATACGATCCTCGTCACCGGCGGCGCCGGTTTCATCGGCTGCAACTTCGTGAGGCTCGCTCTCGCCGAAACCGAGGCGCGCCTCCTCGTCCTCGACAAGCTCACCTATGCGGGCAGCCTGGAGAGCCTGGCCGACGTGCTGGCCAATCCCCGGCTGCGCTTCTTCCGCGGCGACATCGCCGAGCGTTCCACCGTGCAACGGGTCTTCCTGGAGCATCGGCCGGCCGCCGTCGTCAACTTCGCCGCCGAAAGCCACGTCGACCGCTCGATCGACGACGCGTCCGACTTCGTGCGCACCAACGTCGTCGGCGCCTTCGAGCTGCTGGAGGGAGCCCGCCTCTTTCTCGCCGCCGCACCGGCCGCCGAGCGCGAGCGCTTCCGCTTCCTCCACGTCTCGACCGACGAGGTCTACGGCAGCCTGGGGCCCGCCGGCGCCTTCTCGGAGACGACGCCCTACGCCCCGAACTCTCCCTACGCCGCATCCAAGGCGGGGGCGGACCATCTGGTGCGGGCCTTCCACGAGACCTACAGGCTGCCGGCGCTGCTCACCAACTGCTCCAACAACTATGGCCCCTTTCAATACCCCGAGAAGCTGATCCCCTTGATGATCCTGAACGCCATCGAAGGCAAGCCGCTCCCCATCTACGGCGACGGCGGCAACGTCCGCGACTGGCTCTACGTGGACGATCACTGCCGGGGGATTCTGACCGCGCTGCAACTCGGCAAGCCGGGAGCGAAGTACAACCTTGGGGGCCGCAGCGAGCGCACCAACTTGGAGATCGTGGACACGCTCTGCGACATCCTGGAAAGCGAGCGGCCGGCGGCGGACAACCCCGCCCTCGCCGGCCGCGGCATCGCCGCCTACCGGGACCTGAAAACCTTCGTCGCCGACCGCCCCGGGCACGACCGCCGCTACGCCATCGACGACGCCAAGATCCGCGCCGAGCTCGGCTGGGAGCCGCGCCACGACTTCGCCTCAGGCCTGCGGGCCACCGTGCGTTGGTACCTCGCCAACCGCTCCTGGTGCGAGGCCGTGCAAGCCGGAACGTATGGCCGCGAGCGCCTCGGCCTGGGAGCGAAAGCATGAAATTCGTGCCGCTGAAAATCCCCGACGTCGTCCTCATCGAGCCCGAGATCTTCAAGGACGACCGCGGCTTCTTCTTTGAAGTCTGCCACCGGGAAAAATTCGAGGCCGCCGGCCTGCCCGGCACCTTCGTCCAGGACAATCAGTCCTACTCCCACCGCCACGTCCTGCGCGGCCTCCATGCACAGCTCCGGAAGCCCCAGGGCAAGCTGGTCCGCGCCCTTGCGGGGGAGATCTTCGACGTCGCGGTCGACATCCGGCCCGGCTCCCCCACCTTCGGCCGCTGGGTAAGCGCCGTCCTCTCCGGCGAGAACAACTGCCAGCTCTGGGTGCCGCCCGGCTTCGTCCACGGCTTCTGCGTCACCAGCGACTCGGCCACCGTGCAGTACAAGTGCACCGACCTCTACGCCCCCAACGACGAGATCGGCGTACGCTGGAACGACCCGGAAATCGGCATCGAGTGGCCGGTCGCTTCCCCCGTCCTCAATGCCAAGGATCGCGACTGGCCGTCACTGGCGGAGATTCTGCATCGGCTGCACGGCCATGGGAAAAAAGATTCTTGAGACGACGACTCGCCATGGTTCCCTTTCCGCGCTTTCCGCAGTAATGCCCACCGGCATGCACGACGACCTCTTCACCCCGCGGGACCACCGGCAGATGAGCGCGATGGGCCTTTCGCCCCGCGAGGCGGCCCGCCAGGTGGAGCTGTTCCGCAACCCGCCACCCTATACCCACGTGCTGCGCCCCTGCCGTCCCGGCGACGGCATTCGCACCCTGGAAGAGCCAGGGCATGCGGCGCTCCTGGCGCGATATGACACCGCCGCCCGCCGCGGCCGCATCGGCAAGCTCGTCCCCGCCTCCGGCGCCGCCACCCGGATGTTCCAGGGATTGTTGTCGTACCTCACGAGCCAATCTGACCTCCAGATGCCAACCGAGATGCCGAAAGAGGTCCGCACCTTCTTCGACAACTTGGCGCGGTTCCCCTTCTACGAGGATCTCGCCGCGGCTCTCGGAGCCGGCGGCATCGATCTCGAAGACGCCGTGCGGCGGGGCGACCACCGCCTGGTTCTTCGCCATCTTCTGGAAGACTCGGGCCTGGGCTACGCCCAACTGCCCAAGGGACTCCTCTGCTTTCATCGCTACCCGCAAGGAGTCCGCACGGCCTTCGAGGAGCATCTCGTGGAAGCGGCGGACCTCGCCCGCGACCAGGACGGTCTCTGCCTCCTTCACTTCACCGTTTCGCCTCAGCATGAGGAGCGATTCGAGCAACTCCTCGCCCGGGTGCGCCCGGAGCTCGAAGAGCGTTTGGACTGCCGCTTCGAGGTCTCCTTCTCGTTCCAGCGGCCGGCGACCGACACTCTCGCCGTGGATCCGGAGAACCAGCCGTTCCGCCTGGAGGACGGCTCGCTGCTGTTCCGTCCCGGCGGTCACGGAGCTTTGATCGACAATCTGCACGACCTCGGCCGCGACGGCTGGGACATCGTCCTGCTCAAGAACATCGATAACGTTGTGCCCGACGCGAAAAAACCCCTCGCGCATCTCTGGCGGCGGCTGCTCGGCGGCTGCCTGCTGGCCGTACGCGAGCGCACCTTCGGCCATCTCGACCGCCTGGAAGCGCTGGACGGCGTACAGGGCGAAGCGGCCGGGGCGGTATTGCGGGAGGCCGGCGAGCTCCTGGAGACGGAGCTTTCCCGTCCCCTGCCCGCCGACTTTCACGCCGCCTCCACGGCCGAAAGGAAAACCTTTCTGATGGACGCGCTGGATCGGCCATTGCGCGTCTGCGGCGTGGTGCGCAACCAGGGCGAGCCGGGCGGCGGTCCCTTCTGGGTGGAGTCGCCCTCCGGCGGCATCTCCCCCCAGATCGTCGAGACCTCGCAGATCGATCCCGCCTCGGCGGAGCAGCAGGCCGTCCTCAAGGCCTCCAGCCACTTCAACCCGGTGGACCTCGCCTGTGGCCTGCGCGACCGTCACGGCCGGCCCTACGACCTGCAGCGCACGATCGACCCCGCCACCGTCTTCATCTCCGAAAAATCGCATGAGGGACGCCCGCTGAAAGCCCTGGAGCGCCCTGGCCTCTGGAACGGCGCCATGGCGGGCTGGAACACCGTCTTCGTGGAAGTGCCCGACGCGACGTTCGCGCCGGTGAAGACAGTGCTCGATCTATTGCGGTCCGAGCATCAGGTCTGAAGCCCGGGCCGGGAGTCCCCCAAAGAGGATTCCCGGCGTCCTCCCGTGAGGGCATTTCAGCCCTCCGACCGTTTCTCCAGGAGGGAACCGCACCCGGCACCTCTCTTGCTGAGACCCGAGCAGTTCCTGAGCCGTACCTCTACGATCGAAGGAGGACGCATGAAGCGCTTCATCTCGTGGACAATCCTGGCGGGGCTGAGCTTCGCTCTCCCCTCGACGGCCGCGAAGCCCAAAATCGAGATCCCGGTCATCGGCGAGACGATCGATGTGCGCGTGGTCAACGTCGAGGCCGTGGTCACCGCGACATCGGGCCGGCGGGTGCCCGGCCTGTCCGCCGCGGACTTCCGTCTGCTCGTGGACGGGAAAGAGGTGCCCGTCGAGTATTTCGCCGAAATCTCCGAAGGGAAATCCGTGCAGGCGGAGAAGGCTCCGGTCGCCGCGGGTGAGGAGGTAGGGCGGAACTACCTGATCTACGTCGACGACGCCTTCTCTCTCGCCAACCGGCGTAACGCTATCCTGGAAAAACTCGAGCGCGATCTCACCCTGCTCGGGCCGGCGGACCGCATGGCGATCCTCGCCTTCGACGGTGCCCGCGTCAGCGTGCTCTGCGGCTGGACCGGCGATCGGAAGACTCTCCAGCAGGCGCTCGGGAACGCCCGGCAGCGCCCGGCTCTCGGCGGCGAGATGCTCGCCCACCAGCGCAAGCTGCAGGCCGACGTCGATTGGATCATGGACAACGCCGACAGCATCGAGACTGGCGACTCCGACCGGGTGGGAGGGCCCAAGGTCAGCGAGCTGGACGAGATCTTCAAGGCCACGTCCAAGAGGGTCAGCGGCGAGGCCCGGACCCAGCTCGGCAAGACCACGGACGCGGCCACCGCCGCCATCCGCGGCTTCGAGACGCCACCCGGTCGTAAGGTCATGTTGATGCTCTCGGGTGCCTGGTCGCTCTCCGTGGCGGCGCGGCTCTACAGCCCGGTCGTGCAGGCCGCCAACCAGCTCGGCTACACGGTGTATCCGGTCGACGCCTCGCAGTCGGATGCCTACGAGGCGACCGCCCTCGACACGCTGGCGCGGGCCACCGGCGGCCGGCTCCTGATCCCGGCGGACAACGCCGTCTTCCGTGAGGCGGTGGCCGACTCGGGCACCTACTACTGGCTCGGCTTCACACCGGCCTGGAAGGCGGACGACCGGGGACACCACGTGACCGTGGAGGTCCGCAAGCCCGGGCTCGCCGTGCGATCGAGGAGCGGTTTTTCGGACCTGTCGCACCGGACCGAAGCGGCCATGAAAGCCGAGAGCGTGCTCCTCTTCGGCGGCGCGAGCGACGACCATCGCCTCATCGTCGAGCTCGGTGAACCCAAACGCGACGGCGGCGCCTTCGAGGTGCCGGTGACGCTCGGCGTGCCGGTCGAGGCCCTGTCCCTGACGCCGAAGGGAAAGGGATACTTGGCGGTCGTCCCCCTCGCCGTCTCCACTGAAGAAGCCGATGGCCGCCGGGCGAATCTCTCGGGTCCACAACTCAAAGTCCAGATCGCAGCCTTGCCGCAGGCCGGAACCTACGCCCGCTTCCAGACCGTCGTGCGACTTCGCGACCCCAAGCAGCGCCTGATCTTCTCCGTTCATGATCCGGTGAGCGGCCACGCCCTCTGGGGCCAGGCTCAAGTCGTGCCAGGGAAGTAGAAAACGGACTCACGGATCGTCCGTGCCGAGGTCTGGACGGTCCGCGCCGATCTCCAGAGGGTCCGTGCCGACTCCGGGATCGTCCGTACCGAGCTCCGGATGGTCCGCGCCGACTCACGGATGATCCGTGCCGAGATCTGAACAGTCCACGCCGATTCCTGGATCCTCCACGCCGAGATCCAGGTCATCCGTGCCGAGGTCCGGACAGTCCGCGCCGATCTCCGGATGGTTCGCGCCGAGATCCAGATCGTTCGCGCCGAGATCCAGGTCATCCGTGCCGAACTCCGAATCATCCGTGCCGAGATCCAGGTCGTTCGCGCCTTGGCAGGGCGGCCGAAGATGAGACGGCGATGCGTACCAACGCGAGAAGATCGTTCGTCTGGAATCCGTCCGAACAGGACTGGTCCGCTTTGGGACACCCTCCGCAGGCCAATCACGCGAGCCCGGAGGGCGGCAGACCCCTAACCCCCCTAGCCGCAATGCTGTTCACATAACGATGGCCGCCCGAATCTGAGTCCAGCGTGGCCGGGTTCTTTTGGCTCGACTACGGGTGGGAAACTTGCTGACCTTTCGCTTGATGGCCCTGGGATTGTGGCGGCCTCGGCTGGAGCTGACT
>DASYJD010000011.1:0-108463 GCA_035996875.1 Thermoanaerobaculia bacterium
CCTCACCAAGGACGAGACCACCATCGTCACCGACTCCGACGACGTCAAGCGGCACGAGGCCATTGCCGGCCGCGTCAAGCAGATCCGCAACCAGGTCGAGGAGACCACCTCGGACTACGACCGCGAGAAGCTCCAGGAGCGGTTGGCCAAGCTCGTGGGCGGTGTGGCGGTGATCAAGGTCGGTGCCGCCACCGAGACCGAGATGAAGGAGAAGAAGGCCCGCGTCGAGGACGCGATGCACGCTACCAAGGCGGCCGTCGAAGAGGGCATCGTCCCCGGCGGCGGCGTTGCCCTGCTGCGCGCCATCAAGGCCGTCGAAGCCATCCAGTCCGAGGGCGACGTGCGGGTGGGCGTCAACATCGTCCGCCGCGCTCTCGAAGAGCCGGCCCGCCAGATCGCCATCAACGCCGGCGAGGAGGGCTCGGTGGTCGTCAAGCAGCTCCTGTCGACCAATGGCAACAGCGGCTACAACGCCGCGACCGGCAAGTATGAGGACTTGGTCGCGGCCGGAGTCATCGATCCGGCCAAGGTCACCAAGACCGCGCTGATCAACGCTGCGTCCATCGCGGGCCTGATGCTGACCACGGAGGCCATGGTCTCCGAGATCAAGGAGAAGGACGAGAAGGGCGGCGGCGGTCCGGGCGGCATGCCGGGCGGCGGCATGGGCGGCATGTACTAAGAGCAGGTTCTCCGTCAGATATGGCAACGGCCGGTCCGCGCGAGCGGGCCGGCCGTTTTTCTTGGCGGCGATCTCGAAAAAGGGCTGAAAATCTAGAACCGGGCGCGAAGCCCCAGATAGACCTTGCTCTGCACCCGGCTCTGTGTGCCCTGGACGAGGTCGAACCGGCCGGTGCCGTAGGCGCTGAGCTTGTTGGTGATGTAGATGTCGATGCCGAACTGGGCGTCGGCCCCGAACTTGCTGTCCGTCCCGGAGAGCGAGACATCGTCCTCCACCAGGGATTTGTCGATCGAGTGGAGAGCGGCGCCGACGCCGAAGAAGCTGTCCACCGCGCCGAAGGGAACGACGCCGATCAGGTTGATACCGAACAGGGTGTCGGTCCCCTTACCGTGGTCGCCGCTCGCCTTCCAGTAGCCGATCTCGGGTTCGAGATAGCCGGTGACGCTGTCGTCGCCGGTCGTCCGGTGGCGGGAGTCGTCGTCGCGCCCGCTGACACGGATGCGTAGCGCCGCCGTGTAGTAGGTCTCCACTCCGCCCGAAGGCTCGACGAGCCCGGCGCCGATGCTGAAAGCGAAGCGGTCCCGGTTGCGTCCGCCGTCGTCGTCGCGGTCGCGGTCGTTGCGGTCGGAGGTCTGGGCCTGAGCCCACCCGGTCGAGAGCAGGGCGGTCAGCGCCAGCGCCGAGGCCATGGTCCAGCGTGTCATGTCATCCTCTCCTTTCGTGGAGAAGGCGCCGAGCGGCATTCTCCACAGATCGCAGTCAAAGGCTCTTTTCTTGTCTTGGGATCGTACCACGATGGGAAGCCGGGCGGCCTTGCGGCCGGTCTCAGGCCTCGACGGGCCGCCCCCGCATCTCGCGCATCCGTTCCAGGAACTGGTCCCTCTCGCCGCGCCAGTGCTCGGCCTGGCCCCCGTTGCGTGCCGAAGCGACCAGCCGGCTCAGCGCCTCGACCGCTTGGTCGCAGTAGCGCTGGGCGGTGTCTTCGGCATAGACGGCGAGTGCCCGCTCCACGGACTGCTCCAGGTAGGGTAGCGCCTTGTCCCACTCGCCGGCGGCCACGAAGTGGAAGGCCAGGGCCTGGCAGTCGCGGTCGCCCTGCAGCCGCTTCAGCGCCGCCGCCACCTGGGAGTGCATGGCCTGCCGGCGTAACGGGTTGATCTCCTGGTGAATGGCGTTGCGGATCTCCCGGTGTGAGAACTCGAAGCTTCCCCGGCGCGCTCCCTGAGCCCAGAGAGCGAGGCTCTCCTCCTCGCGGCTGCTGGTCCAGGAGTGGGAGAACTGGCGGATCAGCCAGCGCCGCAGGAGGATCTCCATTCCCACCTCGACCACCTGGATGTGCTCGTCCGCGGCCTCCTGGAGGATCTGGGCGTCGAAGCTCTGCCCCATGACGGCGGCCAGCGTGGCGAGGCGGCGGGTGGAGTTGGGAAGCCGGCGGATGCGGGCGCGGATCAGATCGCGCGCATCCTCCATTGCCAGCTTGAGCCCGGCGAGCGGGCGCGCGAGGCTCCAGCTCCCCGCGCCGCGAGCCACCAGCACGCCCTCGTCCCACAGGAAGTTGACGACCTCGGCCGCGGCCAGGGGCAGGCCGGCGCTGTGCTCCTCGAGGAAATCCGCCAGTTCCGCGGCCTGCGCCTCGCCCACCAGGGAGCTCGCGATCTCCTCCAATCCGGCCGGCTCGAGGCGGTCGACCTCCAGGTGCGTCGCCATGCCGGCCTTCTCGCACCGGCGAAAGATCTGGCTCAAAGGGTGATCGCGGTCCAGGCCATCGCTATGACAGGAGGCGAGGATCCAGATCGGCCCCTCCAGGCGCGCGGTGAGGAAGGCCAGCAGCTCGTAGGAGTCGCGGTCTCCCAGGTGCAGGTCTTCGAGATACAGGATCAGGGGCTCGGCGCTGCCTTCCGGCCCTCCCCGGCACAGCTCCTCCAGGAAGCGGCCACAGGCGGTGAAGAGGCGCCTTCGGCCGTCCTCGCCGGCGGCGGGTGCCGAGCCGGCCGGCCGGGAGCGTAGATCGCGCAGCTCGGGGACGAGCCGGACGAGATCCTCCAGCAGCTCGTCCGGCACCCGGGAGAGGACTTTCTCGGTGACCTCGGTCTCCTCCGCCAGCACGCTTCGAAGCACCTCGACGAACGGCTGATAGGCGATCAGCGGCGACTGCTCGTAGCACTGCCCCTTGAGCACGCTGCTGAGCCGCTTGGAGGTGGTGGCGTCGAGGAAGGACTTGATGAGCCGGGTCTTGCCGGCCCCCGCTTCGCCGGTGACCAGGGTGAGGTGCACCTTCCCCGCGAGCGCTCGCAGCCACCCCTCCCGCAGCAGCCCGAAGGCGGGACCGCGGCCGACCAGGGGAATCAGCGGACCGATCGGCTCGGGGTCGCGCGCCGTCGCGACCTTTTCTTCCAGATCCTCGGCCAGGATCGAGTCGTGAAGACGCCGCGTTGCCTCCAGAGGCGTCACCGCCAGCTCGTGCAGCAGAAGGTTCGTCAGCTCCTCATATTGGGCCAGAGCGCGGCTGCGCTGGCCCGAGAGGGCGAAGAGCCGCATCAGAGTGCGGTGCGCCTCCTCCGAGAGCGGATCGATGGCGACCAGGCGGCGGGCATAGTGGACGCCGAAGCGGTACTCGCCCCGCCGCCGATAGCTCTCGATGAGGCGCTGCAGCACCTCCACCGCCGCCTCGCGGAAGCGCACCTGCTGGGTGCCCAGCCAATCTTCGAAGGATGGGCTGTCCTTGACGAAGAATCCCGCCAGGAACTCCCCACGGTAGAGCTGGGCGGCTGCCGAGAGGTGGTGAGGGTCGACCAGCTCCCGCTCGGTGCCCCGCTCCAGGGCCTCCTCGAAAGCCTCGACGTCGAGCCAGCATTCGGCGTCCGGACCGAGGCCGATCTCCAGATTGCGGCTGAGGATGAGGCCGGCCGGGCCGGCTTCCGGCAGCGACGAGCGGAGGTTGTAGATGGCCTGCCGCAAGGCGTGTCGGGCGCCCTCGGGCTCGCGTTCCGGCCATAGAAGACCGGTCAGGTGGTCGCGGCTGAAGGTCCGGTGCCGGTGACAGACCAGGTAGGCCAGCAGAGCGCGGACCTTCTGCGACTCGAAGCCGCTGACCTGGTGGTCGCCGACCCAGACCTCGAACCCACCCAGAAGACGCACGCGGATTTTGTTCAAGCCCCTTGTCCCCGCAGGAGGGCCGTGGACGCCGATTCGCCTCGCTTCCCTCCATGTCTACGCCATCCCCTACCGTCCAGATGATGCTGGCGGGATTCTAACTCATTACGCTGCAAGTTCCTGACGCTGAGCTGACGGTCGCCTGAGCCGTAATGCGCGTCGTAAGATTGGGTCCTCAATCTTACGCAAGATGTTCGCGGATACGTACACCGTGCGGATCGACAAGTCGACGCTGGCTGGGTATGCGGAGACCTACGACCTCGACGGCGCAGCAAGTTCCTGACGCTGAGCTGACGGCCGGCCTGCAAGCTTGCTGAAAGCGGAACGACCGAAGACCGGGGAGACCGGTAGATTGCGTCCAAGCGCATTCACGATACGCATGTGCGTTGTTGAGTCGAGAGAATCAGGAAATGTCCGCTGACGTTCTCCTGACACCGCACCAGCAAAATAGGGCCACTTTGGACAAGTGTCCACATTTGGCGGTTGGGCGGCACTATGGGAACGCAGCACTCGCAGCATGTCGTGGGGGAGTCTTTTCGGGGAGCGGTATCTCATTTGGAGGAGAGTTCAATGTATTCCTTGAAATTGAAAAATGCACTGTTGGCCATCCTGGCCGTAACGCTGGGTCTGCTCTCAGCGTTCCCGGCCAGCGCGCAAACCTTTAACTGCCTCCCGAGCTGCAGCTCGGTGGATGCCCGGTTCCTGGCCATCGCCAACGGGCTCGGCTTCGTGACTCTGAGCGACCCTTCGCTCGACTTGGAGATCTCGGTACCCGCGGGCACGACGACGTTCACCGTCGGCGTGTTCGACGGTGACGACCGGGGGACCAGCGGCTCGCCCGCGGTCGCCCACTGGGACTCGGGCACGGCCGCAACGTTCGGCTACACGCTCTACGCCGATCCGAACCGTACGCATTCGACGGCGACGGTGGTGCCGCTCGCAGGCAATCCCACAGTCCTCTCGACGGCGATGCCGGACAATGCCTGGATCGACTTCAACGTCACTACCGGCGCGTCGGCCCAGTCGCCGAGCGGCAACTATTACTATCTGTTGCGCATCCAACTCCAAAGCCTGTCGATCGCCACTCTCAACGCATTCAAGGTGCGCACGGGCGGGGCGAACGTCGGAGGGACGTCGCTCTTTCCCTCCCCCAAGCCGTTCTCCTACATTGCCAATATCTTCAGCACCGCGGACCTCTCCATCGTCTATCCCAACTTCTCGTTGGGGCAGACGACTCCGACCAATTACGACGGGTTCTTCAACTTTTACTTCGACGAGCCGGTGAGCCAGCATGACGTCACTGTCTGGGACGGCGACTTCGACCACGGCAAGTTCGACGGCACGCAGCCGGATACGGACGACCCGGATACCCCTGCCCTGCCCCTTCCTTCCTGGTCGACGTTGGATACGCTTCCTGAAGGCGTCGCCATCGGATCCCCGCCCTCGACGGGCAATCCGCCGGATGACCGCAACCCGACGGGGGCCACGGGCCCGTTCCTGCTGAAGCCCCCGTCCATCCGCTACGACGTGATCTTCCCGGACGGACGGATATTCGCCAATGACAATCCGTCGGGCAACCAGGAATGGGAGCAGTTCAAGATCTCGACCGATCCTTTCGATCCCAGTCAGATGGACTACAGCACGCCGGCTCCGATTCCTCACGGTATCTACCAGGTGCGGATCCAGGGCGTGGACATGGCGAATCTGAACGCCCTGCTCCTCCCGGGCAGAGTGCTCTGTGTGGATCAGTCGGGAGTGCCCTGCAACCCCCTGCGCCCCTACCTGATCGGCGACACCGTCTTCCTGGATACCAACGGCAACGGCGTGCAGGACCCGGGCGAACAGGGCATCCCGAACGTCACCGTCGATCTGCTCGACGCGAACGGCGAGCTGGTGGAAACGGCCATCACCGACGGCGATGGCCACTACTTGTTCGAGGTCGAGGCCCTTCCCTACACGGCGAAGATCGATCCCGCGAACTTCGATGAGGACGGCGTCCTCCGCAACTACAATCCCACCACTCCCCAGCAGTGCACCGAGACCATCGTCGACCACAACATCCTCACCTGTGACTTCGGCCTCCAGATGCCGGGCTCCATCGGCGATCGGGTGTGGAACGACGTGAATGGCAACGGCGTGCAGGATGCGAATGAGCCGGGGATCAACGATGTGCAGCTCTTCCTCCTGGATTCCGATGGCAACACCCTCGCCACCACCTTCACGTCCAACGACGGCAACTACACCTTCCCCGGCGTCCCTGCCGGCACCTACACGGTGACCGTCGACACCACCACGTTGCCGGGAGGTGCGACTCCGACCTACGACCTGGACGGTGTGGCCACGCCCAACACGACGGCCGTAGTTCAGGTCCTCGGCGGTAGCCGCACGGACGTCGACTTCGGCTATCAGGGCGACGCCTCGGTCGGCGACCGGGTGTGGAACGACCTCAACGGCGACGGCGTGCAGGATGCCGGCGAGGCCGGCATCAACGGCGTCACCGTCCAGCTCCTCGATTTCAACGGCAACCTCGTCGGCACCACGGTGACGAGCGGGAACGGTATCTATACCTTCTCGCACGTGCTCGCGAACGAGTTCGCGGACGACACATACACCGTGCAGATCGACACCTCGACGCTGCCGGCGGGTTACGTGGAGACCTACGACCTCGACGGCGTCTCGACGCCCGACGCGGCTTCGTTCCACGTGAATGCGGGCGACCACCTGACCAACGTCGACTTCGGCTATCGCGGCACCGCGACGGCCTCGGTGGGCGACCGGGTGTGGCTCGATTCCAACGGCGACGGCGTGCAGGATCCGGGCGAGACCGGCCTCAATGGCGTGACGGTACAGCTCCTCGACGGCGCCAACAACGTCGTCGGTACCGCCACCACCAGCGGCGACGGGAACTACACGTTCTCGGCCCTGCCGGCGGGCAACTACTCGGTGCAGATCGTCACCGCCAGCCTGCCGCCGGGAGTCGCGGAGACCTACGACCTGGACGGCGTCGCGACGGCGAACATCGCCTCCTTCAGCCTCGCCACCGGCCAGACGCGTACCGACGTCGACTTCGGCTACCGCGGCACGGCCTCGGTGGGCGACCGCGTGTGGCTCGACCTCAACAGCAACGCGGCCCAGGATGCCGGCGAGGGTGGCATCAACGGGGTGACCGTCCAGTTGCTCGACGCCGCCAACAACGTCGTGGCCACCACGACCACCAGCGGCGACGGCAACTACACGTTCGCCAACCTGATGGCCGGCAACTACTCGGTCAAGGTCGTCGCCGCCAGCCTGCCGGCCGGCGTCACGCCGACCTACGACCTGGACGGCATCGCGACGGCGAACATCGCCTCCTTCGCCCTGGCGGGCGGCCAGAACCGCACGGACGTCGACTTCGGCTACGGCGGCACCGGCTCGGTCGGCGACCGCCTGTGGCTCGACACCAACGGCGACGGCGTTCAGGATCCCGGCGAGGCCGGCATCAACGGCTCCACCGTCCAACTCCTCGACGGCGGCGGCAACATCATCGGCACGACCACCACGGCGGGGGATGGCAACTACACGTTCAGCAACCTCGTGGGTGGAACCTACAGCGTTCGCATCGTCCCCACGACGCTGCCGGCCGGCGTCACGCCGACCTACGACCTGGACGGCATCGCGACGGCCAACATCGCGACCTTCACCCTGGCCGCGGGTGCGGCGCGGACGGACGTCGACTTCGGCTATCGCGGCACGGCCTCGGTGGGCGACCGGGTCTGGCTCGACGCCAACGCCAACGGCATGCAGGACGCGGGTGAGGCCGGCATCAATGGCGTCACCGTCCAGCTCCTCGACGCCGGTAGCAACGTCATCGCCACCACGATCACCGCGGGCGACGGCATCTACACCTTCTCCAACCTCCTGGGCGGCGCCTACAGCGTCCGCGTCGTCTCCAGCACGCTGCCTCCGGGCCTGACTCCGACCTACGACCTCGACGGTACGGCAACGCCCCACGTGGCCGCCTTCACCCTCAACGCCGGCACCTCGCGCACCGACGTGGACTTCGGCTATGGCGGTACGGCCTCGGTGGGCGACCGGGTGTGGATCGATTCCAACGGTGACGGCATCCAGGACGCCGGCGAGACCGGCCTCAATGGTGTGACGGTCCAGCTGCTCGACGCGAGCAACACCGTGGTGGGCAGCACGACCACGAGCGGTGACGGCAACTACACCTTCTCCAACCTGTCGGCCGGCAACTACTCGGTCCGGGTGGTGACCGCCACCCTGCCGCCGAGCGTGGTCGAGACCTACGACCTCGACGGCGTTGCGACACCCGACATCGCGTCGTTCAGCCTGACGAACGGGGAGGCGCGCACCGACGTGGACTTCGGCTACCGCGGCGCGGCCTCGGTGGGAGACCGGCTGTGGATCGACTCCAACGGTGACGGTGTCCAGGATCCCGGCGAGGCCGGCATCAACAACGTCACCGTCGAGCTGCTCGACGCCGGCAACAACGTGATCGCCAACACGACCACCAGCGGCGACGGCAACTACACCTTCTCCAACCTGATGGCCGGCGACTACACCGTTCGCGTCGTCGCCGCCACCCTGCCGGCCGGCGTGACTCCGACCTACGACCTCGATGGCATCGCCACCCCGAACGTCGCCTCGTTCACCCTGACGGGCGGGGCTTCGCGCGCCGACGTGGACTTCGGCTACCGCGGCACCGCTTCCGTGGGCGACCGGGTGTGGAACGACACCAACAGCAACGGCGCCCAGGACGCCGGCGAGACCGGCATCAACGACGTCACCGTCGAGCTGCTCGACGCGGGCGGCAACACGGTGGCCACAACGACCACCAGCGGCGACGGCAACTACACCTTCTCCAACCTGATGGCCGGCAACTACTCCGTCCGCGTCGTCGCCGCCAATCTGCCGGCCGGCGTGACTCCGACCTACGACCTCGACGGCATCGCGACGCCGAACGTTGCTTCCTTCACCCTGGACGCCGGCGCCACCCGCACCGACGTGGACTTCGGCTACGGCGGCACCGGCTCCATCGGCGACCGGCTGTGGCTCGACATCAACGGCGACGGCATCCAGGACGCCGGTGAGGCCGGTATCAATGGCACCACCGTCCAACTCCTCGACGCCGGCGGCAACGTGATCGCCACCACCACCACCGCGGGTGACGGCGACTATCACTTCAACAACCTGGGCGCCGGGTCCTACAGCGTCCGCATCGTCACCAGCACGCTGCCGGCGGGCGTGACGCCGACCTACGATCTCGACGGCATCGCGACGCCGAACATCGCGACCTTCGAGCTCACCGGAGGCGCCTCCCGTACGGATGTCGACTTCGGCTATCGCGGCACTGCCGCGGTGGGCGACCGGGTGTGGCTCGACTCCAACGCCAACGGCGTTCAGGACGCTGGCGAGAACGGCATCAACGGCGTCACCGTCCAGCTTCTGGACAACGGCGGCAACGTCATCGCCACCACCACCACCGCGGGCGACGGCAACTACCAGTTCGCCCATCTCCTGGGCGGCACCTACAGCGTCCGGATTGTGGCCGGCTCGCTGCCGCCGGGCCTCGGGCCGACCTACGACCTCGACGGCATCGGCACCGCCAATGTGGCGACCTTCACGCTGAACGCCGGCGCCACCCGCAACGACGTGGACTTCGGTTACGTCGGCACCGCCTCGGTCGGTGACCGGTTGTGGAACGACGCCAACGGCAACGGCGTTCAGGACGCGGGTGAGGCCGGCATCAACGGCGTCACCGTCCAGCTCCTGGACAACGGCGGCAACGTCATCGCCTCCATCGTCACCGCGGGAGATGGCAACTACACCTTCTCCAACCTGGTGAGCGGCAACTACTCGGTCCGCGTGGTGGCCGCCACCCTGCCGGCCGGGGTCGCTCCGACCTATGACCTCGACGGCATCGGCACTCCGAACATCGCGTCCTTCAGCCTGGGGGCCGGTGTGAACCGCACGGATGTGGACTTCGGCTACCGCGGCACGGCCTCGGTGGGCGACCGTCTGTGGATCGACAGCAACGGCAACGGCGTTCAGGATGCGGGTGAGACCGGCATCAACGGGGTGACGGTCGAGCTGCTCGACGCCGGCAACACGGTGGTGGGCACGACCACCACGAGCGGTGACGGCAACTACACCTTCTCGAACCTGTCGGGCGGCAACTACTCGGTCCGCGTGGTGGCCGCCACCCTGCCGGCCGGGGTCGCTCCGACCTATGACCTCGACGGCATCGGCACTCCGAACATCGCGTCCTTCAGCCTGGGGGCCGGTGTGAACCGCACGGACGTGGACTTCGGCTACCGTGGCACGGCCTCGGTGGGCGACCGTCTGTGGATCGACAGCAACGGCAACGGTGTTCAGGATGCGGGTGAGACGGGCATCAACGGCGTGACGGTCGAGCTGCTCAACGCCAGCAACACGGTGGTGGGCACGGCGACCACGAGCGGTGATGGCAACTACACCTTCTCGAACCTGATGGCCGGCACCTACTCGGTCCGCGTGGTGGCTGCCACCCTGCCGGCCGGTCTGGTTCCGACCTATGACCTCGACGGCATCGGCACTCCGAACATCGCGTCCTTCAGCCTGGGGGCCGGTGTGAACCGCACGGACGTGGACTTCGGCTACCGCGGCACGGCCTCGGTGGGCGACCGTCTGTGGATCGACAGCAACGGCAACGGCGTTCAGGATGCGGGTGAGACGGGCATCAACGGCGTGACGGTCGAGCTGCTCAACGCCAGCAACACGGTGGTGGGCACGACGACCACGAGCGGTGATGGCAACTACACCTTCTCGAATCTGACGGCCGGTACCTACTCGGTCCGCGTGGTGGCCGCCACCCTGCCGGCCGGCCTGGCTCCGACCTATGACCTCGACGGCATCGGGACCCCCAACATCGCCTCCTTCAGCCTGGCGGGCGGTGCCAACCGTACGGATGTGGACTTCGGCTACCGCGGCACCGGCTCCGTCGGCGACCGGGTGTGGCTCGACACCAACGCCAACGGTGTTCAGGATGCGGGTGAGACGGGCATCAACGGCGTGACGGTCGAGCTGCTCAACGCCAGCAACACGGTGGTGGGCACGGCGACCACGAGCGGTGATGGCAACTACACCTTCTCGAACCTGACGGCCGGTACTTACTCGGTCCGCGTGGTGGTTGCCACCCTGCCTGCGGGTGTGGCTCCGAGCTTCGACCTCGACGGCATCGGGACTCCCAACATCGCCTCCTTCAGCCTGGCCAGCGGAGCGTCGCGCACGGACGTGGACTTCGGCTATCGCGGCACCGCCTCCGTGGGCGACCGGGTCTGGCTCGACACCAACGGCAACAGCGTCCAGGACGCCGGTGAGACGGGCCTCAACGGGGTGACGGTCCAACTGCTGAATGCCAGCAGCACCGTCATCGCCACCGCGACCACCAGTGGTGATGGCAACTACACCTTCTCGAACCTGACCCCCGGAAATTACTCCGTGCGGGTGGTGACCAGCAGTCTGCCTGCCGGCCTGACGCAGACCTACGACCTCGACGGCATCGCGACGGCGAACATCGCCTCCTTCAGCCTGGCTGCCGGAGCGAATCGTACGGACGTGGACTTCGGCTACCGCGGCTCCGGCGTGGTCGGTGACCGGGTGTGGCTCGACACCAACGGCAACGGCGTTCAGGATGCTGGCGAGGCCGGCATCAACGGCGTCACCGTCCAACTCCTCGATGGTGGCGGCAACGTGATTGCCACCACCACGACTGCGGGTGACGGCAACTATGGCTTCAGCAACCTGGTGGCTGGCACCTACAGCGTTCGCATCGTCTCCGGCTCGCTGCCGGGAGGGGTCGCTCCGACCTTCGACCTCGACGGTATTGCGACGCCAAACATCGCCACCTTCAGTCTCGCCGCCGGCGCCTCGCGCACGGACGTGGACTTCGGCTACCGCGGCACCGCTTCCGTCGGTGACCGGGTGTGGTTCGACACCAACGGCAACGGTGCTCAGGATGCCGGCGAGACCGGGATCAACGGCGTCACCGTCCAGCTCCTCGACGGCAGCGCCAACGTGGTCGGCACCGCGACGACGGCGGGCGATGGCAACTACACCTTCTCCAACCTCGCGGCCGGGAGCTACTCGGTTCGCGTGGTCTCCGGCACACTGCCGGCCGGTGTGACGCCGACCTTCGACCTCGACGGCATCGCCACGCCGAACATCGCCACCTTCACGCTCGCCGCCGGCGCCAACCGCACCGACGTCGACTTCGGCTACCGCGGCACCGGCTCGGTCGGCGACCGCGTCTGGAACGACGCCAACGGCAACGGCGTTCAGGACGCGGGCGAGCCGGGCATCAACGGCGCCACCGTCCAGCTCTTCAACGGCACGACCCTGGTCGCGACCACGACCACGGCCGGTGACGGTAACTACACGTTCAGCAACCTGACGCCGGGCACCTACACCGTCAAGGTCGTGCCGGGCACGTTGCCGGCCGGGGTCACTCCGACCTTCGACCTCGACGGCATCGCCACCGCCAACCAGGCTACCTTCACGCTCGCCGCCGGCACTTCGCGCACCGACGTCGACTTCGGCTACCGTGCTACCGGCTCGGTCGGCGATCGCGTCTGGAACGACACCAACGGCAACGGCGTCCAGGACGCGGGTGAGACGGGCATCAACGGCGCCACCGTCCAGCTCTTCAA
Source organism: Thermoanaerobaculia bacterium (assembly GCA_035996875.1). Lineage (GTDB taxonomy): Bacteria > Acidobacteriota > Thermoanaerobaculia > Multivoradales > UBA5704 > DATARR01. The sequence goes on from DASYJD010000011.1 coordinate 12,520, forward strand.
CGGCACGACCCTGGTCGCGACCACGACCACGGCCGGTGACGGCAACTACACGTTCAGCAACCTGGCGCCGGGCACCTACACCGTCAAGGTCGTGCCGGGCACGCTGCCGGCCGGGGTCGCTCCGACCTTCGACCTCGACGGCATCGCCACCGCCAACCAGGCCACCTTCACGCTCGCCGCCGGCGCCTCGCGCACCGACGTCGACTTCGGCTATCGCGCCAACGGCTCGATCGGTGACCGCCTCTGGCTCGACACCAACGGCAACGGCGTCCAGGATGCGGGCGAGACCGGCATCAACGGCGCCACCGTCCAGCTCTTCAACGGCACGACCCTGGTCGCGACCACGACCTCGGCGGGTGACGGCAACTACACGTTCAACAACCTGGCGCCGGCCACCTACATCGTCAAGATCGTGCCGAGCACGCTGCCGGCCGGGGTCACTCCGACCTACGACCTCGATGGCGTCGCCACGGCCAACCAGGCCACTGTCACCCTCGCCGCCGGCACTTCGCGCACCGACGTCGACTTCGGCTACCGCGGCACGGCCTCGGTGGGCGACCGCGTCTGGAACGACGCCAACGGCAACGCCATCCAGGACGCCGGGGAGACCGGTATCAATGGCGTCACCGTGCAGCTCCTCGACAGCAGCAACAACGTGATCGCCACCACCACCACGAGCGGTGACGGCAACTACACCTTCTCCAACCTGCTGGGCGGCAGCTACACCGTCCGCGTGGTCTCCGGCTCGCTGCCGGCGGGCTTCAGCCCGACCTACGACCTCGACGGCATCGCCACGGCCAACGCCGCCAGCTTCACCCTGAACGCCGGCGCTTCGCGCACCGACGTTGACTTCGGCTACCGCGGCACGGCTTCGGTCGGCGACCGCGTGTGGAACGACGCCAACGGCAACGGTGTGCAGGACACCGGTGAGACCGGCATCAACGGCGCCACCGTCCAACTCCTCGACAACGGCGGCAACGTGATCGCCACCGCCACCACCGCCGGCAACGGCAACTACACCTTCTCCAACCTGGCTGCCGGCACCTACAGCGTCCGCGTGGTCAGCAGCACCGTGCCCGCGGGCTATGGGCCGACCTTCGACCTCGACGGTACCGGCACGCCCAACGTGGCCACCTTCACCCTCACCGGCGGCCAGAGCCGCACCGATGTCGACTTCGGCTACCGCGGCACCCTCTCCGTGGGCGACCGCGTGTGGAACGATGCCAACGGTAACGGCGTGCAGGACGCCAGTGAGACCGGTCTCAACGGCGTCACCGTCCAGTTGCTCGACAACGGCGGCACTGTCATCGCTACCACCACGACGGCCGGCAACGGCAACTACACCTTCTCCAACCTGGGCGCCGGCACCTACACGGTCCGCGTGGTCAGCAGCACCCTGCCCGCGGGCTACGTTCCGACCTTCGATCTCGATGGCACCGGGACCGCCCACCAGGCGACGTTCAGCCTGACCGCCAGCCGTACGGACGTCGACTTCGGCTACCGTGCTGCCGTCTGCACGGCGGGTTACTTCAAGGACACGTTCACCACCAACAGCTTCTCCAACAACGAAGGCACTCTGAGCTGGAGTGGCGCGTGGGTGGAGAGCGACACGGCGGGAACCGGAGTGAGCAGCGGCAACGTGACCGTGGGCACTCCCTATGCCGGCTACCTGATCCTGCGCGACAGCCCCGACACCGGCACCCAGCCGAGCGCGGCGCGCCAGGTCAACCTCACGGGCTTCACGTCCGCGACGCTGACGGTCGACATCCACCTCAAGCAAGTGGAGCCTGACGACGCGGCGGTGATCGAGGTCTCGAAGGACGGCGGTGCCACCTACACGGTTCTGGAGACGCTGACCGGCTACACCACCACCGACTACATCACCTCGCGCACCTACGACATCTCGGCCTACATGGCCAGCAACACCCGGATCCGCTTCCGGATCAGCGCCGGCTACGGTGGCAGCGACGACCTCTTCAAGGTGGACGCGGTGCGGATCGACGCCACCTGCACACCCCAGACCTTCTCGATCGGCGACAAGGTGTGGAAGGACACCGACGGCGACGGCGTCCAGGATTCCGGCGAGCCCGGCATCAGCGGCGTCACCGTCCAGCTCCTCAACAGCAGCAACACCGTCATCGCTACCACTACCACCGATAGCAGCGGCATCTACGGCTTCACCAACATCGCCGCCGGCAACTACACCGTCAAGGTGGTCAGCAGCAGCCTGCCCTCCGGCTATGCACCGACCTACGACCTCGACGGCATCGCCACGGCCCACACGGCTTCGTTCAACCTGACGGCCAACCGCACGGACGTGGATTTCGGCTATCGCCCCGCGACCTGCACGGGGGGTACCTTCAAGGACACCTTCACTACCAACAGTTTCTCCAACAACGAGGGTACCCTGAGCTGGGCTGCCGCGTGGGTTGAGAGCGACACGGCGGGAACCGGAGTGAGCAGCGGCAACGTGACCGTGGGCACTCCCTATGCCGGCTACCTGATCCTGCGCGACAGCCCCGACACCGGCACCCAGCCGAGCGCGGCGCGCCAGGCCAATCTCTCGGCCTTCATGTCCGCGACGCTGACGGTCGACTTCCACCTCAAGGGAGTCGAGTCCGACGACGCGGCGGTCATCGAGGTGTCGAAAGACGGCGGAGCCACCTACACCGTGCTGGAGACGCTGACCGGCTACAGCGGCGACTACACCAGCTCGCGCACCTACAACATCTCGGCCTACATCGCCAGCAACACCCGGATCCGCTTCCGGATCAGCAACGGCTTTGGTGGCAGCGACGACCTCTTCAAGGTGGACTCGGTGCAGATCGACGCCGGTTGCTCGGTCCCGACCTATTCGATCGGCGATCGGGTCTGGAAGGACACGGATGGCGACGGCGTCCAGGATTCCGGCGAGCCCGGCATCAGTGGCGTTACCGTCCAACTCCTCAACAGCAGCAACGCCGTCATCGCTACGGACACCACCGATAGCAACGGCATCTACGGCTTCACCGACATCCCCGCTGGCACCTACACCGTCAAGGTGGTCAGTAGCAGCCTGCCTTCCGGCTATACGCCGACCTACGACCTTGACGGCACCTCCACGCCGCACACGGTGACTGGCCCCCTGACGGCAAGCCACGACGACGTCGACTTCGGCTACAAGCCCCCGACCACCGTTACCTACAGCGTCGGCGACAAGGTGTGGAAGGACACCGACGGCGACGGCGTCCAGGATTCCGGCGAACCCGGCATCAGCGGCGTCACCGTCCAGCTCCTCAACAGCAGCGGCACCGTCCTCGCCACGGATACCACCGACAGCAGCGGCAACTACGGCTTCTCCGGCCTGGCTTCCGGCACCTACAAGGTCAAGGTCAGCAGCGGCGTGCCTTCCGGCTATACGCAGACCTATGACCTCGACGGCGTGGCCACAGCCGGCATTGCCACGTTCACCCTGACGGCCAACCGCACGGACGTGGACTTCGGCTACCGCCCCTCCGCCTGTACGGCGGGTTACTTCAAGGACACGTTCACCACCAAGAGCTTCTCGAACGACGAAGGCACTCTGAGCTGGAGCGGCGCGTGGGTGGAGTACGACACCGCGGGCACGGGAGTGAGCAGCGGCAACGTGACCGTGGGGACGCCGATCGACGGCTACCTGATCCTGCGCGACAGTCCCGATACCGGCACCCAGCCGAGTGCGGCGCGCCAGGTCAACCTCACGAGCTTCACGTCCGCGACGCTGACGGTCGACTTCCACATCCGCGGGGCCGAAACCAACGACGCAGCGGTCATCGAGGTGTCGAAAGACGGCGGAGCCACCTACACCGTGCTGGAGACGCTGACCGGCTATACCGGCACCTACATCAGCTCGCGCACCTACAACATCTCGGCCTACAAGGCGAGCAACACCAGGATCCGCTTCCGGATCAGCGCCAACTACGGTGGCGACGACGAATACTTCAAGGTGGACACGGTGCGGATCGACGCCTCCTGCACCCAGTAGCCTGACGGAGGGGACCGCCACCGTGCGGTCCCTCCCTGTTTTCTCGGGCGCTCCGGCCGTTTCGCGGGGGCGCCCTTCCCGTTTCCGCTCAATCTTTCTGGGTGGGACGCGATTTGCGAGGCGCTCCGGCAGGTTCGGAGCGCCTTTTCTTTTCAGATTGCGGATTTCTGCCCGGGAACCCTCTATAATGGGGCTTTGATTATGATTATGAGATTGCCCAAATGATCCGGGTTGCGATACCCGAGACCGTGCTCTTTCGCGATCTCGACGGCGAGGCGGTTCTTCTCGCCACCGAGTCCGGAAAGTATTTCGGTCTCAACGAAGTCGGTACCCGCATGTGGTCGCTGCTCCGTCTCCACGGGGATGTCGAGGCGGTCTGCCACTCGCTTCTTGCCGAGTACGATGTCCCGGAGGAACGTTTGCGGGAGGATGTCGCGCGGTTCGTCGGCACGCTGGCCGACCGCGGGCTGATCGAGCATCTATGAGCGGAATCTGCGGCATGGTGGACTTTGCGGCTCCCCGGATCGATCCGGAGAACCTCCGAAACATGGCGGAGTCCTCCTCCTATCGGGCTCCCGGGGGAATCGGCTACCTTTTTCTGAACGAAGCGGGTCTTGCCTTCCAGGCGCTACAGGCTCCGGCCGCGGGTGCAGGCTTGGACCAACCCCTGCTCGAACCTCGGCACCAGGTTTGCTTAGTCATGGACGGTCGCCTCGACAATCGCTCAGACCTCGTCGACTGGCTCGGGCCGGCCGAGGGGACGGCTGCCTCCGATGCCGGGCTGCTCCTCGCCGCATACCTCGAGTGGGGAGTTGAGTGCACCGATCACCTCCTCGGCGACTTCGCGTTCGCGGTCTGGGACGCCCCCCGGAAGCGTCTCTTCTGCGCTGTCGATCCCTTGGGGATCAAGCCGTTCCACTATGCGCGGGCGGGCTCGCTGCTGTGTTTCGCATCGGACGCTGTCCAGGTCCTCCGGCATCCGGAGGTTCCCGCCGGCTACGACGAGGGGGAGATCGCCGCTTACCTCGAGTGTCAGGCCGAGGACCCGGAGCGGAGCTTCTTCGCCGCCATTCACAAGCTGGGGCCTGCCCGGCGGCTGATCGTTGAAAACGGCAATCTACATGTCGAGCGCTACTGGTCTCCGGACCCTGCCGAGATTCGCTACCCGCGAGACGAGGACTACGAGGATCGCTTTCGTGAGCTCTTTCAGCGGTCCGTGGCCGATCGTCTGAGGGGTTGTGGGAAGCTCGTCGGAATCTCGATGAGCGGCGGTCTCGATTCGACCTCGGTCGCAGCCTGTGCGCAGCGTGTGCCCGGCTCCAGCGTTCGCGCCTACACCTACGTTTTCGACCGCCTCGCCGAGTGCGACGAGCAGTCCTACAGCCGGGCGGTGACGGAAGAGCTCGGTCTGGAGGTGGAGCCCGTCGCAGTGGAAGCTTTGTGGAAAATGGAATCTCAGAACGAGCTCCCCCTGAGCGCGGACACGCCCTTCACCGGCTGGCGGAGCTGTACGGCGGAGATCTTCCGGCGAATGGCCAGGGCGGGAAGCCGTGTCCTCCTGACCGGGCACGGCGGGGATGACCTGATGCGGGGCAGCTCCCTCGTGTACGCCGAGCGCCTACGGCGCGGAGACCTGGGCGCGGTGCGCGAGGTCCTGCGTCATGCAAGGAGCCAGCGCTCGTCGGGCGTGCGTTCACTCTATCGGCATTTCGGACGCCCCCACCTTTCCGCCGGTGCCGAGCGGGGGCTCCGCCGGGCGCTGGGAATTGGGCAGGAGGAGCTCTCTCAGCCCTGGCTCGATCCGGATTTCGCACGGCGTGCCCGGCGTGCCGGCCGGCGGCAGCCGGCTGGGGCCGGCGCGAGCCCGTCGCGGCAGGCGATCCATGCCAAGCTGGTGGGGACGCCCTGGTATTGGCGGCTCGCCAACTGGCACGACCGGAACAGCGCATCGTTCGGCATCGAGGTGCGCCATCCTTTCCTCGACCGGCGGTTGGTCGAATATGTTCTGGCGCTGCCCGGCGAGCAGCTCTTTCGGCTCGGCAGCTCGAAGAATCTGTTGCGCCGGGCCATGCGGGGGATCCTGCCGGAGCGGATCCGTCTGCGCGCGGACAAGACCCGATTTACATCGTTCATTGATTTTGTCTTATTGGAGCGGTCGGCAGGCGAGATCGTGGAGCTTTTGCGAGAGCCGCGATCCGCCAACCTGGGGATTCTAGACGGGGACGCATTGCGGTCTGCCTATCTCAGCTTGGTTCATGGTGGGCTGGATGCACCGAGGCGTGCCGTGTGGTATGCCATTAATCTCGAGATCTGGTTGAGACGCTGCGAAGCCGTCATCCACAGCCGGCACCTTGGAATGCGGGCCGGCGATAGGGCTGCGGCATGAGCGCATGATTTGGGATCTCTGAGCTCCCAGGAGAGAACCTTGCGATGACCACGGATGAGATGAAGATCGAGCGCGACCCGGAGAGCCGGGATCCTGGGCCTTGGCCGGCCAGGAAGCCGTATGAGGCCCCGCGGCTCCAGGAGTGGGGATCGATCGTCGAGCTGACGGGTGGCGACTTCGCCGACGTCACCGACGCCGAGGGTGGTGGCAGCCAGCCTGTGTAATGAGATCGGCTGCAGATTTTCTGAGCCGGAGCTTCCGTCTCTTCGGCTTGACAGTAGTGGGTGATTTTCCCCTTACCGCGTCGTTGTTGCAAAGCCCAGGTCCCGCAGACCTGGTCATCTCTCGATCCGAGCAGCCCCTCCTCAATTCCGAAGCTCTGGAATCTCCTCCTGTTTACGCGAGCGCCTTGCGCGACAAGGATGGCGTGAGCGTCGGATGTCTCTATGAGAAGCCCGAAGGATCTCTATTTCACTTTCGGGAGGGTGATTTCCGCGTCGGAGCGGACTTCATCGACTTCTATCTCCCGGAGCCTAGAAGCGATCTTGCGGAGCTACGGCTTCTTGGGCCTGTCTTTTCCTACTGGCTCGAGCTGAGAGGCCTGCCGACCCTCCACGCGTCGGCGGTCTCAGTGGACAGTCGCGCCATCGTCTTTGCTTCTCGTCATGGCGGCGGCAAGAGCGGGCTCGCGGCGGCCTTGGTGGACGCGGGCGCGTCCTTGCTAGCGGACGACATGGCAGTGCTGGAGGAGAGAGATCGCAGTTGGGAGGTTCGTCCATCCTATCCCCTGATGCGTATGTGGCCGGATGAAGCCAAGCATTTTCTTGGGCGCTACAGCGACTTGCCGTTCGTACAGAAGGATTCCGAGAAGAGGCTCGTTCCTGTCGGGGAGGGCGGGTATGGTAGATTCGAAGATGCTTCCAGCCCACTGGCCTGCATCTATCTGGCGACGAGGGTGGAGGGGACTGACGCGGTGGAAATTCAGCCGGTTTCACGCAGCGAGGCGTTGATCGAGCTCATCCGCCACTCCTTCTCGCCACGACTCGTGGAAGCGGTGGGCCTGCAGTCTGACCGGCTGGATCGACTGGCCCGGCTGGTGCAAAGCGTGCCGGTGCGGCGTCTCTTCTATCCTTCGGGGTTCGAGCGGCTGGAGGATGTCGCCAGGCATATCCTGCGGGCCGGTTAACCTCGTCGCCGGCTTGCGATGCGGCGGACCGAGGCCACTTTGGGCTCGGCCGGCAGGCCGAGCTCGGTTTTGATCTCCTCGCGCTGTCGGCGGGAGAGCCGGCCCGCCTCCATGGCCATACCCAGGCGGCGCATCGCCAGCACCACCGAGAATTCCAGGATCACCAGGGCCAAGCCAAGGACCGTCTGCCCGGTGGCGGCGACCACCAGGGCCAGGGCGCAGAAGGAGAGGACCACAGCGTAGATCACCGCCACGATGCGGGAGCGCTTGCCGCCAAAGTGCTCGAGGATGTGGTGCAGATGGTTACGGTCGGCCCGGAACATGCGCAGGAAGCGGGTGGTGAAGGGGCCTTTGGGACGGTCGAGAAAGCGGACGGCCATCACCAGCAGGGTGTCCATGACCGGCACTCCGAGAGCCAGGATGGGCACCAGGATGGCGACCGTGGCCGGCGCCTTGATCGACGAATGGACGGCTGTGGCGGCGAGGAGGAAGCCCAGCGTGAGGGAGCCGGAGTCGCCCATGAAGATGCGCGCCGGCTCCCAGTTGTGACGCAGGAAGCCGATGCAGGCACCTGCCAGAGAGGCCATCAGGATCACGGTGCCAGGGTTGCCCTGAAGGATGGCGTAGACGAGAAAGCTCACCGAGATGATGGTGGCGACCCCTCCGGCCAGCCCGTCCAACCCGTCGATGAGGTTGATGGCGTTCGTGACGCCCACGATCCAGAGCAGCGACACCACGCCCCGAAAGAGGCCAAGGTCGACCGCGCCCAGGCCTGGCAGCCGCAGAACCTCGAAGGACCAGCCGACGCGGACCAGGAGCCAAGCTGCGAGGAGCTGGAACAGGAACTTCTTCGCCGCCGAGACTCCCATCAGGTCGTCGAGGACGCCGACCAGGAAGACGATGCCGGTGCCCAGCGCCAGGGCGACCACTTCACCCCGCCCGGCACCGGTGCCCAGCCGTCCCCATTGCGAGACCGCCACTACGCCACCGCCCAGAGCCAGGCCGAGGACGATCGCGACACCCCCCAGGCGCGGCACGGCGCTCGCCTGCATCCTTCTTTCGCCCGGATGGTCCAAGGCGCGCAGGGCCACGGCCAGACGCGTGACGGGCGGAACCATCAGATTGGTGGCGAGGGCGGCGACGCAGGCGGCGCCGAAGGCGTACAACAGAATTCCATCCATACACTGCTGCTTTCCATGCGATCGGCGCTGGCAGCGCGCCCCAAAATCATTGTTGATCGCTATTTAGAAGAATGATTCTACGGCAGGATTCCGCTTTTGTCACGGCTTGACGTGGCCTGAGAGAGCGGCGATCTCTTCCAGCGCCCGGGCGATTCCCGCGGTATCCCCGACGTCGACTCGCCAGTAGGGGGCTGTTGCCTGGCCGGCCAGGAGATGCACGTCCGACCGCGAGCTGCCGATGTAGAGAAGGCTGCCGCCAGACTGGAGGCAGCCGTAGATTTTGGAGGGGAGCACGTAGCCCACGAATTCGTCGCGCAAAGTGACGAGATGGGCGTGTGGCGTCACCAGGAGCCGTGGCAGCAGCTCCAGGGGCACGGGGAGGCTGCGGTGGAAGGGGAGTCCCTCTTGCCGGAGGGCCTCGGCGACCCGGTCTGCCCGGGAGCCCGTGGCATTGAGCCAGAGAGCCACCCGTCCGGAGCCTGCCCGGTGATGCTGACGGTATCCGGCGAGGAAGGTCTCATGATCGTGGGCAACGCCGAAGTTGCCGGAGTAGAGGAGGATCGCGTGGCCGGCGAGCTCGGGCGGTGTCTCCAGAGGGACGGTCCCCGGGAGGATCTCTACCGGGGAGGGGTCTCGCTTGAGCACGATGCGCGTAGGGTCGATGCCGATCGCAAGGAGCCTCTGCCGCTGGTCTTCCCCCAGCACTTCGAAGCGATTCACCCGCCGGCGTAAGACGATGGTCCAGCGGTAGAAGAGCCGCAGCGCCGCCGAGGGACGACCCCGTTCCGCCATCAGGCACTCGGGATGGAAGTCGGTGATGCGGTAGGTCAGCCGCTTGCGCAGGAGCAGGTTCAGCAGCCCTAGAAAGTGAATGAGGAACGGCGGGCTGCCGGTGAACAGCACCTCGTCGGCTTGACGGATCTCTCGCCGTAGCTTCCAGAGCAGGCCGAGGTTGGTCCGCGCCGTCCACAGGGCCCGATGGCGAAGGTCCGAGCGATCGTAGACGGGTGCCCGCAGGCGGACGATGCGGAGCCGTCCCGTTCCCGGCCGCTCTTCCTCGACCGAAGCGGCGGTGGAGGAGAGGCCTGCGAGTACCACGTCCTCACCCCGGGCTGCCCTCTCGCGAGCGAACAGCAGGCTGTATTGGCCCACGGCGCCGAAGTCCGGCGGCAACCAGTCGCACAGATAGACCAGCCGGTGCATTGCGGCGCGTCAGGGCAAGGCGCCGCGAGGAGAGGACGGCAGCGACGAGAAGCGCTGGTCCTTGAGGCGCAGAAAAGGGGACTCGAGGAAACGGTAGGAGAGGTGTGCCAGCAGAAAGGTGGCGCCAAAGACCATCGTGTAAAACAGAAAGCAGTAGAACCAGAGAGGGCTTCGCCACCAGCCGGTCGCCTTGAAGAAGGCCGAAGTGCCATAGACGGCGATCATGTGGAGCATGTAGATGCCGTAGGAGATCGTTCCCAGGTAGTCGAAGGCGCGATTTTCGATGCGCAGGACGTTGCGCGGATTGGCGGTGACGTTGACGATGAGCCACGGATAGAGAACGAGCTGCGCGCCCTCATCCGCCAAGCCTCTCCAATGGGCAAAATTGGAGATGTAATAGTCGGCGAGAAACAGGAAGAGGACGATCTGCACGGCACGGCTGGCGAAGACCGGCAGGGAAAGGAAGCGGTCACGATGGCGATGGAGCCACCAGGCGCAGAGGCCCCCTGCGGCCATGAAGTGGAATTGGAGCTGGACGGCAAATCTTTTCCACACGCCGTTCCCGAAGACGTCGAAGTAGGTCAGCCAGGAGACGGCGAAAAAAACGACGAAGACAGTCCAGCAAAGGACCGGCAGCCGCTCGCGCGCACGTTTCATGGCCGGCGCCCAGAACAGATAGAACTGCTCCTCGACGCCGATGGACCACGACGGATTGAGGATGCCTCCCACCGTGTACAGGCTGTTCATCAGATTGGGTAGGAAGCAGGTGTAGAGAAGGACGGCGAGAGGAAGGCTGTACTCGACTCGATAGTGGACGCCGGCGGCGGGGAGCAAGGCGTTGTAAAAGAAGAGGCCGGCGAGGATCACTGCGAAATAGAGCGGCCAGATGCGGAGGACGCGCCTCATGTAGAAGCTGCGTACGTCGACGGTGCCTGTCCGCAGCCGCTCCTCCAGCAGCAGGTAGGTAATGAGAAATCCGCTCAGGGTGAAGAAGAAGGAGACGGCGCGAGCGCCGCGGAAGAAGAGCGCGCCGTACGAGGGGTGAGGCAGGCCGAGGCTGGCCTGATTGAGAGGGATATGGCCAATGACGACGAACAGGGCGGCGAAGAACCGCAGGCTGTTCAACCCCTTGAAATGGACCTTCGGAGTGTCCGATCTCACGGATTCGGACGCTGCCAGACCGAAGTCACGGTATTGATCTTGATGCTCTGATGGACGATCTTCCACGCAGCAGGCACTCCCCAGTCTGCGAGCGGCAGCCAGTTCGTGTCGTCCACCAGCAGGAGCCCTCCGGGCTTGACCTTGTCGAGCGCCGCGCGGACGCACGCCTGCCGGTAGTGGCCATCGACTTCGACAAAATCGAAATACGCGTCGGGGAATTCGCTCGCCAGGGCGACGTAGCGGGGAATTGGGTCGTAGACCGGTCGCGTAGGCTCCTGCGGCGGATGATCCAGGGGGATCAGCCGATAGTCCACGTTGTCGATTCCTGCCTGCTGGAGCTCCTGGCGGACCTGCTCATACCAGGTACGGTCATGCTCCACGACCACGAGGCGGCGAAGCCTGCGGGCAAACCACTGGGTGCTTCGCCCGCTGCCCCACTCCAGCCCGATGCCTTGCCGGGGTAGGGCGGTGTCGAGGAAACGAATCGCCCCAGGTGCGACGAACGGCTCTGTGGGGTGCGCGCGTTCGTAGAAGAAGTACCAGACTCTGCGCAGAAAACGCAGCGGGTGACGCGTCCAATAACGAATGTTCATAGTGGCCCTAGCGCTCCGTGAGCATCTCGGCGAGATAGCCGCTGACGGTTTCGCGCTGGCGGGAGGAAAAATACCAGTCGATGGTGCGGTGCAGGCCGTCCATGAACTTCATCTGCGGCTCCCAGCCCAGGAGCTGCCGGGCGAGACGGTTGCTCGCCACGCGGTTGAGAGGGCCGGTGGGCATGTGGGGGAGCAGCTTGATCTCTGCTTGGTGGCCCGTATAGCGCAGCACCTCGTGGACGGCGTCGATCACTCGCGTGTGCTCCTCGGTGCCGAGGTTGACGGCCGTACCGTCGTCGATGGTCTCGGCGGCGCGGACCATGCCGCTGACGATGTCGCCGACGTAGGTCCAGTTGCGGATCTGGGTGCCGTCGCCCCAGACCTCGAAAGGGTCTTGGCGCACGAAGGCGCGGGCGATCATGGCGATGACGGCGTGGTTCTCGACACCGCGTTCGCCGTAGACGGTGAAGAAGCGGCACGAAGCGGCCTTGAGGCCGAAGTCCCTGGCATAGGCGCGCAGCGTCATCTCCGTCATCAGCTTTGCCCAGCCGTACATGTTGTCGGCGTCGTAGGGCGGGCCGACCATCTCCTCGGTGAGATAAAGCTCCTTCGTGACGTCCCCCTGGAGGTGGTTGGGGTAGACGCAGCCCGAGGAGGCGAAGACGAATTTGCCAGCTCCCGCCTCGAGGGCGGCCTTGATCAGCATGCCGTCCATCGCGAGATTCTGGGAGCAGGCGGCCTGGTGAAGGTCCACGAAACCGCGGCCGCCGTGGATGGCGGCGAGGTGGAAGACGACGTCGATCCCCTTGACCATGCATTGAGGGACGCCGGGAGCCAGGAGATCCTCGCGGTAAAACTCCACAATCCCTGCATCGATGTGCGATTGAATGTTGGCCAGCCGGCCGCTCGTAAGGTCGTCGACGACGCGGATGCTCCGCGCCCCTTTCTCAACGAGCAGATCGATCAGGTGCGAGCTGATGAACGAGGCTCCGCCGGTTACCAGTACCTTCTTGTGCTGCCAATCCATGCTTGGTCTCTCCGATAAGCCCGGCCGTGAAGTCTGACGGGCTAGTTTAACTCAGGCGGTGTCCCCGGCCATTGCAGCAGACCGATGCCGTCTCAACGGAATTCGCGGCGAACGAGCTGGATGAGATCCCGGCGCCCCTCCGCCTTGTCCCTTCTCCGGCCGGCATCGTGGAAGAGCAGGCCTCCGAGGAGCGCCAGGAGCAGAGACTCCAGGTGGAGGCGTACCAGCACGGCCGTCCGGATCAATCCAGGGAAGCGGATCCGGCCGTGCTTGCGCAGCAGCCTGAAGCGGGCGCGGTAGAGCTGCTGGACCCGCCAGCGGGTGGCGATCGGGCTGCCTCCTCCCTCGTGATAGGCCAGGAGGGTTGGGTCCCAGCGCACCGTCCAGCCGGCCTGACGCAGGCGCATCGAAAGATCGATGTCGACGTCCAGGAACCCCAGCTCCTCGTCCGCGCCGCGCACGGCGAGGAAGGCTTGGCGGCGTATGGCGAGCGCGGCGGTGTGGAGGCAGATCTTCCTGGGGCCGCGAGCGGGCTTGAGGCGGCGCAGCCAGCCGTCGAGGCGCTGGCCGGCGACGAGGGACAGGCTGCCCGGCTCTTCGCTCCACGATGGAGTATTGCGGCCCTGGGCGTCCACCGTGCGGAAGCCGAGGAGCCCGAGGCGGGGCTCGCCGGCGAAAGCGCCGCAGATCGCCTCGGAAACGTCGGACAGGGGATAGGCATCCGCGTCGAACACCACGGCGACCTCGGTGCCGATCTCCTCGACGGCGCGGTTGAGAGTCGCGGCGAAGCCCCGGCGCTCGGCATTGATCCGCACCTCCAGCCGGGAGTCGGAGGGCAAAGCCTCCGGAGAGCTTGACGAATGATCGTCGACGACGACGATCCGTTCGAGCCGTCCACTCCAGGTCCGCAGGACCTCGAGGCAGCGCACAGCCAGAGGCCACGATTCAAAGGTCGTGACGACGGCGCCGAGAGTCACGAGAAGACTCTCCAGCCTCGCTGGCCGAAAACAGAATGGACATGGGAAGGATCTCGCGTGGCGAGGCAGCTCGGCGCCTCATAGCCGGGAAGGCTTGGGGCTTCGCGATCGCCGCCGAGAATCAAACCGAATCGATCGCGACCCAAAGCAAAAATGCTGTAGCCGGAATCCCGCAGCGAGCTCGCCAGCAGTTCCCGCTCGTCTTCGTGCGCCTCGTAAACCAGGTGGCGGATGCGCCCTTCGCGCAGGGAATCGCGCGCCCCTGCAATCACGGCTTGTGTCGCGCCTTCGACGTCGACTTTCACCACTCCCGCCGTGCGTCCTCCGAGCGCCACGTCGATCGTGGTGATCCGCACCGGGATTCCCGCGGACTCCGAGGCTGCGAGTCGCGCGAGCCCCCGATTGAGGGCGAACCCGTCGCCGCAGTCGAGGTTCCCCATGCCTTCGGCGTCTCCCACGGCTAGCGGGAAGGCCTCGATCGGTGCGGTTCTCGGATCCGTGGCGGCCAGCCTCACGTTTTCGGCGAGGTCGGCAAAGACCCCGGGGTGGGGCTCGAAAGCGAGGACACGCCCGGCCGGTCCGGCGCGCAGAGCCAGAATGCCCGCCATGTGGCCGAGGTTCGCGCCGACGTCGACGGTCAGATCGCCTGGAGAAGTGAGCCGCCAGAGGGCTTCACTCACGGCGAGATCGTAGAGGCCGAGCCGCCACACGGCGCTACCGATGCTCTCCCGGGGATCGATGCGCAGGTGGAGACCCCAGGGGAGCTTCACCGTCGCGGACTCGGGAGCCGTCCGGCGCAAAGCCTGGAAGAATCTCCGCGCGGCTTGGCTGGGCCGGAAAAGATAGTGAGGTTTGAAGAATCGCTCCTTCACTTGAACAACCTATGAAGGCGTCGGGTAATCGGCAGCAAAGAAGAAGGGACGAGGACCTTGAAGAGACGGCGTACCCGCTCGCAATATACGGGTCGGTTCATTTTGCGAGGACGCCCGCGATGAAGTCCGCCACCTCGCCGGCCACGGTGTTCCATGTCCGCCCGGCCATGGCAATCCGCGCGGCGCTCCCGAGCTCACCGCGCAGGGCAGGGCTGGCAAGGCATTCCTCCATCTGGCCGGCCAGATCTTCCGCGTCGCCCACCGAGTGCAGCATGCCGTTGCGGCGAGGTGCAATCAGGTCCCGATGTCCGGCGATGTCCGATGCGAGGCAGCAGCAACCGGCGGACATGGCCTGGAGGAGGGCCAGGGGCTGGCCTTCGAAGAAGCTCGGCAGGATGAACAGGTCCGCCGCGGCCAAGAGAGCGGCCTCCTCGGCGGGCGGGAAGGAGGGGAGCACTCGCACGGAGCCGCGTAGCTCCTCCGGCCAGGCGCCGAGCACAGCGGCCTCTGCCACCCCGGTCCCCGCCACAAGATATTGGGCCGCCACACCGCGCCGTCGCAGCATCTCCGCCGCTTTCACCAGGGTGTCCGTTCCCTTGCGGGCCATCCAGGTGCCGAGAAAAAGGACGGTGGGCGGCTCCCCTGGAACGGGGCGGGGCGCTGCCGGATCGACCCCATTCCGATAGAGAAAGACGTCCTCCGGGCGGCGGCCGTAGCGCGTCTGGACACCGGCCCAGTCGTCCCGGTTGAGGACGAGCACGGCCCGGGCGTGGCGCAGCGAGAAGTCCGCCTGCCGCAGGCGCAGGAGCGGGAACAGGAAGCGGGAGTGGGTGCGGACGTGGTATCCGGAGGCCGCCGCATGGGTCAGGGTCGCCTCCCAGGCGCTGCGCTCCAGGCCGTGGCTGAAGACGATCGCCGGAGCTCCGGTGCGGACGAAAGGCACGCCGCTCGGCTCATGCACCAGGAAGGCGGCCGGCCGCAGCCCCATGCGGCGGAATTGCCGCCAGGCCACATAGGGAAAGTAGGCAGGGTGAATGAACCCCGTCTCGCGCAGCCCGATGTGGAGGAAGGTGTACCCGCGGTCCTGCAGCTCCTGCCGCCAGTGCCAGGCCACTCGGCCCATGCCCGACTCGCGGGAGATGTCGATCTGAGCGATATGGACAATCGTGGTCGGAGCCTCAGCCGGCATTTGTAGAAATCCGGGAGAGCACGATGTTGCCCAGCGCCAGCCGGTCCATGCGGGTGCGCAGGAAGCAGTCCAGCGCCTCGGCCGGAGTGTTGACGATCGGCTCGTTCTCGTTGAACGAGGTGTTGAGCACCATGGGCACGCCCGTGCGCTCCTCGAAGGCGCGGATGAGCTGCCAGTAGCGGGGGTTGGTCCGCCGCGACACGGTTTGCAGACGGCCGGTGCCGTCGACGTGGGTGACGGCGGGGATGAGCGCCCGCTTCTCCGGGCGGATGGGGTAGACCTTGATCATGAACGGGTCGGGGCGATCGATGGTGAACCACTCGCCGGTACGCTCTTCCAGGATCGAGGGTGCGAAGGGGCGGAACGACTCGCGCCGCTTGATCTTGAGGTTGAGGATGTCCTTCATGTCGCCGCGCCGGGGATCGGCGAGGATCGAGCGATTGCCCAGGGCCCGCGGTCCCCATTCCGAACGCCCTTGATACCAGCCCACGACCTCGCCGCGCACCAGGGCCTCGGCCGTCTCGGCCGCCAAGCGGTCTTCGCAGGCCACGGTCTCGATCCGTATCTCATGGAAGGAGCCGTCCTGACCCCCCGACTCAGGGATGCCGGCGGCGATGGCGCGGCGGATCTCCGTTTCCTCATGGGCCGGCCCCCAGTAGCAGTGCTCCATGACGAAACCGTTGCGCGGCGCGCCGAGCACCGCGTGGTGCACCCAGAGGGCGGCGCCGAGAGCCGTACCGGCGTCGCCGGCCGCGGCCTGAATGAAGACGTCCTCCACGTCCGTCTCGGCGAACAGGCGGCCGTTGGCGAGCGAGTTCATGCCGCAGCCGCCGGCCAGCGCCAGGCGCTTGAGGCCGGTGCGTTTCTGGAGGGCGCGCACGAGGGCGAAGAAGCGCTCCTCGTAAACCCGCTGGAGCGAGGCGGCCAGGTCCTTGTGGCGCTGGGTCAGCTCCTCGTCCGGCCGGCGCGCCGGTCCCAGCAGCTCCGCGAGGACCGGGGTGAAGAGGGGGCCGAGGACGGGCGCGCCGTCGTTCCAGGTCATGTCGACGCCCTCGGAGAGGTGCCGGAAGTAGCGCAGGTCGAGCTGGAAGGTGCCGTCGGAGAGCGCCGGAACCACCCGGCGCAGCTCGGGAGCGAAGGTGGGCTCGCCATACGCGGCGAGGCCCATCACCTTGTACTCGTCGCCGAACCCGGGGAAGCCGAGGTACTGCGTGACGGCGGTGTAGAGCTGCCCCAGCGAGTGGGGAAAGTGCACGCGCTGCAACACCTCGACCGAGCGCCCGCGCCCCACCGCCAGCATCGTCGAGACGAAGTCGCCGAAGCCGTCCACCGACAGGCACATGGCTTCCTCGAACGGCGAGCAGAAGAAGGCCGAGGCGATGTGCGCCAAGTGGTGCTCCACGGCATGGAGGCGGGGCGCCGGGCCCCCAAGATCGCTCAGGTCCGCGGCGATGCGCTGCTCCAGCGACTGGACCTGCGCGAGGTTGCGGGCCCGCGAGGCGGCGCGGCGCAGGCTGCGGGGGTGGGAAAGGGCGAGCAGGGCCTTGCGCAGCAGGTAGGCTCGCGGCTGGCGCGACACGGCCAGGGCGTCGACCTCGCCGAGAGCGCCGCCCATCTCGCCGAGGCAGAAGCGCAGAGACTGCTCGGGGAAACCGGCCCAGTGCTTGATCCTCCGGAAGCGCTCCTCCTCGACGCCGGCCACGAACCGGCCGTCCACCACCGCCGCGGCCGAGGCGTCGGCGTGGAAGGCCGAGAGGCCCAGGATGCGTCTTTCACCCACCGCTGAAGGCACCCCTGGGCTTGTCCCGGCGAACGATCTCCCGGCGGTCCCGGGCCTTGTTGATCCGCGCCCGTTCGCGCCCCTCGCCCGTGCGGTACAGCTCCAGGCCGCGGTACATGTCGCAGCCGGCGCAGGTCTTGTTGAGGCCGCCGTCCGCGAAGCTCGCCCGCAGCCCCGCCGTCCGCTCGCTGCGCCAGAGGTCGAGGAGGTTGTCCTGCAGCACGTTGCCGATCCCGAGGTCGGCGACGGCGTCCATGGCGGCGACACAACTGCAGGCCATCACAGTGCCGTCGGGCAGGACGATGGGGCCGTTGTAGAGCTGCACGCAGGTCTCCTTGCGCGACGAAACGACGCGCAGGGGCATGCCCGCCGGCAGGGCCTCGCGGGTGATGCGACCGCCGGCCGAGGTGAACGACCAGGTGAAGTCAATCTCCGGCCCGCAGGCCAGGATGGGCTGGAAATCGGGGTCCTTCATGACCTCGTCCAGGGGTCGGTCGGTGCGCAGGCCGATGGTGATGGTCAGCGGCGCCGGCAGCGAGCGGTTGCGCTCCACCAGCTCCAGGACGTTGCGGCGGAACCGCTCGTAGGCGGAGGAGCGGTAGATGCGGCGGTAGGAGGGCTCGTCGAAGCCGGAGGTGCTGATGGTGATCGAGGTCAGCCCCGAGCCCAAGATCTCGCTGATGCCGTGCTTGTCCAGGAGGATGGCATTGGTGGTCACCCAGATGCGGTCGATGGCGGGCAGCGAGCGCAGGTGGCGCACCCGGGCCACGAAGTCCGGATGGATGAGGGCGTCGCCCACCACCGGCGTCAGCCCGACGCTGCCGCCGCCGCTGGCCACGAAGTCGTCCACCGCCTTGCGGAAGACCTCGTCCGGCATGAACTGGACCTCCCGCTCCTGGAACTGGTAAGGGCAGAAGACGCAGTTGGCGTTGCACAGGTTGGTGAGCTCGAGATGGAGCTCGTAAGGGCGCAGCGCCATGGCGTCCAGAGTCTCGTCCAGGGGGAAGAGCCGCCCCACGAGGCTGCCGGCCTTGCGCCGCAGAACGCGCGCCGCCTTGGCGAGGAACAGCTTGTCCGGAGCTCTCATGCGGCCTCCCAGGCGGCGGGCAGGGCGGCGGGGTCCGGCGCGGCGACGAGGAAGTGAACGTCGTAGAGGCCCGTCACCCGCGGCAGCACCGAGGGGCCGACGGGCCCATATCCCGAGGGGTGGATGTGGGGGCTCACCCTGGCGGCGCAGGAGTATTTGAATTCGTGGAGGAGGGAGATCACCTCGCGGGCCACCGCAGCGCCGTGCAGCTCGATAACCAGCTTCGGCTGCCGCTCGCGCAAAAGGCCGGCGGCGCCGCGCAGCAGGAAAGGTTCCGCTCCCTCGACATCGATCTTGATCACGTCCGGCAGCGGCAGCTTTTCCTCGGCCACGACCGTGTCCAGCCGGCGGCAGAGGACCTGCTCGGTCAGCGGCCCGAGCCGCAGGTTGCGGCGCCCCTCGGACGGCTCCCCGCCGGTCACCTTGCTCAGTGTCCCCGAGGCGGTCTGTACGTCGTCCACCTGGAACTCGGCCAGGCCGTCCTCGTCGGCGAGGGCCACGGGCACGACGGTGACCCGGTCCGCGATGCCGCCGAGGGCGAGGTTGGCGGCGAGGAAACGGCGGTTCTCCGGCGACGGCTCGAAGGCCACCACCCGGCCGGCGCCCAGGTTGGAGACGAGGAAGCGGTCGTAGAGGCCCAGGTTCGCGCCGCAGTCGTAGACCACGTCGCCCGGCCGCACCCAGTGTCGCAGCATGGCGAAGGGGAAGCTCTCGCTCTCCAGCGGCTTGCGCAGCCACCAGGAGCGGTTGCGCCGCAGGCGGATGCGGAAGGGGCCGATCCCCTCGACCTGCACGGTCCAGGGCACGTCGGGAATCATCCGCAACGCCCAGCGGCCGAGGAGCGGCCGGGTGCGCAGCGAGTTCGCGATCGAGCGGACGACGGGGATCATGGATCTTTCCTGTTACGCAGCAGCTCGTCCAGCCGGATATCGACCACCAGCCGGAACCAGAAGGCCTGAAGGAAGTGGAAGACGAAGCCGGTTCCGCCGTCGAGGATTCCCAGCAGAAAGAAGTACCGGTAGAGGAAGTACAGGGCCGGCCGGACGAACAGCGGCATGCGGTAGTAGCGGTCTTTCAGCCAAAGGACTCTCTCGTCGGGAGTGCCGAAGAGCCGTGGCGTCGTCTTCCAGGGGAGGACGCGCCGCCGCCGTTCGTACTCTTCTTGAGCGAACGCCTCAGCATACCGGAGATGCTTCTCCAGGTAGAAGAGGATGGAGTCCTCCTTGCGGTTCCACTCGACGAGCGGCGCGCGCAGGCGTCCCACCGGCCCGCGGACGTAGACCCGGGTGTCCTGCTCCACCGGATCGAGCTCGGAGCGGCTGCGGCGGAAGAGCTTGAGCAGCACCTTGCTGCCGTAGCCGCCGAAGCGCAGCGGCTTGCCGCGGAAGATCTGCTGCCGGCGGATGTAGAAGCCGTCCTCGCGAATTTCGGAGCGGGCGAGGAGGGCCGCGATCTCCGTTTGCAGCTCCGGGGGCACGGCCTGGTCGGCCTCCAGGATCAGCACCCAGTCGTTGCGCAGCGGCAGGTTGTCCAGCCCCCACTGGAAGATCCAGGGGATGATCCGGCCGTGCTCGTAGGCCAGGGTCCGGATCTCGGCGTAGCGGCCGGCGATCTCGACCGTCCGGTCGGTGCTCTCCGAGTCGAGGACGAAGATCTGATCGGCGAAGCCGTGGACGCTCGCGAGGCAGCGCTCGACGTTGGCCTCCTCGTTGCGGGTGGTCACCAGGACGGAAAGGGGGATCACAGGCTCTTCAGCTCCCAGACTCCGAGGCTCCGGCGCAACCGCAGGCTGCCCTCGTCATACTCCTTCTCCCGGATGAGCTGGAGCGGCGGTGGCAGCCCGAAGGGGGGAAGCTCGAGGTCGAGGGGGCGCCACTGGCCGCTCAGGATATCGTGATTGTGCGGCAGCCCCGAGTAGGTGGTGGTCAGCAGGTAGCGCGCGCCACTCGCCCGGAAGTTGTCGAGGGCCCGCCGGATGAAACGGAAGGAGAAGTGGATGAGGCAGTCGCGGCAGAGGATGGCGTCGGCCTTGGGAAGCGGGTCGCGGGTCAGGTCGAGCACCTGGAACTCCCGGCCGGGCCCGCCGAGTTGAAGAGTGTTGCGCTCGATCAGTGCGGGCACGAGGTCGGCACCGATGTAGAGGTCGAGGTCCAGCGGCGCCGAAAGGATCCAGTGGCAGTCGCCGCAGGGGGCGTCGAGCAGGGTGCGGACTCCCAGCCCGGCGAGCACGCCGGGGAGCTCGCGGCGCACCGCGGCGGTCTCCGCCAGGCTGGAGCCGGGGCCGGAGACCGACTCCGGCTCGCCCCACAGGTTGCCGTGGTAGATCTGGGAGAAGATGCCTTCCAGGTAGCCCTTCCCCCCGCGGGTGCTGCGAGCCCACTCCTTGAGACGGAGGTAGGCCGCGGCTGGTCCGGGCGCGGTGGAGCGCAGGAGCGATTTGAGCTGCGAGACGTTCACTTCCTGCCTCCCGTCACCCGGTCCGCCGCGGCGAGCAGCCCGCCCCAGGCCGCGGCATAGTCCCAGCGGGCCAGTACCGAGGCGCTCGCCGCCCGCACCCGCTCCGGCGGTAGGGCGAGGGCGTCGCCGAGCCGCGCGGAGAGCTCGGTGTCGTTTCCCGTCGCGTAGAGAAAGCCGTTGCCGCCCATCTCCACGAGGTCGAACGCGGCGCCCACGCGAGAGGAGGCGATCACCGGCAGGCCGCAGGCCAGGGCCTCCTGGACGGAGACTCCCCAGCGCTCTTCCCGGGCCGGATGGACGAAGAGATCCGCCGCGGCGTAGAGGGCCGGCAGCTCGAGATAGGGGATGTAGCCCGGGAATCGAACCTGGGGACCTGCCGCCTTCTCCAGGGCCGGTCGCTC
This sequence comes from Thermoanaerobaculia bacterium, assembly GCA_035996875.1. GTDB lineage: Bacteria > Acidobacteriota > Thermoanaerobaculia > Multivoradales > UBA5704 > DATARR01. The sequence continues at coordinate 34,023 of DASYJD010000011.1, forward strand.
GGGGCCGTCGCCGGCCAGGACGAGCCAAGCGCTTCCTGCTTCCAGGCGTGCAAAGGCGCGCAGCAGGTCCCAGGGGGCTTCCCGCGGGCTGAGCTTGGCCAGGCTGAGGATGACTTGGGCCCCCGCCGGCACGCCCAACCGGCTGCGCATCGCCGCCCGCTCCTCCGGCGACAGGCGGGAGCGTTGCCTGAAGTCGTCCACGTCCACCGCGTAGGGGAAGAGGCCCGTCCTTTCGGCCGGAACACCGAAGGCTTTCAAGTACTCCAGAGTGAGAGAGCCCACTCCCAGGAAGAGGTCGTAGGTTCTTTTCATGTAGAGGGCGAAAAGGAGCCGCTTAGCGAGGTTGCGGATGAGAGAGCCATCGAAGAGAGCCGAGTCCAGCCGCAGGGCCGTCGCGATCCCCGCCTGCCGCGCAATGCGCGTCCCCAGCCGGTAGAGCGGCTGGGTGTAGCCGTTGGCGATCAGGAGATCGCACCGCTCCGGCCGCAACCGTTCGCTCAACCACGTGGCCGCCCCGTTCGCGGGACAGATCTCGGAGGGATAGCCGCCGAGGAGGTCGATCCCCCAGGAGACGGCCGTTCCCAGCTCAGGGTCGAAGACCGGGCCGGCCAGCCCCGGGCCGCCGGTGAAGAGGACGCGCAGCTCATGCGCCGGGTCCTGGGCGGCAAAGCGGTAGAAAGGCGCCTCGAACTGGGTGGGTCGCTCGACCAGGAAGGCGATCCTCATGCCCGCATCCGCTCATAGACCTGCTCCATGTTCGCCGCCGCCGCATCCCATCCGAAGCGCTCCATGACGGCCCGGCTTCCCTTCCGGCCCATCTCCGTGGCGGTTTCAGGATGGGCCAGGAGGTCGCGCAGAGCCTCCCCCAGGTTTCGCGGGTCCCCCTCGACCACCCTGCCCCCTCCCGACTCGCGGACGGCCGCCGCGAGGCCGACCTCCGGGGTGACGATCACGGGCCGGCCCGCGGCCCACGACTCCAACACCACGTTGCCGAAGTTCTCCGAGTGCGAGGGGAGGACGAGCGCCAGGGCCCGGTGGAGAAGGGCGGCCTTGTCCGCGCCGTGGACCGGCCCGAGAAGGCTGACGCGTTCCGCGACGCCGGAGTCCCGGGCCAGCCGCTCGAGGCCGGCCGTCAGGCCCTCCTCGTCGTTGCCGGCCACCGCCAGGATGAGTCCCGGAGCGTGGGCAAGAGCCGGGATCAGCCGGTCGAGCCCTTTCTTCCAGGAGAGCCGGCCGAGGAATAGGACGAACGGGCCCGCTGCGAGCAGCGCTCGGACCGGCGCCGAGAGGGCCTCCACGCCGCCCTCCCAGGGTGCCGGGTCGATGCCGTTGGGAATCACGAAGACGGGTGGCAGGGAGAGGCCCAGACGGGCCGCTTCCTCGGCTTCCAGGTCGCTCGTGGCGTGGAGGGCGGCGGCCCGCTCCAGGGTCCGGCGCTCGGCGAAGAGCATCCAGGCGCGTTTGCGCCAGCGTCCGCGGGCGTTTATCAACGCCGGAACCAGCATCCCCCGCGGCGAGACGGCGTAGGGAACCTCGGCCCGCTCGGCCGCCCGGGCGGCGGCGGAGGTGGGCCAGAGAAAGACGGAGTGGAGATGGACCAGGTCGAAACGGCGAACGCCGTTCCGCGCCGCGGAGCCCAGGGCCGGGGAGAGGTAGAGACGCCGGGAGCGTACCGGGAAGTACCAGACCTCGACGCCGTCCATCGCCACCGGCTCCGCCAGAGGAACGTCCAGACGGCCGTCGCCATGAACGTCGGTCGTGAACACGGTCACCGCGTGCCCCCGCGCCGTCAGGGCCTTGCACAATCCATGAACGGCCAGGATCGGGCCGCCGTGCCGCCAAGCCGGGACGTAGGTGGGGACGACGTGAAGCACGTTCACGGCGGAGGCTGGCCTTCCAGGAGAGAGCGGAGGAGGAAGGACAGCCGCTCGCCGTAGGCGGACCAGTCACAGGCGGCGGCCGATCGCCGGCAGGCCTCGCGCATTCGGCACAGCTCCTCGCGGCTCCCGGCTGCGTGAAGCATTCGGCGGGCCAGGGCTCCGGCGTCCCCCGCCGGCACAACCCAGCCGTTCCGCCCTTCCTGGATCAGCGCCGCCGCCCCTGCCCGGTCCGAGACCAGAACGGGCAACCCGGCCGCCAGGGCCTCGGGGACGACCATGCCGAAGGACTCGTTGCGCGAAGGCAGCACCAGGCAGTCCGCCGCTCGCAGGCGCCGCGCGAGATCCGCCTGGGAGAGCGGGCCCAGGACGGTCACCCCGGCAGGGACCGGAGGGCCCAGCAGGGACGAGGCGTCGCCCGGTGGCCCGATCAACAGCAGGCGCGCCACGGGCTTGGCGCCGCGCACCCGGGCGAAGGCTTCGAGCAGGAGGTCGAGCCCCTTGATCCGGCTCGCCGCTCCCACGAACACGAACGTCGTTCCCTCGCCATCCTGAGCCTCTACCTGTTCTTCCCCTGGGGCGAACAGATCCACGTCCACGCCCAAGGACACGCAGTGGACCCGCTCCGGCGGCACCCCGGCTTCGAGGTAGCTCTGCCGGGCGAGCTCCGAGACCGTCAGCACGTGGTCGGCGAGGGCGATCTCCGCATCCTTGACCGCCGTGATCCGGCGATGGAGAGCCGCGGGCTCAGCGAAGCCGTGGAGCCGGTCCTGCGTGCGGTGGTGGGTGGCCGCCGCGTCGAGGATGGTGACCATCCCCAGCCGCCGTGCCTTGCGGAAGGTCGCGAGCGCGGAGATCTCGCAGGCGACCACGGCGCCGGCCGCCGTCCGCGGCCGCAACCGGGCCGCAGCCCAGCGGTCGAAGAGCCGGCAGGCGAGGAAGTCCGTCCAAGCGGCGAGCCGGGAGGGCAGCGCCCGATCCCCGAGGCGCCGAAGGGCCGGCACCCAGGGGGCCCAGCGCACCCGCTGGGCGGGCAGGGGCACGGGCGCGTAGCGCACGAAACGGCGCCAGAGCCGGTCCGGAATCCACCGCCGGTGGAGCTCGACGGCGGGGACCCCCGCCCAGTAGCCGGCGAGCATTCCGGCCTCTTCGAGCGCCAGTGCGGCCTGGTGCGAGTGCTGCCGGCCCGGGTGGGTCACCAGCACCTTCATCCGCTCCTCAGGGAGTTGGCCGGGGCGGTCAACGGCACCACCGGGCGCGGCGGCGCGAGGCTGGTCTGCCGGCTGGCGACCGCCTGCCGGTCGAGCCTCACCACCAGGAAGACGAGGCCGCCCAGGAACCAGTAATACACCCCTGTGGTGACGTCGAAGACCGTGCCGCCGGGGATCTGGATCAGAAGGAAGAGGAGCACCGAGGTGGCCACGGCGCGGTGGAACGTCGTGCGCAGCCGCAGGGCTTGGCGAAAGGCGAACAGTGCCAGCGCCATGCGCGCGAGGTAGACGAAGAAGAACCCCACGGGACCGAGCTCCAGCATCACCCGGCCACTCTCCGACTCGGGCACCACCGTGCCGAGCCAGGTGTTCTCGACTCCTCCCGTCAAGGCGGCCGCGGCCTGATGGGTCGCCCCGATGCCGTAGCCGAGAAGGCCGGCGTAGGGAAGCATGTCGACAGGTGACTCGAAAGGAGCGGTCAGGCGGGAGCCGACATCCTGTGATCCCGAGGCTCGCTGGCTGAAAGCGGTGACCGCTTCCTCGCCCGCCGATCTCAGGCCCGCCACCAGCAGACCCAGTCCCACGAGCAGCCGCACGAAGGTCCGGCCGCTCTGTTTCTCGCGCACTACGGCGAGCCACCAGTACAGGGGAAAGACCAGGGCGAGAAGGAAGATCGGCCCCCGCGACCCGCTCATCATGATTCCGAGCAAGGTCGTACCGAGGGCGGCGTAGACGACGAGGTTCCCCCGGAAACGCCAGCGGGTGGTGGTGAGGATGATCATGATCAGGAGCGTGGTGGTGAGAAGGTACGCGGTGTAGCCCGAGATATAGGAGAAGGTGCCGGTGGTGCGCACGAATTTCGAGCTGCCGAAGGTGGAGATCGAAGCGACGTCGGTCGGTTGTGCGTAGGTGTTGAGGATGCTTCCCGCCGGACTGAAGAATTGCGCGATGGAGAGCATCACGACCGGGAAGACGATCAGCATGTAGCGCTGGAGGAACCGGGCCAGGGCCGCGTCGTCGGGGAAGACCGCCGGGACGACGAAGAGCAGAGGCACATAGAGAAAGTAGGATTTGAAACCCAGCAAGCCGACGAGAAGGTTTGGCAATTTGGGATTGAAGACCTCGAGCAACCCGAGAGCCGCGCCGAAAGCCAGGGTGGCATAGAGCAAGGGTGCTTGAGGATGGGCGGCCCTCCGGGCACGGCTTCGGAAGTACCCGAGGTAGGCGCCGAGGAATAGGGCGTCCTTGGCGAAATAGACGAGATCCTGAGCCCCGGGCAGGAGCCACTTGCGGATGGCTCCTTCGAGGACGAGAAGGAGCATGGCCGCCTGAATGGCGAGCCGCCACTGCCGTACGGACCACGCGACCGCGACGCCGCCCAGCACGATCAACAAAACGCGGATCATCATGATCCCGCCTCCCGCCCGCGTGCGAGCGCCTCGTCGAAGACCTGAAGATAGGCATTCACCATTTGCTGGCCTTGGTGCCGGGCGAGATGCCCGGCCACGTCTTCGTGGGAGGGCGCGAAGCGGTCCGGGTTGGCGAGGGCCGCCGCGAGGAGATCGGCGAGCTCTCGGGGATCGCCGTTGCGGAATGTCAAACCACAGCGGCCAATGGCTTCCTTGAGGCCTCCTCCCCGCGAACCGACCACGAGGCAGCCACAGGCGATCCCCTCCAGGGCGACGATGCCGAAGGGCTCGTCGTAACGTGAGGGAACGACCAGGATCCGGTGCCCGTTGAGCAGGCGCACGATCTCCTCGCCGTGGCGGGCTCCCAGGAAGCGCACCCGGCCCGTGCTTCCCAGCGCGCGGGCCTGCGCTTCGAGCGCCGGCCTCTCGGGGCCGTCGCCGACGACCGTGAGCCGGACGTCAAGCCCGCGCATCGCCAGGAGCCCCAGGGCTTCGAGCAGGGTGTCCATGCCCTTGTCGGAGACGAGGCGGCCGACGAAGATCAGGTCTTCCGTCCGTGGCACGTCCGGCAGCCGGCGGAAGAGGTCGTCGCGGTAGGCGTTGGGAATGACGACGGACGGCGTGTGGAGATGCTCGGCCACGGCCTGGCTGTCCGAAATCGATCTTCCCCAGCGCAGGAGGAAGCGCTTGAGGCGGTCCTGAGGCGCGAGGCTCCCGTCGGGCCGGTTGTACCAGCCCTGGTGAGAGACGACCCAGGGCCGGCGCACCAACAGCAGAGGCCACAGCCCCCGGAGGCTCACGTTGGCCTGGAAGAAGACCTGGCACCAGCGCACGAGTTGCAACAACTCTCCGCGCGAAGGGCGCCGGACGACGCGGAAAGCGAAGGGCTCGGGGCCTGGGTTTTCCGTCCTGGCCACGACGACGACCTCGTGGCCGGCCTCGCGGAAGCCGGTCGCCAGCTGGGCGACGTTGATCTCCAGGCCGCCGAGGCTGGGATAGAACACGGGGCAGTAGACGAGGATCCTCATGGTCAGGGAAAGAGAAGATCGTGGTACGTCGCCGCGTGCCGGCTCAAGCTGTGGCCGCCATACCAGGCGTGCGCCCGGTCCGCGATCTCCTGGAGGGAGGGGAGGTCCTCACCCGGCAGTGGAGTCCAGAAAGGAGGGAGCTCCGCCGGCAGGGTGTCGCGCCGCGGCCGGGGCCAGGCGCAGATGGGCAGCATCCGGTGAGCGCAGTAGGCGGCGAAGACGGTGGACTTGGCGAGGAACGGCGCCGGGTAGCCGAGGAAGCCGGCGAGGGAGCCGGCGAGCAGCCCGCTCACCTCGGTATCGGGGAGGGGACCCAGCCGGCGCACGGGCACGGGGAGGTCCGAGGCCGGCGGCTCGTCGTCTGGGCCGATATCCAGGATCTCTTCGATCCCCAGCGTCCGGCAGGCGAGCGAGATCTCCGGCTTCAGCTCCCGGTAGGCCAGGGCGCGGGTGCCCGGGCCGCCGAAGACGACCAGCCGGCGGTCTCGCGCGGCGAGCGGCGCGGTCTCGACCGGCTCGCCCACGGTCGAGAACACCGGTAGCACGGCGATCTCCCGCCCGGGTACCCACCCCAGGAGGATGCGCTCGTGGAGCTGAAGGGTGGTCGCGAGCCCGTCGCTGAGCCGCATCAGCACTGTGGCGAGCCGGCGCTGCAGCGGCGAGAGCCAGAAGGAGCTGCGCCAGGGGGGACCCGAGGCGCGGAACTCGTGGAACAGGGTTACCAGCCGTCCCCGCCTCCGGGCCTTCCAGCGCGCGAGCCCGTCGATCAGCCACGAAGGGCAGCCGCGCGGCTCGTAGCCGTAGTTCGCATAGTGGAGGAGCACGGGAATCCCTTCTCCCCCGTCCGCCAGCGCCTCGTCCAGGGAGTCTTTCGAAGGAACGAGAAACCGGCTCTCGATCCCGCAGCCGGCGCTCAAGGCCGCCGCCAGGGCCGTGGCAAAGCTGCCGACGCCCTCGTGGGGAGGCGGCAGGTTGGGCACGATCTGCACGACTCTCCGGCTCATCGCGGCTTCTCGGCGACCACGATCGAGTAGAGGCCGAACCAACGGGTGAAGTAGCGCCAACGGTCCAGGAAGTGGAGCTGGATGGGCGGCCCCGGCAGGAGAATGAAGTGGCCGGTGGCGTCGGACGCGGTCACCCGCAGCCCGGCCTGCTGAGCGAGGGAGCGGGTCCACGGCAGCATCATCAGGTTGTTCACCGGCTGGCCGGCCTCCTGATACCGTCGCCCCCGCAGGCGGAGGTATAGGCGGTAGAGGCCGGTCGTGCTCAGGTAGTTCGGAGTGGTCAGAAGGAGGCGTCCTCCCGGCTTCAGAACTCTCGCGAGCTCGTGGAAGGCCCGCTCGGGATGGGGGACGTGCTCCACCGTCTCGCACGAGACGATCGTCTCGAAGGTGCCGTCCGGGTAGGGGAGGCGCGTGATGTCGGCGACCTGCCAGTCGATCCCCCCGAGGTTGCGGTGGCGGGCATAGTCCGCCCCCATGCTGACGGCGCTGGCGGCGAAATCGGCCGCCACGAGCCGGCGGGGCGGGGAAGGCCGGGAGGCCAGCCAGCGCGAGAGGTCGCCCCGGCCGCAGCCCACTTCGAGGACGGCGCGGCCCGCGACGTCGCGGGAGAGGTCGAGGTGCTCGCGCAGCAGCCGGTGCCAGGGCATGTCGGCCTCGTCGTCGACGGGGAGGCTGCGGTGCCAGACCTCGTAAGCCTCCCGGGTTCGCTGGTCGAGCGTCATGCCGTGGCCTTCTGGAGCCGGTGAAGGACGTCGCCCTCGTAGCGCTCCGCGATCGCTTCCCAGGTGAAGTGCTGATAGTAGGAGCCCAGGTCCGTGTCGCGCCCGGCAGGCAGCCCGTTGTCGAGAGGTGGGGTAAAGGGTCGCAGCGTGGCTGGAAAGTAGGGCTTCAGGTCCCGCACGCCCCCGGCCTCCGTGGCGAAGACCGGCATTCCCGATTCGAGCATCTCGTTGAGCGACAGTCCCCACCCCTCGGACACGCTGGTGAACAGGCCCGCGTCATGGCTGGCGAGCAGGCCGGGCAGCTCGCTCCGGGAGAATGAGGGGACGATGCGGATGCGATCCCTCAGCCCGGCCGGAAGCGACTCGCTGGCGGCGGCGCCGGTGCCGGCGAGGGTGAAGGAGTCCTCCGGCCGGGCCGCCGCCCGCTCTACGAGGAACCGCAATAGCCGGTCCGTGCCCTTGTGCCGCGTCCAGCGGCCGATCCAGAGGAAGCGCAGGCCGGGGCCCGGAGGCCCTGAACGTTGCCGCCGAAGCCGCGACAGCTCCTCCTGCTCCTCGCGCCCCACGGCGTTGAAGTAATGCGCCAGGCGGGGTCGCGTCCAGGGAAGCCGGCGGTGCATCCACTCCCGTTCCGCGGTTCCCAGGCAGAGGATGAGCGAGGCGTGGTACCAGCCGCGCATCACCGCGGTACTGAGGCGAGCGGTGTGTAAAAGCTGGGCGGCGGCGATCAGCGGCGTCCGGCCTGCCCGCGCCAGGGCATCCCGCACATCGAGCAGGAAATATTGGAGGACCGGCTGGGTGCTCCGCGCCACCAGTGGAGCGTGCCGGGCGATGCGGCTGCTGATCGCGATCGAGGGCAGATCCACGACATCGAAAGCGGGAGCCGCGGCGAGGTAGTCCTCCAGTTGCCGCCGACGCCAGATCCAGTCCTGCCACCACCGCACCCTGGGGGGGAGCGGCTGGGGTGACCAGACGACGACTTGGTGGCCGCGGGCCGAGAGGGCGTCCGCCAGGTTCAGCGCCACCTGGGAGGCTCCCATCTCCGCGCTGAGCGGGCCGTAGGTGACCATCAGGACTCGGATTCGTAGGCCTCCAGGCACCGGGCGACCACCCGCTCCCAGGTGAACCGCTCCTCGACCGTCCGCCGGGCTCCGGCCGCGAGTCGTGCCCACAGCTCCGGCTCCCGAGCCAGCCGCAGCACGGCCTCGCCGATCGCCGCCGGCTGATTGGGCGGCACCAGCAAGCCGTCGGCCTCGTGCGTCACGATCTCGGGCAGCGAGGCGGCGTCCGAGGCGATCACCGGGCACCCCCGGGCCATGGCTTCCACCAGCGCCAGGCCGAACAGCTCGTGGGCGCCGGCCGAGCCCTGCTCGTCCACCGGGGTGGGATGGACCAGCGCCATGGCCCGGCCGAGGATCTCCCGGATCTCCTTGTCGGGCAGCGCGCCGTGGAACGTCACCGCCTTGCCCTCGGCGAGAGCGCGCAGGCGTTCCAGGTAGGCCGGATCGGGCCAGGGGCCGACGACGTGGAGGACGACTCCGGACGGCAGCCCCGCGATCAGGAAGTGGATCCCCTTGTGGGCCAGCACCCGCCCGAGGAAGACCAGCGAACCGTCGTGCCTCAGCTCCATGCGCATGGGGTACCGGGCGAGGTCGACGCCGCCGTAGATCACCCGGTGCCGGCGGTTGCGGCCGGGCAGGTCGCGGGCAGCGTACTCCGAGAGCGGCAGATGCGCCGTGATCCAGCGCGACTGGTCGATCTGGTAGCCCGGAGTCCAGCCGCCTCCCCCCAGATCGGAGATGAAGACCCGGCTCCCCCGGAGCCGGCCGAGCAAGGCGGCGAGGAAGGTCGAGAGGACGTAATACTGGTGGCAGTGGATCACGTCCGCCCCGCGCAGCTCGCGCTCCAGCCTGGGGGAGAAGGGGACCTTGCGCGCGTCCGTCCAACTGCGCAGGATGGCCCGCTCGAAGCGGGGGGCCGGCCGCTCGCGGAAGGCGCGCGGGCCGAAGCTCACCAGCTTGACCTCCGCTTCGGGCCTCGCCGCGGCCATCGACCGCGCCAGCTCCTCGGCGAAGCGCTCGCCGCCGCCGAGCACGGACTCCGGGGCGAAGTAGGTGGGGCTCACGTGGCAGATCCGCAGCAAGTCAGGACTCGAGGGCGCGCAGCTTGAAGACGAGGAACCACGCCGGCCAGATCCAGGCCAGCCGTTGCTCGTAGAGCTGCGGGTGGCGGTTGGCGAAACGGGACATCAGCTTGCCGGGCAGGCTCATCTGGAACACGAGCGTGCGATGGACGATCTCGAAGCGCACGCCGCTGTAGAAGCTCCACTGCGAGGCGGCGGTGAAGTAGTCGAAGGAGTAGTACCCCAGGTGGTGGCGGTGCGTGGGGTCGGTGAAGGAGTTGGCGCAGGAGAAGTGAGGGGTGGTGATCTCCAGGATCCCTCCCGGCGCGAGCAGCGCGTGCGCCTCCTCCACGAACGCCTGGACGCTCTCCACATGCTCCACCACGTCGTAGGCGTAGATGTGCTCGAAGTGCTTGCGGGGCAGGGGATAGGGCCGCTGGTCGAGATTCCAGACCAGGTCCGGCTCCACCGCCGGGAGCAGGTCGACGTTCAGGCAGTCCGGCAGCTTGCGCTGGCCGCAGCCCAGATTGAGCCGCCGGGGAAGAGCGCCGGCGGGATTCAGGTCATCCATCGCACCCATCCTGGCCGGGTAAAGCCGCCGAAGGTGATGACGAGCTGAAGCAGCAGCCCCGTGGTGGCGCTGAGGACGTTGAACGTCAGCACTCCGGAGGTGGTGGAGAGGGGAAGGCGGGTCACCAGGATCGCCTGGACGGCGATGAGCACGACGACGGCGAGCCCCTCCCAGCGGTTCCAGGAACGGGCCAGGTTGACGGAGACCGCGTAACCGCCTAGCAGCGAGAGGCCGGCGCCGCCCACCACCAGCACCAGCTCGTGGCGCAGGCTGGCGTAGCGTTTGCCGATCAGCATCAGCAGCAGCTCGGGGGCGACCGTCGAGGCCAGGACCAGGGTGGCCGTCACGGCCAGCAGCGCTGCGCCGAACTGCAGGTAACGGGTGCGGTAGGTCCGTTCGTCGTGGATCTGGGCCAGGCGCGGCAGGAACACGATGCCGGTCAGGCTGGAGAAGATCCCCACCACCAGCCCGAGCCGCCCCAGGGCCCCGACCTCGGCGATGTTGCGCGTCGAGCCGAAGGTGGCGGCGAGCCAGACGGTGAGCGGGGCCTGGAGGGAGAAGTAGAGGGCGCTCGGCAGGCTCGGCAGCAGGTAGCGAAGGACGCGGGCTCGATAGGGGCGCAGGACCGCCGCCTGCTCCCGGGGCGGCGGTTCCGTCCCGGCGACGAGAGAGGTGGCCGCCGAGGCGAACGAGGAGACCAGCACCCCGAGCCAGGCCCACAGCAGCCCGGTCGCCATCATCAGGAGGGCAAGGGCGAGGCGCACGCCGCCGCCGGTCATCTCCGCCCGGTAGGAGAGGCCGTAGCGGTCGGCGAGGCGCAGGGCCAGCACCCGCACCGAGGCGCTCATCTGGAACCAGACGCAGAGCAGGATGCCCACCCCCGACAGCAGCGACTCGCGGAGAGCGAACCCCTTGGCCACCGCGATGCGGGGAAAGGCCAGCAGCACCGCGACCGCTCCAAGCAGGAAGGCCAGCCGCCGCAGCGACAGGACGGCGGCCACGTAGCGCCCGACCTCTTCCCGCTCGCCCTTGGCCTGACGGAAGAAGTAGACCAGTGAGGTGGTGCTCCCGAGGTCGGAGACGAAGGTGAAGAAGGTGATCACCGAGAAGGCCAGGGTGTAGAGCGCGAACTCCCGCACCGGCATGAAGTTGACGAACAGCAGCCCGGAGGCGATGCCCAGGAGCTGGACGAGGGTCTGGGTGGAGAAGTAGGCCGAGAGGATCTTCGTCCAGCGGCGAAGGCGTTCCTGACGCTGCAGCGGCGCCTCGGCTGCGGCCTCCCCCGGCGTCAAGGCGCGCTCACTCCCAGCTCCTCCAGCACCCGCAGCGCCAGCCGCCGCGACTGATCCCCCAGCGACGCGCCGGCGCCCTCCGGCTGCAACCACTCCATGACCGGGATGTAGAACCCCGCCTTCGGCCGGGCGAAGAGGGCTGCCGGCAGCTCGGGCGCGGCGCGGCGCACCAGCTCCGCCTTGCCCAGTCCGCGGGCCGGCTCGAAGGCGTGGGCCGCCAGCCGGCGGCGCAGCCAAGCGTCGACGAAGGGCACGCGCAGCTCGACGGAGGAGGCCATCGACGCCCAGTCCGCGTCGCGCAGGAGCTGGTTGCGCATGTAACGGGTCGTCTCCAACTCGTGCACGGCGGTCCAGGCATCGGGGGCATGGCCGTTGGCAGCCGCTAGAGCGCTTGCGCCATCGGCCACCGGATCGTAGCCGGCGAGCCCCGCGGCGGCGGCATCGCGGCCCATCACCGCCGGCAGCTCCTCCGGAAGGAAGAGACCGCGGCGCAGGAAGTAGGCGCCTGGCAGGGTGCGGCCGTAGCGCAGCAGGCCGGCGAGCTTCGGCCGGCCCGGCGCCGCGAGGTGCGCCAGGGCAGGCCAGGCCGCGGCGAGGCCGGGGATGCGCGCCGTCCGCCGCGCCGTACGCGCCAGCCGGGGAACGTCGGTGAACGAGGGATAGCTGCCGAACACCTCGTCGCCCCCCAGGCCGGAGAGGACGACCTTGAGCCCCGCTTCGTGCGCCGCGCGACTCACCAGGAAGGTATTGAAGCCGTCGATGCTCGGTTGGTCCATGGCCTCGAGAGCCTGCGGCCACAGGGCGGCGAAGTCCGCCCGGCCCACCCGGCGTTCGATGTGGCGGGTGCCCAGGACCCGCGCCACCTCGGCCGCGGCCGGCCCCTCGTCGCGCCAGGTGCCCTCCAACACGTCGAAGCGGAGGGTGAAGGTGGCGGGCGGCTCCGGCAGGTGGCGGCGGGCGAGCGCCGCGATCAACCCCGAGTCGAGCCCGGCGGAGAGGAAGACGGCCACCGGCACGTCCGACACCAGGTGGGCGGTCACCGAGTCTTCTACCGCTTGTTCCGGCGTCATCTCCGGGATCGTCACGAAATCGTAGGGACAAGGCTTCCCGGGAACGCCGTTCCGAATCGTCAGGAAGTGTCCCGCCGGGAGCGCTCGCACGGCTCGCCGGATCGTCAGCGGCTCGGGGACGGACCCCCAAAGGAGGAAGCCCGCGACGCCCGCCGGATCGACCTCGCGCGATACGGCGCCCCCCGCCTCCAGCGCCTTCACCTGGGAAGCGAAACGCAGGCAGCCGCCCTCGACGGCGAAGTAAAGCGGCTTGATGCCCAGCGGGTCGCGCGCCAGCAGGAGGCTCTTGTCGCGGTCGTCCCAGATCGCCAGGCCGTACATTCCCCGCAGGCGGCCGAGCATGGCCGCGCCCTCGCGGGCGTAGAGGGCGAGGACGACCTCGGTGTCGCTGTGCGAGCGGAAGCGCACGCCCTCGGCTTCCAGCGCGCGGCGTAGCTCCCCGAAGTTGTAGATCTCACCATTGATGACGATGTGGAAGCGCCCGTCGCCCGAAGCCATGGGCTGGGCGCCTGCCTCCGAGAGGTCGAGGATGGCGAGGCGCCGGCTGGCGAGGGCGACGCGGCCGTCGCTCGACGTCCAGGCTCCGGCGCCGTCCGGCCCGCGGGCCGCCATGGCGTCGCGGGTGCGCAGCAACTCGCCGCGGTCGATGGCCGGCGCGCCGTCCGAGAAGCGAAGGATGCCGTTGATGCCACACATGGTTACGCCTCGACCAACCCTGCCAGCAGCGGTTCCAGCCGCTCGCGGAAGCGGTCGAGCCCGAACTCCCGCTCCCAGCGCTCGCGGCCTGCCCAGCCCATCCGGCGGGCGGCACCCACTTCGTGCAGGAGGCGGGCGAGGGCCTTGGACAAAGTTTCCCGGTCATCCGGGTCGACCAGCAGCCCGGTCTTGCCGTGGACGACGATCTCCTCGGCGGCGGTGTGCTGCGCGGCGAGCACCGGCCGGGCGGCCCGCATCGCCTCCAGGTAAACGAGGCCGAAGCCTTCGCCGCGGCTGGGCATGGCGAAGACCGCGCAGCGCCGGTAGAGCTCGGCGAGCGTCGCCTCGCTGGTGAAACCGGCGAAGACCACCGCCGAGCCGCTCCCCAGGTACGCCGCCTTCTCTTCGAGCCGGCGGCGGTCGTCGCCATCACCCGCGACCACCAGGCGGGCGTTGGGGCACAGCTTGAGCACGTGCGGCAGCGCCTCGAGGAGCTGATCGTGCCCTTTGTAGCGTTCGGTCGCATCCATTCGCCCGACGATCAGCAGGAAGCCGCGCCCGATGCGGCCGATCAGCGACGCGTCGACCGTCCCCTCGGCCGCCCGGTCCTCCAGTGCGAGCGGCAGGACGGTCGTGCCGGCGAGGCCGGGGCAGAACGGCAGGGCCCGCTCCAGGGTGTGCTGGGAGATGGCGAACTTGACCGTGGCCCCCGCCAGCGCCCGGCGCCGGTCCCACTCCAGGGGGCGCCAGACCTCGATGCCGTACATCGGCACCAGATAGGGAGACCGCAGCGGCCCTGGCAGATAGCCTTGAGTCCGCGCCGGCCCCAGCAGATCGAAGACGTAGGCCTCCCGCCGGTTCGCGAGCTGCCGCCGCCAGACGTGGAGCGCCAGGGCCCGCGCGTCGCCGCCGAAATCCCTGGCGGCCGGCAGGGCCTCGCCGGGCAGCCCGCCGCCGCTCAGGGTGAGGAGGCGCAGGGCGATGTTCCGCTCCCGGGCGAAGTCCACGCAGGCCCCAGCCAACAGTCTTCCGGCCATGGCGCGGCCGCCGCCGTCCAGCCCGAGGCCGGCGGAAACGAAGACGAGGTCGCGTGGCGCTGTCATAAGTGTTCTGAAGAGGATAACTCCGAGGGCTCCAGGCAGGCTCCGCCCCCTTCGGTGTACATCCACGATGACACCTCGGGGGAAGGGCGCGGCGCAAGCCCGCCCGAATCTTGCCCGGCGGCCCGAAGGCTACCGGGCCGCCGCCAGCCGTATCGCCCGCGACGCCCGATTCGCCAGAGCCACCTGACGATGACGCAGAGGAGCCAGAACCTCGCGGTCCAGCTCGGCGGCCACGGACTGGCGCAGCAGGGTGATGGAGACGACCAGCCGCAGCTTGCCCTTCTCCCGCAACACCTTGCCGGTCCATCCCTGGAAGGGGCCGTCCATCACTTCCACCTCGTCCCCTACCTCTAGATAGGGCAGGGCCACGAGAGGGGCCCCGGACTGCTGGAGCCGCCACAGGCTCACCAGCTCCCGCTGCAGCTCCTCCTGGTCGGGCACCGGCAGCACCTGAACGAGCAGATTGCTCTGCAGCACTTCGAGGCGGGCCGCCGCGGGGCCGCGGAAGAAGAGATAACCGGGGAACAAGGGAAGGCTGGAGACGAACGAGCGCCCCGCCCGGAGCGTCTGCTTTTTCGCCTGGGGCAGATAGAACCCCACCCCGTGACCTGCCAGATGGCGCGCCAGCCCCTTCTCCTGGCGGCTACGGACCCAGGCCACCCACCAGGGATGCTCGGTTCGAGGCAGCTCAAACAGGTGAGACGGGGAGAGATCGACCTCGGGCTTCAGGATGGGCACGGGCGTATACGGCTCAACTACAGTGACAGTCCAGCGGCAAGATTTCCACAGGGCGCCGGACGATTGTTGCAGAAGAGTCGATTGGAGGCAAGGCGCACGGGCTCAGGACGTTGCCGCTAGCGCTTCCGGGCCTTCTTCGCCGTCAGCGCCTGCCGGGCCCGCAGCAGCTCGGTGAGATGCTCGCCGATCCAGCGCTCGGCCCGCCCGAGGTTGCGGTACAGCCGCTCGCGGCGGCGGAACTCGGGGGTGTGGAACTGGCGCTTGCCGCCGCGCACCTCCGGCGGCATGTCGGCGTGCAGCAGCTCGTGGTGAACCACGGCCTCCACTACGTAGCGCGGCACGCTGGGGTCGTCCAGCACCCGGTGGATGCGGATCAGCCGATCCTCATAGGAGTAGCTGCCGAGCTGGAGGCTCGACGTGCGGTGGCGGCGGCAGTGCGCTCCTCCCACCGCCGCCTTGCCCCAGGAGATGTCGACCGTCAGGCGGCCCTCGAAGTAGCGCTCGTTGAGGTCGTCCCGCAGCTCCCGCAAGTCGAGGGTCTGGCCCTCGGGCATGAGCTGGAACCGGCGCTTGCGGGCGGTGGCGCGATGGGCCGTGAAGTGCTCGCGGATCACCGCCAGGGCCTCGCGGGCCCGGTCGCTCCCCCGCTTGCTTTCGACGTAGGTGGCGACCGCCGCGAGCACCTCCTCCGGCGCCTCGGTGAAGGAGCGGTGGATGCGCAGCTCCAGGGGCGCCCGGTTGGTCACCCGGTCGGAGCGCACGGTGAGGATGGTCCGCCGGTTGTCCGTCAGCTCGAGAGAACGGAGCCGGCCTCCGGTCAGCCGGTTCAAGCGGCGCAGGAGGTCGAACCGCGGCGCCGCGTTGGGAACGGGCACGAGGGCTGGCCGCAGTGCGCCGCCGGCCGCCGGCACAGACTGGGAGCCGAACAGCTCGAGCTGCACGGGCGAGCGTCCCGTGGACCGGTGCACTGGGCGAGCCGGCGATCTTGAGGTGCTCATTCTCGTGTCAGTGCGGGCCGGAAGCCTGTTGGACAAAGATGCCCTCCCTCGGGAGCGAAAAACTGTAGCACAGCGGATCGCCGCCGGATGCCGCTGGACCTCGCCGACTCAACCGACTTGCCAGCGCTCGCCCACGGCCAGGATGCGCACCCGCTCGCGGTCCGCCCCTTTCTCCTCCAGCACCTGGGCCAGCACCTTGGGGGCGAGGTCGACGGGCTCGTCGGTCAGGTCGAAGCACCCCCAGTGCATGGGGATCATGAAGCGGGCTCCGAGATCGAGGAACGCCTGATAGCCCTCGGCGGGGTCGGCGTGCTGGTAGCGCATGAACCACCGCGGCTCATAGGCACCGATGGGGAGGAAGGCGACGTCGAGGGGCGCGAAGCGCCGGCCGATCTCGGCGAAGCCGGGGTAGTAGCCCGAATCGCCAGCGAAGTAGTAGCGCCGCTCGCCGGAGTCCAGGAGCCACGAGCACCACAGGGTGGCGTTGCGGGCCACTCCGAAGCGGTTGGACCAGTGCTGGGCCGGCAGGCAGGTGAGGGTCCACCGCCCATGCCGGACGCTCTGCCACCAGTCGAGCTCGACCACCTCTTGGCGCCCCCGGTCGCGGAACCACTTCGCGAGCCCCAGGGGGACGAACCAAGGCATCGCCGCGGGAAGCTTCCGTACCGTCCATGAGTCCAGGTGATCGTAGTGATTGTGGGAGAGGACGGCGAACGCGCCCTCCGGAATGCTGCCCAGAGGAATGCCCGGGAGGCTGTGGCGTTTCGGCAGCAGGGCCCGAGCCCCCCAGTGGGGATCGGTGAGCACGACGTCCCCGCGGTCCTGAAGGGCGAACGTCGAATGCCCCACCCAGGTCACCGACGGCGGCTGACCTCCATCCTCTAGATACGCGCCGTCGTTGGAGACGACCGGGATGTCCGGTGGCCGCTTCTTGTCATATGGATTTTTCCCCATCTTCCACCGCAGGACGGCTGAGAGCCCGGTCGGGGGAGACCTGCTCCAGGGATTGAAGAAATGGCCGGGCTCGCCGTGCGGGGCGTAGAGGGCGTCGAGATTTTTGGGATTCTCTGACATCGGAATGCTGGTAGACTTCTGGATGAGGGACATTGGGATGATACTTGCCGATCTCCTGCAGGACCAGAACCCTTGGTGGCGCGACGGCGCGATTCGCCGGGCAAGAGGATACCCCGTCCGGCGGGAACTGCAGCCGAAGATCCTGAAAAGGATTCTGCGGAAGGATGACCGGCGGGCGGTGGTCCTCCTGGGACCTCGCCAGGTTGGCAAGACGGTTCTGCTCCTGCAACTGGCGGATGACCTGCTCCTCGCGGGCTGGCCTCCTCAGAATCTCACGTACTTCGATTTCTCGGACGATCGCATCACCGGCGACGTCACGGCTCGAGAGGTCGTGGACGCCGAGCCGGTCGGATTGGACCCCGCCTATCCACGGGTCTTCCTCCTGGATGAGATCCGAAGTGCCCCGAACTGGGATCTCTGGTTGAAACAGGCGGTTGACGCTCGTGTTGGCCGGATCGTGGCGACGGACTCCGCGGCCAGTCTTCTGCGGGATGGTGCGCGGGAGTCGGGTCAGGGGCGGTGGGACGAGTTGTACCTCGAAGGGCTCCTGTATCGCGAGTTTGTTCAGCTCCACGGCAGGCCCGAGGAGGACCTCGAAACCATCCTGCGCCGAGGCCCCAACCTCCATGAGCGCTACCTGGCCCTTGGAGGGTTTCCTGAGTATGCCCTTCAGGATGACTTCCCCGAGGTCCGCCGGCGCCTGCGTAGCGATATCGCTGAGCGGGCGATCTTGCGGGATCTCTCCGGCCAAGGGGTCGACGTGGAGCGTGTCAAGGATCTTTTCGTCTACCTCCTTCAGGATTCCGGGGCGGAGTTCAACGCTGAGGCCCGTGCAAGGGACCTGAACGCGGACGCCCGGTCCGTGCGCGACTGGGCTCGTCTTCTGAGCGACACCCTCCTGGTCTCCCCCTTGGAGCGCTTCAACCGAAACGCCGCCGCGGGTCTCCGGTCGAAGACCAAGATCTATGCTGCCGATCCGGGATTGGTGATGGCTTTCGCGCCGATGCCGGTCCAGGACACGAGCGTCAGGGCCAAGGCCTTTGAGGCTGCCGTATTTCGTCACCTCCGCGAAACCGCCCGGGAGTTGGAGGGACGACTGACCTATTTCCGGCACGCCGAGGATCTCGAGATCGACTTCGTCTTCGAGGATCAGCGAGGAGGCCTTGTTGCTGTTGAGGTGACCAGCGGAGTGCGTCTCCGGGCAGACAAGGCGGAGCGCCTCCGCCAAGCGGCCAAAAAGCTGGGGACCGACCGGCGGCTCCTGATCCATGGAGGGGCGATCGAGGAGACGGCCGAAGGTGTGGAGGCAGTGCCACTTCAGCGGCTCCTGCAGGACCCCAGCTCCTTCTTTCAGGAGAAAGCCTGATGAGCGACGAAATCCCACTGGGGAAGAAGGAAGATCTCCACCTGGAGTTCAAGAGTGCGGACTCTCTAAAAGACCCCGAGACAATTGCCCGCGAGGTCGTGGCGATGCTCAATGCCGATGGCGGTGAAGTTTGGGTGGGGCTGGGGGAGGAGGAGGAGCGAGCTGTTCTTGTGGAATCTATCCCCGATGTAGAGAGGGAGAGCCGCAGACTCCATGACTACCTTGTTGATGTGATCGAACCTCCACCCAATGCTCGAGAAGTTCAGGTCTTCATTCGCGAGAGCGATGAAGGAAGTAACCTCCTTTGCATCAAAACCGCTCCCTCAAGCGACCGGAAGCCATACGCCTTTCTCAGGAAAGGTGGCCGCTTTTACGGGACCCGCGTCGGCGCCCGTATCCGGCCGATGACGAGAGAGGAGATCTTCGCGAGATCGGCTGCTGGCGCCGATATTGGAATTGAACGTGCCGAGGCGAAGATCCTCAGTGCGAGGGAAGAGATTCTAGTAGATGGTCGTCAAGTCTTCTGGCTCCGTTTCGAGCCTGGGGTCAAGGTCTCTCTAGATCTCCAGTCTCCGAGCCTTGAGGACGTTCTTCAGGATCCGCGCGCATCTGGTAACAGACCCACCGGTTGGCACTTCTCTAACTTCACGAACCGGCCAAAGCTCCACCAAGACGTGGTGATTGCCGCGGATGAATACCGGAAGGTGGAGATTCGTAGGGATGGTGGGCTAGGCTTTATCTCGCCCCTTGAGACCCTTTACTGGAAAGGGGAAGAGACCGAGATCTGGCCGCCGCTTCTCTTGGAGTACATCGTTTCAGCCTTTAGAATGGCACGCGTGATTTACCTTGGAACCCTTAATCCCCAGGATGCAGTTGTTGTCGATCTGGTCCTTACCGGAGCGAGAGGCTGGAAGCTCAAGGCCGGTACTCCTGGCTATTGGTCCTCCAAGCCGAAGGTCATGCAGTCTGATGATCTGGTGCTGGCACAGCCTCTGATGTTTGGATTTAGCGAGATTGATAGAGAACATGACCGCTGCGCTTATCGGCTGATCGAACGCGTTTACGAGGCCTTCGGAATTCGTAGAGAGGGCATTCCCAATCTCTTCGATAGCGAGAGCGGCCGACTTGTTCTGCCAGAGTAGTACTGTGGCGCCCAGCCCCGCAGGGCGGCGGCCCCGTAGCCTCGGGTGCAACCCTGGGGATTCCGGCCGGCGGTCCTAGGCGCCCCCTGCGCTGGTGGTGTCCTGATGCAGTATAGGTGCTACAGAGGCGGAAGAGGGGGAGGGGGCGGCAGGCCATTATCGCGCGCGTGTTCGGCCCTGAGCTCCTCGAGCCGTCCCCGCAGGCCTCCGGCCCAGGATTTCGGCATACGCTTGAGGCTGCGACTGAGAGAGCGAGAGAGGCGGTCTCCCAAATCCAGCGCCAAGCCCTTTGTGGTGAAGCTTCCTAAGATCATGCCTGTCCGCCGATGGAGAACAAGCCAGTTGTCTTCGTGCTCGATGACGGCGACCGCCTCATGGATGAGGCCGCGCGCCACCAGTTCGCCGCCCTCTGGCAGAAGTATCGTGATTTCGCCCGAAGCCCAGTGCATGTCCCCTATTCTATTCCCTCCCGGGCCGCGCCGTCGTTGGCGACCACCGGGATGTCGAGCGCCTGCGTCTTGTCATACCGGTTCTTCCCCAGTTTCAGGACCAAGACACCTTCCGGCGGTCTTCCCTCCTGTTCCTCGGGAAGCCTGCCTGCGGCCTCAGAATGCCGCCCTACGGGCTCGGATCATCCCGACTCCACCTTCGTCGATTTTCCGCCTGCCCGCGCCGTCGGGAACGTGGGGGCCAAGTCATCCTTGGCGGGATCTGGACCATCCATGGCCGAGATCTTGGCGATCCCGACCGATCTCCGAGCCTTCCGTGTCGATTCGCGGATCATCCCGCGCCGATCTCCAGATCGTCCGTATCGAGATCTGGACGATCCGCGCTGATCTCCAGACCCTCCGCGCCGATCTCCGGGTCATCCGCACCAAGGTCTGGATCGTCCGCACCGATCTCCGAACCATCCGCGCCGAGATCTGGGTCGTCCGTGCCGATCTCCGAATGATCCAGAGCAAGCTCGGGATCATCTAGAGCGAGATCGGGAGGGTCCGTATCAAGCTCCGGATCATCTGTACCGAGATCTGGGTCGTTCGCGTCGATCTCCGGAGCGTCCCCGCCAAGCTGCGGACTATCCGTGCCGAGATCCGGACCGTTCACATCTCGGCGTGGAGCGTCTTCGAGGCGGGGTCCGCAGCTCGTAGACCCTCAACGGGCGCCACGGAAGGCGGCGGAGATCTCCTCCATTCGCTTGCGGTTCACCCCGAAGTCCTTGCGGCCCAGGCGCGAGGCGGAACGGAAGTGGATGCGCTTCGCGGCGTCGTCGAAGACGAATTCGACGTCGTCCACGAAACGGAAGAACGCCGAGCGGCACTCCGCCTTCAGGGAATCCGCCTCTTCGGTGACGATGCGGGTCCTGGGATGGTTGCGCAAAACCTCGAGGAGCTTCGCGCGGGCCTGGCCCAGCGATCCGGAGTAGGGAATCGGGTCCATGTGCTGGGGCCCCGCGGGCGCATGGGTGGAGACACAGTTGGGCGTGCGCGGGCAAGGGGCGAGGCGGCTGGCAGTCGAAACGGGTTTTGCCATGGGGCGTATTGTAGCGGAGTCTTCGGGACCTGCTCTATGATCGGGCGTCCCGGGACGAGACGAGATGAGAAGGGAAGGAACGAGATGTTGATGCAGGATGCCGAGACCCGGCGCGTGCTCTGGAATCGCCTGGTCGAGGCCATCGAGACCTATCTGACAGGAATCGGCGACGCCCGGGTGGCGCCGGCCCTGGACAGCAGCGCCATCCGGGAGGCGCTGGCGCCTTTCGACTTCGAGCACCCGATGGCGCCGGTCGAGGCTCTGGACTTCGCCGTCGACGGCCTGTGGCGCTGGCAGGTGCACACCCCCCACCCGCGCTACTTCGGCCTGTTCAATCCCGCCACGACTCCGATGAGCATCGCTGCCGACGCTCTGGTGGCGGCGTTCAATCCGCAGCTCGCGGCCTGGAGCCACAGCCCGCTGGCGACCGAGGTCGAACAGCATCTCGTGCGCGCCTTCGCCGAGCGTTTCGGCTTCGATCCGGCCCGCACGGAGGGCACGTTCACCTCGGGGGGCGCCGAGGCCAACCATACAGCGTTGGTGACGGCCCTCAACCGTGCCTTCCCCGAGATCGGCCGCCGCGGCCTCGTGGCGCTGCGCAGCCAGCCCATCCTCTACGTCTCGCCGGAGGCTCACCACTCGTTCCTCAAGGCGGCTCGCCTCTCCGGGCTCGGCACGGAGGCCGTGCGGGAGGTGCGGGTGGATTCCAGCCTGCGGATGATTCCTGAGGATCTGCGCACCCGCATCCGTGAGGACCGGGAGGCGGGGCTCGCTCCCTTCCTGGTGGTGGCGACCCTGGGCTCGACCAGCGCCGGGGTCCTCGATCCGGTCGCCGAGCTCGCCCAGGTGGCCGACGAGGAGGGCGTGTGGCTTCATGCCGATGCGGCCTGGGGCGGAGCGGCGGCCCTGGCGCCGGAGCTCAAACCCTTGATCGAGGGGATCTCCCGTGCCAGCTCCATCACCTTCGACGCCCACAAGTGGCTTTCGGTGCCGATGGGCGCGGGGCTCTTCCTCACCCGCCATGCCGGCATCCTGGAGCGCACCTTCAAGGTGTCGGCGAGTTACATGCCGCGCGAGGCAGCGAGCTTCGGGGTGGCCGATCCTTACGCCCACTCCATGCAGTGGTCGCGGCGCTTCATCGGCCTCAAGGTCTTCCTTTCGCTGGTGGTGGCCGGCTGGGAGGGCTACGCCGAAGCGATCCGCCACCAGACGGCGATGGGCGACCTGCTGCGCCGGCGGCTGCGCGAGGCGGGTTGGGTGGTGGTCAACGACACGCCGCTGCCGGTGGTCTGCTTCGTCGACGGCGAGCGGGAGGGGCGGTCGGCGTCCTTCCTCGAGGCCGTGGCCGCGTACGTCGTCGGCTCCGGCGAGGCCTGGATCAGCACCGTGGTGCTGGGCGAGGTGGGCACCGCCCTGCGCGCCTGCATCACCAATTACCGGACGAACCCGGAGGACGTGGAGGCCCTGGTCGCCTCCCTCGGCCGGGCGCGGGAACGGTTTGGGCTTCGTCCCGGAAGCTGATAAGATGCCCGTGCCGCCGGGCTGTTCCAAGCCGGCTGTCCCGCATTCCGATTTCACGGCACTAAGGAAGAAGAGCCATTCCGTGCGGCCCGGATGCGGCGCTTCGTCGCCAGCCGAGCCACGTCGATAAGGAACGAGAAGGAGACGACCCCATGAGCTGGGAAGACAGAGAAGACAACACCATCTACAAGGTGGTGATGAATCACGAAGAGCAGTACTCGATCTGGCCCGCACACCGCGAGAACCCGCTCGGTTGGACCGACGTCGGCAAGAGCGGTCCGAAGGATGAGTGCCTGGCCCATATCAAGGAAGTGTGGACGGACATGCGTCCTCTCTCCCTGCGCAAGAAGATGGAAGAGATGGAGCGCGCCCGCCAAGTGGATCAGGCGGGTCAAGAGAGCAACTAATCCGGCCGTGCGCTCCCGCGAGGGAGCGCCGGGTGCCCCTTCCCTGGATCTGACCGGAGTCGATTCACATCGTGAAACCCAGCGGTCAACCCTCCGAGCGGTGGCTCGCCTACCGCGAGGTCAATCCGCGTGCGCGGCTGCGCATGTTCTGTTTCCCCTACGCCGGGGGCGGCGCCTCGGTCTACCGGGGCTGGGCATCGCTGCTGCCTGCGGACGTGGAGGTCTGCCCCGTCCAGCTACCCGGGCGGGAGAGCCGCCTGCGCGACCAGCCGTTCAGTCATCCCGAACCCATGATCGCGGCCTTGGCGGACGTCCTGCAGCCCTACATGGACATGCCGTTCGTCTTCTTCGGTCACAGCATGGGCGGCCTGATCAGCTTCGAGCTGACGCGCGAGCTGCGCCGGCGGGGGCAGAAGCCGCCACTCTACATCTTCGTCTCCGGCCGCCGGGCTCCGCACCTGCCGGCCCGTGAGGAGGACATTCACGACCTGCCGGAGCCGGAGTTCATCGCCAAGCTCCGCGAGCTCAACGGCACGCCGGAAGAGGTGCTCCAGCACGCCGAGCTGATGAAGCTGCTGCTGCCCATCCTGCGCGCCGACTTCTCCGTCAACGAGACCTATGTCTACAAGGAGGAGGAGCCGCTGGACATCGCGCTCTCCGCCTTCGGCGGCCTCGGCGACGAGGAGGTCACCCGTGAGGACGTGGAGGCCTGGCGGCAGCACACCCGCGGGCGCTTCCGGATGCGCATGCTGCCGGGTGACCACTTCTTCATCCATGGCACCAAGGACCTGATCCTCGAGGCGGTGGCGCGGGATCTGGCGGAGGTCTCCGCTTCGGTCCTCCCCGGCGACTGGTGACGGAGTTCCCCGCGCGCCCGCTCACCCAGGGTTTGGAGCTGGCGCCCGGCGAGATTCACGTCTGGCGGGTGCCCCTCGATCCCGCCCTCGGTCAGGTGGAGAGCCTGGGCCGCGCCCTCTCCGCCGACGAGTGGGAGCGAGCACACCGTTTCCGCTTCGACAAGCATCGCCGGCAGTACGTGGTGGGCCGTGGCGCGTTGCGCACGCTCGCCGCCGCCTACGTCGGCAGCCGCCCCGAGGAGATCAAATTCTCCTACGGTCCGCGCGGCAAGCCGTTCCTGGCGCCGCCTTTCGATGGCCGCGGCCTGCAGCTCAACCTCTCGAACTCCGACGAGCTCGCCCTGGTCGGCTTCGTCCTCGGCCGCGAGATCGGCGTCGACGTGGAGTACCTGCGGCCGATGACGGACTGTGAGGAGATCGCCGAGCGCTTCTTCTCCGAGAGCGAGCGGCGGACGTTGCGAACGATTCCGTTCCCCGCCAAGCAGGAAGCCTTCTTCAACTGCTGGACCCGCAAGGAGGCCTACCTCAAGGCCGTGGGCGAAGGGCTCGCGGCGCCGCTAGACTCCTTCGACGTCACCCTCGCCCTGGACGAGCCGCCGCGTATGCTCACCCTGAAAGGCGACGCCAACCGCGCCGCCGGCTGGTTCTTCCACCATCTCCGTCCTGCCCAGGACTACATCGGCGCCGTGGCGATCGAGGGCGGGACGTGGGACGTGAGGACGTGGACGTTCGCGCCGTGACGAACATCTTCCTTCTTGCCAGCACTCCCGTTGCCTGAGACAATGCCCCTCTTCCAGTCATCGTAGGGAGGGAGGGGCGGCGATGGACCACGATAACGGCTACAAGGCGCTGTTCTCCCATTCGGAGATGGTGGCGGATCTGATCCGCGGCTTCGTCCACGAGGAATGGGTACGGGAGCTCGACTTCGCCACTCTGGAGAGAGTCGAAGGAAGCTTTGTCACTCCGCATCTTCAGCGCCGAGAGAGCGACATCGTCTGGCGGGTCCGTTGGGGAGGCGACCGTTGGCTCTACGTCTACCTGCTGCTCGAGTTCCAGTCCACCGTCGATCCCTTCATGGCCTTGCGGCTGATGGTCTACATCGGCCTGCTTTATCAGCACCTCATCAAGCAACGGCAGCTTCCCGAGTCGGGCAGGCTGCCACCGGTCCTGCCGTTGGTCCTCTATAATGGAATCGCGAACTGGGGGGCCGCCCGGGATGTCGCTGACCTGATCGAGGAGGTGCCAGGCGGTTTAGAGCACTACCGGCCGCAGTTGCGCTACTGCCTGCTCGACGAGAGGCGGATCGCGGCCGAAGAGATCGCGTCGTTGCGCAACGTGGCGGCGGCGCTGTTCCGACTCGAGCAGAGCCGCGAGCCCGAGGAGATTCAGGCAGTCGTCACTGCCCTGATCGAGTGGCTTCAGGCGCCGGAGCAGATCGAGCTGCGGCGCTCCTTCGCGATCTGGGTGGTACAGGAGCTGCTGCCAGCCCGGGCGCCGGGAGCGCGGATTCCTGAGGTGAAGGATTTAGAGGAGGTCAAGTCGATGCTGGCCGAACGTGTCAAGGAATGGACGATCGAATGGAAGCAGGAAGGCCGCAAGGAGGGCCTCAAACAGGGCCGCAAGGAAGAACGCGAGGTTGGGCTCACCGCGTTGCGCGCTGTTCTGATTCGGGAATTGGAGAAACGCTTCGGTCCCCTTCCTTCAGTAGCCCGGCAGTGCGTGGACTCGCTCGACTCCTATGAGAGGCTCGCGGAGCTAACTAGCGAGGTTGCTACAAGTCCCTCCCTCGCGGCTCTGGGATTGTGCTGAGCTCGTTGCCCGCTTCGCGGAGAAACCTCTACACCAGCTCCGCCACCGCGGCTTCCAGCCGCCGCACCAGCTCGGGCAATGCCGCCGCGTCCACGGAGCAGTGGGCGATGCGCAGATAGCGCGGCGCGATGGCGATCAGCCCCGTGTCGTGATGGGCGAGGAGGTGCTTCCTCACCGTCTCGGAGTCGAGGCCCAGGGACTCGGGCAGTTCGATGAGGGCAAAGCAGCCGGAATTGAGGGGGAGCGGCGTCAGCCGGCGGCGGTCCACCGTTTTCAGGGCGCTCTGGAGCGCTTCGTAGCGCCCTTGCAGGAGCGCCCGGACGGCTTCGACCTGCGCCGCGATGCCCTCCTGGCGCAAGGCCTGGAGGAGGATCACCTGGCTGGACGCCACCGGCGAGCCCACCGAGGAGCGCACCAGCATCTTCACCTTGCTGTCCAGGGATCGGGCCGCCTCCGAGTCCGGCTCCACGGCGAAGGTGAGGAACCCCACCCGGCCGCCGAAGAAAGAGAACTCCTTGGTGGCGCCGTCGATCTTCACCGGCACCAGATTCGGATGGGCTCCCGCCAGCTCCCAGAACAGCGACTCGTGGGAGATCTCGGGCTCGAAGACCAGGCCGGCGTAGGCGTCGTCGCAGATCACCACCAGCGGCCGGCGCTCCGCCTCGGTGAGGAGCGCATCGATCGTGGCCTGCCGCTCCTCCCGATCGGGCGTATATCCGCCTGGATTCGAGGGGATGTTGAGCAGTGCCACGGCGGGCTCTCCCGCAGGCACGCCGGCCAGAGCGTCCGAGATGGCGTGGGGGTTGTACCGCCCGTTCACATAGGCTTGCCCGGTGAAGACCCGCGCTCCCGTGCGCACCGCGAACGCCTGCCGGTAGTTGCCCCAGAACGGCTGGGGGATGGCCACCGCTTTTCCCTCGCCGCCGAAGAGATCGGCCGTCAGGGCCAAGGCGTGGGAAAGGCCTGCCGTCACCAGCGGGAGGCTCGACGGAATTTCTGCCTGGACTTGCCGCCGCTGCCACTGCCGCCAGCGCTGACGCACTTCCGGCAGCCCCTCGATGGGCGAGTAGAGGAGCGCCTGATCGAGATCCCGCCCCGGCAGCTCGCCGAACGCCGCCGCCAGCGAAGGCAGGCGAACGGCGCCGCCCCGGCCGTCGGTGATCTGGCCGGTCGTGGCGTTGAGCGTCGTGCCCCGCGCCTCGGCCGCCTGGGATGGGATGTCGGGCGGGAAGAAGGCCCGCCGGCCCAGTGGCGAAAGGGTCTGGTATAGCGCGGGGACGTCGCGTTCGAGGGCGGCGTTGATCTCGGCGGCCGGGTCTGGCATCGCCGGAGAGTATAAGGTCTTGGCCTTCGAGCGCATCTCCTGTAAGTTGTCGCCCGTCCGAGGACGAACGATGACGTCAAAAGTGATGCCGATGATGGTCCTTACCGTGGCCCTCTCCGCCGCCGGCCTGCAGGGAGCCGACATGCCCGAGCCGATCTCCTACACATTGCGTTTTCCCGCTCCCCAGACCCACTATGTGGAGGTCGAAGCCCGCATTCCCGCCGCCGGCCAGCCCGCCGTCGAGCTGGTGATGGCCGTCTGGACTCCGGGCTCCTACCTAATCCGGGAGTTTTCCCGCAACGTCGAGGGCCTGACGGCCGCGACGGAAGCGGGCGAGCCGCTGACCACGGCGAAGACCACCAAGAACCACTGGCGGGTTGAGACGCACGGCGCTTCCCGCGTGGTCGTCCGCTACCGGGTCTACTGCCGGGAGATGTCGGTGCGGACGAGCTTCGTGGATTCGGGGTTCGCGCTCGTCAACGGCGCCGCCACCTTCCTCACCCGCGCCGGAGCCGAGGGGTTCGTTCACGAGGTGACGGTGGTGCCGCCGCCGGACTGGAAGGTGGTGGCGAGCCCGCTGCCGGCAACCGGCCGCGCGGATGGCGCTGCCGGCGAGCACACCTTCCGCGCCGCCAGCTTCGACGTCCTCGTGGACTCTCCCCTCTATGTTGGAAACGCCGCCGTCCACGCCTTCGAAGCCGGCGGCCGGCCCATCCTGCTGGTCACCGAAGGCGAGGACGGCACGATCTGGGACGGCCCCCGCTCCGCCGCCGACGCGGCGAAGATCTTCGCCGAGCAGATCGCTTTCTGGGGTGGCGCGCCGTTCCCGCGCTACGTGGTCTTCAATCTCCTGACCGAGTCCGGCGGCGGCCTCGAGCACCGCGACTCCTGCACGCTGATGAGCAGCCGCTGGAAGACCCGCACCCGCGAAGGCTACCTGGACTGGCTGGGCCTCGTCAGCCACGAGCTTTTCCATGCCTGGAACGGCAAGCGGCTGCGGCCGGTGGAGCTGGGGCCTTTTGACTTCGAGGCCGAGAACTACACCCGCTCGCTCTGGGCCGTCGAAGGCTTCACCTCCTATTACGGCGACCTGGTGGTGCACCGCGCCGGCTTCTCCACCCGCAAGGAGATGCTGAAGGAGCTGAGCAAGACCATCGAGGCGCTGCAGACGACGCCCGCCCGCAAGGTCCAGCCGCTGGACGACGCCTCCTTCGACGCCTGGATCAAGTTCTACCGCCGCGACGAGAACACGCCCAACAGTGCCATCAGCTACTACACCAAAGGTGCTGTCGTGGCCTTTCTGCTCGACGCCCGCATCCGCCGCGCGACCGGCGGCCAAAAGAGCCTGGACGACGCCCTGCGCCTCGCCTATCAGCGCTACTCCGGCGACCGGGGCTTCCGTCCCGAGGAGCTGCGCCAGGTCTTCGACGGGGTGGCCGGCGTCGGTCTCGGGGACTGGCTGGCGCGGGCCGTGGACACGACGGCGGAGCTCGACTACACCGAGGCCCTCGATTGGTACGGACTGCGCTTCGCCGAGAGCGATCCGGACAAGGGAGAGAAGGCGGAGAAGAAGACGGATGCCGATGCCGCCGAGCTGCCGCCCGGCTGGCTGGGCGCGGAGACGGAGGTCCAGAACGGCCGGCTCACGGTCACGGTGGTGAAGCGGGAGACGCCCGCCTACGAGGCCGGCCTCAACGTCGGCGACGAGATCCTCGCCATCGGCGACTATCGCGTGCCGCCGGACGGCTTGGATGCCCGCCTGAAGAATTACCGTCCGGGAGAGAAGGCCATGCTGCTGGTGGCCCGCCGCGACCGGCTGATCCGTCTGCCCGTCACCTTCAGTGAAAAGATCAAAGGCCGCTGGAAGCTGGAGCCCCTGCCCACCGCCACAGCCGAGCAGAAGGCCCACCTGGACGCCTGGCTGGGGCGCCCGGCTTCCTGAATCGATGCCATCCGTACGACCAGCTTGCCCTACGAGGAGGGAGCTCTGAAGCCCAAGGATCTCACCAGGAGTTGTTCTCTTCTGGCAGACGAGCTTCTCGAGAGAGCAATCTTGCCAAAGAAGGCGAGACTCGATGCGCTCCATATCGCGATCGCCGCCATGAACGGGATCGACTTCCTGGTGACCTGGAACTGCAGCCATATTGCGAACGCCCTTCTCATCCCGCGAATAGCATCTATAATCGCGGCTAGAGGATTTCAGGTCCCCTTAATCTGCACTCCTCCGCAACTCTGAGGAAGAAGACCGTGAAGAAAGCCCAGTGGCGCGACCCGATCGTCGAAGAGATCCACCGCTTCCGGGAGGCCTACGCCAAGAAGCTCGGCTACGATTCCGAGAAGATCTTTCAGGACCTGAGGCGGCGGCAGGAAGAATCTGGAATGCCGGTAATCTCACTAAGCCCCAGACCCGCCGCGCGCCCATCGAAGCCTCGTGGTGGACGGGTTCCCCTTTCTCGGTAGGGGCGGCCCTGGTCGCCTCCCTATACCCGCTCCCCCTGTTCGTCGTAGGTATAGACCCCGCGCCCCGTCTTGCGGCCCAGGCGGCCGGCGCGCACGTGCTGGACGAGGATCTGGTTGGGCCGGAAGGCTTCGCCGAGGGTGCGGTGGAGGAACTCCAGAATGGAGAGGCGCACGTCCAGGCCCACCAGATCGACCATCTCGAAGGGGCCCATCGGGTGGTTCAGGCCGAGCTTTAGTGCCTTGTCGATGTCCTCGGCGGTGGCGACACCCTCCTGAAGCATGCGGAAGGCCTCGTTGCCGATCAGGGCGTTGATGCGGCTGGTGACGAAGCCGGGGGCCTCGTTGACCAGGACGACCTCCTTGCCCATCTTCCGGCCGACCTGCGTCAGGGCGTCCAACGTCTCCTGCGAGGTCTGGAGGCCGCGCACCAGCTCGATGAGCTTCATCACGTGCACGGGATTGAAGAAGTGCATGCCGGCGAAGCGCTCGGGGCGCCCGGAGGCGGCCGCCATCTCGGTGATCGAGAGGGCCGAGGTGTTGGAGGCGAACACCGCGTCGTGCGGCGCGTGGATGGAGACGGCGTGGAAGGTCTCGATCTTGAGCGCCATGCTTTCCGGCACGGCCTCGATCACCAGTCCGGCGTTCTCCACGGCCTCCGGCAGGCTGGTATGGAGGTGGAGGTTGGCGAGAGCGGCTTCAGCCGCCTCCGGCGCGAGCTTCTTGAGCTCGACGCCCTTGGCGAGGTTGCGGCGGATGGCGGCGTCAGCCTTCTGGAGGGCGCCATCCTGGGTGTCGTAGAGATGCGCGGTGAAGCCGGCGACGGCGGCGACGTGGGCGATGCCTCGCCCCATCGTGCCGGCGCCGAGAACGGTGACGGTCGATATCTCGGGTGCCATGATCTTCCAGGATTCACGAAACGGGAATGTTGTGGACGCCGGTAGTCTTGACGGCCAGGTTGCGCAACTCGTCGGCGATGGCCAGGGTGTTGCGCACGGCGGAGGCGGCGAGCTCTTGAAGCTCGGGCGTGATGAGGTACTTCTCCAGGATCTCCCGGCCGAGGTGGTGGTGGTGCGCCTCCTCGGGCTGGATGGTGTCGGCGTAGAGGCGGGCCGTCTCCTCGTCGCCCACCGAGCGGCAGAAGGTCACGAACTGGGCGTTGCGGATCAGGGCGATCGCCTCGCTGGCGAAGGGGCCGGCGGCGATGCGCTCGACGGTGGTGCGCAGGCCGCGCAGATATTGGTAGAGGGGGCTGTGGCCCTCGGCGAGAGGATCGAAGTCGGTGAGGTCCTCGCCCAGTGCCACCAGGCGCTCGCTGATCAGGCCGTAGTGCTTCATCTCGTCGCCGCACTGCAGGGCGAAGGCCATTTTGCCGTCCACCTCGGGTGTGGTGGGCATCCAGAAACCGGCGAGCTCGCTCGCCTCGAGCTCGCTCTTAAGCGCCAAACGCAGGAGGGTGACGACGTCCACCTTGCCGTCCGACTCGGCCTCCAGCGTCTCCGTCTCCCCCAGCCGCGCGAACAACCCTCCCATCTCCTCCATCAGGTGCGCGACGAATTCTTTGCTGTTCACGGCTGATTCTCCTCTCAAGGCCACCGCCGAAGCGGAGGCGGGTTCTCTCGGTACGGTATTCTATCGCGCCTTGTCACGCCTCGACGCTCCGCAGGACCGCCCGCACCGGCGAGGCGTCGAGCCCCGCGAGGCGAAGGGGCAAGGCGATCAGCTCGTAGATGCCCTCGGGGACGCCGTCCAACACCAGCCCTTCCAGAATGGCGACGCCGCCGCGGAACAAGGCATGATGGGCGTCCAGCGTCTTACTGTCGAAGGGGTCCACCGAGGGCGTATCCATGCCCACCAGCAGGGCGCCCTTCTCGGCCAGCAGATTGGCGAGCTCTGGAGAGAGGGCGGTGAACCTCTCCGGAAACTTGCGGCGGTCGCGCACGCTCTCGCTGCGGAACAGCAGCCGGCCCGGATTGGCGAGGTCGATTCCCGCCACGTGGTGCGGCTCGATCAGCGGCTGCGGAGGCACCCGCACCACCCGGCAGAGCCCGAGATAGCGGTCGAGGGGCATGCCCTCGATGCCTTCGCCCCGGGCCTCGGTGTGAAACGGCGCGTCGGCGTGGGAGCCGAGATGCGGCGTCGTGGTGATCATCGAGAGATTGACGCTCGCCCCTTCGGCGAGCGACCACGTCAGCCGCGAGTGGAACGGCGTATCGCCCGGCCAGACGGGTGTCTCCGGACGGATGGTGGGCGAGAGGTCATAGAGCATCGCGCGCCTCCTTGCCCACCGGATCATAGCGGGAGACGAGGGCGGGGACCAGCGGCGGGGCCGGTGGTGTAGGATAGGAGGCCGTTCGCAGCCCGTTTGTAGGAGCTGATTCATGAGTGAAGAGCCTCACGTCATCGTCCCCGGACATATGCCGCCGGTGGCCCTCACCGAGCTGGACGAGGCCCAGCAGCGGAAGGTGGAGACGATCGCCCACCACGTGCGGGGGATCCTCGCGGCGTTGGGGCTGGACCTCAAGGACCCAAATCTGGCCGAGACCGACCTGCGGGTCGCCAAGATGTACATCGAGATGTTCCAGGGCCTCGCCGAGGGCGCGGAGCCGAAGGTGACGACCTTCCCCAACGAGGAGCAGTACAGCCACATGGTGATGGAGAAGCAGATCCCCTTCTACTCCATGTGCGCCCATCATCTCGTCCCCTTCTACGGCCACGCCCATATCGCCTACATTCCCCGCGACCGTATCCTGGGGTTGTCGAAGTTCGCCCGCATCCTGGAGTTCTACGCCAAGCGGCCACAGCTCCAGGAGCGGATTACCGAGCAGGTGGTGAGCTTCCTCGAGGAGAAGCTCCAGCCGCTGGGCGCCATGGTGGTCATCGAGGCCCGACACCTGTGCGTCGAGATGCGCGGCGTCAAGAAGCCGGGGGCGCTGACGGTGACCTCCGCCCTGCGCGGCATCTTCCACCAGAAGCCGGTGCGCGAAGAATTCCTGGACCTGCTCCGCCATAGCTGAATGGAAAGATGGGACGATTGAGATGATTGAAAGCATCAAGCGTGCTCCGGGCTTCCTCCTGCTGGCCCTGCTCCTGTCTTCGCTTGCGACGGGTTGCGGCGGCGCCGGCGCCAGCCGGTCCATGGAAGATCTGACGAACCCCTTCCTGGGGCCGGACTGGTCGTCCTGGCTGGTGGGCCCGATCTCCCGCCTTACGACTCCCGCGGAGATTCAGACCTACCTGGCCCTCAAGGACGACGCGGCGGCCGCCGCCTTCGCCGAGAGCTTCTGGAAGAAGCGCGGCGAACCCGTCCGCCAGGCCTACGCGGAGCGGGCGCTGAACGCCGACCGCCTCTACAGCGAGGGCGGCTACCTCGGCCACCGCACCGACCGCGGCGCCATCTTCGTGCTCTACGGCCGGCCGGAGAAGGAGGGCTTCGAGGTCTCACCCTCGGCCAAGGAATCGGCGATCGAAGTCTGGACCTACGGCCCCGGCGCGCCTTCAGGCCTCGACGGCAACAAACCCAGCTCTGTCTACCGCTTCATCAAGCGCGGCGATCTGACCGTCAACTACGTTCCCCGAGTCCAACCGGTCACCCTGCAGCCCGTGCAGCAGAACTAGCTCGCCCTTTTTCGAAGGAGCTCATCCTTATGACTCAGGCTCGTGCTGTGCTGGCGGGAACCGGGATCGCCATCCCTCCTCTCGAAGTCGACAACACCATGCTGTCGCGGATCATCGAGACCAGCGACGACTGGGTGCGGGAGCGCAGCGGCATCTCGACGCGTTTCTACGTCGAGCGCGGTGTCGGCTCCTCCGACCTGGGAGCCCAGGCGGGACGAGCGGCCCTGGAGGACGCGGGGATCGACCCGGGCGAGGTGGACTATCTGGTCTGCGCCACGATGACGCCGGACCATTACTTTCCCGGCTCCGGCACTCTCATCCAGCAGAAGCTGGGCTTAAAGCCCTTGCCGGCGCTCGACATTCGCCAGCAGTGCGCCGGCTTCGCCTATGGCCTGCAACTGGTGGACGCTTTGATCCGTGGCGGCGCCGCGCGCACGGTCCTGCTGGTGGGGACCGACGTTCACACCTCGCTGATGCCGTTCTCGGACCGCACCTTCGAGGTGCTCCACGGCCGCGATCCGGGTCCCCTTTCGGACGAGGACTTCCAGTGGAACTCGCGCTTCCGCAATCTGCTCGTGCTGTTCGGCGACGGCGCCGGGGCCATGGTCTTCCGGGCGCAAGAGGACAGCGGCCGGGGCATTCTCTCTACGGCCCTTTACGGCGACGGCAACCACAAGGACATCCTCTACGTCCCGGGCGGCGGCTCGGCCCGGCGCCCCTTCGTCACCTGCGAAATGATCCAGGCCGCGGAAACCGTGCCGGTGATGGATGGCCGGCAGGTCTTCAAGCTCGCCGTCAGCCGCATGCCCGAGGCGACCGTCGAAGTGCTCAAGCGCTGCGGCTACACCACGAAGGACCTGGACCTCTTGGTGATGCACCAAGCCAACCTGCGCATCAACGAGAAGGCGCAGCAGGTCCTCGGCCTGCCGGACGACAAGGTCTACAACAACATCCAGAAGTACGGGAACACCACGTCGGCCACCCTGCCCCTGGCCTTTCACGAGGCCCGGCGCCTCGGCAAAGCCCCGGAAGGCGCGCTGGTGGCCTTCGCCGCCCTCGGCGCCGGCCTGCACTGGGGAGCGGTGTTGATGCGGGTGTGAGCGCCATGCCGCAGCCGATCCATTCCGCCGCCCCCACTCCGGCCGAGATCGCCGAGGCCCTCACCCGCCGCATCCTGGGCCAGGAAGAGGCGGTGCGGGAGATCTCCGTGGCCCTCTCCAAGCAACTGGCGGGCTTAAGGGTCGGCAATATCCTGATGATCGGCTCGTCCGGCACGGGTAAGACGACGCTGATGCGGGCCGTCGAGGGCTATCTCGCGTCGGACCCGGTGCTGGTCGCGCGCTCGGCGGTAGTTCGCATCCACGCCAACGTGCTGGGAGAGGAGGCCGAGCGGGGCCGTCCTGGCGAGGTCGTGCTGGGGCGCCTCCTGGAGCGCGCCCGCGAGCAGCTCGGTCCTTCCGCGCCGGTGGACATGCTGCTGCGCCGGGCCGCCTCGGGCCTGGTGTTCGTGGACGAGGTGGACAAGATTCGTTCCCAGGTCGGGGGCCAGCCGAACGTGGCGGGTATCCGCGCTCAGGAGGCCCTGCTGACCCTCATCGAGAACGAGGCCGTGCCTCTGACACTGCCGGCATGGGCCGGGGGCGACTCGGTCGTGGTCGATTCGTCGGATCTCCTGTTCGTCT
Organism: Thermoanaerobaculia bacterium; assembly: GCA_035996875.1. Lineage (GTDB taxonomy): Bacteria > Acidobacteriota > Thermoanaerobaculia > Multivoradales > UBA5704 > DATARR01. The sequence continues at coordinate 68,651 of DASYJD010000011.1, forward strand.
GCGCCGGGGCGTTCGAAGGACTCTACGACTCCGTCTTCGACCGGGTCACCATCGGCAGAGATCGGGGCGCCCTCCAGCCGGTCACCGTGGTCGAGGGCGGCAAGGTGGCGGAGAAGCTCGTCTTCCACCTTCGGGATTGGCTGCGCAACGAGGATCTTTTCGACTACGGCATGAGTCCGCAGTTCCTTTCCCGCTTCGACGCCGTCGTGCTGCTCCAGGATCTGGGGCAGGACGAGTTGGTGCGCATCTTCCTGGAGACCCCCGAGTCCGCCTTCCACCAGAGCCGCGGTTACTTCGAGAGCCGCGGCATCCACCTGGCGATCTCACCGAATGCCGTGCGCCGCATCGCCACCGAGGCCGGCCGCCAGCCGCGCCTGGGGGCTCGGGCCTTGAAAGAAGTCTTCCGGCGCGTGATCCGCGACTACGAGTTCGACCCCGCCAAGTCCGTCACCGGCGGTGCGCTGCTCATCGATCTGAAGGAAGTGGAGGCGGTGCTGGGGAAGGCGTAGGAGCCTGCGCGCCAGAAAATGCTGTTGGAGGGGTAGAGCAGGCCTTGGACGTCGGGACGTCTCCGAGGCGGGAATCCGATCCGATCAACCCCAACCCATGGCGGGGAAGGATCTTGTCTCGAGGAACCGGGAGCGCCGAGAGGCCGTATCGTCCCATCGGAGATTCATCGTCTTTCGGGTAGTTGTGCCGCTTCGGAGACGTCCCGCCGTTATTGGACTGCGGAGGGCGTCGTGGACGGGCTGGGAACGTCTCTACGTCCTTCGCTGAGATGGCGTTTCTACCGCGCACCCTCCTAAAGCTGGGCCTTCCGAAGGAGCTCCACGGTTTGGCGGGCCAGCTCCGCTGTCGCCTCTTCCCTCGTTGCCGCCTCATAGAACAGGCGAATCGCCGCCAGCGCTTCCTCGGCCACTCCCTGAGCCTCGAAGATCCAGAGCATCTCGTCCGCCAGGATTTTCACCTCTCGGGTGCGCCCCTCCTCCAAGTAGAGGACGGCCACTTCCAGAGACGCCAGGGCGGCATCGAACGCGATCCGTTCCTCTGTGAAGTAGCGCTTCACCTCCTCCAAGGCTGCCAAGGCTTGTTCTCGCCGCCCCAAACCCGCTGCAACGCGGCCCTCCAGCCAGCGCAGACGCTTTAGGTCCAGCTCGTTCTTCAGCTTCTCCGCCGATTGCCGCACTGTCGGTAAGAGCGCTTCGGCTTCCTTGTACTTCCCGAGATGCCCGAGGTTGCTTGCAAGACTGAACGAGACGAGCCATGGGAGACGCCGGTCCTCGACTCCATCGATCAACGCTTCCGCTTGGCGCAATAGGTCAATGGAATCTTCGTAGTGCCCGCGCCTCGTCGAGGACATCGACTTCTTGAACAAGATTCGGGCCCGACCCTCTCCAGTTGAGCTGGCTGCAAGGGCCTTATCGAGAAGAGCGCATGCCTCTGCTTGGCGCCCTTGTTGTCTGCGCAGCGAGGCCTTCAGATCGAGCAGCCTGGAACCGTCGAGCAGGTCGGGATCGGCAGGGCGCCTGGCTATCGAGAGGCGATCGGAGCTGAGGAACGCTTCGTCGGCGCCGGAGAGATCGCCCTGAACTCTCAGTGCGTTCGCCAAAAACCCCCAAATGTAGCCCTCGAGGTGGAGCCGTGAGGATTCGCTACCGGCGACCAACTCGGCAACCCGCAAGGCCAGCCGGGCCAGCACCACCGCCTGGTCCGCCCGGTGAGCAGCGGCCCGCTCGCTCTCAGCGCAGAGCCGCTCGGCGACCGCCCACGTCCAGTATTTCGGCTCCCTCTCGACGGTCACCCGCCAACGCCTGAACGGCATTGCCAGCAACGAGTCGCACAGCGCCCTGGCCCTCGCGCGCTCCTCGCCGGCAGGGATCGGCTCCTCGGACCCCAGCGCCTCCAGCTCCATCAAGAAGGGAGTCAGGCGCGGCAGCACGGCTTCGACGAGGACGCCCTCCAGTCCGGCTCCGGCTTTCTCGGTGACTTCCGTTTCGGTCGTGACCGCGACGCCGGCAGCCAGCCGCTCCTCGGACTCGAGCCGCGCTTCCCGGAAGATCGGTAGAAGCGTCTCAACCCAGGAGTACGGCAGGCCGACGGCGACCGCGAGCCGTTCAAGGGTCCGTCGCCTCGGAACCTTAGCTCCCAGCTCGTAGTCGGAGATCAGCCCTCGGTCGACTCCGGAGGTCCTGGCGAATTGTTCTTGCGACCACTTCCGGAGCGAGCGGAGAAAGCACACCACCAACCGGACGTCAGCCGGATCTCCCAGCCTTGCCATGTGAACCCTCCTGAGCCTAAGAGCCCCGCCTTGCGGCTCTTCGGGTGTATTTTCGGGCCGGCCTGCTGGCACCCTAAGGTTCAGAGGCGCCTGCGCGGCCACGCCGGCCGCCCCGGAGCGCCGCTCTCAGAAAAGGAGCTTCTCATGAATCGCTTGTCTCGCTTGGGTATTGTCCTGCTGATCGCCGTGACCCTCGCCACCCCGTCCGCCTTCGCGAATTCTCCTTCGGCAGCCGTCCCGTTCTGGAGCAGTATTGTCGACACGGTCCCCGCGGAGAGTTGTGCCCGGTTCTGGAGCTTCCTGACAAGCCTTTGGGCCAAGAACGGCTGTGAGGTCGATCCGAACGGCCGTTGCTTGCCCGGCCTGACTTCGGTCCCGGCTGGGGGAAAGAACGGCTGCCAGGTCGATCCGAGTGGCCGTTGCCTGCCGCGCCCGAGTTATGCGACGGACAACGGCTGCGAGGTCGATCCGAGCGGCCGTTGCCTGCCGCGCCCGAGTTACGCGACGGACAACGGCTGTCAGGTCGATCCGAATGGCCGATGCCGTAAGTAGCTCAGACCTCGATACGGCCAAGGGCGCGGGATCATTCTGCGCCCTTACGTTTTTTCCGATTCCGGTGCGAAATCCTCGAACCGCAGGTGGGGTTGATGGCATGCCTTCTGAAGGAATTCGACCACGCGCCGGGCGAGCTCCGCCGTGGCCTCTTCCTGCTTGGCGGCCTCGCAAAAGAGGCGGAGCGCTTCCAGAACCTCCTCGGTAACTTCCTGGGATTTGAAGATCCAGTACATCTCCTCCGCCAGCTTTTTGACTTCTGCGGTCCGCCCTTCCTCCAGATACAAGACCGCGACTTCCAGAGAGGCGAGGGCGGCATCGAATGCAATCCTGTTAACGGTGAAATACCGCTGCACCTGCTCCAAGGCCGCCAGGGCCTCCTCCCTCCGCCCCATCCCCGCCGCGATCCGGCCCGCCAGCCACAGTACGCGGAATAAGTCCAACTGGTTGCCCAGCCTCACCGCCGTCTCTCGCACCTCCGGCAGTAGCGCTTCGGCCTCCTTGTATCGCGCCAGGTGCCAAAGGGCTCCGGTCATGCTAAACCGAACGAGCCAAGAGAGCCGCGGGTCTTTGGCACCTGCGCTCATGGGCTCCGCCTCTGTGAGGGCCGCGATGGCCTCTTCATGATTCCCACGTTTTGTGAGGGTCGTTGCCTTTTTGATCAGAATCCTCGCTCGAGCTTCCGCGGAATGGCAGGCTGAGAAAGCCTGGCTGAGTAGAGAAAGGGCCTCCTCGTAACGGCCCTGCTGCCTGAGCAGCGATGCTTTCAGGTCCAGCAAGCGGCTAGCGTCGAGGAGTCCCGTGTTGGCGTCCGCTCCGGCCGCCCAGAGTCGGTCGGAACGGCGGAACGCTTGCTCGGCGCCGGGAAGATCGCCCTGGACCCTGCGGGAGTTCGCCACAAAGGCCCAAACGAAGCCCAGCAAGAGCGAACGCCAAGCGACGGTCCCGGAGACCCGCTCGGCGACGCGCAACGCCAAGCGATCCAGCGCCATCGCCTGTTCCGCTTGGTGAGCCGCAGCTTGTTCGCTCGCCGCGCAGAGCCACTCCGCGAACGCCCAGGTCCAATACCTCTTCTCGCCTTCGACGGCCGACCACCAGCGTTTCGGGGGCAGCTCCATCAAGGTCTTTCCCAGTTCCTCGGCTTGCCGGCGGTCACGGGCGGCCCGTCGCCGGCGGACGTTCTCCGTGAGGCGCTCCTGGGTGGCCTTGAACGACCAGAGGCCAGCCTGGGTAGCCGCCCGGTGAATGCTTCGCTGCTCCGCCGGAGAAGGGTTCACAGGCGAGCCGAGGCTCACCTGGGGAGAGGTGAGCTGACGCGCAAAGAGATATGCGTCGATCGCCTCGGCGGGCACTCCCATGAGAGACAGCAGCTCCTCCAGCCGCTCCCGCGAAAGCTCTTTGCTGCCCTTTTCGTACTCCGAGACCAGGGAAGGAGACGAAAAACCGGCGGCAACGGCGAGGTCCGTCTCGCTCCATCCCCGGTTGATTCTTTCAAACCGCAACATTGCCCCGAGCGGTGGCGGTGGTAGACGCCTCTTCATTCCCTCTCCTGTTGGTTTCATAACTGAGGGTGTTCGCAGAGGGAAAAGCGTGACACACCTGTCAGGAACGCGCCAACGGCCCGTAGCCGGAGGGCGAAACTTTCACCTCTCGAGCCGGCACCTGGGGCTTTTGGAAGATTGGAGGCTCCGGCGTGATCGAACCCCCGTAGCCTCCTTCGCATGTGAGCATGACCGCGCGCGAACATCTCCTTCCCAGCGGCGGGGCGTTGCTGGGAATCGACGGGACGGCCGGTCAGCCCTCATGGCGGCCGTCCCGCCTCTTTTTGTCCAACTCTGACCGGAGGAATGCCGCCTCATGACTGAAGCCGAAGACGCCGCACTGGAGGCACGGGCTCTGGAGCTCGCCGCCGAGGTCGAGGCTCTCGCCGCCAAGCTCCGAGACTTTCACGACGGCATCCCCGTCTCCCCTTCGGAGGCCGTGATGCTTCTCGGCGAGGAGGACATGGACTTTGCCACGGCATTGCGCTCGACGATCGAGTGCGTTCTCGCCGACCGATTGGAACCCACCGCCGTCGAGCTGAAGAAATGGGCCGCCTACAGACCGCCGGCCAGGGAGAAGAAGTGAGAGGCGGCGGCGGTCGCCACCACTACAAAAGGGCCTATGCCGTCTGATTGAGGAAGACGACGCCAGCGCGGCATCACTTTAGCGAGGCCTGCGCGATCGCCGCTCCTTGATCTCCAGATACCTCTGTTTCCGCTTCCGCGCCATCCAAATCTGCGGAGCCACTGTGAGCAGGATGAGGAGGGCGGTGATGATCGCGAACTGGACGTAGATCCTTTGGCGGTCGGGTCCGGCGAGGTGAACCAGGGAGGAGGCGAAGTAGGCGAAGAGGAGGTTGGCCGGGATCAGGCCCAGCACGGTGGTGACCATGAAGAGGCCCGGAGGAATTCCCGCCAGCGCCGCGCAGTAGTTGACCAGCGGATAGGGTATTGGCAGCATGCGCAGCGTGACGAGGCTCCAGAAGCCGCGCCGCGCGATGGCTCGCTCCACTTTCTTCAGGCGATTCCCCGCGATGTGCTGCACGAAGTCGCGCCCCAGGATGCGCCCTAAGAAGTAGGTCGTGACGCCGCCCAGCCAAGTCCCGGTCAGGTTGTAGAGGAAGCCGGGAACGAACCCGAACACCATGCCGCCGGTCAGCATCATGGGCGACGCCGGCACTCCCAGCGGACAGAGGACGACGTAGGTTGCGATCAGTGCCAGGGGAGCCCACCAACTCGCCCTCAAATGATCGAAGAGGGCGGAGATCTTCTCGACCGTCAGATACTCGTGCAGAGGCGTGAACCGGAGGACGGCAGCGCCGGTGACCACGATGACCACTAGGGCGAGGAAGCGAATCAGGAGGCGCCGGGGCACCCTCGATGCCTTGGCCTGAGCGGGTGTCTCAACAGCCACGAGACCTCCTGCTCCCGCCAGAGCAACGGCTGCTCAAGCCAGAGCAACGGCTGCTCAAGCGGGAGCAACGGCCGCTCAAGCGGGAGCAATGACTGCTCAAGCCAGAGCAACGGCTGCTCAAGCTAGAGCAACAGCTGCTCAAGCCAGAGCAACGGCTGCTCAAGCCAGAGCAACGGCTGCTCAAGCGGGAGCAACGGCTGCTCAAGCGGGAGCAACGGCTGCTCAAGCGGGAGCAACGGCTGCTCAAGCGGGAGCAACGGCTGCTCAAGCGGGAGCAACGGCTGCTCAAGCGGGAGCAATGACCGCTCCCGTTTGAGCAACGGCTGCTCCGGCTTGAGCAACGACTGCTCTCGCTGGAGCAACGACGGTTCTTCATCTCGCGGGGTCTACAGGAAGTGGAGCCGGCCCTATTTGATCTGCGTCAGAGGAGATCCCTCGCCGGGCTTGGCTTCCGCGGGGAAGAGGAACTCCTTCATGTGCTTGGTCAGGGTCTCCTGTGCCACGGGGTCCATGAAGTTGAGGCGCAGCTCGTTGATGACCATGACTTCCATCTTCTGCCATTCGTTCCAGCAGTCGAGGCAGACCCGCTCCCGGACCTCGGCGCCGAGCTTGCCGGGTAGGGGCTGGCGGGGAAGGGCGGGCGCCTCGGGGCGTCCGCAGCGGGCACACTGGACGGTCGCCTGGCCATCCATCTAGCGGACCTCGCCGGGAAGGACGATGAGGCTGTCGGCGCGTTCCAGGACTTCTTTCGGCACCCGAACCAGGAGCAGCAGGTCGTGCTCCTCGCGCCGGCCCTTGAGGCTCTTCACCACCTCGTCGGGGACGGAGAGGGTGATGTAGGCCGGGCGCTTGGCGTTCTGCCGGGCGCTGTCGGTGACCAGATCCGCGATGGGCACCATCTCCACCCGCTGCGGGTACTTCTCGAGCGCGTAGCTCAGGGCCTTCAGTGGATCTTGCATGGCTCGATTCTACACGCGGGGAGTGCTCTGGCCGGCGAGGACGCCGCGGAAGTAGGCGATGGTGCTTTCCAGCCCTTTGGCCAGCGTTACCTTGGGCTCCCAACCCAGGCGCGTGCGAGCCTGGGTGATGTCCGGCTGCCGGGTCTGCGGGTCGTCCACCGGCAACGGATTGAAGACGATAGGGCTCGAGCTGCCCACGGCGGCGCGAATGGTCTCGGCGAACTCCAGGATGGTCATCTCGTGGGGATTGCCGATGTTGCACGGATCCTCGACATCGCTCATCAAGAGCCGCCAGATCCCCTCGATGAGATCGTCGACATAGCAGAACGAGCGGGTCTGGTTGCCGGAGCCGAAGACCGTCATGGGCTCGCCCGTGAGAGCCTGCTGGACGAAGGCCGGCACCACCCGGCCGTCGCGCACCCGCATGCGCGGCCCGTACGTGTTGAAGATGCGCACGATGCGCACCTCCAAGCCGTGATAGCGGTGATACGCCATGGCCATCGCCTCGGCGAAGCGCTTGGCCTCGTCGTAGACGCCGCGGGGACCGACCGGGTTGACGTTCCCCCAGTAGGTCTCCTTCTGCGGGTGCTCCTTGGGATCGCCGTAGACCTCGGAGGTGGAAGCGAGGAGGAAGCGGGCCTTTTTCGCTTTGGCGAGGCCGAGGCCGTTGTGGGTGCCGAGCGATCCGACTTTCAAGGTCTGGATGGGCAGCTCCAGGTAGTCGATGGGCGAGGCGGGCGAGGCGAAGTGGAGGACGTAGTCGACCGGCCCCTCTACCTCGAACGGCTTCGAGACGTCGTGCTCCAGAAATTCGAAGCCCTCGTGGCTGCCGAGATGGGCGACGTTCTCCCTGCGCCCGGTGAGCAGGTTGTCGACGCAGACCACGCGGTGCCCCTCGGCGAGCGCCCGCTCGCAGAGGTGAGAGCCGAGGAAGCCGGCGCCTCCCGTGATGACGACCCGGCTCATGACCGAGCTCCAGCCGTCACGATGGCGGGCCGCGCCTCGGGGACACCTTCCGGGCGGCCGATCGAGATGTAATGGAAGCCGGCGGCGGCCATCTTCTCCGGATCGTAGAGGTTGCGCAGGTCGATCACCAGCGGCTGCCGCAGCAGCTCCAGCAGGCGGTCGAGCTCCAGCTTCCGGAACTGGTTCCACTCGGTGACGATCACTAGGGCGTCCGCTCCTTCGGCCGTCTCGTAGGCGTTCTCGCAGTAGGTGACGGTGGGGAAGAGCGGCTTGCACCCCTCCATGGCCTCCGGGTCGAAGGCCCGCACCGTCGCGCCGCGGTCGAGCAGCCCCTGGACGATGGGCAGGGCCGGCGACTCGCGCATGTCGTCCGTGTTCGGCTTGAAAGAGAGGCCGAGGACGGCGACCGTCTTGCCGGCGATCTCGCCCAGGGCGTTCTCGATCTTGGTGATCATCCGCTTCTGGGTGGCCTCGTTGACTTCGAGGACGGCCTCGATGATGCGGAACTTCATCCCCTGATCGCGGGCGATCTGGGCCACGGCGCGCGTGTCCTTGGGGAAGCAGGAGCCGCCGTAGCCGGGGCCGGCGGAGAGGAACTTCGGGCCGATCCGGTTGTCGAGCCCCATGCCCTTGGATACCACCTCGACATTGGCGCCCCAGGCTTCGCAGATCTGGGCCACCTCGTTGATGAACGAGATCTTGGTGGCGAGGAAGCCGTTGGAGGCGTACTTGATGAGCTCGGCCGTCTCGACGTCCGTGACGATGAACGGCACGTCCGCGGCGGCGAGAGGCGAGTAGACGTCCTTCATCAGCTCGGCGGCCCGTGGGTCCTTGGTGCCGATGACCACCCGGTCGGGGTGCATGAAGTCCTCGATCGCCGAGCCCTCGCGCAGGAACTCGGGGTTGCTCACCACGGCGAACTTGTGGCGGCTCCCCGCTCCCTCGCGGACGATGGCCTCGATCATCTGGCCGGTGCCGATGGGCACCGTGCTCTTGGTGACGATGATCTTGTAGCCGTTCAGGTGCTGGGCGATAGAGGCGGCGACCTCGCGGATGAAGGTGAGGTCGGCCGAGCCGTCCACTTTCGGCGGCGTGCCCACGGCGATGAAGACCGCCTGGGCCTCTTCAATGGCCGGGCCGAGCTCGGTGGTGAAGCGCAGCCGGCCCTCTTCCATGTTCTTCTGCACGAGGGTCTCGAGGCCGGGCTCGTAGATGGGGACCTTGCCGCGGGACAGGGCCTCGACCTTGGCGCGGTCCTTGTCCACCCCCACCACGTGCATCCCGAAGTCCGCCAGACAGACGCCCGTCACCAGACCGACGTAACCGCTACCGACGACGCAGATGTTCATATTGAGTCAGGCTCGCTTAAGAAATGTTCGAAGTCTTGAGACGTTCGGCGCGCTCACGATACCAGGAGACGAAGCGGCGCAGGCCTTCCCGGATGGGCACCTTCGGGGAGTAACCCAGGATCCTCGCCGCTTTGGAGACGTCGGCGTAGGTGATCGGAACGTCGCCGGGTTGCGCAGGAAGATAGTCGATCCTGGGCTCCACGGCAAGCTCCCCGGCGATCCACAGCACCAGATCGCGCAGGGACGTGGTCTCCGCGCCGCCCAGGTTGAGGATCTCGAAGCCGGGCGCGAGGTCGAGCGCCGCCGTCAGCCCGTCGACGATGTCGTCGACGAACGTGTAGTCCCGGCGGCTGCCGCCGTCGCCGAACACGGGAATGGCTTGGCCCCGCCACAGCAGGTCGGTGAACTTGTGAATCGCCATCTCCGGGCGCTGCCCTGGCCCGAAGACGGTGAAGAACCGCAGGCAGGCCACCCGGAAGCCATAGAGGTGATGGTAGTTGTAGCAGAGCAGCTCGCCGGCGCGCTTGGTGGTGGCGTACGGGCTGATGGGCTGGTTGACCTCGTCGGCCTCGGAGAAGGGAACCTTCTCGTTGATGCCATAGACGGACGACGACGAGCCGAAAATGAAGATCTTCGGCCCGTGCCGCCGTGCCGCCTCCAGCAGCCGCAGAGTGCCGATGCAGTTGACGTCCTCATAGAGGATGGGCTCCTGCAGGCTGGGGCGCACCCCGGCGCGCGCCGCGAGGTGCACCACGGCGTCGAACCGCCCCTCGGCATACAGGCGGTCGACCAGAAGCTCGTCGCGGATGTCCCCCTCGACCAATCGGTAGTCCGGCCGCGCCAGGAGCGGGGCGACGTTCTCCCGCTTGCGGGCGGGATCGTAGAAGTCGTTGAAGTCGTCCAGCACGGTCACCCGGTCGCCCCGGGCGAGCAGCCGCCGGGTCAGGTGCGAGCCGATGAAGCCCGCGCCGCCGGTCACCAGAATGTGCGATGCCATGGCTCGATTGCCGTCCTTTTCGTCGATTCAAGTCCCGGGCGGCGGCGTCGCGGCCGGCGCGGGCGGAGTCGCCGCCGGCGCCGCGGGCGTCGGGGTCGGTTCCGGGGCCGCGTCCAACAGCGGCGGCCTGGGCGAAGGGGTCTCGTCCGGTCCCCCATCCAGAGGCTCCACCTTGCCGCCTGACTGCTCGACGGCCTTCTTCGTCGCGTCGTATCTCGTCTCGATCCCCTTCTTCTGCCGGTTCCGGATCAGCCAGCGCAGGAGCTTGGACTGGTTGACGCCGACGATGATGTCGTTGACCGCGTCATAGACCTTGGGGTCGTTGATGAGCTTCGCCGCCGAGCCGTTGCCCTGCGAGAGCTTACGCGAGACTTCGTTCAGATTCTGCACCGTCTGCCGGAGCTGCTCGGTGATCTCGCGGCCGTACGTCTCGTCCTTGACCAGGCGCGGAAGGAGGGCGTTGCTCTTCTCCAGGTTCGCGGTGAAGCTTTGCAGGTTTTGCGTCACCTGGTGCAGCGAGGCGAGCGTGTCGTCGAGCTGCGTCTTGGCCTTCGGGTCGTTGAGCAGGCTGGGGAGCAGCCCTTCGCCGCTCTCGGCCTTGGTCAGCAGGCTCTGAAGGCGGTCCATGGACTGGCCGAGCTGGTCGGCCAGTCGGCGGTCGTTGAGCAGCCGCGGCAGCGGGCCCTGGCCGGTGTCGATCTTGTTGGCGACCCGCTGCAGGGTCTCCGAGGTTCCGATCAGCGATTCCCTGAGCCGGCGGCCGGAGTCGGAATCCGAGGTCAGCTCGCCCAGCAGGCCCTCGCCGCGCTCCAGGCGGGAGAGGATCTTGTTGAGCGAGCTCGAGATCGCCACCACGTTGTCCATCACGTCCTCACCGGAGGCAAACAGGGCGTCGACGTTGGTGGGTTTCGCCGCCGGAATGGGTCCGCCGTCGGGAATGCGCTCATAACCCGGGGAGCCGGAGGAGAGGTCGATGAACTTGTCGCCCAGCAGCCCCAGGGTCTTGATGCGCGCCACCGAGGGAGCCTGGCCGGGCACCGGCGCCTGCGTTCCCTGCGGCCCCCGGATGCGCCGGCCGTAGCGGCTCTCCACTCGAATCCACACCCGAATCATGCCCCGCCAGGGGTTGGCCGGCAGCTCCACCCGCTCCACGGTGCCGACGTCGACGCCGTTGAGCTGCACCGGGTTGCCCGGCTTCAGGCCGCTCACCGAGCTCAGCTCGATGTAGTAGTGGTTCTTGCTCGAAAACAGGCTGTTCTTTTGACCGAGCACGAAGATGCCGATGGCGAGCACGGCGAGGGCCGCCAGGATCAACAGGCCGACACGGACTTCGCGGGCTCTAGGCGGCATTCTCTTCGTCCTCCTCCCGGCCGGCCAGGAAATCGGCGACCAGCGGGTCCTGGGAGCCGTCCGCCTCCTGCCAGGTCCCGAGAAAGCAGAAACGCCCGTCGACGAGCAGGGCGAGCCGGTCGCCGACCCGCCGGGCGAGGGGGATGTCGTGCGTCACCACGACCGCGGTGACTCCGAGCTCCTTCTGAATCGAGCCGATGAGCTTGCCGATCGTGGCCGAGGTGACGGGGTCGAGCCCGGTGGTGGGCTCGTCGAACAGCACCACCTCGGGATCGAGGGCCAGGGACCGGGCGAGCGACACCCGCTTCTTCATGCCCCCGGAGAGGTCCGAAGGCATTTTTCCTTCGACGTCTTTCAGGCGCACCATGGCGAGCTTCTCGCGCACCGTCGCGGCGATCTTCGCCTCGTCGAAATCGGAGTGCTCCCGCAGCGGGAAGGCGATGTTGTCGAAGACGTTCATCGAGTCGAACAGGGCGCCGCCCTGAAACAGCATGGCGATCCGGCGGCGGTACGGATAAAGCGCGCGCTCCTCGAGCTGCGTCAGATCCACGCCGTCGAACACCACGCTTCCCGCGTCCGGCTTCTCCAGGCCGTTGAGCTGCCGCAGCGTCACGCTTTTGCCGGTCCCCGACCGGCCGAGGATGACGAAGCACTCGCCGCGCAGAATGTCGAAGTCCAGGTCGTCCAGGATCACCCGGTCGCCGTAGCGTTTGGTCATGCCGCGAATCTCGAAGAGCGCTTCGGCCACGAGTAGGTCTCAGGGCAACAGAAAAAAAAGCTTGGTGAGGAAGAAGTCCGAGACCAGGACGAGGATGGAGGAGAGCACCACCGTGTTGGTGGTCGCCCGGCCGACGCCGTCGGCGCCGCCGGTGGTGTTGAGGCCATTGTAGCAGCCAATGATGGTGATGAAGTAGGCGAAGAAGAAGGATTTGCCGACGCCGCTGAACACGTCCGCGATCTTGAGAGTGTGGAGCACGTCGTTGATGTAGAGCCCGTGAGCGAGGTCGAGGGTGACGACGGCGACGATCAGGCCGCCGAGAATGCCGAGGGCGTCGCCCAGAATGGTCAGGGCCGGCAGCATCACCAGGGCCGCCACCAGCTTGGGCGCCACCAGCTTCTTCACCGGGTCGGCGGCCATGGCGCGCAGGGCGTCGATCTGCTCGGTGACCTTCATGGTGCCGATCTCGGCCGTCATTCCCGAGCCGATGCGCCCGCCCACGATGAGGGCGGTGAGCACCGGCCCGAGCTCGCGCACCAGGGACTTCGAGACCACCGAGCCGATGTAGTACTTCACCCCCAGGGCGGGCAGCGAGAGGGCGGTCTGCAGGGCGAGGACCATGCCGGTGAAGAAGGTGGTGATCCCGGCCACACCCAGCGAGCGGACGCCGATCTGGTCCATCTGGCGCACCCACAAGCCAACCTCGTAGGGAGGCGAGATCATGGCGTAGAACGCCCGGACGGTGAGGATTCCCAGGGCTCCGGTCTGCGCCGCGATGTCCCGAGGCTTCACGAGCGGATCGGCCACCAGGAAGCGGCGTAGAGGACGCTGAGCCCCAAGTCCGCCGCCGCCAGGGGCCAGAGCCCGCCGAGGCCGGAGCCGGTGAGCGCCGCGGCGGCGAAGGCCAGCGCGCCCACGGCCCGGCCGCCGATGGCCACGGCGATGATCGCGCTGTAGCGGCGCGGATCGTAGGCCGCGGCGAGGTAGAGCGCGGCGAGCATCAGCAGCAGAGTGGCCATGATCCACAGATAGAACCTTCCCTCCGGCAGGGGCGGCAGCGGAAGGTTCAAGATCCGTGCCGGGATCTGTGGGGCCGCCACCATCAGAATGGCGAAGGCGAGGTCGTACAACGCTCCGGCCACCAGGCTGCCTCGCAACAGGCCCAGCAACCGGAAACGGCGGACGAAAGGGCTGGTCATCGCCACGGCGTGGATTCTAGCAGGCTGGACGCAGGCGCCCGGGGCGATAGAGAATTGGGCCGACCGGAGACCCTATTGAGCGATTCCCCCCGAGGCATCACCGCGAGCCCCTCCGCCCCCGCCGGATGGCTGAGCCCTATCGCCACCGTCACCGGCAATCTCTACCTGATGCTGGGCAGTTTCATCCTCGCCCTCGTCGGCATCGCCGTCTCCTGGATTCCGCCGCGAGGGAGCTGGATGTTCGGCATCATGCGCATCTGGTCCAACGGCCTCCTGTCGGCGAGCATGGTGCGGGTCCAGGCCACCTACGATCCCGGTTTGGAGCCCGGCCGCAGCTACATCTTCCTCTCCAATCACCAGAGCCTCTATGACATCCCGGTGGTGCTCGCCACCTGCCCCGGGCAGGTGCGGATGATGGCCAAGCGCGGCCTCTTCCAGATTCCCATCTTCGGCTGGGGCCTGTGGGCCGGCGGCTTCATTCCGGTCGACCGGGCGGACCGCAGCACGGCCCGCCAGACCTTCGCCTCGGCCGCGGAGCGGCTGCGCGCGGGCACCTCGATCGCCCTGTTTCCCGAGGGCACCCGGGCGCCGGCGGACACCCTCCTGCCTTTTGAGCGCGGCGGTTTCCTGCTGGCTCTGAAGAGCGGGCTGCCCATCGTTCCCGTGGGCATCCGGGGGACGCGGGCCGTCCGGTTGCGGGGAGGGCTCCGCATCAATCCCGGAACGGCCGTGGTCTCCTATGGCGCCCCCATTCAGGCGGCCGACTACGGCCTGCGGCGCAAGCGCGAGCTCATCGACGAGGTGCGGCGCCAAGTGGCGGAGCTCGCGGGACTGGAGCTGCCGATGGCTGCGGCCGGGGCGGCCGGCGAGGGGGCCGACTAATCAGGACCGCTGTGGTACAAAGGAAGCTTCGAGGAAGGATCTCCGATCATGGAAGACGAATTCGAATCCAAGGTGTGGGACGCCCTGAAGGCGGTGAAGTTCCCGGGCATGAGCCGGGACATCGTCTCCTTCGGCTTCGTGCACCAGGTGAAGGCAATGGCCGGCTCGGTGGCGGTGGAGCTGCAGATGGCCACCCACAACCCGGCGGCCGGCGAGAAGGTGCGGGAGGAGGTGCAGCGGGTGCTGCGCGCCCTGCCCGGAGTGGCGGACGTGAAAGTCAACATTCAGGTGGTGAAGCCGCCGGGCCGGGAGGAGTCGGCCCAGAAGGCGATCTCCCAGGACGCCAACCTGATTCCCGAGGTGCGCCATGTGGTGGCGGTCGCCAGCGGCAAGGGCGGCGTGGGCAAGTCGACGGTGGCGGCCAACCTGGCGGTGGCCCTGGCCCAACTCGGCTACAAAGTCGGGCTCCTGGACGCCGACATCTACGGCCCGTCGGTGCCGACCATGTTCGGCATCAACGAGAAGCCTCGGGTGGTGGGCAACCGCATCCACCCGTTCGAGAAATATGGCCTCAGCCTCATGTCGCTGGGCTTCATCCTGGAGACGGACACGCCGGTGATCTGGCGCGGCCCGATGGTGATGCGTGCCATCGAGCAGATGCTGGGCGACGTGGAGTGGGGAGCGCTCGACTACCTGATCCTCGATCTGCCGCCGGGCACGGGCGACGCCCAGCTCACCGTCACCCAGCGTATCGCGCTGGCCGGCGCGGTGATCGTCACCACGCCGCAAAAGGTGGCGTTGATCGACGCCCGCAAGGGGCTCGCCATGTTCCGCAAGGTGAACGTGCCGGTCATCGGCATCATCGAGAACATGTCCACCTTCGTCTGCCCGCACTGCGGCGAGACGACGGACATCTTCAAGAAGGACGGCGGCAGCCGCACGGCCGAGCTCCTGGAGACGGCGTTCCTCGGCTCCATCCCCCTCGATCCCCAGATCGTCCTCGGCGGCGACGCCGGCATTCCCATCACCGTCGCCGAGCCCAAGGGGCCGCACGCGGAAGCGTTCCGGCGCGTCGCCCACGCGGTGGTCGCGGAGGTCGAGCGCCAGGACGCGATGAAGACACCGCTCTCGATCGTCTAAATGTCCGTCGCCCTCATCGCGGATGCCCACATCAGCGGGCCTGGAGGGCCGGCCGGCCCGCTCGTGGAGCAGCTCCGGGCCCTCCCGGGCCAGGGGTGCCGGCGGCTGATCCTGATGGGCGACCTCTTCCAGGCCTGGGTGGGCTTCCGCAGCTTCGAGACGGCGGACATCGCCGCCGTGGTGGCGGCCCTACGGGACCTGCGGCGCCAGAGAATCGAGATCGACTACGTCGAGGGGAACCGCGACTTCTTCCTCGCCGGCGGCCCCTACGCCGACGCCTTCGACCGCGTCGTCCTGGAGACCGCCTTCGCCGTGGGAGGGCGCCGCTACCTCGCCGTCCATGGCGACGGGCTGAACGACCGCGATTGGAAGTACCGCTTCTGGCGCCGCACGTCGAAGAGCGCACCCGTCCGCTTCGCGCTGCGCCACATCCCGCGGAAGCTCGCTCAACCGGCGGTCCACTCGACCGAGCAGCGGCTCTCGCAGACCAACTTCAAGCACCGGGCGGCGCTTCCCGAGGACGCCATCCGCCGCTATGCCGAGCGCCGGCTGGCCGAGGGGCACGACGTCCTCCTCCTCGGCCACTTCCACGAGCCGCGGGTGTGGAGGGTGCCGGGCGGCGAGGTGCGGCTGCTCGACGCCTGGTTCCGCAGCCGCGAAGTGGAGTGGCTGCGGTAGACTCCTCCGGCACATGTCCTTTCGCGTCACCATGCTCGGCAGCGGCACCTCCACGGGAGTGCCGGTGATCGGCTGCACCTGCGCCGTCTGCCGGTCCGATAGTCCAAAGAACAAGCGCTGGCGGGTGGGCCTCAAGCTGGAGATCGGCGACAGGGTCGCCCTCGTCGACACGCCCACGGACCTGCGGGCTCAAGCCCTGCGCTTCGGCCTGCCGCGGGTGGACGCGGTGCTCTTCACCCATGCCCACGCCGACCACGTCTTCGGCCTCGACGACGTGCGCATCTTCAACTTCCGGCAGCAGGCGTCCATCCCCTGCTACGGCTCGGAGGCGACGCTCGCCCGCATCCGGCGGATGTTCGCCTACGTGTTCGAGGCTGGGCAGGAGGGGGGCGGCAAGCCACAGCTCGAGCTGATCCCGGTCGCGGCCCCCTTCGAGCTTCTGGGCCGCACGGTGGTGCCTGTCCCCGTCTGGCACGGCCAGCTCGAGGTCTACGGTTACCGCATCGGCTCCTTCGCCTATGTCACGGATACCAACCTCATCCCGGAGGACAGCTTCCGGCTGTTGGCCGGGGTGGACGTCCTGATCCTGGACGCCTTGCGCTATCGGCCCCATCCGACGCACTTCTCTTTCGAGGAGGCGCTCGCGGCGGCGGCGCGGGTGGGCGCCCGGCGCACCATTTTCACCCACCTCACCCACGAGGTGGATCACGACTGCCTGGCCGTGCCGCTGCCGCCGGGAGTGGAGCTCGGGTATGACGGACTCGTCTTCGACGCCGAGTGAGCCTTTCGCGGTGCCCGGCGGCCGGCGGGCGCGGGGCCGCCTGCGGGTGCCCTCCTCGAAGAGCCTCACCCACCGCTACTTCAACCTGGCGCTGCTCTCCGGCATGCCGGTGGTGGTCGAGCGCCCCCTTTTCGCCGAGGACACCCGTCTTTTCCTCGCCGCCCTGGGCCGTTGTGGCTTCGCGGTCGAAGAGGGGGACGACGAGGTGCGCCTGACGCCGCAGGAGCCGCCGGCCGGCGAGGTGGAGATCCTCTGCGGCAACGCCGGCACCATGTTGCGTTTCCTGGTGGCGACCCTGACCGTGATCCCCGGCCGCTGGCGCCTCGACGGCGTGCCGCGCCTGCGGGAGCGGCCGGTGGGGCCGCTGGTGGACGCCCTGCGCAGCCTGGGAGCCGGCCTCGAATACCTGGGCGAGCCTGGCTACATCCCGCTGCGGATCGAGGGCGGCAGCCTGCGCGGCGGCACCGCCATCCTCGACGCCGGCGAGTCCAGCCAGTACCTCTCGGCCATTCTCATGGCGGCCCTGCGGGCGCCGGAGCCGGTGGTGGTGGAGGTTCCGTCGCTCACCTCCCGGCCCTACGTGGACGTCACCCTGGCCGCGGCCACGACCTTCGACGGCCACATCGAGCGGGTGGGCCCCCGCGCCTACCGGGTGCGGCCCTCGGCGCTACGAGGCGGCAGAGTGCGGGTCGAGGGCGACTACTCGGCAGCTTGCTACCCGGCTGCCGCCGCGGCGCTGACCGGCGGCGAGGTTCTGCTGGAGGGGCTCTCCCCCGACTCCCGCCAGGGCGACCGGGAGTTCATGGACCTGTTGACCGAGATGGGAGCGGAGGTCTTCTGGAAGGGGGAGCTGCTGCGGGTCCGGGGCGGCGAGCTGCGGGGAATCAAGGCCGACCTCTCGGGGATGCCCGACCAGGTGCCCACCCTCGCCGCGCTGGCGCCGTTCGCTCAAGGGGAAACGCTGATCCACAACGTGGCCCATCTCCGCATCAAGGAGAGCGACCGTCTGGCAGCCATGGCCACCGGGCTCGAAAAGCTGGGCGCCGACGTCCGGGAAGGGCGGGACAGCCTCTGGATCCCCGGCTTGTGGAGCGAGGGGGAGCCGCCGTCCGACCTGGTCCACGTCGATCCGCGGGGCGACCACCGCATCGCCATGAGCCTGGCCCTGGTGGGGCTGCGGCGGCCGGGCGTGGTGATCGACCATCCGGAGGTGGTCGCGAAGTCGTACCCGGGGTTCTGGCGGGACCTGATGAAGATCGTCTGACCCGGAGATCTGCGCATCTGTCCTGAGTACGCATTTGCGTTACACTCCGCGTAACTCATGGTATCCCCGCCGGACACGCGAGTGTCGACCGGTATCTTTCATCCGTGCCTCGCCTCTCCGGCGCGGAGCCTTCCCCTATCCGAAGCCTGGCTGACGGATCGGCAGCGGGCCGGCGTCCTGCTGCAGGCCGCCGGCCTCCTTTCGCTGCTCGACCGCTCCGGCCTGCACCTCGCCGGCTGGGAGGGGGCGCGAATCGCCGCGGGCGGCCTCCTGGCGGTGACGGAGGGCGACGGGCCAGGCCGCTCCCCTCGCCCGGCGCAGGATCTCCTCCTGGAGCTGACAGCGCTCCTCTTCGGCGAAGGCTTGGTGGCCGGGCGGGGCGAAGCGCGGCGGGCCATGCGGGCGCTGCTCGACGACTGGGGGCAGTCGCTGGTGCCGATCCCCGCGGACGAGATCGTGGCGCAGATCCTGGAGGCGGCGCCCTTCCTCTGGCGGCCGGACCTGGGGGCGGCCCGCCGTGCCCTCACCGGCGAGCTTGGGCCCGAGCGTCCGTGGGTGGCGGGGCCTCGCGCCGTCCGCGCCCGTCTGCTGGCGCGCGGCCTCTCTTCATCGGCTCTCGCGGACCTGCTCGCCGGGCCGGAAGCGCGCTCCTCCTGGAGCCCCGAGGAGGAGGGAACCCCAGGGAATCTGGCGGCGGCGGGACGCTGGCGGGCGGCGCTGGCGGCCTGGGAACGCAAGCCGCCCGAATCCGGCGAGGAGCGGGTCGAGAGGGCGGCGGTGCTGATCGCCCTGGGGCGTTTCGAGGCGGCCCTGGAGGAGCTCGCCGGCCTCCCCGCGCCGGACGCTCGCGCGCTCTGCGCGCGTTGCCAATTGGACCTCGGCCAGCTCGGTGCCGCGCAGGCCACCCTGCGGGGGTTGGAGGCTGTTGCCTTGCAGCCGGGCCAAGTGGTCGAGCTGGCCGAGATCGCCGCCCGGGTGGAGGCCAATCGCAAGAAGCCCGGCCGGTCCGGCTTCTGGCTTCGCCGCGCCTTGAAGGAGACCGCGGACGAGCCGCGCACCGCCCTCGGTGCCCGTCTGGTCGCGGCTGGCGCAGCGTGGGACCGGGAAGATTTCAATGCCATGCAGCGCTTCCTGGAGGAGGCCCGTGCCGCCCTGGACGATCCGGAGCTGGCTTGGCGCTGGCACCAGCTCCGAGCGCTTTGGGTTGCCGAGAAACCGGGCGGCGGGCCGGAGGTGGTGGAGAGCGCCGTCCGCGCCCTGCGTGCGAGCCGCCGGCAACGCCGCCGGCGCGAAGCAGCCGGGTTGTGGAACGATCTTGGGGTGGCTCGCGCCCGGGCCGGGGACCTCCCGGGCGCCGAGCGCGCCTTTCTCCATCTCCTGCGCCTGGAGGCGGGCTGCGACGGCCCGCGCAAGACGACCCTCGCCCTCTTCAACATCGCCGAGATCCGCGTCCGCCGCGGGAAGCTTGCCGGAGTGGCGGAGAGCCTGGCCCGTTCGCAGGAGGCGAACCGCCGCTCCGGCAACCTGCGCGGTCTCGCTCAGGACTTCGAGCTTACGGCCCGCTTCGAGCTCGCCCTCGGCCGCCCTGCCGCGGCTCTGGCCCTCTGCGCGGAGGCCCGGGAGTGTGAGCGGAGCCGTGCCGAGCCCGATCTGATCGCGGCTCGCGCCCTCGGCTGGCTGGGCCGGCGCGAAGAGGCTGCCGCACGCCTCTCCCAGGTGCCGGCGGTGACCTTGGAAGAGCTGGAGCCCGAGGAGCGGCCCGCGGTGCGGGCTCACGCCGCCGACCCCGGAGGAGCCTTGCACGCGGCGTCGGGGACGCCGTTCGCCCGTCTCTGGGAGGAGCTCCTCGGCAGTGGCATGCCCGCTGCGGGAAGTTGGGAGCCGTTGGCCATCCTCGAGCCCTACCGGGCCGCCCGGCTGGTCTTCGACGCCGAGATCGCCGTTCCCGGCTCGGCTCCCGCCTATTGGCTGCGGACCGCGGCCGCCACTCTTCGGCGCGTCGGAGCGGTCTGGCCGGCGGAGATCCTGGAAGCTCGCGACGGCGGCCCCTGGCGCCTCCTCGCTGCTTACCTCCGCCGGACGCCGGGCGACCCGGAGGGCCTCGCGGCACTGCTGGCGGGCGCCGGCCACCCCGGGGCGGAGCTTTCGCTTCTGACCCCCGGCGAGTTGAGACTGCTGATCCCTGGACCGGGAGGGCCGGTGGAGCTGGCCACGGACCTGGAGGAGGGTCGCCTGGCTTTGCGGGCCGCGGCGGAGGACGACGCCCTGCGGGCGGTCTTTGCTCTGGCCATCCGCGACCTCAGCCGTAGAGAGGCGCCCGCCGCGACCCTCGCCGCGCCGCCGCCGGCCGGCGGTCTGGTGGGGGAGAGCCCGGCTCTCCAGGCAGCCTTGACGCGGATCGCCCGCCTCGCGCCGGGCGACCTGACGGTGCTCATCCAAGGCGAGAGCGGCACCGGCAAGGAGCTCGCGGCGCGTCAGCTCCATCGCGCCAGCCGCCGCTCCGGCGGCCCGTTTCTCGCCGTCAACTGTGCGGGCCTCTCCGAGACGCTGGTCCTTTCCGAGCTCTTCGGCCACGCCCGCGGCGCTTTCACCGGAGCGGATCGTGAGCGCAAGGGCGTGTTCGAAACCGCTCACGGCGGCACGGTTTTGTTGGACGAGATCGGCGATCTTCCACTGCCGGTCCAGGGATACCTCCTGCGCGTTTTACAGGAGGGCGAGATCCGGCGGGTGGGGGAGAGCGAGCCCCGGCGAGTGAACGTACGGGTGCTGGCGGCCACCCATCGCGACTTGGCGCGAATGACCGAGGAGGGGACTTTTCGGAGCGATCTCTACTTTCGATTGCGCGGCGGCTCCGTCGAGCTGCCGCCGCTGCGCGATCGGGGCGACGACGTCATCCGGCTCGCCGAGCACTTCCTGAGGCGGTTGCGCGATGATCGATCGAATCGATCAGAGAGGCCGGCTTCGCTTTCGGGCGCCGTGCGAACCTCGCTTCTCGCGCATCGCTGGCCGGGAAACGTACGGGAGCTGCAGAACGTAATGTCGCTGGCAACGACGCTCGCCGGCGAAGGATCGATCGAGCCCGAGCACCTGGAGCTTCCGGGCTCTGGCGGTTCGCCTCGCGGTTCCTATCACCGCCAGATCGATGACGTGCGGCGCCGTCAGGTGATCGACGCGTTGGGACGCTACCCCAACAATTTCAGCGAAGCCGCGCGCTGGCTCGGCATCTCCCGCCAGACGCTTTCCTATCTCATGCGGCGGTTGGGGATCGACGCCAACGGCAAGTGTCAGGCGATGTAAAACGCTGCGGTGTCGCCGCCCAGGCTGGCGCGCAATCGTTCGGCGATGCGCTCCAGCCCTTCGCGATCCATCTCGTCGAACGCCGCCGGCTGATGCGAGTCGAGATCGAGCACGGCCACCAATTCGCCGCGCGGGTCGTAGATCGGAATCACGATCTCCGAACGGGCCGCCGCATCGCAAGCGATATGACCGGGAAACGCTTCGACGTCGGCGACCAGCTGCGTCGTGCGTTGCCGCGCGGCCGCGCCGCAGACGCCGTGGTCAAAGGAAATTTCGAGACAGCCGAGCGGCCCCTGATAAGGACCGACCCGCAACAGGCCGGGCGCCACCACGCGATAGAAACCGGCCCAGCTCGCATAAGGCAGCTTCTGGTGGAGCACGGCCGCACAGGTTGCCATGGCGGTGATCGGGTCCTCGATACCGGCGAGCACGGCATCGAGCTCTTGGTAGGCTTCGCGGTAGATCTCTTTCTTGGAATCGCCTCTCATGGCCTGAATTCTACGGTAGAACGTGGTGCCGCGGGAACGCCTCAAGGGCCCCGAATCGGGAATTTTTCGCAAAACCATTGACAGATAGGGTCTTATTTTTGATAATGAGTCTCGATTTTGAACGAACCCGCTTCATCACATCGATTCCAATAGACACGAGGAGGCAAAGGAACATCATGGCTGAAACCGAAACCCGCCGGTCCGATACGGCTGAGGACAAGCTCTACACACTCTCCGAGATTTCGCAGAAGAGCGGCATTTCGATGCCGACGCTACAGCGCTACAAGAAGCTTTACCAGGCCCGCATACCCTCGGTGGGCAAAGGGCGCAAGCAGCGCTATCCCGACAGCGCGCTACCGGTTTTCGATGAGATCAAGAACGAGAACGTCGGCCGCCGCGGCCGTCCGCGCAAGGACGCTTCCGCGCCGCGGCCCGAGAAACAGCCGGTGGCGAGCAAGCGCCGTCCCGGCCGTCCCGCCAAGGCAGCACCGGCCGCACCGGTGGCAGCGAAGCGCGCGGGTGGGCGCAAAGCGGCGGCACCGGCACCTCCCGTGGCGGCTCCCCGCCGTGGCCGTCCGCGCAAGAACGCGGCTCCTGCTGCGCCGGCGCGCGGCGGACGTGCGCAGAAGTCCGGCGGTTTGCTGACGCTGACGCAGATCAGCGAGACGACCGGGATTTCCTATCCGACGCTCGTTCGCTACGTCCGTCTCTACTCCGATCGCCTTCCCCACGAGGGGAAAGGCCGCGCACGGCGTTTCTATCAGGAGGCGGTGGACGTCTTCCGCCAGCTCCGCAGCGAGAGCGGCCGTGGCGGTCGTAAGAAGGGTCCGGGCCGTCCTCCGGGCCGCCGGCCGGGCAGACCTGCGAAGCAGGGTGTGGTGAGCGATCTGAGCAATGCGGTCGCGCAGCGCATGAAGGCAATCGAAAAGGGCCAGCAGAGCCTGGAGAAGAAACTCAAGGGGCTGGTCAAGAGCCTGCAGAAGCTTTTCCGCTGATCGCTCAGCGGCTTCAGCGATTCCAGATAGTGTTGACAAGGCCCCGGCTCGACGCCGGGGCCTTTCCGCTTTTACCCTGATGATCACCCGTCGGAAAGATGATCCCAGCCTGCGTCGGGAAGCTTCCTGCGTACGCCGTCGCGCACGATGAAGATACCCGGCGGGCTCTTGCGGTTGTGAGGAGTGATCGTTCCAAGGCTCCGGCAGCCGGGCTCGGGCGGTGGCGCGAGCTCCGGCGGCAGTGTGAAAAGCAGCACGTAGTCCTCGCCACCTGTCAGCGCCAATGCCAGCGGATCGGCGACGCCGAGCGCTTTGCAAAGCTCTGTAAAATGCGCTGCCATCGGCAGCGCTTCAACTTCGATCTCCGCGTCCACGTTGCTCTCGCGGCAGAGGCGGTGAAGGTCGCGCGCCAGGCCGTCGGAAACGTCGATGGCTGCGACGTCTGCCGGCTGTGCGCCGAGCCAGCGGCCGAGCGCAAGCTGCGGCTTGGGGCTCAGATGACGGCGCACGGCTCGCCGCGCGGCGGAGCGCAATGGGGAAGAAAACGCTTCGCAAACCGCGGGAAGCTCGACGCGCCTTCCGGAAAGCCGGGCGCCGCGCTCGATCAGGATTCGGCCGGCTGCGGATTCCCCCACCGTTCCGCCCAACCACAAGGTATGGCCCGGCTCGGCGAAGCTGCGGCGTAGCCAGCGGGCGTCCGCGTCTTTCGTTCCAATCAACGTCAGCGTTGCGATCGTGCCGCCGGGATGCCGGGCCAGATCGCCGCCGGCGAGGGTCACGCCATGGCGCCGGCAGGCGGCGAGGAATGAAACGAAGAACGCTTTGTGATCGAAGCCCGGCGCCGCGGAAAGAGCGAGAAAAGCGTAGGCAGGTGTCGCGCCCATCGCCGCCAGATCCGAAAGGTTCACCGCCAGCAGCCGGCGGGCGAGATCGGCGGCTGCCAGATCCGGCGGGAAGTGAACGCCGGCGATCTGGCTGTCCATCGTCACCACCGAGGGCCCGAGATTGGGAAGGATGGCCGCGTCGTCACCGATCAAGGGTGTCGCGAGCCGGCCGCGCAACCAGGAAAGTAGGGAATCCTCGCCGGTACGGCGGCGCATGGCTCGGAACCGACCGCTCAGACGACGGCCGTCTGTGGCTGCTCGCTGGCTGCGGCGGCCGGCGCTTCGGGCGTCGCGGGCACTTCGGCGGCAGGCGTCTCATCGATCAGCGCGAGCTTCAGAACGTCGTCCATGTGATCGACGAAATGAAAGGTGAGCCCTTCGGTGATCGTCGCCGGGATCTCGGTGAGGTCGCGGCGGTTGAGCTTCGGAACGATCACCGTATGGACGCCGGCAAGCTTGGCGGCCAGCACCTTTTCTTTCAGTCCGCCGATGGGCAGCACGTCGCCGCGCAGCGTGATCTCGCCCGTCATCGCGACCCGCCGATTCACGGGTTTGGCAGTGAGCACGGAAAGGATGGCCATGCCGATGGTGATGCCGGCCGAGGGCCCGTCCTTGGGGATCGAGCCCGCCGGCACATGGACGTGAACGTCGTGCTTGCCGAAGAAGTCGTCGGCGATGCCGTGGGTGCCGGCCCAGGAGCGGGCATAGGAAAGGGCGGCCTGCGCCGACTCCTTCATTACGTCGCCGAGCTGGCCGGTGAGCAGGAGCTGCCCCTTCCCCGGTACCGCCACCACCTCGATGAACAGCAGGTCGCCGCCCACCGCCGTCCAGGCGAGCCCGGTTGCAACGCCCACCCGGTCGCGATTCAGCAGCTCCTCGGCGAAATGCTTGCGGACGCCGAGGAAGGCCTCCACCTTCGGGGGATCGATCTCCTGCACCGCGGTTTCGCCGCGCGCCACCTTCACCGCCACCTTGCGGCAAATGGCCCCCAGCTCGCGTTCGAGGTTGCGCAGGCCGGCCTCCTTCGTATAGCCGGAGATCACCTCGCGGATGGCGGCCTCGGAGAAGGTGATCAGCTCCTCGGTGAGGCCGTTTTCCCGTAGCTGCTTGGGAATCAGGTGGAGGCGTGCGATGCGCACCTTCTCCTCCTGCGTGTAGCCGGTGAGGCGAATGACCTCCATGCGGTCGAGGAAAGCGGGCTGGATCGGCTCCAGCATGTTCGCGGTGGCGATGAACATCACCCGCGACAGGTCGTAGTTGATGCCGAGATAGTGATCGACGAAGCTGAAGTTCTGCTCGGGGTCGAGCACCTCCAGCAGGGCCGACGACGGATCGCCGCGGAAGTCGGCGCCGATCTTGTCGATCTCGTCGAGCACGAACACGGGATTGCTGGTGCCGGCCTGGCGTATGCCCTGGACGATGCGGCCGGGCAGCGCTCCGACATAGGTGCGGCGGTGGCCGCGGATCTCGGCCTCGTCGCGCACACCGCCGAGCGAAATGCGCACGAACTTGCGTCCCAGGGAGCGGGCGATGGAGCGTCCGAGCGAGGTCTTGCCCACGCCGGGCGGGCCCACGAAACAGAGGATGGGGCCGCGGGTGTCCGGCTTGAGCTTGCGCACCGCCAGGTATTCGAGGATGCGTTCCTTGATCTTCTCGAGGTCGTAATGGTCCTCGTCCAGCACGGCCTGCGCATGGTCGAGGTCGAGATCGTCCGCCGAGAGGGTTTCCCAGGGGAGGGCCGTCAGCCAGTCGAGGTAGGTGCGGATGATCTGCGTTTCGGCGCTCTCGGGGTGGCTGCGCTCCAAGCGGCGGATCTGCCGTTCGAGCTCCTCCCGCGCCTCGCCCGGGATCTTCTTCTCCTCGGCCGCGCGGCGGTAGCCGGCGATCTCCTCGGCCAGCTCCTCGCCCTCGCCCAGCTCTGTTTGAATGGCCTTGAGCTGCTGGCGCAGGAAGTACTCCCGCTGGCTGCGGTCGATCTCGCCTCGCGCCTGGGAGGAGATCTCCTGCTGCATGGTGAGCACCTGGATCTCCCGCACCAGCAGATCGCTCACCTTGCGCAGGCGCTCGATGGGATCGATCGTCTCCAGGATGGTCTCGGCTTCCGCCAGCTTGAGCTCGAGATTGCTGGCGCAGAGGTCGGCCAGCCGCCCTGCGTCCTCCAGGTTGGCGGCGATGACCATGACCTCCGCGGAGATCCCCTTGCCCAGGGTGACGGCGCGGTCCATGCTCTCCTTGACGGAGCGCACGAGCGCCTCCACCTCCATCGTCGGCGCCGCGGGCTGCGGCTCGTCAATGCGCTCGATCTTGGCCTGAAGATAGGGCTCGACTTGGCTGATGTGCTGCACGCGGGCCCGCGACAGCCCCTGCACCAGGATGCGGATGCGGCCGTCGGGCAGCTTGAGCATGCGCATGATCACCGCCGCGGTGCCGATCTCGAACAGGTCGGCCTCGCCCGGATTGTCGACGGCGGCGTCGCGCTGCGCCACCAGCATGATGACGCGGCTCTCCGACAGCGCCCGATCGACCGCCAGTACGCTCTTGTCCCGTCCCACCGACAGCGGCAGAATGATGTACGGGAAGACGACCGTATCCTTCAGCGGCAGGACGGGAAGGACGTCGGGGATCTTGATGGCCTCGTCCTGCGGTTCTCCCGGCGGTTTGGTCATTGCGATTGCGAGGTGCCCTCGCCCTCCTCGATATGCAGGACGCGGGCCTCCTGGCGTTTGTCCGCGATCTTGGGGAATTCGAGAGTGAGCAGGCCATCGGCCAGCCGCGCCTTCCCCTGATGAGTGTTCACCGGCGAAAACAGGTGAATTTCGCGAGAGAAGCGCCCGTGGCCGCGCTCCAGACAGTGGAACTTGAGCCGCCGGGCCTCCGGCAGGCTGGTGGACTTGGTGCCGCCGATGAGGATGCGCGTCGCCCGCACCTCGACGCGCAGATCGGCGGCCTGGAAGCCGGGGACCTCGGCCAGGATGAGGACGGCCGCCGGCGTCTCGACGATGTCGATCGACGGCTGCCACTCGCCCAGCGGCAGGTCGCCCTCGCCGATCTGCAGGGCTTCCTGGAACAGGCGGTCGAGCTCGGCCTGGAACCGGGAGATGAAGAACAGGGACTCGAACCTCGCCGCCATCTTAAGTCTCCTTGCCCGGATGCAACAAAGACTTGACCACGTCCATGAAGGCGTCGATGTCCTCGAACCGGCGGTAGACCGAGGCGAAGCGCACGTAGGCGACCTGGTCGAGCTCCCGCAGGCGCTCCATGATGAAGGCGCCGATCTCGTTCGTGGAGATCTCGCGGTCCTCGCGTTCGTTGAGCATGGTCTCGGTCTGGTCGACGATCGACTCCAGCTTCTTGAGCGCGATCGGCCGCTTCTCGCACGCCTTGAGCAGGCCGCCCAGAAGCTTCTTGCGGCTGAACTCCTCCCGCGTGCCGTCGTGCTTGACGACCATGTAGGGGATGTCCTCGATCTGCTCGTACGAGGTGAAGCGGCGGCCGCAGCTCAGGCATTCACGCCGACGGCGGATGGTGGCGCCGTCGCGGCTCTCGCGCGAGTCCACCACCCGGTCGTGGTTCTCGGTGCAGAAAGGACATTTCATGTCCTTTACTCCTTGGCGTGGAGGGCGATGTTGAGCCGCAGGAGGAGCTTCTCGAGGCTCGGCGCGTCCTTGATCTCCACCTGGAGGTCGCGGACGGCGTCCATCACCCGGTGCTGCTCGTCCTCGACCTGGAAGCTGACGATGAAGCGGCGGGCGCGCTGGAAGTCACTGCGCCGCAGCGTCAGCTCGACGGTACGGGAGAGCTCTCCCCTGCCGTTGGTGGGAGCGGCGGCTCCCGCGCCGGGAGCCTGAGCGGCGGGGCGCGCGGGCGGGCGGGACCCTTGGGACGACGGCTGCCGCATGGCCTCGGTGCGCAGCTTTTCGAGCTCGGAGAGCACGTCGACCGTCCGTTTGCCGGCCGATCCCGCCCTGGCGAGCGGCGGCGGGGCCACCGTGGAGGGCCTTGCCGGTATTGGAGCCGTAGGCGTCGGCGCGGTGGGCGCCACGATCTGCGGCTGCGAGCCCGACTGCGCCGATGGCGCAGGTTGGGGACCGGGCGCCGCCGGCCGCGGCGGCAGGGGCGGCGCGGTCGGGGGGGCCGCCGGTGCCGCCGGCCGTGGAGCGGCCGCGGCGGCGGGGCGCGCCCCTGCGGACACCGGCGCCGGCTCGCTGCGGCCGAGGCGCTTCTTGAGAGCCAGGAGCGTCTGCCGGGAGATCCCCTTGAGGGTTTCGAACACTCCCACGCCGCTCACCGCCGAGGACTCGAACCAGGGCCAGTTGTTGCGGTTGAGGGAGGCGTTCATCTCGTCGAGGGTGCAGATGTCGGTGAGGTCCCGCTTGTTGTACTGAAGGACCAGGGGCAGGGTGTCCGACGACAGCCCCATCTCCATCAGGTTCTCCTCCAGGTTGCGGAACGACTCGACGTTGGCCTGCACCATCGCCCGCTGCGAGTCCGCCACGAAGACCACCCCATCCACTCCCTTGAGCACCAGCTTGCGGGTGGTGTTGTAGAACACCTGACCGGGCACGGTGTAGAGCTGGATGCGGGTGTTGAAGCCCGCGATGGAGCCGACGTCGATGGGGAGCAGATCGAAGAACAGGGTGCGGTCCGTCTCGGTCTCGAGCGACACCATCTCGCCCCGCGACTCCTGGGCCGTATGCTGATAGATGAAGTGGAGGTTGGTCGTCTTGCCACACAGGCCGGGCCCGTAGTAGACGACCTTGGCCGCCATCTGCATCGTGCTGTAATTGAAGAACACCATAGGGATAGGGCGCAGGCTGAAATAGGATTTTGGAGCATACCACCCGTCCCCGGGTGTGCGTCAATTCCGCCGCTCCTCCAGCTCCGTCTTCAGGGTCGATAGCAGGGCCGACAGATCCTCGCCCAACCCCTGCCGCTGGTGCGCGGTCTCCGCGGCCAAGGCGCGGGCGAGGGGGAGCTTGTCCGCGGCGCTCGCCTGGAGGGCGGCGAGCTGGCGGCGCAGGGCCATGGCGTCTCCCCGCGCCACCGGCCCGGTGATGGCCGCGGCCAGGGGGCGGCCGGCGTCCAGGCCGTGGCCGGCGGCGGCCACGGCGCCCCGGGCGAGCTCCAGGTAGCCGCGGGTCACCGCCGCCGGCAGCCCGAGCCGCTCCCCCAGCTCCCCGGCCGCCGACAGCAGGGTCACGACGCCACCGGCCGCCAGGGTGGCCGCGAAGTGGTAGAGGGGACGGGCGGACGGCGGTACCTCGCCGGAGATGCCCTCCCAGGCCACGGCCAAGCGGGCGGCCAACTCGCGCGCCGGCGGGTCGCCGTCGACAGCGAAAAACACGCCGCGCGCCTCGGCGGGATCGGGGAGAGGCTCGGGAAACGCTTTCAGAGGATGGAGCGAGCCCACGGCCGACCCCGCCACCCGTAGCGGCGCAAGTACGGAGGCGTCCTGACTGCCCGAGGTGTGGAGCACCACCGCCGCCTGGGGCCGGCGGGCCAGCTCGGCGGCGGCGGCCGCCAGGGCGGCGTCGGGGAGAGCCAGGAGGAGAAGGTCCTGTCCTTCCGTCGCCAGCTCTCCGAGAGCGCCCCGCCCGGCCGCCGCCACCATCTCGGCACCGGCCGCCACCGCCCAGGCGGCGAGGCTCGACCCGACCTTACCGGGGCCGGCCAGAGAGAAGCGGAGACCCGCCAGGAGAGCGCTCATGGCGCAACGATAGCCTCTCGGTCCGGAGCTGGCAAGGCACAAGAAAAATCCCATGAAATCAGTGGTTTGGCGTAGGTCAGGCTTGACAAGGAAGCGCCGTGCGGCTACCATTCGTTAGCACTCTCATGCTGAGAGTGCTAGTTCCAGCCCGCTTTTCGCCAGTCAGTTGCACTAGTTATTAGGTATGGCCATGACAGACCTGAAGGATCACGGCAAGCTCGGCTCTCGGGATCGGGAGATCCTGAAGGATGTGATTTTAACCTACATCCTGAGCGCCGACCCAGTGAGCTCGCGCTCGGTGGCGAAGCACGGCAAGCTGGGGTTGTCGGCGGCGAGCATCCGCAACGTCATGGCCGACCTTGAGGACTGGGGCTACCTGATGCAGCCCCACACCTCGGCGGGCCGCGTGCCCACGGCCGCGGCCTATCACCTGTTCATCGGCTCGATGATGGAGGCGCGGGCGGTGCCGGCCAAGGAGCGCCGCTACATTCAGGAGAACCTGAAGGGCGGCGCGGCGGACGAGCTGATGGGCAGCGCCTCCCACCTGCTGTCAGAGCTGTCGAGCCAGATGGGCATCGTGGTCACCCCGGCGATGGGGGAGACGGTGCTCAAGGCGGTGGACTTCATCCCCGTCTCCGGCCGCAAGGTGCTGTGCATCGTCGTCTCCTCCACCGGCTTCATCGACAACAAGGTGATCGAGACCGAGGAGGAGATCCCCCGCGAGGAGCTGACGCGCATCTCCAATCACCTCACCGAGAGCTTCGGCGGCCACACCCTGCGGGAGATCCGCGAGCGGCTGGTGCGGCAGATGGTCGAGGAGCGGGCGCAGATGGACCGCGTGCTCGCCCGCACCATCGAGTTGGCGCGCAGCGGCTTCTCGGTGGGCGAGACGCCGGGCGTGGTGGTGGACGGCACCTCCATGCTGCTGAGCAAGCCCGAGCTCTCCGACGTGCAGCGGGTGCGGCGGATGTTCGAGGCCTTCGCCGACAAGGCGCGGCTGGTGAAGATCCTCAGCCAGTGCATCCAGGGCGGCGGCGTGCGGGTGCTCATCGGCGAGGACAGCGAGCTGACCTCGGAGCTGGACTTCAGCGTCGTGGCCACGGCCTACGCCGTCGGCGACCGTCCGCTGGGCACCCTGGGAATCCTCGGCCCCTCCCGGATGGACTACGAGAAGATCATCCCGCTGGTGAACTTTCTGGGGGAGACCCTCAGCCGGGCCCTGGCCGAGGCCTTCTCCGGCGAGCCCCCCGAGCGCAGGTAAAGAATCCGCAACGAGACCGGAAGACTTTAGACGACAGCGAGGTTGCGATGGCAGATGACGCAAGCAAGGGCGACGCCCCCGAGGTGGCCCTCGACCTGGACGAGCAGACTACGGACCTGGAGGCCGCCATGCGCGACGCGGTGGCGGCGGTCGAGGCGGGCTCCAAGCCGGTGGCCGGCCCGGCCGCAAGCGAGGAAGTGGAGCGGCTGCGGCGGGAGGTCGCCGATCTGAAAGACCGCTCCGTGCGCACCCTGGCCGACTTCGACAACTTCCGCAAGCGCAGCCAGCGGGAGAGCCAGGAGTTCAAGAAATACGCCCTGCTGGAGCCCATGCGGGACTTCCTGACGGTGATCGACAACCTCGATCTGGCCCTGTCGGCGCAGGGCTCGGCCGAGGATCTGAAGCTGGGGGTGGAGATGATCCACCGCCAGATGCAGGAGCTCCTTCGCCGCTTCGGCGCCACCGAAGTGCCGGCCGTGGGCCAGCCTTTCGATCCCACCCAGCACGAGGCCGTGGCGCGGGAGGAGAGCCCGGAAGTGAAGGCGCCGACCGTGGTGGCGGAGCTGCGCCGCGGCTACCGGATGCACGACCGCCTGCTGCGCCCGTCCATGGTCAAGGTCGCGGTGCCGGTCGAAGAGAAGCCCGGCCCGGCAGCCTCGGAAGACCGGGGCGAGGAAGGCCCCGCCCTCTGAAAAGCTCTCGGGCGCCTTCCGGCGACGTACAATAGTCTTAAGCTTTAGACGAGCCATCCGCGATGAGCAAGATCCTCGGCATTGACCTGGGCACGACGAACAGTTGCGCGGCCATCGTGGAGGCCACGGTGCCCGTGGTGCTGCCCAATCGCGAGGGCAGCCGTACCACCGCCTCGATCGTCGCCTTCTCCGAAGAGGGGGACCGCCTGGTGGGGCAGATCGCCAAGCGCCAGGCGATCACCAACCCGCAGAACACGGTCTTCGCCGTCAAGCGGCTGATCGGCCGCAAGTACCGCGACCCCCAGGTGGAGCGGGCGCGCCAGGTGCTGCCCTATACCCTGGCGGATGCGGTCAACGGCGACGTCAAGATCGAGATCCGCGACCGGCAGTACAGCCCGGAGGAGATCTCGGCCCTGATCCTGCGTGAGATCAAGGAGTTCGTCGAGGAGGGTCTGCAGGAGGAGGTGCGCGAGGCGGTGATCACCGTCCCCGCCTACTTCAACGACTCCCAGCGCCAGGCCACCAAGGACGCCGGCAAGATCGCCGGCCTCGACGTCGTCCGCATCCTCAACGAGCCCACCGCCGCGGCTCTGGCCTATGGCCTCGACCGCCAGGAGGGGACCAACACCATCGCCGTCTACGACCTCGGCGGCGGCACCTTCGACATCTCGATCCTCCAGCTCTCGCAGGGGATCTTCGAGGTGCGCTCGACGGCCGGCGACACCTACCTGGGCGGCGAGGATTTCGACCAGCGGATCATGGACTGGTTGATCGAGGACTTCGAGCGCGAGACGACGATCGACTTGAGAGAGGACCGCATGGCCCTCCAGCGCCTGAAAGAGGCGGCGGAGCGGGCCAAGTGCGAGCTCTCGTCCCACCAGGAGACGGCGATCAACCTGCCGTTCATCTCCGCCGACCGCTCGGGCCCGCGCCACCTCGCCCGTACCCTCACCCGCCGCCAGTTCGAGGATCTGGTGCGCGATCTGGTGGAGCGTACCGAAGGTCCCTGCCGCGACGCTCTGGAGCAGGCGGGCCTGCGCGCCGACCAGATCGACGAGGTGCTGCTGGTGGGCGGCCAGACCCGCACTCCCATGGTGGCCCAGGCCGTGGAGCGGATTTTCGACCGCAAGCCCAACCGCGAGATCAACCCCGACGAGGTGGTCGCCATGGGCGCCGCCATCCAGGGCGGCATCCTGCGCGGCGACATCAAGGATCTCGTGCTGCTCGACATCACCCCCCTGTCGCTCGGGGTGGAGACGCAGGGCGGGCTCTTCACCCGCCTGATCGACCGCAACTCGACGATCCCCACCAAGAACACACAGATCTTCACCACGGTCGTGGACAACCAGACCACGGTGGCGGTCAACGTTCTTCAGGGCGAGCGCCAGATGGCTTCCGAGAACAAATCGCTGGGCCGTTTCGAGCTGGTGGGCCTCCCGCAGGCGCCGCGCGGCGTGCCGCAGGTCGAGGTGACTTTCGCCATCGACTCCAACGGCATCGTCAACGTCTCGGCCCGCGACATGGCGACGAACCTCTCCCAGAGCATCCAGATCAACCCGGCGGGCGGCCTCTCCGAGGCGGAGGTCCAGCGCCTGGTGGCCGAAGCGGACCGCAACTCCCAGGCGGACATCGACCGCCGCGAGGTGCGCCAGCTCAAGAACCGCCTTGAAGGGCTGATCTACAGCAACGAGCGCGTCTTCGGCCAGTTCCGCGACATGCTTCAGGAGATGGACGTCAAGCGCATCCACGAGGCGCTGCTTCAATCCCGCATGGCGCTCAACCGCGAGAAGCGGGCCGAGCTGGAGGCCGCGATCTACGACCTGAACGCCGTATCCCGCACTCTCTCCGACATCATGCTGACGCGGGCGAGCGGCTCCGGCTGATTCGTAAGACTAAGGAAGAAGGAATGGCCAAGCGCGATTACTACGAGGTGCTGGCGGTCTCCAAGACCGCCGGCCAGCAGGAGATCAAGTCGGCGTACCGCAAGATCGCGGTGCGCGACCACCCGGACAAGAATCCCGGCGACAAGGAGGCCGAGGAGCGCTTCAAGGAGGCCGCCGAGGCCTATGCCGTGCTCTCCGACACGGAAAAGCGTGGTCGCTACGACCGCTTCGGCCACCAGGGAGTGGCCGGTGCCGGGGCCGGCGGCTTCGATCCGACCATCTTCGCCGACTTCTCCGACATCCTCGGCGACATCTTCGGCTTCGGCGGCCGGCGAGGGGGCGGCGGTGGCGGCATGACCCGCGGTGCCGACCTTCGCTACGACCTCACCCTGACCTTCGAGGAGGCGGCCTTCGGCACCGAGACGACGCTGCGCATCCCGCGCCTGGAGACCTGCTCCCGGTGCAGCGGCTCGGGCAGCGCCGACGGCGCGGCTCCCACCGTCTGCGCGGCTTGCGGTGGCCGTGGCCAGGTGCGTTTCACTCAAGGGTTCTTCACCGTCGCCCGCACCTGCCCGCAGTGCCAGGGCGAGGGGCGGGTGATCTCCGATCCATGCCCTGAGTGCCGGGGCGAGGGGCGGGTGGAGAAGGAGCGTTCGATCTCGGTCAAGATCCCCGCGGGTGTGGACACCGGCGCCCGCCTCCGCCTTTCCGGCGAGGGCGAGAACGGCCGGCGTGGCGGCCCGGCCGGAGACCTCTATGTGGTCCTTCAGGTCCGCCCCCATAAGCACTTCCGTCGCGACGGCTCGACCGTGTTGTCGCGCCTGCCTGTGAGCTACGTTCAGGCCGTGCTGGGGACGACCGTCGAGGTCGAGACCCTGCATGGCAACGCGCCGCTCGACATCCCGGCGGGAACAGCCCACGGCCGCGACTTCCGCCTCCGCGGCCAGGGCATCGACCGCCTGGACGGCAGCGGTCGCGGCGATCAGGTGGTGACGGTCGAGATTGCCGTGCCGCACCCGCGCGACCTCAATCCCGAAGAGACCCAGATCCTCCGTCGCCTGGCCGAGATCGGCGGCCATCCGGTCAAAGAGGAGCGCACGGTGCTCGGCCGGGTGAAGGATCTGTTCGCCTAGGGAGCCTGTTTGTCCTATCGCCGGCTCTCCTATCGCCTCCCTCCCGATCTCGAGGACTCGCTTGTGAGCGAGCTCTGGCTCGCCGGTACTCAAGGGCTGCAGGCCCTGCCGGAGGGGGACGGCCGGCTTCGCGTGGAGGCTTACTTTCCCGCGGGAGAAGAAGACCTGAGGATCGAGCTGCCGGCCGGCGTGGAGTTGGCGGCGGACGAGGTACTACAGGACGCCGACTGGTTTGCCAGCTGGCGGGAGCGGGCCCGCCCGTTCCCCGTGGGGCGGACGCTGTTCCTGGATCCCCGCGAGCCCGGAGAGGCGCCGGAAGATCTCCCCGCCGGCCGCACCCTCCTGCGTCTTCCTGCCCGGGCCGCCTTTGGCACCGGTAGCCACGAGTCGACCGCGCTCGCCCTGGAGCTACTGGAGGACGCCGAGGTGGCGGGTCGCCGGGTGCTCGACGTCGGCACCGGCACGGGCGTGCTGGCCTTCGCGGCCCTGTTCAGTGGCGCCTGCTCGGTCGTTGGTTTCGACGTCGATCCCGCGTCCCCGTTTCATGGCCGGGACAACAGCGCCTTGAACGATCTCCACCCTCGCCTCTTCGCGGGCCGCTTGAGTGCGATCCGCGGCCAGCCTCTCTTTGACCTTGCCGTCGTCAACGTCGTGCCGGAGCAGATCCTCCCTGAGATGCCGGAGCTGGTCCGCCTGCTCCGGCCGGCGGCGGAGGTCATTCTCTCCGGTATCCTCGTTGAGCGGGGCCGCCAGGTGCTGGACCGGATGCGCGCTCTGGGATTCGAGGAGCGCGACCGCCGGACGGCTGGTGACTGGGTGGCCTTCCGGGTGTCCTCGATCGAGTCTCCTATCTAAAGGAAGGGAGCTGGCGGCATGATCACCCTCCTCGTCGACGCTGCCGTCTTCGTCCTCCCCGAGGTCAAGGTGGAGGGGGACTCTTATCGCCACCTCTTCCGCGCCCGGCGTGTGGAAGCTGGAGAGACCCTGCGGGTGGTGGATGGCCGGGGCCGGGCGCGATGGGGAAAAGTGGCCCGGGTGGATCGTACTTCCGCGGCCGTCACGCTAGGTGAGCCGGCGCCGAGCCACGAGCCGGCCTTCCGGCTCGATCTGCTCGTCCCCACCTGCCGCCTGGAGCGGGCCTCCTGGCTGGTGGAGAAAGCCACCGAGCTGGGAATCTCCGGCGTCCACTTCCTCAATACCGTGCGGGCGCCGCGGGATCTGGGGGAGGGGAGCCTCGGTCGCCTGCATCGTGTCGCCATTGCCGCCTTGGAACAGTGCCACGGCTCGCGGCTGCCCGAAATCACCGGTCCCCACTCCTGGCGCGCACTGGCAGGCCTGACCGTCACCGCCGGTCCTCGCCGCTGGTTCCTGGACACGGAGGCCGCCAGCGCCGGCTGGGGGGAGGTCGACGGAGAGAGCGGAGCCCTTCTTGTAGGACCCGAGGGCGGCTGGGATCCCGGAGAGCGGAGCGACCTCCTCGCCGCGAGCTGGCGGCCCGTCCACCTCGGCGACCGCGTGCTGCGCCTGGAGACGGCGGCCCTGGCCGGGGCTGCGTTGCTGCTGTTGCCGGGTCCTCCTCGGGGCTGATCGATCAGGAGGACAAGGAATTCAAGACGGACGTCCAGTCGAAGACGTCCGCGATGTTCCGAAAATGCTTTTCGTTGGTCGTGATGATAGATCCGCCTGTCTGCGCGGCCTGAGCGGCGAGGATGGCATCGACATCGAGGCTGCGACAAGCCGATTCTCGTCCAGATCCGGGCGGATGACCTTCGATAGGACGTTGCTGTCGAGGAGAAGGAGCCGGGGCATATCAGCGGAACGTCAAGCGCTCGCGTTCAAGCTCTTCATTGAACTTCCGCCAAAGTTTTTTTTCTTCCTCTGTTACTGGCCTGCTTTGGAGCAGCTTGAATCTCGCCAAGAATCTGTTTCCGGCGTTCCATCTCCTCTGGAGGTGCCGGCTCATTGATCCTTCGCTCCATGTCATCAATCCGGGCGGTTGCATGTCTGGGCATCTGAGGGTCCCTCTCCCGCGTATCGGGTCGCCAATAAGAGTACCATGGCCGAGCCCTTGGAACAGTGCCACGGCTCGCGGCTGTCCTCGTGCCGTCTCCCGCTCTTCGATTGACCCGCCCGCTCCTTCAGGCTAGCATCAGGGCTCTTCGGATTCGCCTAAAGGAGGTCTCCGTGTCCAATCCCTTTGACGGTGTTCGCTGGATCTGGAAGAACGGCCAGCTCATCGACTTCGAGAAGGCCACCGTCCATGTGCTGAGCCATGCCCTTCACTATGGCTCGGGAGTCTTCGAGGGGATCCGCTGCTACAACACGCGGCAGGGCTCGGCGGTGTTCCGGCTGCCCGAGCACATCCGACGCCTGGAGAACTCCGCCAAGGTGTACCGCATGCCCATCGCCTTCACCGGCGAGGAGCTGATCGAGGCCGTGTGCGAGACGATCCGTGCCAACGAACTGCCGTCGTGCTACATCCGCCCCATCGTCTTCCGCGGCTTCGGCCACACGATCGGGGTCAATCCGCTGCAAAACCCGGTCGAGGTCTTCATCGCCTGCTGGTACTGGGGCAAGTACCTCGGCGAGGAGGCGGAGAGCGGCGTCGACGTCTGTGTCTCGTCGTGGCGGCGGATCGCGGCCGATTCCATGCCGGCGGTCTCCAAGGCGACCGGCAACTATCTGAACGGCCAGCTCATCAAGATCGAGGCCGTCACCAACGGCTACGCCGAGGGGCTGGCGCTCGACGCCCGCGGCTTCGTCAGCGAGGGCTCGGGCGAGAACGTCTTCATGGTGCAGGACGGCGTGCTGCTGACGCCGCCCCTCGCCGCCTCGGTGCTCCAGGGCATCACCCGCGACACGGTGATCAAGATCGCCCTCGACCTCGGCATCCCGGTGCGCGAGGAGCAGATCCCGCGCGGCCAGCTCTACACCTGCGACGAGCTGTTCATGACCGGCACGGCGGCCGAGATCACCCCGATCCGCTCGGTGGACCGCAATCCGGTGGGCCAGGGCTGCCCGGGCGAGATCACCCGGCGCATCATGGCCGAGTTCAGAGGCATCGTCAGCGGCGAGATCGCCGACCGTCACGGCTGGCTGTATCCGGTCGGCGCGGCCGTGCCGCAGGCGGCCGCGGCAACTGAGCGCTAGCCGCCCGGCGCGGCCCCGGAAGGAGACTCCCCCAGATGAACATCAACGATCTGTTGAAGATTGCGGTGGAGCGGAAGGCTTCCGACCTCCACCTCAAGGTGGGGAGCCATCCGGTGATCCGCATCGACGGCGACCTCGTCCCCCTCGGCGAGCTCAAGCGGCTGATGCAGGAGGACACCATCGCGATGGCGTTCTCGATGATGAACGCCCGGCAGAAGCAGCGCTTCAAGGAAGAGCTGGAGCTCGACATCGCCTACTCGGTGCCCGGGCTCGGCCGCTTCCGCTGCAACGTCTTCCAGCAGCGGGGAGCGGTGGGGCTGGTGCTGCGCGTCATCCCGGCGCGAATTCAGAGCGTCCGCGAGCTGATGCTGCCTCCCGTGCTGGAACGCATCTGCGAGGAGCGCCGGGGCCTGATCCTCTGCACCGGCACCACCGGCTCGGGCAAGTCCACGAGCCTCGCGGCGATGATCGACTACATCAACTCCACCCGCACCGAGCACATCATCACCGTCGAGGACCCCATTGAATTCCTGCACCGCGACAAGAAGTCGATCGTCAACCAGCGGGAGATCGACGTCGACACCCACTCCTTCGCCGGCGCCCTGCGCGCCGCCCTGCGCCAGGACCCGGACGTGATTCTGGTCGGCGAGATGCGCGACTACGAGACGATTGAGACCGCCCTGCTGGCCGCCGAGACGGGCCATCTCGTCTTCTCCACCCTGCACACGCTGGATGCCACCGAGACGGTCAACCGCATCATCTCCGTCTTCCCTCCGCACCACCAGAAGCAGATCCGCATCCAGCTCTCGCAGGTGCTGAAATCGGTGATCTCCCTGCGCCTGGTGCCGCGGGCGGACGGCATGGGCCGCGTCCCCGCCGCCGAGGTGCTCATCTCCACCGCCTACATCCGCGAGTGCATCGAGAACAAGGAAAAGACGAAGTACATCCGCGAGCAGATCTCGCTCGGCACCAGCCAGTACGGCATGCAGACGTTCGATCAGTCGCTCTACCAGCTCTACAAGAGCGGCCTGATCACGCTGGACGAGGCCCTCAAGCGGGCCACCAACCCAGACGAGTTCCGGCTCAAGATCCAGGGCGTCCAGTTCACCGCCGACGTCTCCCGCGAGGAGATGGAGTCGTCGCTCCAGATGCCCGGCGAGTCGGATCTGATGGGCGGCGCGATGCAATTCGAGATCGAGCAGCACTAGGGGTCCATGCCCCCGTCTTGCTACGACAAGGCCGTCCAGCTCCTCGCCCTGCGCCCGCATTTCCGTCGGGAGCTGGAAGGCAAGCTCGCCTGCCGCGGTTATCCCCCGGAAGAGGTCGAGGCGGCCTTGGGCCGCCTTGGTGAGCAGGGTTATCTGAACGAGGCGGAGACGGCGCGGGCCTTCGTCGAGGGGCGGCAGTCGCGGGGCGGCGAGGGACGGTCGCGCCTGAAGGCCGAGCTCGTCAAGCGGGGCGCGGCCGGCGAGGCGATCGAGTCGGCCCTGGGGGATCTCACCCCCGAAGACGACTTGGCCGCGGCCCGCGACGCGGCCGCCAAGTGGGCTCGCGGCGGCAAGCGCGACCCCGCGGCCCTCGCCCGGCACCTCCAGCGCAAGGGCTTTTCCCCCCGTGCTATCGTCTCCGTCTTACGTGAGATACCGGAAGGCGAGGACGCCGCGGATCTCCTGGACCTCGACGACGCCGGGGAGTGAAGCCCCGGGCCGCGCGGCCCAGACCCTCAGGACACGATTATGAAAAGCGCAGACATCCGCAACAGCTTCGTCAACTTCTTCCGGGCGCAGGGCCACCGGCCGGTTCCGAGCTCTCCTCTGGTGCCGCAGGGCGATGCGACCCTGATGTTCGTCAACGCGGGCATGGTCCAGTTCAAGGACGTGTTCCTCGGCGCCCGCCGGCCGGACTCGCCGCGGGCCGTCTCGGTGCAGAAGTGCATGCGCGTCTCGGGCAAGCACAACGACCTCGAGAACGTCGGACCCAGCCCGCGCCACCACACCTTCTTCGAGATGCTGGGCAACTTCTCCTTCGGCGACTATTTCAAGAAGGATGCGATCCAGTTCGCCTGGGAGCTGCTCACCAGGGTCTACAAGCTGGCGCCCGAGAAGCTGTGGGCGACCGTCTACGAGACCGACGACGAGGCCTACGAGCTGTGGACGAAGATGATCGGCCTGCCTAAGGAGCGCGTGGTGCGCATAGGCGACAAGCCCGGGGGGCAGAAATACCAGTCGGACAACTTCTGGCAGATGGCCGACACC
>DASYJD010000012.1:0-33807 GCA_035996875.1 Thermoanaerobaculia bacterium
CCCTCTCCCGACCACCCCATCCGCCGCCCCGGGAGAGGGGTACCCCTGGGGCTTCCCCGCCTTGCTCCCTCTTCTCCCGGTGAAGGGGGTTGGGCGGGGTCGGGAGAAGAGGGCCGGGGTGATGAGGGTCTTGGGTGGGGGGACCTCTCTGACAAAGCTAGCGCCTATGCCGCTCAACCCCCGCCACTCAGCACCTGCAAGAACCTGTGCCGCAGCTCCTCGTCGATGGCCGCGGTACGCGCCCGAAGGCGTTGTTCTCCGGCTTTGTCCCGGCGACCAATCGAGGTGATCGTGAGCTCGGTCTGGACTTCGCGCACGGCTCCGGCGCTCAGCTCCCGTAGCATCACAGAGGGCCCCACGGTCCCGACGACTATCACGTGACTCTCCCGTAGCACTTTGTCCAGCGGCGGGGCGACCGGCATCCACAGCACCTCGCCGGTCACGGTGATTGTATCGGTCTCCGAGAAGGTGCCCGTGAGGGTGATCTGCCGTATTTCCGGGCCGAGCTTCAGGCCGGCCGCTGTCTCGAAATTGAACCCTTCGAGCTCGGCTTCGACGTCATAGAGCCCGCTTGGAAAGTCGAGGAATCGAAACTGCCCTTGCGCATTGCTGACGGTGATGAACCTCCAGCCTTCCTTGGGATGGCGGAGCGTGACCGTGGCCCCCGGCAGGGCGGCCCCCTGGCCGTCCACCACCTGACCATAGAGGACCGCTCCGCCTGGCCCTGCCGGATGTGCCGGGCTCGGAGCGGCTAAATTCCCTGCGTGGGCCGCGACCGGAGCCGTGACCGGGGTTGGAACGGGCGCCTGGGCCCATCCGGCACCGGTCATTGCGACGACGGCGGTGACCACTGCGGCAGCGACCGGCGAGCTACGCCGCACCGAGAGTGCGGCCGGGACATGGAACGGAGGAAGGTCCAGTTCCCGGGTGACCATCCGGCCGAAGCGGTCGCGGGTGATCCGGGCGCAGAAGCGGCCCTGGGTAGCCTCGATCAGCGCTTCGATCTCCCGCTCCTCCAGAGCCGAGAGATCGTGAATGTGCTTCTGGCACTGCGAACAGAACCGGGTGCGTTCGTCTCCGCTCATCACCTGCCACGACTCCGCGCAGGGCGACGCAATCGCCAGCCGGTCCAGCCTCTCGCTCCTCATCGTCATGGAAACCCTCCAGTTCGAAGCTGCGAGGGAGGACTGCAGGTTTCATTCCCGGCGGACTCCAGCCGACGGGAGCCCTTCCAACGAGCGGAAGTGCGTGCCCTGGCGGACGGTCGGCTCCAAGAAAGTGGACGATCCGTTGCGTTTCTGAGATCGTGCTCTATAAGGGAATCTTATCCCGCCCTGCTCCGGTCGCGCTTAACGCCGCTCAGACCCAATACGTCTGGAGCAATTGCTTGGCCAGATCTATCTGAGGACTGTGGGCCTTTCCGAGCGAGACGAGAGTCGCTAGAGCCTCGGGATTCGTGTCAATCTCGGAGATGAAGGTCTTGAGAACCGGGTTGATGTTTACATACCGGTCCGGGAGCATCATCCCTGCCAAAGTCGACATGAGGCTCGACGACGTCCCATTCAACGTAAGGCTCAGAATGGGTGATACCGTGCCGCCAACGAGCAGTGGTGTAATGTGATCCGGATTACCGGGCATCCCATTCTGCCACTGTTCCGCCCCCCACACTGATGTATCGCTCGTGAGGTAGGTCGGCATGAATCCTGTTCCGATGCAGATGACGACGATATCCTCGCTGGGTACTCCCTCGTTCATTGCCAGGGCGATCGCCGCGAGCGTCGGGTCATGGTGGACGAATGCGCCATCCACGTTTCCTTTCCAGGACCCCAGCATGCCGGGCATGGCGCCGCTTGAAGTGACGGCATCGGCGATCTTGGTATCCCCGTTGGTCGACTTCGATAGGTTATTGTAGAGTAGTGGAGTCCAACCGAGGTGGTGCGAATTTTGGACGTTGAATGCGGTCAGGAGCATGGACTGATCGAAATCGTTCAGCGTTTTTAGTGGGCCATGGAGGGCTATTTGACCTCCATGGGCGGTCCCGATGTCATACCTCGGCTCCCGGGATCCGCTACCCGTTGGTTTTTGGAAAAACGGTACCTCTCTCTCCTGAAAAAAGGAGATGATCTCAGGAGGGGTTAATCCTGCCAGGAGCAAGCTGATGATGTCGGCTCCGGTCGAGGTCCCGGCAAACAGGTCGGTCTCGGTCAGAATATTCGGGCAGGCGGTCCAGAGCTGGTTGAGAATCTCGGCCGACATCAATCCTCGAATGCCGCCACCGCAAAACGAAACAATTTTGTAGCTCATGACATCGTCTCCATGGTTAAGCGTTTATCTGAGACTGCCCGGGGCAACCCAGGATGAGCGGCACCTTGAGGTGGGAGGCAGAGGCGATCGGCTGACCGGTGACGTATACGTTGTCGACGGTCGGCGCCCATGTGAAGTTGGAGATGCTTGCGAAGCTCAGGGGTTGCGCCGCCATGAATTTGTTCTGCGCTTCGACAAGGTCGCAGGCCGTCGTCGCGGTCGTACACAGAGTCGGGGTCGAACCGTTCGGGAAGGTGCCTCGGTCCAGCGATCTATCTCACCCTGGGCTCGCCGCCACCGGTCCGGCGGCCAGGCAGGAGAGCCAGATCATGTGCTCCTCTTCTTCGGGCAGCAGGGCTCCCTTGGCGAGCGCGGCCGCGAGAGCGCCGACCTCTCCCTCCGGGGTGATGCCGTCGAGCTCCCCAGCGGCCCGCCCAGGGCAATGCCTGGGCGGTTCGGCAGACACTGCACGGTACGGTACCGGATCAGCGTTACTGCTACGCCCCTCCCGTGGACGGAGCCTGCCAGATGCCCACGATGTCCGAGGCCCCCGGAGTAAGGCCAATGAGGGGAAGTCCATACATGTCCTCGATCGTGCGCAGCAGGTCGTGGGGGTTATAAGTCGTATCGTTCGTCGAGCCCGGCGTCACCATGGCGCCTACGAGCACCGTCCCGATCTGGTTTTGCGGCGGCTTGGTGTTGACAGGCTCGGAACCCTCCCACTGGTTCTCGTCCCAGGTGAGAATGAATAGACTGTTGTGGCTTTTCGCCCATTGGATATAGGCGTCGAGATTCTTCCGCAGCCACGCATCGGCCTGCTTGATCGTGCCATCGTGCATGTCGTGGTTGAGGTTGGGAATGACGAACGACACCGTGGGGAGCTGGGTGAAGTCCGTCGGAAACTGAGAGAACGGGACGCTCAGGTTTGCCGGTACGTCTCTGAAGTCGGTCCATGGACAGTGCCGGCGCGCAAAGAAGCCGATCTCGCACTGGAGGGGACTGGGCAGATCCTCGGCATATCCTGTGAACGTGAGATTTGCCGCGAGCAGCGAGCCGCCGAGGCTGGGTGCCGAGAGACGCTTGGGCAAACAGGAATCCTCCGTGACGTGGTTTTCATGGCCGGAGAAGATCACGATATAGTTCGGCTGGCTGGGATGGTGAAGGGAATAGTAGTTGGTGAGCAGTGCGCCCTGCTCGGCAAGCTGATTCATGTAAGGGGCAGCCTTGCCCCCGCCGGGCCCCAAGATCTGTTTGAACCCATGGTTTTCCTCGATCACGATGACGATGTGATCCGGCTGGGGTAACCCGGTCTGGGTCTGGACCGGGTTCTGCGCCCGGCATGGCGGTGATGCGAGCAGCAACATCGGCAGGGCGATGCGGACGAGCGAACGGCAGAGGGGGGTGATCATAGGAATCCTTTCTCTCCTAGTGGAGAAACGTTTCAATCATTTCTGGGGCGGTGTCTGGGGCCCGGGGCCGAGGCCGCCCTCCGACGAGCCCGCCGGCCCTTTCCAACGCAAACCGAAGAAACCACCGTCCGCGTCGAACAGCACGTCGAAGCCTTGCAGGAAATTTCCACCGGTGTTGACGAAAGCCGGCCGGCCTGGACCGCCGCTGGAGGGAACGCAGGCCGGCGGAGAACCGGCCGTGCTCGGTGGCAGGAGAACCAGGGTCGGCTGCGTGGGTTGCGCGGGGCTCTGGGCGACGACGAAACTGTAGAAGGCGATGGCGTTCGGAGCGCCGAACCGGACCGTCACCCGGCTGCCATTCTGCAGGGCGCAAATCTGGAGCGCGCTGTTGCTGGGATCCTGGACGGACTGGGTCCTGACCGGCACACCCGGCGGAACGGACAGATACATCTGCGGGATGCCGGTGTCGACGAGCACGGCGCCTTGGGCGCAACTCGATCCGTCCACCAGGACACAGATGGGAGCCTGCGAGCAGTTACGCGCGTTCGGAGGCTGGGGGCAGGTCAGCATCGTGTAGACGAATCCCGAGGTGTTCGCCGGGGTCAGCCCGACGTGGGCTCCCTGGGATGTGATGATGTAGCCGCTGCGCATCGAGCCCGGCGCTACCGATGTGCCGCCGATCGAGGTGACGTTGAGCAACGGATTCTTTTCCGGAGTCCCCTGCGGCTGCCCGTCATGCTCCCGCCCGAAGCCCACGCCCATGTAGTGAATCTCCGGGCTTGCCCGATGCAGTGGAGTGCCGGGGCACACCGGTTGTGCCGCCTCCTCGTGATACTGGGGACAGACGGCCTCGCACTCCACGGCCAGCACCGGGACGGTGGCGGTCACGGTGCCGCCCTGCGCGTCGGAAAAATTGATCTCCTCGGGAATCCAATGGCCCACCCAGAGCCGCTTGCTGCTCGACAGGAACTCCCAGCCAGGATAGCTCGAAGGGTCCTGGCAAGCGGTGTTCGGCGTGTAGCCGGGAATGCTGGTTGCCGACAGCATGACGCCGGTCGAGCCGGTATCCATGGTCGCCGTGTAGCTCTTCCCCTGGATCGTGAATCTCAGCGCCGGTGGTTGATATTGGGCCGGATTGCTCGCGGAGCTCATAGGGACGACG
The DNA here is from genome assembly GCA_035996875.1 of Thermoanaerobaculia bacterium. Lineage (GTDB taxonomy): Bacteria > Acidobacteriota > Thermoanaerobaculia > Multivoradales > UBA5704 > DATARR01. The sequence goes on from DASYJD010000012.1 coordinate 4,876, forward strand.
AAGGGAATGAAACGCGCGGCCGTGAAGCCGGAGTAATCCGGCGCAGCCTGCGCCGTTGCAGCGATGCCCGGGATGAGCGCGGCCGCGAGAAGGACGGCTGCCCGGCGCAGGATAACGAGCCGATGGGATCTCGACGAAAATGGCATTTTGCTCTCCTCCACGTGTGAGTCGGTTGATAGGACAAGTCCATATAGGAGGCAAAACGGCAGCTCCAAAGAGGATCTCCCCGGAGCTGTCCCCTTTCTACACGGCTGTCAAAGGATCGGGGACGAGCCGGCCTACGAATCCCGGGTCCGGCTCGCGTGAGACACGTGGTTCTGTCATGTTCTCCTCCTCTGGGTCGGTTGCTGACAGCGTCGATTACTGCGGCGCGATGTAGCGCACGGTAAGATCGAGATCTTTGAACCGCTCGGCCGGAACGCTAAACGTCGTCCCGAGAACTTCCTTTGGGATGGCCTGGAAACCGATCGAAATCCCGATGTCGTTGGGGTTGCTGTTGTTGAAGATCACGAGCATGCGCAGGGGATCGTTCCCGATGTTCTGGAAGTAGTGGAACCACCCCTGCGGAATGATCGAGATCTGCCCAGGATCCAGCTCGAAGCTCTCCCATTCGCCGCCCGGGGAGCTCAAGCCGAAACGGGCCTTCCCCTGGAGGCAGTAGTCGAGCTCCGAGGCATCCGGATGCCAGTGCGGAATGCGCACGGCGCCGGGTTCCAGGGTGACGAGAAAGACGGCGAGCGCGTTGCCGCCGAGCGCTGGAAACGTGCTCTGCTTGGCCTCTTGGACCGTGCCTCCCTTGGCCACGGCCTGGGGTGGGCTCCCCGCGAGATCGAAGACGAAAGGCGAAATACGCTGCATGGTTGGTTCTCCTGGGGCTGGCTGCCGTCGCTTGTCGCGCTAGGCGTTTGACTGTTTCGCGTTGAGTGCTGCGGCAACGAGGATGTGCTCCAGCCCTGCGCTTTATCTCACCCGGGGCTCAAACAGATCCGCCATTGCGGAACGAGAGGACGATTTAAGTGCTCGCGCGCAGTCTAATCGCTCACCCCCGCTGCAGGGGTGGCCTCGGGGCTTGTGGCCGGACGCCACCGGGCACGGCGAGTTGCTTGCCGTGCCTGTGGCCTGGAGCGGGAGCAGGGCTCAGGCCGCGGCGGCCGCTTGGTTGAGGAAGGTGATGATGTCCGGCGTGGGAGCGCTCTGCACGATCGCCTGAACCTCTTGCGGCGGCATGCCCGCCTGCACGGTTGCCGCGGTTCCATTCATGGTGAGCTTCAGGCTCACCGCGAGCTGATCCACCGAGGTCCACTCCGTCAGCGCTGCCTGCAGGTCGGTGAGCACAGCCGCGAACTGCGCGGTGCTCGTGTCGTTGGTGGTTTGCATCACGTCCATGACCGCGGAATTGATGTCCTCCTGCAGCGTCGTCCACTGCTGCAGCACGGCATTGAGGCTGGAGGACACCATCGCCATCTGCTGGACCAAAGTGTTGAAGGTCCCGGCCTGCGTCATACACGCCGCGGCGTCCTGGGTGAATTCGTTCATTTGGGTCGTGTCGGCGCTGATCTGCGCCTTATCGCTCTCGATAGCGCTTACTGCCAGGTCGATGCCGATGGCGGCCGCGACGACCACGGTGGCGACAAGCACACCGACCAGAATGCCCGCTGGCGTCAAATCGGCAAGCGAGCCGAGGACCAGCGCCGCGCCGATAGCAATGGCTGCGTCGACGATTTTCTGCACCTGTTGGGAGATATCGCTCTGGAGCTGCGTGATGTCAGCTTGCAGCGCATTGATCTGGTCCTGGTCGACATTTTCCTGCTGTGTAAAATCATCCAGCAGCGTGTTCAGCTGACCGGTGAGTGTCGGCAGCAGGTTGTTGAAGTTGGTCACCTGATCCAGGGCGCCTGAGATGAAGGTCGTCATCAGGCCCAGCTGGCTGGACAGTGCGGTAAGGTCGGCGTTCAGCGCCTGGAGGATCTCCGGATTAGGTGCTTGCTCAAGCTGTTGTGCAAAGGTCGCGCAGGTGGACAAAATCTGCGTTATCACCTGGTTATTGTTGGCCACATCATCTGGCACGTCCAGCAGTTTTGCCAGAACTTCGTTCGTCCACTGTAGCGCGTTTGCCTTGGCGGCAAGCAAGGCGGTCGCGAAGTCCGAAAAGTTCGGCGGCGGAAAGAAGAGCGACGGCAGCGAGGTCTGTGAGACGGCGAACATCGCGGTCGTAACGGCGACGACGTTCTGCTGATAGGTGAGCTGTGCGGCAGCGACGTTTGATGCGTTTTTCGCAATGGCTTCCGACAGTAGCATTGAGACTCTCCTTTACGCGGTTGCGGTGCACGGCAGTTTTTCCGTGCCCTTCAGGAAGTGCTGCGCAACGCATTGTTATCTCACCCCCGGGGAGGCTCCCGGCCGAGCACGGTCTCAGCAGGCCAGCGCGATGGCCCTGACGCCGAGAGCGACGGCGAAACGGCCAGAATTGGGCCTTTCCCTGGAGGCAGTAGTCGAGCTCCGAGGCATCCGGATGCCAGTGCGGAATGCGCACGGCGCCGGGTTCCAGGGTGACGAGAAAGACGGCGAGCGCATTGCCGACGAGAGCTGGGAACGTGCTCTGCTTGGCCTCGCGAACCGTGCCTCCCTGGGCCACGGCCTGGGGAGGGCTCCCCGCGAGATCGAAGACGAAAGGCGAAATACGCTGCATAGCCGGTCCTCCTGATCAGGCCGCCTTGCTGGCCAGGACGTCGACCTTCTTGACCGGCACGTCGGTAACCTCGACCCACTGGCCTTCGGCGTTCTGATAGCGGTAGTACGCCGTGCCGCCGCCCTCCCAACTCTGAAGGACCATCCGGAGAAAGAAGTTGGTCAGGATGACCGGCCCGGGGCCCTGCGGCCGTCGCCGATCCGGCCAGTGCACCGGCGGCATACCCGTGGCCTCGACCAGGAGGCTTGGGCTGCCCAGGATCAGGATCGGGAGATACGTGCCGTCGACCCGCGTATGGACGTCCACCGGTGGATTGACGGTCTGGGTGATCTCTCCGATCCCGTGGATCGTCCTGTGGACGGCGTTGACCGCGAGGCTCAAGCTGAGCGTGGGCGCGCCCAACTCACCGGTTCCGACCTGGTACTTGACGAGAAACAGACCTATCTCAATCGAGGACATCTGACACCTCCCAAAAAGTGAGTGTTGATGGTCTTGCTGCCCAGGTTTTGCCCGTTCAGTTCCCTTATGGGCCACGCAGCCGCCCCTTGGTTGAGGCTGTCCCGCGGAACGAGCCCAGAATGCTGCTTGCGACGAGGATGTGCTGCGGCCTCGCGATTTATCTCACCCAGGGGCTGCGGCGATCCTCCGAGGATGTGCCACGAGCCGGCGGTCTATCTCATCGCTTTCTCGGAGATGGATCGGCCATCGAGACGGTCAAAAACAGGATCGATCCTTTCTGGAATGAGCCCCGCTGGGAGGTGAGATAGAGCGCCGCCTTGCGTCACTTCTTCTTCGAAACCGGCAGGCTGGGCTCGCGCAGATCCCAGGCCAACAGCGGACAACACCTAAAATCAGGAGAAGATCTACCATGGCTAACGGCTTTCTGAGTCAAACGCAGTTGGAACTGTCAATCGCGAACATGGCACCACCTCCGGTGCCGCAGCCTCCTCCTGGGGGTCAGGCGATCATCATCGTGAACCAGACGCAGTTCTCGCTCTCACCCATCGATCAGTTTTTTGATTCCGGAGAGTTCGCAGTGGCACCACTTCCCATATCACCCTTCAACTCGGGATCATTCATCGTGACCCCGACAAGCAGCGGCACTGCAGGGGTCACGGGAGCCGTTGCGTTCACGTTCGAGCCGCTGCCGAGCGTCATTTGCAATCTCGGCGCGGGATTCGGCAATCCACTCTTCGGCTCTTTCGACTGCAACGTCGCATTCGACGCGGACCACAATCAAATCGTCAACTCGAATCCCATCCTACCTCTCGGGGACTTCACTCAGGGTACCTACAACGCAAATTCTACCAGCCCGGTCTTCAGTTCCTCCACCCAATATGCAGGCACTGATACGAACGGATCACCGACAATCATTCAAATCACCGGCAACTCCACGCCCGCCTTCGTCGCCAGCATCATCATCACCCAGACCATCGTCTCCGGCGGTCAATGAGTTGGACTCCGATGGGGGCGTAGCAAATCGCCTCAGCACAACCAATCCGATCGGCGGAGGCGAAGCCGTCGCTCGTTAGACCTGCAAAACTGAAGAGGAGGCGGCCGGCTGTGCCGGCCTGCCTCCGAGGCGCTGCGGCCTCGGCGCCCCAACAACTTTCAATGGCTGTCTAATAAGACGAATAAGACGCGAGGGGCTTGAGCCCCGCCTCCGAGCCGTGCTAACCTCCGTGCGCGCTAAAAAGCGAGAGTCGTCCTATGTACGTCCGGAACCTTTGTGCCCTCCGCCGGGCCATGGCGCTGTTCGCCTTCAGCGCGGCAGCCGTGCCTCTGGCTGCCGTCCCCGCCGACCCGCCGGCACGGCAGGAGTTGCGTGCCGGCGTCTCGCTGGAGCGGCGGTTGGCAGGAGGGGAATCCCAATCCTTCTCTCTGGAGGCGAGCCCCGGAGGAAGGCTTCTGATCACCGCGGAGCAGCGCGGGATCGATGTCGTGATCGAGGTGCTGCGGTCGGATGGTACTTCTGTGATCGCGGTGGACGGGATCGTCGACGGGCCGGAGACCGCCCTGCTCCCGGCGGAGGCGGCGGGGACCCTGGAGATCCGCGTGCGGTCCCCGAATCCCGGCGTCGCGCCTGGGGCCTACGCGCTGCGCGTCGAGGAGCTGCCGGCGTCGACGCGCGAGGAGCGCGAGCGCATCGAAGCCGAGCGGCTGACGACCGAGGCAGCGGCGCGGTTCCTGGAGGGCACGGGCGATGCGCTGCGGCTCGGCTTCGCCCGCTATCAGGAGGCGCTGGCGCTCTGGCGCTCTCTGGGACACCGCCGGCGCGAGGCGATGTGCGAGCTCGCATCTGGCGACATGCAGACTGGGCTCGGTCAGCCGCGGCAGGCCCTCGACCTCTACCAGAAGGCGCTCGCTCTTTTTATCGAGCTGGCGGACGAGCGCGGGCAGGCGACCACCTGGGCCGGCATCGGGGTCTCCCAGACTTCCCAGGGAGATTCCGCCGCCGGCGCGGCGTCACAGCGCCGGGCGGTGGAGTTGGAGCGCAGGCTCGGCCGTGTCTATGAGGAAGGCAAGGCTCTGAACCACCTCGGCGTCGCCCTGCAAATGCAGGGCGAGATTCGTGAGGCCCTGGACTCCTACCAGGAGGCTCTCAGGGTTTTGGAACGGGCGGGAGAGCAGGGCCTGTGGCGGGGCAAGGTACTCCACAATCTCGCCACGCTTGAGATGAGCCTGGGCGAGGCCGAGGCGGCTCTGGAGAGCCATCGCCAGATCCTCGTGCTGCAACGCAAGCTCGGAGACAAGCGGGGCGAGGCGCTGACCCTCAACAGTCTGGGGGTCCTCTACAACAACCTCGGCGAGCTCGACCACGCCCTCGAAGCCTATGCCTCGGCGCTCGCGAGCTTCCACCAACTCGGCGACCGGCTGCGGGAAGGGGCCGTCCTGCACAACCTCGGCGTCGCCTACTACGGGCTCGGCGAGTACCAGCGCGCGCTCACGGAGCTCGAGCAGGCGCTGGCGGTTCGCCGCGAGGTGGGGGACCGCCGGGGCGAGGTGGCGACCGAGGTCAGCCTCGGGCACGTCCGGCTCGCGCTCGGAGAAACGGCTGCGGCGCTCGATGCCGGCCGGCGAGCCGCCGGCCTGGCGAGCGAGGGAGCGGAACGCGGCGGCGAGATGCTGGCGCGGCTGCTCCTGGGGCAGGCCGGCATCGCGGCCGGCGAGCCGGAGGCCGCCCTCACCGAGCTGGACAAGGCCCGCGATCTCGCCCGACAGCTTGGGGACCGTCTCGACGAGGCCACGATTCTGCGCACCACCGGGCAGGCGTATCTGGCGTTGAAGCAGGAGGATCGGGCAGCCAAGGCGCTGGAGACTGCGGTCGACCTCGCCCGCGCGGTCAAGACCCCGGCCCGGATCGTGACGGCGCTCACCGATCTCAGCCGCGCGGAGCGGATGCGCGGCCGGCTTCCCAAAGCCCGCGCGCGGCTCGCCGAGGCTCTCGGTCTGATCGAGACGATGCGCGCCGGGGAGGCGGACCCGGATCTGCGCGCCTCGTTTCTGGCCGCCAAGCACAGCGCTTTCGAGATGGAGGTCGACCTGCTGATGGAGCTCGACCGCCGCGAGCCGGGACAGGGGCATGCGCGGGAGGCTCTCGAAGCCAGTGAGCGAGCCCGCGCGCGCTCTCTTCTCGACCTTCTCCAGGAAGCCGGCGCCGATGTCCGCGCGGACGTCGATCCGCGCCTGCGCGACCGATACCGGGCCCTGCTCCTGCGGCTGAACGGCAAGGCCGTCCGCCAGGCCGGCCTGTTGCAGCGCTCCGCGACGGAGGAGAGCCGCCGGGCCGCGGAGGCGGAGACCCTTTCGGCGCTCGAAGAGCTCACCCAGGTGGAAGCCGAGATCCGCCGCGGCAGCCCGCGCTATGCGGCGCTCACTCAGCCGCCTCTCGCCACGAGCGCCGAGATCCAAGGCCTGCTCGACGGCGAGACGGTGCTCCTCGAATTCTCGCTCGGCGAGGAGCGCAGCTTCGTCTGGGCGGTGGACCCGGGCTCGGTGACGGGTTTCGAGCTTCCTCCCCGCGCCCGAATCGAAGCGCTCGCCCGCGAGGTCTACAGCCGGCTGAGCGTGCTCTCCCCGCGGGATGAGCGCCGGGACGAGGCCGCTCTGGCCCTGAGCCGGATGCTGCTCGGGCCGGTCGCTGGACGGCTCGCCGGAAAAAGGTTGATCATCGCCGCCGACGGCGCCTTGCAATACGTCCCTTTCGCCATGCTGCCCGATCCGGGGGCCTCTGGAGACAAGGTTTCGGTTCCGCTCCTCGCGGGGCACGAGGTGGTCAACGTGCCTTCGGCCTCCGCGGTGGCCCTGCAACGGAAGCTGGGCCGCCGGGCGCCGGCACCGGAGGCCGTGGCGGTGCTGGCCGATCCGGTCTTTGACCCGGCAGACCCCCGTGTGGGCGGGCAGGCCGCGAGGATCTCTCCGGCCGCTGCCGCCGCATCCACGGTGCGCACCCGGTCCGGTTCCGGTGCAGGCTCGTTCCTGCGGCTCCCCTGGACCCGGCGCGAAGCGCAGGCCATCGTTGCGGCTGCTCCAGCCGGCCGGTCGCTGCTGGCTCTCGACTTTCGCGCCAGCCGGCAGACCGCCCTGTCGCCGGAGCTCTCCCGCTACCGGATCGTCCACTTTGCCACGCATGGCGTGATCGATGCGCGGACGCCCGCTCTCTCCGGGCTGATGCTCTCCCGCGTCGGCGAGCAGGGGAGGCCGGTCGAGGGGTTCCTCGGCCTGGACGACATCTACAACCTGCATCTAAATGCCGATCTGGTTGTGCTCTCCGGCTGTGAGACGGCGCTGGGCAAGGAGGTGCGCGGTGAAGGGCTGGTGGGGCTCACCCAGGGCCTCCTCTACTCCGGCGCCAAGCGGGTCGCCGCGAGTCTCTGGCGGGTGGAAGACCAGGCCACGGCGGAGTTGATGTCCCGCTTCTACCGCGCCCTCCTCGCCGAAGGCCGCCCCCCGGCGGCGGCCCTACGCGCGGCTCAGCTCGCCATCCGGAGTGACAAACGCTGGCGGTCTCCTTACTACTGGAGCGGTTTCGTGCTGCAGGGCGACTGGCAACCAGAAGCCCCGCAAGCCGTGAGATAAGCGGAGAGTCGAGAGCACTTCCCCTTCGAACCCCGGAGCTTCTGCCGGATCTACACGACAAAGGAGAGGACTATGAATCCGTTTCTTGGCCATTGGGAAATCACTGGTTGGACGAAAGACACGGATGTTTCAAAGGGTATCCCTGCCAACGGCTTCAAGGTGGGCGGTCCTCTGGACATCACGCAGATCGATCCAAACGTCAATTCCATTGACCTGCTATGGCTCAACGACGACGACCAGGAGTGTGCCGCTTTGGGCCTTCAATACGATCAGGCGAGCAATAGCCTGGAAAAACTGAACCTCACGACGATTTTTGCCGGCCGGAGCATTCCTTGTAACTTCACGGTAGATTTGGACCCCACCGACCCACCGACGTTAACACTGACCATCAATTTCGCAGGCGAAACCTCTCTGTCCAGCAGCGACACTGAAGTCCGAACTAGGGTCCACCCGACGGACCGTCCGGACGTCGGAAGCGGCGTCGTGACTGCCATAGCGCACCCCGGTACCTAACAACGCCTGAAGACGTTGAGCCGGTCAGGGGCAGATCGATCTGTCCCGGTCCGCCCCTCGCCGCCTCTTCCCTGTTCCGGTATCATGGCGCCCTCTTGCGAAGAGGGAGCATGAACGGGCTGTATTGGTTCCTGAGCTTTACCGGGTCCGCGCGGCGTGTCCAGGGTAGGGAGGCTTGAAAGGCCTCGCTGAGATCCCGCCGTCCGATTCCTCCGGGGTGATGACGGACCTGGTCCGCCGCATCGTCTCGGGGGATCCGGCGGCGGAATCCGAGTTGGTTGAGCGCTTCAGCCGGGCGGTCTCGTTCCTGTTGCGGCGGCTGGCCCGGGACGAAGCCGTGGCGGAAGATCTCTACCAGGAGACTTTCCGGCTGGTGATCGAAAAGGTGCGGGCCGGCGAGCTGCGCGAGGCGGAGAGGCTCCCCGGGTTCGTGAGCAGCATGGCCAGGAACCTCTTCCTCGGCTCGGCCCGCCGCGGCGGCCGGAGGCAGAGGTGGCAGGCGGACCCCGAGGCCGCCGAGACCGCGCCCGATCCTGCTCCCGGCCAGCTCGCGAGGCTTCTGGCCCGGGAGCGGTCTACGATGGTCCGCCAGGTGCTGGCTGAGCTGAAGAACGACCGCGATCGCGAGATCCTTTCGCGCTATTACATCGCGGACCAGGACAAGGAGGTGATCTGCCGCGATCTCGAGCTCTCCGACCTCCACTTCAATCGCGTGCTGTTCCGAGCCCGGCAGCGGTACCGGGAGCTGTTCGAGCGATGGCAGGAGAACGGATGACCGCCATGGACCACGTCTACGTCGAAGAGCACGACCTCGTCGAGTCCTATCTCAAGGACCGGCTGAGCGAGAGCGAGCGGGCCGCGTTCGAGGCGCACTACTTCGCCTGCGAGACGTGCCTCGAGCAGTTGGAGACGGCGAGCGATTTCCGGGAAGGCATGGTCCAGGTGGCGGCCGAGGATACGGCGCGCGCTCAGGCGGGCCTGCTCGCCGGTATCGCCCTGCTCTCCCGTGGACGCCGGATCGCCTTGGGAGGATTCCTCCTGCTGCTGGTGGCACTGCCTCTCGGGCTGCTGGTGGCGAGGAACCGGGGCCTCGAGCGGCAATTGGCCGAGACTCGGGGCGCCCGGGTGACGGTTCCGGCTTCGGTCGGCAGCGAGCAGCGGATCGCGAGCCTTGAGGCCCGGCTACGGTCCCTCGAGCAGGCGGGAGCCGCCGATCGCCGGCGGCTGGAGGAGGAGCTGGCGAAGGAGCGCCAAGCCCTGACCGCCTCCGGGAGAGAGGCCGCCGTCCCGCAGGTGAACGTTCCCATCTTCCTGCTCGCCGCGGTGCGCAGCGGCGAGCAGGAAGGCCGGGAGCCGGTGAACCGCATCCCGCTCGCCGCCGCGGCCGGGCCTGTCATCCTCACATTGGAGCTTGCGACTATCGACTATCCTTCCTATCGGGCGTCTCTGCGCGCCGAGGACGGCAAGGAGTTCTGGCAGGCCCGCGGCCTGCGGCCGGACAACCGGGACGCGCTGGTCATCCTTCTCCCCTCCCGCATGCTCCGCCCCGGCTCCTATCGATTGGCGATCGAAGGAGACCGAGGCAACGGCAAAGAGTTTGCCGTCGCCGCCTATCCGTTTCGGGTGGTCGGGTCGCCGTAGGGGCCCTCACTGTTTTCGGCATAGTCCTCCCTTCCCGGGTGGGGTGACGAGCCATGGCGCGGATCAGCGCGTCCTCCTTTCGTCCAGAGGATCTTATGACGATGTCGGCCGCATCGGCCCCCGCTACTCAAGGCCTGCACGAACCCGTGGTGCAGCTACTCGTCGACGGCCGCGAGACGTGCCCGGAGGCGTTTTTCTCCGGCTGAGTCCCGGCGGCCGGCGGTCCATTGCCGCCGCGCGGCCGTGGTAGCATGCAAAGGCGCTGAGTTGCGCACACCGGCGTTTCGTGGTGTGATGTCGCAACCCCTTCATCCCTGCTTGAAACGCCCTCATCCGCCCCAGCGTGGCCTCGCTCTTATACCTAACACCGCCGACCATGAAGATCGTCCACACCAGCGACTGGCACATCGGCCGCCGATGGAAGGGGATTCAGCGCCTCGACGAGCTGGAGGCTGTGCTCGACCATCTCGCGGCGTTCATTCAAGAACAGTCCATCGACCTCGTCCTCCACACCGGGGACGTCTTCGAGAGCCGGAACCCACCGGCCGAGGCGGAGCAGCTCGTGAACCGGTTCCTGGTCCGCGTGGGGCGAAGCGGAGCGCAGATGGTCGTTATCGCCGGCAATCACGACGACCCGCTCCGGCTGGACGCCCGTTCGCTGCTCACCGAGCTCGTCAACGTTCAGATCATCGGCCGCCCACGCCCCGCCTTCCGGGGAGGCACCCGGATCGTCGAGACCCGTAGTGGAGAGAAGGCGGTGGTCGCGGCGCTGCCGTTCGCGTCCCCGGGTGCCTGGGTGTCGGCGCTGGACCTCGCCGGCGAGGAGGCGAGCGCCCGGCGCCAGTATGCCCTGATGTTCGAGCGCGCCGTCCAGGATCTCTGCGGCGCCTTTCTGCCGGACGCCGTCAACATCCTCATGGCGCATACGCACCTGGAAGGTGCCCTCTTCGGCGAATCGGAGCGCCGCGTGCACATCGGAGACGACTGGGCCGCCTCGCCGGAGTCTCTGCCGTCCACGGCGACCTACATCGCTCTCGGGCACATCCACAGGCCGCAGCAGATCAAGGGGCCGGTGCCCCCTACCTACTATGCCGGATCGCTCCTCCAGATGGACTTCGGCGAGGCCGGGGAGGAAAAAACCTTTACCGTCGTCACTGCGTCGTCCAGCAGGTCCGGCAGGCGCGCCAAGGCCGAAATCGAGCACCTCCCCTACGAGGGAGGGCTGCCGCTCGTCGACCTCCGGGCCTCGCTCGCGGAGTTGGAGGAGACCGCGGACCGGTATCGCACGGGGTGGTTGCGCGTCACGGTCCCGTTGACGGAGAGGGATCCTGATCTCAATCGAAAGGTTCGCGAGCTGCTTCCCAATGCGCTCGTCGTGCGCGCCGAACTGCCCGAAGTCGAGGAGCCGCCGGACATCCGGCTGGAGACCGGAGTTCCACCGGTGAAACACTACGCGGCCTACCATCTTCGCACGCACCAGGAGGCAGCGCCCCTGGCCGTTCTGGATACGTTTCAGGATCTCTACGACCAAGCCTTCGGGGAGGATTGAGCGCTGCGTCCCGTCTATCTCACCGTCGAGGGGCTTGCTTGCTTCAGGGAGAAACAGGAGATCGACTTCCGCTCGCTCGAGCTTTTTGCCATCTCGGGGCCGACGGGAGCCGGCAAGTCGACTCTGCTGGACGCGATCATCTTTGCACTCTATGGAGAAATCCCTCGGGTCAAGACTCACAATCGGACCGAGATGATCTCGGCGGCCCGCAACCGGGTCAGCGTGGTGCTGGATTTCGAGGTCGGCGAGAAACGCTACCGCATCGCCCGAACTCTCCGGCGCAGTGGCGTTCAAATGGTTCGCTTGGAGGAGGAGGACGAAAACGGCTCCTTCCAGAGTTTGGCGGATCAGGTTCGCACCGCGACCGATCAGGTGGTTCAAATCCTCGGGCTCGGCGCAGCCGCGTTCATGCAAGCCGTGGTGCTGCCTCAGGGTGAGTTCGCAAGGTTTCTCAAAGCGCAGCCGAGAGAGCGGCGCAGCATGCTTCGCACGCTGCTTCGGCTCGACGTCTACGAGCGGATGCGTGAACAGGCTCAGCGTCAGTCGGCTTTGAAAAAAGGCGCGGTCGATTCGCTTCAGAAGCTCCTTGCGGATGAGTACGCCGGCATCGACGAGGCCGCCGTCGTGGCGCTGGAGACGGAGCATGCCCAAGCCGTCCAGTCGCTCGCAGTTTCGAGAAAGAGGCGAGACGACACCCAGTCCACGCTCGCCCGGCTGCGCGGTCTGCACGCGAAAACGCTGGAGCTTTGCCAGGTCGAAGAAAGGCGAGTCGCTTTACAGGAGCAAGCTGAAGAGGTCAGCCGTGAGACAGCGAGGATCGAGGCCGCGGCCCGCGCGGTGCCCCTCTTGCCTTTGCTCAATGAAGTGGCCCGAGTTACCGCCGCCGCGATGACGGCGGCGAAGGCTTCCGAAGAAGCCAAGGCGCTCCATGAAGCCGCAGAGAAGGATTGGAAGAAAAAGGCCGGCGCGCTGAAGTCCGCGGAGAAAGCCGCCAAAACGATCAAGACGACCCGTGAGCAGGTGGCTCGCCTCCACCAGGTGCTCGGACGATTACCTGAACGACAGCAACTCCAAGTAGCCATCGAGCGGCAGACGGAGGGCTTGACGGCTCTGGAAGGTGAGCTGGCCTCGCTCGCCGCGACGGTTGAATCGGCGAAGGAAATACAAGCGCAACAACAGCAAACCGTCGACGTGGCTCGACAGGCTGCGGAGGCCTCCGGCTATGAACCGGAGCTGGACGAGCTGCTACAGAGCGTCCGCGACCGCGCCGTCGAGCTTGGCGCGGCTCGAAGGAGCGCGACGGAGCGCAAGGTTGAGCTTGATCGGAAGCGCAAAGAGCTGGAGGAGCAGGCCGGAGAGATCGAGCGGCTGAAGGAGAAAGCCGAGTCCGCGAGGAGGTCCGCGGAGGAGGCGCTACGCGGCTTCGAGGCGGCCGAGGAGGGTGTGCATCGCGCGATCAGCTTGAACGAGGCCAATCACCTCCGTGAGGGATTGGTCCCCGGCCAACCCTGCCCGGTGTGCGAGCAACTCGTGGACTCGCCGCCCCCCGTCCAGAGAGCCCCCGAGGTCGAAGCTGCCAGGATGGCGCTCCAAGGCGCGAGGGAGAAGCGAAAGGAAACCGAAGCGCTCGCCCGGCAGAACGAGGCTGCGCTCACCGGGGAGCTGGCGAAGCTCCAGGCCGCCCGGCAAAGTCTCGCCGAGCTGGAGTCGCGCTACGCCGAGCTGCAAGCCGGCGTGGCCACCGGCGAAGAAGAAATCTTTCGAACCCTCGGCGACCGCGCTCCAGAAAATGGCACCGCAATCGAGGCATGGATCGAAAAGCGGATCGCATCGCTCGCCAGGAGCCGTAAAGCGAACGAAGAGGCGAAGGCGCGACTGGCGACGGCTGAACGGACCCTGGAGAGGGCCAAGGCCCAGGAGGCCACCGCGCGAGACCGGCTCGGTGAGAGGGAGGCATCGCGAAAGCGGCTGGAGGAGGAGCGCGCAGCGAGCCTGCAACGACTCGCGACATTACAGGCCGAGATCCATGCCGTCACCGAGTCGGACGACCCGGCTGCCGAGGTTGCCGCCTTGGAGGAACAGATCCTCCAGCTTGACGCCGATCTCAAGGCGACCTCAGAGGAGGAGGCAACCTCCCAAAATCGGCTGACGACCGCCAAGGAGGCGCAAAGGCTCAAAGCCGAAGCCGCCGTGGCCTCTCTTCAGGAAGCCATCCAGAGAGCCCAGAGCCGGGACGCGGAAATCGCCCATGCCGGCTTTGACGACGAGGACGCCGTCCGTGAGGCCATTCTCGACGAAGCCACTGCCACCCGGCTTAAGGAGCAGGTTCACAAGCATGCTCAGGACGTCCACGCCATCGAGGAGCGTGTCGCCACGCTCAGTGCCGAGCTGGGGGATGAGCGAGTGTCCGGCGAGCAGTTGGCGGCCGCCGAGAAGCTCGCGGCGGACGTCACCGCTGAAGTGGAGACGTCGCTCGGTCAGGAAAAGAGGCTCGAAGAGCAGATCAGGCGCATGAAGCAGCGGCTCGCACGCTCCAAAGAGCTCCGCGAGAGTCTGGCCGTCGAGGAGGTTTCTCTGCGCGTCTATGACCTCCTGGCTGGCGACCTGCGGAGTGACAAGTTTCAGGCGTACGTTCTTTACGAGGTGTTTACCGAGCTGGTGAAGGGCGCCTCGGCCCGGCTGCTGAGGTTGACCGGGGAGCGTTACTCCCTGCGGTTCGACGACGACGAGATCCGGGTCGTCGATCACGACAACGCGGACGAAACGCGGATCAGCGACACGCTCAGCGGAGGAGAAACCTTTCTTACCTCGCTGGCCCTCGCCTTGGAGCTCAGCGATCAGGTGCAGCGCGCCGTCGGCGCGGTGAATCTCGACAGCCTGTTCATCGACGAGGGTTTCGGCACCCTCGATCCCGACACGCTCGCGCTGGTCTCCGAGACCTTCCAGGGGCTGCGGGTAGGTGGCCGGATGGTCGGCATCATCACCCACATCCCGGAGCTGCGAGACGAGTTCGCCCAGCAGATCATTGTCACCAAGCGCCAGGGCTTCTCGACGGTTGAGGTCAGGGGGGCGGAGGAGACGGTCCGCCCCCTCTTCTTCGCCCGGGCGCAACCGGTATAAGATCCGGCCATGGCGTTAATCACCCCGGGGGCAAGGCCTGAGCTCGACACCATCACCATTCGCGGTTTCAAGAGCATCGCGTCCATCGAGAAGCTGGCGCTCGGCACGATCAACCTGGTGGTCGGCCCCAACGGCTCGGGGAAATCCAACTTCATCGGCGTCTTCTCGTTCCTGCATGCCATCCGCGAGGGGTACCTGCGCGACTATGTCATCAAAGCCGGCGGCGCAGACAAGGTGCTGCACTTTGGCGCCAAAGCGACACCACAGTTAGAAATTCACATTTCCTTTCAAGGGGAAAAGAGCCAATACAAGATTGTATTGGGTGCTACTGACGACGACCAGCTCTATCCACAAACAGAAGAGGTCTACTTTTGGGACAAAGCAAGACATCCCAACCGGCCTTACTCCGAGCGCCTCCTGGCGAAAGGAGTCGAAGCCGGTATTAGCAATCCCGATCTAGGGTCGAGGACCGGACGCTATGTTCGAGATCATCTCGACCGTTGGCGGTTGTACCACTTCCATGACACGAGCGCGAGCTCACCGATGAAGACAACGGCGGACCTGAACGATAATGACTATCTGCGTCCGGACGGATCGAATCTCGCCGCCTTTCTCTACTTTCTGGCCGAGAAGCATGGGGAGTCCTATAGCCTGATCCGCCGTGCCGTTCAGCGCGTGGCGCCGTTTTTTGACGACTTCCACTTGCGGCCTCAGATGCTGAACTCAGACAAGATGGAGGTCTCGTATCAACGCGGATTGGAGGAAACGTTGTGATTCGCTTTCCTACCGCAATCGTCTTCGTATTTCTGATGTCTTGCGCCGGCTCCGCCGGCTCACAGGTCGTGAACGTCTGGCCGGGCGTCGCTCCGGGATCTGAGAAGTGGGCCCAGAAGGAACGATCGGTGGAGAACACTCCTCTGGGAACCGTGGTCTTCAACGTGGTCGCCCCGACGTTGACGGCTTATCTTCCGGAGCGAGCCAAGGCGACGGGAACCGGGGTCATTGTCGCTCCCGGCGGCGCCTTCGTGGCGCTGGCCATCGATTTGGAAGGGAATGAGGTGGCGCGCTGGCTTCAGGAAAAAGGCATTGCCGCGTTCGTGCTCAAGTATCGGATCCTGGAAAAGCGCGGGGAAGGCATTCCAGAGATGAACATGGACGAGGCGGGGCAGTATGGGATTGCGGATGGAGTTCAGGCGCTGAAAGTGGTTCGGCAGCATGCTGCGGAGTGGGGATTTTCTCCCGACAGGATCGGCTTCATGGGTTTCTCGGCGGGGGCCATGGTCGCGAGCGGTACCCTGCTTCAGAAGGACGCTGCGGCGCGTCCGAGCTTCGCCGCAATGATCTATGGGGGACCGTTCGGTGTCATGCCGTCCATTCCGGCCAAGCTGCCACCCATGTTTCTCGCGTGGGCGCAGGACGACACTCAGGCGCGCGAGCCCGTCGTCAAGTTTTATGACGCGCTGGCCGTAGCAGGCCATAAACCCGAGATCCACATTTTCAGCGCCGGTGGCCATGGCTTCGGCCTGCGAAAACATGGCACCACCAGCGATCATTGGATCGACGCGTTCTATGCCTGGCTGGAAGCGCAGGGATTCACCCGGCCCGCGGGAAAGACCGAGCGCTGAAGCGGGCGGCGAGCCTTATGCCCCAACACTGGCGCGTCATTCTTCTTCTCAGCGTCGTCTCGGGCGTCGCCTATCTCGTGCGTGCGGACGTCGCGGTGGCGCAAGAGCGCATGGCGCTGCCGTGGGGCTATCCATGATAGGAATGGGCGCCATCACCGCGTGGGGCTTTCAGCTCTCGTACGCCCTTTTTCAAGTGCCGGCCGGCATGTTCGGCGAACGCTTCGGCGCTCGAACGGCACTCGCGCTCGCGCTCGCCGGCTGCAGCGTCGCGTCGTTCGTCACCAGCGCCATGCCACGCGAGGGAGCCGTCCTGGTGCTCGTGGCCACCCGGGTGCTGCTCGGCATCGCCCAGGCCGCGGTCTTCCCCGTGGCCGCCATGGCGGTCATGATCTACGTACCGGTGACGGAACGCGTGCGGGCCACAGCCATTTATATAGCCACGGCGAGCCTCGGCGCGGCGGCGGCCCCGCTCTTGATGGCACCGACCATGGAAAAGCTCGGCTGGCGTGCAGTGTTCGTGTTGAGCGGTGTCATCGCGAGCGTTACCGCACTGGTATGGGTGATGCTGATGCCGCCGCGGCCGCCGCATCCGGAACCGAATGATGCATCCCGGGCGAAGCGCGGCGTACTGTCCGAGCTACGCGTCCTCGTGCGCAGCATTCCTCTGTTGCGCCTCTCGATCGCCTACTTGCTGCACTCCGCCGTGTGGTTTGTGTTCGTATTCTGGTTCTTCCGCTATCTGACGGAGGGGCGCGGCTTCACCATTCTGGCCAGTGGCTTTTGGGGCGCCCTGCCCAATTTCGCCGCCTTCGTGATCGCGCCGCTCATCGGGGTGGCGACCGATCGCCTCGGCCGTCGCATCGGCCCTGCGCCGGCGCGGCGTCGTGTCGCGATGGCGTGCCTCTTTTCCGCCGCGGGTTTCGTGACCGCAGGGGCGGTCCTCCCGAGTGCGGTGCTCGCCATCCTTGCCCTGAGCCTGTCGACCGGTTGCGTGAACGGGGCCGAGGGGCCGTTCTTCATGACCGCGACGGCTCTCGGAGTGGAGAACCCAGGCGCGGCGGCCGGCGTGCTCAACCTGATGGGGAATCTCGGCGGCGTCCTCTCGATCTGGCTCGTGCCGCGGATGTCCGCCGTGTGGGGGTGGAACGGGACGCTGGTGTTCTGGTCGGGAGTGTACCTCGTGGCGGCGTTCCTCTGGTTGACCGTGGATATCGATGCGGCTGCACCTGCCGGCCGGACCAGCGGAGACGGCATGCCAGCGTAAACCCGCGGCCTGTCGAAGTCTACGCCGTCAGCTTACAGGCTCACGGAGACCCTTGTGGTACTCTCGAAGAAGCATGATCAAACCACATCCGGTGACCTTGGAAGGCTACGGCGTCCGATTGGAGCCGCTGGCCGATCAACACCATGACGAGCTGCTCGATGCTGCGGCCGATGGGAAGCTCTGGGAGCTGTGGTTCACCGCGGTTCCGGAGCCGGACCAGACCCGCGATTACATTGCGAGCGCGCTCGCGGGGCACGAGGCCGGGCACATGCTGCCGTGGGCGGTGTGCGAGCTCACGAGCGGGCGCATCGTCGGCTCGACTCGCTATCACGACATCGTCGCCGCCATCGACCGTGTCGAGATCGGTTACACGTGGTATGCCAAGAGCTGGCAACGTAGCCACGTCAACACCAGTTGCAAGCTCCTGCTGCTCGGCCATGCGTTCGACGCGCTGGGATGCAAGGTGGTCGGCCTCCGCACCGACAATTTCAACTTTGCCTCCCAGAGAGCGATTGAGGCGTTGGGCGCCAGGAAGGACGGCGTCCTCCGTCACCACCAGGCGCGCCGCGCCGGAACGGTGCGCGACAGTGTGATGTACAGCATTCTCGCGAGTGAATGGCCCGACGTGAGGCGGCACCTCGAGCTGCGATTGGCTCGTCACTGAGGAAACATTGTGATCGCTCCACGATCAGAGCGGTATATCCCGCAATCGCCTTTATCTTTCTGATGTCCTACTCCGGCGCCGCCGGCTCACAGGTCGTGAATGTCTGGCCCGGCGTCGATACATTCTATTCCTGGCTGGAAGCGTAGGGACTCACCAGGCCCGCAGGAAAGTCCGATCGCTGACAGGCTGCCAGCAGCTCTCGGGGCGTCCTCCAGGTGGGGTCATGTTGTACCGTGGCCTCCAGATGCTCGTGGGCGCGGGTGCGGTCGCCGCGGATCAGGGCGGCACGGGCCAGACCGTAGTGACAGCCGCCGTGGCTCGGCTCTCCGTCCAATCCTTCCCGGAACTGGTCTTCGGCTTCGGCGAGCCGGCCGAGAGCGAGAGAGCAGCAGCCCAGCTTGTACCCTCGTTTTCCTGGGGTCATGCACAGATCGCCCAGAACCTGGCTCGGACCGCTCTCCGGGTCCAGGCTGCGCCGGACACGCCGGTAGGCTTCGAGAGCGTGAGCGAAACGGCCGTCCGAATACAGGGTTTCGGCGAGCACGTAGTAAGCCAGAGATTGGTCGGGAGTTAGAGCCAGGCTCTCCTTCACGCAGCTCACAGCGGCGCCTCGGAGACCTCCCTCGGAGAGCAGGGCTGCGAGCATGCACCAAGCCGATGCCTTCAGGGACAGAGGGCATCCCGGGTCTTCCGCGATGCCCCGGAGC
This sequence comes from Thermoanaerobaculia bacterium, assembly GCA_035996875.1. Lineage (GTDB taxonomy): Bacteria > Acidobacteriota > Thermoanaerobaculia > Multivoradales > UBA5704 > DATARR01. The sequence goes on from DASYJD010000012.1 coordinate 23,727, forward strand.
TCCGCCTTGGCCTCCTCGCACCGGCGCAGGAACCACAGGGTTTTGCCGCGATAGTAACGGGCCCAGAAGTTCCGTTCATCCCTTTCGATCTCGAGATCCAGGAGGCGGAGGTAGCCCCGCTGCTTGGCTTGGAGCCGTTCCTCGGGCAACAGGTTCACCAGGTGCGTCAGCTTCAGAGTGGCGAGGCTGCGGATCTGAAGACCGGCGCGGACCACGGTCTCGTTCGGGCGCTCATGGACGATCCCCTCATACCGGATGGCCGGATGGTTGCGGAAGAGCCGGAGAATCCCGATGGGATAGACGTCGGTCTGGCCGTCCTCGGGGTGGGTGACGACGTCATGGCGCTCGATGAGGAAGCCGCCGGCCTCGGGCGCGGCCTCGAGGATCGCCGGCAGCAGCGCCGTCGCATCGGAGACCCTCTCGTCGGCGTCGATACAGAGGATCCAGCGCCCCTGGGCCGCCGCGATGCCCGTGTTCCGGGCGGCCGAAAAGTCGTCGTCCCAGGCTCGGTGCAGCACGCGGCACCCGTAGTCCCGGGCGATCTCGATGGTACGGTCCAGGGACCCCGTGTCCACGACGACGATCTCGTCGGCCGCCGCGCGGACGGAATCCAGGCACCCCGCCAGGAACTGCTCCTCGTTCTTCGTGATCAGGCAGACCGAGAGCAGCACAGGCGGGGTAACTGGACGTGCGATGAATCAGGAGTGGAAGTGGGAGTGGAAGGACGCTTGCGGGATGACTGCGACGCTCTTCCCGTCGCCGCCACCATGGGGCTGAACGCTTCCGAGGATCTGCTCCAGAACGGCTGGATCGATCATCTTAAGGGATTCCTTCTTTAGATCGTTCTTACGCTTCATAGGGTCTCCTTTGGAAAAAGGATAGCACAGAGCGAGGGTGCCTGCGGTCGCAGGAAAACCCGATCGCTCACAGGCTAGCCTTCACCACGGAATATCTAAGCGACTGGCGCGCTGAGGCAGCGCGGCAGCAGGCGAGCGTCTCCGAGCCGCTCCGAGTACGCAGCGAAGGCGGGGGTGGGACCGCGCCAACGGAGCTCGTCGATCTCGACGAAGAGGGGCGCGTCGGTCCGGAGCGTCGCCAGGTCCTTGAACCGCAGAGCCAGATCGCGGTCCCGCAAGACGTCGGGAGGGAAGCTCTCAATGACGCCGTAGCGGTTGAGAAGCTGTGCCGCCGTCTTGGGACCGATTCCAGGAATGCCTGGATATCCATCCGCGGCGTCGCCGACGAGAGCAAGATAATCGGGGATCAGGACGGGGTCGACCCCGAACTTCTCACGGACTCCTTCTGCTGTGAAGATTTTGTTCCCTCGGCGGTCGACCTGCACCACTCGGTCCTCGCGCACGCACTGCGCCAGGTCCTTGTCAGGTGTCCAGATGCAGACCTTCTGCACGCTTTCGTCGGCCGCAGCGAGGAAGGCGGCGGAGGCGAGCGCGTCGTCCGCCTCGAGCTCGACCATGGGCCAGACGGCGACGCCCATGGCGGCGAGGGCCTCTTCCAGCGGGTGGAACTGCGCGAGGAGCGCGCGTTCGACTCCCTGCGCCGTCTTGTAGCCGGGCCAGAGACGGTTCCGGAACGACTCGATGACGTGGTCGGTCGCCACGCCGAGGTGCGTCGCCCCCTTCTCGATCATCTCCAGCACCGTGTGCAGCACGCCGGTCACCGCCCCGAACTGAGCAGGCTTGTCCTTCTCGAAGCGCCGCCGCCCGTAGTAATGGCGGAACAGCTCGTATGTGCCGTCGAGGAGATGAACCATCATGGCGTCAGTCGATTCGTCGTGGCAGGTAGATCATGGGCTCCGAAGTCTACCTCAGGCTCCTGGAACTATTCGGCGCCTCTTGGCGTAAGGAGTGAAGGGAGAGCCGCCATGCACAAGTCGCGATTGCTTCTCAAAGGCTTACTCAAGATCTTCGTTGCCGCCGCATGCCTGGTGGCGGCCATCGCCACATACCGGTTTCTCCTCCATCCCTTGATCGTATCCGCCTTCTCGCTCGGCGAGCGTGCTTCGTCGATCGTGCGCCGAGTGAACATCTTCGTCGCCGTGGTCCTTTCCTACTGGGCGTTCGTCCGATATTACGAACGGCGAGCCGCGCAAGAGCTCTCGCTTCCATGGCGGTGGATCGTGCTCGCCGCGGTGGCTGGCTCCCTGTCGATCGGCGTGACGATCCTCGCCCTGTACGCGACCGGCCAGTACCAACTCGTGTCCTTCCGAGGCTTCGGTCAGGCGTCCGGAATTCTCGCGACGATCTGGATCGCGGCGGTGCTCGAGGAAGTGGCCTTCCGGGGGATCCTCTTTCGGATCCTCGAAGAGGGGATCGGCACCAGGGCGGCTTGGGTCGGGAGTTCCGTGATCTTTTGTGCCGCGCACCTGGCGAACAACGGAGTGCATTGGGTCACCTTGCTCTCGGTCACGCTGGCCGGTCTGATGTGGGCGGGCGTGTTCATCATTTGGCGAAATCTCTGGGTGGCCGCGGCTCATCACTGCTGCTGGAACGCGACGATCTTCATGATCGGCCTGCCCCTCTCCGGCGAAAACTGGCGCGCACAGGCACCGTTCGAGACCGTTTCCCACGGCTCCGTCCTCTGGACCGGCGGGGCCTTCGGTCCGGAGGATTCGCTGGTCAACATTTTCGTCTGCCTCGCGATCTGCGTTGCGCTCTGGCGGCTTGCACGCCGTACCGACAAGGTGTCGGCCGCCGGCGGTCTGCTGCTTGACAGCGTGAAACAGATCGCGGATTCTGCGGGGAATTTCCCGTCGAGCACTCTCGGCGGCTGACCGAAGCGGGAGGCCGGGAGATGGAGCGCAAGGTGATCCTCCGCCTGCCGGTTGTCCGTGACGCCGTCGACCTGACGCTGGTCCCCCTCGCACTCGCGGGCCGTGTCGAGGAATCGGCCATCCCGAAGATCCACGAGATCGTCGAGCAGCAGTTCGCGGCGGACATGCAGCTCGCTTAATCTCCCGCACCCTGGCGCCCCGGGGATGGACCCGGAGCGATCAAGAATCGCCCCGGGCCTCCTCTCTTCCTGAGCCTTACGACACTCGCTTCTCTAGGGCGATCAGCAGGTGGTGGTCGGGCAGGCGCCGGAACAGAGGCCGTTCGTGCAAGGCTTGCAGACCGACTGGGGGAGAGTAAAAGCACCTCCGACGACCTGCTCCAGGTGGCTCTCTTGCAGGGAGCGCAAAGTCTCCTTCGCGAGTATGAGGCGTTTCGGGGTCCTCTTCATCGATCAGTCCTCCGTTACATGTAGGGTCTCGGCGTAATCACCGGAGACCGGCGGCGCCCTTCAGCAGAAGGAGCGCAGGGGGAGAGGATACCAACTCTCCGCCAACCTTGCATCCGCTGAACCGCTGTTCAGCGAGACGCTCCGGATGCGAAGGTGGGGGTGAGCGAGGCCGAGGAATTGACGAAGCGTAGCCTGCCTGGTTCGAAGAGGCACCGGACGACGCAGCCGGTATTGCCAGAGCGCTTGGGGATATCGCACGCGCCAAGGGAATGACCCAAGTAGCCAAGGACGCAGGTCTAAGCCGTGAGAGTCTTTATCGGGCACTCAGCGCGGATGGAAATAGGTTGCCAGAGCACTCGGGGTAAAACTGCACGCGGAGGCGGCATAAGCCGCCAGAAACCGTTAACGCTTCGGTAAAGCCCCCAGGGGGCGACGGCTCCCAGAAAGGAGCATTTCGGGTACTATTGGGGCCATGCAAGTCGCAACCGGAACCGTCGTCCATGGGAAAATCGTCCTGGAAGGTGTCTCTCTCACAGAGGGAGCGGTCGTCGCAGTTGTGACTCGCGGCGCTGACGAGAGCTTCTCACTCACGGAGACGCAGGAGAACGAGCTCCTAGCCGCCATGGCCGAGATTGAACGGGGTGACTGCGTCACCCTCGAAGAGTTGCCGCCGTCGTTGCCGAAGCACGGCTGAGCATGTCGCTTCGCAGTTTGCGATACCAGTCGGCCCTTGAGGCGGCGTGTCAGGGATTCCGAGTCGAAATGTCGCGCTGGCATGATGGTTTTTCTCCAAGAAGACCTGGCATTAAAAAGACCCGGCATTCTATCCTGGCACCACTCGGTCCTCGCAGACGCACTGCACCAGATCCTTGTCAGGTGTCCAGATGCAGACCTTCTGCACACTTTCGTCGGCTGCGGCGAGAGACGAGCGCGTCGTCCGCCTCGAGCTCGACCCTGGGCCAGACCGGGACGACATCCGCACGTTACTATATTGAAACTTGTAGCGCCGACCACCGCTTGAGGCGAAGCCAAAGCGTAAGAACTGTAGAGTTTCTGCAGCGTTGCCTCCTAGGTGCCGCTATGGTAGCTTAAATCGCCGCCCGTCGTTTGTCGCGGCTCATAGCAAGATGCATTTTCTTTCGGGACACCACAATTGAAAGGATGGATGCCTTGTGTACCGCTCTCTCATAGGTCTCCTGCTATTTTCGTTCGCAGCATTCGGATCTGCCGAACAACTCAGCAAGCAGCAACTCCTTGAGATGAAGAACGAGCAGATTGCCGAGAATGTCATTCGAGAATATGTTGAGCAAAATGGCATTGACTTTTCAACGTCACCTTTTGTTCTGGTTGAACTCAAAAAAAAGGGTTTTTCGGACGATTTCCTTGAATTCCTCGTTGGCAGCGCCGCTTCAAGCTCAGGTAAAAGCTCAAAGCCTACGGAGAGGTCTGCCGATGTATCTAGCTCGGAATCCTCTCACAATGGGCTGGCCCGCCACTCGTTGGTAGGTACGTGGAAATGCGCCGCTGTCAAATACTCTACAGGAACCAGCAATGGCATGCGGAGTGTAACGATTTCCCTCAACCTCAATCGGCCTACGACAGACGACGAAGAGCATCGTCAGTCGGCAGGCTCAGCGCTCATAGATGTAACAACAGCCTACTCCTCTGGTGCTTCGAGGCGTTGCGAATGGGACGTGCCCATCTACCTAGCTACGGAAGAATCTCCGCCTCCACCTGATTACTCCAGAGGTTGGGTAGGATCGTTTCAACTCGGTTCACCAAGGGCAACGGAGCGACGAAAGGCTTGGCGCCTTGTATCTGGGTCCTGCGAAACTCCGCCAGTCACCGATAGCTATCCGATTGCGCCGCTTGGTGCCGGGGGAGATGATAAGTTTGAGGCTCCATCGAAACTGACGCTTAGCTTTCGTCGCCACGAAGATTCTAATTTCGACGTTCCATGTTCGCGTTCTGCAAGAGACGTAGAACCCACTGAAAGCACAGCGGATCCCCATGAAGACTCGAGTCCCTTCTGCGCTCTTCAGAATAGCGTAAAACCGACAACGATGTTTGGCAGCTTGTCGCCGATGCGATGAAAGGGGATTCTTCAGTTCGTGCGAGTCTCTCAGGCCGGGACTAGTTGCGCTGACGCGCTTTCTGTCGACCGCCTAACGAAAGAGACACGCTGGCGCTGAGCGCCACCTGGCTAAACGCGAAGAAACCGGTCCAGGCAACGGTTCAAGCCTAAACGCCCACCCACCGCCGCCTGGCTCCGCCTCCCTCTCCTCACTCCGTCATTGGCAAACGACTCCCCAAGGACTGCCTCCAGCGGGACACCAGCCGGCACAAGGCTCCGCAACTTCATAGCCGCTTTCGCATCTTTTGTTTGGGCGCGTAGCCCCTGCAGTGGCAAACCCGTGGCAACCGCATTGGACGAGGCCGTAGCCCGAAGGATAGCCGTTCCGAATGCAGTCGGTCCCATCCCAGTGCTCCCCAGAGCTACAAATGTTCACACATCGCCTTCCGTCCCATCGTTTCCCTTCAGGGCATGGATCCACGCAAGTGCTCCCATCCCAACGCTGATCTCCGCTGCATCGCCTCGTACATCTCGTGCCATCCCAGCGCATGTCGGCGTCGCACCTGTCAATACATGCAGATCCATTCCAGACCTGACTCTCGCGGCATTGGACGGTGTCTGGGGCGGGTTTGCTCTTAGTCGCGAGGTGCAGGAAAGGGTCCACGGTATCCAAGACTCTCTCCATTCGAAGTACTCTTCCTCGCCTGCCATCGGATTCTACTCCAAGCAATACTCCGCCGAGCTCGCCCTCGACCAGGAATCCACTCCCGCTCAAACCTTGGGCTATCATCGCACTCCCCTCTTTAGGGGTAACTGTTAGCCCCTGCTCATCAACGCCCCGAACATAAACTGGAAGGTTCTCCCATCCTCCATCTTGTTTTCTGCTTCGAAGAATGCCCTCGCTTGATCTTTTGTACACGAGATCCATGTCCTTTGTCTCAAGACTTGTTCTTGAGGAACAAATAGCTCCAGCATCAACTACGCGGAGAAGCGCCAAGTCGTTGGTGTATCTTTTCTCCACATTCGCCAACGACCGCTTGCCATCATCGCCTACTACTGTCGTCTCTTGACCCTCGCGCAATACGTGAAGCGCGGTAATTACAAAACACTCTTTGTCTCTTCCAACGGCAAGGCCCCGCCCCTGTCTGTCGGCACCACTAAGTACAAATACCTCGATTGGTGCGCTCCAAATCGTTGTAGACGAAAAAAGAAACGTTGCAATCAAAAACCATACCTGGCGATTCATGATGCGTCTCCCTTCTTTGATCGAAAACGGCTGCGTAGCAGTGCGTACCCACCGACTAGTATGGCCCACATCGCTTGGAGCGGCCGGTCATTTGTCAGTCGCTCCCCAACGGAAGCGGCCACTGTGTACCCAGAGCCACCGAAACGTGCGACTGAGGCCTTGGTCGCAAGGCCACGAACTGCAACCTTCAGTGAGGGCTCATAGTCAGCGACGATTAGTCCAGACTCTTTTCTCGCGTCGTCGAGATGAACTTCATCGCCGATGTGGAGTTCGCTGGTTCCTGCGTCGAAGAGGGAAGTCCCGAGTAGGGAATGCCCTAGAAGTAGCAATTTGCCCTCGCGCAGTAGCGTTGCATGACGAGCACCCTGAAGGCCAAGAGGGCTGCCAACAGAGAACTTGCCGTGCAATGGAAGCGCAATTAGCGATCCTCGGGTTGCCTCTTCGTTCAAAGCATTGGAAGTTACAACCAAGCGATCGTTGACGACTACATTGAGCAAATCGCTATCTTTGCGCAGCACTGCTGCAACTTGGGAGGAATCGGCCTGGAGCCTCAAGCGAAGAGGGCCTAGCCCGATTCTTTCAATCGAAAGACTGGATCCTGGTCCAGGTTGAATAATTCCTGTAAAGGTCTCTCCGATTGCCGAATAGCCTCGAAAAATCTGCACATTGCGCATGTACCAACTATCGTTGGCTTGAGGCGATATTGCTACTGTAACCCAGTCGGCCCTGGCTACAATATTGAAGGTCACGCGTATCGGCCAAACACTCGCAGCAAGGCACAGAACTGTACCTGTCAAGATTCCTAGCTTCCAGTAAAGCCTTGAGCGCTTTTCGTGTGCTGACATAAATCGATCTTTTTATGGGTTATACATCGATATCGATATTTCCGGGAGCGAGTTCTGAAATTCGGATCGGAGAAGGACAAACGTTTCAGCAGTATGAGGTCGGGAGCTCGCTATATTGCATATAGTGTTGAAACTGATTAGCGGCGTTTGGCTAAGGCGATGGCAGGGGAAATAGCGATCCAGTGCTGGTGAGTACACCCTTGAGTCGATGTCGTCGCCACCTGAGTTAACCTGAAGCGTAACTTTTCCCTGGTTCGAAGACTCTGCGCTCCATGCAACGGGCAGGATTAGAGCAGACGTATTACCGCATTGCTTTCCGGAGCAGGCAAGGATCCCGAGCTGTTCTGGCCGGTATCTCTCGAGATCCTCTTTGTGACTCGTCGGAAAACTTAGATGATATCGACCGCTCGCGTTTGGCGGTACGGCGTAGGTCAGTTCGGCATGGTACTGACCATCACTTGAGTCAATGGTTAAGGCTAAGAAATTTGACTGCAGCGTAGGTAGGGTAACAATCATTTGTGAAAGACTGATGGGTCCGGCATGGCCCGCAATAAATGCGCCCTTCCGGACATCACCTGCAACAGGGATCAACTGCGGCTGGAATATCTCTGAAAAGGACGTGGGTATAAGTGTTGGTGAGGTGGGATGGGGCTCTTGTGTCGAACCAGAGAAAGAAGATAAAAGGAGTGCGGCAACAAGCGACGGCGGAAAGAGTTGGCGTCTTATCGCTCGCGCCTTGCTGCTAGAAATACCCATAGCCATACTCACCTTTAGCGACATAGGAATCTCCTCCTTCTTCAGTAGCGAGAATACACCTGATAGGTCGCAGGTGCAAGATTTGCCAGTCATAGAAAAATGACGAAATGCGGATTGACTCATTGGCTTTGTCTAATAGTTAAGCCGAGCCGACTCAGTTGGCGATTCGTCGAGACCGACCTCCCATCACGGTGCAGGTAAGTTACCAGCACAGGTCAGTGTGGTGAAACTGTGCCGATTATGGATTAGGGTAAATAAGGGCTTCGTGGATCTTTCGGCAGAAGGACTCCTTTCCTGTCCGATACTGACGGACGAGCCCGTTGCCGTCGCGGCCCGGTCGGACTTCAAGGTCTGGGTGGTCAACGACCTCTCGGATAGCTCGCTGGCAGGTTTTCGGGAGCAGGCCTGAGTCCGCTCTGCAGCTCCCTGAACACGCCCGCCGTGTGTACGAGCCCCACCACCCCTCACCGCCTCGGCGGCAGATACCGCTTGTCGATCCCCGCGACGATCACGTAGTTGGGTCGACATCTCGGCGAGGTGGAGGGGCGCGACTTTTGTCAGCAGCTCGTAGGCATCCAGTTCGGAGAAGCCGTAGTCGGCGTGGATCCAGGCGACCAGCCCGGAGAGGGCGATGCGCAGGGCGTCGTCGAGTGGGCGGTAGGCGCCGACCGTCATCAGCTTCTGGTCCGATTCGAAGCGCGGCCAGCGGAGCGATTTCTTCTTGAGGAGGTCGACCTGCACCCTGGCGCGGAGCGGCACCTCGATGCCGGTGCCTGCCGCTTCGCCGTCGCCCTGGGCCGCGTGGCCGTCGCCCAGGAAGAGGAGGGCGCCGGGCACGTTGACTGGGAAGTAGATCGTGTTCCCGGCCCGCCCTTCGCTGGCGTCCATGTTGCCTCCCCACTCGCCCGGGGTGATCGAGCTCCTGGCTTCACTGCCGGCCGGCGCCACGCCGATGCAGCCGAAGAATGGCGTGGTCGGGATCTTGACGCTGAAACCGGAATCGAGGGCGTGGAAGGTGGCCGCACCACCCGCGGCTCAGCCGCCGACCCCGTGGAGACAGCGGGGAGACCGTAGAAAAGGAAGAGCAGCCACGGAATCAGCCGGATTCTCGATCGCATCGGAAGCTCCTTTTCGGCAGAACGACAGCCGAGTCTACCAGCTTCACTTCTTCCAATAACGGGTGCCCCCGAGTCGTTCCGGCACTCCATCAAAAGGTGAGGGGAAATCGACTGCGGGAGCGTTCCTCTTGTCAGCAGCTCAACAAAACAGAGAGGAGGAAATCGTTATGGGTCCGCAACACCGTTACCGCGGCTGGGTGATTTTTCTCATGGCGTTCGTGGCGTTCGCGTTCATGGCAGCGCTCTACGCGAGCCGGCCTTCCGAGGCGTCGGCGGATACGAAGGTCGGGAGCCGCAAGTCGGCCAAGGTCTCTTTCCCGTACACTCTCTTCGAGAGCGGGCAGGTGCGCCCGCTCGCCATGTCTCCAGACAAGCGGCACCTGTTCGCCGTCAACACGCCCGACAACCGCCTCGAGATCTTCCGCATCCGTGACAATGCGCTCATCCACACCGCCTCCATCCCGGTGGGCCTCGAGCCTGTGGCCGTCGCGGCCCGGACGAACCGCGAGGTCTGGGTGGTCAACCACCTCTCGGACAGCGTCAGCGTCGTCGCGCTCGACGAGCACGGTGGCGACCTTTCCGGGCAGGTCGAGCACACGCTCCTCGTGGGCGACGAGCCGCGTGACATCGTCTTCGCCGGACCGGGAGGCAAGCGGGCCTTCATCACCACCGCGCACCGGGGACAGAACCTCCCGTTCGATCCCCAGCTCTCGACCCCGGGCGTGGGACGCGCGGATGTCTGGGTTTTTGACGCCGACGCGCTCGGCAGCGGCTCCAGCGATGTGGGCGGCACGCCGCTCTC
>DASYJD010000013.1:0-194554 GCA_035996875.1 Thermoanaerobaculia bacterium
CTGCGCCTCGCCGCGGCGCGTGGTGAGCTGAATCCTGCGCCGGCCCCCCTCCGTCCGGTCTTCGACGATCACCGCTCCGGGCGCGTCGAAGGCACGGTCGGCCGGCAGATCGATCTCCGTCACCGCCACCGGCGCCACGGCCGCCGGCAACGTAAGGCGGCTCACTCCCTTGCCCACGGCCAGCGGCCCCGTCACCTTGACGGCATAGCGCCCCGGCCCGGGAACGACGAGCTGCAGCTCTCCACTCTTGGCGCCGGCGGTGACTGCGGCCGCGGCGGCCGGGCCGGCGGTGGGAACCGCAACGCCCAGGGTCTTCGTCTCCACCTCCAGGGGGACGCCGGCAATAGGGAGAGACACCGGCCCCTTGGGCTCGCCCTGAACGAGGACCTCGAACTCGGAGGTCACGTCCGCGGTGTCCTCCCGGAGGACGATGCGCAGGCGCTGGGAGACCACCTCGGCCAGCGGCTCCTCGCGCCGAGCCTGCCGCTGGGTGCGCTCACGGTCGAGCCTCTCCACGGTTTCAACCAGCGAAAGGTAATCCTTCAAGGGGAGCATCACCTCCCCCGGACGTGGGCCGTCCGCGGCCCGGAGCACCGGGGACACGGCGATCGACATCAATAAGGTCACCGTCAGGACGAGGACTCTCATCTTCAGAACCATTGTGGTCTCTCCTTCTCCACCTCGGCGCGCAGGACCAGAGGTGCGGGGGTCGCCGAGAGGGCGCTCCAACTGGCGTGGATCTCGGAAAAGCCGGGAGGAGGTGCGAAGAAGGCGGCGACGGAAGCCGGCAGCGGGGAGATGGACAGCGAGGAGTTCACCTGCGCATCCACCTGACGGGCCATGCCGGCGACGGGTTTGCGGGCAGCCGTGCCGGGCGGCGCGGAGATGAGACCGGCGCGGGCGGCGTCGGCCAGCTTGTAGGAGTGGCCGCCAGGGAGGACCACCCGCACCTCGATGCGAGCGGCCGGTGCCGAGAGAGACGGCAGCGGCACCTCCAACGAGCCGTCGTCGCGAGGCAGGGCGAGGCGGAGAAGGCCGCTCAAGTGAACGACCTGTGCCGCTTCCGCCGTGAGGAGAGGGACGGAGAGGCCGCCGCCGGCCGCCGTGCCGGGCGTCACCGCCGCGCCGTCGCGCTGGGCCGCCGCGAGCTCGAAGCCCCCGGGCATGGCGAACGTGAGCTGCTGGGCGCCGCGGTTTCGCACCTCGGCCCAGAGCTGGTAGGAGGCCCGCCCTGCCTCGCCGATCACCACGTCCACCAGCAGGCGGTCGATCTGGGAAGCGAGCACCTCCGTGCGCTCGGCCCACTCCGCCGTCCAGCGGGGAGGACGGGCCGCATCGGCCACGGCGTAGAGCTTGCCTTCGGCCGAGCGCAGCGAAGCGGGGAGCCGCGCCGCATCGGCGTCGCCCGCCGACCTCAGCGAGCCGGGTTCGGCGAGGCTCAGAAGCCCGTCGCCCTTCAGCACGGCCTTGGCGAAGAACGCCGTGCGGGCGCTGCCCACGGGCACGAGCAGCGGCGTCTCGAGGGCGTCCTTTGGCTCGCCCGTCAACTCCAGCTCGACGGCGAAGGCGTCCTCGACGGGAGCCTGCGGCGTGACGACCAGCGTCCTGCCGTCCATCTTCCAGCCGGCTCCCCCTTGTACCGAGGCGACTTCCAGCCCCGTGGGAACTGGCACCCGCAGCTCCGTGAGGCGTCCCTGGGCGACGCGCGCCTCGATCCAGCCGAGCACGCGCAGGCGGGTGCGGGAGAGCACCGCGGCGGTGGCGGACGTCGCCTCCCACCTCAGCGGCAGAAGAGCCCGGGCCGGCAGCGTGGCCCGGCCCGAGAGCGTCCAGTGCGCGTCCGCTCCGGGAACGGCGACGAAGCTCCAGGGCTTTCCGGCCGGCTTGCCTTCCTGGGGACTCATCTGGCCGGCACCGTCGATCTCCACCTCCTCCACCGCCGCCGGCACGGCGATTTGCCCACGCACCACGGCGGCCGGCGGCAGCCCCACGCCGAAGCGCCAAGTCGGGCGGGTGGCCGTCTCGTCGCGGAACACGGGCACGGCGGATTCGAGCCGCACGTCGTGCCGGCCGCGTCCCCGGACGTGCAGGACCCAACCGGTGCCCGAAGCGGCCGAGGCGTCCACCCGTCCCTCGACGCCCGCGAGATCGGCGTGGATGAACGAGCCCGGATCGCCCAGCGGCACCGTCTGCCACTTGTCGTCGTAGAGCGTCAGGCGCAACCGCTGCGCCACCCGGGCGCTCACCGGCCCGACGGTGACGTCGAAGTCGGCCAGTTCCAGAGCGAAGGGGGCGGGGGGTGGCGTCAGCGTCTCCGGCGCCGGATTGGCGCGGGTCCGCAGGTCTTCGTACTGGGGCAGGGGCAGCGTCACCTGCTGCGCTTGGCCCACGCCCGCCAAGCCGAAAATACCGGCCAGCAGAGTGACCAGCATCAACAGAATGGCGAGTCCCCCGAATCTCTCGGGTCGTCTCATGGTCGTTCCTCCTTAGAACCTTAGACGCAGTCTAGGAGGAAAAGAACACCACCCCGAAGAAACGGGCGTTCGGCCCCGCGGGGTAGCGGGTGGTCCCGGAGATTGGGGGCAGGACGATCCGGACGTTGGCGGGACTCGGAGATTTCCGTGCCGGCGATGGCCCCCATCACCCTCGATCCATTGAGCCATCGGATTTTGACCCGTCGGCTGCCACTGTAGAGACGCCCCACGGGGAACCCCGTGGGGCGTCTCATTCGAAGCGTCGGCCTCTCCGTTTTCCGGAACAGTCTGGGGCGGTCTTTTCGTCGGTCTTCAGATCTTCCTGCCGGCTGTGAGGTCGTTGCCTTCGAGGAGACGCCCCGCGGGGTTCCCCGCGAGGCGTCTCTACAGTGGCCGGCAGAGGTAATGAGATTTCCGCCAACTCGGCAAACCGCTCCCTCTTCTCCCGGCGGGCTGGGTAACGACGCAGCAACAGCAACGCAACCATCTTGGAGCAATGCTCCGGCTTAAGCAGCCGTTGCTCCGGCTTGAGCAGTCGTTGCTCTGGCTTGAGCAGCCATTGCTCCGGCTTGAGCAGCCATTGCTCCGGCTTGAGCAGTCATTGCTCCGGCTTGAGCAGTCGTTGCTCTAGCTTGAGCAGCCGTTGCTCCGGCTTAAGCAGCCGTTGCTCCCGCTTGAGTCTTCACCCCGCCTTCGCCGAGCGCCGCTCGGCCATCTTGAGGATGTAGCTCGCGGCGTCCGGCGTCTTGCAGCCGGTGTCGCCGTGGTCCACCTTCACCTTGCCGATGCGGCCGGCGGCGGCGAGGGCCTTCTTCTGCAGCGCCGGCTTCCTGCCGCCGATAGAGATGAGGGCACCGTTCATCTGATGGCGCACCCGGTTCTGGCTGCCGTGGAGATCGCGCTCGATGCGGGCGAGGGCCTCCTCGGCTTCGGCGTCGGAGAGCTCGCCCTCCGCGACGAGGTGGGAGAGGACGGTCCAGCCGGCCGAGGCGGTCAGCTCCACCGGGGACTCGATCCACCGCTCCATCGCCTCCCGCGCCACCGAGGACTTCACCGCGAGACCGGCCAGATATCCCGTCTCGATGTAGTTGGCGAGGCTCGCCGCCCAGGCGTCGAGGGTCGCGCCGTCGAGCTTCTTCGGGTCGGCGACCATCGTCGCCAGGATACGGGCCTCGTGGTTGCCGGAGGCCCACAGCTCTCCCGCCAGCGCGTGGTCTTGTTTGATCTTCTTCCGGAGGCTCGTGAGGTCCGGCGTGCTGACACCGTAGCAATCCTCGCCCGCGCCATGCCGCCGGTAGGTCTTCCGCGTCTGCTCCTTGCCGGCTGACTTCAGAGAATCGAGGGTCTGTTGGAGGTTCATGCCTCGATTCTATCTCTCACTCGTCCTCGCTCGCGTTGTCGTACCGTACCAGCGCCACCTTCCAGATTCCCGGCGCCTCGGTGACGCCCCACTGCCAGACGTCGTGGTCGAACTGCGCGGTCGTGGTGCCGAGAGTGGCGATGGCCTGATCGGTGGTTTTGCCGGCGTTGAAGGCGTCGAGGAGGCGGTGGATGCCCGCGCGGCCGTAGCGGTGCTCGACGTAATGAAGGGTCCAGCGCGACTCGTCGTAGCCAATGGCGATGAGCGCCGGCGAGAGGCTGCCGATGGCGGGCTCCAGCAGCGGGAAGCCGAGCAGATTGCTCTTGTCGCGGTAACCCTGGATGGGATTTACATTCTCCTGCACCATCTCGACGTGCTGTGCCAAGCCCTCCTGGAACCAGTGCGGTGCCCGGTCGCCCGTCCGCTCGGCGATCATGGCGTGGGCCAGCTCGTGGGTGAGGATGCTGACGACGAACGGCACGAACCTCGGGGCATCGCCCAGCGGCACGCGGATCTTGCCGTCGTAAAGCCCGAGGATGTCGAGCCCCGGCGAGTAGCCGGCCTGAAAGTCGTCGAAATGCAGGATGTGGACCTCGGTGGATTTGGACGAGCTGAGGGGAATCCACGCTTGCAGGCGGCTGCGCTCGGCCTCCAGAATGCGGGCCGCGTCTTTGGCGAAAGCCTCTCCGCGCAACGGCGGATAGTGGATCTCGAAGTGCGGGCTGCGATAGATCTCGGAGGAGACCGCCAGGCGCTTCTCCATCTGGATCTGCCGGATCCGCGCGTCGCCTGCCTCGAAGGGAAGCTCCGAGTTGGCCTTGGCCACGAGCTTGAGGGCCGTATCGAAATTCCCCTCGGCGGCCAGCAGATCGGCAAGCTGGTAGAGCGTCTCGGGGTCCATCCGCTGGCCGGCCTTGTCGCCCTGGACCACCCGCACGAGCAGATCGCGCGCCTCCTTCTCGCGCCCCGCTCGCCGCAGGGCCTCGGCGCGGAGCCGCAGGAGCCCGGAAGGCAGGCTCGCGACCTCCTGAGAGAGGCTCTCGGTCAGCGTCAGCACCTCGCCCCACCGTTGCCTTCCGGCCAGGGCTTCCGCGGTGCCCTCCGTCTGGCGCCGTAGAGACGGCTGGGCGAGGGCGCCCGGAGTGCGGGCCGCCGCCTGGAGCGCCGGCAGGCCGGCCAGCAGCTTCTCCTCCCGCTCGTCGTTCCAGAGGCCGGCATAGTCGACTCTCGTGCCCGGCGGCGCCAGGTCGCAGCCTCCGGGCACTCGCAGCTCTGCCGGGCCGCGGGTCAGCCGCAGCGTCTGGCCGAGCAGGCGCGCCTCGAAGCCGGCCGGCGGCGACAAGGCGCGGCTGGAGGCTCCCGCGCAGGCCACCACGGGATCCGTGGCCGACTCCAGATGCACGAGCCGCCGGATCTGGGCGTCCTGGAACAGGGCGAGCAGCGCCGGCCGGTCCATCACCTCCGAACGTGCGATCGGCTGCAACTGCCAGGCGATGCGGAAGAGCTCCTCCGCCTCCGCCAACCGATGGTCCCGCACCGCCGTCTCCGCCAGCTCGAGATAGGTGTCCGCCCGCCGCGATCCGAGCTCCTGGAGCTGGCGCAGGAACGCCAGGGCGTGACCGCGAAATCCCAGCACCAGGAAGGCCTGGGCGCTTTCCGCCAACAGCCCCTCCTGCGGCGCTCCCACCGTGGCGGCCCGCTGGTAGGCGGTGGCCGTAGGCAGCTCCTGGAGACGCAGGAACGCCAAGCGGGCCCGCAGCAGCTCGGCCAGCGGAAACCGTCCCGGCGACGGGAAGCCGGCGAGAAGGCCGTCGACGCCATGGAAGTCCATGCGCCCGAGGAGGTGCTGCGTCCACCAAAGGCTGGCGACGCGCCCGGCCGTGCCGGGGCCGTGCATGGCGGTCGGCGCCGCCTCCGGCACGGTCCCTCCCGGCTGGGTGAGCGCTTGGCGCAGCGGCAACAGCGAACGCAGCTCGGCGAAATCCGGTTCTCCGCCGCCCTTCGTTGCGCCGGACGCGCCGGCAGCGCCCCGAGACGCCAGCACCCGCGGCAGGAACACCATCGCCAGCGCTCCGGCCACCACCAGCGCTCCGGCGATCCCCAGCCCGAGGGCGACGCCTCGCCGCGGCCGCTGATCCCAGGCCGCCAGCAGAAGGACCAGGCCGATTCCGACGATCCCACCGATCATCCACAAGGGCAGCATGCCGAACCGGTGGGCCGTGGCCGCCCGCTTGGCCTCCGGTCCCTCGGGCGATCCGGCGGCGGACGTCACGGATGTCGCGGACATCGCGGCGCTCGCGGCGCTCGCGGCCACAGGCTCGGCGGAGATCCGCAGCGAGTCGATCTTCCACCCTCCGCCCTCCATCACGAGGCCGAGGATCAGGGTGTCGTCGAGCCCCGAAGGGAACTGGAGAGCGAAGACGGCGCCCGAAGCGGAGAGCTCGGGAGCGGCGGCCTGGAGCTCCCACTGCGCCTCGGCGGGCGAGCCGGCCCGCACCTCGATCTCGGCCAGCGCGGCGTCGCGCCCCAGCCGGCGCAGAGGCGAGGTGCGCGACAGGTGATCCCACCAGGCGGCGGGGCCCCGCTCCAGGTACTCGGCGGCGAAGACGACGCCCTGCCGCTCGGCGTCGCTGAGCGGCCGCGGTCCGGCGGGTGCCGGAGCCGCGAGGGCGGAGCCGGCGGCGGTCATCGCACAGAGGAGAGCTGCGGCAACGGCGGCTCGCGTCGTGAGCATCGGTTCGGTTCCTTCCTCGAAATGCAATCGGGACTGGGGTCATTATAAGATCAACGGCTCACACGAGTGCCTAGGAGGTGAGGACATGCGACGGAAGCTTCCGCCGGGACTGGCGATTACGCTGCTGGCATTCGCCATGGGTTGTGGCCGGGATGGCGGCAAGGCGCCGGCCGTCCTGCAGACGACGCCCGAGGCCATTTTCCTCATCCAGGACAACGAGGCGCGCTGCGTCAAGATCGGCCAAGCCCTCTCCCGGCGCCTGACCCAGGCCGAGGAGGAGATCGCCGACAGGGCGCGGGAGTCGTACAGAGCGGCCAGGAGACCCACGCGTGTGGAGTGGGATCCCCGCACCGGAAGGGTCTCCAACCCTCAGACCGTGGAGCCGACCTACCCGCCGGAAGAGCCCACGCCTCCCGTTCAGCCCTCGGAAGCCTTCAATCGATATCTGGCCGAGGATGCCGTCGGAGAGCTGGCGGCGGTGGACACGGCCAAGGGCGAAATCCAGGATCTGCTCTCGAAGGTCAAAACCGAGGCACCGGCCGACCTTGCCGGTGCCGTGGCGGCGCTTTCCGGAGCTCACGAGCAGGTGTGCATCGCCATCCGGCGGTCGGCGTGGAGCTCGGCGCAGTATCGAAGGACTCTCGAGGTCACCGAGGACGCCTACAGGGCCGCCGAGGAGAAGCTGCGCCCCTTGTACACGGTCAGCGAGATGGACTCACAATTCGCCCTCCGCAAGTACGGCCCGCTCCTGGAGGAGGCCCGAACCGCCGCCCGCAACCGGAACCGCCCCGCCGCGGCCCAGCCTGTCAAGGATTACGAGCGCGACCAGCGGGAGTGGAAGGCGACCCAGGAGATCCAAGCCCAGGAGCAGACCGAGCATGAAGTGGCCCTCAAGAAATATTACGTCAAGCGGGACGGGCCCCTGCAGGGGGCGCCGAGGCTGGGGGTCGTGATCAAGCCCACGCCATCTCCGGAGGAGCGGGCGCAGTCGATGAAGGTCTGGTACCCGCGCTACACGGCCAAGGTCGGCGGGGTCAAGACGGCGCTCTCCGCGTACCTCCAGTTGCGCAAGGCCGGAGTCACCGGCGAGTCGCTGTTCCAGTCCTGCGAGGCGTTGATGGCCGCCGACGTTCCCCTCCTGAACGACCCTGTCGCGCTGGAGCCGCCGGACCCACAGGCCGCGGAGCCCCTGCGCGCCGCGTTCAGCGAGCTGCAGGCCCTGGCCCAAGCCTGCCACGACGGCCAAACCGCCGAGACCCTCATCCGTCTCGACGCCTTCGAGCGCACTCTCGCGCTGGCGGCCACGGCCCTGCGCCCCTATTCGCTGGCGCCGTAGTTTTATTTGTCAGATCGCTATCCGAGCCGGGAGAAGACCCTCATCACCCCGGCCCTCTTCTCCCATCGCCCTCCCCCCAACCGGGAGACGAGGGAGCAAGGCAAAAACGCCCCAGGGGTACCCCTCTCCCGGCATAGGCGCTAACTTAACTTGGTCTTGGAGCTTCCCCCACCCAAGACCCTCATCACCCCAGCCCTCTTCTCCCATCGCCCTCCCCCCAACCGGGAGAAGAGGGAGCAAGGCAAAAACGCCCCAGGGGTACCCCTCTCCCGGTGAGGGGGGGTTGGGAGGGGGCGGGAGAGGGGCAGGGGTGAGGGTCTTGGGCGGGGGAACCTCCCAGACCACGTTAAGTTAGCGCATATGGGGGGAGACCCCCCTCAGTCCTCGTAGGCGATCTCTTCGTCTTCCTCGTCCTCGTCGGCAAAGTCGGCATTCTTGTCGACGCTGCCGGCGAGCCAGTCGAGGAAGCCCTGCTCGCCGCGGGCGACGCCGAAGGAGAGAATCTCGGGGAGCTCGTAGCTGTGCAGCTCACGGATCGTGGCCGCGACCGCCTCGAATTCCCCCTCCAAGGTCTTGACCAGCAGGAGCAACTCGCCGTCCTTGCAGATCTTCCCCTTCCAGCGGTAGATCGAACGCATCCCTGGCAGGATATTGACGCAGGCGGCCTGCCGGCGGGCAACGATCTCACGCGCGATCAAATTGGCCTGCTCTTCGGTTCCGACGGTGGTGACGATGACAATTGCCCCCATGCCGGCGACGTTACTGCACTCGTTTGGAGGGAGTCAATCGCGCCACGTCTGCGTTTTGGCGTCGTACTGAAGCACGTTCACCTTGCCCGTGCGGTCGGACAGCCTCACGACCACCAGGTGCCCGCTGCCGTTGCGCAGGTAGACCGAGCCCGGCGTCGCGGTGCCGAGCGGGCTGAACGAAGCCAGGTCGGAATCGTTGAAACGGATCGGGTCGTCCAGACGGTCCATCTTCTTGCCGGTGCTGGGATCCCGCGGTGGCGGCCCCGGCGGGAAACCGAAACCCACGTCGCGGCCCAGGAACTTGAGGCTCTGGGGAGGCATCACCAAGCGGTCCCTTCCGCTGGCGATGTCCTTGTTGAGGACGCCGTTGCCGTTGCCGTCCCGATAGAGGGCGAAGGTGACGACGCCGTTCGGCTCGGTGTTGAACTTCACCGCCACGTTGGCGTCGTACCGCTGGGCGAAGCTGCGCGAGCTGCGCAGCACGCCGACGATCTCGCCGGCCGCCATGCGCAGGCGCAAGTCGTCCGAGGTCCGCAGGAGCGGCGGCACTCCCAGAGTCAGAAGCGTACCCATCAACGCCATCACGACGAGCAGCTCGATCAAGGTGAAGCCCCTATGCAAGAGAATTCTCTGCGCGGGAGTCATGGCCGGTCTCTGAAGGCGGAAAGGCGGGAGGCGGGGAGGTAGGGGCTCCCCGCCTCGGGCGCCTGCTGCTACCGGCTGTCCCCGGCGTTTTTCTCTTTCTTGGCCTTGCCGGATTTCGAGCTCTTTCCTTTGCCCTTGCCGGAGCGGCTGCTGCTCACCTTCTCCTTGAGCGTCGTCTCGCCCGAGGTGGCGAGGTAAGGCTTGATGAGCTGAAAGGTCTTTTCGCCGATCCCCTGCACCAACATCAGGTCCTCGGGTTTCTTGAAAGGACCGTTGTCCTTGCGGTAGTCGACAATGCGGTCGGCGACGCTGGGCCCCACCCGCGGCAGCATGGAGAGCTGGGAGGAGTCGGCGCTGTTGATGTTGACCCTCTTGGTCACCTCCTTCGGAGCCTCCGGCTTGGCCTGAGCCCGCCCGGGAGCGGGGATGCAGAGGAGCGCGATGACGAGTCCGGCGACGGTGCGGTAGACGTGCTTCATGGTTTTGTTTCCTTTCGTTGATTCCGGCGTTGGATTTGAAAAACTTCGACAGGTCCTGCGTTTCCCTTTCCGTGTTGTGGCTTGGCCGTCTCTCTCGTCGCCACCTCCTCTCCGTGGTTGACGCGGAGGGGATAGTTCACGGGGCCTGCCAGCAGCCTTTAGCCAGCAAGCCTTTGAAAATAAACGGCTTGCTGGAGATCAAAAAAGAGGGGAAGGCAGGGGATACGGCGACTGCATAGGCTCTGCTCGGACGCAGGGCCTGGCAAAGACAGGCGGAACGGGCGTTCCAAAGGGAAGTTAGGGGCCTGTCAGAGGATTACGGCAGCGAGCGCGATCTTTTGCGGGCCGGGCCGCTCTCAAGTACAGTAGCCTCACCATGGCAGGAGAACGATCGATCTGGCGGGAGTACGCGGAGGCGCTGATCATCGCCGCGGTATTCCTGGCGTTCACCAACACCTTCGTCGTCCAGACCTTCTACATCCCGAGCGGCTCGATGGAGGACACGCTCCTCATCGGCGACCACCTCTTCGTCAACCGCTTCATCTACGGGCCCGCGACCTTCGAAATCGGAAAGAAGCTGCTCCCCCTGCGCACCGTGCGCCGGGGAGACATCGTCGTCTTCCGGTCGCCCCAGGACCCTTCGAAGGATCTGGTGAAACGTGCCGTGGGGGTGGGCGGCGACACGATCCAGCTCATCAACCAGAAGCTCTACGTCAACGACAAAGAGGCCGGCGACGCGAGCTTCGCCCTCCACAAGGACCCCAACGGCTTCAACCCGCAACGGGATACCTACGGGCCCTACCTCGTGCCTTCCGGCCACGTCTTCTGCATGGGCGACAACCGCGACAACTCCTACGATTCGCGGTTCTGGGGACCGTTGCCCGTCCACCTGCTCAAGGGGCGTGCGCTGCTCGTCTACTGGTCCTACGGCGGCACGACCGCGGCCGGCCCCCAGAGCGCGAGAGAGAAAGCCGCGGACCTGTTGGAAACGGCGCTGGGCTTCTTCTCCAAGACCCGCTGGGCGAGGACGTTGCACCTGATCCGGTAGCGGAGCTCGAGCCGCCGTTCTTTGCAGGGCCGGGGCGCTTTCGGGTACAGTAACCGCGCCATGGCGGAAGAACGATCGATCTGGCGGGAGTACACCGAGGCGTTGATCATCGCCGCCGTTTTCCTGTGGTTCACCAATACCTTCGTCGTCCAGACCTTCTACATCCCGAGCGGCTCGATGGAGGACACGCTCCTCATCGGCGATCACCTCTTCGTCAACCGCTTCATCTACGGACCCGCGGCCTTCGAGCTGGGAAAAAAGCTGCTCCCTCTGCGCGCCGCGCAGCGCGGTGACATCGTCGTCTTCCGGTCGCCGGAGAACCCGCAGCTCGATCTCGTGAAGCGCGCCGTGGGCGTGGCCGGCGACAAGATCCAGGTCATCGACCAGAAGCTCTACATCAACGACAAGGCGGTCAACGACGCGAGCTACGCTCTGCACAAGGGAACCCCCGCGCCGGCGGGCAGCTTCATCACCCAGCGGGACAACTTCGGGCCCTACATCGTGCCGGCCGGCCACTACTTCTGCATGGGCGACAACCGCGACAACTCCTACGACTCGCGGTTCTGGGGCCCGCTGCCCGGTCACCTGCTCAAAGGGCGCGCCCTCTTCATCTATTGGTCCTACGGGGGCAAGACCGCGGCCGGTCCCCAGAGCCCCAGGGAGAAAGCTGCGGACCTGGCGGAAACAGCGCTGGGCTTCTTCTCCAAGACCCGCTGGGCGAGGACGTTCCGTCTGATCCGGTAATCGGCCGGCTTACCGCCGTACCCATGCACGAGAAATCGCTGCTCCGGGAATACCTGGAGGCCCTGCTGATCGCGGTCATCTTCGCGACCTTCGCCCGCACCTGGGTGGTCCAGGCGTTCAAGATCCCCTCGGGCTCGATGGAGAAGAACCTGCTGATCGGCGACCACATCCTGGTCAACAAGTTCATCTACGGGCCGACGATCTCCCCTCTGGAGGAGAAGCTCCTGCCGGTGCGCAAGGTGCGGCGGGGCGACGTCGTCGTGTTCAAGTTCCCCGACGACCCTACCCGCGACTTCATCAAGCGCTGCATGGGGCTGCCGGGCGACACCATGAAAATGATCGACAAGGACCTGTTCATCAACGGCCGTCACGTCGACGACTCGAAGTACACCTGGTACGCCGACACGCAGTCCTACCCCCGCGAGCTCTACTTTCACCCCAAGCGGATGCGCGACAACTTCGGTCCCAAGACGGTGCCGCCGGCCAGCTACTTCTGCATGGGCGACAACCGCGACAACTCGAACGACTCTCGATATTGGGGAACGGTGCCGGAGAGCTACCTCAAGGGACGGGCCTTCATGATCTATTGGTCGGTCGAAAACGATCCCGATATGGGGGAGTCGCCGGGCTCCGGGGTGCAGTTGCGGCAGTTGGGCCGCCTGGCCCTTCACTTCTTCTCTTTCACCCGGTGGGACAGAACCTTCCACGTCGTACGTTAAACTACCCGCAACAGTCCAAGAAGGAGGGGAGCCATGCTGCGACGGAGGTCCGAACGGGGCGAGGGAAATCTGGGGTGCATCCTCTGGGTGGTCGCACTCGGCCTAGTCGCCCTGATCGCCTGGAAAGCCATACCGGTCAAGATCCAGAGCAGCGAGCTGTACGACTACATGGACGAGCTCGCGAAGTTCAACTCGGCCCGCACGCCGCCCGAGGAGCTGACCAAAATGATCATGGATCGGGCCCATGGGCTCGGGATTCCGATCGAGAAGGGCGACATCAAGGTCGAGCACAACGGCGACAGGATCTTCATGGAGGTCGACTACACGGTCCCCCTGGACATCCTCGGGATGGTTTACCGTTGGCACTTCCATCAGAAGCTGGACCGACCGATCTTTATCGTCTGACGCGGCGGCAGCTCGCGATCCTCGGGAGCGGCTTCGCTCCCGGGGCGTTGGCGGGCGTCCACCTCGCCGGCCTCATCTTCTTCCTCAACCCCGGGCTCCCCTTCGCGGTGGGCTCGGTGCTGCGCGGCGTGGCGATCTACGGCACGCTGTTGGGCTTGGTGAGCCTCGCGCTTCACTTCCCTTTCACCCGTCACCATCCGCGCCGCGCCCTGCGGGCGCTCCCCTGGGGTCTCAGCGCCGCGCTGAGCCTCGCCGCCCTCCTCGACTGGACGCATGCCTCCTATTACGCCTACTACCTGCCGCCGGGCATCAACGACCGCCTGATCAAAGCGGCGCTCTGGCTCTCGCTGGGGGCGCTCATCGCCTTCTATACGGCCCTGTTGCATTCGCTCCACCGGCGGCGCTACGGCCGGCGCAGCCGCTGGGGGCTGACGCTGGTCGCGCTGCTCTCGGTCTACGCCATGGTGGAGCGGCGGGAAGCGTTCCATCCCAGGCCGGCCCCGGCGCCCCGCCCGGCGGCGGTGGAGACCGGCCAGAGGCCGCGGCTGTGGGTGATCGGCGTCGACTCGGCGACGCTCGACGCCATCCTCCCCCTCGCCGGCCAGGGGCGGCTGCCGTTCCTCGCCTCGGTGTTGCAGAACGGCGCCTATGGGCGCCTCGAATCGCTGTCGCCGGTCCGCCGCGACGCGCTGTGGACGACACTCGCCACCGGCAAGTACCCGTTCAAGCACGGGGTCACCGGCCAGCGCCCCTATCCGGCCGGGTTCCTCGTTCCCGGTGGAAGGCTGCGGCTGCTGCCCACAGGCCTCTCCTTCCGCCGCTGGGGCACTCTTGGAGAGGGCCCGTTGCCGGCGCCGGCCCACCCCCGCCAGACTCTGGCGCTGTGGGAGATCCTGCCGCGTCTGGGCGTGCCGGCGGGAGTCGTCGGCTGGCCGGCGGCCGAGCCCGGCGACGGCGAGGCCGCCTTCGCCTTGGCGGACCGCTTCTTTCAGCCTGTTCCCGAGGCCGGAAGCGCCTGGCCGGCCGACCTCTCCAACCGCGGCCTGCTGTTTCGCCCCAACGCACGGGACCTCGAAGCCTCACTGCGCGGCCGCTTCGGTCCGCGCCCGCCCCGCAGTCTCCTCGAATCGCTCGCCGGGGACACCTGGCGGCAGACGTTGGCCCTCGCTCTGGCCGATCAATCGCCGCAGGTGGAGGCGGTCTTCCTCGTTCTCCCCGGGCTGCGCGAAGCCTCGCTCGAGAACTTCGGCGGTTTCAGCCGGGTGATGTTCGACGGCTCCAAGGGGAGCGCGGCGCGGGCCGCCACGGACCGTGTGGCCACGTACTACGCCCAGCTCGACGCCTTCCTGAGCGAGGTCTGGGCTCGCGGGGAGGGAAGGCCGCGCCTCCTCGCCGTGGTCTCGGCCTACGGCGCGAGCCCCAGAGGAGGGTGGCCCCGGCTCTGGCAGGGAGTCGCGCCCGAGGCGGCGCTGGGGGGAAGCTTCGCGGACGCGCCCGACGGCGTGTTGCTGCTCTACGGCGAGGGCGTCCTGCCGGGGGCGCTCGTGACCGGCGCCCAGCTCGAGGACCTCGCGCCCACCCTGCTCTACGGTCTCGGCTTCCCAGTGGCCCGGGACTTCGACGGCCAAGTGCTCACCTCGGTCTTCGAAAAGAAGTTCCTGGCCAGGCACCCGTTGACGTTTTTTCCCTCGTATGAGGGGCTGGCGAGGGCGGGGAAGCCTTAAAAGGACCTACACGGAACAGGACCCCGTGTTCGTCCGTGCCAGTCCGTGTTTGTCCGTGTAAGTCCTTTATTTCCTATGCTTTCTGTGCCACCAGCTTCGGCCCCGGCGAGGCCTTGCCGCCGTCGCGATTCATCGAGCAGGTGCCTTCGAAGATGGCACCGTCCTCGATCACCAGGGCGGGCGTGTCGACCTCGGCAAAGAGCCTTCCCTGGGGAGCGATCTGCACCTTGCGGCTGGCCCGGATAGAGCCGCGAACGGTACCGGAGATGAAGATCTGCCCCACCTTGATCTCGCCGTCGACTTCGCCGGTCTCGCCCACGATCAGATCGCCGTCGGACTCCACCGTTCCCGTGAGCTTGCCGTCGACGCGGAAGGAGGCGTCGAAGCGAAGCTCGCCGTGGAGATGGCTGCCCTTGTCGAGAAAGCCGTTGAGGTCGGCGTGCTTGCCCTCCGTTTTGAAGATCATCGATTGTCTCCACGCTCGGTCAGGACATCGTAAAGCCGCATGAGCTCCTCTTCCGAATGGAAGTGGATCCGCACGAATCCCCCTTTGCCCTGGCGCTTGATCTCCACCCGGGTCTGGAGGCGGCGGGTGAGCTTCTCCTCCGCGGCGACGGTATGGACCTCGGCCGGACGGTCCGCTTTCTGCTTCGTTTTCGCCGGTTCTTTGGCAGCGGCGGTCAGCCGCTCGAGATCGCGGGCGGAGAGCCCCTCCCGCACCGCGCGCTCGGCGAGGAGGATCTGCTCGTCGGCATTCTCCAGACCCAACAGGGGACGGGCCTGGCCGGCGGTGAGCTGCCCCTCGCGCAGCAGCTCCCGCACCTCCTCCGGCAGGCGCAGGAGGCGCAGTGCGTTGGTGACCGTGGTGCGGGCCTTGCCCACCCGGGTGGCCACGGCTTCCTGGGAAAGGCCGAACTTATCCTGAAGGGCGGCGTAGGCTTCCGCCTCTTCTAGCGGATTCAGGTCGCTGCGCTGAAGGTTTTCCACCAGCGCCAGCTCCAGCAGCTCGCGGTCGTCCGCCACCTCGCGCACCACCACCGGCACACTCTCCAGCCCGGCCTTGCGGGCCGCCCGCCAGCGGCGCTCGCCCGCGATGATTGCCCAGCCTTCCCCCTCGGGAGTGACGACGAGGGGTTGCACGATTCCCTGCGCGCGGATGGAGTCCGCCAGCTCCTCGATTGCCGCATCGGCGAAGTGGGTGCGTGGCTGGAAGCGGTTCGGTCGCAGGCTGTCGATGGGCAGGGTGCGAATCCCCTCCGGCGGCTTTTCAGGGACGGTTTCGAGCAGGGAATCGAGGCCGCGGCCCAGACCCCGCTTCTTTGGGGAAGGGGAAGTTGTATTGGGATTCAAGCCGCCCTCCGCAGAAGCTCGCGGGCCACGGCCAGGTAGGCTTCGGCGCCCCGCGATTTGATGTCGTACTGGAAAATCGGCAGGCCATGGCTCGGCGCCTCGGCCAGGCGGATGTTGCGCGGCACCACCGTCTCGAACACCTTGCCGGCGAAGTGGGAGCGGATGTCCTCGGCCACGTCCTTCGACAGGTTGGTGCGGTCGTCATACATGGTCAGCAGGATGCCGGCGATGACGAGGCGGGGGTTCAGGCTGCCCTGCACCCGGCGGACCGTCGTCATCAGCTCGCTGATCCCTTCGAGCGCGAAGTACTCGCACTGCAGGGGAACGAGAACGCCGTCCGCCGCCGTCAAAGCGCTCACCGTCAGATGTCCAAGGGAGGGAGGGCAGTCGATGAGGATGGTGTCGTAGCGGTCCGCCACCGTCGCGAGGATTCCCTTGAGGCGCCCCTCCCAGCCGGACTCGCCCACGAACTCCACTTCGATACCCACCAGGTCGCGTTGCGAAGGAACGAGGTCGAGGTTGGGAAAGCCGGAGGGGCGGATCGCCTCCGCCAGCTGCACCTCGCCGGTCAAGGCGTTGTAGAGGTGCGGCGGGGAAGCCTTGCCGCCCAAGCCGCGGGTGGCATTGCCCTGAGGATCGCAGTCCACCAGCAGGACGCGGCGCTCCAAGGCGCCGAGCCCGGCACCGAGGTTGATAGCGGTGGTGGTCTTGCCGACTCCACCCTTCTGATTCGCAATGGCGAGGATCATGGTCTTTTCGGCTTTCACGGCTCTCAAACTTGACGCAGGACCAGAATGCGCCGCCTTTCGCTGCCCGCCAGCTTGACGTCGCCACAGGTCACGAGGTCCGGCGGCAGACCGGGGTCCTGCTCGCCCACCCAGAGGATGATGCGCCCCCCGTCTCCCAGGCGCCGCGAGAGAGCCCCCCATACATCTGAATCGAGGCGCAAGGCTCGCGAGGTGATCACGTCGAGGCTCTCGGGCAGGCCGGACGGCAACGGAAGCCGCACTCTAACATTGAGGCATCGGCAGGACAAAGAGGCCCGGCGCGCGGCGGAGAGAAGGAACGCCCACTTCCGCTCCCGGGCCTCAACCAGGGTCATTTCCAGCTCCGGCCGCGCGGCGGCCAGCACCAGCCCGGGAAACCCCGCGCCTGATCCTAAATCCAGCCCCGTCTTCGCCCCAGCCGGCAGGAGAGGCAGCGCCGCCAGCGATTCGCCGAAGTGGCGGGCCAGGATTTCCCCGGCAGTGCCCGGCCCGATCAAGTTGAGCCGCTCGTTCCAGCGCCCCAACTCCTGGTAGTAGGCGTAGAGAGAATCCAACCCCTCAGAGCCCAGAGGCTCAGGGGAAAAGGGAGCCAGCTCGGAGGCGAAGTCGGCGCGTGAGAGGCGGGGGAGGGGAAAGGGCATATCGGGGACGTTTCACGTGAAACGTAGGCACGCGGACAGCGGGGACGTTCCACGTGGAACGTCCCCTTTGGAATCTCTACGCCGGCCGAACCATGACCCGTTTGAAGTACCCATCGCCCTCGCTCTCGGTGGCGACGCCGGGGTCGTCCGCGAGGGTGACGTGGATGATCCTGCGGTCGCCGGGGTTCATGGGCTCCAGAATGCGGGGCTTGCCCTGCCGGCGAACCTCTTCCGCGACCTTCTGAGCCAGACTGCGCAGCCGCTCCTCGCGGATCTCGTGGAAGTTGTCGCAATCCACTCGCACCGGCACGGGCTCGCCGGACAGGCTGCGGATCATCCGCGGCAGCAGGTGCTCCACCGCCTGGATCATCTCGCCGTCGTCCGCGAAACACCAATCCACGTCCTCGCCGGAGAGATCGACTTCCAGCCGCTCTTCACCCTGGAAGACCTGGGCCTTCAAGTCCAAGCCCGCGATGCGCAGGAGAAGCTCGATGGACTTCGCCGCGGCGTCAGCGGCTGGACCCACGGCCACGGGGTAGCGGTCGGAGATTCCCCGCGGCTTCTCCGGCAGGGTCACCAATCCCTCGCCGGAACCACCTTCCAGGCGAAAGGGCTCGATGCCCGAGGACGGGCGGTCCCCGGTCCGGGGCGGACGGCGATCGTCGTCCCGGTGCCGAGGCCGATCATGGCGCTCGCCGCGATCCCCACGGCCGCCGCCGCGAGGCCCACGATCCGGGCCGCCACGGGAGCCACGGTCAGGACCACGGCCTTCAGGGCGCGCCATCGGAGCGCGCGGGGGGCGGTCTGCCTCCGGCCGGGCGGCGGCGGGAGAGTAGGCAGGGGGGGGTTCCGCCGCCGGGTGGGGAGCCGTGGGCTCCCGCAGCATGTACCCGGAGGGCGGCGCGGGGGGAGTCGCCCGGACCGTCGCCGGAGCGCTCACCGGCGACTCCCGCTTCGGATTGTCGGGGTCGACCTCGATGACCACCTTGCGGCGAGTCTTGAGGAACCCGTGCCGCTTTTCGATGCTCTTGTAAGCCACCCAGTCCGGGTCGAGGTTGAAGTAGTTGGCAGCCTGAATGATGGCCTGCTGCAGGCTGTCGCCCGAAAAGAACCGTCGTGTCGCGTCGTTCATAGGAATCGTCTCTGGGTCCTCCGCTCCAGGCCCCGTCATTGTGCCGCCTTCTGCTGACGGTTGTAAACCTGAAGCTGGATGATGGTCAGAATGTTGTTGGTCAGCCAGTAGATCACCAGGCCGCTGGGAAACCCGAGGAACAGGAAGGTCATGACGATGGGCATGAGCTGGAACATCTTGCGCTGCATGGGATCGCCGGCCTGCGGCCCCATCCGCACCTGGAGGAACTGGGAGATGCCCATGACGATCGGCAGCACGTAATAGGGGTCGTGCACCGAGAGGTCGTGGATCCAGAGTATCCAGGGCGCCTTGCGCAGATCGACGGCCGAGCCCAGCAAGCCGTAGAAGGCGAACAGGATCGGCATCTGCAGCAGCAGCGGGAAGCAGCCTCCCGCGGGATTCACCCCCGCCTCCTTGTAGATGGCCATCACCTCGTCGTTCATCTTTTTCTGCATCTCGAGGTTCGGCCGCCCCTGCTTGTCCTTGAGCTTCGTGCGGTACTTGTCGCGGATGCCTTGGACCTTGGGGTTGAGCTCCTGCATCCTGCGCATCGACATCGTGCTCTTGTGCGTGATCGGCAGGAGCAGCAGCTTGATCAGCACCGTCATCAGAATGATGGCCCAACCATAGTTCTGCACGACGTGGTCGTAGATCCAGTGCAGACCGGCGAGGAGCGGGCGGGCGAGGAAGCTGAACTTCCCCATCTCCACCGTCCCTTCGAGGCCGAAGGGTAGGGCCTTCAGCCGCTCGTACTCCTTGGAGCCCCAATAGGAGACCAGCGTCAGGCGGTCGCCCGCCGGCTCCAGCACCATCGAGAACTCCCGCGGCAGATCCTTCTGCTCCTTGGTGATCAGATCCTTGGGCGGCACCGGGGCGAACGTCGCCCCCTCGCCCTTCGTCTCCTGCACCATCACCGGCACGAGCACAGCCTTGTCGAGGCCGGTCTGCGGGACCTGGGCGGAGAGGAAATAGGTGTCCGCGAGACCGATCCAGCCGAGCCCCTGACCCGCGACCTCGATGGGGTCGAAAGCACCCGCGGCATCGAGCACCTTGACGGCCTCGCCCTGCTTGTAGACCGCGCGGCGGTGCTCGAACCGGCTCTTTATTTCCTCCGGCGTCAGATTCCGGATACCAGGTCCCAAAAGAATGCCCCAGTCGGAATGGCCGGGCAGCCGGACGTCGGCCTCCAGCAGGCCGCGCGGATCGAAGGCGAAACGCTTCTCGGCGACGCCCAAGGGGCCGCTGTAGCGGAAGAGAACAGAGCGGCCGTCGGCGCTCTTCTCTGCGCGGAAGAGCGCGTCGTCGAGAGGGTGGGGCTTCAGCGCCCTGGTGACCAGGGAGTAGGGGTAGGTGCCGCCAGCCCGCTTGCGCACCAGCTCCAGGCTGCCGCTGTTGCGGCTCGCCTTCTCCGGCACGATCATGGAGACGAGCTGCGCGCCACGGTTGGTGAAAACGGCTTGGGCGCGCCCGTCCGACAGGGTGACGCGCTCCTCGGCCGTGGCCTGAATGGCTTCGGCAGGAGCGGCGGGATTGCCGACGCCCCCTCCGCCGGTGGCCGTCGGGGCCCCGGGAACGGGGGTCTGGCCCGCGGCTGGGGTTTGCGCTGTCTGCGAGGTCTGGGGTGATTGCGAAGCCAGCGGCGGCTTCGGACTGGGCGGCACGGGCTTGGGTGGCGGGAACAGCCAGAACCAGGCGCCGATGACGACCATCGAGAGGAGAAAGGCGAGAAGCAGCCGGCGATTATCCACGGGAAATTATGTCCTTTGGGTCGATCGGATCGGGAGGGAATGAGGCCCGCCAAGGCCTAGGGGAGATCGATCCCGCCCGGATGGAACGGCTGGCAGCGCAGGAGCCGGCCGGTGGCCCGCAGCCCCCCGCGCCAGAAGCCGTATTTGAGAAGCGCCAGCCGGGCATACTCCGAACAGGTCGGAGTGAACCGGCAGGCGCGAGGGAGCAGGGGAGAGAGGCGGCGCTTGTAGACGCCGAGCAGGTACACCAGGAGACGAGTCAAGCCGCCGGCCCTCGCCGCTCCCGCAGGCCGGAGAACAGCCGCAGCAGCTCCGTCCGCAGCGAGGGGAAGTCGCTGCCCCGGGCCTCGGGCTTGAGGTGGATCACCAGGTCCAACGCAGGAAGCTGGCTGCGGTGCGGCCATCGCCGGTAGATCTCTTTGATCCTGCGCTTGAGCCGCTGGCGGACGACGGCCTTGCCGACCTTGCGGCTGGCGGTGATTCCGAGGCGCGGCCCCTCGAGCTGGTTCGGTACGAAATAGAGAATCGCCAGCGAGCCATGCCGCCGGCGTCCCGTCCGGTAACACCTGAGGTAGTCCTTCCGCTGCCGGAGCCGCTCTTCGGCCGACAGCCGTTCCGTGCCGGAGGCAGAGCGCGGGTGGCGCTCCTCGTCCGGCATCAGACGCTCAGGCGCTTGCGTCCCTTCCGGCGCCGCCGGGCGATCACTGCCTGGCCGTGGCGGGTGCGCATCCGCACCAGGAATCCGTGCGTCCGCTTGCGGCGACGGTTGTTGGGCTGAAAAGTCCGTTTCACTTGAGACCGCCTTCTTCCAAGTCGTGGTCATGATTTGCGGGATCGCCGGTCCTCCGGGGACCGCCCGCCGCGTCGAACGAAACCAATAAGGTAGATCACCTGGAGCTCGGGCGTCAAGAACCGCCCGTCCCGTACGAGTCGAAAGCGAATGGCGGAGAGGGTGGGATTCGAACCCACGGACCGGTTGCCCGGTCAACGGTTTTCGAGACCGTCCCATTCGACCGCTCTGGCACCTCTCCGGTAATTTGTCTGTCGAGATCGTGGCGGAGAGAGTGGGATTCGAACCCACGGTAGAGTTTCCCCTACACACGCTTTCCAAGCGTGCTCCTTAAGCCACTCGGACATCTCTCCCGATCCTGCAAAGAACCTTGTCGTCAAGGCTTTCGCCGCAACGACGCAAAGAAGCCGCGCAACAGCGCGGCGCTCTCACTTTCGAGCACGCCCGCCGTCACCTCCAGCCGGTGATTCAGCCGCGGATCCTGGACCAGGTTGCCCAGGGTGCCGCAGTAGCCGGCCTTAGGATCCGGCGCCCCGTAGACCAGCCGCTCGATGCGGCTGTTCACGAGGGCTCCGGCGCACATCGGGCACGGCTCCAGGGATGCGTACAGCGTGCAACCCGTCAGCCGCCAGCCACCCATCCGCCGCGCCGCCTCCCGGATGGCCAGGATCTCGGCATGAGCCAGCGGATCGCCGTCGAGCTCCCGGCGGTTGTGGCCCCTCCCCAACACCTCCCCCTCCCGAACCACCACCGCCCCGATGGGGACTTCCCCCAACTCGCCGGCGCGTCGTGCCTCGGCGAGGGCTTCCAACATCCAGAGAGGGTCTTCTGGTCTCTCCAAGGCAAGCCTCCGCCCGAGCGGAACGCGTATGTTACCCGAGAAGGGCTCAAGCGCAAAGCCCGAGGCTTGACCAAACTCAAGCCGGAGCAATGACTGCTCAAGCCGGAGCAACGGCTGCTCAAGCCAGAGCAACGGCTGCTCAAGCCGGAGCAACGGCTGCTCAAGCCGGAGCAACGACTGCTCAAGCCGGAGCAACGACTGCTCAAGCCGGAGCAACGACTGCTCAAGCCGGAGCAATGGCTGCTCAAGCCGGAGCAATGGCTGCTCAAGCCAGAGCAACGGCTGCTCTAACAGCGGTAGCGGCACCATGCCCTAAGAGTCCCCCTCTCCACCTTCGGGCACAACCTCTATATAGAGGCGGCGGGCTCCGCCGGCGTTTCCGCTGTCCGAGACCCGCCCCCAGAGGAGCCGCACCATGCTCAGCTACAGGCTGCGCCGCAGCCTTCCCGTCCTCATCCTCCTCGCCGGGCTCGTCCTCCCCCTCACCCCGGCCTCTGCCTTTTCGCTCTCCTCCGCGGTCAACCACCCGTCCTCCAGAGGCTTTAGCTCGTCCGTCTGGGCCTGGCTGTCCCACTTCTTCCAAGGGGCCTTTGAGAAAAACGGGATGACGATCGACCCCGATGGCCAGTCTGCTCCGACGGCTCCTCCTGGGCCACATGGGACCAATGGGTTGATGCCCGATCCCAACGGCTAAATCGGGGAAGCCCAAAGGGCCCGGCGCCACTCCGGGCCTCCCTTTTTTTCCTCTCGGCGTGCCCTCTATTGCTTCTCCCCACGCCGTAGTACAATAAATACCGTTCCGTAGGACCAAGTTCTCTTGGAGCAGAAAGGAGATGTCGTGGGAGAGGGACATCCGTCGTTGGAGACGCTGGCGCGCTGGCTGGCCGGTGAGTTGGAGCACGAAGACGTCCTACGGGAGGTGGTTCCCCACCTGATCGAGACTTGTTCCACTTGCCGGCTCAACGAGGAGGAGATCCGGCGTCTGCTGGAGGAGTCCGGCCACTGGAGCGAGACGGTCGCTGTCTTCGAGACGCGCGAAGCCCCAGAGCTGGCGCGGCTCCTCGAAGGCCGGCCCCACGAAGAGCAGATGCGGCTCGCGGAGGAAAACGAAGACTTGCACACCTGGGGCCTCTGCCAGTATCTCCTCAAGAAGACCCAGGAAACCGTCTTCGAGAATCCGGCCGAGGCAGTGGAAACGGCCTTCCTCGCCATCCGTCTCGCCGGGCACCTCGGTGAGGACTACCACCCCGGCTGGGTCCTCGACCTGCAGGCGCGCGCCCTCGCTTATCTCGGGAATGCCCTGCGTGTGACGGGCGAGCTGAAAGCGGCGGACTACGCCTTTCTCCGGGCAGAAGAGAAGCTTGGAAGGAGCGGAACAGGAAACACCAAACTGGAGGCGGAGGTGCTTCGTTTGAGGGCCTCTCTGAAGCTCGACCAGAGGCTGTTCGATCAAGCGCGCGAAAACCTGAATCGTTCTTTGACGCTCTATCGGCAGGCCCAAGACTTGTCGGGAATCGCCGCGATTCTTCTCAAAAAGGTCAAGCTCGTCAAGGCCGAGGGGGACATTGACGCCTCGATCAAGCTCCTGCGGGAAGCGCTTGGCGAGATCGAAGCCGCCAAACAGCCACGTCTTCATGCGTACGCTCTGCAGAGTCTCCTGGCCTCTTTGACGCTTGCCGGCAGGAACGAGGAGGCAGCGGACCTCTTGCCCGCCGTCCGTGAGCTCTTCCGGGAAACGGCCGAGCCTCTCGACTGGCTCCGCCTGCGCTGGACCGAGGCCAGCATCGCCCAGGGTCTGGGGCGGACCGGCGAAGCCGAGGCCGCCTACCGGGAGGTCCAGAGAAAGTTCCTGGAGCTGGGGAAGAGCTACGACGTGGCCCTGGTCTCGCTCGATCTCGCGACGCTTCTCGCCGGGCAGGGACGGACCGAGGAGCTGAAGGGGATCGCGGCCGAGATCCTGCCGGTCTTCGAATCGCGCGAGGTCCAACAGGAGGCGACAGCCGCCCTGCTCCTCTTCCAGCGGGCCTGCGCCGAAGAGAGGGCCACCGTCGAGCTGTTGCGGCATATCGCCGCGATCCTGCGCCGAGACCGCCGGGGAAACGGAGGCTCCTGATCTATGGAATGCCTGCCCGCCCCCGCCTGTTGTTCCAGATCCCGGACTCCGGGCTACGTTCTTTACTTCCCTGATCCCACGACGTAGCATGAGCAGCCTTAGGACAGTGGCCCACGAAGGGTTCGGGTCCTGTGCATCGGCCGATACCGAACCTCGTCAGGCCCGGAAGGGAGCAGCGATAAGGTATCCGGACGAGTGCCGCAGATTCACCGGAACCCTTCGTTGACCACTGCCGGCAAAACACCCATGGCGTATCAAGTCCTGGCGCGCAAGTGGCGCCCACAGAACTTTTCCAGCCTCGTCGGCCAGGAACCGATCGTCACCGCCCTGCGCAACGCTCTGCGGGAGGGACGGATCGCCCAGGCCTACCTCTTCTCGGGCATCCGCGGCGTCGGTAAGACGACCGCGGCCCGCGTCCTCGCCAAGGCTCTCAACTGCGAGCGCGGCCCCGCCGCCGATCCCTGCAACGAGTGCTCGCCCTGCATCGAGATCACCCGCGGCTCGGACATCGACGTCATCGAGGTCGACGCCGCCACCTACTCCAAAGTGGAGCAGGTGCGCGAGCTCACCGAGAGCCTGCGCTACGGCCCCGCCCGCGACCGCTACAAGGTGGTGGTGCTGGACGAGATCCACCGCCTCTCGCGACAGGCCTTCGACGCCCTGCTGAAGATCGTCGAGGAGCCGCCCCGGCACCTGGTCTTCATCTTCGCCACCACCGAGATCGACGCGGTGCCGGCCACCATCCTCTCCCGCTGCCAGGAGTTCCACTTCCGGCGCGTGCCCTCGCACGATCTCGCCGCCTACCTGCGGACGATCACTGAAGCCGAGAACATCAAAGCGAGCGACACGGCCTTGCGGCTCATCGCCCGCGCCGGCGAGGGGAGCGTGCGCGATTCGGTCGCCCTTCTCGACCAGCTCGCCACCTTCGGCTCCGGCAGTATCGCGGACGAGGACACGGTGCGGCTGCTGGGCGGGCTGGACACGGCCCTCTTCCAGACGCTCCTCACGGGCATTCTGGCAGGCGATGCCCAAGCTGTCGCCGCCGCCGTGCGCCGTATCGAAGAGGAAGGGTGGGACCCGCGCCACGTCTACGGGCAGTTCCTCGCCTTCAGCCGCGACGCCCTGCACCTCGCCATGGGCGGCGCACCCGAGCAGATCGACCTGCCCGGTGAAGAAGCCCACGCCCTGGCGGCCACGGCCAAGGCGAGCGGCTACGAGAACCTGCTGAGGCTGCTGAGCCAGCTCCTCGCCAGCGAGAACATCGTGCGGCGAAGCGACACCGGCGCCCTGGCCGTGGAGATCGCCTGGCTGCGGGCCGCCGAGCTGCCGAAGCTGATCCGCGTCGAGGAGATCCTCGCCGGCACGTATCAGCCGGGAGCCGCTCCCGCGGCGAGGCCGGCAGCCGCCGCGCCCCGGCCGGCCCCCCCGGCGCCGGCACCGCCGCCTCGGAGCGCGCCACCGCCCGAGATGGCACCCCGGGCGAGCGCTCCACCAACTCCCGCGACTCCCTCAGCGCGCCCGGCCCCGAGCCCCGAGCCTTCAGCAGCTCCGGTATCGGCGCCAAGTATGGCGGCGCCCATCGCGTCGGCGGGACGATCGAGCGATCCCGTCACCGCCTTCAAGGAAGAGACCGCCAAGCGCAAGCCGAACTTGGGCGGATTTCTGGACGCGGTGGAGGATCTCCGATTCGAGGACGGCAGGGTTACACTCCTGGCGCCGAATGGAGACAGCTATCTCCGCTCGCGCCTGGAAGCCAATCGGCCTATCCTGGAGGAGGCGGCGGCAGCCGTCTGGGGACAAGGGACCCGGCTCGAAGTCCGGGAGAGCAAGGGGGCGCCGCCAGCCGCCGCCGAAGCGGCGAAGCCGGCGCGGGCCACGGAAGTCGAGCCGGCCGTCCAGGCCGTCCTGGAGATCTTCCAGGGCAGCCGGGTCGAAGCCGTCGAAGAGCACGGTACCTACACGGAGGATTGAGAGATATGAGCAGCATGCAGAAGTTGATGAAACAGGCCCAGGAAATGCAGGAGCGCCTCCAACGTGAGCTCGCCGAGACCATCGTCGAAGCCAGTGTCGGCGGCGGCATGGTGACCGTGCGGCTGAGCGGCCACAAGCAGCTCGTCTCGGTGAAGATCGAGCCCGAGGCCATGGACCCCAAGGATCCCTCGATGCTCGAGGATCTCATCGTCGCCGCCGTCAACGAGGCCGGACGCAAGCTCGAGGAGACGATGCAGGGAAAGGCCGGCGCCATGATGTCCAGCATGCCGGGGCTGTTCTAGGGGCCCCGGGGAGCCGATGTCCGAACCACTGGCCCGGCTGATCGGTGAGCTGTCCCGGCTGCCGGGCATCGGCCCCAAGACCGCGGCTCGCCTCGCCCACTACCTTCTCAAGGTGCCGGCGGCGGAGGCTCAAGCCCTGTCCGAGGCCATCCTCGAGGTCAAGGCGAAGCTCTTCCACTGCTCGGTCTGCAACTCCATCACCGCCGTCGATCCCTGCCGCTACTGCTCCGATCCGCAGCGGGACCGCGCCTGCATCTGCGTCATCGAAGAGGCCTTCAACCTTGAGCCCATCGAGCGCACGGGCGAGTTCCACGGCCTCTACCACGTGCTGATGGGCGCCCTCTCGCCGCACCGGGGGATTGGCCCGGACCGCCTGGCCATCCCCGGCCTCCTGGAACGCCTGGAGGGGATCGAGGAGATCGTCCTCGCCACCAACCCCAACGTCGAGGGAGAGGCGACGGCCCTCTACCTCGCTCGCCTGCTGAAGTCCCGGGGAATCAAGATCACCCGCCTCGCCTTCGGCATGCCGGTGGGCGGCGACATCGAATACACCGACGAGGTCACGCTCGGCCGGTCGCTCGCCGGCCGGCGGGAGATGTGAGCTTCGGCGACGAGCTTCCCCAGATCGTCGTCCCGCCGCCGGGGCCGCGGTCCCGGGCGCTGTCGGCGGACCTGCGCGAGCTGGAGGCGCCGGGGGTCAACACCCTCCCGACGCTGCCTGAGGGTTCTCCACTTCCCTCCTCCATCCTCTGGGAGGAGGCCCGGGGGGCGAACGTCCGGGATGTCGACGGCAACATCTATATAGACCTCACGGCGGGATTCGGCGTCGCCGCCGTCGGGCACCGCCATCCGCGGGTCGTTGAAGCGGTGCGGCACCAGGCAGGAGAGCTCCTCCACGCTCTGGGAGATGTTCACGCCCACCCCCAACGGGTCGAGCTGGCGCGGCGGCTGGTGGCCCTCGTCCCGGTGGACGACGCCCAGGTGTTCTTCGCGGTCTCTGGAGCCGAAGCGGTGGAGATCGCCCTCAAGACGGCGCTCGGCGCCACGGGCCGGCCCGGCGTTCTGGCGTTCGATCCCTCCTACCACGGCATGACGCTGGGCGCGCTGGCGGTGACCTCCCGCCCCGAGTTCCGCGACCCCTTCGTGGCCCATCTCCACGAGCACGTCCGCCGTCTCCCCTTCGGCGCCGGCCTCGACCGGGTCGATGAGGCCCTGGCCGGAGGCGAGGTGGGCGCGGTGATCGTGGAGCCCGTTGTCGGCCGCGAGGGAGTGCTGATCCCCCCGGCCGGCTGGCTCGCCGGATTGGCGGAGATCTGCCGCCGACGGGGCGCGCTGCTCATCGCGGACGAGATCTTCACCGGCTTCGGCCGCACGGGCCGCCTCTTCGCCGTGGACCATGAGAGAGTCCGGCCGGACATCCTTTGCTGCGGCAAGGCGATGGGAGGCGGGCTGCCCATAGCCGCCGTGATCGCCCGGCGCGACCTCTTCCGTTGCTGGGAGACTTCAGGAGAAGCAAGGCACACAGCGACCTTCATCGCCAACCCGCTCGCCTGCGCCGCCGCTCTCGCCGCCGTGGCCGTAATTCAGGAGAGCGATCTCCCTACCCGCGCGGCCCGGCTGGGAGAGGAACTGGGGTATCGCCTCGCCGATTGGCCCCAGAGGTTCCCCGCCGTCGAAGAAGTCCGCGGCCGGGGTCTCCTATGGGGAATCCAATTCAGCACCGCCGTGGGCGCCAAAAAATGGATGCTCGCCGCCTGGTCCCGTGGAATCCTGCTCCTCGCGGGGGGCCCGGAGGGCCGGGTGGCGCAGATCGTGCCGCCGTTGACGATCCTGGAGGAGCAATTGGAAGCGGCGGTGGGGATTCTGGAGGAGGAGATGGCGGGCCTTCAGATCGCACCTATGCGCGACCACCGAACATGAAGTAAAGTAACGAGTGAGGGAATCAATCATGGCCACAGCGCATGACATTGCTGCTTACATCCTGCAACAGAGGGGTGAGCTGACGGCGATGAAGCTTCAGAAACTGGTGTACTACTCCCAGGCGTGGTCTCTGGTCTGGGATGAAGAGCCTCTGTTTCCCGAGGAGATCCAGGCATGGACGAACGGACCGGTGGTGCCGGAGCTCTATAAGGCCCATCGCGGTCTGTTCCGGGTTCGTGACTGGCCGCAGGGCAAACCCGGATGCCTGACCAAGGGGCAACGCAAGACGGTCGACGCGGTGCTCGACTACTACGGCGACAAGACCTCTCAGTGGCTGAGCGACTTGACCCATCGGGAAGCCCCTTGGCTTGAAGCCCGAAAGGGGCTTGATCCCGGTGATCCCGGTCGCCGAATCATCACCCACGCCTCCATGGCCGAGTACTACAGCAATCCGTACTAGACCTCGTGGGTAAACGATCCCGCCATAAGTCATCCCAACCTGCCGACAGGATTCCTCAGAGAGCCCAGGTTCCCGAGCAGCAGCGGGTTCCCAGGGCTGTCGCCGGCACGAGCTATCACAGCCTCCGGCCCTCCTGGCGGGTTGGAAGGATGGAGATGGTCGACCCCTTTGGCTGGCACAGGGTCGACGGTCCCACGATCCTGTACGTCCGGTCGCGATTGGCTCACTTCGAGTCGATGACCTGGACGGAGATCCTGGTCCAGGCGAAGAAGCAGAACCACTCCATCAGGGTTGAGGACATCTGCTCCACTGCTCAGCAGCGACTCGAAGCCCTTGGTCTGCTGCTCGACGACGTGGTTTCTCTGCGCTTATCGGGGAGGGAGAGAGTCTACGGTTACCTAGAGAACGGCGTTCTCATCCTTCTCTGGTGGGACCCGCTACACCAGATCTGTCCTTCCCTGAGGGAGTAGCTGCCCTACAATCCCCTCCATGCTGCCCGCCACCCGTCTCAAGATTGCCTTCATCGGCTCCCACGGGGTGGGAAAGACAACGCTGTGCTACGGCCTGGCGGCGCGGCTCAAGCGGCGGGACGTGGGGGTCGAGGTGGTGCATGAGGTGGCGCGGCGGTGTCCGCTGCCGATCAACCAGGAGACGTCGATCGCCGCCCAGTCGTGGATCCTGCACTCGCAGATCGCCGAGGAGCTGGTGGCCCAGGCCCGCTATCCGGTGGTGGTCTGCGACCGTAGCGTGCTCGACAATTACGTCTATCTCCTTCTCGCCGCCGGCCGGCAGGAGGGGCCTGAGGGGCTGGTCGAGTACTGGCTCCGGGGCTATGACCTGCTGGTCCACGTCCCCATTGTCGAGCAACCCAGCCCGGACGGCGTGCGCTCGGCCGACCCCGGGTTCCAGCGCGCCGTGGAAGAGAAGCTCTGCCGTGAGCTGATCGAGCGCAGCCTCGTCGCCCTCCATCTCGATCCCGCGGCGAGGCCGGATTGGCTCGACGCGGTGGAGCGGACCGTCTGGGAGCGCCTGCGCCCCGCCCAGCTCAATCTCCCATCCTTATAGAAAGGCCTCGCGATGCCCTCGTTCGAAGGACTGCTCCTCGCCGGTCTTCTCGTCCTGCTCGCCGTGGGAGCCTATGCGGCGTGGGCCACTCTGCGCCAGCCCGCGGCGGGTGGCGCGGCGCAGCGGGCTCTCGGCGAAGGCCGGTTCGCGGACGCCTTGGCCGCCGCCAGAACCGATGCGCGGGCGAGCCGCGACCAGCTCTATACCGCCGCCGTGGCCGCCCGGCACCTGCTGGAGCTGGACCGCGCCCGAGGCCTGCTCGACCGCATCCTCGCCCAAGACCCCATGGACGGCGAGGCCTGGTTGGAGCGCGGCCTGACGGCGGCCTGGGCCGGCGACTTCGATGAGGCCGAGCAGGCGTTCCAAAAGGCCGGCGCTCTGCGCTCGGACCTCCTGGAGTCGCTCACCCTCCACCGCGCCTGGCTGGCCCTGCGGCGCGGCGACCGCCAGGGAGCACGCCGCCTGTTCAGCGAGGTCGAGGCGCCGCTCGAAAACAAGCTCCGCTCCGATCTGGGCAGCGGCGAGCCGCTGTTCGCCGAGTGGTTCCTGCAGGCTGCCGATCTATGGGCGGACGCCGGCGACGAGGAGCGGGCGGCCTGGGCGTGGCGCGAGGGGCGGGCCTCGGCTCCCGAAAGCCGATTGATCGAGCCTGCCCAGCACGCCAAGCGGGAAAATAGGGGCGCAGAGGCCCAACCTCCGCTACAATAAACCCGCCTTGAACATGGAAGACACCCTTCGGCGGTGGGACATCTTCTCCCACTTCACGGATGAGCAGCTCGCGCAGCTCGCCGCGTGCGCCACGTTCATCCATTATCCGGACGGCACCACGATCGTCCAGGAAGGCGAGCCGAGCCAGGAGGCCTACCTCATCGAGAGCGGCAGCGTGCGCATCAAGCGTAAGACGCCCTATGGCCTCTTCAACCTGGCGGCCCTCATGCCGGGCACACTGTTCGGCGAGACGGCCTTCGTGGATCGCATCCCCCGCTCGGGGAGCGCCGTGGCCTCCGGCGAGACCGAGCTCATCTCGCTGAACCCCGAGGCGCTCGCCGCCCTCATGGAGCAGGATCCGCGCTTCAAGCTCGCCCTCTACTGGGCCTTCTGGAAGAGCCTCTCCTCCAAGCTCCGGCAGACCAACGAGAACCTTTCCCAGTTCTTCTCGGAAACCGGCAAGCCGCCCAGCACCGCGGCGGCCACGCCCTTGGAGTCCACGGGGGAGTTTCACGTCGACCTCGCCTCGAAGCGCAAGCTCTTCCAGGAGCAGAAGCTCTCGAACCTGGAGATCAACTTCCTCACCTCGCTCTCCAAGGAGAGGAAGTACGGCCCCAACCAGGTGATCTTCCGCGAGGGGGAGCTGGGCAACGAGATGTACGTAGTGCTTGAAGGGCGGGTGATGATCAGCAAGTACATCCCCGGCGCCGGCGAAGAGGCGCTCGCCTTCCTCGACCGCGGCGGCTACTTCGGCGAGATGGCCCTGATCGACAACGAGACCCGCTCGGCCGACGCCAAGGCCCACGACGGCGGCGCCGTGGTGCTGGTCATCCCCGGCGAGGTGCTGGAAGGAATTCTGGACATCCACAAGGTGTCGTCGATCCGCCTGCTGACCATCCTCTGCAACCTGGTGGCGAGCCGGCTGCGAGAGCTGGACGACAAGATCATCGGCTGGTTCATCATCGCCGGCGGCTCGGGGATCTCCTGGCCCATTCCACCAGGGTAGATCGCCGGGCTAAAGCGCCGCCAGCACCTTCCCTACCAGCGACGACAGCGGCAACGCCGCGCGGCCGGCGGCGTCGAACCAGCCGGCGGCCCACCCTTCCCGCACCTCCCCGCCCCAGGAGAGGGATGCCGGGTGAACATCCACCTCCAGGTCGCGATAGGTGATGCCGTGGCGAACGCCGGCGGCCCGGGGACCCAAAGTCCAATGGCCGCCGTAGCGAGCGGAGAGAGCGGCCTCGGGCGCCTCCTCTTCCGGCACGCCATTCACCTCTACGGTCACCCAAGGCAGCTCCCAGGTGCCGGCCAAAAGGGCACTGTCCTCCGGACGGCGAAAGAGGAGCACGCCGCCGCCCCTCTCCACCACCGCCACCGCGAGGCGGTGGCGCTCCCCCTCCCGCTTCACCCGGGCTCTCGGATACCGCTCGGGATCGC
Organism: Thermoanaerobaculia bacterium; assembly: GCA_035996875.1. Classification (GTDB taxonomy): domain Bacteria; phylum Acidobacteriota; class Thermoanaerobaculia; order Multivoradales; family UBA5704; genus DATARR01. Next base: position 31,663 of record DASYJD010000013.1, read on the forward strand.
CCTCGCGCGCCGCGCGGCAACCGGGCCGGAGGGGACAGAGGAGACATTTGGGCCGGCGCGGCGAGCAGAGAGTCGCCCCCAGCTCCATGAGTGCCTGGTTGCTATCGCCCGGCCGGCTCAGATCCAGCAGCTCGGCCGCCGCGGCGAGGAGCTGCCGGCGGGCGCCGCTGGACTTCGGGTCCGCCTCCAGGGCGAGACAACGAGAGAGGACTCGCTCGACGTTGCCGTCCATCACGGGAGTCGCCACGCCGAAAGCGATGCTCGCCACCGCCGCCGCCGTATAGGCGCCAATCCCCGGGAGGGCCAGGAGGCCTTCGAGGGTGGCGGGGAAGGACCCCAGCTCCGTGATCTTCTGCGCTGCGGCGTGAAGTTGCCGCGCCCGCCGGTAGTAGCCGAGGCCGGACCACAGGGTCAGAACCTCCTCGATGCCGGCCCGCGCCAGATCCTCGACGGTGGGAAATCTTTCCAGGAAGCGATTGTAGAAAGGAAGAACGGCCTCGACCCGGGTCTGCTGGAGCATCACCTCGGAGAGCCAGATGGCGTAGGGGTCGTGGGTCCGGCGCCAGGGCAGGTCCCGGCGGTGAAGGTCGAACCAGGCGAGAAGATCCTCGGAGCGCCGCACCGCGTCATTCTAACCGCGCCGCCCTGGCATGAGGGCCAAAATGACTGTCAAATTGGCAGAGGCCCTAAATGAAAACAGCTCCCGACTTTCGTCGGGAGCCGATATTCAGGGGGGGAGACCCCATCTCTCCGGTGGGCTTTGTGGCTGTACCCCTGTGCTTAGGGGAATCAGGTAGGGTTCAAAGAGGGTGAGATCTTACGATCTCGTTATCAGGTAGGACAAAGTTGGTTGGTGTGGCGCCTCCCCCTCGTTGTGTCCTGTCTTCCCTTGTTGCAACAGCCGTGCCTGGTTTCCCATTCCGCCTTCCGCTCTCCACTCCCATTCTCCAATCAACGGCTCCCTAAAAAAACGAAGCCCCCGGGAAGGGGGCTCAGGGGGGAGGTTCCTCGGGTCTGGATGGGAATCTTGGTTGGATCTACCCCTGTCCAGGGGATGAGGAAGGGCTTTCAAAGACGAGATCGCTTAGGATCTCGGTTGAAGGATGGATGAAACGTTTGGCTGGATGGAATCTCCCCCTCGTCTACGTCGTTATTGAGTGCCCTACCCCTGTGCAATCTCTGTGCCCAGATGACTCACGGTCTTAGAAGCCCGTTGAAATATGGTTTTTCGCCCATCCGGGGCGGTTCAGGGCCGGCTTTCCCAGGGTCGCGGCCTTTTCGTTCGTACAAATGCGCTCGTCTGTATTTGGCATTTCTACAGAGTTCGACGGGCGGGGAGGGACGATAGAGCGTGTCGGAATTTCGCGAGAACCGGCTGGTGGGCTGGAAGGAGTACCTGGACCTCCCGGAGCTCGGCGTCTTCCGCCTCAAGGCCAAGGTGGATACCGGCGCCCGCACCTCGACCCTGCATGTCGACCGTCTGGAGGTGCTGGATGCTTTTCCAGACGGCTCGGAATGGGTGGAGATCTCGCTACGCCCCGACCGCCGCCGGCCCGAGCACGTGGTGACCACGCGGGTGAAGGTGCTGCGGCGAATCCGCGTCACTGACTCCGGCGGTCATCCGGAGGTGAGGCCGGTCATCGAGACCGAGATGGTGCTCGGGCCGGTGCGCAAGCGTATCCTCCTCACTCTGGCCGACCGCTCCGGCATGCTCTTTCGCATGATCCTCGGGCGCAAGGCCCTGGAGGATGACTTCCGCGTGGACGTCGCGAGCAAATACCGGTTGCGCCGCTGGCACCGGCGGCCGTCCTCTGGGAGGTCGCCCGGCAGCCGGCGGCAACCTCCGGGGTCGCCAGAGAGAGAGAGCTAGGCCGCGGATGAAGATCGCCATTCTGTCGCGCAAGGCGACCCTGTATTCGACCCGGCGCCTCGTCGAGGCCTGCGGGCAGCGGGCCGCGGAGGTCCAGGTGCTCGACCCGCTGCAGTGCGTGGTCAAGTTGTCGAAGAAACGGCCCGAGGTGTTCCACGACAACGAGCGAGTGACCGGCCTCGACGGCGTGGTGCCACGGATCGGCGCCTCCGTCACCTTCTACGGCTTGGCCGTGCTGCGCCAGTTCGAGATGATGGGGGTCTTCCCGGCCAACGAGAGCCAGGCTATCTCCCGCAGCCGCGACAAGCTGCGCAGCCTTCAGCTCCTGTCGCGTCACGACATCGGCATCCCGCCCACGGCGTTCGCCTGGCGGCGCGAGGACGTCCGCTCGGCCATCCGGCGGGTGGGCGGCGCGCCGGTCATCCTCAAGCTGCTCGAAGGAACGCAGGGCAAGGGTGTCATTCTGGCCGAGTCGGTCAAATCGGCGGAGTCGGTCCTCGACGCCATGAGCTCTCTGCGCCAGAACATCCTCATCCAGGCCTTCGTCGCGGAGGCGCAGGGGACGGACTACCGCGCCATCGTCGTCGGCGGCCAGGTGGTGGCCGCCATGTCGCGCCGGGCCGGCGAGGGGGAGTTCCGCAGCAATCTCCACCGCGGGGGCACGGCGGAAGGCGTCGAGCTTCCCGCCGACTACGTGTCCACGGCTCTGCACGCCGCCGAGGTGCTGGGCCTGAACATCGCCGGGGTGGATTTGATCCCCTCGAAGGACGGACCGATGGTGCTCGAGGTCAACAGCTCCCCGGGCCTGGAGGGGATCGAGAAGGCCACCGGCGTCGACGTGGCGGGCCACATGATCGACTTCGTCCTCGCGCACGCCTCGCGTGGTCATCCCACCACCCGGGGACGAGGGTGAGCCGGCCCGGAGCCGGCGGAAGGGCTCTCCGATGAAAAAGCTGCTGCTGATCTTCGTCGCACTGCTGGGGATCGCGGTCCTTGCCACCCTCGGCGGCATCCTGGCGAGCCGCAGAGGCCAGGCTGCCCGCGACGGCGCCACGGTCCTCGTCTGGAAGCTGGACGGTCCGGTGCTGGAGCAGGAGGTGCCGCGCCTCCCCTTCTCCAGCGTCGCCGAGCCCGACAGCATCGCGCAGCTCTATCCAGCCTTCCGGGCCGCCCGCCTGGATCCCGGGATCAAAGGGCTCGCCGTCTACATCCAGAGCGCCGAGCTCGGCCTCGCCAAGGCGCAGGAGCTGCGGCGGCAGATGATGGCCCTGCGCCGAGCCGGCAAGTTCGTCGAGTGCTACGTGGAGACTGCCGGCGAGGGATCGAACGGTACCCTGGCCTACTACCTGGCCACGGCCTGCGAGCATATCCACCTCTCGCCGGCGGGCGACCTCAATCTGCTGGGCCTCTCCTGGGAGACCCGGCTGCTGCGCGGCACGCTGGACAAGCTGAAGATCGACCCTCAATTCAACCGCGTGGGCCGCTACAAGAGCGCCGTCGAGACCTACACCCAAACCCGGCTCACCCCTGAAGCCCAGGAGGCCGTCGCGGCGCTGCTCGACGGCTACTTCTCCCAGATCGTCTCGGCGGTGGCCGAAGCCCGCAAGAAGAGCGAGCCGGAAGTCCGCGCGCTGGTCGACGCCGCGCCGTATGACGCGGAGACGGCGCTCAAGCGGGGCCTGGTCGACGACCTCCTCTATCCGGACCAGTTCCTCGACCTCCTAAGAAAGCGCCTGGGCCGCAAGCCCACGCTGCTGCCGATCGAGGAGTACCGGCCCGAGCCCACCTTCGCCGCCAAACAGGTCGCCATCGTCTTCGCCCTCGGCACCATCGTGCGGGGAGGAGGAGGCAGCGCGCCCTGGACGGAGGAGAGCTACCTCGGCTCGGACAAGATGGCCGAGGTGCTCCGCGACCTGCGCGAGGACGATTCGGTGGCCGCCGTCGTGCTGCGCATCGACAGCCCCGGCGGCTCGGCGCTGGCCTCGGACCTCATCCTGCGCCAGGTGGAGAAGCTCAAGCAGAGGAAGCCTGTCGTCGTCTCGATGTCCGACGCGGCCGCCTCCGGCGGTTACTACATCGCCGCCAAGGCCACCAAGATCGTCGCCGAGCCCGCGACACTCACCGGCTCGATCGGCGTCTTCGGCGGCAAGTTCGTCACCCGCCGCCTGGAAGAGGAGATCCTGGGGATCAGCCACGACTCCCAGAAGCGGGGAGCCAACGCCGACATCTACTCCGAGCTGCAGCCCTACACGCCCCAGCAGGAGGCCCTCGTGCAGCAGCTCCTCGACCGCACCTATGCCGCCTTCGTCGGCCACGTCGCCAGCGGCCGCAAGATGAGCCGTGCGGCAGTGGAAGTGGTGGCGAGCGGCCGGGTCTGGACGGGCGCCGCGGCCCAGAAGATCGGTCTGGTCGACGAGCTCGGCGGACTCGATCGGGCCGTGGAGCTGGCCCGGTCGGAAGCCGGGATCGGCCCGCGCGAGACGATGGCCGTCGACTTCTATCCCGCCCCTCCGACCTGGCTCGACATCTTCCTCGCGAAACGCGAGCCGCGCCTCCCGGGAGCCCTGGCGGAGATCGTAAAGGGGCTTGAAATGACTCCGCCCCGCCTGCTCGAGCTACCTCCTGAGCTGGCCCGCCTGAGCCGCCCCTTCTGACCGAGACACCGGCCCTAAACATTTGAGGACAAAGCGGTTCTTTGCTGTAATCCGGGGATTTCACCGGCCAGCTCTTTGGGGGCTTGCGGGACGTTTCGGGTGTTGCTATGATGGCTGCCGTCGAAGTCAGTCACTCAAACCGCTCCAGCAGCACTCCTCGGCCGAGGATTTCCACAATCTGTGGAATTTCTGTGGAAAAATAGCGTCCGTTCCACCTGAGGTCCCATAGGTTTTCAATGCCGTCCCTCTGGTCTCTTCTTCAAAGGCAGTTACAACAACAACTCGACCCCGAGGAGTTCGCCACCTGGTTTCGCCCGTTGAAGGTGGGCGACGAGAACGGCGGCCGGCTCGTGCTCCTGGCGCCGAACTCGCGGTTCCTGCACACTCTGGAGGAGAGCTACCGGCCCGCCGTGGACCGGGCGGTCGCCGGCCTCGCGGGACCGGGTTTCGAGGTTCTGTTCTCCCTCGAAGACGAGTTGGTGCCTGACGACGAGCCGCTGATCACACCCTCGCGCTTCAACCCGAGATATTTGTTCGCCAACTTCGTCAAGGGAAAGTCGAACGAGCTCGCCGAGGCGGCGGCGCGGCGGGTGGCCGAGAACCCGTCCCTCTCCTACAACCCGCTCTTCATCTATGGTGGAGTCGGCCTGGGAAAGACCCACCTGCTGCACGCCATCGGGCACGAGATCCAGCGCAGCCGGCCACAGCTCCGGGTGCTGTACCTGTCCGCCGAGCAGTTCACCAACGAGCTCATCAACTCCATCCGCTTCGACCGCATGCCGGCATTCCGGGAGCGCTACCGCACGATCGACGTCCTCATGATCGACGACGTGCAGTTCCTGGCCAGCAAGGAACGGACGCAGGAGGAGTTCTTCCACACCTTCAACACTCTCTACACGAGCCAGAAGCAGATCATCATTTCCTCCGACGCGCCGCCGCGCAACATTCCGACGCTGGAGGAACGGCTGCGCAGCCGCTTCGAGTGGGGGTTGATCGCCGACATCCAGCCGCCGGACCTCGAGACCAAGATGGCGATCCTGCAGGGTAAGGCCGCCCTCGAAGGATCGAGTCTCCCCGAGGAGGTCGCGGAGTTCATTGCCCTGCAGGTGAGGTCCAACGTCCGCGAGCTCGAAGGGCACCTCAACCGCGTGCTCGCCTTCGCCGAGCTGACGGGAAAGCCCCTCAACCTGGCCCTGGCGCGGGAGACCCTGAAGGACATCCTGCCGGAGGAGGGCAAAAAGCCCGCCGCGGCCGAGATCATCAAGTTCGTGGCCCGGCACTACGACCTCAAGGTGTCGGAGATCAAGAGCAAGAGCAACTCGCGGCAGATCGTCATCCCCCGCCAAGTGGCGATGTTCCTCTGCAAGCGCCTGACGGACCTCTCCTACCCGGAGATCGGCAAGCTCTTCAACGACAAGCACCACTCGACGGTCATGTACTCCGTCGAGACGGTCGACAAGAAGCGCGAAGCCGACCCGGACTTCGACCGCACCTTGAAGAGCCTCGAGGCGCACTTCACTTGAGAGGGCCGCAGGGGAAAGCCTGTGGAACCGCTTCGGAGGCCCTGTGGAGGATCTGCGGAATTTTTTCCGGCCTTCGGTGTTTTCCTCCGCCTCCTCAAGACCTCCACAGGTTCTCCGCAACCCGGGGTGGGGAACCTAAACTTCCTCCCGTCTGGCACTTAGACCCCTTTTCCCCGTTTCCGCAGCCCCTATGTACTACTACGTCTATGCTATATTCAGGTGTCCTCTGGTAGAGGTAGCAGACGGAGAAGAGTGAATGGAAATCCGCGTCACCCGTAGTGAGTTTCTGGCCGAGCTGGCCCCCATGCAGGGTATCGTCGAGCGCAAGACCACCATCCCGGTCCTTTCCCACCTGCTGCTCACCGCCCGCGAGGACAAGCTCCATCTGGCAGCGACCGACCTGGACGTCTCCCTCACCTCCTGGTGCGATGCCGACGTGAAGCGCGAAGGCGGCATCGCCGTCCAGGCCAAGAAGTTGATGGAGATCATCCGCTCGCTCACCGGGGAAGAGGTCCTCATCGTCCAGGAGGACCCCAGAGTCCTCACCATCCGGGCCGGCAAATCGCGCTTCAAGATCCACGGCCTGTCGCCGGACGACTTTCCGACGCTTCCGTCCGTCGACGATGGCCGGAAGGTCGAGATTCCCTTCTCCGACTTCCGCCGCATGGTCACCAAGATCCTCTTCGCCGTCTCGGCCGAGGAATCGCGCTTCCAGTTGAACGGCGCCCTCCTGAAGCTCAAGGACGGTTCGCTGGAGATGGTGGCGACCGACGGCCACCGCCTCGCGCTGGTGGAGGGTGGCCTTGGAGGGAACAACGGCAGCGAAGACTCGGTCCTGGTGCCCCGCAAGGCCTTGCAGGAGCTTCAGCGCCTGGAGGGGGACGGCAACCTCCTCTATGGCCGTGGCGAGCACCACCTCTCCTTTAGCCTCGGCCGGCGCGAGTTGATTTGCCGCATCCTCGAAGGGACCTTTCCAGACTACGAGCGGGTTATCGCCAAGGACAACGACAAGAAGGTCCTCTTCGACCGCAAGAATCTGGTGGACGCCGTCCAGCGCGCCGCTCTCATGACGGGAGACCGGGCTCGGGCCGTGCGCCTCCAGTTCTCCCCGGAGCAAATGGTGATCTCGGCCGTCAACTCCGACCTCGGCGAGGCCATGGAAGAGGTACCCTGCGATTACGACGGGCCGGAGTTCCGGGTGGGAATCAACCCGGACTACCTGACCCAGTTCCTGCGGGAAGTGGAAACCGAGAAGGTCCGCCTGGAGCTCAAAGACGAGAACACCCAGTGCGTCGGCTATCCGCACGAGGGTCCGGACACCCGGTACCTCTGCGTCATCATGCCGATGCGCATCTGACCGGATCAAAACCGACCGCTGCTCACCCGGCTCACCGCCCGCGACTTCCGAAACCTGGAGCCCCTCACCTGGGAGCCCGGTGCCGGCTCCCACCTCCTCCTGGGGGGCAATGGCGCGGGCAAGACCAGCCTCCTCGAAGCCATCTACGTCGCGGCCACCACGCGTAGCTTTCGCGCCGCCCAGATCGCCGACTGCACGCGTCACGGCGCGGGTTCCTTCCATGTTCAGGCGGACGCCGAGACTGACCACCGTTCCACCCTCGAAGTCGGCTGGATGGACGGCCAGCGGCTGCGGCTCCTCAACGGCAAGGCGACCCCCCTCTCCGAGCACCTCTCAGCCCTGCCTGTAGTGGCCTGGACCGCGGCGGCCGAGGCCGAGGTGTTGGTTGGCACACCCAAAGCTCGCCGGCGCTTCATGGACCGCGGGCTGGTGGGTATCCACCCCGCGGCCCTGGAGCTGCTGGGCCGCTACCGCGAGGCTCTGCGCCAGAAGCGCGGGCTTTTGCTGGGAGATGGTGCAGGCCTCGAGATCTGGAACGAGCTGCTTGGCGCCACCGCGGCGGACGTAATCGCCCAGCGGCACCGCTACGTCGAGCTCCTCAAGGTGCAGCTCGCGGGGATTCTTGTGGACTCAGGCCTGCCGTTCCCACCCATTGAGCTTCACTACCGTCCCTCCCCGGCCAACGGCCTCGAGGGCCCGGAGGCCATCGCCGACGCTCTCGACCGCATCGCCGACCGCGAGCGCCGCCGCCAACTCCCACTGCTCGGGCCCCACCGCGACGAGCTCGAAATCCTCTGGGATGGCCATGAGATCCGCAGGGTCGCGTCCGCTGGCGAGCGCAAGAGCCTGTCTCTCATGCTGTTGGCCGCCCACGGCCGGGTCATGGAAGAAGGAGGGAGGACCCCGGTCTACCTTCTGGACGACACCGACGCCGAGCTGGCGCCGTCGACCGTGGCCGCCGTCTGGAGCGTGTTTCGTCACGCCGGCCAGCTCCTGGCGACCTCGAACCGTCCGCAGGTCTGGTTGACTCTGGAGGTGGGCCGGATCTGGGAGATGGAAAAAGGGGTTCTGCAGCTCATTTCCTGAAGCCATCCACGGCGGCTGGAAAATCAAGGCTAAGCCATTGATATTTCAGCGCTAGAGCGCTCGCAAAATACCCCTCGTTCGTGGTATAATTTGCACATCTTGGCCCCCTTCCTCCCGCGGGGCCTCAAGGCAAGCTCCAAGGGACAGAACGGAGATCCGGTTTTGGCGAATCCAGAGTCGACCTATACGGCTGAAAATATCCAGGTACTGAAGGGTCTGGAGGCGGTGCGCAAGCGCCCCGGCATGTACATCGGGGATACCGATGACGCATCCGGCCTCCATCACATGGTCTTCGAGGTCGTCGACAACTCGGTGGACGAGGCGCAGGCCGGGTACTGCTCGAAGATCGACGTCACCATCCACACCGACAACTCGGTGAGCGTGGAGGACAACGGCCGCGGCATCCCGGTGGACCTCCACCGCGAGGAAGGACGCTCGGCGGCCGAGGTCATCATGACCGAGCTCCACTCCGGCGGTAAGTTCGACAAGAACTCCTACAAGGTTTCGGGCGGTCTCCACGGCGTCGGCGTCTCGGTGGTCAACGCTCTTTCGGAGAAGATGGAGCTCGAGATCAAGCGCGACGGGCAGGTCTGGAACCAAACCTATCACCGCGGCTTTCCCGATGCGCCCATCCAACCCACGGCCAAGAGTGAGCTGACCGGCACCAAGATCCGCTTCTGGCCCGATGGCGAGATCTTCGCCATCCTCGAAATGAATTACGAGACGCTGGCCACGCGCCTGCGCGAGCAGTCGTTCCTCAACCGTGGCATTCATATTCATATCAAGGACGAGCGGACCGACAAGGAAGCGGACTTCGCCTATGCGGGCGGCATCGCCTCGTTCGTGGAGCACCTGAACCGCAACAAGACGCCGATCCACCCGCAACCGATCTTCCTCACCGATCTGCGCGACGACGGCACCGGTCCCGAGGTCATTGAGGTCGCCCTGCAGTGGAACGACGGCTATCAGGAGCTGATCTACGCCTTCACCAACACGATCAACAACCGGGACGGCGGCACCCATCTCGCGGGTTTCAAATCGGCGCTCACGCGGGCCGTCAATGCCTATGCCACACAGTCGGGCCTGTCGAAGAACCTCAAGGAGAACCTGACGGGCGAGGACGTGCGCGAGGGCCTGACCGCGGTCATCTCGGTCAAGATCAAGGACCCCAAGTTCTCCTCGCAGACCAAGGACAAGCTGGTCTCCTCGGACATCAAGGGCTGGGTCGAGCAGGCCGTCTTCGAAAAGCTTTCCGAGTACCTGGGCGAGAACCCGCGCGAAGCCCGGGGAATCGTCGAGAAGTGCGTCGAGGCGGCCCACGCTCGTGAGGCGGCGCGCAAGGCCCGCGATCTCACCCGGCGCAAGGGCGCGCTCGACGCTTCGAACCTTCCCGGCAAGCTCGCCGACTGCTCGGAGCGCAACCCCGAATTCGCCGAGCTGTTCCTGGTCGAGGGCGATTCCGCCGGCGGCTCGGCCAAGCAGGGCCGTGACCGGAAGTTTCAGGCCATCCTGCCCCTCAAGGGCAAGATCCTGAACGTCGAGAAGGCGCGCTTCGACAAAATGCTGTCCTCCGACGAGATCAAGACGATGATCATCGCCCTCGGCACGTCGATCGGCAAGGACGACTTCGACATCGCGAAGCTGCGCTACCACAAGCTGATTATCATGTGCGACGCGGACGTCGACGGCAGCCACATCCGGACGTTGATCCTGACCTTCTTCTATCGCCAGATGCCGGAGATCATCAATCGCGGTTTCCTTTACATCGCGCAGCCGCCGCTTTACAAGGTGAGCCACGGCAAGAGCGAGGCCTACCTCAAGGACGACCGCGAGTATCAGGCCTTCCTCGTGGACCGCATCAAGGACTCCTGGGAGTTGGAGATCGGTCATCGCGACGGCGAGGGTATTGGCACGAACGGTGACGGCAACCGTCTCGCCGGGCCGCGGCTGGTCCATTTCCTGGAGAAAATGGATCACTTCCGGCAGAACCTCGACAAGCTCGTCTCGCGCGGTTATCCGGCGGAAGCCCTGAAGGCCTGCCTGATCAACGGCGTCAAGGACAAGACCTCGCTGATGGCTCCGGTCAAAGTGGAGCAGATCGCTCACATCATCGAGGCTTCCGGCTATCACAACGTCACCGTGGGTGAGGACGCGGCGCACGACACGCTCTACGTTCGCTTCTTCTCGAAACGGGACGGCGTGGATCGCGAAGTACGGATCGACTGGAACCTGGTCACCAGCGCCGAGTACCGCGCTATGGCGAACAATCAGCTCGGTCTCGAAGCAATCGCTGCTCCGAGCTTCACCCTGATCAAGGGCGATAATCTGACCGTGCACAGCGTGCTCGAAGAGGCGCTCGGCACCCTCTACGACGGCGCCAAGAAAGGCGTTTCAATTCAGCGCTACAAGGGCTTGGGCGAGATGAACCCGACGCAGCTCTGGGAAACCACCATGGATCCGACCAAGCGCCGCCTCCTGCGCGTACAGGTCGAGGACGACGTCGACGCCGATGCCATCTTCACCATCCTCATGGGCGACGAGGTCGAGCCCCGGCGCGCGTTCATTCAGGAGAACGCGCTGGATGTGCGCAACCTGGACGTGTAGAGCGAAATAGTAAAGATCCGGAGAGCTATGAGCGATAACAACGACGAGATCCTTCCCTTCGAGCAGCCGATTCCCGTCGGCATCGAAGATGAGATGAAGCGCAGCTACCTCGATTACGCGATGAGCGTGATCATCGGCCGCGCATTGCCGGACGTGCGCGACGGCTTGAAACCCGTGCACCGCCGCGCCCTCTATGGCATGTGGGAGAGCGGCAACCGCTCGGACCGGCCGTACAAGAAGTCCGCCCGCATCGTCGGCGACGTCATGGGTAAATATCACCCCCATGGCGACTCCGCGATCTACGACACCGTGGTGCGCATGGCTCAGGATTTTGCCATGCGCTATCCGCTGGTGGACGGCCAGGGCAACTTCGGCTCGCTCGACGGCGACAACCCCGCGGCCATGCGGTACACCGAGGTCCGCCTCACCAAGCTCGCCGAGGAGATGATCCGCGAGGACATCGACAAGGAGACCGTGGACTGGGGGCCGAACTACGACGGCTCGGAAACCGAGCCTCTGGTGCTGCCGGCCCGCGTTCCCAACCTGCTGGTCAACGGCAGCTCGGGCATCGCGGTCGGCATGGCGACCAATATTCCGCCGCACAACATCGGCGAGGTGATCGATGCCCTGCTGGTGATGATCGACAACCCGGACGTGAGCATCGCCGAGCTGATGACCAAGCTGCCCGGTCCGGACTTTCCCACCGCCGGCTTCATTCATGGATTGGACGGGATTCGGTCAGCCTACACCACGGGCCGCGGCATCATCCAGCTCCGCGCGCGCTCCGAGATCGAGGTCCACGCCAAGAGCGAACGGCAATCGATCATCGTCACGGAGATTCCGTATCAGGTCAACAAGAAGAAGCTCGTCGAGCACATCGCCGCCCTGGTGCGCGAGAAGAGGATCGAAGGGGTTTCCGACCTGCGCGACGAGTCGGACCGCGACGGCATCCGCATCGTCGTCGACGTGAAGAAGGACGCCATTCCGGAGATCATCCTGAACTCGCTGTACAAGATGACTCCCATGCAGACCACCTTCGGCATCATCCTGCTGGCCATCGTGGACAACCAGCCGAAGGTGATGACGCTCAAGGAGCTGCTCTATCACTTCCTCAACCATCGCAAGACGGTCATCATCCGGCGCACCCGTTACGATCTGCGCAAAGCGGAGGAACGGGCCCATATTCTGGAAGGCATCCTCAAGGCCCTCGATCACCTGGACGAGGTGATCTCGACCATCCGCGCCAGCCAGACGCCGACCGACGCGCGCGCCAACCTGATCGCCCGCTTCGAGTTCACCGAGGTGCAGGCGCAGGCCATCCTCGACATGCGCCTGCAGCGCCTGACCGGCCTTGAGCGCGACAAGGTGGTCGAGGAATATAAAGACCTGATGGTGCTGATCGAACGGCTGCGGTCGATCCTCGGTTCGGATCAGCTCGTGCTGGAGGAGATCAAGCGCGAGCTGGGAGAGCTGCGCGAAACCTATTCTGACAAGCGGCGCACCGAGATCATCCCCGAGACGAACGACATCTCGATCGAGGACATGATCGCCGACGAGCCGATGGTGATCACGGTCACCCAGTCCGGCTACATCAAGCGCTCGCCGCTGACGCTCTACCGGGCGCAGGCGCGCGGCGGCAAGGGCCGCACGGGGATGGTCACCAAGGACGACGACTTCGTCGAGCATCTTTATGTCGCCACGGCTCACAGCTACATCCTGGTCTTCACCGAGAGCGGCCGGGTCTACTGGCTGAAAGTCCATGCGATTCCTGAGACGGGACCGGCGGCGAAGGGCAAGGCGATCGTCAACCTGCTCAATCTGGAACCGAGCGAGCGGCTGGCGACGACGGTGGCGGTGCGGGAGTTCCGCGAGGATCGCTATCTCGTATTTGCCACCGCCAACGGCACGGTGAAGAAGACCGAGCTGGCCGCCTACGCCAATCCGCGTGTCGGCGGCATCATCGGCATCAACATCGACGAGGGCGACAAGCTGCTCGCCGTGCGCGAGACGGACGGCAAGAAGGACATCCTCTTCGCCACCGCCAAGGGTTTCTCCGTGCGCTTCCCCGAAAGCGACGTGCGGTCCATGGGCCGGGCCACCTACGGCGTCAAGGGCCTCGTGCTGCGGCAGGGCGACCGCGTCGTGGCTATGGAGGAGCTCGATCCCCACGGCCAGGTGCTGACGGTGACCGAGCGTGGCTATGGCAAGCGGACTCCCGTCGCGGACTACCGGCTGCAGGGGCGCGGCGGGCTCGGCATCATCAACCTCAAGGTCTCGGCGAAGACGGGTGAGGTCGTCGGCGTCCGCTACGTGACGCCCGACGAGGGGCTGATGCTCATCACCCAGGAGGGGATGATCATCCGGCTCAACGTCTCCGGCGTCCGTGAGGTCGGCCGCTCGGCTCAGGGGGTCAAGCTGATGAACCTGGACGAGGACGACTGCATCGTGGCCGTCGCCAAGCTCGCCGAGAAGGACGAGGAGACCGAGATCGAGCTCGCCAAGAGCGAGAGCGGCCCCGAGCTGGAGCTCGAGGCGGCTGACCTCGACGGCATGGACGATACCGACGAGATGGACGAGTTGACGGTGCTCGATACCGCGGTCTTTGAGGACGATGATGAGGATCCGGACGGAGGCGAAGGCGGCCCTGACGAGACCGTGCACTGAGATCCCGGGGTGCTAACCTAGTCAGGCCCGCCACTGAGGTGGGGCTCAACGGACGCATACGAGGAGGGGAAACCCATGGAGTTCTTTCTCGACACCGCGGAAATCAAAGAGATCGAGACCGGCCTCGAATGGGGCATGGTCGACGGCGTCACCACCAACCCGTCGCTGATCGCCAAGTCGGGCCGGCCCTATCTGCCGACCGTGCAGGCCATCGCCAAGCTGGTACCGGGGCCGGTCTCCGGCGAGGTCCTGGCGACTGAATATGAAGAGATCCTCAGCCAGGGCCGCCGCTTGGCGGGCCTGGCGGAGAACGTCGTCGTGAAGGTGCCGCTGACGCCGGCCGGCCTGCGGGCCGTGGCCACCTTCAAGAAGGAAGGCATTCGCAACAACGTGACCCTCTGCTTCTCCGCCGCCCAGGCGTTGCTGGCCGCCAAGGTCGGCGCGGCCTACATTTCACCCTTCATCGGCCGGCTCGACGACGTCGGCGAGGAGGGGATGGAGCTGATCGAACAGGTGGTCACCATCTACCAGAACTACGGCTACGACACGAAGGTCCTCGTCGCCTCGGTCCGCAGCCCCATCCACGTCATCCAGGCGGCAATGCTGGGCGCGGACGTGGCCACGATTCCGTTCAAGGTGCTGGAGCAGCTCTACAAGCACCCGTTGACCGACGTGGGGCTCGACCACTTCCTTGCCGACTGGAAGAAGACGGGCAAGAGCTTCGACGAGTCCTAGGGGTGGAGCCAGGCCGGCTGTATCGTTTCGCGTGGGGTCTTTACCTCTTCCTGGCCGTGGCCGGGGCGATCTGGATCGGTTTCCAGCGGGGAGTCATTCCCCTCTCGTTGTTCCTGGACACGCGGCACTGGTGGCTCGACCTCGGACTGGGACTGGGAGCGGGCCTGCTGCTCCTGGGCCTCTGGGCGGCGGCCGAACGGATCTTTCCCCTCGCCCGCGATCTGGAGGCGAAGCTCGCCCAGGCGCTCGGTCCCCTCTCCGGCTCCGAATCCCTCGCCCTGGCCCTGCTCTCCGGTTTCGCTGAGGAGCTTTTCTTCCGCGGCGCCGTTCAGGGGACTCTGGGTCTGGTGGGAGCCACGCTCCTCTTCGGCCTGTTGCACAGCGGGCCGGGCAAGGAGCTCCGGTTGTGGACGGTGTTCGCCCTTCTGGCCGGAGGCGTCCTCGGGCTCCTGATGGTCTGGCGGGGAAACCTTCTTGGGCCGGTCGCCGGCCACTTTCTGGTCAACGCCGTGAACCTGCGGCGCTTGGCAGGCCAGGCTAGGGACTCTGCTAAACTGGCACCGAGCGAGACTCAGAGCGACAAGGAGATCTGAAACGGATGGCTAGCGATTCAAAAGACGTGCTTGCGCGCATCGACTCCGAGAAGGAGCGGTATCTCGAGGAGCTGAAGGACTACATCCGCATCCCCTCCATCTCGACGGATCCGGACTTCAAGGCCGACGTCCTGCGGGCGAGCGAGTTCCTGGTGGGCAAGCTGCGCGAGGCGGGCCTCCAGGCGGAACGGATTGATACGGCGGGCCATCCTCTGGTCTACGCCGAGTGGCTGGGAGCGCCGGGCAAGCCGACGGTCCTCTTCTACGGGCACTATGACGTGCAGCCGGTGGACCCCATCGAGCTGTGGCGCAACCCGCCGTTCGAGCCGACGGTGGAGGGCGACAAGCTGGTGGCCCGCGGCTCGACGGACGACAAGGGGCAGTCGTACGCCCACGTCAAGGCGGTCGCGGCCCTGCTCGCCGAGCGCGGCAAGCTGCCGGTGAACGTCAAGTTCCTGGTCGAAGGCGAGGAAGAGGCCGGCGGAGCGGCGATCGAAGAGTACGTCAAGCAGGACGGCGGCAAGCGGCTGAAGGCCGACGCCGTGGTCATCTCGGACTCGTCGCTCTTCGCGCCGGGCCAGCCGTCGCTGATCTACGGCCTCAAGGGGCTGTGCTACACGGAGATCAAGGTCACCGGTCCCAACCGGGACCTGCACTCCGGCACCTACGGCGGCGCGGTATGGAATCCGCTCAACGCCCTCGGCCATATCATCGCCGGCCTGCGCGACGCCAAGACGGGGAAGATCCTCATCCCGGGTTTCTACGACGACGTGCGGCCCCTCGAGGATTGGGAGCGCGCGGAGTGGGCCAAGCTGCCGTTCGACGAAGAGGAGTACCGGGTCGACCTTGGAGTGCCCGAGCTGTTCGGCGAGGAGGGTTACACCACCCGCGAGCGGACCTGGGGACGCCCCACCTGCGACGTCCACGGGGTCTTCGGCGGCTACATGGGCAAGGGCGCGAAGACGGTGCTCCCCTCGTGGGGCGGCGCCAAGATCTCCATGCGCCTGGTGCCCGACCAGGACGCGCACAAGATCGGCCAGCTGTTCACCGAGCACGTCCAGGCGATCGCCCCCAAAGGCGTGACCGTCGAGGTGCAGAGCCTGCACGGCGGGCCGGCGGTGGTGGTCGAGGTCCAGGGGCCGATCGTCGACGCGGCGCTGGACGCGATGCAGGAGATCTGGGGCGCGCGGCCGGTGCGCATCCGCGAGGGCGGCTCGATCCCGATCGTCTCGACCTTCTCGTCCGTCCTCAAGAGTCCGGTCCTGCTGCTCGGCTTTGGCCTCAACGACGACGGCCTGCACTCGCCCAACGAGAAGTTCAACATCAGCCACTTCTATAATGGCATCCGGTCCGTGGCGCGGCTGCTGGATCGCCTGGGCGATCTATGAGGAGCAAGGACAATTTCGAGCGCGAGATCAAGTTTCCCCACGTCGAGCTGGACAAGCTGCGGGACCGCCTGATCGAGCTCGAGGCGGAACGCTCCGGCCCCTCGGCCTTCGAGGACAACTGGATCCTCGACCGCAACGAGGAGTTGCTCTCCACCGACCGAATCCTGCGCCTGCGCACCGACGGCGGCCGGGCGCGCCTGACCTTCAAAGGCCCCATGCATATCGAGGGCAACGTCAAGGTGCGCGAGGAGCGGGAGATCGAGGTGGGGAGCGCGGAGGACGCCCGGATTCTGTTCGAGAACCTGGGCTTCACCCTGGTGCGCCGCTATCAGAAGATGCGGGAGGAGTGGCAGTTGGGCGGCGTGACGATCGCCCTCGACCACACCCCGATCGGCGACTTCGCCGAGTTCGAGGGCGACGGCGCGGAGACCGTGGCCAAGCGTTGCGGCTTCGATCCCGACAAGGCCGAGCGCCGCTCCTACCTGCGTCTCTACGAGGATTACCTGACGAAAAACCCTGACGCGCCACCGGAGATGGTGTTCCGGTAGGCGCGGGCCGCCCCCCTGAAACGTCATGCAGGTTCGACGTATCCGCGCGCTGGTGCTGGCGGCGGGCCTGGGGACGCGCCTGCGCCCATTGACGGAGCAGCTCCCGAAGCCTTTGCTGCCGGTGCGCGGCGTTCCCATCCTAGGCCATACCTTGACGCAGCTCGCCGCCTTCGGTTGCGAGGCGGCGGCGGTCAATCTCCATTATCTGGGAGAGCCGATCCGCGAGCGCTTCGGCGATTCGCACGCCGGCATGGCCCTCACCTGGTCGGAGGAGCCGGAGATCCTCGGTACGCTCGGGGCTCTCCACCCGCTGAAAGAGTTTTTCGCGCCGGCCGACCTCGTGCTGCTGATCAACGGCGACAGCCTCTGCCGGTGGCCACTGCGCAAGCTGGTCCGCCGGCACCTGGCGGCGGCAGCGCGGGCGACTCTCCTCCTCGCCTCGCGGCCCGACCCCGCCGAATTCGGCGGCGGCGTGGGAGTGGACCCTGCGGGGCATATTCAGTCTTTCCGGCCGGGAGATCCTGAGCGCGGGCCGGTGGTTCACCGGTACGTTTTTGCCGGCGCCCACGTGATCTCTCCGGAGCTCCTGGCCCGCATCGAACCTGGCAAGGCCGACATCGTGCGCGGCCTCTATGGCCCCATGTTGGCCTCGGGAGAGCCGATCGCCTCGGAGTCGTTCGCCGGCCGTTGGCACGACCTGGGAACGCCGCAGCGCTTCCTCGACGCCACGCTCGATTGGGCGCGGGCCGAGGGGCCGGAGCGGCTCTGGCGCCGTTCGTGGATCTCGCCCGAGGCGGGGGTGGGACCGGGCGCGCGGGTGAGAAGCGTCTCCATCGAGGCCGGTGCGCGAGTCGGCGACGGGGCGCGGGTCGAGCGGTCGATCCTGATGCCGGGATCGAGGATCGGCAAGGGGAGCGTCGTGCGCGAGTCCATCCTCGGTTTCGGCGCCGCGGTGCCGCCTGGAACCTGGGTGGAGCGGCGGATCATCATGCCCCAGCTTGCTGGACTTGTCCCCGGGCTCGACGACTCCGTGGTAGGCGGCGCGGTCTACACGCCCTTTGGCAGCGACCGCCGCGAGGCCTCGAACGCGAAAGGTTGAACGCGCGGCTCCCCTCTGTCATCATCGGTGGGCGGGATGTTCCGTCCCCTGTCTACTCTCTCCACCATGCCTGCCGACCTCGCACAGTTCCGACTTCTCGTCTTCGATTGGGACGGGACGCTGATGGATTCCATCGGCACCATCGTCGCCTGCACCCAGAGCGCCATCCGCGAGCTGGAGCTGGGGGAGCTGCCCGAGGAGACGATCCGCAACACCATCGGCCTGGGCCTGCGGGAGACGATCGAGATCCTCAGCCCGGGCTGCGGCGAGGAGCTCTTCGGCCGCATCCTGGAGTGCTACCGCAAGCATTGGATCTCCACCTATCGCGATGCGCCTTTTCTTTTCGCGGGCGTGCCGGAGATGCTGCGCGAGCTGGCGGACTCCGGATATCTCCTGGCCGTGGCCACCGGCAAGAGCCGGCGCGGGCTCGACTACGCCCTGGAGCAGACGGGCCTTCGGGATCTTTTCCAGGTCACGCGCACGGCCGACGAGGCCTTCTCGAAGCCTCACCCGCAGATGCTCCTGGAGATTCTGGACGAGCTGGGCGTGAAGCCCGCGGATGCGGTGATGATCGGCGACACCACCTATGACCTGGAGATGGCCCGGAGCGCCAGGACGCACGCGGTGGGCGTCTGCTCCGGCGGGCACGACCGGGAGGAGCTGCTGCGCTTCGAGCCCATCGCCTGCCTCGACCAGGTGGTGGACCTGGTGCCCTGGCTGGCGGAGCGGGGCATCGCGGTGCCGGCGTAGCTCGTCCTGCGACGGTCCACGCCGGCTGTTATCTGCTGCCTATCCCTTCTTCCAATCCGCGATCATCCCCTCCAGATCCTTGATCTGCTGAGGATTCGGTGGCTGCTTCGCAGTTTTCGCCGCCGCCAGCGCCTTCTCGCCATAGGAGACGGCACCCTTGGCATCCTTCTTCTTGGCGAGGAGGAGGGCCTTGGCCCGCAGGTTGGAGAAGGTCTCCTGCTGAGCGATCGAGGCGTCGACCCAGCGCGTGGCGTCGTCCAGGCAGGTGTTGTTCTGGATGCACCAGCCGGCCGCCTGGAGTTGCGATTTGGCGTCCGCGTTCGCTTTGCCCACCAGCAGCTTCGTCGTATCCACCTCGACGGTGAAGGGAACCTTGAGCTTCTCCCAGTGGAGCACGACCTTGGCTGAGTTGTCCGTCACGTCGTCGAACTCGTAGGCCATGCGCTCCAGCATCTCGGCCGGGTGGGGCTTCGCCTGCACGCGCAGCGCATCGTCCGCCTGCTTATAGCTGTAGGCGCCCCATTCGTTGGCGTCCTTGCTGAAGATGATGGTCCAGTCGCCCGCGGTGGGAATGGTCTGGAAGCCGTAGGTGCCGGCGGCCAGCTCATGACCCTCGACCTTCACCGGCGTGCTGAAGGTGATGGTGGTGTTCTCGTTGGCGCCCGAGCGCCAGACCTCGCCATAGGGCACGAGGTCGCCCCAGATCTTCCGTCCCTTCACGCCGGGCCGGCTGTAGGTGATGGAGATCTTGGTCACTCCCACCATCTGGGCGGCCCAGGCGTTGGGGCTGGGACGGGGCAGATCGAGCTGCTGCTGCGCGAAGGCGGCGCCTGCCGCGAGGTGGAGCGCCACGGCGCCGGCGAGGCCGGCCATGACGCGGATTCCTGACATTCTCATCTCGGATTCTCCTTTTTAGCTTGCAACTGAGGCCTTCTCGGCCGGAATTTACCAGAGGGAGGCCCCGCCGGGGGTAATCAATCTGTAAAAGCAGTTTTCATCGACTCTGCCCGCCGCCGGGACTCCGCAGCCTCCCGCTTCACCGCCTCCTCGTTCCACTCGGCGGGCGACTGTACCCATCCCTGGAGGTTGCGGTGGACCAGGTCGGCGATGACGCGAATGTGGTCCGGCCGGTCGTTCAGGGCGGGGATGTAGCGGTAGCGCTCGCCTCCGGCGTGGACGAAGACCTCCCGGTTCTCCTGGTCGATCTCCTCGATGGTTTCCAGGCAATCGGCCGAGAAGCCGGGGCAGGCGACGTCGAGCTTCCGGAGGCCGGATTTCGCCAACGCGATAATCGTCTCGTTCGTGTAGGGTCTCAGCCACTCCTCCTTGCCGAAAAGCGACTGAAAGGATACCTGCCACTGCTCGGGGGGAAGCTGCAGCTCCTCGGCGGCCAGCCGGGCGAGCTTGTGGCACTCGCAGAAGTAGGGGTCGCCCGCCAGGAAATAGCGCTTGGGAATACCGTGGAAAGAGAAGAGGAGCTTCTCCGGCGGTCCTTCGCGGTCCCAAAGCTCGCGGATGCTCGCCGCCAGCGCCCGGATGTAGGCGGGATCGTCGTGGTAATGATGGATGGTGCGGATCTCCGGCACCCACCGCCAGGTCGTCAGCTCGGCGGCCACGGCATCGATCGTCGAGCCGGTCGTCACCGCCGCGTACTGGGGATAGAGCGGCAGCACCAGAAGGCGGCGGCAGCCCTTGGCGGCGAGCTCGCGCAACGCCGCTCGCACCGAAGGGTTGCCGTAGCGCATGCCGACCGCCACGTGGACCGGCGTGCCGATCTCCCGCCGCAGCATCTCCTGAAGCGCCGCCGCCTGTCGGTTGGTGATGACGAGGAGTGGCGAGCCCTCCGCCGTCCAGACCTTTTTATAGAGCGCCGCCGACTTGGGCGGCCGGGTGGTGAGAATGAACAAATGGAGGATCAGCCACCAGAGCACCCGCGGCAGCTCGATGACCCGCGGATCGAGAAGGAACTCGCGAAGATAGCGCCGCAGCGCCGGCGAATCCGGCGCGTCGGGCGTCCCCAGATTGGCCAGGAGAACGCCCACCGCAGGCACCTCCCCATGCTGGAAGTCGGGTTGACCGAAGTACTTCATGGCGGGGGTGAGTCTACCCCCTACCGCCGACTGTCCAGCAATCCGAACACCTCCCCCACCTGTTCCCACCCGATCCGCATCAGGAAGGTGTTGTTCCTGCCGTAGGACTTGCTGCCGAGGATGAAGAAGCCGGGCTCGGGGTTGGTGAGGGTGTCGGCTCCGTGGGTGGTCTGGGTCAGGCAGTCCGAGCTGCCCGCCCCCAGGAGGGCTCCGGAGAGCTTGATGGGTCCGCAGGTGGCGTAGCACTCGTGGACCTGAAGCTGGCGGTAGAGCCCGTGGTCGCCCACCGCGCCGGTGAGAGAGAGGATGCGGTCCACCTCGATGGATTCGGGGCCCGAGTCGTTCCTTAGAACGACGTGGAACCGGCCATTCGGCTTCGAGACCTCCTCGACCGCCGCGCCGCGCCGGACCTCGAAGGCCGGCGAGGTCCCTGCCGCCAGCGCGGCAGCCTCGGCGGCGAGGCCCGCCCGCTCCGGAAGCGGATCGCCCGGATGAGTGCCCCAGCTCGGCTTGGGATTGCGCAGCAGCCAGATCACCTCGGTGCCCGGCGCCTCCTGCGCCAACCGGGCGAGATCGCGGGCGGCGGTCTGCGCCGAGTGACCGGCACCGGCGAGGAGAATGCTCTTGCCGGCCCAGTCGGCCGCTTCCCGCTCAAAGTCGGGGATATTGCGCCGGATTTCGCCCTCGAAGCTGCGCTCGCCGGGGGCGGGGATGCCGGCGTCGCCCAGGGTGTTGGGATGTCCCCACGAGCCGGTCGCGTCGATCACCAGGTCCGCCGTCTCCGTCCATTCCCGACCGGAGTCATCCGAGAGAAGCAGGCGGAAGGGCCGTCGGCCGCGCTCGGCCGTCGCGATCTCCTCGTGTTTGAGCAGTCCCTCGCGGCCGATCCCGAGCACGCGGGTGCCAAGCCGCAGTCGGGGGGCGACCTCCGGCAGCCCTGCGAGGGGCTCCAACAGCCGCTCAGCGAGCTCGCGTCCGGTGGGGCACTCGGCGCCGTCCGGCGTCTCGATGCCCGCCGCGGCAAGATGGCTGCGCATGCGGGCGGATACGTTCATCTCCCAGGGGGTGAAAAGGCGGACGTGCCCCCAGGCGCGGACGTTGCCGGCGACACCGGGCGCCGCCTCGTAGACCGTGAACGGATATCCCGCTTCGGCGGCGGCGAGGGCGGCTTCGAGGCCGGTGGGGCCGGCTCCCAGGATGGCGATATGGGGCTTGGAGTCACTCATGTCGTCTCTCCTCATTCCTTGTCTCAAAAGCGGGAAGCCGCGCGCTCGCGGGCGGGCAGGATCTCCAGGCAGGTGGTCCACCAACCGGTGAGGACGGTCTCGACGAACTCTTCGGGTAGGCTTTCTCCGCGCATCTCGGCGGCCAACCCCTGATGATCGTAGCGCAAGGGCAAAAGCTCGACGCCCAAGCCTTCCTCGCGGGCCTCCAGCATCGCGAACCAGACGTTGGTGTTGCCGTCGTTGGCGGGCCGGCCAATCACGCCGACGTTGATCAGGTCCCGGCCGGAGGGGAGGCGCCGGTGCCACTGCAGCCCGGTATGTGTGCAGAGGATGCCATCGCAGCGGTTCTGATCCAGTAAGACTTCCAGGAACGGCACCGGCGAGGTGCTTTGGAAGAGGAACTCGTTGATCCGCCGCGGCGAACCGTGAACCAGCAGCAGCTCCCGGTTCCCCAACCGCACCCGTCGCCGGCGGGGGAGCGTCCCCATCCAGGCTTTATACTCCGGCGAGCTGTTCCGTGCGGTGTAGCGGTAGGAGATCTCGGCGAAGTGGTTGTCCCGCGGGTCGGTGTAGCCGCAGTTGCAGTCCTCGCGGCCCGAGGCGAGGGACTCCTCGTAGTTGCCTTGAATGGCGAGCACCTCCCCGCGGACGAGGAGCGGCCACACCTTTTCTGGATTGGGGCCAAAGGCACCTAGATCGCCGAGGCAGTAGACGGCCTCGGCACCCCGCCTCGCCGCCTCTGCCAGCACCTCCGTTAGCGCCAGGTGATTGCTGTAGACGCCGCCGAAGACGGCGATGCGGGAGTACGGCCCCTCGACCGGGGTAGGGTCGAAAACCGGCGTCCCGTAGGTCCGCAAGGCCGCCTCGCGCTCCTCGGGAGTCTGCGTCAAGCCGGCCTCCGCCGCCGCTTGGCGGAACGTGGCGAGGGGAACCAGCCTCTCTCCCCAGGTTGCCAAGCCCCGATGGACGGTCAGCTTTTCCGGCATCTGGCTCTCTCAGGTCCGGCAGCTCACGCCGTAGACGTGACACGTCCAGCAAGCCGGGTGCTCCAGCGGGAAGGCGCCCAGCGTGTCGGCGAGAGTCTCGCCCATCTTCGCCGTGGGCTCGTTGACCAGGATAGGGCAGACCCAGACGCCCTGGTCGGTGACCATCCGGCACCCGCTGCACTGGAGGTGGTCCCAGCCTCCCTCGGGCGCGTCGCCCTCCTTCAGTCGCTGCCAGCTCTCGTAGGAGCCGGCGCGCTCGGCCTCGGCGCCGATCTGGAAGACGGGCAGCACCTTGAGCCGCGGCCGCTCGATTCCCATCGACCGCAGCAGCGCGAAGAACCTCTCCTTGCCTGCGTCGGTCGTGGCCTCCCGGCAGACCTCCGTCACCGTGATCACGGGGTTCAGGCCGGCATCGTGCAGGTTGCGCACGCCGGCCAGGATGCGCTCGAAGGTTCCGGCGCCGCGGACGGGATCGTTGCTCTCGGCGTCGTAGCCGTCCATGGAGACCCGGAGATCGAGCGAGTACTCGGTGGCATCGGCGAACGTCTTGAGGCGGGCGCAACGGGCTGGGTCGAGCAGCAGGCCGTTGGTCAGCACCGTGGCAGGACCCACGGCGAGCGTCGCTTCCAGGATGGCCTCCATCTCGGGGTTGAGGAACGGCTCGCCGCCGGTGAAGTAGTACTCGCGCACGCCGAGCCGCGACGCCTCAGCCAGATACCGCTGCACCTCGGCCAGGCTCAGAAACTCGTGCGTGTGATTGGTGGGCGAGCAGGAGACGAAGCAGTGGGTGCAGGCCAGGTTGCAGACCGTGCCGCCCACCTGGAACCACAAGGTGTCGAGCGATTTCAGGGTGACTTCAGGGACGTTCATGCGTTCAAGAGGATATACGGTCCTTCCCCGTGCCGCGGTTCAGGGCGGTCCGTCCGATGAATGGCTTGCGCTATGATCGGCGAACCTTGAAACGCTTTCTCGCCTTCTCCGTGCCGCTTCTCCTTCTTGCCATGGCTCTCGACCGATTTGTCCTCGAAGCGGTCGGCCGGGCTCCCGACCCTTCCGCGCTCTCTCCCTCCGGAGTGACGCGGTTACTGCCGGGCTGGGTCCTGCTCGCCACCTGGGTGCTGGAGGCCGTGGCCCTCTCGGCCCTCTACCTCCTCATTCAAGGACGGGGCGGAACGCGTTGGCTCAACGGCCTGCTCACCGGCTGGATCGCCTGGGTCTTCCGCGGCCCTCTGCTGGTGGTGACCGTGGTGGGAATGGCCGGCCTGCCTCATGGCCCCTGGTGGGCAATGGCCTTCTCCTGGCTCGTGCTCTACACCTTCTGCGGCCTTATCCTCGGTGGCGCCGCGGCTGCGTCGGGCCTCCAGTCCTGAACCTCGCTCGGGTCCCCGGGGACTCACCTCCCCGGACGCTGGCAAGCATTGTGCTAGATTCCTTGCGGATTGAGCTTAGAGTCTTTTTGAACTTGAGAATAGCCGCCGTCGGGAGGGCGCTCCCACCTCACTACTACGACCAGGAGACGCTTCTCGCGGCTCTTCGGCAGCGTTGGTCGGACCGCTACTTCAATCTCGACCGCCTGGAGCGCCTGCACAAGAACGTCCTGGTTGGCGGACGCCACTTGGCCCTGCCGATCGATGAGTACGACTCCCTGACCACCTGGGGGAAGGCGAACGACGCCTGGATCCGGGTAGCTCAGGAGGTCGGGGCCCGGGCGGTGCTGGACGGCCTGGCCAAGGCCGGGCTCTCCACCGCTGACGTGGACGCCCTGATCTTCGTCACCGTCACCGGCGTCGCCACCCCCTCGATCGACGCCCGCCTGATGAACATTCTGGGGCTGCGGTCCCGGGTCAAGCGGATGCCCATCTTCGGCCTCGGCTGCGTCGCCGGCGCCGCCGGCATCGCCCGGGCGGCCGACTACGTCCGCGCCTTCCCGGATCAGGTCGCCGTGCTCCTCTCCGTCGAGCTTTGCTCCCTTACCCTGCAGCCGGAGGATCTCTCCATTCCCAACCTCATCGCCTCGGGCCTCTTCGGCGATGGCGCGGCGGCGGCGGTGGTCACCGGCGCGGACCGACCGTCGACCGAGCCATCGAGCGGGCCGCGGATCGTGGACAGCCGATCGGTCTTCTATCCAGATACCGAGCGGGTGATGGGCTGGGACATCTCCGAGACGGGGTTCAAAATCGTCCTCTCGGCGGACGTCCCCCTGGTGGCACGGGACCGGCTGCGCCCGGACGTCGACTCGTTCCTGGCCGAGCACGGCCTCACTGTTTCCGACATCGGATCCTGGGTCTGCCACCCCGGAGGCCCCAAGGTGCTGGAAGCCATGCAGGAGTCGCTGGACCTCCCGCCCGGAGCGCTGGACGTGACTTGGCGCAGCCTCCAGGAAGTGGGAAACCTCTCCTCGACCTCGGTGCTGATGGTGCTGGCCGAGACCCTGGAGAACCACCGCCCGCCGCCGGGCAGCTACGGTGTCCTGCTCGCCATGGGCCCGGGCTTCTGCTCCGAGCTGGTGCTGCTCCAGTGGTGAGCGACACCCGCATTCTCTACACCCTGCTGGTGGCGCTGGTCGCCGTGGGCCGCCTCTTCGAGCTGCGGATCGCGTCCCGCAACCGCCGGCACCTCCTGGCGCGGGGCGGTGTCGAGGTGGCGCCCGGGCACTACCCGTGGATGGTGGCGCTCCACACCGCGCTCATCGTCTCGTGCCCTTTGGAGGTCTGGTTTCTTCGACGGCCGTTTGTGCCCCTCCTCGCCGGGGCGATGTTCTTCCTTCTAGTAGTCGCCGCGGCGCTGCGGTGGTGGGTGATCTCGACACTCGATGGCCGCTGGACCACCCGCATCGTCGTCCTGCCGGGCGTGCCTCCGGTCACCGGCGGCCCTTATCGTTTCCTGCGCCACCCCAACTACCTCGCCGTGATTCTGGAGATCTTCTCGCTGCCGATGATTCACACCGCCTGGCTCACGGCGTTCGTCTTCAGCCTGGCAGACGCCTTGCTTCTCCGAGTGCGGATTCGAGCTGAGGAAGCGGGGCTCTCCCAGGTCTCCGGTTACGAGGCCGCTTTCGCGGACCGGTCGCGATTGATCCCAGGGGGAGGAGGGTAATGAGCGATGAGGTGATTCTGGCCGGGATCGGCGAGGTGGCCCGAGTGCATCTCGGGTGGGAGGGGATCGTCACGCCGGAGCTGCGCCTGATCGAGGACCTGCGGCTCGATTCCATCCGTCTCCTCACCCTGGCGGCCGAGGTAGAAAACCGCTTTCGTGTCCTCCTCGACGAGGGAGACGAGGCGGGAATTGAGACTGTGGGCGACCTGGTCGCCGTCGTGCGGGGAAAGCTCGATGCCTGAGACGCCTGACATGCCTGAAACATCCGAAGGCATCCTCGACTGGCTGGAGCAGGCCGGCCGCCGCCCGGAAGGAGGGCTGCGCTTCATCGACCGGGCCGAGAAGGCCACCTGGTTCGGCTGGGCCGAGGTCCGCGCGCGGGCTCTCGCCGCGTGCGGCGGCCTGCAGGCGCTGGGTGTCGAGCGCGGCGACCGCGTGGCCCTGGTCTTCCCCACCGGCATCGACTTTTTTACCGCCTTCTTCGGCGCCCTGCTGGCCGGCGCCGTGCCGGTGCCCCTCTACCCGCCGGCGCGCCTGGGCCGCACCGAGGAGTATCTACGCCGCACGGCGAGGATGTTGGAGCGCTCCGGCGCCCGGCTCGTCCTGGCCGAATCCCGCGTCTGCCGGAAACTCGGCGGGGCCGTTGAACCGGCGCTGGGCTGCCGGGCGCTGACGGACCTCCCCTTGGGAACGGCGCGGCCGGTCCAAGCCTTCCCTGCGGATCTCGCCCTGATCCAGTTCTCCTCCGGCACGACGGTCGATCCCAAACCCGTGGCGCTCAGTCACCGTGCCGTCGCGGCCCAGGCGGAGATCCTCGCCAGCTTCTGGCCCGACACGACGGAGCTGCGCCAGAGCTGCGTCTCCTGGCTGCCGCTCTACCACGACATGGGATTGATCGGCTGCGTCTTCCCGGCCCTGGCGCGGGATGCGGGCCTGACGCTCTTCGCCCCGGAGCTGTTCGTCGCCCGCCCGGCCCTCTGGCTGCGGACCCTCTCGCGTTACCGTGCCACGATCTCGCCGGCCCCCAACTTTGCCTATAGCCTCTGCCTGACCCGGATCTCGGACGCCGAAATGGAGGGAGTGGACCTCTCCGGCTGGCAGACGGCCCTCAACGGCGCCGAGTCGATCTCGCCTGCGGTATTACGGGCGTTCTGCAACCGTTTCGCCAGCTGGGGTTTTCGGCCCGAGGCCATGACACCCGTCTATGGATTGTCGGAAGCGGCTCTCGCCGTCACCTTCTCGGACCTCGGCCAGCCGTTTCAAGTCACTCGCTTCGACCGCGAAGAGCTGGCCCGCGAGGGTCGGGCTCGGGCTTCGGCCGAAGGGAGGGAGATCGTCTCGGTGGGCCGGCCGGTCCCCGGGTTCCGCCTGCGGATCGTGGACTCAGGAGGGCACGATCTGCCCGCCGGGGCCGTAGGCCGCGTCTGGATTCAAGGCCCATCCCTAATGGAAGGCTACCTCGGTGATCCGGAAGGTACGGAGCGCGCCCTGCGGGATGGCTGGCTGGACACGGGCGACCTGGGATTCCTGCACGACGGGGAGCTCTATCTGGCAGGCCGCGCCAAGGATGCCGTCATCCTGCGCGGCCGCAACCACGCACCCGAGGAGATCGAGCGGGCGGTGGACGAGGTGTCGGGGCTGCGCGCCGGGAGCGTCGTCGCCGTGAGCTGGCTGCCGGAGGACGCTCCCGGCGAGGTGCTGGCCCTCTTCGTCGAAGCCACCCGGGAGGCGACGCCGGAGGAGCTCGCGGCCCTGCCCGACGCCTGCCGCGAAGCCGTCCTCGGCGCGACCGGACTCGCCGTGGACCGCCTCGAAGTACTGACGCCCGGTGCCCTGCCCCGCACCTCGTCGGGCAAGCTGCGCCGGGGGGAGACCCTGCGCCTCTACCTTGCTG
Organism: Thermoanaerobaculia bacterium; assembly: GCA_035996875.1. Taxonomy (GTDB): domain Bacteria; phylum Acidobacteriota; class Thermoanaerobaculia; order Multivoradales; family UBA5704; genus DATARR01. The sequence continues at coordinate 59,826 of DASYJD010000013.1, forward strand.
GCGAGCTCGCCCTCCTGGAGCCCGCGGCCTCCCTGCTGATGGGAGCCCTGGCGTGACCGATCTGTTGACGGATCTTTTGGTGGTCGGTGGCGGCCCCGCGGGGCTGGCGACCGCCATCCGCGCGCGCCTCGCCGGACTCAACATCACCGTGATCGACCGCGCCCGGCCGCCTATCGACAAGGCCTGCGGCGAGGGCTTGATGCCCGACGCCGTAGCGCGCCTGCGGGAGATCGGCGTCGAGCCGCGGGGCTTCCCCTTCCGCGGCATCCGCTATGTCGACGGCGACCTCCAGGCCGAGGGGCACTTTCCCGGCTCCGGCGGCCTCGGCGTACGCCGCACCGAGCTCCACGCCGCCCTCGTCCGCCGGGCGCAGGAAGTCGGCGTCGATCTCCGCTGGGGCGTGAAGGCCGAGGGGCTTGACGCCGAAGGCATCCGGACAGACCAGGGGGCCCTCGCCGCCCGCTGGATCGTGGGAGCGGACGGCCTGCGCTCCCAGGTGAGGCGTTGGGCTGGGCTCGACGGGAGGTTGAGCGCGCTGCGACGCTTCGGCGTCCGCCGGCATTTCGCCGTGGCTCCCTGGAGCGACTGCGTCGAGGTCCACTGGGGGCCGGAATGTGAGGCCTATGTAACCCCGGTGGGCGGCGACGAAGTGGGGATCGCCATCCTCTGGAGCAGGCGGAAGGCCGGCTTCGACAATCTCCTGGAGAGCTTTCCAACCCTGAGGGAGAAGGTAGGGAACGCCCCAATCGCCTCCCGCGACCGCGGCACCGGCCCCCTCCGGCAGCAGGCGAGCGCGGTATCTAAGGGTCGCGTGGCCCTGGTGGGCGATGCCGCCGGGTATCTCGACGCCATCACCGGCGAAGGCTTGGCCGTCACTCTCCACGAGTCGGCGGCCCTGGTCGAGGCCCTCGCGGCGGGCGATCTCTCCCGCTACGCCGCCGCCCACCGGCGCATCAACCGTCTGCCCAACTTCATGACGTCGATGGTGCTTGCCCTGGAGCGGCGTCCCCGGCTGCGCCGCCGCGCCCTTCGCGCCCTCGCCGCCGAGCCCGCTCTCTTCGCCCGCCTTCTGGGCATCCACGCCCGCACCTTGCCGCCCCGAGATTTTGGGTTCGACGGAGCCCTTCGGCTGGCCTGGAGACTGGTTGCAGCTTAAACAAGGAGAACTCGCAATGCTCTGCCGCAGGATCGCTCTCGCCCTCGTGTCCATGTTGGCCTTCGTTTCGATCCTCCCCGCCGAGCCGGTGACTTTCGAGCTCGACGCCGCAGCCACCACCATCGAGTTCACCTTCGGCGCCACCCTCCACACGGTCGACGGCACGATACGCGTCAAGGAAGGATCGATTCATATCGATCCCGAAACCGGCACCGCCAGCGGCCGCATCGTCATCGACGCCATCAGCGCCAAGACCGGCAACGACCGTCGAGACCGCAAGATGCACGAGAAGATCCTCGAGAGCCAGCGCTATCCCGAGATGATCTTCGAGATCGAGCGGCTGAGCGGCAAGCTCAACCCTGTGGGCCAGAGCGAGATCGAGCTTCACGGCACCCTGGAGATGCACGGCACCCGCCGGCCCCTCGCCCTGCCGGCGACCGTCATGACCTCCGACGGCAAGACGGTGACCGGCACCGGCATGCTCATCCTCTCCTATCGGGATTGGGGGCTCGCCGATCCGAGCGTCTTCATCTTGCGGGTGGAGAAGGAGGTGCACGTGACCGTGAAGGCCGTGGGGCGGATCTCGGACGGGACTTCGCCTGGGGAGTAGGGAATTTCTCGCGCCTTCCGGGTGTAGAATAAGGGCGAGGATTTCACTGATGACGACTGTACATAACGTAGCGGCCTACATCCTGCAAAAGCAGGGTGAAATGACCGCTATGAAGCTCCAGAAGCTCGTCTATTACTCTCAAGCCTGGTCGCTCGTCTGGGATGAGGAGCCTCTGTTTGCCGAACGGGTCGAAGCCTGGGCCAATGGTCCCGTGGTTCCCGATCTCTACCGTGAGCACAAAGGGCAGTTCAAGGTCGGTTCATGGCCGCGAGGAAACCCCGAGGCCTTGTCGGCAGTCCATCGCGAGACGATCGACTCCGTGCTTGGCTACTACGGAGACAAGGCTTCCCAGTGGCTCAGCGACCTGACGCACCGGGAAGATCCCTGGCTCGACGCCCGCCGCGGCCTTGCGCCCGGCGAAAGAGGCTCGACGGAGATCTCCCATGCCGCGATGGCAGAATATTACGGGAGCCTGACGTAGGCCCCCCGTTCATGCCGAAGCAGCCGCGACAGAGAAGCTCTCCCTCCAGTCTCAAGCAGCCGGTCGCAGGGAAGGCCGTAAAGTCCTCCAAGGAGCCCAGGATCACCGCTGGGGAAGATCCCATGCGAGAGAGTCCCGCGTGGCACATCTCGACCCTGGAGACAGTGGACCCCTTCGGCTGGCACCGGATCGACACCGAGAAGCTGGGAGAGGTCCGCAGGAAGATCGGCGACTTCGAATCTATGACCTGGAATGAGATTCTCGTCGTCGCGAGTCACAGAAACCACGCGGTCTCCGTGGACCGGCTCTGCAAGGCCGCGCAGGATCGGTTGGAAGAGATCGGCCAGGGAGATGTCGACGAATTGGTCTCGCTACGGCTCTCCGGCCCGGAACGAATCTGGGGAATCCGCGCCGGCCGCATTTTGAAGATCCTGTGGTGGGACCCGGAGCACGCGGTCTGCCCCGCCCTATTGAGACATACCTGAGGCATACTTGAAGAAGCCATGAAGAAGCCCACCCACGACTGGTCCCCTTTTCTTGCCGACGAACGTCCGGTGGAGCGGTTCTCGCCCCATGGGCGGTACCGGCTGGCTCTGGCGTATGCCAACAGCTACCACATCGGCATGTCGAGCCTGGGGTTCCAGCGCGTCTACGAGCTGGTTCACCAACGGCCGGACTGGTCGTGCGAGCGCCTCTTCACGGACGGCATCGGCATGCCGGTCTCACTCGAGACCCGGCGATCGATGAACGACTTCGGCTGCATCGCCTTCTCCGTCTCCTTCGAAGAGGACTACGTCAACCTCCTCCAGATGCTCGACCGCGCCCGCATCCCCTTGCGCCGGCGCGACCGCGGCCCGTGGGACCCGGTGATCGTCCTCGGCGGCTCTTGCGCCGCGATCAATCCGCTGCCGATGTCGGAGTTCGTCGACGTCTTCACCCTCGGCGCCGCCGAGAACGTCCTCCCTCACCTTCTCGACGCCCTGGAAGGCGAGGAAGGGCGGGAGGCGGTGATCGAGCGTCTGGCCGCTCTGGACGGCTTCTACGTTCCCGCCTTCCATCATCCGGAGGACGAGGGGGACGAGCTGCCCAAGCTCAACAAGCTGGAGCTCACCGAAGAGCAGATGAAGCAGACGGGAAACCTGCCGACCACCTGCATCGTCACGCCGCGCACCGAGTTCTCCGAGAAGTTCCTCATCGAGATGTCCCGCGGCTGCCCCGAGAAGTGCCGCTACTGCTGGGCGACCTTCGGCATGGGGCGCTTCCGCTGGCACCCGACGGACGAGATCCTCGCCGCGCTGGAGCGGGCCAAGCCCATCACCAACCAGCTCGGCTTCGTGGCCACGGCCGTCGGCGACCATCCGGACATCGAACCCATTCTCCGCGAGGCCAACAAGCTCGGCTTCCGCACCTCGGTCTCGTCGATCCGCATCCCGGCGGTCACCGAGGGCGTGCTCGAAGCCCTCCACGCCTCGGGCGACCGCTCCATCACCCTCGCGCCCGAAACCGGCACGGACGAGCTGCGGGTGAAGATGGGCAAGCCGATCAAGAACGAGTTCCTGCTGGAGAAGATTCGCCTCATCTTCCGCCACGGCTTCACCCAGCTCAAGCTCTACTTCCTGATCGGCCTGCCGGGCGAGACCATGGAGGACATCCAGGGCATCCTGGACCTCGCCGCCCGCGCCCGCGCCGTGATGCTCGACGAGCTGCCGAAGAAGGGGATGATCGGCAACATCCACCTCGGCACCAACGTGCTGGTGCCGAAGCCCTACACCCCCTGGCAGCGCGAGCCGATGGACGACGAGCGGAGCCTCAAGGAAAAGATCGCCGTCCTGAAGAAGGGCGTCTCCCGCATGCCCAACATCTCCCTGGGCTCCATCTCCGTCCGCCAAGCCATCTGGCAGACCTACATCAGCAAAGCCGGAAGCGGCGCCGCCGACGCCATCGAAGCCGCCGCCCGGGGAGAATCGATCAGCTCCCTCCTCCACCGCTTCGCACCCCAGATCCAGCCGGAGGTCTATCAGCGGCTGGAGGGGGATTTACGATGGCATTTTATGCGGCAGGGGTAGGCGAAGGCGAAGGAACAGACGATAGGCAACCTCATCATGCCGGTACGATCCACACCCCTGCAGCGCGTTGTCTTCCATATTCAACGGCAGCTGACGCCCAATGCGTTGGTTCAGGAGTCAGCGCTACTTCTGGATCGGTCTGCGGGTATCAACAGGGAAGTAGACGTAGTGATTCGATCAAAAGTTGGGGAACATGAGGTTATCGTTTGCGTGGAGTGCAGAGAGCACCAACGGAAGGCATCCGTTGAATGGGTTGAGCAGATGGCGATGAAGCACAACTCGTTGATCACATCTAAGCTGATTCTTGTGTCTGCCAAAGGCTTCTCTCGTGCAGCAGGCGTCAAGGCTGAGTCGCTTGGCATTGATATCTACTCGTTCGACGAAGCCATTGAGGCTGACTGGACAGCTCTTGTTGGCAAGGAACTATCGTTCGCGATGTGGGCGTTTCGGATTCTGAATTGTGAACTCGTATTCACTCAGGGCGAAGCTATTGACTATTCCGCGAGCCCGGAGATTCGTATCTTCAACAGCGAGGGCACTTTCAAGGGAACTCTAAGGGATGTGGTGTTTGCGAACACTTGCCAATCGGATAGCTTCACCGATGGGTTGATACAGTACGCTGAGAAGGCAACCGAGCCAATAATTGGTGCGGAGTTGAAGATACATCCACGTTTGTTCGTCGAAGACGACGACGCTCAACGCCATGAAATTGCGGTCATTCGCGCTTACTTTGAAGCCAGAGAAGTTCCTGCCGTGAAGTTGACTGCCGCTCGCTACAGGGGTGCGCCCGTCGCTTATGCTCAGGGTCAATCTCCAGCCGGCGATTTTGCAATCACACTTTTTCAGCCACAGGGCGTCGGCCTCCGACCTCGGCCCTGGGCTGGGATCTCCCGGCCCGTTGGGCCGGCGGACCGAGACGCTCAGCGCATTGCCGTTGCGACCGTTGCTCGCGTGGACGTCCTGGTGAGTTGGAACTTCAAACCACTAGTGTCCGGTTAGAAGTCGAATAGAATCAATTGGTTACCGGGGGCTGCTATTTCTCGTTGGGGCCTATCGGGCTGTAAGGCGCATGAAATCTCGGTTTTCTCGAAGATCGAGACCGACAAGATCTGTAGACATGTGTACAGCGAGGCATTGAGTTGAAGCTATTTATTGACAATAGCGATCAACACGTAAGTGGCCACGGCGCACCAGATTTGCGTCTTCACCGCGTTCTCGCTGCTGCCGAGAAATCGCTAAAGCATCGCCAATTGGCCCCTCGGAGTTCAAATCGTGGACACCCCTGAGTCGCCCGAAACTATAGTCAATGCCGGTTTTACGTTCAGCAGACAGCAATTAGACCGGACACTAGTGACTTCAAACATATAGTGAACCTCGACCGAATCCACAATATAATTCCGTCAATCTCCGTGAGGGTTACGCTCTCCTGGAGATTCGGAGTCCTCAGGAGGTACCACAAGATGAATCAGAAGGTCAAGGAATTTGACTCAGTCCAGTTGATGAGGAGGCTGCGGGATCAGTTGAGTGACGAAATGGCGCAGATGTCTCCTCAGGAACGGATTCTTTACATCCAGCGAAAGGCTGCAGCGAGCCCGCTCTTGGATCTCTTCAGCCACAAAACCCGAACCGGAGACGCCGAAAGACTCGTTCGAGCGGACGGCTGAAACTATCGCTCAGCTATTGCGGCAGGGAGAGACCGGTGATCCATGATTCGTTTGCGGCTTGGGTAGAAGCGGAAGTCCTCCCCAAGGCTGGTTCGCAGGAGCGCCTTGACGGGCTTGAGAGCGGAGGTAATCGCAAGGTCTTCGGAAGATTCAAACACCAAGGCCGCGCGTGGAAAGTTCACGGCGATACCAGAATCGAAAGAATCTTGCGCGCCTACGAACAATGAAAGGTGGCAAGATAGATGCTCTTATCGCGGAACCGGGAAAGATGGGCTACAGCCTCAATCTAGTTAAGGTTCTCCGGAAACCGAAGGAAGCGAAGCATTTTTATGTTTACGAAGTGCTGTGAGATTGGGCGCGAGTTACTGGCCACGGCGTCCGGCCCAACGGGCCGGGAGAACGGAGCCCAGGGCTGAGGCCGTAGGCCGATGCCCTGGGTGCAGAGATTGATAACGCGGTGCGGCCTGAAGGGCCGCGAGAGCGTTGGCCAGGTGCATGAGGGCGGTTGGGAGGCCAGTCATTCGAGCTCCTCTTGAGGTGGCCGACGACGTGGCTCGGCGCCGCGGCCTGTGCGAGAAGAGCTCTCGCGGCCCTTCAGGCCGCAAGGATGGGTGGCCTTTTTCCCAGGGCATCGGCCTTCGGCCTCAGCCCTGGGCTGGGATCTCCCGGCCCGTTGGGCCGGCGGACCGGCTGGCGTAGGGAGTCATCAGATTGTCCGCTGAGCGGCAAGCGCGTCGTTGAATTCCACCAGATCGGCGGGAGTCCAGGTCATGTAGCGAGCCAGCCGTTTGCGACGCTCGTTGACCCCGACCGCGTCCTCCAAGATTTCGAGGACGACTGAATTGACGCTCTGGCCTCGAGCTCGGCCTAAGCCTTCCAGCCTTTGCCCGATCTCATCTGATACTCCGCGGATCGTAAATCGCTTGACCATGACGGCATGATAGCGGAGAGGTCAGGGATGGAGGATCTCGGCAAAGTAGAACCGGGCCGGCGGACCGTTCTGAAGTCCCCTTCAGGGGGCGCCATTCCTAGCCCCGGCATTTATGCCCGGGCGGGGATGGACGTCGCGGCCGAGCAATCTGAACATCCTCTCAACACATACGCACGTACCCGTGGCCTGCTCCGTCAGGCCACGGGTACGTGCAGATCCGCTCGATCGTCCCCATCTCGACCGAGCGGACCCAAGGGCCGGAGGGGCGGTTGGACTCCCGGCCCCCCGGCGGTTCAAGTTTTCAAAGAGCCTGCTTCGCCCCGGCCGCCGAGATCTCCTCGCCGACGCTGACTACGGGAGCGGGATCATACACCGAAGGTGACGAAAGAAGTCAACCCACAAGGAAAAATCTCCAACAACCCGTTTCCGGACGGTTTCCATAACGATGACGAGACAAATTCCGTAGGCTTAGTGGGTAAGTCGGGCCGCAGCCGAGCCATCAGCCGCAACCGGCGGGAGAGCAGTCCCGGGCTGCCGACATCCGCGGGTCTCCAAAAATGCAGCGGCCGGAGGATCGAGCCGGCTCGCCGCTACCGGCCAACGACCCGCCGGTCTCAAAAATCGGCTCGCCGCCAGCGGTCAACGTCCCGCCGCTACCGGCGAATGGCTCGCCGCTACCGGCGAATCGATTTTCAAGAGCGGTAAGCCGGATCGAGCGAGCCGAGGGAGCTCGACGGCGATCACCAGGGCTACCAACGCCGCCGGCTGCCCCAATGCACTTCGGGTCCGGACTAGGCCGCCGGCGCGTCGACCGGGCGTTTCTTCTCGGACGCCGTCCTCTTCTGCCTCGTGGTCAGAAAGCTCGTGCCGAGCATCAGCGCCGAGGCGGCCCAGAACGGATAGCGCGGGTTGATCTCGTAGATCGCGCCGGCACAGACGGGGCCGATCAGCCGGGCCACGGACCCGAAGGACTGCTGGACGCCCATCATCTGCCCCATCTCGGCCCGCGAGGTATTGTGCGAGAGGAGCGCCGTGGTGGCGGGGAACAGGAGGGCCGTTCCCACCGGCACCAGGAGGGCCACGAGGGCAAACAGGCCGAGGCGCACGCCGGGTGCCAGCCCCAGCATGGCCGGCACCGGGATGCCCGCGAGCCCCAGCACCAGGAAGAGGGCGCCCAGCCGCGTCACTCCCACCTCGCCGAAGCGCCGCACCAGGGGGCCGAGCAGCAGCGCGCGCATGACGAAACCGATCGCGCCGATATACATGAAGAAGTAGCCGATCGTCGTCACGGTGACGCCGTACTCAGCCCGCAGAAAGAGCGCCAGGACGCCGTTCATCGCCATGAAGGCCATCATGCCGATGGTGTAGATCCAGATCAGCGAGCTCGCCGGAGCCCACGGGTGCCGCAGCACGGCGATCACCGATTGCGCCAGGGGGCGGCGGACCGGCTTGGGCGCGTTCTCCGCGTTCTCGGTCACGGGCTCCTTTCGGGTCGATTCGGGCAGCCAGAGCCAGGCCGAGATCACGTTGAGGGTGCAGAGGCCGGCGGCCACGAAGCCCGGTCCCCAGTGGCCGAGATGGGCGGCGAGCGAGCCGATGCCGCCGCCGATCATGACGCCGGCATTGGTGGCGGCGCTGATCCATCCCAACGCCTTGGCCCGTTCCTCCGGCGGCACCGCATCGCTGACGTAGGCCTGCACCACCCCGGTCGTGCCACCTCCCGCTCCCTGCACCAGGCGGAAGAGGAAGAGCAGCCAGATGGTGTTGGCGAGGCCGAAGAGCGCGAAGGCGATCGCCGAGGAGGAGAGACCCACGAGCAGCGCCGGCCGCCGGCCGTAGCGGTCGGAGAAGCGGCCCCAGAGCGGCGCCGTGACGAGCTGGGCGAAGAAGAACGACGAGATGATCATCGTGATCACTACCGGCCGGGCGCCCAGGTCCTTGGCGTAATAGGGAATGGTAGGGAGCACCATGAGAAAGCCGATCATGTCCACGAAGACCGTGGCCATGAGGACTGAAAGCTGCTTGAGCGAGCTGGACTCCATGACTCTCTTTCAGGACCCCTCTCCCTGCCCCCAGAGCAGGAAGGCCGCGGCGCTCGCGGTCATGAGGAGGACGCCGTAAGCCGCCGCCATCCCCAGGTTCTGCAAGCGCAGGCTGGAGAGGATCTCGATGGAGATGGGGCGGGTATCAAAGGTGTAGAGGACGATGGAGACCACGAAGTCCCCCAGGGCGGTGATGAAGGCGAGGCCGGCGCCGGCGGCGAGCGCCGGGCGCAGCAGGGGGAGGGTCACGCGGAACAATCGGCGCCAGCGGCTGGCACCGAGCGAGGCCGCGGCCTCTTCCAGCGACGGGTCGAGCTGGCGCAGGCCGGCGAGCGCCGCCCGGCCGGTGAGCGGCAGGTTGCGCACCAGGTAGGCCAGAGGCAGGATCCACGGCGTGCCGATGAGCACGAAACGGCCGAGCCACGGCTGGTTGGCGCTGAACGTCGTCGCCAGGGCCACCGCGAACACGGTGCCGGGGACGGCCCACGGAATGGCGATCATCCATTGGAGCAGGCCGCCCACACGATCACCCTTCCGGGCGGCGGCGAATCGCGCTGCGGCGAAGCCCAGGGCCAGCGCCGCCACGGTGGCGACGACCGCCATCCACAGCGAGTTGACCATCGGCCGCAGATGCTCGGATTGGGAGAAGAGAGAGATCCAGTTGCCAAAGTTGAGGACCGGCGGAATGAACTCCGCCGTCCAGGTGAAGGGCGGCACCAGGGAGACGAGGGCGAGAACGGCGTGGGGAAGCAGCAGGAAGCCCGCCAGCAGCCAGCCGAAGAATCCCGCCAGGCCCCGCGCCAGGGGAGAGCGCAGCCGCTTACGGGCCGGTGCAATGCCCCGCACGCCGGTGCCCACGGAGGTCACGCGATCCGCTCGCCGCATAGCCCTCAGCCCCAGGAGAGCGAGGAGGGCCAGCATCACCGTTTCGACCTGGGCGAGGCCGAGCTCGCCGTTGAGCTTGGAGGCGACGATCTGCGTCGTCATCACCCGGAAGCCGCCACCGAAGAGGTAGGGCGCCGAGAAGGAGGCGAGGGCCGTCATGAAGGTGAGGAGGGCGGCGCCTGCCAGGGCCGGCCGCAGCAGCGGCAGGGTGACCCGGATCAGTGTGCGCCACCGGCTCGCGCCCAGTGAGGCCGCCGCCTCCAGCAGGGCCGCGTCCAGCCGCGCGAGGCCGGCGCGGGTGAAGAGATAAAAGTAGACGTACATCGAGTAGGCATGCACCAGCAGGATGGCGCCCGGCCCGGCCAGCCGCCACGGCGGCTCGGAGAGCTGTAGCGCCGCTTGCACCGCCCGCGAAGCGAAACCGCTCTCGCCGTAGAGGAAGAGGAAGGCGATGACGCCCACCAGCGGGGGCAGGGCCACGGGCAGGGCCACGATGGCGCCCAGCACCCGCCGGCCGGGAAACTCCGTGCGCTCGAAGAGGAAGGCGAGGGGGATGCCCACCAGGGCTGCCAGCACCACCGACGCGGCGGAGATCCACAGGCTCCGCCAGAGGGCCATCCACTCGTCCGGCCGGTGGAAGAACTCGCCGAACCACCGCCCGGTCCAGTGGCTTGGGCCCCCCAGCGCTTCGAGCAGCGTCATCAGCAACGGGTAGCCCACCAGCCAGGCGAGCAGGACCACGATGCAGAGGGCTGGGATTAAAGTAGTTGATCGTTTCACGGCCGTTCCCTTGTACTTCGTCTACGCCTGGGGGAACGTCAAGGTTCTGTAAAACCTCTCACCCTGCGAAACAGCCGGGGGGCGGGGCCTTCCCGGTTGGGCGCCACCCGCACCGTGTCGCCGGTGGCGGCGGCGCCGGAGGCGGTGAGCACCTCGAGCTCGCCGCCGGCAGCGAGGGCCACCTGATAGTAGGTCACCGGGCCGGCGTAGCGCCGCTCGATCACCTTGCCGGCGAGCGCTTGTGGGTCGTTCTGCGCGGCGAAGGCCAGCGATTCGGGGCGCACGACGAGGTCCACCTCCTCGCCCGGCGCGGCACCGTCCAGCTCGGGGGACCGCGTCGCCGACCAGCGGACGGGCGCCATTCCTTCCGGCGCGGGAACGGGCACCCAGACGGCGCCGTCCCCTTCCAGCACGCTGGGGAGCACGCTCGCCCGGCCCACGAAAGTGGCGACGAAGCGGGTGGCCGGCTGCTCGTAGAGGTCTTCGGGCGTGCCCACCTGGTGGAGGACGCCGCCGTGCAGCACCGCCACCCGGTCGCCGAGATGGAAGGCCTCTTCCTGCTCGTGGGTGACGAGGACGGTGGTGATGCCTACCCGCTGGATCGACCGCTTGAGCTCGCGGCGGGTGCGCTCGCGCAGGGTGGGATCGAGGTTCGAGAGGGGCTCATCGAGCAGCAGGACGCGAGGCTCGGGAGCCAGGGCGCGGGCGAGCGCCACCCGCTGCTGCTGGCCGCCCGAGATCTCCCCGACCTTGCGCGCCTCGTAGCCGGGAAGCTCCACCAGGTTCAGGGCCGCGGCCACGCGGCGGGCGGTGTCCGCACGGTCGCCGCGGCCTGCGAGGCCGAAGGCCACGTTCTCGCCGATGGTGAGGTGGGGAAAGAGGGCGTAGTGCTGGAAGACCATGCCGAAATGCCGGCGCTCGGGCGGCTGGACGGTGACATCCACGCCCTCGACGCGGATCTGGCCGCGGTCCGGCGCCTCGAAGCCGGCGATCAGGCGCAGGGCCGTGGTCTTGCCGCTGCCCGAGGGGCCGAGCAGGGCGACGATCTCACCCTTCGCCACCTCCAGAGACAGCCCGCGCAGGACGGTCTGCGCACCGAAGCTCTTATCGAGCTGGTCGAGGGTGAGGAAGGCGCTCATGACGCCGCTCCTGCGCCACAACGCTCCCAGCCAATGTAGAGACGCCCCGCGGGGAACCCCGTGGGGCGTCTCAGGGGTGGCGAAAACCGTTCAGGTCCCGACATCGTTCCGCGGTCGCGTTGTGGCAGACCGGACCATCCTCTCCGATTCGGAGACGCCCCACGGGGTTCCCCGCGGGGCGTCTCTACGTCAGGACCTTCGACGAAACATGGAGGAAAGCGAGGAGCCGAACAGGGTCGCGGCAGGCAAAAGGGACCCTCGACGAAACACAGAGGAAGGCGAAGACCCGAACGGCATCGTGGCAGGCAAGAAGAACCCGCGATGAAACGCGGAGGAAGGCGAGAGATGAAACGCATGGCTTCAAGGCTTGGGCTTGGCCGTGCCGTGCCCTCGGACGGTGCGGTCCCAGGTGGCCATCCAGGCTTGGCCGTTCTTGGCGATCAGGGGCCAGTCGACATCGGCCGGCACCATCTCCTTCAAGACGTCTTTGGCCCACTGCGGCAGGCGCTCGGGGGGCAGGTCGGTGCGGGCCGGCAGGCGGAAGGCTTCGCGGGCCGCCAGCTCCTGTCCCTCGACGCTGCCAACGAATTCGATGAACTGCCGTGCCTGGGCCGCGTGCGGCGCGTTCTTCACCATGCCGATCGAGTCGTCGATCACCGGCGTGCCGCTCTTCGCGAATCGGTATCCCAGGGGTGCGCCCCGCTTCGCCTGCCAGAGCATGTCCGTCAGCTCCCAGACGGTGACCATCCCCTCCCGCCGGTTGAGCTTCTCCAGCAGCAGGGCCGGGTTCTGCACGTACTCCTTGGTCTGGCCGTCGAAGCGGCGCAGCCAGTCCCAGCCGCGGTCGAGATTCCCCGTCTCCTTGACCGAGCGGGAGAGGATCGTGCCGAAGAGGGTGCGCATGGTGCCGCTCGCCAGCGGATCGCGGAGCAGGATCTTGCCCTTCCAGCGCGGATCGAGGAGGTCGTCCCAATCTTTCGGGGCATCTTCCGGTTTCACCGACTGGGTGTTGAAGACCAGCACGGGCGCCGTGCGATAGGAGCCGAAGAAGAGGTTCTGCGGGTTGCGGCTGGCTGCCGGAATGGCGTCCGCCCAAGCCGGCCGATAGGGCGCCAACAGCCCGTCCTCGGCGCCGCGGATGAAGATCGTCTGCGGCCCGCCATACCAGACGTCGGCCTGCGGATTGGCGGCCTCGGAGCGGATGCGGTCGTAGACCTCTTGCGAGCCCATGTCGAGCCAGCGGACGTCGATCTCCGGATGCTTGACCTCGTAGGCTTTCTCCATCAGCGCCAAGAGATCGCTGCCGTGGGGAGAGTAGACCGTCAACGGCTGGCGGCCGTCGCCACAGCTCGTAGCGAACAGGATGACGGCGAGGAGTGGGAGATGGAGTCGGTTCATGGGTGAACGAGTCTATCCGTTTTTCGGCGATGCCTTGGTCGCCTTGGCGGGCTTGGCCGTCTTGCCTGCCGGTGCTTGAGGCTGGCCGAGCCCCAGAAGGTTGGCGAACAGCCGGTAGCCGCCGGTCACGCCGGCCGGGAGCTGGCGGAAGAAGGCGAGGGCGGTGTAGACGTAGGTGCCCTTGCCCAGCTTCGCCACCAGCAGGCTCCCCTTGAGGTCCGAGGTGTCCGGGTCCTTCATCGACAGCAGGGGCGTGTAGGCCGGATCCCAGGTGTGGGCGAAGTAAAGGCCGCGCTCCTGCACCCAGCCCTCCCAGTCCGCGGGTCCGATCTTGTTGGGCACGTTGAAGACCGGGCTCGCCGGATCGAGGATCTGGACCGCCGCCGTCTCGTCCGTCACCCGGTCGTGGGGGCGGGCGATTTCGAGCGGGAACGGCGCGAACTTCCCGTCGATGAACGGGTACTGTTGGTACTGGACGATCACCAGCCCGCCGTTCTTCACATAGTCCAGGAGCCGGCGATTGGCCCGCGCCAGCGAGGGATCGGTCTCATAGGCGCGGCTGCCGACGACGATGGCGTCGTAGCGGCCCAGGTTCGTCGACTCCAGATCCACGGGACCCATCATCGAGAGCGGCACCCCGACCTGGTGCAGGAACTCGGGAACCCGGTCCGAGGCACCGCGCACGTAGCCCACGGTCTTCACGGCCGGCAGGCGCAGATCGGCGAATCGGAGATCCACCCGGGCCGGCACTGGCCGCGGCGTGGCGCGGATGTGGGGGTAGTCGACCACCGGCACGGCGAGGTCGAAGCGCCGGCCGTCGTCCAGCACCGCGGTGATGCGTAGCGTGGACTGGCCTGGCGCCAGGGTCTTCGGCGGCTCCAGGCTCAGGTCGACGTTCAGCGGCTCGCCGGCGGCGCTCAGGGTGAAGGGCTGGGCGACGACGGTGGGAGCGGATGCGCTGCCTTCGGCCGTGGCCTCGAGGCGCCCGTGGACCGGTCCCTTGGCGTGGGAGGTCAGCGTGACGTTGAGATGCCGGGTTTGAGCGCTCTGGACGGGCCACACCAGGAGATCGTTCGCGGCCTCCACCTCCACCTCCGGCACCACCCGCAGCGGCCGGCGCACCTCGCCCGCGGCTTGGTCGCGGTGAAGGTGGACCACCTCGCGGTCCAGGGTCACCGGCACGCCGTCGACGGTGAACTGGAAGCGGGCGGTGAGCGGTGGCGGGCCGAAGGGGAGGCCGCGTTCGGCCGGCAGGGCCGCTGACCAGTCGTAGAGGCTGCCGTTCATCGGCTTGCGCAGAAAGTAGGGGACCGTGGGGGGAGCCTGGGCCGGCACCTGCGGCTTGAGCTCCCAGGTTCCCAGGGCGCCGGCCGCGAGCTCCTTCGCCTCTACGGCGGCCCCGGCAACCCCGGTGGCGGCCTCGGTGCCCCACTCGGGAGATGTCACCAGCGAGACGGCGGCGCCCGAGAGAGCGCGCGAGCCGCTGTTCCAGAGCGAGGTCTGAACGGTGAACGTCTCGCCGTCGATCAGCACCTCGCGCTCCGTAGTGGCGTCGACGGCGAGGCCGGCGGCCGCCGCCAGGCCCGCGGCGGCGACGTCGATCTTCTCGCCGATCAGCTCGCGCGCCGGGCGGTCTCCGGCGTCGTCCGGGTTGAGCGCGGACTGCGCCGCCCGGAGGGCTTTCAGGATGTCGAGGAAGAGAGGCACCGCCGCGTCGAGGTGACCCGGGTTGAGCGCGGTCCGCGCCCGCTCGGCCGCCGCCTGCGCGGCGTCCAAAAGCTCCTCGACCGTCTTCCGGCGGCCGGCGTCGGTCACGGTCTCGGCCAGAGAGGAGAGGCGGGTGTCGATGCCGTCGAAGAGAGCCTTGGCGTCCTTGCCCGGTCCGCCTTGCACCCAGGCCACCCGCGTCTGCTGGGCGCCGAGGCGCTGGATCTGCCCCATGTCCTGCGAGCGGTGCATGCTGCGGCTGGCCATCGCGAGCTGGAAGATCGACTTCCCCGCCAGCGGATCGACGCCGGCGGTCGAGAGGGTCATGGTGCTGGCGTTGGGATCGAAGTAGGTCGAGCGGTAGAGCACCTGGGGCGTCCAGGGGGCGAAACCCTCGGCCGCGAGCTGCGGCAGCGCCGTGGCATCGCCCGCCAGGGGGAAGGCGGCGTAGGCGGTGACTCCGGCGGCCTGGTGCTGGCCATGGTTGGGATGGGGCACGCCGGGGAACACGGAGACCACGACCTGTGGCCGGAAGCGCCGGATGACCCGCACGGCGTCTTCCACCAGCACGTCCTTGGGCCACAGGCGGAGGGTCTCTTCGAGCGAGCGGGTGTAGCCGAAGTCGAAGGCGCGGGTGAAGAATTGCCGGCCGCCGTCGACCGCGCGGGCCGCTAGCAGCTCGCGACTGCGCAGCAGGCCGAGGCCCACGCCGAGCTCCGGGCCGATGACGTTCTGGCCGCCTTCGCCGCGGCTGAGGGAGAGGTAGGCCGCGTCGCCGCCGATGCCGCGCGAGACGAGGGCGATCAGCGACGTGTCCTCGTCGTCCGGATGGGCGCCGATCACCAGCAGCCGCTTGTTGGTCGACAGCCGGGCGAGGGCGCGGTCGACCTCCGCCAAGCCGCCGGTCGACGCCGGCTCCAGGGGGGGAGGCGCGAGCTGCGCCCAGGTGGACGGCAGCGAAAGGATCAGAAGGAAGAGGGCGGAAAGGGGCTTCGCGATTCGTCGCGTCATGTCTTCAGGGCTCCGCTGAGGGTTTCCAAGGTGTCACCGGGAGTCTAGCAGGGACAGCTCCCCCACCCCGAAACCCGGGTTAGGGGGTGAGGGTCTTGGTGTAGCATCGCTCCGGAGGTGCAGCTTATGCGGGTGGTGATCACCGGTGGATCGGGTCTCATCGGTAGCGCGGTGGCCCGAGAGATGGGCGGCGCGGGGCATGAGGTCGTCGTCCTATCGCGCGACCCGTCCAAGGTGAAGGGGCTGCCCGCCAATACGCGGGCGGTGCCGTGGGACGGCAAGACCGGCACGGGGTGGTCGTCGCTGCTCGATGGCGATACCGCCATCGTCCACCTGGCGGGCGAGAGCATCGCCGCCGGCCGCTGGACCGAGAGCCGGAAGCGGCGCATCCGGGAGAGCCGCGTGGAGTCCGGCCGGGCCGTGCTGGCTGCCATCCGCCAAGCGAAGGAGAAGCCGAAGACGCTCCTCCAGGGTTCGGCCGTGGGCTTCTACGGACCCTGCGGCGACGAGGTGGTCACCGAGGGCCACCCGCCGGGCACGGACTTCCTGGCCGACGTCTGCGTCGACTGGGAGGCCTCGACCGCCGACGCCGAGACGCTCGGCGTGCGGCGGGCTCTCCTGCGCACCGGCATCGTGCTGAGCGGCGACGGCGGCGCCCTGCCCAAGATGTCCCTCCCGTTCCGCCTGGGAGCAGGCGGCCCGCTGGGCGGCGGGCGCCAGTGGCTTCCCTGGATTCACCTCGCGGACGAGGTGGGAGCGATCCGCTTCCTTCTCGAGCACGACGAGGTCCGCGGCCCCTTCAACCTCACGGCGCCCCAACCGCTGACCAACCGCGACTTCAGCCGCGTCCTGGGCAAGGCCTTGCACCGGCCGAGCCTGGCGCCGGCCCCGGGGTTCGCCCTGCGTCTGGTGCTCGGCGAGATGGCCGACATGCTGCTCAACGGCCAGCGTGCCGTGCCGCAGCGGTTGCTGGAGATGGGCTACGCCTTCCGCTTCCCGGAGGCCCTGCAGGCCCTCCGCAACCTGTTCGACTAGAGGGGGGAAACGCGTGCCCGAGGCCATCCGCGAGGGCGACATTCCGGGCGTCCAGCTCCGCCGCCGGCAGCGGCTGCCGGTGGCCCGGGAGGAAGCCTGGAAATGGCTCGTCGAGCCGGAGAAGCTCGCCCGCTGGCTGGCCGACGAGGCCGAGGTGGAGCCCGGACCCGCGGGTGGACTGCTGCTGCGCGGCACCGCTCCCCGCGTCGATCCGCCGCCGGCGCCCTGGCAGGAGCGGGGACGGACGGTGGAGCTCGCGCCGCCGGAGCTGTGGGGCCTGCTTTTAGAACGGCTCGACGCCAACTGGTCCGCGCCCACCCGCCTCATCTTGAGACTCCACAACGTCCCAGGCGGCAGCGAGCTCGACGTCCTCCAGCACGGCTTCCAGCGCCTGCCGCTGTCGATCGGCTTGACGGTCTGGGAGAGCTACCGCCTGCGCTGGCGCACGGCCCTGGCGCGGCTGGCGGCGGCGGTGCTGGAGTGAGAAAAGGGCGGTCCAGGAAGGGCCGCCCTCCCACCGAAGTCAATCTGTCTTAGAACCGCAGGCCCAGGCCGACGCGGTAGGTGCGCGGCTGCTGGAAGCCCAGGGGGTTGACGGCCTTGCCGAAGTCCGGCCCCTTGACCCAGTTCACGCCCTCGACAGGCTTTTCGGTGAACGGGTTGAAAGGCAGGCATTTGCCCGTGGGCGACTGCGGGCAGTTGGCGCCGTTGTCCGCGGTCAGGATGGAGGTGTTGAAGTACCTGGTGTCGGTGGTGTCAACCTTGTCCGCGTTGAACACGTTGATGATCTCCGGCTTCAGGAAGAGGTCGAGCCTGCCGAGATGGAAGTCGTAGTTGATGCCGATGTCGGTGCGAAGGACGTTGGGCGTCGTGAGCGCGCCGCGCGAGCTGAAGAAGTAGCTGACCCGGGTGGGCGGGGAGGCGTAGCCGGGGTTGGTGACGAAGGGCTGAGTCCGGATGGTCCCGACCTCCTCATACGGATGCCCGGTCGCGTAGCTCTGGAACACGGTGGCGCTCAGGCTGTCGAAAATCTTGTACACACCGTAGAGGTTCACCCGGTGCCGCTGATCGATGGAGAGCGGACCGTCGGGAGAGTTCCAGCGCACGTCAAAGTACTCGGGATAGTTCCCCAGGCCGCCGGGTACGGGGCCGCTGCCCTGGTTTTCCGCGTTGTAGTTGCCTTCGGTCTTCGACATCGTCCAGTTGCCCCCGAGGTCGAGCCGGTCGGTGGCCTGGAAGCGGAACTGGGTGTGGAGGCCTTTGTAGGTCCGGTCGTAGAGCGTGTCGTTGTTTTGGACCAGGGTGAGATCGAACGTCTGCACGACGCTGCCGATCTGCCCCGTGACTTTGCCCGTCGAGGTGTCGGTGCGCTGGGCGTAGAAGTTGCCCCACTTGCGATAGACAGCGTCGGTGCGAAAGATGCCGTGGTTGCCGAGCCGCGTGGTCACGCCGAAGGTGTACTCGGTTACGTTGGGCGAGTCGAGCGAGCCGCGGATCTGCACGTTGAGGCCGCGGATGGCGGCCGCGATCACCGGCTGGACGCCGCCGCCGACCGGGTTCGCCACCGTGGGCAGACCGCCGTTGGCGCCGGCGAACCAGGCGAAGGCCTGGCGGATGGCCTCGTCCTGAGAGAGGTCGCCGTTGATCGCCGGCCCCAGGTAGGTCCACTGGAAGGCGGCAGGCACGCCGCCCGGCGAGCTGCTGTCGCCGATGGTGTTGGCCAGCGCCGTGACGTACTTGCCATAGCTCCCGTGGAGGACCAGGTTGCCGTTCCCCACCGTGTCGTACGTCATCGCCAAGCGAGGGCTCACCGAAGAGTCCTTGGCGACCTTCTGGCCGGCGGCGTTGCTGCCATCGTTCTGGTCATAACGCAGACCGAGGTTCAAGGTCATCCGATCGCTGAAGCGCCAGGAATCGTTGACGTAAGCCGAGTTTGTTTTGAAGCTGGTCCCCTGGCTCGACTGGAGGATGGGATCGAACTCGAAGACAGTCGAGCCGTCGGGCTTGAAGATGGGGAAGATCCGTCCGTCGCTGGTGATGTTGGCGCCGGTGCCGATGATCCTCCAGTCGCTTCCCGACTGGTGGTTGTCGGACCGGCGGATGTCGTTGAAAGTGTCGTAGCCGCCTACGATGTCGTGCGAGCCCGTGCTCCCGGTGGAAAGGAAGTAGGAGGCCTTCACCAGGGCGTTTTTGTTGTTGCGGTCCTCGGGCGTGCAGACGCCGCAGAAAGTCGGGCTGTGATACCGGGCGCTACCGCGGGAGCGGTCGAGGAGCAGAGTGCCCAAGATGAGGTCCGTCGAGGGGGCGCCCGAGCCGACGAAGGAGAACTTCCGCTGGGAGTACTGGCCTGTCAGCAGCAGGTTGTCCGTCAAGGTGCCGGTGTAGTTGATCGACCACAGCTCCTGGGGAGTCTCCCGATTGACGAGGCTGGCCGTGTCCAGGATGGCGCCGAACGAGTTTCCGTTCTCCTTGTCGTTGACTTTGCTGTAGGAGCCGAGCAAGGTGTGCTGGGCGTGATCGTCGCCGTGAGCTTGCCCTCGTAGCGTTGCTGATTGCGGACGTCATCATACGAAGCGCCGGGAAAGATGATGACGTTCGGGTTCACCGTATCTCTCACGACCGTCGTGTTGTTCGTCACTTTATTCTTGATGTCGCGGGCGGCGAGGAAGAACCAGAGGCGGTCCTGCAGGACCGGGCCGCCGAGCGTCGCCTCATAGGTCGGCACCACGTCGTCGGTTTGAGTGGTGGTCAGCGGGGTCTTCTCCTGCCAGTTCTGGTTGTTCAAGGTGGCGCGGAAGGAACCGGAAAATTCGTTGCCGCCCGACTTGGTGAGCACGTTGACCACACCGCCCGAAAAGCGGCCATACTCGGCCGACACGCCCGCCGTCGCGGTGGTGGTCTCCTGAACGGCGTCCTCGATATACAGGTCGAAGGCCTGGCCGCGGACGTTCTCGTTGAGCACCACGCCATTGAGCGGGAAGAGGTTCTCGTAGGTGGGCGCGCCCGAGATCGTAATGTTGCTCAACCCCGAGTCGGTGTCCTTGGACGGGCCGTTGGGCTGCACTCCCGGCGACAGTGCCACGATCTGGTTGATCGTGCGGCCGGCCGGTAGCTGGTCGATCAGGCGTTTGGTGTAGGTGGTCGCCGCCTGCACGCTCTGCGAGATGTTCTCGAGGCTGCCGGTGACCACGATTTCCTCCGTCACCGCGGCAGCCACCATCTCCGCGTCCAGGGTGCTGTCCTGCGCGGCGGCGAGCCGCAGCTCCTGCTTCACCGGCTGCAGACCCTCGCGCTCGAAAAGCACCGAGTACTCACCCGGTGGCAGCGACGGGAACAGGTAGTCGCCGCTCTTCGATGTCGTGGCCGACTTGGTTCCCTGCAGATTGGGCGAGGTCACGGTCACCTTGACCCCAGGCAGGCCTTCGGTGCCGCTCGTCACACGGCCCGTGAGCTTGCTGGTCGGGTTGCCCTGGCCATAAGCCGGCAGACCCAAAGTCCAGAGGAGGGCGAACGCCAAGCCAAGAACGAAGGCTTTCATTCTCATGCACCGTCTCCTTTCCGGGAGCTCTTCCCAGGGGAGAGACACTCCCGTTTGACCCAAAATTAGATTTTCAGCAACGAAACAGAGCTGCGATTCTCAGGCCATGGACGAGCCATGTCAATAAGATTGCGACAATTCAAATGCCTGAATCTACCTGGCACTGCTGCTCTTCAGCCGAAGTCCTCGTCAGAGTTCCCCTGACGATCTGCTCAGCCTTTCTCCGCAATTTCCAATTCAGGCTCCGTGTCCTTCTTCTTCCGCGCATCCCACCGCCGGTGCATCCACAGCCACATCTCGGGGTGGGCGCGGATGTCCTCCTCCGCAACCTCCAGATAGCGGCGCGTCAGGGTGGCTACGGCGGTGTCGTCGTCCTTGGCTTCCGGGGGAAGGATCGCCGGACGGACGACGACTCGATACCGCCCCTTGGGTTCCGGGTAGGCCGTCATCGGGATCACGGGGGCGCCGGTGCGTAGGGAGACGCGGGCGAGGATCGAGCTGGTCAGCGCCGGGCGGCCGAAGAAGGGAACGGTGATTCCCTCCCTCTCCTGCACCCGCTGGTCGATGAGCAGGCCGACCCGGCCGCCGGCGCGGATGGTCTCCAGCATCCGGCGGGCGGCTCCCCGCTTGGGGACGACGCTGTTGCCGAACCGCTCGCGCAGGTCGCAGAGCTCGCGGTCGAGCCACGGGTTGTCCGCCGGGCGGACGACGATGTCGATGGGACCGCGGTAGAGGCCCACGATCGGGGGAACCAGCTCCCACAGCCCTAAGTGGGCGGTGAGCATGAAGACTCCCTTGCCGAGGCTCTCGGCCGCCTCCACGTGTTCCCAGCCTTCGAGAGTGAAGCGCCGGCACATCTCCTGCGCGTCGAAGCGCGTGGAGGAGACGGCGTCGCAGAGAGCGGAGCCGAAGTGGCGGAAGCACTCCCGCACCAAGCGCTGCCGCTCGGCCTCCGGCACCTCGGGCAGGGCGAGGGCCATGTTGCGCAGGGCCACGTCGCGGTGACGCCGGTCGAGAGTGTGAGCGAGGCTCCCCACCGCGCGGCCCACGGAGCGCGTGGCACTGTGCGGTAGCGCCCGCAGGAACCCCTTCAGGGTCCGGTAGAGGCCGTACTCGACGCGGTGACGGATGGGGCGGTTCTTCACGTGGAGGGGGACTTTACCGCAGGCGGTCCCATTCCCCGTCCATCCACTCCCAGAAGGCCGGCTCGGGATCGGCGCGGATGGGCAGCTCGGCCAGCGGAGCGTCCAGCCGGTCGAGGAGCTTCACTCGGTCCTTGCTGGTGACGAGGACGGCAGCGGCGCCGCTCGACCAAAAGGCCTCCGCGATTCGCGCCAGGCTTGCCGCCGGATATAGATGATGGTCGGGGAAGCTCAGCTCGCCTGCGATCTCCAGGCCCAGGCCCCGGGCCAGGGCGGTGAAGACGGCGGGGCGGGCAATGGCGGTAACCAGAAGGACGCGCGCGCCGGCCGGCAGCAGGTCGCCGCCCACCAGCCGCGGCGCGCCCGGGCGGGTGACGCTGGCAAAGCCGGGACCGGTGAAGCCACGGGAACGCAGAGCCGAGGCGAGGGCGGCTCCCCGGCCCTCGAAATCTGGCGCCCCGGTGAGGATCGCCGCGTGCGCCCGGCTGATCGCGGCGAGGGGCTCGCGCAGCCTCCCCGAGGGAAGGAGCCGGCCGCCGCCGAAGGGATCGGTCGCTGGGAAGGCGACGAGATCCAGATCGCGGGCGAGGGCGAGATGGGAGAAACCGTCGTCGAGGAGGAAGAGGTCGGGAGCCGGCTCGAGCCTCGCGAGCGCTTCGAGACCGTCCTGGTAGCGGTTTGGCCCTACCACGACCGCCACGCCGGGAAGCTCGCCGGCCAGTAACGCCGGCTCGTCGCCCGCCATCCGGGCGTCGAGGATCGGGCCCTGGCCGGTGCTCACCACACGCACGCCCCGGCCGCAGCTGCCATAGCCCCGGGAAAGGATGCAGACGGTGAGGCCCCGGTCGCGAAGGTGGGCGGCGATCGCCGCGACCAGGGGGGTCTTCCCGGAGCCTCCCCAGTGGAGATTGCCGACGCTGATCACCGGCCGGGGAAGATGGTGAGCGTGCTTCCGGTACCAGCGCCGCCGGAGTCGGTGGACGGCACCGTAGAACTGTTGCCAGGGAGAGGTGGGCGGGGAGGGGGCCTTCATGGATTTTCCCGAACCTTCTTCAGGAGCGGCGCCAGCATCTCCAACGTCCGCGCCAGGGCGCCCCGGTTCTCCTCGACGAGCCGCAGGCCCCGGCCGCCGGTCTCCCGCGCCGCGGCGGGATCGGCCAGCCACTCGCGCCAAGCTGCGGCCAGTTCCCCCGAATCCGCCACCCGGCGCCAGGCGTCGGCGGCGTCGAAAGCTTCTGCCATCTCGCGGAAGTTGTGCATCGCGGGGCCGACGGCGATGGGCACCCCGAAGCGGGCCGCCTCCAGGGGGTTGTGGCCGCCGGTGGGCGCCAGGGTGCCGCCGATGAACGCCGCCGCGGCCAGGCGGTAGAGGCCCGCGAGCTCGCCCAAGCTGTCCAGGAGCACCACGGACGGACGATTAGGACCTCCACTCAGAGCGCTGCGGCGGACATGGTCGGCGTTGCGGGCCTGGAGCAGCGCGTCCACCTCGTTCCAGCGCTCCGGATGGCGGGGAGCGATGACGAGCAGGGCGCTCTCGCCCCCACCGGCCTCCTGGAAGGCGTCCAACACCGCGGCTTCTTCTCCCGCCATCGTCGAGCCGGCGACGAGCAAGGGCCGGCCGGCGGCTACCTCCTTCAAAGCCGCTTCCAGCTCCGGCCTGGAGGGCGGCTCGGGCGACTCGTACTTGAGATTGCCCGTAACGACGATGCGGCAGGAATCGATGCCGAGCCGGATGAGCCGGTCGCGGTCGCCGGCCGTCTGCACGCCGAAGCGGTCCACCGCGGCGAACAGGGGGCCGAGAACGGCCCGCAGCCGCAGCATTCGGCGGAAGCTCCGGTCGCCCACCCGGCCGTTCACCACCGCCACGGGCAGGCCGCGGCGGCGGGCCTCGCGCAGCAGCAAGGGCCAGTAGTCCCCCTCCACCAGGATCAGCGCACTGGGCTCGTGGCGGCGGAAGAACCGCTGCACGGCGAAGCCGAGGTCGAAAGGGAGGTAGGCCACGCCGGCCCGTCCGGAGAAAAGGGCTCGGGCCCTCTCCTGGCCTGTGGGAGTGATGGTGGTCACCAGCAGGGGCAGGTCTGGAGAAAGGGCCTGCACCAGGGTGGCGGCGACGCCCACCTCGCCCACCGAGACGGCGTGGAGCCAGAAGGCGCCGCGGCCACCGGCCTTCCCGGTGTCTCTGCCGAGCCGGCCCGGCAGGGTGGGGAGATAGTGGCTTCCCCGGCGGGCGAGCAGGAAGGGCCCCGCCAGGAGCAGGGCCGCTCCCGTCACCAGCTGGTAGAAGCCCCAAAGGACGGTTCGCATCGCAAGCGCAGTATAATGGCTGGCTCGCCGGACTCCGGGAGGGGACGCGGACTCAAAGCTGAGGGGTGGCGTCCTCCCGGCTAGACGTTTTTTCCGGCTGCTCCGTATACCAGATGAATATGCTCGAGCTCGTCTACTCCAACCGCCAGCCGTCCAGCGCCCCAAGAGCGCCCTGGGCCGATGCGACCGACCGCGACCTCCTCATGGCCATGCGCGAGGAGGACGAGCCGGCGCTCAACGAGCTCATCAATCGCAAGACCAAGCCGCTCCTCCATCTCTGCCAGCGCATTCTCGGCGGCGACCTCGAAGAGGCGCGGGACATCGTGCAGGTGACTTTCTTCAAGATCTGGGAGAACCGGCGGAAGTACGACGCCAAGTGGGCTCCCAACACCTGGATGTACCGCATCGCCAGCAATCTCGCCATCGACCACCTGCGGTCGCGGAAGACCCGCGAGCGTAGCCAGGAGCCGGTGCGTCAGCATCTTCTCCACATGGCCGACGGCCGGGCGCAACGCGACCTGTCGCGGATGCAGCAGACCGAGCTCGGCACTCTCTTCCGGGAGCTTTCGACCGCTCTCTCGGAAAAGCAGAAGCTCGTCTTCCTGCTGCACGAGATCGAAGGCCTGTCGTCGCCCGAGGTGGCGAAGATCATCGACTCGCGGGAGTCGACCGTCCGTAATCACCTGTTCATCGCCCGCCGCATCCTCCGCGAGGAGCTGGTGCGGCGGTTCCCGGAATACGCGGGCGGATTCGCACTGCCCACGAAGCGAGAGGACGACTGAAGTGATCTGCCCCGAATGGAGCCGCCTCGCGGTGCGTCGGGTTGACGAGCCGGAGGGCTGGACGGAGGCGCTGGAGCACCTCGACGGCTGCCAGCGCTGCCGGCCCGAGGCCCTGAAGGCCGATCCCCTGCTGGTTTTCCGCCGCCTGCCGGTGACGGAGCTCGCCCCCGCCGAGGAGCGGTCGGAGGCGGAGTCGATGCGTCTCGCCGTCGCGGCAATGCGCAATGCCGGCCGCTTGGAATCGCACCACCGCTTCGCCGGCTGGCGCCGCTGGGCCGCGGCGGCGGTGCTCGCCACGGCCTCCCTGGGGGTGAGCCGCGCGCCGCGCCCTGCTCCCCAGATCGCCGATGCCACGGCCGTCGTGCCGCCGCCCGCCGTGCAGCGCGTCGCGGGGCCGGCGGCTGCGGCTGCGGAGCCGGCGGGGATCGAAGGGCTGAACCGCCCCGGCGCCCGCGTCTACCACATGGACGGCGAGGGGATCTCGGTGTTCATGATCGTCGACGAGAGCCTGGATGTCTGACCGGTGCCCCCATGATTCGTCCCCTTCCCAACGCCGGCTTTCTCGGCGGCCCGGTTCCTCGCGTTCCGGCCGGTATCAAGGCTCGCGGTAAAGTCCTGAGCTCCCTGTGGCCGCTGTCATTCCGCTCCCTGGTGAGCCTTTTTGGAGTGCTCATCCTGTCGTCGGCGCTGACCGCGCAGCCGGCGGGAAAGGCCGGAGCGGCGGAAGTGGTGCTGCAGGCCTATACCCTTCGCCATCAGCGGGCCAGCGACGCCGTGGCGTTGGTTTATCCTCTGCTGTCGCGCAAGGGGACGGTCGAACTGCAGCCGGGAGGCAACACCCTGGTGATTCGGGACGTGCAGGCGGCCCTCAACCGCATCGTACCGGTGCTGCGCAACTTCGACCACGCACCGCGGCCGATGCGGTTGGAGGTTTTGATCGTGCGGGCGAGCCGCAACACCGGATCTCCCCAGGCCAAGCACTCGGACCTGCCGGAACAGCTCACCAAGCGCCTGCACGACCTGCTGGCGTACGACAACTTCGAGATGCAGGCCCAGGCTCATCTCGGCGGGGTGGAGGGGCAGCCGGTGATCTACGAGCTGGGGCAGGACTACAAGGTGAGCTTCCGCTTCGGTACCCTGATGGACGACCAGCGGGTGAAGCTGTCGACCTTCCGGATCTCGCGGCGGGGCGAAGGCAAGCCGGAGACGAACCTGTTGCAGACCAACCTCACCCTCTGGTGCGACCAGACCATCAGTCTGGGGCTCGCCAAGAGTGAGGCGAGCCGCGAGGCGCTGATGGTCGTGCTGACACTGCGGGACGGCGATACACCGCGCCGCTGACCTGGCTGACCCACGGAGACTTTAGAGAGAAAGAAATGCAGTACATCTGTCGCGTAGGAACCCAGGACGGCCGGGTGCTGGAGGAGGTCTTCACCGCAAGCGACGAGACCGCTCTGCGCAGCGATTTGGGCAAGCTCGGCTACCACCTCTTCGAGGTGCGGCGGCGCGGCGCCCCGAAGCTCGCCATGCCCGGCCTCGGCCGGGGCGGGCGGCGGCGCATCCCGGTGCAGGACTTCATGGTCTTCAATCAGGAGCTGGCGGCGCTGCTGAAAGCGGGCCTGCCCCTGCTCCAGACCCTGGACCTGATGCTGGAGCGGATGCACAGTCCGACCTTCAAGGCGGTGCTCACCGACGTCCGCGACCGGGTCAAGAGCGGCGAGGACCTCTCCGAGGCCTTCGCCGCTCACGGCGATCTGTTCCCCCGCCTCTACCCCTCGTCGCTCAAGGCCGGCGAGAGGAGCGGCGAGATCGAACAGGTCATCCGCCGTTTCATCCGCTACATGAAGCTGGTGCTCGACGCCCGCCGGCGGGTGGTCTCGGCCCTGGTCTATCCGGCGGTCCTGGTCTGCCTGTCGATCGGCATGATCGCGATCATGGCAATCTACGTTGTACCGAAGTTCATGAGTTTCTTCAACGAGCTCGGCACCGACCTGCCGTTCCTCACCCAGGTGGTGCTGGCGATCTCCACATTCGCCTCCCAGAACTGGCCCATCATCCTCATCGGGCTGGTGGTGGGCGGCCTCGCGCTGCGCTCGTGGGGCAACACGGAGACGGGCCGGCTGGCCCTGGACCGGCTGAAGCTGCGCATGCCGTTCCTGGGACCGGTGCTGCATCGGTTCGCGATGTCGGAATTCTGCCGCTCCCTGGGGACGTTGCTTGCGGGAGGCATTCCGCTGGTGCCCGCCTTCGAGATCGCGACCACGTCGGTGGGCAATTCGTATGTGCGCAGCAAGGTGGAGCCGACCATCCAGCTCGTGCGGGAGGGCAAGCCCTTCTTCTCCGCGCTGGAGGTGAGCGAGATCTTCACCGACATGGCGATCGACATGGTCAAGGTGGGCGAGGCGACCGGCTCGCTGGACGACATGCTGAGCAGCGTCTCGGACTTCCTGGACGAGCAGGTGGAAACCCGGATGCAGCGTCTGTTGTCGCTGGTCGAGCCGCTGATGCTGGTCTTCATGGGCGCCATCATCGCGATCCTGTTGATCTCGATCTATCTGCCCATGTTCTCCATGCTCGGTTCGTCGAAGTTCTAGCACCTTGCTGAAGAGATGATTAGGAGTTTTTGCTTATGGCAGCCGTGATCAACGCCCGGACGGGAGTGCAGGACAAGGAGCTCGAGGCGGAGACCGTCGAGCAGGCGCGGGCCCGCATCGCCCAGGAGCGGCGGGACGCCGAGGCCTTCGCCGCCCGCTACGGCCTCGAGTTCGTGGACATGACGCACTTCCGCATCGACAACGACCTCTTCCGCCGCGTGCCGTTCGACCTCATGCTGCGCTACGGCTTCATCCCCGAGGCGCAGCTCGACGGCCGGATGACGGTGGTGATGGCCGATCCGTCGGACGTGGTGAAGATCGACGAGATGGAGCTGTTGCTGGGCCAGCCCGTCGAGGTCAAGGTCGGCGTGCGCTCGGCGATCGACGAGATCCTGCAGAAGTCGGAGAGCGCCCAGCGGGTGCTCGACGAGGCCAGCGAGGACTTCCGCATCCAGCTCGTGCAGGAGGACGAGGAGGGCGAGGAGGTCCTGTCGATCGACCGCATCACGGCGGACACCAGCCCGATCATCAAGCTGGTCGACTCCACGATGTTCAACGCCATCCAGCGCCGCGCCTCCGACATCCACATCGAGACGCGGGAGACCGAGGTGCTGATCAAGTATCGCATCGACGGCGTGCTCTACCAGGCCATGGAGCCGATCGACAAGCGGCATCACCAGACGATCATCAGCCGCATCAAGGTGATGTCGGAGCTCGACATCGCCGAGAAGCGCATCCCCCAGGACGGCCGCTTCAAGTTGCGCCTCAAGGGGCGCACGATCGACTTCCGCGTCTCCATCATGCCCTCGGTCCACGGCGAGGACTGCGTCATCCGAATCCTCGACAAGGAGTCGATGAACAAGGATTTCAAGAACCTGCGCCTCGACATCCTCGGCTTCGACGAGGAGATGATGCGCAAGCTGCGCAAGTTCATCCGCGAGCCGTACGGCATGGTGCTGGTCACCGGCCCCACGGGCTCAGGGAAAACGACGACGCTCTACGCCTGCCTGTCGGAGATCCAGAGCTCCGAGGACAAGATCATCACCATCGAGGACCCGGTGGAGTACCAGCTGCGGGGGATCACCCAGATTCCGGTCAACGAGAAGAAGGGGCTGACCTTCGCCCGCGGCCTGCGCTCCATCCTGCGGCACGACCCGGACAAGGTGATGGTGGGCGAGATCCGCGACCCGGAGACGGCGCAGATCGCCATCCAGTCCGCCCTCACCGGCCACCTCGTGTTCACCACCGTGCACGCCAACAACGTGGTGGACGTGCTGGGTCGGTTCCTCAACATGAACGTCGACCTCTACAACTTCGTCTCGGCTCTCAACTGCGTCCTGGCGCAGCGCTTGGTGCGCAAGGTCTGCCTGCACTGCAAGCAGCCGGTCCAGGTCTCCCATCAGGTGCTGGAAGAGAGCGGGCTCGATCCGGCGATATACTCCAGCTTCACCTTCCATGAAGGCCGCGGCTGCATCGAGTGCAATGGCACCGGGTTCCACGGCCGCGTGGCCGTCTCCGAGCTGCTGGACCTGTCCGACCACATCCGCGAGCTGATCCTGGACCGCCGGCCGGCTTCCGAGATCAAGCGCGCGGCGAAAGAAGAAGGGATGACCTTTCTGCGCGAGTCGGCGCTCGAAATGGTTTTCCGGGGAGTGACGACTCTGCGTGAGATCAACAAAGTCACCTTCGTCGATTAGCTCGCGCGGCAGCAGGCCTGCGTGGTGGAGCCGGTTGCTGGGCTTCGACCCGATTCCCGTGCCGCCGCACGTCTTCGCCCTGGACGGCGAACGGCTGCGCTACGGCCAGCTCCTGCACGACCGTCACGGGTTCCGCCTGCGCAACTTCCGTCAGGTGGTCCTCCCCCGCGATCCGTTCCAACACGGTCTGCTGGGCGGGCCGCCGCGCGATCCGGCGGCCTTCCGGGAGCTGGTGGCAGGCTTGGTGAAGGGAATACCCGGCGGCGTCAAGGAAGCCTCGCTGGTGCTCCCCGACACCTGGCTGCGGGTCACCTTCAGCGAGAGCGGCGACCTGCCGCCGGCCGGCGAGGCCTTGAACGAGGTGCTGCGCTGGAAGCTGAAGCGGCTCGTCCCCTTCCGGGTGGACGAGCTGCGCGTCAGCGCCGCCGAGGTGGCGCCGCTGCCCGGCCAGGAGGAGCCTCGCCGGCTGTTGCTGGGCTTCGCCGTCGAGCAGCTCCTGGCCCAGGTGGAGGACGCCTTCAGCGCCGCCGGGGTGCGCCTCGGCCAGATCTCGAACGTCAGCCTGTCGCTCCTCGCCGCCACCGACCCGCCGCCGGCCGGCGGCTTCGCGGCCCTGATGGTGGTTGAGGAGGAGGGCTACACCCTCGTCTTCTCCCGCGGCGGCGAGCCCGTGCTCCACCGCTACAAGGGCTTCGCCGGCGCGCTCCCCGAGGCCTCGCGGGGCAACTTCGTGGGCCGCGACCTGCGGCTCACCCGCAACTTCCTCGACGAGCACTTCCCCGGCGCTCCCCTGAGGTCCGTGCTGCTGCTGGCGCCGCCCGAGGTCGAGCCCACCTGGATCGACCGCCTGGAAGAGGGGCTGGGGGCCCCGGCGGCGCCGCTCGACGGGCGGCACCTGCCGCCCCTGCGCGCCGAGGACGCGGGCGTTCCCCCCTGGCGCGACCTCGCCCCCATGCTCGGGGCGGCCCGGCGGGAGGTGGCATGAGCATCGCTCCGGACAACGACCTTTCCTTCGATCCGCCCCCGGCCCTGCCGCAGCCGGTCCCTGTGCGGGCGCCGGCCGCGCCGGGCGGCAATCCGCGGGCCGATTCGCTCAACCTCGCCGGCCGGCCCTTCGGCAACAGCCGGCCGGTGGTGCGGATCTCGCTGCTGCTCTGGCTGCTGGGCCTGGTCCTGCTGCTCAGCAACGTCTTCGTATTCCGGAGCTACCTCTCCGACTCGGCCGACAAGCGGGCCCAGATCGCCCGGGGCGAAGAAGAGATCCTGCGGCAGCAGAAGGACGTAGCGGCTCTTCAAACCCGTCTCCAAGGCTACGACCTGGTGCGGCTCAACGACCAGATCGATTTCCTGAACACCCAGATCGACGCCCGCGCCTTCTCCTGGAGCCTGTTGATCGACCGCATCACGGACACGCTGCCCAACGACGTGCGCCTCAACCACCTGGCGCCCGTGACCGACACCAAGACCCGGGGGGAGACGCGCGGGAGGGCCGGGCTGCGCGACAAGGCATCGCAGGACGACGTGCAGCTCCATATCAGCGGTCAGACGAGACGCGACGAAGCGCTGATCCAGTTCGTAAACAATTTGTTCGCGCATCCCTCCTTCAGGGATCCGAACCTGATTCAGGAAAGCCAAGTCGACACGGGAGGACCGCTGGTGAAGTTCGAGGCTACCGTCACGTATCTGCCCGGCGGACCGCCGCATGGCGCGGTGGTGGAGGAGTCGCCCGCGGGCACTGCGCCCGGAACGAAAAAGAAGACCGTCACCACGTCCAAGACCCTGAAGAAAACCACGACCGCGACGCCCCGCGCTCCGGGGGGCCGGCCATGAGGTCGCGCGGCGAGATCTGGCGCCAGCGCCTGTGGATCTGGGTGCCGGCGCTCCTCTTCTTCCTGGCCAACGCCGTGGCTTTCTCCGTCTACAAGCTCGGCTACGCCGGGCAGGTGGAGCAGCTCGACGTCGAGATCCACGCCCAGGAACAGAAACGCCACGAGCTGAACGGCCAATACCAGCAGCTCCAGACCATGATCGCCCGCGTGCGCACCAACCAGGAGCAGGTGCAGCAGCTCTATGCCGACCGCTTCTCCACCCGTAGCCGCCGCTTGACCACCGTCACCCAGGAGGTCAAGGATCTGGCCCGGCAGGCGGGCCTCTCCCCCCGCGCCATCAGCTACCCGGAGAGAGAGATCAAGGATTACGGCCTCATCAAGCGTTCCTTCAACTTTTCGGTGCAGGGCCCCTACCCGGCGTTGCGCAAGCTCGTCAACCTGCTGGAGACCTCGCGCTCCTTCATCGTCATCGACGAGCTCAGCGTCGGCAGCAACAGCGAAGGGCCCGAGCTGAGGATCGACCTGACGCTCTCGACGCTCTTTGCCCTGACTGCGGAGGACGGCGCGGCGGCCGTGCCGGGGACGCCGGCGACCCGGCCTACCACTCGCCGTCCCCCGGCTGCGGGAGGGACTTCATGAACGGCAGCTCGCGCCAGAAAACGCTGCTGATCGTCCTCGCCTCCCTGGCGGCTTTCGCCGGCTGGCACTACCTCCGCCCTCTGCTGGGATTCGGTGTCCCGGACGAGGGCGCTCCGGCCGCCGCAGTCCATGCTCCCGGAGCGGAGCCGGGCGACGAGGCCGGCGCGGCCCATCCGCGGCCCGTCCGCGAGAGTCACATCGCCCGCCCGGGTGACTTGGCGGTGCTGAAGATGGCGAGCCTCGACCACGTGGCGACCGACTCGAAGGTGGGACGCGACCCCTGGCGGTTCGTGGATCCACCGCCTCCGCCGCCACCCCCGATCCACGTCCCCACGGCCGCGGAGCTGCGCGAGCAGGAGCTCGCGCGGCAGCGTGCGGCAGCGGCTGCCGCCGCCGCGGCGGCGGAGGCCGCCAAGGTGGCGGCGATTCCCAAGCCGCCGGAGTTCACCCTGGAGTACCTGGGCAACTTCGGTCCGCCGGACAAGAAGATCGCCGTCTTTGGCAACGGCAAGCGGACCGTCAACGCCCTGGAAGGGCAAGTGTTGGACAAAGAGTTCATCGTCGCCCGTATCGGCTACGAATCCGTGGATATCAAGTACGTCAAGTTTCCCGAAGTGCAACCGAAGCGTATCGGCCTGCGCCGGCATTAGCTCGGAGGACTATTCCACAATGCCCAGATTGATCGTCCGGACGTCCCTCTCGCTGCTCCTGCTCGCGTTCCTGGCCGGCTGTACCACTCACCAGGCTTACCGGCAGGGAGAAGTGGCGAGTCAGCTCGGCAACTATGACGACGCCGTGCTGCACTACATGAAGGCCGCCAACGAAGACCCATCCAACCTCTCCTACAAGGCGGCGCTCATCCGCGCCAAGATCAAGGCTTCGCAGTTCCACTTCGAGAAGGGACAGGAGTTCGAGAAGGCCGGCGTCGTCGAACGGGCCCTGGTGGAATACCAGCAGGCCGTGCAGCTCGACGCCACCAACCAATATGCCAAGGCGCAGCTGGAGCACGTCCACAGGCTCTACCTCGCCCAACGGGCGAACAAGGGCGGCTACGAGACGATCGAGCAGTTGAAGCAGAAGAACCGCGGCCTGCGCCCTCAGCCGCCGGTGCTCAATCCGCGCTCGAACCAGCCGATCTCCCTCGAGTTCCCGCAGCCGGTCTCGATGTTCTCCATCTACCGTGCCCTGGGCAAGGCCTTCGGGATCAACATCCTGTTCGACCCCAACCTGCGCGACCAGGAGATCGGGCTCGAGCTGAAGGACGTCACCGCCCAGGCCGCCCTCGAAACCATGATGCGCACCGCCGGGCATTTCTACAAGGTGATGGACGAGCACTCCATCATCATCGCGCAGGACACGCCGCAGAACCGGCGTACCTACGAGGACCTCGTCATCCAGACCTTCTTCCTTTCGAACGCCGACGTGAAGGAGACGCTGACCATCCTGCGCAGCTTGATCGACGCCCGCAAGATCGCCGTCAACGACCAGTTGAACGCCATCATCCTGCGCGACACGGTGGACAAGGTGAAGGTGGCCGAGCGCATCATCGAGTCCAACGACAAGGCCAAGGCCGAGGTGGTGGTCGACGTGGAGCTGCTCCAGATCAACAGCGGCCGCCT
Organism: Thermoanaerobaculia bacterium; assembly: GCA_035996875.1. Classification (GTDB taxonomy): domain Bacteria; phylum Acidobacteriota; class Thermoanaerobaculia; order Multivoradales; family UBA5704; genus DATARR01. The sequence goes on from DASYJD010000013.1 coordinate 92,875, forward strand.
GCGGGAGCTGGGAACGGCCCTCTCCTCCTACTCCGTGAGCCAGAGCCTGAACTTCGGCCAGACCAACACCAGCACCACCGACGGCACCGCCGCGGCCCCGTCGGGAGTCCGCCTCTCGGATCTTCAGTTCATCAACCAGAGCAACTGGCTGTTGACCATCCCGAGCTTCGTCTACAACTTCATCAAGACCAACACCGACGCCCAGCTCCTGGCCAAGCCCCAGCTCCGCATCTCCGAGGGCGAGAAGGCGAGCCTGGTCATCGGCGACCGCATTCCCATTCCGTTGACCACCTTCAACACCCAGAACGCCGGCGGCAATGGCGGCATCGTACCCATCACCTCCTTCCAGTACCAGGACGTCGGCATCCGCATCGACATGGAGCCGCGGGTCCACCACAACCAGGAAGTGACGCTGAAGATCAAGGTGGAGGTGTCGAACCTCAACGGCAACGTCGCCGGCTCGGGCGGCCAGAGCCAGCCCATCATCGGCACCCGCACCATCGACTCGACGATCCGCCTCCAGGACGGCGAGACCAACTTCCTGGCCGGCCTGATCCGCAGCGACCTGACCGACTCCGACCAGGGGATCCCGGGCCTGTCGGACATCCCGATCATCGGCCGGCTGTTCTCCAACAAGCACACGGAGAACCAGCGGACGGACGTCATCCTGACCTTGACGCCGCACATTATCCGCAACGCCGAGATCACCGAGGAGGACCTGCAGCCGATCTGGGTGGGCACCGAGGCCAACATCAGCTTCCGCGGCGGTAGCCCGCGGGTGGAGTCCGACGTCGAGGGTCCCTTCGACAGCTCTGAAGGGACGCCCGAGGAGATCCAGGACGCCATCCGCCGCCGCTTGGAGCGCCTGCCGCGGGGCCTGCGCCCTGGCGAGCAGCCGGGAGCGCCGGCGGTCCAGCAGCAGCCGGGCACGTTCGTGCAGCCGGGAGCGCCTGGTGGCCAGCCGGTGCAACAGCAGCCGCCCGGCGGGGTGAACCTGGTGCCCGCAGCGCCACCCCAGGACATCTTCCGGCCGGCGCCGCCGCCGGGTCAGCCCCAGCCCAACCAGGTGGCGCCGCCGCCGCAGGCACCCGAGGACGAGCAGCCGCCGGGAGGCGGGCTGGTTTCCCAGCGTTCGGCCTCCGATACGGCCAGGCTGTCCTCCGCGGTGGCTCCCGCGGTGACGCAGACCTCCGCCACCGCCGGCTCGACGGTGCTGGCCGCCGCCAACACTTTGGCCAATATTCCGGCCAATATTCCGGCCGTGCGCCTCTGGCTCACTCCCGGAAAGCTGACCGTCTCCCCCGGCGACACCTTCGAGGTGCGGGTGCAGGCGGATGCGGGCCTCGCGGTCTCTCATCTGCCTCTGTCGCTGTCCTTCGATCCGGCGGTGCTGAGCGTTGAGGCGGTGGACCCCGGGGACTTCCTGGGCGCCGTGGGCGAGTCCCAGGTGCTGTCCGACACCGGCCGTCCGGGCGCCCTGGTCATCGGCGCCAGCCGGCTGGGCCAGCGCCCGGGCGTCAAGGGCTCAGGAGTCGTGGCCCGCATCACCTTCCGTGCCGTGGCGGCCGGCAGGACCGACCTCGGCTTCGAGGCCAAGGCCCTGGACGCCGGGCTCCACCCCGTTCCCGTGCGCTCCCGGGCCGCCATCATCCAGGTGAACGGCGAAGCCGGCCCGCCGCCCCACCCGGCACCCCGGCCCCGGGAAGCTTCGCCGGTCGGGAGCCGTTGAAGGAGTTGGAGGTTTGCAGGATGCTCTCGCTGAATCGCCAAGATTGCCGCCGTCGTGAGGCGGGCTTCACTCTGGCGGAGCTCGTCATGGTGGCCGCCGTGCTGGTGGCGCTCTCCGCGGTGACGCTGCCGGTGGCGAAGTTCACCGCCAAGCGCTCGAAGGAGGCGGACCTGAGGCTCGATCTGCGCGAGATGCGCGCGGCCCTCGACGAGTACAAGAGGTACACCGATGCCGGCCTGATCCCCGTCGACCTTGGCACCGACGGCTATCCGAAGAACCTCGAGGTTCTGGTCAAGGGCGTTCAACTGGTGGGCCAGGTGGACAAGAAGATCAAGTTCCTGCGCCGCATCCCTGTCGACCCCATGACGGGCAAGGACGAATGGGGGATGCGCAGCTATCAGGACGAGCCCGCGGCCACGTCCTGGGGAGGGGAGAACATCTACGACGTCTACTCCCTCTCCGCGGGCGTGGGTCTCGACGGTGTTCCCTACCGCAAGTGGTGAAGAGAGAAGGAGCTCAAGACATGTCGCCGATGCCGCCGAAACCTCCGAAAGTGCGCGCCTGCAATGCCTGCGAAGCGGGGTTCACCCTCCTGGAGCTGATCGTCGTCATCGCGATCATCGGCATCCTGGCCACCATCGCCATGCCGGCACTGAAGAACGTTCCGATCCGCGCCCACGAAGCGGTCCTCAAGACCAACCTGCGGACCATGCGCGACGTCATCGATCAGCACTACGGCGACAAGGGTCGCTACCCCACCAGCCTGGAGGCGCTGGTGCAGGAGGGTTACCTGCGCAAGCTCCCCATCGATCCCATCACCAAGCGCACCGACACCTGGGTGCCGGACTACGAGGAGATCGATCAGGACCATCCGCCGGCTGAAACCGACTCCGTCGAAGGGAAACCGGGGATCATCGACGTGCACTCCGGAGCTCCCGGGCTGTCTCTCGACGGCACGCCTTACAAGGAATGGTGATGGAGAGGGGAATCCGGTTGGAGCGGTCCTGCTTGTCTCCCTCTTCTCCCGCTGAGGGGGGTGGGAGGGGGCGGGAGAAGAGGGCCGGGGTGATGAGGGTCTCGGGTGGCGAGGCCGGCTACAATCTCGTCGTCCTCGTCATTGCCATCACCGTGATGACCGCCATGCTGGCGGCGATGCTGCCGGTGGTCAGCCAGGAGATCCGTCGCAACAAGGAGGAGGAGCTGGTTTTCCGTGGCCTCCAGTACGCCGAGGCCATCCGGATCTTTCAGCGCCGCTATCAGCGCCTCCCCAACAAGCTGAGCGAGCTCGTCGAGGTCAAGCCGCGCTGCATCCGCCAGCTCTGGAAGGAACCCATGAGCAAGGACGGCAAGTGGGGACTCATCTTCCAGAACGCCAATCAGCAGCAGATCGCCATACCGCCGTCGGTGCCGCCGAGTCAGACGCCTCCTCCCTCCGGCAAGCTGGGGGGCAAACCGGACCCGCTAAAACCGGACGACGGGAGCGGCCAGCAGACCTCGGACGGCAGCGATCCGAGCTCGGGTGGTCTCAACGTCCCCAAGAATGGCGAAGTGGTGGCGACCGGGCCGATCGTCGGCGTTTACAGCAAGAGCCACCAGAAGACGATCCTGATCTTCAACGGCCGCGAGCATTACGACGAGTGGCGGTTCACGGTCGACATGCTCAATGGCGGGGGGGGATTCCAGGCGCCGGGACAGGGCGGCGGGGCCCCCCAGCTCTCCACCCGCTGGATCGGCCGGCCGTGGCGAGTGGGTGGGAGCCAGGGCGGCACGCCCATACCCGGTGTCCAGAACGGCAGCGTGCCCCCGCCTTCGACCGGCTTCAGCCTGCCACCGGCCAAACAACCCGGCAAGCCATGAGGGTGAGGATCCAGCGGCTCGCCGCCGCCCGCGACCTCCCCCTCCCCACCCCCGCCTCGCCGGGCAGCTCCGGCTTCGATCTCCGCGCCGCCCTGCCGGATGCGACGGTGCTCGGCCCCGGGGAGCGCCTCCTCGTGCCGACCGGCCTCATCCTGGAGATCCCGCCCGGCTGGGAGGGCCAGGTCCGGCCCCGCAGCGGCCTCGCCCTGCGCCACGGCATCGGCGTGGTCAACACCCCGGGGACGATCGACAGCGACTACCGAGGCGAGGTGGCCGTGATCCTCATCAACCTCGGCGCGGCCCCCTTTCCCATTCAGCGCGGCGACCGCATCGCCCAACTCGTGATCTCTCCCGTCGCCGCCGTCGACTGGGAAGAGGCCGAGACTCTGGGCGAAAGCGAACGGGGATCGGGCGGCTTCGGCTCTTCCGGGGTCCGCTAGATCCGGTCGAGGGGAGCTCGCAGGCACACCTCATGCTTAACTTTCCACTCGGCGGCCCTGACGCAAAGAGGCCGACCAAGGAGGCCCACGATGCTGGCAAATAAAGACGCGACCGCGACTGCCGCGGTGAAGGACATCGAAGCTGCAAAGCGGTTCTACGAAGGCAAGCTCGGCCTGGAGCCGGTCCAGTCGGAGAGCCATGGCGTGATCACCTACAAGACCGGAGGCTCCTCGCTCCTCGTCTACGAGTCGCAGTTCGCAGGCACCAACAAGGCCACCACCGCAACCTGGAGCGTCGGCAACGATTTCGACGAGATCCTGCGCTCGCTCCAGTCGAAAGGAGTGACCTTCGAGCACTATGATGGCCTGCCGCAGGTCACTCGAGAGGGCGACGTCCATCACGCCGACGGTCTCAAGCTCGCCTGGTTCAAGGACCCGGACGGCAACATCCACCATCTGATCAGCATCTAACGCAAGGAGGAGCGAACATGGCATCAGGAAACGATTCCCGCGGTCCGGCCCTGAACTACATCCTGTGGACGATTCAGGTGCTGCTCGCGGCCCTCTTTCTGTTCGCCGGTGCCATGAAGTTCGTCATGCCGGTCGCGGAGATGACGAAGCAAATGCCGCTGCCCGCCTGGTTCCTGTGGTTCATCGGGGTGGCCGAAATCCTCGGCGGGCTCGGCCTGATCCTTCCCTCGCTGCTGCGCATCAAGCCCGGCCTGACGCCGCTGGCCGCCGCCGGGCTGGTGATCATCATGATCGGTGCGGTCGTGGTCTCCGCGCAGACGGGCGGGCTCAAGGCGACGCCCGTCCCACTCCTGACAGGGCTGCTTTCGGCGTTCGTCGCCTATGGCCGCTGGCGGCTGTGGCCGATTGTGGCTAAAGGCTGAGGGCCAGTTCCTCCAGGCAACGATCGATCTCCTCCTCGGTGTTGTAGAAGTGCGGAGAGATCCGGAAGCGCCCGGCGCGGGCGGCCACCACGACGTCCCGTTCGCCGAGGCGCTTCACCAGCTCCTGGGGGTCGAGACGCGGATGCGTGGCCGTGACGATGCCTGAGGTCTCGCCCGAGGCGCGGGAGCTGACCACCGAGAATCCGAGGTCTGCCAGGCCGCGGGCGGCCCGGCCGGTGAGAGCGAGCACCCGCTCCTCGACAGCCGCCCCTCCGGCTTCCTGGAGGATTTCCAGCGAGCCGCCCAGGGCCACGATGCCGTAGACGTTCAGGGTGCCGCTCTCGAAGCGCTTGGCCCCGTCCGCCCAGGTGAGGTCGTAGTCCGCCCACTGGAAGATGTCGCGCGTCGAGCGCCAGCCCGAGCGTGCCGGCCGCAGGCGGTCCACCACGCGGTCGGAGACGTAGAGGAGACCGGCACCCTCCGTTCCCAGCAGCCACTTGTGGCCCGAGCCCGCCGCCACGTCCACCAACTCGCGCTCGACGTCCAGCTCCAGGGCGCCCAAGCCCTGAATGACGTCCACCACGAAGAGGACTCCCCGCTCCCGGCAGGCCGCTCCCAGCCGGGCGAGGTCGGAGCGGAAGCCGCTCGCGTACTGCACCCAGGAGAGGGCCAGCATGCGGGTGCGGCCGTCCAACAGGGCGATGAGCTCGTCCGAATCGATCCGCCCCTCCCGCTCCGGCACCTGGCGGTACTCGACGCCGAAGTCGGCGAGCTGCATCCACGGGTAGACGTTGGAAGGGAACTCCAGGGCCGCTCCCACCACATTGTCGCCCGGACGCCAGTCGAGGCCTCCGGCGATCATCGACAGGGCGGTCGAGGTGTTCTCGACGAAGGCCACCTCGTGCGGCTCGCGAGCTCCCAGAAGCCGGGCGGCCAAGCCGCGGATGCGGTCCACCGCGGCCTGGCGGTCGAGCCAGCGGCGGTCGCCGGTGCGCGAGACGAGCTCCGCCAGGGCCGCCATGCGCTGGGCCGAGCGGCGCGGCAGCGGCGCCATGCCGGCGTGGTTCAGGTAGGCACACTCGTGAATGACGGGGAATTCCGCGTCGCGGAGGTCACGCAGCCGGTCGTTCATTTCAGCTCTCCGATTCTTCGACTTCGAGGTCCGTGCCCAGCTCCCCGCGCTTCGGCCTCAGCTCCAGAATAGTCAGCGCCGGCAGGCCCACGACGAGGACCGAAGCGTAGTGCAGTCCCCGGTAGAGGAGGATGCCGGCTGCCGCCACCACCGCGTCGACCCCCATCAGCTTGAAGGAGGCCATCATCGCCACCTCCGTCGTCCCCATGCCGCCGGGAGTGCCGGTGAGGGTGCCCACGGCCGTGCCGAGAGCCACCACCGCGATCACCACGAACGGGCTCACGGGGGCGCCGAGGGCCTGGAACATAGCCCACTGGGCGGCGATGTTCACCAGGAAGTAGGCGATCCCCAGGACCGTTGCCTGGGCCTGCAAGGTCCCTGAGGAAAGCAGGCGTACGAAAACGCCCACCGCCTCGTGCCCGTGAGCGAAGAATCGGTCCAGTTTTCCCTCGTCCCGCTCCGCCCGGCGGGCCAGGAAGCGGACGATCGGGTTCTCCTCGAACGGACCCCGCCGCCGGCCCCAGATCCAGAGGAAGACAGCCGAGGCGATTAGCGCCGTCAGCGAGGCCCAGCCGAGCCACACGCGCCCCAGGTAGAAAGCCGTGGCGCTGAAGACGACCCAGGTACAGAGGCTCATCACTGTGTGGTGGGCCACCTGGTCGTAGAGGACGACGCCGTAGAGCAGGCCGAAGGGACGCCGGTAGCCGCGGGAGAAGTACCGCGCCCGCATCAGGCCGCCGATCACCCGTGCCGTGGGAGTGATGAGGTTGAGCGCGGCCGAGGCCATGAGGACGAAGAAGCCCAGAAACGGACCCGAGGCGTAGCCCAGGGTGCGGCGGGTCGCCAGCCGGAAGCGCCAGTCCCACAGCCAGTACCGCGCCAGCAGCAGCCCGACCCCGAGGGCCACGTACCCTGCCTGGGCCGCGGCCACCCGCTCGGCCAGCTTGGGCCAGGAAAGGTCGGAATGAGTGAGGAAGCGGTATGTAAAATACCCGGCGAGGAGGATCACCGCCGCCTGGAAGGAGCGGAATCCCCAGACGCGAAGGCGGGACTGCGGATCGGATGCGGAGGAATTCATGGTCTGCTGTGGCCTTCGGGGCGAAGCGGCCAAGGATACCAGCAGGGCAGGGGATTGACGGCGGCCCCGCGATCGGGAACGCTTGGCGGAGCAGGGACTCGGGCGCTGTGGTCCGGATCCATCTTCGAGAGAGAGGCACGCCCCATGTCCGACGTCAAGATCACCGTCATGAAAAATGGCCCCTTCCGCCTGGAGGGCGCGGAGGCCCTTCAGATCCAAGATCCCACCGGCAAGGCCTTCGGCCTGGGCGGGCGCAACGTCGTTTCGCTCTGCCGTTGCGGCGCCTCCGCCAACAAACCGTTCTGCGACGGCAGTCACAACCACCACGGCTTTCAGGATGAGCCCGAGGCCCGGGACCTGCCACCGAAGAAGGTGTGATCCGAGGCTCAGAGGAAGTGGCAGGCAGGAAAACTCAACATGAAGTCCTTCATTCTCACCGCTCTCCTGGCTGCTTTGCTTCTCGCCCCCGCCGATGCCCAGGGACCGTCCGCCGATTGGCGAACGCTCACGACGTCCCATTTCCGGATCCACTATCCCGCCTCGTCCGAGGCTTGGGCCCGGCGGGCGGCGGCGCGGCTGGACTCGATCCGCGAGCAGGTGGTGGCCGAGGTGGGCTATGCGCCGCTCGAAAGGGTGGACGTGCTCGTCTCCGATCCGATTGCCACTCCCAACGGCGAGGCCCTCCCCTTCCTGGGCTGGCCCCGCATGATCCTGTGGACGAGCCCGCCGGGGCCCGAGTCCGAGATCGGCCACTACACGGACTGGACCGAGCTGGTCGCCGTTCACGAGGAGACTCACCTCGTCCATCTGCTCCGGCCCTCCCGCAATCCCGCCCGGCGGCTGCTGGAGGCCCTGGTTCCCCTGGGGCCCATTACCGAGAACGCGCCCCGTTGGGTGATGGAGGGCTATGCCACGGTGGTGGAAGGGCGGCTCACCGGCTCGGGCCGCCCCCACGGCGATGTCCGGGCCTCGGTCCTGCGGCGCTGGGCGCAGGGAGGCAAGCTCCCGGCCTACTCCCGCCTCGCCTCGGACTCCGAGAGCTGGCGGGGGATGTCCATGGCCTACCTCGTGGGCTCCGCCTACCTGGAGTGGCTGGAGGAGCGGGCCGGCCCAGGCAGCCTGCGGGCGCTCTGGGCGCGGATGACCGCCCGCGTTCCCCGCGGCTTCGACGACGCGTTCCGCGGCGTCTTCGGCGGCTCGCCGGCCGATCTCTACGACCGCTTCCGGGCCGAGCTGACTTGGCGGGCGATCGAGGCCGAGCGCCGTGGCGGCCCGGCAGTGGAGGGCGAGCCGTGGCAGGACCTCACGTGGACCACCGGCGCCCCCGCCGTCTCGGCGGACGGCACCCGCCTGGCCGCCGTGCTGACCTTCCGGGGCCATCCGGCACGGCTCGTCGTCTGGTCCACGGCGCCGGACGGCGAGTCCGAGAAGAAGCTGAAGGAGCAGGTCCAGAGGCTCCAGGAGGAGGACCCCGAGGACGTGCCGGCCGTGCGCTCTCACCCGCTGCCCCGAAAGATCCTCCACTCCTGGCAGAGCCCCAACGGACCGGAGCCCACGACGCCCCGCTGGATGCCGGACGGCAAGTCGATCCTCTTCGTCCGTTTCGTGCCGGACGCCGAGGGCTTCCTCCATCCCGATCTCTACACCTGGGCACCGGAGAGCGGCGAGGTGCGGCGGATCACGCGCGCGGCCGGTCTGCGCGATCCCGATCCGGCCCCGGACGGCCGCTGGGCCGTGGCGGTGCGCAATCGCGACGGCCTCTCCCAGATCGTGCGGGTGGACCTCGCGTCGGGCGAGATCCAGGCCCTCACCGAACCCACCGTGGAGGAAGTCTACGACCGGCCGAGGGTCTCCCCCGACGGCTCCCGCATCGCCTACGCCCTGCACCGCGAAGGCGTCTGGCGCCTGGTGCTTCAGGACGTCGAAGGCGGAAGAACGCGAGAGCTGGCGCCGCCGGCGGAAGGTACCGTCTCCTCGCCCGCCTGGAGCGCCGACGGCCGCACCGTCTACGCCTCCGTGGGCCTCCGCGGCTTCATCGACCTGTGGGCTTTCCCACTCAATGCTCCTCCCATTCCTCTGACCCGCACGCAGGGGGCGGCTCTCGCTCCCTCGCCGGCTCCCGACGGCTCGGGGATCTTCTTCCTCTCCCTCCAGCCAGAGGGCTTCGACCTGCGCCGCTTGCCGCTCTTGAAGGGACCTTTGGCCGCTGCGCCGCTTCCCCCCGCCGACCTTCCTCGCGAGCTTAGCCCCGTCATCCGCCCTCCGACCCCGGCGCCTCCGGCGCCTCTCACCCTGGCGAACGTCTCTCCAAGCCGGCCCTATGGAGTTGGACATCAGGAGCTGTTTCCGCTCCTCTCCGGCAGTGCAACGTCCTCCGGCGGCGTGGCCGAGATCGGTGTGCGGGGCGGCGACGTCGTGGGCCGGCTGGACTGGACGCTGCTGGGCGCGCTCGGCGCCGACGGCTGGCCGCAGGGCGGCGCCCTCGCCGCGACGTGGCGGGGCTGGCCGTTCCGAGTGGGGGCGCATCTCTTCCAGTCGCGCGAGAGGCCGGGCGACGAGAAGGGCGCTCCCCCGACGCCCGCCGAAATGGGCATCGATCTCGACCGGCGAGGCATCGAGCTCTCCGCCGGCCGCGACTGGTTGCAGGGCGGAGGCCGGTTCAGCCTCGCCGGCCGGGCGCTCTGGAACCGCATCGATCCGGTCGGCGATCCGTCCCGCGACCAGGAGATCGCCTCGCTGACCGGCGCCTGGGCCGGCTTCCGCCGCTTCGGCCCCCTCTGGCGTTTCCACCCGGGCCTCTCCGCCCACTACGAGGCGGGCAACACGGAGGGAGCCGGCGGCTGGTCCCGCTATGGCGGCACGGCCCGATTGGGGATCTCTCACCAGAGCGATCGCCTGGACCTCTCCTGGCGGCACGACGGCTCGAGGGACGTCACCCGCGGCTTCGACCTCTATCAACTGGGCGGCTCGGAGGTCTCCCTCCTCCCCGAGTCCGCGCTGTCGAACCGCCTCGCCGTCCCCGCCCTGCCGGTGGGCACCCTCCTCGGCGAGGAGCACGAAGCGCAGAGGGCCGAGCTCGCCTTGAGCTTTCTGCCCGCGCCTCTCTTCTACGAGCGCCACCGTCTCTGGAACCGGGACGACGCCAAGGGCGACTGGCTCAGCCTGGCCGGCCTCCGGTACCGCTTCACCCTCGGCCCGATGCCCATCGGCCGGTTGCCGGCGCTGGATTTGGAGTTGGGCGTGGCTCGGATTTTGGACGATCCGGCGGGGAGGCTGAAGAACGACACGCGGTGGTGGGTGATTACGGTGATAAGGCCGTAGCCGGGCGGGAATCGCGGAGACAAGCACCTGCGATCGTAAAGCAGGAGCAGCCAACCCCTGGCGTTCGAGCGGACTGCTGACGCAGCCGCTCACGGCGGTTTTAGCGAATCGCTGGCGATCTTAGGACGGCCCAACGGTCGGGATTCCTAAGCCCAGGGCAACGCCCTGGGTAACTGGATGGAGCCGACAGAGGTGCGGCCTGAAGGGCCGCGATACCTTGTGCGGTCGTACGGTCGGCGCCTCGAGCGGATCTTCGAAGTCGAGCTTCACGGAGGCACCCTCCGGGCAGCCCCGCCTCCGCCATATCTCCGTAGACCTTCTTGTCCTTGATGTCCTTTAAGTCCTTGCTTCCTCCATCCCATGCGGTAACTAGCCGCATCCGGAGATGAATACAAAATAGGGACTTGACAGTGAACTGCAAATCGTAGACTCTATGCACACCAACGAGGAATGACCGGCGAGGGAGAGAGGGACGGCGACAGCGAACACGGGATTCCGGCGCCAATGACGGCGCCTGACCAAGGAGCCTCGAAAAGGCTCGAGAAAGGAGAAGGACGATGTCAACGACGAACGAAGCAGTAGTGGGCAACCTTCAGCAGCTTCTCGGAAAGCTGGAGGCCAACAAGGCGGATCTCCCCCAACTGGAGATCTCCATCGCCAAGCTCGGGACGGTGATGGCCCGGGTGATGGACCTCAGCCAGCAGCAGGGTGCCATGACGGCCAGCAAGCAGGCAGCGTCGAAGGAGCTCAAGACGCAGCTCACCGAGGGACAGCGACTGGCCAACGGCATGCGGGCTCTGCTCAAGGAGCACTATGGCATCCGGTCGGAGAAGCTCGCCGAGTTCGGACTGCAGCCGTTCCGCGGCCGGGTCCGCACGGTCAAGCCGCCCACCCCAGCCCCGGAGTCGCCGCCCGCGACGCCCACCTCGGCGCCCCATCCCACCACCACCGGCTAGTTGCTGCACAGTTTAATTCGGCTTCGGGGGCGTGCTTCGGCATGCCCCCTTTTTTGTCGCCGCGAGCTCTTCCCGACGCCGCAGCCGGTCGATCCCACGGCCCGCCGTATCCTTACCGCGAGCCAAAGTATCCATACCGCGTCTCTCCGATACTTACCGGGAGTCTCGGTATCCTTGCCGCGGGTCTCGGTAACCTTACCGGGAGACCCGGTATCGATACTTTGCCCTGCCGATGCTTATTCTAGGAGACGCGGTATCGATACCGCGAGCCCCGGTATCCTTACCGCGAGCCGGGGTGATGAGGGCTTAACGACTGGGTACAAAGCAATCTGGCGAAATCGAATCACACCGCCAAATCTTCGAGCGATTTACCGGCTGCCAGGGCCTCGGCGATCCAGGCTGGACGCTTGCCGCGGCCCGACCAGGTCAGGTTCGGGTCGCTGGGGTGCCGGTATTTGGGCACCACACTGCCGCCGGCACCGCCCTTGCCCGCACCGCCCTTGCCACGCTCCAGGCGGACGACGTCCTCCAGGGTCAGGCCCAGGCTGGCCGCCAGCTCGCGCATCTGGCCGAGGACCCGCTCCCGTTCAGCCTCCCGGCGGGAGGTGATCTCAGTCCGGGCATCCTTCACGAGGCTCTCGAGCTCTTCGATGGAGAGCTTGGATAGATCGGTGTTGCCGCTGCTGCTGTTCTTCGCCATGGTTCTTCTCCTCTTTCAGGGATTTCGAGGGGGAGTATATCGCCCTGCGGGATCGCCTGAGAGCCGCTGGAGACCGCCGGAGATCGCCGCGTCCGTCCGTCTACGAGGGCACCTATATAGAAAGGGAGCTGTGTCATTCGGGATGAACCTGCGACGCTGCCAACACCGGCTTCTCTTCTGGACGACCCATCTCCACCGCTGGATGCGGGCGAGCCGGCGGTGGCGGTCGGCGTCGTGGCGCTAAAGGCCGCCCCGGGGCTCGCGACTGGTACAGTTAGGCCGCGAGGAGAAGGGACGGCCATGAAAGAGACGAAGCCGGACAAGGAGACCCTCAAGAAACAGCGCCGCATCGCCAAAAAGCTCGGCCTGCCCGAGATCGAGCGCCACATCTTTCTCTGCTGCGATCCCACCAAGGCCAAGTGCTGCAGTCGCAAGCGCTCCCTCAAGGCCTGGAAGTTCCTCAAGCAGCGCGTCAAAGAGTTGGGCCTCGCCAAAGCCGGCGTCCACCCCACGCGCGCCAACTGCCTGGACATCTGCTTCGGAGGACCCATCGCCGTCGTCTATCCCGACGGCACCTGGTACGGCCACTGCGATCCGCCGGTGCTGGAGCGCATCCTCAAGGAGCATCTCCTGGGCGGCAAGGTGGTGAAGGAGTATTTGATTGCGGAGCGGCCGCTGAGGGCTATGGAGTGAGCGACAGTTAAACGTGATTGCCCGCGCCGAAACCTAACGGGTGTCCAGAACCGGACTGGCCGTTCACATCACCGGACCGTCCCTCCTCGACTCGGCCTGCGGCAGCAGGCGGTCCCGATCGTAGGGCGTCTTTTCGGGATCGGGCAGAACGTCGTCCGGCCAATCTTTCTGCCAGCGCCGCCGCGTTTTCTCGTCGGCGTAATACTTCATGTACAGGTTGTTGTGCTCCTCGCTCCCGCTCCCGACCATGTCGATATGACAGGCGAAGGCCGCGTTGCCCGGCATCAGGACCATGGGCTCGCGCAGGATCTCCGTCCACAAGTCGGTGTACAGCTCCCGATCGCTCAGATGATTGGTGTTGTGGAGGAACGTTCCGAGCAGGGAGAGCATGTTGATGACCTCCCAGAGCTTGGCGCTCAGCTCCGAGTCGCTCAATTCATCCGGCGGCGGCAGGGCCACGCCGGACTTGGGCAGAACGACCGACAGATCTTTGGGAACCTCGCTCTCGAAAGCAGCGACGTAGTCCAGGAAATCCATTTCCAGGTCGTCCGGATCCTCCGGGTCATTCGACATTCGTTGTCCCCTATTCGTTGAGCACTCGGTGCACGAAGGATACCGCGATCGAGCCCTCGCCGACCGCCGAGGCCACCCGCTTGACGTTGCCGGCCCGGACGTCGCCCACCGCGAATACGCCGGGCAGGCTGGTTTCGAGAAGATAGGGAGCGCGGGCGAGCGGCCAACCCGCTTCGGCCAGATCGTTTGGCGACAGGTCCGTCCCGGTCTTGATGAATCCGCCGCCGTCGAGCGCGACGCAACCGGCCAGCCAATCCGTGCTGGGATCCGCGCCGGTCATGACGAAGACGTGGCCGATGTCGTGCGTCTCGGCGAGCCCGGTCTTTTCGTTTCTCCACCGCACACGTTCGAGACGATCACTGCCTTCGAGATCGGTGATCGTCGTGTGCGTTAGCAGGACGATGGCGGGATTCTCTTCGATCCTCCGGATCAGGTATCGCGACATGCTCTCCGCCAGTCCGTCCGACCGGACGAGCACGTGCACCCGTCGCGACGACTGGGCCAGGAAGACCGCGGCCTGGCCGGCTGAATTTCCGCCTCCCACCACGATCACTTCGTCCCCGCTGCACAACTGCGCTTCGATATGGGTCGCACCGTAGTAGATACCGGCGCCTTCGAACCGTTGCAACCCCGCGACCGGGAGCTTTCGGTACCGGGCTCCCGTCGCGATGATGACGGTGCGTGCCGGGATGCGCTGCTCGTTGTCGAGCTCGAGAGTGTAGGGCCTGCGGTCACACGTGAGCCGTTGGGCGCCTTTCGCGACCATCAGTTGGGCGCCGAACTTCTGCGCCTGCGTATAGGCGCGCGCCGCGAGCTCCTGGCCCGAGATGCCCATGGGAAAGCCCAGGTAGTTCTCGATCCGCGAGCTCGATCCTGCCTGACCCCCAGGGGAGTCCGCTTCCAGCACCAGGACGTCGAGCCCCTCAGAGGCGCCGTACACGGCCGCCGCCAGCCCCGAGGGTCCGGCGCCGACAACGACCAGATCGCGGGCGTGTCCCTGATCGATCGCGTCGTTGAAGCCGAGGCAGTCAGCGATCTGCTCGTTGGTCGGATTGCGGAGCACCGCCTCGCCGCGACAGATGAGAACCGGCAGATCCTCGACGGCGACATGAAAGCGATCCAGCAGATCCTGGACGCTGTCGTCATGGTCCAGGTCGATATAGGTGTAGGGATGGCCGTTGCGCGTCAGGAACTCCTTGATGCGAAGCGTGCCCAGCGAGTGGCTCGATCCGACGAGCACGACGTCGCCAAACCCATGCGCGATGAGCTCCACCCGCCGCAGGATGAAGGCCCGCATGAAGATCTCGCCCAACTCGGCATCAGTCTGCACGAGCGCCAGGATGTGATCATGATCCAGCTCGATCACCTCGCCCGGCTCAGTCACGCGCGCCCGGACGAGCGAGCGACGGCCAGAGAGCATGTTGACCTCGCCGGTGAACTGCCCCGGTCCGAGAGTGGTGACGAGCGTTTCGGTGGTGCCGGTGGGCCGGACGATCACGGCCCGGCCTGCCCTGATCACGAAGAATGGCACGACCTGATCTCCCGCTTCGTAGAGCACCTCTCCCGCGCGGATCGGCCGCACCGACCCGTACGCCGCGATCCGCGCGACCTCCACCGGGGTCAACGTGGGAAACATCGGGTCGGTCTGCGGGGCGGGAGCCAACGGCTCCGAAGAAATCGGCTCGGTCATCGCGAGGCCTCCTCTCCGTCGAAGAATTCGACGATTCCGGTTTCCACCGAATACTCGGCGCCGACCACGAGGAGCCCATCGTCGCGGATCAATTGCTCCAGGATTTCCGAGCCGTGCCGCAAGTGGCTGACCGAAGCGGCGATGTTGGCCCGCACGGCATGCCGCATCAACGCCTCACGGTCGTGCCTCAGCTCGGTCTTCAGCAACGCTTCGGCCGAAGGCCGGATGCGATCGACGATCGACCGGAGGTTGCGGGATTGGTTTTCCAGGGGCTGCTGCAGCTCTTCGAGGGTCGCCCGAACGGCGCCGCACTGGGAGTGCCCCAGTACGACCACCAGCCGGGTGCCGAATCGAGACGCGGCGAATTCGACGCTGCCTACGCCGGAGGGGGCCACGATGTTGCCGGCGATGCGAATGACGAACAGATCGCCCAGCCCCTGATCGAAGACGATTTCGGCGGGCACTCGCGAGTCCGAGCAACCGAGGATGATCGCGAAGGGCTTCTGCTCCTGCGTGAACTCGAACCGCCGCGTGCTGCTCGTGTCGCTGCCGATGTCCGCGGTGAAGCGGCGGTTGCCTTCTTGAAGACGCGCGATGGCTTCCTGGGCTGAGGTCATTGAATTGGCGTCCATGGGTCGGTCTCCTCCGAGCGAGGGAGCTCGTTAGACGGGGGAAGTCTAGTCGATTCCGGCCCGCGGGAGCGCTCGACAGCCTTGGGGCCGCAAGAGCCTCAAACCATACCAAGAGACCTGAGCCTCAGACGGCCCCGATCCAGTCGTGGATGGCGGCGAAGGCCGCGGGGTTGCGGAAGATGCCGTCATGCGTCTCGTTCTGGATGATCACCGTCTTACTGTTGCGATGGAGCGCGACGACGGCCGGATATTGGCTGGCGACGAAGGCCTCGTCGTTCTCCCCGACCAGCACGAGCATCGGCTTGGCGTCGGCGGCGAGCGCCGTGCGGTAGTCGTCCGGCGCCATGCTGGCCACGGCCCGGAAGGAATAGGCTCTGAAGGGTAGGTCGAAGGGCAGATCGAAGTAGAGCGTGTCGAGGCCGTTGAGCTGCGTGATTCCCACGACGTTCAATAGCGCGAGCCCGATGAGCCGCGGCACGTTGATCTTGATGATCTGCGGCGGTTCGCTTTTTCCACTCTTCCCGCTCTTGGCAATCTTCGGGTCGGCGGCAGGTTCCTTCCGTGTCGTCGGGGATTTGTCTCCCAAGTGCGGCGCGAAAAGCAGATATCCGTCGACGTCCGGAACGTCGCGCCGCTCCTTGTGGCGCAAAGCGTAGCGCATCGCGATACCGCCGCCCATGGAATGGCCGGCGAGGACGATGCGCGAGGACGGGCTCTCCTTGCGAAGCGCCGAAATGACGTCCGCCACGTCCTCCTCCCACTGGCCGATGTGAGCGATATCGCCAGGTTTTTCGTCGTGGCCGCCCGTCGAGAGACCATGCCCGCGCAGGTCGAGGCGCAGCACCACCGCCCCCGTCGACTCCCGAAGCCGCTGGGCGGTCTCTTTGAGCTCGCCGCTCGAGCTCATGACCCCGTGCAAAAGAACGACGATCAAACCGCCCTTCTCTACCGGAAGCGATCCGAGCTGACGTGCTGCCAGCAGGGCGTCGTCCCGCATGGGAAAGCAGCGAATTCCCGCGCTGGCGCGGCAGGAGCCACCCCTCTCAGCAGGAGCTGAAGGCGAAGGCTTGTTCGCGTAGGTAAGCTTGGGCGACGGCGCGAGGGCGAGCGCGGTGGCCGCGACCAGATAGAGCACGACGAGGCCTGCGACGATCAACCCGGCCCATTGGGCGATTTTGCGAAGCACGCGTTGCATGGACGTTCCTCCTGGCCTGCGTCGAGCAGGCAAAAATGCCTCGGGTTTTGTGGAGTGGACGCGCCTACGAAGGCCGCGTGATGAGATGGCTTCCTGTCAGAGTGGAAAGCCTCAGATGAAGTCCTTTTTGCGGGCCTGGAAGAAGAAGGTGCCTCCGAGCAGGAGGAGGATCAGGACGATCTCCACCACCAGAATGGTGACCGCGGTGGGGCTCCAGACGGCGACGTGGCCCTTCATCTTCGAGGCGATGCCCGGATCGTGGGTGATCCCGTAAAAGAAAGCCTGGAGGAAAAGGTTCCCGAAGACCATGGCGCCGATGGCCCAGCTCTGGGACTCACTCACGATGGCCACGGCGAGGAGCAGGGTATAGGCGGTGAAGAGATAGGTTACCACGAGTACCATGAAGGGGATGATCCCGCCCGCATTGCCGATCGTAAACAATGCCAGGGCCGCAAGAAGGATCGCGCTCCAGGGGATCAGGAAAATCAGCAGATTCGCCAGGATCTTGGCAGTCGTATATTCCATGTAGGAAATCGGCAGGCTCATGACGAAAGGCAGCGTCTGTTCCTTCCGCTCGCCCACGACCGTGGTCATGGCGAGATGGATGCCCACCGCGATCAACACGGTGATCAGCAGGACGAGGCCCGCGAAGAACCCGCCTTCGCTGCCGGTACAAATCAGCAGCAGCGCCACCGCGCCTCCGGCGAGATAGCCGATGATCGGCCCGCGCAGGAAGTGCCAGTCCTTGAGGATGAGTTGCTTGACGATCGTGGTGTTCACGCGACGCTCCTTTCCCGCCGGTTGTGCACGTTGACGACGAAAATCTCTTCCAGGGTCATGCTGTCCACCGCCTGCACGGTGACGCCCGCTGCGTGGTACACCTCGGCCATTGAGGGCTCGTAACCATTCATGGTCACGACCGCCAGCCGGCCGCTGCTGGTAGTCTCGACGACTCCCGGCAGCGACGGCAGTGTGACGGCCGGCGGCACGTCGAGCCGCAGGCGCCGCCAGCGCTCGAGAAAGGTTTCCTTGTCGGCCGAATCGATGATCCGGCCCCGGTCGATGAAGGTGATCTGATCCGAGATCTGCTCGACGTCCAGGGTGTTCTGCGACGAGAAAAGGATCGTGCGGCGCTCGTCGGTCAACGCTTCCATCAAGGCGTGCAGCACTTCGTGGCGGGCGACGGGATCAAGTCCGGTCGTCGGCTCGTCGAGCACCAACAGACGCGGCCTCCGGGCCAGCGCGAGCAGCAGCGCCGCCTTCACACGCTGGCCGTGGGAGACCTTCTTGAGCTTCTGCTCCGCCTTCAGGTCGAACCGCTTCAGCAGGGTTTCGGCGTACGCTTGATCCCAGCTCGGAAAGATCGAGCGGATGAAGTCCATGTGCCAGGCGAGCGTCGCCGCACCGTAGAGGCGCATGTCCTCGGAGACGAAGCCGATGTCGCGCTTCGCCACGGCCTGCTGCGCCGGCATCTCGCAGCCGAGGACGTGCACGGCCCCGCGATCCTGATGCACCAGGCCCATCAGGATGCGCAGCGTCGTGGACTTGCCGGCGCCGTTGGCGCCAATGAAGCCCATGATGCTGCCCGTGGGGAGCTCGAGGTTGATGTCGTCGAGCGTGAAGTGAGGATACGTCTTCCCCACACCCTCGAATTGAACGGCCAAGGCACTCATGATTCCTCCTCTTCCGTTGTCGTTGATTGGTTCCATCGGCCGGCGGCGTCGTGCAGCCGGGATTCAAGATCCTCGATGGCAAGGCCCAGCAATCCACCCAGCCGCACGGCTTGGTCGAGATGCTGGTCCAGCTCCTGGTCATACAGCCGGGGCTCCAGCGAGGGATCGGTGGCCACCGTCGATCCCTTGCCGTGCTGCGTCACGATCACGCCCTCCCGCTCCAACTCCAGATAGGCCCGCTTGACCGTGATCACACTGACGCTGAGCGCCACGGCGAGCTGGCGGATCGACGGGATCTCCTCCCCGCGAGGCCAGTCGCCCACGGCGACCCGTTGCTTGATCTGCTCCATGATCTGGAGATACATGGGCCTGCCGTCTGACTTGGAGAGGACGAGATCACTGTGCATACCCATATACTGAGTATACACAGTCGTCGAAGAGTGTCAAGCGGCCTCCTTCGCATTGCGCCCTCCCGCCCAACCGCGTACCATCCCCTCCAGACCGATCTTCTCCGCCATTCCATGAAGCGCTCCCGCTCGCTCCGCGACCTCTGGGCCTCGTTGCTGCCCATCCTGGGCGGAGCCTTGGCGCTCATTGCGGCGTTCGAGATCCGCGCGCTCGTGGCGGGGCCGCCCAGCCCGGCGTGGCTGCTGGTGACTCTGCTCCTGGCCGGAGCGATCCTGGCCTGCCACCGGCCGGCGGTGGGGCTGACGACGCTTGGGCTGGGAGTCATGATCCTGCCCGTGGCCTTCCGGTTGGGCGGCGTGGCCCGGGGCGCGGCTCTCGCAGCCTCGGCGCTCATCGTCAGCGACCTCTGCCTGCGGCTGATCCGCGGCCTCGCCGCCCTTCAGCCTCCCGAGCGCCGGGCGCTCGTTCCCCGGGTACTCGAAGATTCCGGCCGCACCGCCTTCGCGGCGCTCGCTTCGGGAGCCGTCTGGGCGTGGCTCATCGGCCGGTGGCCGACGGCGGCCGTGCTGGCGGTGGCGGCGGCGGTCTGGCTTCTGGTGGAGATCGGACTGGACGTGGCTGACCGCAAGATCCGCCGGCCCGCGGCGCCCTTGCGCTGGGCGCAGATCCTCACGCCTCTCTCCCTTGACCTCGGCGGCTGGATCGCCGGCGCCGGCCTGCTGCTGGTGAGCGACGCCGCGGGTTGGCCGCTCGCCGCCTTCCTCACCGCCTGCTTCGTGGCTCTGGGCGTCGAGACCACCCGCCACGGTCTGCTGCGGGAGAAGGCGCAGTTCCGCGCCCGCGACCTGGAGCGCCTGCGCCGCGCCGCCCAGCGCATGAGCACTCCGGCGGGGGAAATGGCGGCCATCGCTGAGCGCATCCACGCCGAGTGCGAGAAGGTCATCAACTTCTTCTGGTTCCAGTTCGAGGCGATGGCCCCAGGCAGCGAGCTCCAGAGCTGGTGGTGGGGACCCGAATCCGAGATTCTGGAGGATGGCGTCCCCGAGCCGGACCTCTACCCGCCCGTGCTGCCCGGCTTCCACAAGCGCACCGCCTGGCAGCTCGTGGAGCGCACGTTGCGCTCCCGGCCGGACGGCACCGTGCTAGGCCGCATCCGCCTCTGGTGCGACCCGCGGCTCATCGAGGAGCGGCACGTGGAACTGCTCGACGGCCTGCTGCTACAAATGAGCCTCTCCGTACAGCGCTGCCTTCTGGACCGCGAGGCGCGGGAAGATCCGCTGACCGGCGTCGCCATGCGGCGGGTGCTGGAGAAGCGGCTGAACGAGGTTCACAAGCGGGCCTGCGATACCGGCGAGTCCATGGCCGTTATCCTCTGCGACCTCGACCACTTCAAGAGGATCAACGACACCTACGGCCACCCGGCCGGGGACGCCGCCCTGGTAGCCGTGGCGGGAGTGATGAAGCAGCTCCGCCGCGCCGACGACCTTTGCTGCCGCTACGGAGGCGAGGAGTTCGTCCTCCTGATGGAGGGAACCCACGGCGAGGACGCCCTGACCGTGGCCGAGCGCCTGCGCTACTCGATCGAGGCCCTGGACTTCAAGGCGGATGGGCAGAGAGTACCGCTCACCCTGAGCGCCGGAGTGTCCTCCTTCCCCGACCTCTACATCAAGACCGCCGCCGAGCTCATCCTCTTCGCCGACGAAGCCCTCTACGAAGCCAAGCGCCGGGGCCGCAACCGCTGCCTGCTGGACCTGGGCCAAGGCCGCTACATGGACGTCGAAGGAGAGGTCCTCAGCACCGAAGAGGCGCATCCGGCGGCGGAGGCGCCGCGGATTTTTGCGTAGGGCGCGACGCTCGCCGCACCAGCCTGTTGCTATTTGGTAGGAATAAACGCCTTCAATCATCAAAAATAATTGATGTATGAAAGATATCTAGAATTCGCCTTCGATCTGTTCTGCAAAGACGCAAAGTAATTGAACTCGGCACGCCTTTACGTCATCTGGTGGAATGCTTGACAGCCAGGAACCTCGCCCTTCATGATCGAACATGTCGAAAGGCTTGTTTCGATCGAAGCTTTGATTTGCCGAAATACACCGCAAATCCAGGCACACAGCCCCGGTCGGCGCAATTTATAGAGCGGGGGGCGAAGGAGGGTCTACTTGGCGAGAACTGGCCGGCCCAAGGGCACAGAGTATGATGACTCTCGCCCTTTGCTGGAAATGGCCCGTGAAAAGCTCAAGCATCCCGAGCATAAACCTGAACGGCTCGCGAAGAAGTTCGAACACATGGCCGAAGGTGCTCACGGCCCAGGGTCGGTCGCGAGATTCAAACGCCTAGCCAGAAAATTCAAAGAGAGGGAAGCTGAGTTGATGATGTTGGCCGCCAAAGAACCTCCAGCTGACTGAGGGGCTCCCGACATCCTCTGCCGCATTGACAGCTCATCCTCCTTTCCCACCTCCCAAGAGATAAGTTTCGCCGACGCTGGGAATTTTTCTTCCTTGCATGCCGCGGCCGCGTGCACGTAGTCTAGATCGATAGTGAACCCGCCGGGTCGCGGGATACGCCGCAGCACCGTATCGGTTACGAAGGAGGTTGGTCCTGCTCCATTTCCACGTCCGACAACGCCCGAGCACTGCGGCAGTCCCGCTGAGCGATACCTCTCTCAGCAAACGCTGGGAGTTCTCGCCCCGCTGCCGTCAGAATGCCTGGTCCTGCGGCAGCAACACCGCGGTCGTAAGGTTGCCGGTCAGGGAGTACACTAGGTCCATGAAAGTGCTTACGGCAAAAGTCATGGACCGTGGCCGATTGGATGTGCCGGAGGGCAGCCTTCAGGAAGGCGACACGGTCACTCTCCTGGTGCCCGAAGCTGGAGAAGCCTTCGAGCTTTCTCCGGAGGAGAAGTCGCTGCTCCTTGAGGCGATTGCTCAAGCTGACCGAGGCGAATTCGTCGACGGTTGGCAACTCCTCGCCGAGCTTGGGGACTGAGGATTGCGTCTGCGGCTACGGGTCGTCGCCCACGCCGAGCGGCAGATCCGCGAGGCCGCCCTTTGGTGGCGTGAGAACCGCCAGTCGGCGCCTGGCATGTTCCAGCAGGAGTTGACTCGCGGATTCGAGCTCATCACCACGCAACCCTATGTCGGTCCTCGAGCGCCGGACGCTGATCTCCCGGACGTGCGACGGCTTCACCTCTCTCGAATTCATTACCATCTCTACTATCGTGTCGAGGGACGGGATGTCATCGAGGTTCTGGCCCTCTGGCACACGAGCCGAGGACAGGGTCCCCGAGTCTGAGCCTTCTCGCCCCCTAAGAGCATCCAAGAGCATTTAGCGCTAGGAACTCCTCTGCGCAGAACCGCTGTCATCCGATCCTCCTGGAGTCGGTTGCCTGAGGCGCATCACCCGCCCCAGCGCACACGCGAACACAAAAGCCAGCGGTACCAAGCCCTGCACGAGAAAGCGGTTCCACGTTTCGCCGATAAGGTCAGGGAGGCGCGTGCTGACCGCGTAGGCGGCCCAGGCGATGGCGGCGGGAGTTAGGCCGGCGAGGAGCAGGCGGCGGACTCGGGGGCGGCGCAGGGCGTAGGCGCCGGCGAGCAGCACGGCGAGGAAGAGCCACCAGAAACCCAGCCAGTCCGCCCCTCGAAAGGTCCAGCGCAGGACTCCGGGGACGATCACCGGCAGCCTGGTGAAGGCGCCTTTCACCAGGTCCGACAGACGCAGAACGGCGAAGTAGTCCTCGTCGTCGCGATTCGGAATGGCCGATCTCCAGGAGGCGAGCAGCGCCACGGCCGCCAGCACCGGCGCCGCCGCGGCGCCAAACCAGGCTAGCGCCCTCGGGGCGGCCACCGGATTGCGGCGGCGGCGCAAGAGCCGCTCGGCAGCCAGCAGCAGGGCGGCCAAGGCCAGCAGCACGCCCTCATTCTTCGTCAGCACCGCTCCCGCGAGCAGGCAGCCGGCGGCGAATCCCGAGGCCAGCCTCGGCTTTTCGAGCAGGAGCAGCACCAGCGCCGCGCCGTAGAAACCCGCGAGCGCCAGGTCGCTGTAGCCAGAGGTGGCCCCGCCGCCGCCGTAGCTCAGAAAGGGCGGCAGGGCGGCACAGAGGGTGGCCAGGGTCGCCGCACGGAGGCCGGCTCCACGTCGGGCGCCATCGTGGACGATGAGCACCAGCGCCACCAGGAAGGCGACGTAGACCGCCCTATAGTCTTGCTCGTCCTCGCCCGCCCCAAACATCTCCTGCACCGCGACCTGCGCCAGCGGCAGCAGGGGTGGATACCGCGGATGCACCACATACCAGCGGGCGTCCCGCAGCACCGAGGCGTCGACCGTTCCCTCGTGGCGCATGGTGGCGGCGAGGGGACTCCAGGTCATCCTCCCGTCCCAATCCGCCAGCGGCGCGGCCAAGGCGGACGTCAAGGGCCCGAGGAGGACAGCGCCGATCGCGAGCGCCGCCAGGAGCTGCCACTGTCTCGCCGGAAGCACAGGCCCCACGGACCCGCTCCGGCGGTGACGCCCGATCCACGCCGCCAATCCCAGCACCGTCGGCACGAGGATCGCGAAGCCGATGACCGGCCGGCACAGGGGAACCCCGAAGAGGTGAGAGGCCACAAAGAGGATGCCGCCGACCGACAGGATGCCCAGCAGGTAGGCGTAGCCGAGCCGGCGAGTCAGGGAGAGGCGCCGCAAGGGTGCCAACAACTCGGCGAGGCTTAAGCCCGGGAGCGCGAAGAGCGCCACCCCGCCGAGGTTCGCGGCCACCGAGGCGGCGGTCACCGCTGCGGCCCTCTCCAGGGCGGCGGCGGGCAGCCCGGCGGCACCGTGACGGGACGCTCCCGGAACAGCGGCGGCCGGCCGCTGCCCACGGCCACCACCTCCCAGCGCACCTGGTCGCGCCAGCAGTCGAAGTCCGGGTCCGGCGCGGCTCCGGGCCGCAGGACGATGGCGCGGCGTGGCAGGAGATCGAAGCGCACCCAGAGCAGGGAGCCCGGCTCGTCGAGCTCGCTCAGCAGGTAGGGCTCGTCCATGGGGATCGCGCGCCGGATCTCGTCGATCGCGGCCACGTAGCGCCGGCCGAAGGCATGCGCCCGCACCTCGCCGAGCGGCGCACCCGCCGTCTTCGCCGCCACCCGCAGGCGCAGGAAGGTGTTACGCAGCCCCATGGGGATGGCGATCAGCAGGTAGGCGATCACCAGGACGAAGACCACCCGCGCCAGCCAGCGTGCTTGCATGACGGCTGGCGAGTATAGCCGCGGCGCTACCGGATCCGCTCGAGCACCCGCCAGGAACCCGCCGTCAGGCCGATGATGCGGCCGCTGGCGTCCTCTTTGAAGCCGATACGGCGAAGACCGTCGGGGCTCCGGAAGAAGAGCGGCTCGACCTGCACCCAGCGTGTATCCCAGACGGTGATCGTGCCATCGTCGTTGGCGGTCACCTGGAAGTCCTGCACGTTGGGGCCGCCGTCCGCGCAGGAGTGGCAGAAGGCGTTGGCCCGATAGACGCCGGCGAAACGGCGTAGTGACTCCGCCTCCTCGGGGCGCGCGACGGGGACCTTCACCGGCCGGGTGTCAGGAAAATAGTGGTCCAGGATCTTCTCCCTCACCTTGAACCGCAGATCAGCGCCTTCCAGATGGCTCGCAATGAAGAAACCAACACCCTCGTCGGGCAGGAGAACCATGAGCGAGCTGAATCCGCCAATGTCCCCCCCATGTTCGATAATGCGCCGTCCGTTCGTGTCCGAGGCCTGGAACCCGTAGGTCCAGCCCGGCAGCCGCGGATGCATCGTGGCCTGTTGCCGGTGCATCGTCTCGGCGGCCGTCTCGCTCAGAATGCGCGCGGTCCCAGACCGTCCATGCTGCAGGTGGGCGATCATGAAGCGCGCCATGTCGGCGGCTGTGCTCACGATGGAAGAGGCCGGCGGCGTCTGATAGATCTCGTAGGGGACGGCGACCGCTTTGCCATCGTTGAGCTCGTAGGCGGTGGCCAGGTCTCCGACGAACGCAGCGGGAGTCGTGATGAAGGTGCGTTTCATGCCGAGGGGTTGCCAGATGTTGCGTGTCAGATATTGCTCGTAGGGAAGACCGGACACGTCCTCCACCAGCACACCGGCGAGTGCTATCCCATAGGTGGAATAACCCACCATCTCCCCGGGCGCATGCACGCGGATCAGCCGGTCCGCCAGGAACCGGCCCAGCGGCATCCTCTCCGCCTCCGACTTGATTCTTCGCCCGGGGATCTCGTCCAGACCGCTGGAGTGCGTGAGCAGATGGGCCACCGTGATGGGTTGCGGATAGGTCGGGGGCACCTGCACCGATTTCAGGTACCGGTTCACGTCAGCCTGGAGATCGACCGTCCTGCGGTCGGCGAGCTGCATCACCGCGGTCGCCGTGAACACCTTGCTGATCGAGGCGATGGGAAACTGCGTCGTCTCCGGAAGGACCGGGCGCCGGGACGCGACGTCCGCCACCCCGTAACCCCTCTCCAGCACCACTTTGTCCTTCCGGACCAGGACGAACACCGCTCCCGGGATGTGCTCGCGGTCCATGCCCTCCGCAAACACCGGGTCGAGCAGCGCCGCGAGCTCGCCGGCCTCGATCGCCGGCGAGCCGGCGAGTCCGGAGCGAGCCGGAGATGGGTCTGGCGCAGGCGGGACGCGTCCGCCCGGCGCCTGGAGGCAGCCGCCAGCAGCCGCCAGGATCAGCAGAGGGAGAAGACTGGCCCATTTCGTTTTCATGGCACTCCTTGGTGTCCTAGCGGCGATCTTAATAGGAAACTCGCGAGGGGCCGACCGAAGCGGACCGACCCTCTGCCGCAGACCAGCTATAATGGCATCCCTCGTGCCGCCGCGGCGCGGCATTCATCGATCGATTCCGGAGCTTCTCTATATGGCCAAAGCGCGCGTCGCCGTCCTCAAGACCCAGCCTGAATCCGTCCTCACGGACGTTGGGCGCACCATGGAGCTGGCGGAGGTCAAGCGCTATCTCGCGCCCGGCGCCACCACGATCCTCAAGGACAACATCTCCTGGCACTTCCCGTTCCCGGGAGCCAATACCACGCCTTGGCAGCTCGAAGGGACCATCCAGAAGCTGCGGGCGGATGGTTATACAGACCAGGTCTGCGTCCAGAACAACACAGTCGTCACCGATCCCAAGAAGGGCGAGCGGCTGAACCGCTACCTGCCGGTGCTCGACAAGTACGACGTACCGGTGCGGTACAACTGCTTCGCGGACGACCTCAAGTGGGTCACCTACAAGCCCAAGGGAAAGATGCTGGTGCTGCCGAAGATCTACCCGGAAGGCATCACCATTCCCGAGTTCTTCATGGGCAAGAACATCGTCCACCTGCCGACGGTGAAGTGCCACATCTACACCACCACCACGGGGGCGATGAAGAACGCCTTCGGCGGCCTGCTCAACACCCGCCGGCACTACACGCACTCGTACATCCACGAGACGCTGGTGGACCTGCTGACGATTCAGAAGGAGATCCACTCGGGGATCTTCGCGGTGAAGGACGGCACGACCTGCGGCAACGGCCCGGGACCCCGGACGATGATCCCCGTGGAGAAGGACTTCATGATGGCCTCCGGCGACCAGGTGGCCATCGACGCCGTGGCGGCCAAGATGATGGGCTTCGACCCAATGAAGATCCCCTACATCCGCCTGGCCCACGACGCCGGGCTCGGGGTGGGCGATCCGCGGGACATCGAGGTGGTGGGCGAGGACGTGTCGAAGTGGAACTTCCACTTCTCGGTGGGGGACAACGCCGTCTCGCGCTTCGGCGACCTGGTGTGGTTCGGGCCGCTGAAGGGACTCCAGAAGCTCTTCTTCCGCACGCCGTTGGTCTACTTCTTCGTCTTCGGCTCGTACTTCTACCACGACTTCGCCTGGTATCCGACAGTGGGCAAGCGCCGCATCGACCACTACAAGCAGACCAGCAAGTGGATGCGCCTCTTCGAGCAGTATCCCGAGGCGGTGCGGGAAGAAGAGAAGGCGGCCTGAGCGCCGCCGAAGGCGTCAAAGAGGAACCGAGCGGCACGGGCCTGGAGCGGCTCGGCCGCCGGATGCTGGTGCCGCTGGGCCTCGGCGTCCTAGTCGTCGTCGGGCTGGCGCTCTCGGCGAATCCGGCTGCGCTGGCCCGCAGCCTGAGGGGCTTCGACGTCTGGCTGCTGATCCCCGTCCTCTCCCTGTCGCTCCTCAACTATGCCCTGCGCTTCGTCCGCTGGGAGGTGTATCTCCGCCGGTTGGAGATCAAGCTGTCGCGAGGAAAAAGTCTGGGCGTCTTCCTCGTGGGGTTCCTCCTCTCGGTGACGCCGGGCAAGGCCGGGGAATTGGGCAAGGCCTGGCTGGTGCGAGAGCTGGGAGGCGGGCCGGCGCTGCAGGTTTTGCCGGCGGTGCTGGCCGAGCGGGTGACGGATCTGCTAGGGGTCTTGCTGCTGATCGCTTGTGGGTCGCTTCCCTTCCCGGGAGGGACCTGGATCGCGGCGGCCGGCCTCGCCGGAGTGGCGGCGGCGGTCGTGGTGCTCACCTGGCGCAGCGTGGCGGCGCTGCTCTTCCGCATCCTGGCGAGGCTGCCGGTCGTGGGACCGCGGGTGCCCCACCTGGAGGAGGTCTACGGCCGGCTGCGGTCTCTCCTCTCGCCGGGTCTGCTGCTCTTCGCGCTGGCGCTGTCGGTGACGGCGTGGGGAGCGGAAGGGGTGGGCTTCTTCCTGGTGGTGCGGCAGTACGCCCCGAAGGCCGGGCTGCTCCTCTCGATCTTCAACTACACCGGCTCGACCTTCCTGGGCGCCCTCTCCATGCTCCCCGGCGGCCTGGGTGCCGCCGAGGGAGCCCTCGCCGCGCTCCTCCATGGGCAGGGGCTGGACACGGCGGACGCCGGCTCGGTGACTCTGGTCACCCGCGGGGCCACCCTGTGGTTCGCCGTGGGGCTGGGGCTCGTCGCGGTACCGTTCCTAGCCCGGTGGCTGCCTGCTATCATCCGCTCCCGGACTTCCAGGCCGACCGCGCGAAAGGGATTGCACGAGTGAGATGGACGTACACTGCCGGATGGACGGGCAGCCTGTGGCAGAGCGGACGGCAGGCGCTCGCCGAGAAAGGTTTTTTCTTCGTCTTTCGCGTGGTGCTGCTCTGGGCCACCTTCCCGCTCTGGCGGCTCTGGTTCCGGGTCTTTCCCAGGACCTTCCGCTTCCGCTCGGTGACGTACTCCTACTTCTTCCACAACCACAACCTGACCTGGAGCAATGAGCGTGCGGTCGAGATTCCGATCGTCCAGGCCCTTCTCGCGCAGTACCGCGGCAAGCGTATCCTCGAGGTTGGGAACGTCCTCTCCTACTACGTCGACCTCCCCAGCGGTCATGAGGTGCTCGACAAGTTCGAGATTGGGCCCTCGATCAGGAACGAGGACGTGGCCACCTTCCGTTCCTCCGTCCCCTACGACCTGATCGTCAGCATCTCGACCCTCGAGCACGTGGGGTGGGACGAGGAGCCGAAGGAGCCGGGAAAGATCCTGCGGGCGATCACCAACCTGACGGATCAACTGGCGCCGGGGGGGCGGATGCTCGTCACTCTGCCGCTCGGCTACAACCCGCCCATGGACGCCCTGCTCGCCCGGAATGCCATCCCTTTCTCCCACCGCTACTGCCTGAGGCGCCACGGCTTGTGCCGCTGGGAGGAGGCTCCCTGGGAGGAGATCGCGGACGCCCCCTATGCCGAGGGGTGGCCGGGGGCGCAGGGCCTGGTGATCGGCGTCATCGAGCGGACCTGAGGATCGCGCCCAGGGCCGCCACCTACGCCGTTTTCTGGCCGCACTCGGGGCAGAACCGGGGGCTACCTTCGATCTGGGCGCCGCAGCCGCCGCAGGTCTTCTTGACCGTGGTGGAGGTACCGCACTCGGGGCAGAACTTGGCTCCTCCGGCAAGCTTGGCACCGCAGGACTTGCAGGCGGTGCCGGTGACTTGGCCGAGGTCGCGGCCTTTCATCCAGTCCACCTCCTGCGCTTTCGTATAGGCCTGCTGCTTGGCGGCCTCGGCCTGAGCGGAGGCGATCTCCTCGTCCATGTCGGGCGCGCAGTACTCGCAGAGCCCGGCCTTCTCGTTGAAGCACACCGGCCCGCAGACCCAGCGCCCGCAGCGCGTGCACTGTTTGAACTGGGGACGGATCTCCGCCACGGCCTCTTTCAGGGCGGCGTCGTGGGCAGGGCCGCCGACGGCGCGCTGGATCTCGTAGGCGGTCTCGGAGACACGGCCGAAGATGCCCCCGAAGAGGTTGCCGGCCACCTGCGCGGCCGAGGCGGCCATGCCCATCTTCGAGCTCTGGAAGCTGGACATGTAGCCGTTGCCGCACTTCTCGCAGTAGAACTTGAACTGGTAGCCGCGGTCGGTCGAGAGATCGTCGTAGTTACCGGTGAATTCGATGGTCGCCATGATGACTGCCGCTCCGAAAGACTTAAGGGTTGGAGAGAAATGGTAGCACGGCCGATCTGTGCCAAAGTAGCTCGTCCATGGAACCCCAGCGGCCCTCCCGGCGGCACGTCTTCATGCTCGGCGCCATTCTGACGCTGGCCCTCGCTCTGCGCCTCGTGCACTGGTGGGCGGTGCGGCAGCAGCCCTTCTTCGCCTGGCTCGCCATGGACAGCCAGGAGTACGACCGCTGGGCGCGGGAAATCGCGGCCGGGGATTGGCTGGGCTCCCAGGTCTTCTTTCAGGCGCCTCTCTATCCGTATCTCCTCGCCGTGCTCTACACAGTGTTCGGCCGCAGCCTCGACGCGGTCTATCTGGCGCAGATCGCCCTGGCGGTGGCGGGATGCTGGGCCCTCCACCGGGCCGGCCGTGAAATGGCCGGCGAAGACGTGGGGCTCGGGGCGGCGCTGTTGGCGGCGATCTATGGCCCCTTCCTCTTCTACGACGCCCAACTCCTCAAGGAGTCGCCCGCCGTGGCCGTCACCTCGTTCCTCCTCTGGGCATTGGCTGCGGCGCGGGCGCGCCGGGCTCCCCAGGGAATAAGCCGCTGGCTGGGAGCCGGAGCCCTGCTGGGAATCCTGGCCCTGTTGCGGGAGAACGCGCTGCTCCTCGTCCCCTTCCTGCTTCCCCTCGCCTGGACGCGCGAGGGAGGAGCACCGGCCTTCCTCAGACGGGGCGGGACGCTCGTCGCGGGGCTCGTCCTCGTTCTCCTCCCTGTAGCGGTGCGCAACGGGCTCGTGGGCGGCAGCTTCCTACCCACCACGTCCCAGGGTGGAGTGAACTTCTACATCGGCAACAACTCGCAGGCGGACGGCACCTATCAGCCCATCGTTCCCGGCAAGCAGATTCCGGCCCTGGAGCGGCGGGAGCCGGCGCGCCTCGCCGAGCAGGCGATGGGCAGGCGGCTCACGGCCGGCGAGGTCTCGCGCTACTGGCTGGGCCGGTCGTTCGACTGGGTCCGGCGGGAGCCTGGGGCGTTCGCCCGCCTCCAGGTGCGCAAGATCGGCATGTTCTGGAGCTGGTACGAGTGGCCGGATGCGGTGGACTACTACTACGTGAAGACGCTCTCGCCCGTCCTCCGGCTGCCGCTGCTGGAATTCGGCGGCGCCGTCCTCCTGGCCTTGGCGGGGCTCGCCCTGGCGCGGCGGCGGCTCGGCCCCTTCCTGCCCGTACTGCTTTTCATCCTCGGGTGGATGCTCACGACGGTCCTCTTCTTCCTCTTCTCCCGCTACCGGCTGCCCGCCGTACCGGCGCTCCTGGTGCTCGGCGGCGTGACACTTTCCGGCACGGCCGAGGCGTGGCGAGCCGGGAGCCGGAGGCAGACCGCCAATTTCGCGGTGATTGCGGCGATTGTCCTGATTGCGCTGCTCCTTCCCCGGGTTTTGGGCTACGAGCCGCGGATGGACTTGGTGGAGTACAACCTCGGCCGGCTCTATGACGAGCAGGGGCGACCCGAGGAGGCGCGGGAGCACTACAAGGCGGCGTTCGTGCTGAACCCGAAGGACTTCCTGGCCTGCCTCAACCTCGGCAACCTCGCCGCCAGGCATGGAGACTGGGCCACGGCGCTACGCTTCTACCAGCGCGCCGCGGCCTTGGAGCCGCGGTCCGACGACGCCGAGAGCAACCAGGGGGGCGTCTTCCTGGCGATGGGCGACCTCGCGCAGGCCGAGGCGCACCTCGGCCGTGCGCTGACCCTGAATCCCCAGAATCTGCCGGCCCTTCAGAACCAGACGCTGCTGCGGGCGCGCCGGGGAGACCTCGCGGGGGCCAGAGAGCTCAACCGGCGCCTGCTGGAGCTGGACCCCGCCAACCCGGCGGGTTTGAGGCTACGGGGACGGCTGGGAGGATAGGCCGGCCCCGTCGGGCGAGAACTCGTAGATCAGATTCAGGGTGTCCCGGTAGCGAAGCGCGAAGTGCCGAGGGTCCACCTCCACCCATTGCCGCTCGAGGGGGAAGCCGAAGCCCGGGAAGCTGGAAAGGTGAACCCAGCGGATGCGTTGCGCCTTCAGGTTGGCGATCCAGGCCTCGGGCGAAGGGTCGACCCGCGGCTGGCACTCCGGATACTGGAAGGCGAGGGGATGGTTGGCGGCGTTGATGTTGACATAGCGGACGTCCCGCTCCAGGCGGGTCCCCATGGCCGGATACATGAAGTAGTTGTTCGGCTCGCTGACGGCTGCGACGTTGCCGCCCCCGCCGTTCTCCTCGAGCCAACCCCAGGCCTTGGCGGAGAAGCGCGCGGTGGTCGCATGGGCAGTGAACTCCTTGTCCAGGGCCCGTGCCCGGTCTTCCACCCGGAAGCGGGCGAGGAAGGGGGCCCCGAGGACCATCAAGGCCAGCGCGGCAAGGGTCAGCTCGCGCCGGCGACGGACGGCAAAGGCGCGCAGGACGGGGGAGAGAGCGAGGGCCACCGCTCCGAGGTCCGCCGCCGCCAGGACCAGCCGCACGCCGCGCGGCATCTCGGCGTGAAGCTGGAGCAGGCCCTGGGCCAGGAAGGCGATCGCGATCCCCTCCATCCAGCGGTCGCTCACCCTCCTGCGCTCTCCCAGGGCCACAGTGCCGGCGACGGCGAGGCCGAGGCCGGGGATCAGATACCGGATGTTGGCGAAGATGTGATGGCTGGCGGCGTATGGAATGGTCAGCCAGATGGCGAGCTCGGCACCGATCTGCCCCGAGACCAACAGGCTCTCCCGCCACCGCTCGCGGCCGAGGCCGAAGGGCAGGGCGAGGGCCGCCAGCAGTAGCACGAAGACCTGCGGCCCCGCACCCATCTCCTGCGACTGCGGGCGGGTGAAGCCCAGGAAGGCGTCCAGGAGCTCCCCCTCCCGGACCAGCGGCTGCCAGATCGCCATCACCGAGCCCGGCCGGGGGAGCGGAAGAGGGCCGGCGTGGGGAGGGCGGCCGGCGGACGTCTCTTCGCAGGCGACGGCCAGGGGGCCCGCTCCCAGGACGGCGTTGCGCAGGTAGAAGAAGCTCCCCAGGAGGACGGCCAATAGGACGGCGGCCAAGGTCTGGGCTGCGCGCCGGCCCCAGGCGCCGCGGGCGAGAGGCACCGCGAGCCCGGCCAGCGCCACGGCGTAGGCGATCCCCAGTACTTTGGCCCCCGCCGCGAGCCCCAGTCCCGCGCCCGCCAGAATGGCGAGCCCCCAGTCCGCCTGCCGCAGCCAGCGCAGGGCGAAGAAGGCCGCGGCGACGAAGACCGATCCCAGGAAGATGTCGACGTACTGGGTGGCCGCGAAGCGAATCACGGTCGGCGTGAGCAGCACCAGGAAGGTGGCCAGCGGCCAGTGGCGTCCCGCTCCGAGGTAGCGGGCGACGCCGCCCACCGCCAGGCCGAGGAGCACCCAGTGCGGCAGGGCGGCCAGGTTGACGTAGAGCTCGCTGTGCGACGGGGCCATCCACCACCAGAACCAGACCGAGCCGTTGGCCGGCACATAGCCGAAGTAGTTGATGGGGACGTTGCCGTAGACCGGGAAGAGATTGCGGTCGCGCAGCCAGGTGCCGGCGAGCAGCAGGTGATACATCAGGCTGTCCCAGGCGAGCGGTGGGCGGAACAGGCCCCGTAGCGCCTCGCTGCCCACCGCGTGCAGGGATAGGAGCGACAGCGCCGGATGCTCGCGAAGGATCGCCCAGGAACGCACCGCGATGGCCCGCCCCGGCCCGCCCACCCCGCCGGGGGGAGGGACCTTGCGGAAGCCCAGCAGCAGGAGCAGCGTGAGCCCGGCCTGGAGCGCCAGGGCAAAGTCGAACCTCAACACCCCGAGCCCGCCCAGGAGGAGACCGATCCCCACAGCCTCGGCCGTGGCGAGCAGAAGGGAGGCGATGGCGACGGCCAGCGGATCGCGGCCGGCCGCCCCATGGCCGAGCAGCCGCAGAGCGGCGAGGTACCCCCCGAGGAACAGGAAGCCGAGCGTGACCAGCGTCAACGCGGCCCCTATCAGGTCGAGCCAGAGCATGGGCGCGATTGATAGCACAGGCACGCGGGCCGGTGCCACCGGGCCTTCTCCTTGCTATCGCCTCCGTTGTGGCAGTCCGCCCGCAATCAGCTTCAGCGTCGTCTCCACCACCGCCGCGAGGGGAGCGGCATCGGCGAGGTTCTTTCCCGCCAAGCCAAAGGCGGTGCCGTGATCGACGGAGGTGCGCAGGAAGGGGAGGCCCACGGTCCAGTTGGTGGCGAGGCCGAAGGAGGAGGTCTTGACGGCGATCAGCCCTTGGTCGTGGTAGAGGGCGAGCACCCAGTCGAACTCGCCGCGGCGGGCGCGGGCGAAGAGGGAGTCGGCGCTCTCCGGGCCGTGGACGTCGAGGCCCCGCGCGCGCGCCGCCGCCACCGCGGGCACGAGCACCGCGTCGTCCTCGCTGCCCAGCAGTCCGCCCTCCCCGGCGTGGGGGTTGAGGGCGGCGAGGGCGATCTTGCCGCCCGCGTGGCGATCGAGACAGGCGAGGGCCTCGGCCACCGCCTCGCCGGTGATGCCGTCCAGCGCTTCGCGCAACGGGAGGTGGACGTTGAGCAGCGCTACCTGGAGGTCCGGGGCCAGGAAGGCCATCAGATAGTCGCGCCCGTAGCGCTCCAGGCCGCAGACCTCGGCGAGGTAGTCCGTGTGGCCCTTGAAGCCGGGAAGGTGGTGATGGGCGATGGAGCCCTTGGCGACCGGCGCGGTGACCAGGGCGTCGGCGACGCCGCTATCCACCAGCTCGATGCCCGCGTCGAGGGCGGCCATGGCGCCGGCGGCGTCCGCCGGCCCCGAGCTGCCGAGGGCGAGCGCTCGGTGCGTTCCTACCGGATCCAGCACCGGGATGCCCTCCTTCGGAAGATCCGAGCGGGTAGCGGGCGCGGACGAGAGGTAGACCAATCGCTCCCAGGGAACGCCGGGCAGCGACGGGCGCAGGGCTTCGAGGGCCGCCCGCTCGGCGACCAGCAACGGCTGCCAGGGGAGCGCCGCGGCGGGCTCAAGGAAAAGCTTGAGCAGAATCTCCGGTCCGATGCCCGCCGGGTCCCCCTGCGTCAGGGCCAGGATGGGGCGCGCCGGAGGCGCGGGAGCGGAGGCGGTCACCGCTCTTCTTCGCCGCCGTTGACCCGCTTGACCCGCCGCTTCAGCTCCTCTTCCTTGAACATGTAGCGGATGAAGTGCTTCTGGATCAGGAGGTTGGGTCCCTGGTGCCGGTTGAGCTTGAGCGAGCCCTTGTCGTACCACTCGATCCAGCCCCGCAGCTCCTCGCCGTCGGTGAGGATGACCACCATGGGCGTCTTCGCCGCCATCTGCTTGAGGTAGTAGAACTCCTCGGCGTTGGTCTGCTCGGGCGGCGACTGCTTGCGGCGCACACTGCGTCCAGGGAGATCCTTCTTGAGCTCGTTCATGTCCGGGCGTATCAGTTTGCGGGTGGCCATTTGGGTTCCGTTGAGCTTGGGTTCCATGGGAGCGAGGTTGGATCTAGGCTGTGGGTGAGGTTGCCGGGGGCCGGTCGTCCGGCGTCCGGGTCTTGTACTGGTCGTCCTCATAGGCGAGGCAGCAGAGGAGCCGGCCGCACTGCCCGGAGATCTTCGATGGGTTCAAGCTGAGGTTCTGCCGCTTGGCCATCTGGATGGAGATCGGCCGGAAGTCCTTGAGCCAGGTCGAACAGCAGAGGGTGCGGCCGCAGATGCCGATGCCGCCGATCAACCCCGCCTCGTCCCGCGCTCCGACCTGCACCATCTTCACCCGTACGGAAAAACGGCTCGACAAATCGCGCACGAGCTGCCGGAAGTCCACTCTTCCCTCGGATGTAAAGTAAAAAGTCGCCTTCTTGCCGCTGAGAGAAAAATCGACCATGGAGATCTTCATCTCCAGGCCGAGGGCGCGGGAGCGCTCCTGGGCATAGAGCTTGCCGCTCACCTCGCTCTGGCACTGACGGTCGTACGAGGCCACGTCGGCCTCGTCGACCGGGCGCAAAATGGGCCGGGCGCTCGATTTCTGGCATGGCTTGAACACCGGCATGGGAGACTGCTCGACATGGCCGAAAGATGGTCCCGACTCCAGCTCCACCACCACTTTCTCCCCCCTGGCGTAGATGCGCCCACCCGTCGAGCAGAGAGTCAGATTGGTCTCTTCGCGAAACCGCACGCCGACGAACGTGTCTTCGACCGCCGTCGACATTCCTTTGAAAGCACAACCGCTACATCCCATTTGGCTACTTCCATTTCCATGAGCGATGGCGACCCGGCATCGTCCCTATGCAGGAAGAGTACCAAGCGCCCGCAGGTCGAAGAATTTGTAGGCTCTTAACCTCGTGCTTATTGTTGCAGTGGCGGCTCCCGGCGTCAATCGCCGGTATCGAGCGGAGTCCGGTCGAGCAGTTGGCGGCCGATGTCGTGGCGGTAGACCTTGCCCGGCCACTCGATCTCGGCGACGGCGGCGTAGACCTTCCGCAGCGCCTCGGCGAGACTGGGATCGACGGCGCAGACGGAGAGCACCCGGCCCCCGGCGCTGACCAGCTCGCCGCCGGTGTCCGCGACGGCGGTGTCGGCGACAGCGGTGCCGGCGTGGAAGATCTCGACTCCCGGCAGGGCTGCGGCGCGGTCGAGGCCGCGGATGGGCTCGCCCTGGATTGGCCTGCCAGGATAGCCGGGACTGGCCAGAACGACACACGCGGCGACCTCGCGCCGGAAAGACAGGCGGCGCGCCTCGAACCGTCCCGCCGCCCCGTCGGCGAGGATGGGAAGGAGGTCGTCCTCCAGCCGCAGGAGGATCACTTGGGCTTCCGGATCGCCGAAGCGGGCGTTGAACTCCAGCACCTTCGGACCCTCCGGCGTCAGCATCAAGCCGGCATAGAGCACGCCCACGAAAGGCCGGCCCTCGGCCGCGAGCCCGGCGACCGTGGGGCGCAGGATGGTCTCCACGACCAGCGCCCCGGCCTCCGCCGACAGTCCGCCGGAGGGGCTGTGAGCTCCCATGCCCCCGGTATTGGGGCCGGTATCTCCGTTACCGATGCGCTTGTAGTCCCGGGCCGTGGCCAGCGGCAGCAGGTGCTCGCCGTCGCAGAGGGCCATGAACGACACCTCGTCGCCGGACAGGAAGGCCTCGACCAGCACGCGGTCGGCGCTGGCGCCGAACTGGCGCTCCTCGAAAAGGGCGTGGAGGGCCTGCTCGTGCTCGGCGGCGTCCCGGACGATGAACACCCCCTTGCCGGCGGCGAGCCCGTCGGCCTTGAGCACCAGGGGAAAACCGAACCGCCCGGCGGCGGCGCGCGCCCCCGCCGCGTCGCCGACGATCTCGGAGGGCGCCGTGGGGATGCCGTGCCGCTCCATGAACTGCTTGGCGAAGACCTTGCTCCCCTCGATCTCGGCGGCTCGCTGGGTGGGGCCAAAGACGGCCAGCCCGCGGTTGGCGAGCTCGTCCACGAGCCCCAGGGTGAGGGGTAGCTCCGGCCCCACCACCGTGAGGTCGATCTTCATCTCGGCAGCGAAGTCGGCCAGCCGCTGGACCTCCTCGGCCGCCAGCGGCACGCGGTCGGCCAGGGCGGCGATGCCCGGGTTTCCCGGTGCGCAGTAGAGCTCGGTCAGCAGCGGGCTCTGCCGCAGCTTCCAGCACAGGGCGTGCTCGCGCGCGCCGCCTCCCACCACCAGCACCTTCATGTCGTCCTCCCCTCGGCGGTCACTGCGGTCACCGCGATCACGTCGACGATATCCTCCGCCGAGCATCCCCGCGACAGGTCATTGATTGGCTGGGCGAGCCCCTGGAGCAGGGGGCCCACCGCCCGCGCTCCGGCCAGCCGTTCCGTCAGCTTGTAGGCGATGTTACCGGCGTCCAGGTCGGGGAAGACGAGGACGTTGGCGTGACCTGCCACGGCGCTGCCCGGCGCCTTGCTCGCCGCCACGTGAGGCACCAGGGCGGCATCGGCCTGGAGCTCGCCGTCGAAGGCGAAACCCACCCGCCGCCCCCGCAGTACTTCGACGGCGGCGCGCACCTTGTCCACCCGGGGGTGGCGGGCGCTGCCCAGGGTGGAGAAGGAGAGGAGGGCGACCCGGGGCTCTTCGTCCAACAGCAGCCGGCAGCTCGCCGCCGCCGCTTCCGCGATGTCCGCCAGCTCCTCGGGATTGGGGTCCGGCACCACGCCGCAGTCGCTGTAGATGAGGTTGCGGCCGTCCGGCAACGCCATCAGGAAGCAGGAGGAGACCACCTTGAGGCCGGACCGCGGGCCGATGCCCCGCAACGCCGCCCGCAGGGTGTCGGCGGTGGTGGCGAGGGCACCCATGACCGCGCCGTCCGCCCGGCCGGTGGCGACTCGCAGCACCGCGTAGTAGAGCGGATCGCGAGCCAAGGCCGCGGCCTGGCCGGGGTCGAGCGCCGTGAGGCGGGCGCCGAGGAAGGCGGCCAGCTCGGGAAGGTCGGTATCGGTGGCGGGGTCGAGCACCGGCACGGTCAGAGGGACGCCGGCGGCCTCGGCGGCGGCGGCCACGGCCTCCCGCGTCCCCACCAGCTCAGGCCGGCAGAGGCCCAGGGCCGCGGCGCGCTCGGCCGCCGACACCACTCGCGGGTCAGTGCCCTCGGCGAGAACGATGGCGGCCGGGCTCGGCCGGGCGGCGGCCCGGGCTCTCAGTCGTATGAGGGGGTTGAGAGTTTGGGGCGTCTCGGACACGCGTTGGAACTGTAGCAGATGAGCCGCTGAGCCCGCCGGCAGGCTGAGCCAGGCTCAAAAGTATCGATACCGAGGCCCGCGGTAAGGATACCGAGACTCCCGGTAAGCATCGCAGGGACAAAGTATCGATACCCGCGCTCCCGGTAAGCATACCGAGACCCGCGGTAAGGATACCGAGACTCCCGGTAAGCATCGCAAGGACAAAGTATCGATACTCGCGCTCCCGGTAAGCATACCGAGACCCGCGGTAAGGATACCGAGACTCCCGGTAAGCATCGCAAGGACAAAGTATCGATACTCGCGCTCCCGGTAAGGATACCGAGGCCTGCGGTAAGGATACCGAGACTCCCGGTAAGCATCGCAGGGACAAAGTATCGATACCCGCGCTCCCGGTAAGCATACCGAGACAAGCGGTAAGGATACCGAGGCTCCCGGTAAGCATCGGAGAGACAAAGTATCGATACCGGCGCTGCCGGTAAGGATACCGAGACAACGGTAAGGATACCGAGGCTCCCGGTAAGCATCGCAGGGACAAAGTATCGATACCCGTGCTCCCGGTAAGGATACCGAGAGCCGGGGTCGAAGCGCTCGCTGCTCAGCCCTTGAGGACCATGGCGCCCGTCGGCTGCGGCACGCCGCCCGCGGGCTCGATGGTCACCGCCCAGGCCTGGATGCTCGCCACGTCGGGTACGTTCTCCACCTTGACGTTGCCCGTCCCCTGCGGATCCACCGCGAAGGTTCCCGCCGCGACCGGCTTGCCGCCGGCGATGTACCAGAGCTCGTAGGTCTTGCCCGAGGGCAGCGCGGGGAGGTCGTGGGCGAAGAAGAGGGCGTCGCGGCGTAGCGGGTTGACGTAGGTGTGGCCGGCGGCCCGCGGCGCCGCCTCAAGTCCTGCCAGGGTAACGGTTCGTACCCCCCGGTCGGCGACCACCTGAAGCGCCTCGCTCGCCCTCTGAGCCTCGTCGCGCGCCTGGGTTACCTCGTGATGCAGGCTCTCGACCCGGCTCGCCAGCCGGTTGCGCTCCGCCGTCAGCCGCTCAAGGTCGCCGCGCAGCCGGAGCTGGCCGGCGACTCCCCAGACCGCCACTGCCAGCAGGGCCGCCGCAGCCAGCAGAGCCCATCCGGGCAGGCGGCGCGGGGGCGCAGGGGCGGCACCGGCGACCCCGGCAGTGATGCGCAGAATCCGTGCGCGGGTCGTCTCCGAAGGCGCGACCGGCGCCACCGAGGCCGCCAGCGTCTCCAGGTCCCCGTTCCACAGCCGGAGCTGGCGGCGGCACTCGTCGCAGCCGGCCAGATGCTCCTCCATCTCGCGCAGCTCCTCCGCGTCCAGCGCGCCCAGGGCATACGCCGGCAGGAGCTCCTCGAAACGGCCGGAGTGCGGAGATCCGTTCATTGTAGCTGGGCGCTCAAGGCCTGCCGGAGCTTGTTCATGCCCAGCAGAATCCGGGATTTAACGGTGCCGAGGGGCGCCTCCAGGCGCTCGGCGATCTGGGTGTGGGTCAACCCCTCGAAGAACGCCAGCTCGATGCAGCGGCGCTGATCCGGAGAGAGGCCCTGGAGGGCGCTGGCGACCTGGTGCTGCCGTTCCGCGCTCTCGATCCTCTCGGTGCCCACCGGGGACACGGTGTCGGCCTGCTCTCCGCCCACCACCTCATCCCGCCGGCGGGAGGCATCCCGGCGGCGCAGGCGATCGAGGGCGCGAGAACGGGCAAGCATGAGAATCCAGCCTCGCGGCGTCGAGCGGGAGGCGTCGTAGCGGTCGGCCTGTGTCCAGATTTGCAGGAACACCTCCTGCAAGACCTCCTCCGCCTCCATCCGCCGGGCCAGGATCCGAGACAAGAGGCCCAGAGTGATCGGCGCATGGAGCTCGAACAGGCGCGTGAATGCCACGCCATCGCGGGCGGCCACACGGCTCATTAGCTGCAGATCCTCCTCTTCCCTCGCGTCCATGGAACTCTGAATGGTTCTCCTATCGCCCTGGAACCTCGAAGGTCAGCGAGGCCCAGAAGCTCTCCCAGTCGGCGCCAGATTCCCGGGCCGCGGGAATCATGTGCACGGCCTTGACCAGCCATGTGCCGGGCCGGTCGATTTTCAGTGCCACCCGTCCCCTGGCATCCGAGCGGGCCGAAATTTTTGCCTCCGGCCGCTCTTTGGTGAAAGCCGTCACCAACGCTCCCTGGAGAGGCTTGCGATCGTACAGCAAGCGTACGGGCAGAATTTGACCGTCTGTGAGCATATACGGGTTATCTCCAGGAATCAATTCCAATCGCATTCCCAGATCCCGGTTCCAGCCAGCCGCGGCCTCGCCGCCGCCGGCCAGGACCAGCGCCTTGGCGCAACGAGAGAAGATCTCGCGGTCCGGAGCGTCGCTCTGGCCGCGCCGGGCCCGCAGTTCGCGGATCGATTCCAGCCCCTCCTGGCTCAGGTAGTCGTTGAATTTTTTGGCGTCGAGCTGGACCGGTTCCGGATTGCTGGTATAGGCGATCGTATACAAGCCCGGCGCCGGGATGGAAAGGAAGCCCGCCGGCTCGGTGTTGGGGACTCCCGCCACCGCCGTCTCACCCGCCGGCCCCACGAGCACGAACCGCTTGAGGAGGCCGAGGTCCCGGGGCACCGGATCGCCCTTGAATTCCTGGCCCACCCGGAGCCGCACGGCGACCCGCTGGGCGATGGCCGGCCGGAACGCGGACGGCTCGATCCAGAAGTCGTGCGCCCGGAGAGCCGGGCCGGCGAGCAGGGCCAGGACGGTCGCGAGGCCGAGTCTGCGAAGCAGGGTCATTGTTTTTCTCCGTCTTCAAGACAAAACGCCGGCGAGCGAGCGATCTCGCTCGCCGGCTCGTGCCGAACAGTGCTTCAGGGAGCCGGAATCGGCGTGCCGGTCACGCCGTTGGGCCCGTTGGGAGAGCCCGGCAGCGGGTTCCGCAGGTAGGGGAAGGAGGTGTCGAACTGGCTGACGTCCTGGAGCGTGCCGTCCGTGAACGGCAGGTTGCCCGAGGGCGCATCCGCGGGCGAGCAGAACACGCCGGGGAAGGCATGGCACAGCACGCCCATCGCCACCCGCAGCTCGATGTCGACCACGTCGTCGCCCGGCCGGCGGCCGTTCGGGAAGCCGGCGGCGTCGCCACCCAGCAGGCCGAGGTTGTTCTGGGCGGCGGGGGCGGTCGGCGGAGTCGAGGTGTTGAGGCGGATCATCTCGTGCGGCCGGCCGTCCGAGAGGAAGTTCACGCCCTGGACGCCGGTGGCGAAGGCCGCCACCAGGTCGGTGCGGGGGAAGTTGGTGGGAGCCTTCACGCCGGCGGCGCCGAAGAGGATCTCGAGGATGGCGGGCAGCGTCGGGTTGGTCACATAGGTGGCGAGGGCCGCGTCACCCTCGGGCGTGGCGGCGTTGAACAGGTTCTTGTCCTTGAGGCCGATCACGATCTCGTTGACGAGGGGCATGCCGAGACGCGAAACCTGCACATAATCGCCATGCTGGGAGGCGGGGCTGGCGAACGTCGGGTTGTCGCGCAGCACCCGCTGGCGGGGCAGAAGAGCCGTCGTCCAGCCGCCGACGACAGGACTGCTGCCGTGGGTGATGCAGGAGGCCGGGACCTCGAGAGCGAAGGTAGTGACGTTCTTGTCCGCCAAGGCGTCCGGCTCAGAGTCGCGGGGTCCGAGAGGATTCGACAGGTTCACCAAGTCGAAGATCTCGCCCAGGTTGACGGAGAACCCGTCTTTGCGCTGGCCGATGAAAAGACGGCCGCCGCCGACGCAGCCCGGAATGTTGACGTCATAGATGAACTGGCGCGCGTAGGAGGCGTAGTCGGCGATCGACTTCTCGCCGATGTTGTCCACCGGCTTGTCGAAGGTGTTGCCATGGGTGGTCGAGTTGGTCACGGCCTGGAACTTGGCCCGCGCATTGAGGCGGCCCCGGGCGACACCCAGAGAGCAGGTCTCCCGCCGGTTCAACGTGGCATCCGGATGACCCGGCCCACCGGAGATCGGACCGACGTTGATCAGCGGCACCGAAACCTGCTTGCCGCCTACCGGCAGCTTGATGTCCGCCAGCGACTGACCGCAATGGAACTGGAAGCTGACGTCCTCGACGCCATCGCCGGTGTTGTCGATGAGGATACGGTACAGGGCGTCCGGATCCAGGGCGAAGTAGTTGGGGCCGCCGTAGGCGTCCTCGAGCGGAATGTAGTTGGCCAGCAGGGTGACGAAACCGCCGCGCCCTGCCTCATAGCTGTTGAACATGTAGAAATCGGTGCCATCCACCGCGGGCGTCCTGCTCACGGCTGGCGCCTCCCGGTGGCTGGAAGCCTGGGCAGGAGCCAGGCCCAATCCGGCGGACAGTAGAATCAACAAGGCGAGAATCACACGGGTCTTCACGTTTCCACTCCTCCTTTTTCCTGGGTCGAGATCTCTGGAAGCAACGAGGGGCGGGCGGCGATCGAACGCCAGGGAGACTTTCTCCCTCCCTCTCGCCTCTCTAGAGGGATCTACGCAACGCAGGGGCGTACCGGATGAACGCCGCCTGAAAGTCTTTGCGGCAAGACGGTTACAATGCGGCCATGAACGCGAGCGATCCCCATATCCGTCCTGGAGGCCGGGCCGTCGATGCCCTGCGTCCGATCCGCATCGAGACCGGCGTCCTCAAGTTCGCCGAAGGCTCCGCCCTGATCGAAATCGGCGACACCCGCGTGCTGGTCGCGGCGAGTGTCGAGAACCGTGTGCCGCCCTTCAAGAAGGACTCGGGAGAGGGCTGGCTGACCGCCGAGTACTCCATGCTGCCGCGGGCCACCCACACCCGCTCCGGCCGCGAGGTCAACCAGGGCAAGCCGTCGGGCCGGACGGCCGAGATCCAGCGGCTGATCGGCCGCAGCCTGCGGGCGGTGGTGGACCTCTCGGCCATGCCGGAGCGCACGCTGACCCTGGACTGCGACGTGCTGCAGGCCGACGGCGGCACCCGCACCGCCGCCATCACCGGCGCCTACGTCGCCGCGGTGCTGGCGCTGGCGCGGCTGCTGATGACCCGCGACATCCCGGCCTGGCCGCTGCGCGACCAGCTCGCCGCCGTCTCGGTGGGGCTGGTGGGAGGCGTTCCCCTGCTCGACCTCGAATACGTCGAGGACCAAGTGGCGGAGGTGGACATGAACGTGGTGGCCACCGCCGCCGGCTCGCTGGTGGAGATCCAGGGCACCGGGGAGAAGCGCAGCTTCCGGCGGGACGAGATGGACGCGCTGATCGATCTCGCCTTCAAGGGGATCGGGGAGCTGGCCGCCGCCCAGAACGTGGCTCTCGCCCCGACCCTGGCGGACATCTCCGGGATCCTCACCAAAGACCGCCGCCGGCCGGCCGCCGCCAAGTCCGAGAAGGAGATGTGGGGCCGGCCCTGAGGGGGTAGGGTTGACTCCCATTTCAGCTTCCCCCGCCCAAGACCCTCATCACCCCAGCCCTCTTCTCCCGCCCCCTCCGCACCCCCCTCACCGGGAGAAGAGGGAGAAAAGCAAGCCCCCTCATCACCCCGACCCTCTTCTCCCATCGCCCTCCCCCCAACCGGGAGAAGAGGGAGAAAAGCAAAAACGCCCCAGGGGTACCCCTCTCCCGGTGAGGGGGGTGCGGAGGGGGCGGGAGAGGGGCAGGGGTGAGGGTCTTGGGCGGAGAGGGTTTGCCCCCGCCCCGCCCATGGAGTCTGCCGAGTCCTACAGGATCGTGCCCTTGATCTCGACGTCGAGCTGCGGCACCTTGGCGCTGTCGGTGTGGAGAGTCAGCTTGCCGTGGAACGGGCCCTTGCCCAGCGAGGGATCGAGGGTCACCTGGATGGTGTACTCGCGCCCTTCCTTCAGCGGCTCGATCTTGGCCTGGACGCCCTTCAGGCTCGTATCGACGCTGGTGAGCTTGATGGGCTCGGTGGCGTAGTTCTTGACGATGACCGACCTCTTGAGGGGCTCCTTGAGCTCGATCTCGCCATAGTTGCCGACGGGCGGGGTGACCGCCAGGATCGGCCGCACGAAGCCGGAAACCGGGATCTGCACGATCTTCTGCTTCGGGTGGGTGGTGTAGATGGTCACGGACTCCATCAGGGGTCCCACCTTGGCCTCGTTGTTCGAGAGCTTCATTTCCACCTTCCACTGCTTGCCCTTGACTTCGGGCATGCGCTCCGCGGCGGTGGCCTCGCGGTAGGTGACCGTCAAGTAGGGCCAGGGAGATTCCGCCTTGACGATGTCCATCGGCGTGTCGTCGGTCGTCCACAGCGTTTGGACGATATTGCCCTCCTGGGGCTCGCCTTGGACTGTGATGTAGCGGGCGTAGCCCGGCTTGACGTTGATGTAGGGCTCGACCTTGGCTTGCAGGGTCAGCTCGATCTG
Organism: Thermoanaerobaculia bacterium; assembly: GCA_035996875.1. GTDB lineage: Bacteria > Acidobacteriota > Thermoanaerobaculia > Multivoradales > UBA5704 > DATARR01. Next base: position 137,255 of record DASYJD010000013.1, read on the forward strand.
CGGCAGGGCCGGATCGTTGGTGAAGACGGTGACGCCCTTGGCGATCGGGCCGCTGAAAGAGGCGGTGTCCACCACCGCGTGCACCTTGCCGGTCTTGCCGGGAGCGACGGTCTTGTCGTACTCGGCGACCGTGCAGCCGCAGGACGGCTGGACGTTGGTGATCTCGAGGACGGCATCGCCGTCGTTACGGATCACGAAGTCGGCGGTGGCCTTCTCGCCCTTCGCCACGGTCCCCACGTCCTTGATCGGCTCCGCGACAACAGCCTTGGGCTTGCCGTCCGCAAACAGGACGGCCGCGACCAAAAAGGCGGCGCAGAGTGCCAGAATGACGTTCTTCATCTGTCGTTGCATGCGACCTGCTCCTTCGTCGAGGTGGATGAAAGCTTCAGAAATGTTACACTGCCGGCCCGAAAACGAGAAACCTTGCCCGTGACGCCAGCCAAACTCGATATCTACTGCCTGGCAATCGGGGGGACTGGGATGGCGCCTCTCGCCTGTCTTTTGCAAGAGCAGGGCCACCGCGTCCGCGGCACGGACGGCCCTCTCTACCCTCCCATGAGCACGCTGCTCGCAAGCGCCGGCGTCCATCCTCATGTGGGGTACGACCCCGCCCACCTCTCGCCGCGCCCTGACCTGGTCATCATCGGCAACGCCATCCACCGCAACAATCCGGAGGCGCTGGAGGCCGAGCGGCTCGGGCTGCCCATCCTCTCCATGCCGCAGGCGTTGGCGCGCTTCTTCCTGGCGCGCCAACGCTCGCTGGTGGTCAGCGGGACGCACGGCAAGACGACGACCACGGCGATGGCCGCCTGGGTCTGGGCCGACTGCGGCCGCGATCCCGGCTATCTGATCGGCGGCGCCCCCTGCGACCTCGCCGCCAGCTTTCACGACGGCGCCGGCGACCGCTTCATCGTCGAGGGCGACGAGTACAACGCCGCCTACTTCGATCGCGGCGCCAAGTTCCTCCACTACCAGCCCGAGACCCTGCTGCTGACCAGCGCCGAGTACGATCACGCCGACCTCTACGCCACGCCCGAGGCCCTCTGGGATGCCTATGCCCGCCTCATCGCCCTTCTACCCCGAGACGGGCTGCTGGTGGCCTGCGGCGACAACCTGAAGGTGCGGGAGCTTGCGGCCGATGCCCGCTGCCGCACGATCTTCTACGGCCTCCAGCCGGGCAACGACCTCGCCCCCCTGGGGAAGATCGAGGCCCTGCCCGAGGAGAGCCGGTTCCGGGTCCGCGACGTGGAGTCGGGCGAGGAGGCCGAGATCTCCCTCCCCCTCGCCGGCGAGCACAATGTCGCCAACTGCTTGGCGGTGTGGGCGGCGGCCCGCCGCGACGGGCTGCCGGCGGCCGCGGTGGCCGCCGCCCTGGCCCGCTTCCACGGCGTAAAGCGCCGCCTCGAGGAGCTGGGCACGGCGCGCGGGATCACCGTCGTCGACGACTTCGCCCACCACCCGACGGCGGTGGAGAAAACCCTGGAGGCCCTGCGCCAGCGCTACCCCGGCCGGCGGCTGGTGGCGCTCTTCGAGCCCCGCAGCCTCACCGCCGGCCGCCGCTTCTTCTTCGACGCCTACCGCCAGGCCTTCGCCGGCGCCGACCGGGTGCTCTTCGCGCCGCTCTTCCACAGCGACCGCTTGGCTCCCGAGGAGCGGCTGGACCTCGCCGCCCTGGCCGCGGCGCTGACCGCGGCAGGTGTGCCGGCGCAGGTCGGCACCGACAATGCCGAGTTGCTGCGCCTCGCAGTGGAGGAAGCGCGGGAGGGGACCGTGCTGGTCACCATGTCCTCGGGCTCGTTCCTGGGGCTGCCGCAGCGGTTGCTGGCCGCGATCAGGGAACCGGACGCAGCCGGTCCTCGATGAGGGCTGGGGCATCCGGGCCACCGGTGAGCTGAAGAGCGTCGCGCACCACTCCGCGAGCCGCCTCCTCCGGCATCAGGCCGATCAACTCGCCCTCCACCACCCTTGCCCCCAGCGCCGCGGCCTCGGCCCGCACCCGCTCCAGGACCCGGAGGACCGGCGTGCGGCGGAAGTCCACCAGGTTCATGCTCACCTGGGCGCGGTCCCGGCTCGCCAGGTAGACGCCCATAGCCCGCACCGCCGGCAGCCCGCCCCCCGACTCCCGCACCCGGCGGGCGATGGCGCGGGCGACGGCCACGTCCGCCGTGTCCAGCACAGCGTTGAAGGCGATGAGGAAAAAACGGGCGCCGATAACAGTGACCCCGGCCGTGGGATGAACCTGCGCCGGCCCGAAGTCCGGCGCCCATAGGGGTTCCCGGATCTTGGCCGCGAAGCCCTCGAACTGCCCCCGCCGCAGGGCCGCCAGGGCCGCGCGTTCGGGCACCCGTGCCGCGCGCTCGTAGAGGTAGACCGGCAGGCCGAAGCGCCGCGCCACCTCAGGGGCGAGCCGCTCGGCCGCCGCGACCGCCTCTGCCATCGGCGTATCTCCCAGGGGAACGAAGGGCACGACATCCACCGCCCCGATCCGCGGGTGCACCCCCTCGTGCAAGCGCAGGTCGATCTCGGCGAGCGCCACCTCATAGAGCGCGAGGAGCCCCTGGACGAGCCCCTCGGCCTCGCCGGCGAGGGTCAGCACCGAGCGGTTGTGATCGGGATCGGACGAGAGATCGAGCAGCCGCACCCCCGGCGGCGACGAGGCGGCGGCGGCCAACCGCGCCACGACCTCCGGGCGGCGGCCCTCGCTGACGTTGGGGACGCACTCGAGCGGCAGCATGCGGTGTAAAATATCTCAAACTGAAAAACGGCAACGCCCCCCGTTGGACGGCGACGAAATCCTCTGCTACGATACGCCCGCCTTCAAAAGTAAGCTCGAAGCCAACCCGCTGATGAACTACTCTGGGAACTCTTCCCTTTCGTCCGACGTCAAGCAGCGCATCCTCAGCACGTTCGAGCAAACGCTCGAGCTGGCTCGGGACGGCAACCGCCAGGAAGCGCTGCTCGGCTGCGATTTCGTGCTGCGCATGGATCCGCAGTTCGAGCCGGCGCGCGTGCTCCAGGAACGGCTGCGGACGAGCACCGGCCCGGTGGCGGTCGAGGATCTGCAGAAGGGGTCTGCCGCCGCGCCTGACCCCTTCGCCGACCTCGACAGCCTCGACCTCCCCGACCTGCTCCCCTCCAGCCTGCCGGGCCTGTCCAATCCTCCGGGCATCGACAGCGCCCTACGCGGTGAGCTTCAGTCGCTGGTCGACCAGCGCCGCTTCCAGGAGCTGATGACCCGGGCGCAGCAGTCGACTGCCGCCATCGCCGCCGACCCCGAGCTCCAGCGCATCCTCGGCACGGCCCAGGAGCGGATGGAGGCCGAGCCCTACGTCCTCAAGTTCCTGGGCGCCGCCCGCCAGTCGCTGCAAGCCGGTCAGACCGACGAGGTCGGCCGGCTGCTCGACAAGGCGCGGGCCCTCGATCCCTCGCATCCCGGGATCGCCGAGATCGAGCAGGCCCGCGGCGCCAGCCCCGTGGCCCACTGGACCGCGGCCGGGCCTGGGCCCGTGGCCCCGGTGCTCCCCGAGATGGCGCCGCAGAGAATCATCCCGCCGCCCCTCCAAACCTCGGCGATGCCCACCAGCCTCGCCTTTGGCGGCGGCGACTCCGAGAGCGACCGGCGCATCCGCGAGCTTCTCGACGAGGGCCAGGCCGCTTTCGACGGCGGCGATCCGCAGGGAGCCATCGACGCCTGGTCCCGCATCTTCCTGATCGACATCGACCATCAGGAGGCCTCCCGCCGCATCGAGACGGCGCGCAAGCTCAAGGCGGAGTCCGAGCGGCAGGTGGAGGAGATCTTCCACGACGGTGTCGGCCATCTGGAGGCCGGCGACCTCGGGGCGGCTCGCCAGGCGTTCGAGCGGGTGCTGGAGATCCAGCCCGGCTACTTCGCGGCGCGCGAATATCTGCAGCAGCTCGACGCGGGCAACGTGCCGCGCTCCCGGCCCGCAGGTACCCGGGAGACCACCCGCGAGGTATACCCAGAGCCCGCGCCGCCGGCCGCCACGCCGCTGCCCGCCGCCGGCCGCGATCTCAAGGAAGAGATCCTGGTTCCCCCGGAGCCGCCGGAAGAGGCGAAACTCGAGCGCCGCCCGGCCCGCAGCAAGGCGCCCGCGGCTCGGCGCGATCCGAAGCGAGCCCGCCGGCTCTTCCTGGTGGTGGGCGGCATCGTGCTGGTCATCGCGCTGGCCCTCGCCGGGTATCTCTTCGAGAAGAAGGACCAGTTCTTCCCCAACTCCCAGCCGGAGGTGACGCCCACCCCGGCCGCTGTCTCCGGAGATCCCATCGCTCGCGCCCAGCGGTTGAACAAGGCGGGCAAGACCGCCATCGCCCTCAACCAGCTCCGCCGCATCACCCCGAACGAACCCCATTACGCCGAAGCCCAGAAGCTGATCGCGCAGTGGGGAGGGACCGGAGGGGACGCCGCCGCGGCGTGGGCCGGCAGTACTCCGGAGCCGGGCGCGACGCCCGCCGAAGGCGTGGCGACGACGCCAGGCGTGCCGGGAGCGGCCGGATCGGAAAGCCAGGGAAAGCGTAACGAGCTGCTGGCCGGGGCTCGCCAGGCCTATGCCGAGCGGACCTACCTCAAGGCCCTCAACCGGCTGGAGGCCGCAGGCGCCGTCGCCAAGCTCGACGGCGACGACGCCACGCTCCTCGCCGACACCAAGCAGAAGCTGGCCAGCCTGGACAAGGACATCGACCTCTTCCACCAGCACGAGTGGGAGTTCGTGGCACGGGACATGTGGACGAAGCACGAGGCCGACCCGGCCAACCGCGACGTCACCCAGCTCCTGGCCGACTCCTACTACAACCTGGCCGTGCGCGACCTGCAACGCAACGACGCCCCCAAAGCCGCCGAGAAGCTCAAGCAGGTTCTGGAGCTCCAGGACGACCCACTCGTGCGGCGGCACCTTGTGTTCGCGCAGACGTATCAGGACCGCAACAAGGATCTGCTCTACCGGATCTACGTCAAGTACCTGCCCTACCGGTGATCCGCTGATGCGACGCTCCGACAAGTCGAAACCGCCCGAGGAGCCGCTCCTCTTCGATCTGCCCCTGGGCGGCCCGGATGATGATCCCGATCCGGAACCCGAGCCCATACCAGCGCCTCTGCCCCGCCGGAAGGCTGAAAGGCCGGCTCGCCCGGTCCCCGTGCCGGACCCTGAGCCGGAGGAGGACGACTTTGCCGCCTCTTCTCCGGCCGGAGAGTTCGCCGGCCGCGCCAAGCGTTTGGCGGCGGGGCTTGCGGACGCGATGCTGCACGCGGCCATCCTCGTGGCAGCTCTCGTCGGCACCCGCTGGATGGGCGTGAAGCTGGACCTCGTCCGCGACTGGCCGCCGCTCGTCGTCTTCCTGCTTTCGTTCTCCTTCCTCTACACGGTCCTCCCCCTGGCCTTCTGGGGCCAGAGTCTGGGCATGGCCTGGAGCGGCATCACCTCCCGCAACCGCGACGGCGAGCCCCTCACCTTCGACCAGACCGCCCGCCGCTGGCTGGGAGGCCTGCTCACCGCCGCCACCCTAGGCCTTCCCGCCCTCGTCTCCAGCCGCCGCTCGCTGAGCGACCTGCTGAGCGGCTCCCTCACCTATCCCGGCGGCGAGTAATTCCGGCTCCCGCCCTCATAGCGAGCGGGTTTCGCCCACCGTGTACTCCGACGATCCCTGCTTGAGCGCCGAAGCTGTGGCGAACCTTGTCATTCGGTCACGATCAGATTCTTCGCCTCTCCGACACATGGCCCGAGGTATATGGCGGGGCGTCCATCGGTGGTGAGCGCGCTGTCGCTGAAATGCGCGCAACTGTTCCGTACGAAGGATCTCAGCTCGAAGCTAGCCCCTTCGCGCCGCACGAGAAAGAATTGCTGCGACGCGGACTGACTGCACGGCAACATCACCAGTTGGTATCGGTCGCTTAAGTCAGTAAACTGCGCACCCGCACTCAGGCAATCCGATGTCGATTGATTGCGCAGCCTGTAAGTTTTCAGTGGCTGCGAGAACCCACTACTGCCCATCGATTGGGGCGTGCTCTCGAACGTCCATTGCTGGCCGGGCTGCGTCCCACACGCCTCTCGGCGCAATTCGCCGTTAGTATTCACTCGTGTAGCACATTCCTTATGATACGGACCGGCGAGCCGAATTGGCGTATTCGGCTGCGTGACTAGTCCGTGCCCGAACACCGTGCTTATGTCTACAACGGCTTGCTCCGCCGCGAGCCGGACCGTTTCCGCCATCTGCATTGTCTTGTTGTGATCAGCTCCAAAAAAGGGGTCCAGGCCACGCCACACACGAAGCACCAACGGTACGTAAGAGTTGATATATCCCGGCACATCAGCACTATCGATCCGGGCCTCCATGGCGCCGAGGGTGCCGGTCAATTGATAGCGAAGGCCATTGTCCTTAAGGGCGAGTTGCGCGAGGACAGAGGTAGTCGAAATCGATGGCTTAGTTCCAGTGGCGAGAATTTGGTCAAGGCCATGGGGAACGAACCGGAACCGGGTGCGCTGGATTTGCCCACCAGGCTGCGGATCATCAAAGACAAAAACGTTGTTCCGATTGGACAAAAAGCCGTCTCCATTCTTCAAAAAGATCTCCGTCGCCCAATAGTCGATAAAGGAAGGCAGATCTAGAGTTTTCGCCAACGCGGTTGCGGGTAGGTTTTGTACCTGGCCCACCGCGAACACAAAATCCTGGTTTGTCGTCGCAGACCACTCGACCATTAATTGACTGATCGTGGCGTTTGTAAAGTCGTCCGGTGCTTCGAACTCGTAGAGGCTACCGGAGGGCACGTTCTCGATCGCCGGGCGTCGGCGAAAGAATTCTTTCTTAACCGCCTCGGTAAGCACATAAAGGCCTAGAAATACGGGCGGGGAATTACCGGTACGCCGGTAGACGCCGGCGAAGGTGCACATCGGCGCCGGGATGCCCATGGTTCGGAATACATAATAACCGGTGCACTGGCGGAAAAGATCTGGATCTTGCTTTGAATTCTCGAGCGATAGATGCGTCGTGCCGACTTGGTTATCGGCCAGGACATCGTTGTTCTGGAACTGCGAGAGGTCAATCGAGAGGGAAGGCTTCGTCGAGTCTAGCGAGCCGCAAAATGATTTCTTCTTTATTCCTGCGTTCTGGTAGAGCTGCGGTGTCGTAATTTTCTCCCACTCCGTGATCAGAGTGACGTTGGTCGTATGCCACATGTAGCGGTCAATGGAAGGGCTCTGAGCGAAATTGCAAGGTCCACCGACCGGCTGCTCAGCCGCCACCTGCGTCCAGGTTGCCTGCGGCATCTCCAAAATGACGGAGAGGGTTGAGCGGGGATCGAAGAGTCGTTCGAACGCGGTTTGGGCGCGCACCGGTGAACTCATATAAAAAATAGCGACAACGGTACAAAATAACAAGTAAAGAGGGTGTTTCATAAACATCTCCCTTCGGTTGCGCCCATTTTCATCGTTCTAATTGACATTAGCCATAGATTATTGCGCTGCAGCGCCCAACGAACTCTTCAATCGCCAGTGGAGTGCGAAGCGCGGAACTAATCCGCTGCAAAGGCCAGGTTCCTTTCTCTTGCAGTTGATGGTATCACACGAGGTGATCTCGAAGGTGCCGCCGCTCTCTAGGGAGTAGGGAAGTGAAGATGCCTTCAAAATGAAAGCTCCCCCGCGACCGGATCGCGGGGGAGCCTTGCGTATCAATGGAGCTCGAAAGGGTCACTAACCCCGCCGATGGCGAGCGGGAGACGTTGCTACGCCCCCCATATCGCCCACGCGGATCGTGCCGGCCGCGTTGCTCTGGCGTCCTCCTCGTCGCCGTCGAGAATGCCGTCCTCGTCGCGATCGATGCCGATGCGCACTCCCGAGCCCGGCGGGGTGCAGGTGTAGGTCAGCTCACCGCCGTCCTGATAGGCGCGGTACCGCAGGTTGATGTCGGAGAGCGGCGCGTCTCTTCTCCGGTTGCCGAGGAAACGGTCCGAAGCGACGTCATAGAGATAACCCTTTTCGCCGTGGTTGCTCCCGCCCTTGGCCACCAAGTCACACTCCCCGGCCTTGGCGCGGTCGATCAGAAGGTCGATCCGCGCTCCGGCCACGGCTCCATTCCAACTCGTGAGCGTCGTCTGCTGCCCGACGATGGGAGCCAGGTTGCTGTCGAAGGCGAGCAGGAAATCCTCGACCTGGCGCTTCTGCAGATCGCCGGCCGGTCCGGGCAGGAACCCACCGGGAGTCGCCGGAGACTGGTCGAACCCTCCCCCGTTGGTGGTGACGCTGTTGAAGCGGAAGATCGTCGGAACGCTGCCGTCGTGGTTGAAACCGAAGCCGCGGACCTGATCGCCCATGAAAGCGTCGCTGCCGGGAAGAGTCGGGATGTTCGGCATCCCAAACATGCCTACCTTCTGGTATTGGTTGCGAAGGTGGGGCGTCTTGAACCCTTCCGTGCCGCCATCGAAGGTATTGCGGCCGTCGGTGCCGAAGAGACCTGGCGCCGCGACACCCTGCGCCTCGTTCGCGTGGCGGTCGAGCACATGGCAGGAAGCGCAGGCGCCCAGGTTGGCGAGGTCGGAGATGTTGTTGACGAAGAAATCCCGCCCCGCCTGCTGGCTTGGGGTCAGCCGGTTGGAGAGCATCCGGACCGGGTTCGGCGGATACGTGACCTGAAGGATGAAGGTGGCGAACTTCGCCACGTCCTGGTCGGAGATCGGTCCGCTGCGCCCCAGGAGATTGGGGAAGGCTCCCTGGAACTTCTTGAAGCCCGCGACCTCGTCGAAGATTCCGCTGTCCGGCTGCGCGCTCGGGGCGTCGTTGCCGCCGGTGCGGTCCCCGCGCCAGTGCATCGGCCCATGGTTCGCCATGCCACGCAGGCTCTGCGTCGTCATGGGTCCCTTCATCGGGTGATGGGTGTCCGGCAGCCCGAACGCCGAGGGCTGGAGCTCGAACGGCCCCGGAATGGGTTGCACCAATCCATCCGGATTACCGAGATCCCAGGCCAGGCTGTCAAAGTCGCCGTTGACATGGCAACTGGCGCAGGACGAGTCCCCATGGCTCGAAGAGAACGACGTGTTGTAGAGGAATGGACGCCCGGCGACCACGCTCGGCGGCTCGGGATTGTGCATCGAGACGTGCCCCACCTCCGCGCCCGACCCCGTATCGACGATCGCGATCGAGTTGTCGAAGCGGGTCAGCGTGTAGAGGCGATGCTTGTCCTCCTGGAGCACCAGGCCGGTGAGGCCGCCGCCGGAGACCTTGATCTGATCGGCGGTGCTCGGCGTGAACGTGTTGTTCTCCAGGGCGACGGTATCGAAGACACCGATCTTGGACGTGCCGAGGGTCGCGACATAAAGGGTTCTGCCGTCGCTCGTCACCGCCATCTCCTGCGGAAGAGCGAGGCTCTTGTTGTTTTCGGCGTTGGGGATCGGAGCGCAGCAGGCGGCGTAATTGATGTGTTTGTTGAGATGCCGCGGGGCGACGCTGCCCCCCGGGCCGAGGACGGTGATCCGGCTTTCGTGGAGATGGCCGCGAAGGCTGTGGCCGGCGAAGGTGCCCGGTCCCTCGAAGCGCTTGTCGTTCCCCGCCTCGGTGTTCGAGACGTAAACCTTGCCATTCACCGGGTTCACCACCATGTTGTTGAGAATGGTGCCGACGCCCCGGTAGAAACCGGCGGTGCCGCCGAGCTGCGCCGGCGGATTGGCGTTCGCGTTGATGACGAAGACGTCCTTGTCCGGCAGGGAGAAACGGACTTTGGAATCCCAGACTCGGTTGAGCTCGTCGACCCAGTGGGTGCCGTTGAACTTGACGATGATCCCCACCTCCGGCCGTGGCACGCCTTCGGCGTTGGTGTTGGGTCCAGGCACGCCGCCCGCGGCTTCGCCGCCGTTCGGGACCAAGACCTCATTGATTGCCGTGGTGCGGTTTCCGGAATGGAACCCCGCCGCGTAGACCTTGCTGCCGTCCGGGCTCACCGCCAGGGCGCGCGGAGTGTCGGTGAACAGGGTGACGATGGTGATCGGCGTACCGCTGAGCGTGCCACCGAGGTGATCCGCATCGAAAACCCAGACGTCGGCCCGGCCCACGCCGGGAGTGGTGAGCTGGGGATCGTAAGGAACGTTCTGGCCGCGGTGGGCGGTGGTGATGAAGGCGCGGTTCCTCCCCGCGCCGCCAAAGACGATGTCGCGCGGCTCATCGCCCACGAGCAGGGTGCGCACGACGTGGCCGCTGTGCCCACCCTGCGTCAGCTCGACCACGCTGACGCTGTCGGAGAGGTGGTTGACGACCCATATCTCGTTGTCGTTGCGCGTCGCGACGGCCACCGGCTCGAGGCCGACGGGAATGGAGACGAGAAGCTCCAGGCCGTTGTTCTTGATGCGAAAGACTTCGAGACGGTCATCCGGTGTATTGGCCGCGAAGAGGAACTTCCCGCTCGGCGATAGGGCCAGGGGGCGAACCTGGCCGCTCTCGAAGACCGTGAAGCGCCCCGGCCGGGACTTGAAGTCGGCCAGGCGGGCTCCCCCAGCCCCCGCGGGCACTGCGGCGACAAGACATGCGAGGATGAATAACAGGGCCATCAGAGATGAGACAGAACGGCGTGTGAGGTACGGCATAGCCATGGAACCTCCTGAGACGTTGCATCCGCTGCGTCCTGGACCCACAGGAGAAAGGTAGATTCCCTCTGGGAAATCAAAGAGCAACGAATTGTCCGATACTCTTAACGCCTGGAATTCTGGATTCCCCTCACTCTGCCCCAAGAGACAAAGCTCCCCCGCGATCGGATCGCGGGGGAGCCTCTGTACGCCCCGATGGAAGCTCGAAAGGGGTAACTAACCCCGCCGATGGCGAACGGGAGACGTTGCTACGCTCCCTATATCGCCCACGCGGCCAACAGGGATCGTGCTGGCCACATTGCTCCTGGCGTCCTCGTCGTCGCCGTCGAGGATACCGTCCTCGTCGCGATCGATGCCGATGCGTACTCCCGAGCCTGGCGGGGTGCAGGTGTAGGTCAGCTCACCGCCGTCCTGATAGGCGCGGTACCGCAGGTTGGCATCGGAGAGCGGCGCGTCTCTTCTCCGGTTGCCGATGAAACGGTCCGAAGCGACGTCATAGAGATAACCCTTTTCACCATGGTCGCTCTCGCCCTTGGCCACCAGATCGCACTCCCCGGCCCGGGCGCGGTCGATCAGGAGATCGATCCGCCCTCCGACCGCTCCGGCGTTGTCCTTCGTGAGCGTCGCCTGCTGTCCGACGATGGGAGCCAGGTTGCTGTCGAAGGCGAGCAGGAAATCCTCGACCTGACGCTTCTGCAGATCGCCGGCCGGTCCAGGCAGGAACCCGCCGGGAGTCGCAGGCGACTGGTTGAAGCCCCCGTTGGGCGAGGTGAAGCCGTTGAAACGGAAAATCGTCGGAATGCTCCCGTCGTGGTTGAAGCCGAAGCCACGGACCTGATCGCCCAGGAAGGCGTCGCTGCCGGGATTGACCGGGTTGTCCGGCATGCCGAACATGCCGACCTTCTGGTATTGGTTGCGAAGGTGGGGCGTCTTGAATCCTTCCACACCGCCATCGAAGGTATAGCGGCCGTCGGTGCCGAAGAAACCCGGCGCCGCGACACCCTGCGCCTCGTTCGCGTGGCGATCGATCACATGGCAGGCGGCGCAGGCGCTCTTGCTGGCGAGGTCGGAGACGTTGTTCATGAAGAAGTTGCGCCCCGCCTCCTGGCTCGGGGTGAGCCGGTTGGAGAGCATCCGGACCGGGTTCGGCGGATACGTGACCTGAAGGATGAAGGAGGCGAACTTCGCCATGGACGCGTCGTCGATCGGTCCGCTGCGCCCCAGGAGGTTGGGGAAGGCGGCCTGGAACTTCTTGAATCCCGCGACCTCGTCGAACGTGCCGCTGTCCGGCTGCGCACTGGGGGCCTCGTTGCCGCCGGTGCGGTCGCCGCGCCAGTGCATCGGTCCATGGTTCGCCATGCCGCGCAGGCTCTGCGTAGTCATGGGTCCCTTCATCGGATGATGGGTGTCCATTAACCCGACCGCCGAGGGCGGAATCTCGAACGGCCCGGGAATGGGTTGCACCGCTCCGTCCGGATTGCCGAGATCCCAGGCCAGGCTGTCGAAGTCACCATTGACATGGCAACTGGCGCAGGACGAATCCCCGTGGCTCGAAGAGAACGACGTGTTGTAGAGGAACGGACGCCCGGCGACCACACTCGGCGGCTCGGGGTTGTGCATGGAGACGTGCGCAATCTCCCCACCCGAGACCGTATTGACGATCGCAATCGAGTTGTCGAAACGGGTCAGGGTGTAGAGGCGATGCTTGTCCTCTTGGAGCACCAGGCCGGTGAGGCCGCCGCCGGATACCTTGATCTGATCGGCGGTGCTCGGCGTGAACGTATTGTTTTCCAGCTCGCTGGTATCGAAGACACCGATCTTGGACGTGCCGAGCGTTGCGACATACAGAGTTCTGCCGTCGCTCGTGACCGCCATCTCCTGCGGCAGAGCGAGGCTCTTGGCGTTCTCGGCGTTCGGGATCGCGGCGCAGCAGGCGGCGTAGTTGATGTGTTTGTTGAGATGCCGCGGGGCGACGCTGCCCCCCGGGCCGAGGACGGTGATCCGGCTTTCGTGGAGGTGGCCGCGAAGGCTGTGGCCGGCGAAGGTGCCGGGGCCCTCGAAACGCTTGTCGTTCCCCGCCTCGGTGTTCGAGACGTAGACCTTCCCGTTCACCGGGTTCACCACCATGTTGTTGAGAATGGTGCCGACGCCCCGGTAAAACCCGGCGGTGCCGCCGAGTTGCGCCGGCGGATTGGCGTTCGCATTGATGACGAAGACGTCCTTGTCGGGCAGGGAGAACCGGACTTTGTCGTCCCAGACCCGGTTGAGCTCGTCGACCCAGTGGGTGCCGTTGAACTTGACGATGATCCCCACCTCCGGGTGCGGAACGCCCTCGACGTTGGTGCTGGGCCCGGGCACGCCTCCCGCGGCTTCTCCGCCGTTCGGGACGAAAACCTCATGGATCGTCGTGGTGCGGTTGCCGGAGTGGAACCCCGCCGCGTAGACCCTGCTGCCGTCCGGGCTCACCGCCAGGGCGCGCGGAGTGTCGGTGAACAGCGTGACGATGGTGATCGGCGTTCCGCTGAGCGTGCCGCCGAGATGATCCGCGTCGAAAACCCAGACATCCGCCCGGCCCACGCCGGGAGTGGTGAGTTGGGGATCGTAAGGAACGTTCTGGCCGCGGTGGGCGGTGGTGATGAAGGCGCGGTCCTTCCTCGCGCCACCGAAGACGATGTCGCGCGGCTCATCGCCCACCAGCAGGGTGCGCACGACGTGGCCGCTGTGCCCGCCTTGGTTCAGTTCGACGACGCTGACGCTGTCGGAGAGGTGGTTGACGACCCATATCTCGTTGTCATTGCGCGCCGCGACGGCCACCGGCTCGAGGCCGACGGGAATGGAGACGAGAAGCTCCAGGCCGTTGTTCTTGACGCGAAAGACTTCGAGGCGGTCATCGGGAGTATTGGCTGCGAAGAGGAACTTCCCGCTCGGTGACAGCGCCAGAGGGCGGACCTGGCCGCTCTCGAACACCGTGAAGCGCCCCGGCCGGGACTTGAAGTCGGCCAAGCGAGCATCCGCCCCTGAGGGCAGCGCAGCGCCAAGGCCTGCGAGGATGGATAACGAGGCAATCAGAGCCGAAACAGTCCGGCGTGTGAGGTGCGGCATAGGCATAGAACCTCCTGAGAGGCGTTGCATCCGCTGCATCCTGGACCCGCAGGGGAAAGGGAGTTTCTCGCTGGTGGAGCCAAGGAGCAACGAATTGTCCGAGACTCTTAACGCCTGGAGCTTAGGATTCCCCTCACTCGTCGAAGGGCGTTTCATTGATCCAATGGAAGCCACGGCTGATGAGCCGGTACGATCTGTCGTCCTCCCGACGGAGTGTGAGCCGTGTCTTGCGGCCATCCATCGTCCCATCGAGCGCGAGAAGTCCCGGCTGCGTCTCTTGGTAGGCGAAGGAGGGCCGCCCTGTCTTCTTGTCGGACGGGGTCAGGGTAAGCCGGCGTTTCCCGAGAATGAAACCGTAATCGCTCCGGGAGCCGTCCATGAGTTGGACGCTGATGGTTTCGGGATACTCGAAGAGGACCCGGCGCCACCGGCTCGCATCGGTGAGGAGCGGCGGGCGGGCGACTCCGTCGGCCTCGAGTTCCTCGACGGTCCAGATGCCATAGAACGGGGGCCGCGTGGAAAGATTGCCCCATTGGTTCTTGCTGGCGTCGTAGGACTGATACAGTTGGTATCCGGAGTAGGCGGCGACCAGCACTACTTGCACGACGAGCGCGGTACGGCGGAAACGCGCCCGCGGTGGATGGAACGCGGCAGCCTCCACCGGCCGGTTGAGCACGAACAGGTCGAGCAACCGCCGCAGGTGGGGGAGAATCAGGAAGACCCCCATCGCCAGCAGGTGGAGCGAATACAGCTTGACGGTGACGTCGTAGCAGAGATTGAGGGCGACCACGTGACTCATAACGCCGGTGCTCACGAGCGCGCCCAGCAACGCGGTACGGCGGAAGGCGAGGAGCAGGCCGCCAATCATCTCGGCGGCGCCAGCGAAGATGGTGTATCCCGAGGAGGCGCCCATAAATATCCACAGGAGGCCCATCGGCGAGGTCTCCCCGAGGGGCTCCACGAGCTCGCTGGGGAAGGGCTTGGCGAACTGGGACGGGATGACCTTGTACGCGCCGTACACAAGCATCGCCGCGGCGAGCGCGAACCGGATGTAGACCCGCAGCCCTGCATCCAGGCGAGCATACTCAGGCCGTTTTCTGTCGAGGACCGTCCAGACCGCCGTCGTGACCGCCGCGATGATCAGAAAGCAGAGCACCTGGACGTAGTTGTAGGTGGTGTCTCCGCCGCCCACCGTCCGGATCTTGATGTTGATCCCGAGCGGGTGCTTCCCGGCCCAAGGCACGAGCCAGTTCCACAAGTCCTTGTACGGCTGGGTGATGATCGGCCCGGCCCAGGGGATTCGATGCAGTGGGAACGGAAGATTGTAGAGTACCAGGTAGCTGAAGGCGAAGCGGAACAGAATCCGCTTGGTAGGGCTCCATGTTGGAAAGGTATTCCTCGGATCCATGAGGTTTCTTGATTCAGTCTACATAAGCATTGACCGAATGGCCTCGGCAAGCCGAAGGGACGGAGGTGTCTCGTGGCCGGCGGAGCCATCCTCGAGGTCCCATATTGCCGAAAGCACGGCTTGGGCGAACGCCCAGGAAAGGGCACGGTCAGCGTCGAGACCCAACCTTATAGCAAATCGACTCAGCCGCCGCTCGATGATCGCGGGTGCGGCAAACAGGTCGGGTCGCTCGATCGGGTTCCGCAGCGCCGCACCGATTTCGAATTCGAGCTCACCCACGACTCCTTTCGGGTCGATGGCGACCCAACCGCGCTCCCCGTCGAACAGAACATTGGAGTGCTGAAGATCGCCATGAAGAAGACGAGGACGGGTTTGGGTGTCTTGCAATCTGCCGTACACCTGCTCGGCATGCGAGACGATCTCCGGTGGCAGTAGGCGCTGCCCGCTCGCGGCGTATCGCTCGAACCCAAGCCCCCAATCACGGACCGTAGGGAATGCGCTCATCGCCGCGTCCGGTGACATGGCGCCGATGACCTCGGCCAAGACCGTCGTCGCTTCGTCATCACGATCGTTCACCGACAGATCAACCAGGCAACAGCCCGGCAGGAGCCGCTCGAGGAGCATCGCACCGGGAGCGAAATCGAGAACGCGCACCATACCCCGCCCACCGAAGGCGTTCAGCACCTCTCCTGAGCGCCACTCATCTCCCCGAACCTTGACGAGTTTGAGCACCACGGGATCATCGTCGCGTCGCCCATAGGCGATGAGAGATGTCGCGGTCTCGAAGGTCTCGTCGACGGCGACACGCCACTCGCGTGCTCGGTCCTCGAGGCGCTGCTTCATCACAGCGAGCGGGCTTCGCTTACCACCGCGTACTCCAACGCGACGGTCCCAGTCTTGTAGACCTTGTGGCCGGTGAGCTTCAGGTTCGCCGGCTTCGCCGGTGTCGGAAGCAGCGGAATCCCCCCGCCGAGGAGCACCGGGATGACGCCGACCTCAACCGTGTCCACGAGGCCCGCGTCGAGAAGGTCGCGAAAGAGAGCGCCGCCTCCGAAGATCCAGATATCCTTGTTCGACTCCTCCGACCGCAGGGCTGCCACCGTCTCCTCCACCTTGTCGGACACGACAGTCACGTCCGGATGATCGCTCTGCCGCAGCGTCCGGGAACAGACGTACGTCCTCGGCAGGGAGATCCCAGGGTTCATTCGATTCATAACCTCGAACGTCCGGCGCCCCACGAGAAACGTGTCGAACTGCGCAAAGAGGGCAGCAAAGTCGATCTCCGGATTCATGGGAATCCAATCCGCCTCGTCGTTCGGTCCTGCGATGTACCCGTCCAAGCTCATCGCGACTGCGTAGCGAATTCGTCGCATGGACACCTCCTTGGCGTTTGTTGATTCTACCTCTCCTGGATTTCGAACGTGCGGGGCGGCGGGCGTTCCACGAGAAATTCGGTTACGATTGCCCCCGAAGACGCCTCCAGAAAGGGGTTCCCGGCCATGAGGTCCCGCCATCCGCTGTACTGCCTGCGTTCCTTCCTCCTCGTCCTCGCTGCCTGGATGCTCTCGACTTCCGCTTGGCCGCTGCGCGCCCAGGAGCCCTCCGTCGACGCCAAGCTGGCGGGCTTCGACGAGGAGATGGCCAAGATCCTCAAGGACTGGAACGTCCCGGGGATCGGCGTCGGCGTCGTGGTCAAGGACAAGCTCGTCTTCGCCAAGGGATACGGCTACCGCGACTACGGGAAGAAGCTCCCGTTCACGTCCCAGACCACGGTGCCCATCGCTTCGAACACCAAGCTGTTCACCGCGACGGCCTGCGGCCTCCTGGTCGAGGAGGGCAAGCTCGCCTGGGACGAGCCGGTCCGCAAGTTCGTGCCGAGCATCCAGTTCTACAACGACGACCTCAACCGCGAGATCTCGATCCGCGACATGCTCTCCCACCGCACCGGAATCACCCGGCACGACACCATCTGGTACAAGTCGGATTTCAGCCGCCGCGAGCTGTTCGAGCGGCTCAAGTATCTGGAGCCCACCAAGCCGCTGCGCACCACCTTCCTCTACAACAACATGATGTACACCGGTGCCGGCTACATCGTGGAGCTGCTATCCGAGAAAACCTGGGAAGAATTCGTGCACGATCGCATCCTGGCGCCGCTCGGGATGAAGAACACGGTGTTCTCGATCGACGACCTCGAGAAGCTGCCCGACCACGGCGTCCCCTACAGCGAGCACCGCGACTCCTTCGAGCTGCACCCGATCCCGTATTACCGCGAGTCGGTGGCGGTAGGTCCGGCGGGGGCGATCAACTCCAACCTGGAGGATCTCTCGCGCTGGCTCATCGCGCAGCTCAACAATGGCGTCGTCGACGGCCGGCAGGTGCTGCCGGCGAACGTGATCAAAGAGACCCTGGCGCCGGCCATCGCGCTGCCGAATGCGGCGCTCGAAGCGCGCGGCTGGGGCGAGCTGCTCAACTCTGTCTACGGCACCGGCCGCTGGACGGGCTCCTACCGCGGCCATCTGCTCGCCTTTCACGGCGGCGACATCAACGGATTTCACTCCCAGGTTTCGATCATGCCGCAGGACGGCTACGGCGTCATCGTCCTGGTGATCAGCGATCACGCCGCGCCGCTTTACAACGTGGTCACTTACGGGGTCTACGAGCGGCTGCTCGGGCTGAGCCGCACGCCTTGGAGCGAGCGCATGCTGGACATCCGCCTCAAGGCCAAGGAGGCCGGCAAGGTAGCAAGGGCGAAAGCGGGGACGGACCGGGTGCCCGGCACCAGGCCGTCGCACCCCCTGGCGGACTTCACCGGCGAGTACGAGCATCCGGCGTACGGAGTGTTGACCATCGCCGAGAAAGACAAGGCCCTGCTCTTCGATTTCCACAAGATCCGCCTCCCGCTCAGCCACTTCCACTACGACCGCTTCGAAACCCCCGACGACGAAGAAAACGGCAAGTGGACGGTGAGTTTCCAGACCAATCCGCAGGGAGATATCGACAAGGCCCTGATGTCGCTCGACGAGGCCGAGGTCACCTTCACCCGCCGCGTCGCGGCCGCCTTGTCGAGCCCGGCGACCCTCGCCGCCTACACCGGGGCATACCTGAACCCGACCGGAACCGAGATCCAGGTGGTCCTGAAGTAGGACGGAAGCTTCGGAATCCAGCCCCCGGGGGGCCTCTTCCAGGCCCTTCAGCCCTGGAAACCGCGCCAGTTCCGGATCAAGGAGTTCTCTGACATCGTCTTCGAGTTCGAGGTCAAGAACGGCAAGGTGACCGCGCTGATCCAGCGCAATCCCTCCGGGGAGTTCCGCTTGGCGAGGAAGTAGACGCGGCGTGAGCGCTCGTGGCCACGGAGTGTTGTTCAGCCGGGAGACCTCTGGCACTTATTTCTGCGCGCCGCCGCGCGCATCACCCGCCGAGCGGGCATCGGCGTTAGTTAGGGGTCTATGTTGGAGCAGGTGCACCGCCAAGTGCCTGGTTGCCGCGCGCAATCCGTGATGATGAAGCATTTGCGGCCCACGCCGCAGGTCGCATTGGCGGCCGCCCCAACGCAGGCGGAATCACTGCAGATGCCGCAGATCAGCACGCGCGGCGAGAAGCCGCCGCCCGGGCTGAGATTCAAAATGTCAGGCAAGGATGAGGATCCGCCGCAATCCGGTGGTGGCGCCAGGCTCATGGTAGTAGAGAAACCGGCAAGCGCCGGCAGGGTCGCAGGGGCTGGAGCCGCGGTGTCGGCGGCAGCGTTCGCCAGGGACCCCAAGCACAGCAACGCGAAGGCGAACAGCAAGGCAGCTCTGGTCTTCATCTCGTCTCCTTTTCCCGACGTCACAAGGTTGGTGAGTCGCACCTACACTAGAAGAGGTGCCGTCGGGCGCGGTTCGCGGGCCGTGGCCAAGGGGCGATCGGTGCGCACCCGGATTCCTGTCTCTCGCGACAGGCATGCGACGCCCAGGTCCCCCGGACGCGGCCGAGTTCGAGGGGCGGCGGCAGTTCCTCGGCGGCTCTGGTATCCTTCGCCTATGGGCGAACCGGTCAAATTGCCTTCGTTCCGTGATCGTGGCTTGCAGGACGATGCCGCCGCCCCATCTCCCGAGCCCTGGTCTCCTGGACCTTGCGAGGACGACGATCCCCTGATCTTCTGGATGCTCGGCCTGACTCCGGCCCAGCGGCTGGAAGTGGCCCAAGATTTCGTGGACAGTATCCAGGTGCTTCGTCGTGGACGCCTCGCTTAGATTCTCCGGCATCATCAAAGTTCTGGTCCAGCACGGGGTGGATTTCATCCTCGTCGGCGGTGTTGCCGCTATCCTCGAGGGTGCTCCGGTCTCCACCTTCGATGTTGATGTCCTGGTTCCGCGAGAAGACGATCGGAAGAGCCTCCTCGCGGCTCTCCAACAGCTCAACGCCCGCTACCTGGATCCCGCCGGCCGGCACATCGTGCCCGACCTCGTGAAGCTCGACTCGCTGCGCATGAATCGATTGGTAACCGATCTGGGGCACTTGGACGTCCTGACGAGCATCGGGAACGACTTGAGCTATTCGGATGTTGTAGGGGAAACCGAAATCTACGAGGTTGATGGCTCGCCGATCCGCACCCTGAAGCTGGCCATGATTATCCGGTCCAAGGAGGAGGCCAATCGCGACAAGGACCGAGCAGTCCTGCCGATCCTGAAGCGGACCCTCCTGCTGAAGCAGGGTCGTCGAGAGCAATACTGAGCCCTGGTAGATAGCGACGCTGGCCTCACCGGCATGTATAGCGGCTCTTTACGTACTTCTCGATCCCTTCCTTCATCTCCCCCAGCGTCAGAGGTTTGGGAGGGTTCGGAAACAACGCCCGATGCATATCCTCCGAGGTATAACCGGTCTCCGGGCGAAGAGCCGATCCGAGGCGGCTATCTCGTCTCGGTCGATCTCGTAGTCTCCTGTTTCGATATCGATGAGAGCGTACTTTCCCTCGTCTTCCGAGGTGAGGCGTGGCAGCACCTCGCGCTCGTAGATCTTGTCGCCACGACGGGCGAACTCTTCTTTGCTATACCGCGGGGATGTTGGGCCCACGAAATTTGTCCTCCTTTCGCCGCAACGCGAAGGCGCTACAGACACGTATCGATTATACCAGCCTCGGAAGGGAGTGTCCCTTGGGTCGTGACAGCCGGCTTCTCGGCTGGCAGCTTTCGGCCCGCCCTGCCCGCGGTGTAGGCATAGAACCAACCGTCTTTTCCACCCGACGCCTTATCGCCCTTACCAAGGATTCTTGGCCCGGAGTGTCACGTCTCTCCGGCACTCGTAAGCTTGGCTTGTATGGTAAATTGCGTCCACATGGCGTCTGGGGGTCGGCTCTGTTTTGCCGTTTGGCTTGCCATGCCTCCTTCATGCCTTCCCAAGGACCTGTCTGCTGCTCAGCTGACCAGGAGTCTCCAGCAATGCGAGAAGAAACAAACGAGCCAATTATCGGGGCACGTAAGCACGCCACGGACTATGCCCGATCGGCGATCGATGGATTTGTTCGCCTCCTGTTGGGTGCTCTCTTAGCTTGCGCTTCGCTTTGGTTGCTGCTTGCCACAGGTGGCCAGAAGATCGCGAAACTCAAGGATCATAGGCAAGTCTTAGCTTGGGTACTCCAACTTGATCGCATCCGCTATCCGTACTCCCAGGAGATTGCTCGCGGCCTCTTTGGCGATGCGGTGCGCAGCTCGAATGCGAAGCCTTTTAAGCCCTTCACAAGCAAAGCCTACGACGGTAGGTTAGATGCAGACGGGTTCACATTTCGTTCTATCTACAGAGACGTGAGCCCGGCCTGCTTGACGAAGTACTTTGAGCCAATTAACGGCTTCACAGCGAGTCTGAAGGATCCACCGAAGCTCCTTTCGCCTACAGATGATCTGCCGTTCAACATGTTAGGCGACAATACAGACGTCGGCGCTTTGGAAGCAGTGACTGAGGATCACGAGGTCTCCTTACTCGACAAGCCCTGGCTCAACGGCGCTATAATCGACGCCCTCAATTCGGTGGTGGCCAACTCGCAAGCCGGCGGGGTAATCCCTGAGGACGTGTTGCCGTTTGACCACGACGGCGTTCGTCACTCAATCGCGGACGCGGTGCTGCACCATACGAAGTGAATCCTAAATTTCCCACTGGACAGACGACGGTTCTGATTGGGTCACGTCCGCTCTTGGAGCTTCACCCTCCGCTCGGTCCTGTGTTTTGCGCGCCCAAATTCAAACTCGTCGATAAGGCAACGGTGTTACAGGAGTCAGCACTGGAGTTGAGACTCCGCTACTCGGCCACCCGTCCAGAGATGTTTCACGGAAATGCCTTCGAAGACGAGGATTCGCCGGCATTCACTGATGACGACCGGTGGCCAGTGGTGGCATGGTCTAAGGAAAAGACCATAGCGCTTCGGACTAACCCGTTCGGCGACCTCTATGTCCTCCTTCGAGTACCGATTCTAAAAATTAGAGTGAAAGCGCCGCTAGCTTGGCTCGCAGCACAAAAGGACGAAACTTATGTACCGCCCGACCTACTTGAACTCGCGCGCGAGTATCGGGAGGAACTACAACGAACTGGGGCAGAGAGGATGGCGCTGAAGCAGCGGACGGCCACCATTGATGCCGAGCTGGAGCGGCTCCAATCTGAAGTTCGCATCGAAATCGGCGGCCTCGGAGTGCCGCTGTCATGGGCACTGCCCGGCGCTGGCGGACTCGTGCTCGCATTTGGGCTACTGATGGCATACCATACGTGGCGAATCCGCCGGCTCTTCAGCTACCGAGTACTGCTCCCAGCAGATTTGTTGTTTCTGTCGTCACCACTCCTGCGTCGAGGCCCTGCAGCGAAGGCAATGCGAGCGTGCTTCGTCCTTCCGAGCCTAGTCCTTGGCGCAGCGTTCTACAGAAGCACCCATATAATACCGCCGAAATCCCTACTCGACATGGTTTGGCTCTCGATTCCAATTGCGTCGATCGTGGTTACCTTTGTGTCGCTACACCTCCTGCGTCCGCTTGTTGTTAGCGTTTCAGAATCTGAGTTTGTAGCCCTGTGCGCCCCAGCGCCAGAACCCGACATGCTCTGCAAGAAGTAATAAACGAAAAGCATCGGGTGGCGACGACAGCGGGATGG
The DNA here is from genome assembly GCA_035996875.1 of Thermoanaerobaculia bacterium. Classification (GTDB taxonomy): domain Bacteria; phylum Acidobacteriota; class Thermoanaerobaculia; order Multivoradales; family UBA5704; genus DATARR01. Next base: position 159,454 of record DASYJD010000013.1, read on the forward strand.
GCATGATCGAACCGATTTCGGGGCCACCTAATGGAGGTTCTCCCTCGGATCGGATCGACCGAGCGACACTTGTGTTGGCGCTGAGTCGGGACTTGGCGACCTTTTCGCTTATCTCATGCCACATGCGATCCGCGGCTGACGACCTGTGGGACGAGGTGCTCCGCCTTCCGTTCGAGGAGCGCATTGCACTGGCCTTGCGGCTTGGGGAGCGTGGCCTGGAGATGTTCCGCCAAGCGAACCGCCTCGACCGAGAGACCGCGATCCGGGAACTCCGACGTCAGCGCCAAGCCGGGCGCACGCCTCGGAAGTGCATGGCCGATGCTGATTGGATGAGCCTGCTCGAAGAGGTCAGCTCGGCTCCCGAGGCGGCCGGAATCCGCCACACCCGGATCGGAGCGGCCGTCTTGGCCGCCTATGGAGTCAACCGCGAGAGTTGTCGACCTTGACCTTTTCGCTGCCTCTGGAGCGGGAGAAGAGATTTCCAGGAAGCGGAAGAGTCCGCTTACAGGGCCAACGTATCGTCTACGCAAACGATGGCCCGCCGCCCGGGGCCAACGGCGCATCGAACGCGGCGCAGTTCTGTTGACAGGGGACGACGGTCCATTGTCTGCGCGCAACGGTTTTTCACCTGCGGATGACGGTCCATCGTCCACGGACGGCGGTTCTCCGTCTCAAGACCATGAAAATGGGACGCGCTCCACGGTTTTTCGGCTGCGCACAACGGTTCGTCGGCTGCGCACGATGAACCGTAGCAGGCGGACGACGGAACGTCGGCTCGAGACCACGGAAATGGGACGCGCTCCACGGAACTCTGTCCGCGGACGATGGTCCATTGTCCACGGACGACGGTTCGTCGGCTCGCGACGATGAAAATGGGACGCGCTCGACGGTTTTTCGTCTGCGGACAACGGTTCGTCGTCTGCGCTCGATGAACCGCAGCCTGCGGACGACGGAACGTGGTCTCGAGACGACGGAAATGGGACGCGCACGACGGTTCATTGTCCACGGACGGCGGTTCGTCGTCTCGAGACGATGAAAACGGGACGCGCACGATGGTCCATCACATGCGGACAACGGTTCGTCGTCTCCCTACGATGAACCGTAGAGTGCGGACGACGGTTCGTCAGCCCGGGACGATGAAAATGGGACGCGCTTGACGGTCCATCATCTGCGGACAGCGGTTCGTCGGGTCCCTACGATGAACCGTAGAGTGCGGACAACGGAACGCCGTCTCGAGACGACGGAAATGGGACGCGCTCGACGGTCCATTGTCCGTGGACGACGGTTCTTCGTCTGCTTACGAGGAACCGTTGTCTCAAGACGATGAAAATGCGCCGCGTTCCACGCTCCAGCGTCCGCGGGCGATGAACCGTTGTCCCGAGACGACGGACCCTTGGCCGCTTACGACGGAACGCTGTCTGCGTATGCCGAGACGCTGCTTGGAGACGACGGGAGTCTTTCCGCGTACGGCGGGCGCCGAGCCTGGCATCAGCCTTACAAGAAGTTTTCCATTCGTGTAAGAACCTATCGCTCCACATAGCATGAGGAGCGCCACACGTACGCTGCAAGTTGACGACAAAGGCAGGTTAACCCGTGAAACGGCATATCTATGGTGATGAGTGGCAGCTCCAAAGATAGAGCAATGCGGGAACGATGCTCTAAGATCTAGGTCTGAGATTATGAGGAGAGCACACTACATCACTAGCTCGGTATCACGGAGCAAAATAGTTATTGTTGTTCAGCCCAACGAAGTCCAAAACGATTTAAGCCGCATAACAAAAAACGCACAAGTTGATTTACGGTAGCGGTAGTATGTCGCTAGCGATGCCGTTGGTCTCATGCCGCGCAGGCATTGATTGCCACGCAAAACGCAGTAAACCCAGCATTATCAACGATTTACGAGCACCTCCGTTGGTAGCTACGAGGTCGATGCTCCCCCTTAGACCCCTGGCTGCGTAGACGCTTAGGGTGCGTTGTGGGTACTCTGCGAATAGATCACGTTAGGGCTTGTATATTCAGGACTTGTGATCTATGATTTGTCCCACTCCCTCTGAGGCGGGAGCAAGTGGACGAGGAGAGAATTGGCAATTCCTAAAATATTAGCCCGGCAACGCTGCCGGCGGGCCGGGAGCGGCGCGAATCAGGATCTTGAGGAGACCAGACATGTGCAGCGCCCGCTACCCTCCAGCCTTACCGCGCCCACCACCAAAACGCACTAGGAATAAGGGTTCCGTGAGATAAAATGTGCCTCCGGAAGCGGGTATCTGACACCTGTCCCCCGGAGGGCTTGGGATCTCTTGCGCTCCGGCCCTAGCTTGGCGACCTTCACGCATTCCAACATCGCCAGTATATCTCACCGGAGCGCCGTTTTCCACTAGTTTTTTACTAGGAAAGGTAGGCGCTAGCTATGTCAGTAATCGTCATCGTGGTAGCAGATCCAAAACAATCCGAGCCGACACTGGTAAAGGTACCCCGACAATTACGGGAGATAATTGTCCGACGTGGTGTCGACTACATCTCTTACTGGATCTAGATCTCTCGGCTTTTGTTTTTCGTGTAATTCGCCCCGTGTAGCTCGCGGGGCCTTTTCTTCTTCACGCGCAGCCTTCTATTCTAGCTCTCGCTCGACAATGACGGATTTCGGAATTTGAACCACATTGCGTGCCGGAAGAAGTGCCTGGCTCTTCTGTTTGCTGGCCGCAGACGCCGATCCCGATCCAGCCGGAGAAGATCCGGGGTTCTTCGTCTATCCAGGATTAGGGCGGTTCGGTGGCTTTGAGGTATGCGCTCCGCGCACCGAGGCCAACAGCTCGTCAACCGCCGCCGCTGTTTCGAAGTCAATTGCGCTCAACTGCTCAAAGAACCCGGGAGACCAGTCTGAGGCTGGCGTGAGCTCTCGCTCGAGAGCCTGAAGGATCAGGCGGTTCCGACTCATCTCGAGGGCTCAATCCTTCGGATGGATACGAGAGGAGGAGAAACAGCGGCGGGTGGTGGTGTGACGATGGCAGGATGGGGATGATCGACCGTGTTCGTCGCCTCGGAGACGTCCCGCCATCGACGCCTGCGGCGGGTATCGTGAACGGGCAGGGACGTCTCTACCGATCCGGCGATCCTGGCGCGACCGTTATACCGGCCGGGTCTGCCGCCACACCCCGATCCCAATCCACAGGTTCCCAAGGAACGTCGCCGCGGCGAACACCACCAGCGGCGAGTTCGTCCCCAGCAGCGTGGGCCACAGCGCCAGCAGTCCGCCGAGCTGATAGATGAGGCCGGCGACGCGGAAGGGCTCGAAGGCGAAGCCTCCCAGCATGTAGAAGGAGTGGCCGAGGAGGAGAAGCCAGAGGCCGGGGAGAACCCAGGCGAGATCCTGCCAGATGAGCACCGCGGAGAGGAGGAGGGCAACAAAGGAGAGGTTGCCCTGGAGGCGGAGGACCCAGGAGGCCAGGGTGCTCCTTGCCGATGACTGCCCGCGGCGGATGTTCAGGATCTCGACCGCTCCTCCGAGGAGGATCACTCCCGACCAGGTGAAGAGGACTCCCGAAAAGCCGAAGCGGGCCAGGGCGAAGGGTGTCGCCAGGGCCGCCGCCGGAAGGAAGACGGCCCAGCCGAACCAGGACCAGGGAGAGCTGAGGAAGGGCCGGCTGGCGGCTCGGAAGTGCTCGCGGACCGGCTCGAGGTCGTCGACGCCGGCCCGCTGGGGATCGAAGAGCGGATCGTACTCGGTCAGTGTCAGTGTCTCGCGCCGCCGTGCTTGGCGAGGAGGTGCAGTTGAACCTGGGCGCTCTGCACCGCGTGCTGGCGGGCGTTGAAGGCGGCATCGGTCACCATCGGCATGGTGCGCGCCGCGGCCAGGGCCTTCTCGGCCGCGGCGGCATCGATCTCCCCGATCTTCTTCGCCTGCTCGGTGAGGAGCGTCAGCTTGTTGTCGACCATCTGGGCGAAGCCGCCGTCGACGAAGAGCGTCTGCTTGCCGTCCGGTCCCTCCACCCGCAGCTCGCCGGTGCCCATCTTGAAGAGCAGGGGCGCGCGGTCGTGGAGGATACCGACCTCACCGTCCCAGGCCGGAAAGGCGACGAAGGTAGCCTCGGTCTCCAGGACCGCCCGCTCCGGGGTGATGACGCTACAGTGGAAGGTGTCTTTCGCCATGACCAGTTTGTCCCCTTGGGGCTAGCCCTTCGCCAGCTTCTCCGCCTGCGCGGCCGCCTCTTCGATCGTGCCGACGTACATGAAGGCCTGGTCGGGCAGGTGGTCCCACTTGCCGTCGCACAGCTCGTCGAAGGAGCGGATGGTGTCCGCCCGCGAGCAGTAGACGCCCGGGAAGCCGGTGAACTGCTCGGCGACGTAGAACGGCTGCGAGAGGAAGCGCTCGATCTTGCGCGCCCGGCGGACGGTGACCTTGTCCTCTTCCGACAGCTCGTCGACGCCGAGAATGGCGATGATGTCCTGGAGGTCCTTGTAGCGCTGCAGGATCACCTGGACGCGGCGCGCCACGCGGTAGTGGTCCTCGCCGATGTACTCCGGCGCGATGATGCGGCTGCTGGAGGCGAGCGGATCAACGGCGGGGTAGATGCCCTTCTCGGAGATGCTGCGCTCCAGGTTCACCGTGCTGTCGAGGTGGGTGAAGGCGGTGGCCGGCGCCGGGTCGGTGTAGTCGTCGGCGGGCACGTAGATGGCCTGGATCGAGGTGACGGCGCCGCGGCTGGTCGAGGTGATGCGCTCCTGGAGCGCGCCCATCTCGGTGCCCAGGGTCGGCTGGTATCCAACGGCCGAAGGCATACGGCCGAGGAGCGCCGACACCTCGGAGCCCGCCTGCGAGAAGCGGAAGATGTTGTCGATGAACAGCAGCGTGTCGACGCCGGTCTGGTCGCGGAAGTACTCGGCCATGGTGAGCGCCGAGAGGGCGACGCGGAGGCGGGCGCCGGGAGGCTCGTTCATCTGGCCGAAGACCATGACGGTCTGATCGATGACGCTCTTGCCGGTGTCGCCGATCTTCGCTTCCTGCATCTCCAGCCAGAGGTCGTTGCCCTCGCGGGTGCGCTCGCCGACGCCGGCGAAGCAGGAGTAGCCGCTATGGAAGCGGGCGAGGCGGGCGATCAGCTCCTGAATGATGACCGTCTTGCCGACGCCGGCACCGCCGAAGAGGCCGGCCTTGCCGCCGCGCACCAGCGGGCAGAGCAGGTCGATGACCTTGATGCCGGTCTCGAACAGCTCGGTCTTCGAGGAGAGGTCGTCGAACTCGGGCGGCTCGTGGTGGATCGGCCGCCGCTCGGTGGTGGTCGCCGGTCCGAGGCCGTCGATGGTCTCGCCGACCATGTTGAAGACTCGTCCCAGGGTCTCGATGCCGACGGGCACGGTGATCGGCGAGCCGGTGTCGAGGATGTCGACGCCACGCTGCAGCCCGTCCGTCGAGCCGAGAGCGACGGCGCGCACGCGGCCGCCGCCGAGATGCTGGGCGACCTCGCACCACAGGGTCTCGGTGCTGGTCTCGCCGAGCACCGTGCGCGGCACCTCGACGCGCAGGGCGTTGTAGATGCCGGGGAGCTGGTCCTCGGAGAAGTGGGCGTCCAGTGTGGAGCCGATGACCTGGGTCACTTTGCCGATGTTGCCGATAGTGCCGGTTTCCATAGCTATTTCCAATCTCTTGAAGGGCTCAGGAGTCTTTGGGATCAATGGGGTTCAAGATAGAGCGTTGGCGCCGCTGACGATGTCCAGGAGCTCCATGGTGATCTGCGTCTGCCGGGCGCGGTTGTACTCGCGCGTCAGCGCCTTGATCATGTCGCCCGCGGCGTCCGTCGCCGCTTTCATGGCGACCATGCGGGCCACCTGCTCGGAAACCGCGGCGTCGTTGAAGGCCTGGAACAGCCGCACGCGCACCGTCGCCGGCAGCAGCTCGTCGAGGAGCTGCCGGGGATCGGGCGAGAACTCGTACTCGACCGACTTTTTGGCCGCCGCGGGGGTCTCACCAGCCACCGCCTCGGGCTTGAGCGGCAGGAGCTGTACCACCACGGGCCGCTGCTGGCCGGCGGAGAAGAACTTCATGTAGACCACGTAGACCGAGGCGATCTCGCCGCGCACGAAGCGGTCGATCAGGGCGTTGGCGATCGGCTCGACCTGGTCGAAGCGCGGCTTGTCGCCGATCCCCGAGGTCTGCTCGGAGACCTCGCGGCGCAGGTAGCGGAAGTTGGAGATCCCCTTCTTGCCCACCATGTGGACGTCGCTGGTGACCCCCTGCCCGGCCTGCTGGTCGAGATGGGTGACGGCGGTGCGCAGCACGTTGGCGTTGTAGCCGCCCGCGAGGCCCCGATCGGCGGTGATGACGACGACGGCCGAGCGCTTCACCTCGTCATGCGTCTTCAGCAGCGGGTGATCGACGTCGCCGGCCGCCCGCGACAGGTCGGCCACCAGCTCGGCGAGCTTCTCGGTGTAGGGACGCGACGCCACGGCCCGGCTGAACGCCGCCTGGAAGCGGGCGGTCGCGATGAGCTGCATGGTGCGCGTGATCTTGCGAATGTTGCGCACCGACTTGCGCCGCTTGACGAGGACTCTTCGATTGGCCATCCCCGGCTCCTAGGCCTTCCACTGCGTCTTGAAGTCGCGGATGACTTGGCCGATTTTCTCGGCGAGATCGTTCGGCAGGTCGCGCGTGCGGTCCAGCGTCTCGACGATCTCCGGGTGCTCGTCCGCGAAGTGCTTGATCAGCGCCAGCTCGAACTTCGGCACGTCCTTCACCGGCACGTCGTCCAGAAAACCGCGGGTGCCGGCGAAGATGGACAGCACCTCCTCGTTGACGTTGTACGGCTTGTACTGCGGCTGCTTGAGCAGCTCCACCATGCGCTGGCCGCGGTCGAGCTGGCGCTGGGTGGCGGTGTCGAGCTCGGTGCCGAGCTGCGAGAAGGCTTCGAGGTCGCGGAAGGCCGCGAGGTCGAGGCGCAGCGAGCCGGCGACCTTCTTCATCGCCTTGCGCTGGGCGTTGCCGCCGACGCGCGAGACGCTGATGCCGACGTTGATGGCGGGGCGCACACCGGCGAAGAAGAGGTCCGGCTCGAGGTAGATCTGGCCGTCGGTGATTGAGATCACGTTGGTCGGGATGTAGGCCGAGACCTCGCCCTCCAGCGTTTCGATGACCGGCAGCGCCGTCATCGAGCCGCCGGTGTCGGGGAAGCGGTGCACCCGGTACTTGTCGGCGTCCGGCAGAGTGGCGAGCCACGCCTCGGCCTTATGACGGCCATGGGGACGGTGATAAGCGCCGTCGAGGTCGTCGGGCCGGTGATCGACGGGCGCCTGGAGGCCCTGCGGATGCTTGAGGCTCACACCACGGTCGCGGCTGTCGGCCGGCGTGTCCTTGGGCACTACGGCGAACTCCTCGCGCAGCTTGACGCTGCGCTCCAGAAGGCGCGAGTGGAGGTAGAAAACGTCGCCCGGGTACGCCTCGCGGCCCGGCGGGCGGCGCAGCAGCAGCGAGAGCTGGCGGTATGACTGCGCCTGCTTCGACAAGTCGTCGTAGACGCAGAGGGTGGCCTTGCCCTCCTGGTACATGAAGTATTCGGCCATCGCGGCACCCGCGTAGGGGGCGATGTACTGGAGCGGCGCCGGGTCGGACGAGCCGGCCGAAATGACGATGGAGTAGTCCATGGCGCCGACTTCGCGCAGCTTGTCGACCAGGCCGACGACGGTCGACTCCTTCTGGCCGATGGCGACGTAGACGCAGATGACGTCGCCGCCCCGCTGGTTGACGATGGTGTCGATGGCCACGGCCGTCTTGCCGGTCTTGCGGTCGCCGATGATCAGCTCGCGCTGGCCGCGGCCGATGGGGATCATGCTGTCGATGGCCTTGATGCCCGTCTGCAAAGGCTCGGTGACGGGCTGGCGCTCGGCGATGCCGGGGGCCTTCCATTCGAGCGGCCGGCGGTGCGGCGTCTCGATGACGCCCTTGCCGTCCAGCGGCCGGCCCAGCGGATCGACGACGCGGCCGATCAGCGCCGGCCCCACGGGTACGGAGAGCAGCTCGCCGGAGCGGCGCACCTCGTCGCCCTCCTTGATCCCTAAGTAGTCGCCGAGGACGACGGCGCCCACCGAGCTCTCTTCCAGGTTGAACACCTGGCCCTGGGCGCCGTTGGCGAACTCCAGCCGCTCGCCCGCCATGGCACCGGTCAGGCCGTAGATCCGGGCGATACCGTCGCCCACTTCCAGCACCTTGCCGACCTCGCTGAGGTCGACCTCAGTGCGATATTTGCGAATTTCCTCTTCGATGACCGACGCGATCTCGTCGACTTTGAATCTCATGAAGGCTCCTTGCCTCGGCTTCTTTGCCTCAATCAGGACTCGGCAACGTAGGCGGTGCCGCTATGAATCTCACGCGAAGCCCGAGCCAGCAGCGCCTCGCTCAAATCCTGCAGCCGGGACGCCACGCTGGCGTCGAACTTCTTTCCCTCGACTTCCACCACCAGGCCGCCGATCAGCGACGGATCCACCCGCTCGATCAGCGCCGGCTTCCGGCCCGTGGAGGCGGCGATCGCATCCTGCAGCCGGCCGCGCTGCGCGTCGTCCAGGGCGACCGCCGTGCGGACGTGGACGTCCACCCAGCCCCGCAGGTCGCGCAGGGCGCCGCGGTAGGATTCGACGATGGCGCGGAGCTGGCCGAGCCGCCCCTTGCGGTTGATCACCTGGAGCGAGTCGAGCAGCAGCTCGCTCGCCTGGCTCTTGAACAGGTCGTCGAGCACCCGGGCCCGCCCCTCCTCGTCCACCATCAGGCTCGAAAGGAAGTGCTCGACCTTCGGGTTCTGGTCGAGGAACTCCACCAGCTCCCGGAGCTCGTCGAGCAGTGCCTCGCTCTGTCCGCGCTCTTCGGCGAGCACGAGCATCGCCTCGGCGTAGAGCCGGCCCACGGCCAGATCGCGATCGTCCACCTTCAGATTCGGAGTTTCCGGCATGGCTCTAGTTCCGGCCGGCGCCTGCGATGCCGTCGATGGCCTGGGAGATCAGGCGCTGATGGTCCTGCGGTGACAGCTCGCGGCCAATGACCTGCGCCGCCAACTGGGTGGCGAGCTTCGCCGACAGCGTGTAGAGCTCCTTGGTGGCCGTGTCGGTGGCGATCTGGATCTCGCGCTTGGCGCGCTCGATCGTCTTGTCCGCCTCCTCCTTGGCCGCCGCCTCGATCCGCCGCTTCACCACCTCGGCGTCACGGCGTCCTTCCTCGACGATGGCCGTGGCCTCGGCCCGGGAGGCCGCAAGCTTCTGCTCGTACTCCTTGAGCCGTGCCTCGGCCGCCTCGCGGTCGTGCTTCGCCGACTCCAGCGCCTCGCGGATGAAGTTTTCGCGGCTCTGGAGGCTGTTGAGGATCGGCCCCCAGGCGAACTTGCCGAGGACGATCAGCACGATCACGAAGATCACCAGCGTCCAGGCGGAGTTGCCGAGGTCGCCCGCGAACAGGCTCGGCGCCTCCGCGCTCTCCTCCGCCGCGGCCGCCAGCGCTGGAATCGCCAGCGCCAGCAGGGGCAGTGCAATCAGTGCGCTCTTCAGTACCCTCTTCATACGGGCCTCAGAACGAGGCCAGCAGGCCCACGACGACGCCGAACAGGGCGGCGCCTTCGATCATTGCCGCGGTGATGATCATGGCGGTGCTGATCTGGCCGGAAGCCTCGGGCTGGCGCGCCATCGACTCGACCGCGCTGCCGCCGATGCGGCCAATGCCGGCACCGGCGCCGATGACGGCGAGCCCGGCGCCGATCGCGCCACCCACCTTGCGGGCGCCGTCGGTGGTGAGGAAGTAGGAGTGCTCGACCGGGGCCACGGTCCCGGCGGCCGGCTGCGCGTGCGCGGCCGGCACCGAGGCGAACATCAGCACGAAGCCGAGGGCGATCATCGTCAGCGACAATCTGGCAGTTCTCTTGCTCATCGAAAGAATCCTTTCCTAGGGTTTTAAAGGCCTTTTTGAGGCCGGTTCAATCAGTGGGCCTCGGCTTCCCCGTGATGGCCCTCGTGGTGGAAGATCACGGCCTGGCCGATGAACAGGGTGGTGAGGAAGGTGAAGATGAAGGCGTGGAGCAGGGCGACGAAGAGCTCCAGCAGGGTGATCGCGACACTGCCCAGGACCACCGGCACGGCGACGCCCAGCGCCGTCGCGATCCCCTTCACCGCCGCCTGGAAGATGAAGCTCACAAGCACCGCCAGCAGCACGTGCCCGGCGATCATGTTGGCGCAGAGGCGGATGAGCAGGGCGAAAAAGCGCGAGAAGAAGCCGATGATCTCGATGGGGATCAGCAACCACGACAGCCAGATGGGGCCGGGGCTGAAGTGAGCCACGAACTGCTTGCCGCCCAGCCGGAAGCCGTTCACCACCACCATTCCAAGGGTGATGAGGACCAGGGCGCCCGTGATCCAGGGATTGGCCGTGGCCGCGCCGCCGATATGCGCGCCGAACAGCTTAATGCCGCTGAGCGGCAGCAACCCCAGCAGGTTGACCGCGAAGACGAAAAAGAACACGGTCCAGATGAACTTGATGAAGCGATCCGTGTACTGGTGGAGGTTGGGCCGCGCGACCTCGTTGCGCAGGTACTCGCAGATCGCCTCGATGGCGTTGCCCGCACCCGCCGGCACCAGGGCACCGACCTCGTCCGTCCCACGGCGGCGACGCACCCAGATGGGCAGCAGCAGGATCAGCAGGAACGCCGCCAGCATCATCATCACGATGTGGCTGTCCAGCAGCGTGATCCCGTTGCGCCGGATCATCGGATGCCGCACGATGTGCTCGAGCGGGTTCTCAATCAGGAAAGCAAGCATCCGTCCTCTCCAATTCTCCAGCTCACAGGCCGCGGGTCGCGTACCGGGTTTCGAGCGCCAGCTGCGCCACGTACCCGAGGGCGATCCAGATCAACAGGGGCCGGGGCTCGAACCAACCGGAGAGCCCGAGCGACAGCCCCAGAACCACAACCGTCGCGAGACGCAACGCCATCGAGATCAGCATGCCCTGCAGCGGCGGACCCGCGGAGCCCGATCGCCGGCTTCCCAGAACCGCCAGGGCACCGACCGCCGAGGCGACAGCTCCGATGGCACATCCCGCAACCATGGCCGGGAGCGCGCCTTCGCCTCCCAGTCGCCGGGTCGGCGCATACCCCAGGAGGGCCAGCGCCACTCCGACCCCGACCACCCCGCCGAGGAACCGCAGATACTCCGCGGACGCGGACCGGGTGACGCTCATCGTTTCGGGTCGCCGTCTGATTTCTTGCTGCCGTCCGCCCCCTTGAAGGCGGACAGCGACTGGCGGATCAGGTTGTACATTCCGCCGATCAGGCCCAGGACGGCGCCGGTCAGCAAACCCCAGGGGCTGCTGCCGAAGTGCCGGTCCCACCAGTACCCGATCAGCGTGAGCCCCACCACCGCCCCGACCAGCTCGAAACCGATGCCGGACAAGCCCTGCCAGCGACCTCCCGATTCCGGTTCCTCAGCCATCGCAAAGCGTGCCGATCACTGCTCCGCTGCGCCAGACGCGGGCGGAGCATACCAGCTTGTGCGACCTTTCACAAGCGGCCGGAGGAGAGGTTCTGGAGGGTATCAATCAGTGATCACCGGCAGCAGCGTCGCCCGCGTCGAGGAGGTCGCCGAGGGGAGGTCGAGCGGGATCGAGATCCTCTGCGTCAGGATCTCGCGCTGGCGGTTGACCATCTCTTCGAGAGTGGTGGCGGAGAGGATGCGCTCGACGGCCTTCTTCACTTCCAGGAAGACCTCGCGGATGGCGCAGTGCTCGGTGCCGACGTCGATGGTGCAGGGGAGCGCCAGGATCTGGTCGATGGGCGTCGTCTGCCCCTCGAGGGTCAACAGGATGTGACGCAGGCTGATCTGGGACGCCTCGCGGCTGAGGACGTGGCCACCCTGAGGGCCGCGGTTGGAGAGGATCAGGCGGTCCTTGGAGAGCAGGGCGAGGATCTGGCGCAGGTACGGCTCGGGGATTCCCTGATGCGTGGCAATCTCGTGACTCGTTACCGGCCCCTGATCGGAGTGCATCGCGATGTAGAGCATCGCGCGGATGCCGTACTCGCCCTTGGTGGAGATCTTCATGTCGTTTCCGGTCGCTCAGAAGTCTAGCACAGGGTCGGGAGGCCGCCGGCCCGTCCATCCGGCGCGACGCGACGCGATCCTCTCCGGCAGGCTGGAGAGATCGCGCAGGTCGCAGGCAGGCTCTTGGCGGCCGGGGCGAGTGAGGGGATCATCGCGGTCCGGGCGGGCAAGCCAGAGGGCGCTCATGCCCGTGGCCACGGCCCCTTCGACGTCCTCCAGGCGGCCGTTCCCCACGTGCAGGGCGGCGGCAGGCTCCACCGCCAGCTCGGTCAGCGCCTTGAGGAAGATCCGCAGGTCCGGTTTCTCCATTCCGGCCTTCTGGGAGTAAGTGACGGTGCCGAAGAAGCGGGCGAGATCCAGCTCCTCGAGCAGCGCCGGCAGCCGGTGGTCCCAGTTGCTGATCACTCCCAGCTTCAATCCCTTACCGGCGAGGGCCGCGAGCACCCCCGGCACCTCCGGATAGACCTCCCAGGCCGCCGCCGTGCCGAAGCGATGGAAGAGCTCCGCCGCCGCGAACCGCGAAGGGACGGGAGCGTCCAGGTGCTCACAGATCCTCTCCAGGAACCGCCGCCACCACCCGCGCTCCCCTTCCGGGTGGGCGGCGAAGCGGTCCTGGCCCGGATTGGCGCTGCACGCGAGCTCCTGCCAGACCTCGCGGACCAGGCGAAGAGCCTCCGGCGGCTCGATGTCGACACGGTACTTCCCCAGCACCTCGGCGTAGATCTCCCCGAGGCGCGGCGAGTGAATCAGCGTGTGGGTGACGTCGAACGTCACGGCCTGTACCATGAGAGCAGGATAACCGACTGGAGGCGGTGATAGCTTGGCTACAATGCGTTTTCCAGCAATTCGCGCAGTTTTCTCTCTGATTCTGATCTCTGCATGGCTCGCCCTTCTCTTCTCGGGGCTGGCCTTCGGCGGCGCGGTTCACCTTCTTCTGGGAGCGGCCCTGGTTCTGTTCCCGTGGCGGGCCACCGGCGCTCCCCTCTCCTCCGAGGGTACGGAGCACGGAACGGATTCCGAATAGAGGGCTGGAATCAGCCGCGCCAAGCGGCGACCGGGTTGGCGAGCACGCCGAGGCCGGGGATCTCGACCTCCACCCGGTCGCCTTCGAGGAGAGGGCCGACGCCCGCCGGCGTACCGGTGAGGAGAAGGTCGCCCGGTTCCAGGGTCATCATCCGCGAGCTGTAGAGCAGCAGGTCGAGGAGAGGGAAGGCCATCTCTCGCACGTGGCCGCGCTGGCGCTCGGTGCCGTTCACCCGAGTCACGACTGCGAGATCCTCGAGGTCTGCGCCCACCCGGACTGCCGGGCCAATCGGGCAGAACGTGTCGAACGACTTCGAGCGGGCGAACACGGCGTCCTTCTTCTGCAGGTCGCGGGCGGTGACGTCGTTGGCGCAGACGACGCCCAGCACCGCGGCGCGCGCCTCCTCGGGAGTGGCCCCGCGGCTCAGGCGGCGGCCCAGCACCACGGCGATCTCCCCTTCGTGCTCCACCCGCTGGCTCTCCGGCGGCAGGACGATCGTCTCCCCGGGGCCGATGAGCGACGACGGCGCCTTGAGGAACAGCAGCGGCTCCTCGGGCACGGCGTTTCCCAGCTCCTTGGCGTGCTCCATGTAATTGCGACCGACGCAGACGATCTTCGTGGGACGAACCGGCGCGAGCAGCGAAGCGCTCTCGCGGGAGATGTCCGCGCCGAACGCCCAACCTTCAGGAGCCGTCTCGAACGGATCGGACAACAGGATGCGCAGCCGCAAGTCCGATGCCGACTCGGCCACGGCCCAGGAGCCTTCAGGAGCGATGCGGTAGAGGAACATGGGTGGGGACTCTAGTCCACGACGATCTGGATCGGCGCCGAGGTCAGGCTGTTCAGCGAGATCTGCACCGTATAGGTCCCGGCGGGGAGCTGGATGTGGTCGAGGCCCCGGGTGAGGCCGGGACAATTGGCGATTAGAGAGCCGAGCTCGGTCATTCTTTGGACGGTCTGGCCGGGAGGGATGCTCACCCGGTCTCCCGGCATCTCGCACTCCTTCCCCATGCAGGGGTCCGTAACGGCGGGACTCCACCAGTCATCGCCATGGGCGTCGTGCTCGTCACGCGTCAGGAGCCTTCCGGTCTTGTCGGAGACCCGGGCCGCGACGCCCCACAGCGGCTCCTGTCCACCTTCCTTGCTGTGATCCTTGAGACGCACCTCGGCGGATGCCGGTCCGTGATTGGTGACGGTGAGCTGAACGGGAATCGGCCTGCCGGAGGGGAAGTGATTGGCTCCATCTTTTCCCCACCCCAGGGCCTTGATCGTCAGCTCCAGCCCCGTCTTCGGCTCGGCGAGCGCAGCCAGGCAGGTGATCGTCCACAGAAAACTCAGCGCCAACCAGTGTCGATGTTTCATTCCCAGAACTTAGCCACATGTCGGCTCGTGGTCAAGAAGATCTAATCCCGCCGCCGCCAGACCAGCAGCCAGAGAAAGAACGGTCCTCCCAATAGAGCGGTGAGAATTCCTACCGGCAGCTCGGCGGGTGCCATCACGGTGCGCGCTCCGGCGTCGCAGAGGGTGAGGAAGGCGCCGCCGCCGAGGAGGCAGGCCGGAACGAGAAAGAGATGATCGTGCCCCACGAAGCGGCGCAGGATGTGGGGAACGATCAAGCCCACGAAGCCGATGGGACCCGCCACCGCCACCAGGGCGCCGATCATCAGCGAGGTGGCGATGAGAATCTGGAACCGCAGGCGCGCCAGGTCCACGCCGCGGCTCGCCGCCATCTCCTCGCCGGTAAGGAGGAGGTTGAGCTCCCAGCGCAGGGCGAGGAGCATGGCGCTCCCACCCAGCACCCACGGGAGTAGCCAAAGCACCTCCTTGTAGCCCACCACCGAGAGGCCGCCCATCATCCAGCGCACCATGCGGAAGGTCTGCGTGGAGTCCGCCAGGTACTGAAGGAAGAGGATGATGGCCGAGCAGGAGAGCGAAACCGCGACACCTGCCAGCAGAAGCGTCGAGGTCTCGACCCCCTCGCGGCGCAGGGCCAGGCCGACGATGAGCGCCGTGGCCCCGAGCGCCCCTGCGAAGCTGGCCAGCGCCACCAGCGAGAAGCCCAGAAACTGCCCGCCTTCGAAACGCAGAGCAATCACCGCGCCCAGGGCGGCGCCGCCCGAGACGCCCAGGGTGTAGGGCTCGGCCAGCGGATTGCGGAAGAGGGTCTGGAAGCCCAACCCCGAGACGGCGAGGCCCGCTCCGCCGAGCAGGGCCAGCAGCACCCGGGGAAGCCGGATCTGCCAGAAGATGGCCGCCGCCGTGGCCTCACCCCGGAGCACGTCGTGCAGCGTCACGGTTTGGCTCCCGACCAGAGGCGCCACGAGCACGGTGGCGATCCACAGCCCGCAGAGGACCAGCAGCGCCATCCGGGGACGAGGCTGCAAGGCGCTCATGCGCCGAGGTCCAGAATGGTCACCGGCCGTTCGCCGCCGCGGACGATCTCGAAGCGGGCCTGGAAGAGACAATCGAGAAGGTCCGGCTTGACGATCTCGGCGGGCGGGCCGCAGGCGAGAGGCTGCCCCGAGACGAGCGCCAGTAGACGGTCTCCCAGCAGCGAGGCCAGGTTGAGGTCGTGGGTCGCCAGGACGACCGTGCGGTCCGCGGCGCTCTTCAGGCGCAGCAGAAGCGAGGCAAGGTCGTGCTGGTGGCGCGCGTCGAGGTGCAGGGTAGGCTCGTCCAGCACCAGCAGCTCGGACTGCTGCGCCAGGGCCGCCGCGATATAGACGGCCTGGCGCTCGCCGCCTGACAGCTCGTCCACCGTCCGGCCCCTGAGTCCGGCGATTCCAACCACGGAGAGGGCCTCCTCGACCGCCGCGAAGTCCGCGGCCCGCGGGGCGATCTGCATACGCGAGAGGTGGGGATAGCGCCCGAGGAGCACCACCTCCTCCACCTTGAGCGGTACCCGCGAGGGGCGGATCTGCGGCACGTAGGCGATGCATCGAGCCAGCTCCCGCCGCGAGAGGGCCGCGAAGGGCTGATCGCCATAGCGCAGCTCGCCGCCCGACGGCCGCAGCAGGCCCGTCAGCAGGCGCAGCAGCGTCGTCTTGCCCGCGCCGTTGGAGCCGACGACGGCCAGGCACTCCCCCCGCCGCACGTCGAGGTCGAGAGGACCGAGGATCGTCCGCTCGCC
Organism: Thermoanaerobaculia bacterium; assembly: GCA_035996875.1. GTDB lineage: Bacteria > Acidobacteriota > Thermoanaerobaculia > Multivoradales > UBA5704 > DATARR01. The sequence continues at coordinate 175,662 of DASYJD010000013.1, forward strand.
GGCCCGCCACTCCAGCCCACGGGCCGTCAGCAGGACCGTCATCGCCGGATCAACGCCGCCCGCATCTCGCGGTAGAACTGCGGAATTCGCGGCCCGGGAATGAGCACGTAATCATGAGCGATGACCTTGACCTGGCCCAGCCGCACGGCCGGCACTTGGGGCAGCGCCTGCCAGTCGGCGACGACCGCCGCCACCTCGGCCGGCGTCAACGGATCGGCCCGCAGCTCCAGGATGACGTCCGGCTTGCGGGCCACGATCTCCTCCAGCCCGATCTGCGGATAGAGGGTGGGCGCGTCGGCGAAGACGTTCTTCCCACCCAGACGCCGGAGAAGCTCGTCGAGAAAGGTGTTCGGCCCCGCCACGGTGACCTCTCCCAGTTGGCCGGCGAGACGGCCGACGCAGATCAGCACGCGCGGTGGCGGCCCGGGGAGAGGCGGAAGATTCAGTCCGGCACGCCACTCGGCGAGCAGCCGCTCACCAGCCTTCGGAACATTGCAACGCCGGGCAATCGTCTGGAACGAGGCCTCGACGTCGGCCAGCGACTCGTTCGGCACCACCAGCACGTCGATCCCCAGCGGCTTCAGCTTGGTCCCCAGCCCCCGCTCGCTGGGAATCAGCACGGCGAGGTTCGGCTTCAGCGACACGATCCGTTCGAGATTGGGATTGAACAGCCCTCCCAGCCGCGGCTTGCGCGCCGCCTCCGGAGGCCAGCGGCTGTAGTCTCCCACGCCCACCACGCGGTCGCCCAGGCCCAGGGCGAAAAGCGTCTCGGTCACGCTCGGCGTGAGGGCGATGATCCGTTGCGGGGTGTTCTGAGAGCTTCGTGGGGACCGCTCCCCCTGGCAGCCGGCGAAAACCGGCCCCAGGAGGAGCAGCAGGAGGAGGAAAATCCTCCTAGAAATCGAACGCCAATCCACCGATCAACGTCCTGCCCGGGCTGGGGAAGCCGAGCGCCGCGCTGTAGGTTTCGTCCGCCACGTTCTCCACCCGGGCATAAGGGGAGAGCCAACTATAGGCCCGCCACTTCGCCGCGACGTCGAACCGTGTGTAGCTCGGGTTGACGGCGTTGCCGAAGGTTACGGGGTCGAGATCCTCCCGTTCGCCGATCCAGCGGCCCACGGCGCTGAGAGTCCAGCGACCCGGTCGCGCCGTCACGGCGAGATGAGCGCTCTTCTTCGGCCGCCGGAGCAGCTCGAGGCCGGTGTCCAGATTCTTGGGGTCCATCCAAGTGCCGTCGAGGGACGCCGAGACGATCCCCCGCCGCACGCCCACCTCGGCCTCGACGCCCCGAATGCGGGCACGGCCGACGTTGACGCTGCTGAAGGTGGCCAGATCGAAGTCGATGAGGTTGCGCAGCCGGTTCTGGAAACCGGTCACCGCCAGCCGCCAGCCGCCGGCCTCGTGCTCTAGGCCGACCTCGTAGCTTGCGTCCCGTTCCGGCTTGAGGTCGGGGTTGCCGCTGCCGGGAAAGAACAGGTCGCCCAGCGCCGGCGCCCGGAACGCCTCGCCATAGCTCGCCCTCAGGCGGGTATCGTCGCTGAGCTTCACCACGGCTCCCGTCCTCAGACTGGTCTGGCCGCCATAGACGTCGTTGTCGTCGCGGCGCAGGCCGAGATCGAGGTGGATCGGCCCAGTTCCCCACGACGCTTGCCCGAAGGCCGCCCACGTCCGCTGGTGAGCGCCGTCGAGGTTGGTGAAGGAGCCCGAAAGGGCCGTCACCTCCAGGCGTTGCACCTCGCCACCGAAGGCGAAGCGCAGATCGTCGCCGTGCCAGGTTGCCACGGCCCGGCCACGCAGGGCCTGGGACTGAGTGTCCGACGAGCCGAATCCGGACGTGTCCTGCCGGTCGCGGAAGGCACTGTCGAAATCCGTCCGCGAAACCTGCGCCTCCACTCCCCAGGCGCCCTGCTCGGAGCGGAAGGGCACCGCGACCTCGCGCTCCTGCCATGAGATGTTGCGCTCCGGAGTGGGCGTCAGGCCGGAGAAGGGAATGCCCGTCTGCGAGTCGTTGGCCCGCACCATCAGGCCCAGGCTGGAGCCGGCGCCGACCGGAAAGAGGATCCGCGCCACCCCCTCTTCGCTGTCGAACGAGTCGTTGGCGAACTCCCCGTCCCCGCGGCGGATATGCCCCGTGACGTCGAGGCGTGCCCGCCCGAGGTCGAAGCCGGCGGCGAGGCCCGCCCGCTTGTAGGCGTTGTCCCCACCTTCGACGTTCACCGTTCCCCCCTGCCGCGTGCCAGTGAGCACCTGCACCACTCCACCCACGGCGTCACTGCCGTAGAGCGCACTGTACGGACCGCGCACGACCTCCACGCGGCTCACGCCGTCGAGCGGAATGAACTGCCAGTTGGCGCCGCCGAAGTAGGGGTCGTTCAAGGGGATGCCGTTCCACAGCAGCAGGGTCTGATTGGAGTTGGTGCCGCGGATGAAGACGGACGTCTGTTGCCCGGGAGAGCCCGCCTGGACGACGGAGAGGCCCGGAACGCTGCCGAGGAGATCCGCCAGGTCACGGCTCTGCCGGGCCTCGATCTCCTTGCCGTCGATGACGGTGACGGTCGCCGGCACGTCGGCGCGCACCTCGCTGTCCGTAGAGACCGCGGACGCGGTGACCACGACGTTTTCATGGAAGACGGGAACAGGAACCGGAGCCGGCTCCTGGGCTAAAACCGGCAATCCACCCCCGAGGATACCGGCGGCGAGGATCAGAAGGATCCGACGCATCGTTTTGCTCCTTTCGCAAAAAACAACGCCCCATGTCCGAAGAGATGGGGCGCAGGAGCACGGGCTTTCCGGCCCGTCCAAACCCTCGCCCGCTCCCCGCGGGAGGCGTTGGACGGTATGGCAGGTCTCCTGGCTTCCGGATCTTCCTACTCCCGGTCCTTCCCACACGGTCAACCCTCCTTGGAATCAGTTGGAGGATCCACCCGTGCAGTGGCTTGTTCCGGTTTCGTACCCGGTTACAGTGGCGGGGGCCGCGCCGGTCTCACACCGGCTTCCCTCTAAACGCGCGCCGCTTCTCCGATGTGAAAACGTCGGGAAAGCGCGGGCGTCACCGTACCGTCTGGTCTGTCAAAGAGGTCCCCCACGGTGAGGGACTTGGAAACAACTACTTTTCGTTCGGCGGGTTCACTGGCGCCGCCGTTCCGGCTCCGGGGCCTGGAGACCCCTGCAAAGGGACCCCGGCACTGCCGCCGACGTTGCTGCCATAGCCGCCCGAGCCCGCGAAGGCTGCCGGGATGCCCTGCGTCTGGTTCGGCTCCACGAACTGCTGCACCGAATAGTGCTGCTGCTTTTCCGCCGCTTCCATCGCCCGTGTGGCCGCGGCAAGATACTTGTCCTGATCCTGGGCGCCGCCCTTCGTTGGCTCGGGAAGATCGTTCGAGAACCGCCCCAGGGCAATCGCCGTGCTGCTGATGCGGACGCCGAAGCCGGCGGTGGGATCCACGGCCTTGATGTCGGCGATCTCGTCCTTCGGGAAGCCGACCCAGTTGCCGACGTCCGTCAGCAGCATGACCATGTTGGGATCCCAGCTCGCCTGCTGCGGCTGGACCGCGGAGTCGACCGTGGTGCCGTTGGTGAGAGTCACGTGGAACACTTCGGCCGTCGCCGGCACGGCGAGCAGGGCGAACGCCAGCATCAGCAGCCAGATACTAGGAGTCGATCGGATCATGGGCACAACCTCCCGGCGGCGGACGGCCGCATTGAAAGCTGTCTACAAGCTTAGCACCGAAAAGTCCAGATCGCGAGCCTACTTGCGCTCCTCGCGCTGCTTCAGGAGCTGCTGGCGGAAGAGGCCGGCGCCGCCGTAGGCCGGGTGACGCAGGGCCGGCGCCTCGACCCCCAGCGTCGCCAGCGCCGCCTGGGCCGTGCGGCCGACCGCCAGGATGCGAGCGCCGGAGGCGCCGCCCAGCTCGGCGAGAAGGGCCTCGAGGACGTCCAGGTTCGCCGCCACCAGGCCGCGCTCCGGCGTGCGGTTGCTGAGCGGCCCCTTGGGGGTGTACGGATGCCAGGGGAAGGTGTTCCACAGCAACACGCCGCGGGCGTCGCCCCCGAGAGCACCCCAGACGACGCTACCGGAGGGCTCCAGCCATAAGTCCGGGTTGCGGCTGGTGGCCTGGAACGGCGGGCAGCCGGCCCAGGGCAGCAACCGGCCGGCCGGCCCCGCGAGCTGCCGCTCGCTGGTGAAGGCGATGCCGGAGAAACGGCCGCCGCGGAAGCCCAGGGCCTCCCCCAGCAGCACCAGCCGGGGAATGCCCACCCGCTCCAGATACGCCTCCAGGTTGTCCCGCCGCCGCCGGGCCGCCGCCGGCCCGTCGAGCTCGGGGAACGATTCCCGGTAGGGATTCACCACTCCCCGTGCAGCGCCGCGGGGCCCCCGGTACAGCCGGCGGAGAACTGAGGAGAAGTCCATGACGGGCGGCAGTCTAGCCTGCCGGCCGCCCCGCTGCTTTAGACCCGCCGCGCGCCGGCCGGCGCCTCGGCGATCGCCAGGCGCGCCAATGCCAGAGCCCCCAGCGAGAGCCCGAAGTCGCGCAGGGCCACGTCGAAGTATCCGGGGATCAGCAGCAGATCGAGGATGATGCCCCACAGCCAGGCAGCCACCAGGTAGCCTCCGAAACGTGGCCTGAACCAGACGATGAGCGCCGCGGCGATCTCAACGACGCCCACGATCTGCATGAACGTGTGGCCCGAGAAGGGCAGCAAATGCTCGACCGTGGGTGCCAGGTACTGGTCCCAGTTCACCAGCAGGTGAGTGAATTTGTCGATCCCCGCCAGCAGCGGAGCTAGGAAGAACGCGACGTGCAAAATCTGGTAAGCCTGTGCCGCGGGTGTGCGATTCGATGGCATCTTGCCCCCCTTGTCTCACGAGTTACGGCGGCCGATCGAGTCCGCCCAACCCTTACAGAGTTGACGCCGCGCCGGAGGTTACAAGCCGAGCCGGCACAAGGCGTGTAACCTCTTGCCTGGTGGCGACTCTGTAGTGGCCGGAGAACTGTATGCAGACCAGGGTCCTCGATGTTTCAGCACAGGCCGGATCGCCCGATCGCCCAGGGGACTCCTTGAGCGACGAGGAGGTGGTGAGGCGAGTCCTCGCCGGGGAGCGTCCACTGTTCGAGATCCTGATGCGCCGGTACAACCGCCGGCTCTATCGCGTCGCCCGCGGTATCGTGGGCGACGAGCACGAAGCCGAGGACGTGGTCCAGGACGCCTACGTGCGCGCCTTTCACCACCTCGACCAGTTCGCGGAGAGGGCCCGATTCGCCACCTGGCTCACCAGAATTGCTGTCTATGAGGCGATGGCGCGCTCCCGGCGACGCGGCCGCATCGTGGAGATCGACGCCATGCCCGAGGTCCACAAAGAGTCCATTCCCTCCCTCCGCTCGGCCGAGCTCGATCCCGAGCAACGCGCCATCCAGCACGACCTGCGCACGATCCTCGAAGCCGCGATCGACGGCATGCCGGCTCCCTACCGGCTGATCCTGATGCTTCGCGACGTGGAGGGATTGAGCACGGCAGCCACCGCCGAGTGTCTGGATCTGGGGATCCCGGCCGTGAAGACCCGCCTTCATCGCGCCCGCGGGCTGTTGCGGCGCCGGATCGCCGAGCAGGCGACCACTGCCTGCCGCGAGGCTTTCGCCTTCGAAGGCGGGCGCTGCGACCGAGTGGTCGCGGCCGTCCTCGCCCGCATTGCCGAGCCGCCGGAAGAGGCGTACCCTGACCTGGAAGGCCGCCGTCGCGTCCAAGATCCGTAGGCCGTCCACGGGCTCTCGGGAGCCGAGGTCACCATGAAGCGAATTGCCGGAAGCCTGCTGTCGCTCTGGTTCGGAGCCGGCCTGGCTCACGCGCAGATCCAGAGCTTCAGCCACGTCATCGTCATCATTCAGGAGAACCGCACCCCCGACAATCTCTTCCAGGGCCTGTGCAAGGCCCCCTTCGGCTCGGCGAGCCGTTGCAGCATGCATCCGAGCTCCACCCAGTTCAACATTCAGACCCGCAACTGGCTGGACAAGAAATCTCCCGGAGGCAAGGTGCAGCCGGCCTCCGTGCCGCTGGCCAACAAGTACGATCTGGATCACTCCCATGGCGCCTTCCTGGCCATGTGCGACCCGTCCTCGGGCGCCTGCAAGATGGACGGCGCCAGCGGCATTCGTTGCGTCGGCACTTGCGCCAAGAAACCTCAGTTCAAATACGTCGCAAATTCGGGAGGAATCCTGAACCCCTACCTCACGCTGGCGACCCAGTACGGGTGGGCCAACTACATGTTCCAGACCAATCAGGGACCCAGCTTCCCCGCCCATCAATTCCTCTTCGGGGGCACTTCGGCGCCTAGCGCCGAGGATGACGCGGCGGGTATTTTCGCCTCCGAGAACCTGGAGGGAACGGGAGGCGTCGGGGGCTTGAACAAGATCGCGGGATGCGCGGCGACCGCGGGGACGACCGTCCGGCTCATCTCACCCGATGGCACCGAGGGCCAGAGGATCTTTCCGTGCTTCGAGCATCAGACCGTGGCGGACCTGCTGCGCGGCAGCGTCACCTGGCGGTATTACGCGCCCGGCGCGGGCACCATCTGGACGGCGCCCAACGCGATTCAGCACATCTGCCAGTCCACCGGACCCGGCGGGCAATGCACCGGAAGAGCCTGGACGGAGAACGTCGATCTGGTCTCCTCGGACGTCTTGAAGGACATCGGCGACTGCAACCTCCGCTCCGTCACCTGGGTCAATCCCACCTGCCAGAACTCGGATCACGCGCGGTGCAACGACGGCGGCGGCCCCTCCTGGGTGTCAGCCATCGTGAACGCCATCGGCAACAGCAAGCAGTGCGACAACGGCACCGGCTACTGGCAGAACACCGCCATCTTCATCACCTGGGACGATTGGGGAGGCTGGTACGACCATGAACCGCCGGCCTTCCCGGCGCCACCGGAGGGCGCCTACCAACTCGGCTTCCGGGTGCCGCTGCTCGTGGTGTCGGCCTACACGCGGCCGGCGATCGACAACCACCGCCACGATTTCGGCAGCATCCTGAGGTTCATCGAGCAGAACTTCGGGATCCACGAGGGGGCGCTGAGCTTCGCGGACGCACGGTCCAAGACCGACCTCACCAGGTTTTTCGATCTCAGTGCGCCGCCGCGTATCTTCCGAACCATCGCCGCACCGCGAAACGCCGCCTTCTTCCTGGCGGACAAGCGGCCGCAGTTGGATCCCGACGACGATTAGAGGGGCCCGATTAGAGGGGGGCCATAGATCCTACCGCCAGCTCGCGAGAGAGCCTGGCGGGTGCTTCTTTCAGTGGCGAGTCCCCACGGGAGCCGGTTTTCGGGCCGGTCCCGCAGGGTCACACCGGGCTTATCGATCGAGTACTGGCGTTGGTACGGGCTAGTACCGGCCGCCGCCGTAGCCGCCGCGGTCTCCCCCGCCACCCCCACGCCCGCCGCCGCCACCGCCACCGTAGCCACCGCCGCCACGGCCACCACCACCGCCGCCACGGCCGCCGCCCTCTTCCTTGGGCCGGGCCTCGTTGACGGTCAGGTTGCGACCATCCACTTCCTTACCATTGAGCGCGGAAATTGCCGCCCGCGCCTCCTGGTCACTGCTCATCTCCACGAAGCCGAAGCCCTTGGAGCGTCCCGTGTCGCGGTCCATGATCACCTGTGCGGTGTCTACGGTGCCGTGAGCCGAGAACAGGTCTTGGAGATCGCTGTCCTTGACGCCGTAGGCCAGGTTGCCGACGTACAATTTTCTACCCATTGCCAGACTCCTTGCTTGTCCGTCGCCGGTCCCGTTCGGACACGACGCCCCCTTTGGGTTCTCCATCTTAGCATCCTCGGTTCCCCGGGAAACGCTTCCGGAGCCCACACGGCGTCAATTCGCGGCGGCGCAGCTCCCCGGCGCGGAATAGACCACGCGGTCAGCGGGCTGTTTGAGGCCGGCGGCGATGCCCATCCCGATGAAAGGGCAGAGGGCTTCGGTGAGCACCAGGGTGGCAAGACCCGCGAGGGGGTCCTCGTTCGCCCTAGCGGCCACGATGGCGAGCGGAGCACAGGCCAGGAGGCCCCACGCGTATCCTTTCCCGGCCCGGAACCGGACCTGGAGGATTACCTCGCAGACCTCTTTCGTGGGCACGATCCTCTGGCGGTCGTGGTCGCCGCGCCAGGATGTGGTCTCCGCCGTCAACGTCACCTCTTCGGCTTCCTTGACGACCTCGCCGCTCGCGAGGCGGAGGGAGACCGGCTGACCCTCGATCGCCCGGTTGACCGTGGCGAGGGTCACCGCATCCAGAGAGGTTACCGGAGCTCGCGGGGCTCCACTGGCGCAGCCTTGAGCGAAGAGCACCGGAGGCAGCAGCAGCGCAACCAGTTTTCGCATGTTTTGCTCCTACAGTGAAACGAGAGTAACACGGGCTCTTCCGCGGTCCCCGGCGACTTGGATTAGAATGGGACCAGAATTGCTCCCATAGGCTTCGCTCGAAAGACGCACTCTTTTTGAAGGCACCTGCTGCCTTCGCAGGAGAATCCATGATCCTGTCGCCTCCGCGTGCCGTCTTCGGCCAGACGATCGTCCTGCGCGCCGCTCTCGGTGTGCTGTTTCTCTTCGCCGCCGGCATCTCCTTCCTGATTGCCGTGGGCTCCAATCCGTCCGAATTCCCCGGGATTCAGGTCGGGGCGGCGGTGCTCATCGCCTATGCCGTTCTGTGCTATGTGATCGGCCGCACGAAGGCCTCCATCTTCCCCGAAGGCATCCAGGTGTCGTCGGTGTTCGGAACGCGGGAGATGCTCTGGAGCGACGTCGCCGAGTACCGGTACCGGATCACCCCCCAGTTGGGTGCCGGCTTCGCCATCGGAGGCCTCGCCGGTGCGGCGATCGAGGCCGCGATCCAGTCCCGAATGAAGAGGCCGGCCGGCCCGCCCAACCTCACCTTGATCGGCAGGGACGGCAAGAAAATCCGGATCACCGTGCACTTCAAGGAGAGCGCGGAGGCGATCGAAATGATTCTGGACGAGGTCCACGCCCTCCTGAAGCCGGAGCTCGCGCGGCGCCTGGCGAACCACGAGGAAATCGCCTTCGGTCCTCTGCGCCTCTCGTTTCAGGGCCTGACCTGGAAGAACCGGAACCCGATTCCTCTGGACGAGCTCGACTGGGTGGGAATCGGGGGCCGCAAGTTTTGCATCCGCCGCAAGGGAAAGCTCTTCGGCACCCTGTCGGTGCCCCCGGAGAAGATCCCGGATGTCCTGCTGGCTCTGGAGCTGATCGACGGGCTCCGCGTCAACGCCGGGCTGTCCGCCGTGTCGGAAACGTTTGCCTGACTGCTAGTCCAGGGGCCACCAATAGAACACCAGCTTGCGGGGCACTTCCTGCTCGCCCGCCTTGGTGTCAATCGTGAAGTGCCGCCCATCCCAGCCGTCCTCAACCGCTTTGACGATCCCCGAAGCCCAGCCTTCCGGGGCCGTGGGCTCTTCGAAAGCGATCAGAAAGCCGAGATCCGGCGCTCCCTCCGGAGTCTCGACGGGCGGGAGGGCCGGTTGCTGGTCCACGGGCAAGGGGCGATGTGAAAGCCGTGCGGAGCGTGGGGAAGGACTTTGGAGCTCATGCATGCCCCGTATGTCCCTTTTAATGATCTTTCGGTTCTATCTAATACCGGCAGGCGCTGCAGACGCAGCGCTCCGGAGACGAAGCCAGGCGCCGCGCCTCGGCCGTCATGCGTGCGTTTTCAGTCCCGTCTCTCGGTGGGGCTCTTGGCGCCCGGCCCGGGCAGCGGCGGCGACTCGCCGCCGTGGTCCTCGGCCTCCAGCAGAGACCTGAGGTCCGGATATCGGTAGAGAGTCGGGGCGCCATCGAGGAACAGGCCGCCGGTGTCCGCCGTGGGGCCGTACGTCGAATAGAGGCTCCGGCCCAGAAGGCGCAGGTAGGCGGTGAGCTGGCCCCGGTGATGAGCCGAGTGGGCGATGCGCCGCGTCATCACCCAGGCCCGGCTGCGTTCGACGTCGAAAAAGCGGGTGCTCCCCTCGAACCAGTCGTCCGCCATGCCGCGCAGCCGTTCGAGACGTTGGCCGGAGGCCCCGGCATATTTATGGAGGAACGCGAGGCGGGTTTCCTCGGCGGGCAGCGGCCCCTCGCCGAGATCGATCCCCAGCATGGTCTTCATCCAGGTGTCCTCGCTGACACATTGGTGGACCATGTGCTCGTGCGGCGTCCGCGCCCGAGGCTCCGGGCGGAAGCGCAGATCCTCGTCCCGGAATTGCGACCAGACGGAGAGGGTCTTCAGGCGCTCGGTATCGTAGGTCTCGACGAGGAACTCGTAGCGGGGCATGACCGGAAGAATATCACCGGGCGTCTTTGAGCCTTTGGCCGGAAAAAAAGAGCCGGGCTCCGCCGTCTAAAGCGGGACCCGGCTGAAGGATGACTCGAAGCCTCTAGCTAGAGGTCGAACTTCACGTCGATGAAGTAGTTGCTGCAACTGCTAGTGGTCGGGAAGGTGTTGCCGGCGACCCAGAAGCCCTGGGCGGCCGTCAGGACCTGGTTGGTGATTCCCGAACCGATGCCGCAACCCGTCTTCGACTGGTGGGTGTTGGTGTTGACCGAGACGCGGTAGAGAGTGCTGGCCGAGATCGCCACGGGAGTGGAGAGCGCCACCTCGACCCAGCCTGAGGACGGGGAGCTGGGGAAGGTCTCACTCGCGAGAAGCGTGCCGCTGTCGGTCCAGAGCTTGCCGGTGTTGGTGCCCGTCTCTCCCGAAGCGCGGTAGAACCGGAGGGAGGTGATGTAGCCGCTGGAGCTCGAGCTGAACTGGGTGCCGACCGAGTAGACCACTCCCGCCGTGTCGAGGTTGTCGGTCGGGGTCTGGCTGGTGAAGCAGGTCACTCCGCAGATCAGGCTGATGGGGCTCCAGGTCAGGCTGGTGGACGTTCCGCCGAAGCGCACGAGGGCCGCGTGCCACGTGCCGTCCCTCCACGAGCTGTCCGGCGTGTAGCCGAAGCCGTGATAGCCGTTCCCCTTGCCGGCGCTCAGAAGATCGGACCGGAACAGGCCCGCCGAAGTCGTGGTCGCGTAGCTGCCGTCGCGATAGATGTCGACGTTGATCGGGCTGTCGGGCGTGTGGTCCCAGGCCCAGCCGGAGATGCCGCGGCAGTTGGACGCTTCGTGATAGCCCTCATACGAGGGGGACGGGGTGACAGTGTTGACCGTGGTCCCGGTCTGCCCGCCGCTGTCGGTCACCACCAAATGGACATAGTAGGTGCCGTAGGAGGCAAACGTGTGGGTCACCGCGCTCCCCGAGCCGTGGGTGGTGCTGTCGCCGAATTTCCACCAATATCCGCCCGACGGAATCGTCGTGTTGTCGGTCGAGGTGCTGGTGAAGGTGCAGGTGCGGCCGGAGCAGGAGGTGGAGAAGCTGACGGAGGGCGGGGTGTTGGAGCTCGCCGTCCGAAAGGCCGCATAGGTTGCCACCTGGTTGCGGGCGACATCGGCGTTGTTACGGTCCGAGGCGCCGATGTGATGTCCCCCGTAGAGGGTGGTGGGATCTGAGAAATAAGGAATCCGGTTGCAGACGGCCGCGCTGCTGGCCGTGCATCCGCTCGTGCAGTAGCATCCCATGACCGAAGCGAACCCGTTGACGGAGTCGACGTAGCCCCGGCCGTTGGGGAAGATGGCGAGGGAAGACACTGCCGCGTCGCCGTGGTACATGCCGTAGGTGTGGCCGATCTCATGGCCCAGGGTGTAGTCGCCCAGGCCGCAGCCGTCGCGGTTGGCGGTGAACGCGAGGTCGCCCATGGGCGAGTTGACCGTGGCCGTGGTGGTGCTCGGGCCCGCAGAGAGGTACGTGCTGTTGTTCTGCGGCAGATTGGCGACTCCGCAGGCGTTGTCGGCGCTGTAGCTGAAGGGGACGTAGATTGTCACGATGTCGGCGCCGAAGGCGTTGCGGAGGTTGGCGACCTCGGTGGGCTGGCCTCTCAGCCAGATGAGGGCATCAAAGATGCCCGTGGCCGGCGGCTGGTCGCTGCCGGTGATCGGCACCACTCCCACGAGGTTGTAGAAGGCGTCGACGCTGCTGTTGCTGAAGACGTTGTTGGCCAGCGAGATCGAGTCCTCGACGAAGTCGACCATGCCGGCCTCAGCCGTGGGGCCAAAGTTCCAGAACGCCAGGGGGTAGACGGCGAGGACGTCGAGGCGAGAGGTGCTCTTCGGCACGATTACCGGGCGCAATTTGCCCCCGTTCACCGGCGCCGGTTTTGCGGTGGCCTTGGCGTCCAGCCCGCAGGACGGCGGGCTGAGCTCGTCAGAGAGCCGGACCAGGCGGTGGCTCTCCCCGAGGCCGCCGACGATGCGGAAGCGCTTGCCCTCGAACTCGATGTAGGCCGTGAGCTGCTGTCCGTGATAGCCCAGATGGACCAAGCCGCTCCCCTCCTCGGTGGTGCCGGCGTGGCGCAGGGTGCCGAACCAGCTCTTCCAATTGGTCTTGTAGTCGACGAAGCGGGTGCGCACCGCCTCCAGGGGAGGAAGGCCGGGGAGATCGAGGGTGAACGCCGGCGGGTTCGCCGCAACGCTTGCCGAGCTCGCTTCGATGACGAACTGCTCGGCCGCGTCGGGCACGAGCTGCAGGCTGGACGACGACGGTTGCACGGCTTTCTCCAGCGAAAAAAGCCTCGGCGGGGCGGCCGGGAGGCCGGCGGCCGTCACCGGGAAGGGACTCGAGAACGTCGCGGCGGCGAGAGCAGCCACCAGCAGAAAAGACTTTGTCACTCGCATCAGCATCTCCTTTGATGATGTAGTTCTTGTTGCCTTGAGACACTCCTGAAGGCGGTGGTTTCGGTCCGGACTCGAAACCGCAGCGCTCCGGGAGAGCTCCTGGTCTACTTGGATATGCGCGGAAGGGTCCGCGAATCCGTCATCTGCGAAGGAACTTGCAGAATCCGAGTGTCTGGGGCTCGCCGGTTCGAGCGTGCCCCCCTGCGTGGGATTGCGATAGGCTTCGCCGCATGCAGCCGCTCAACGCTCCCGCGATCGACGAGGTCCGCGCCGCCCGCGAACGTCTGGCCGGGGTCACGCTACGAACGCCGCTCGTGCGCCTCAACTCGGAAGGCGCGCCGGCGGAGATCTGGCTCAAGCTGGAGAACCTGCAGCCCATCGGCTCCTTCAAGCTGCGGGGTGCCGCCAACGCCATGCGGCTGGCGGGCCCCGAGGGGCTGCGCGACGGCGTCTACACGGCGAGCGCCGGCAACATGGCCCAGGGGGTCGCGTGGAGCGCCCGCGAGCTCGGCGTTCCCGCGGTGGTCGTCGTGCCCGACCACGCGCCCGCCACCAAGCTGGCGGCGATCGAGCGCCTGGGTGGCAAGGTCGTGAAGGTGCCTTTCGATCGCTGGTGGCAGGTGATCGTCGAGCATGCCTTCCCCGGTCTCGACGGCCTCTTCATTCATCCGGTGGCGGACCGCGCGGTGATGGCCGGCAACGGCACCGTCGCCCTCGAGATCCTCGAAGATCTCCCGGACGTGGACACCGTCCTCGTCCCCTTCGGCGGCGGCGGGCTTTCCTGCGGCATCGCCGCGACCCTCGCCGCCCTGCGTCCTGAAGCCCGGGTCTTCGGCTGCGAGGTGGAGACCGCGGCGCCGCTCTCCGCATCCCTCGCCGCCGGCTCTCCCCAGATGGTGGACTACAAGCCGAGCTTCGTCGACGGCATCGGCGGCAAGAGCCTCCTGCCGGAGATGTGGCCGCTCGCGAGCACGCTGCTCGCCGGCGCCCGCGTCGTCTCCCTCGAAGCCGTGGCCGCCGCCATCCGCCTCCTCGCCGAGCGCCACCGCGTCATCGCGGAGGGAGCGGGGGCCACGTCTGTCGCCGCCGCCCTCGCGGGCGTGCCGGCCGCGCGCAAGGTCGTCTGCGTCATCTCCGGCGGCAACCTCGACGCCGCCAAGCTCTGCGCCATCCTGGACGGGCGAATGCCCTGAGGGTCCTGAAGGTCTCAAGGCCCCCGCTCAGGAGGCCTTCCGCCTCATGGTGAGACGGCCGGCCTCGTCGCCTCCACCGGAGGACCAGCGGCCTTCGAACTTCCCGTCCACGAGCTTCATCTCGCCTGCGAGCAGGCTCTCTCCATTGTCGACCTTGAAGGAAAAGGTCTTGCCGTCGAAGCTGGGGTTGACGAGAGGCCAGCGCTTCTCGCCGTTCTGGACCGGGAGGACCGCCACACCTGCCAACTTGCCCTGCTCGAGGGTCAGGACGAGGGTGATGGAGCCGGGGCCGGAAGCTGCTTCTTCGCTCTGGACGGGAGCCAGAGTCCAGGAGCCGACGAGGTCTGCCGGACTTGCCGGTGCGGTCTCGGCGGCCAGCGCGATGGAAGTGGCGGCAAGGGCGAGCAGGAGCAGCAGGAGCGAAACGCGGAGCTTCATAGAGATCCTCCGGGGAAAGTGACGTCCTCTGATTCAGACTCCCGGCGGAACCAGAAAGTTCCCAGCCCGGAAGAGAGCGCCAAATCCGGCTCTTGAAGCACCTAAAGGTATTGGGTCCTCATCGAAAGGAGCGTCTCAAATGCCCCACATGTCACGGTTCCCCCGGTTGAAAGCCGCCCTCCCCCTCGTCGCGAGCCTCGCCTTGGCCTTGCCCGGCCTGGCCGCTCCCACGGTCGGCTCGTCCAACACCGCCACGGCCGACCCCACGGTGCCCCGGCCGCACACGACACCCTGCGCGGTTCAGCTCTACTCGAACTTCCAGTTCGCGGACTTCTCGCCGAAGCCATTCACCTACACGCCGGCCGCGGGTTGCCCGGGCCCCTGGGCGAAGGTCGTGCTGGAGGCCGACTTCTCGTGCACGGCGGGCCGGCAGTTCGACCGCACGGCGGAGATCGCCATCGGTCATGCGAACGTCTACTTCGGCACGACGTCCGAGCCGTCCGCCAGCGTCAGCCCGTCGTGGCACGTGGAGCGCGACCTGACGGATTACAGCCCGCTCTTCCGGACGGCCCAGACCGGCGAGGTGAACCTCGGCAACCTCGTGAACTCCACCTTCACTGGCATTCTCAGCGGCAGCGCCCGGCTGCTGTTCTATCCCGCCTCCCACTCCGAGCCGGCGCCGCGGGCGGCTGATGTCGTCCTGCCCCTTTCGACCGCTCCCGGCGGCGCGGTGCTGCTCGACACGACGGCCAGCGTTCTCGCCCCCAGTTTCAACCTGCCGTCCAACATCGAAGGCGCTTTTCTGGACGTCATCACGCAGAGCCAGGCCGGAGATGAGTTCTGGTTCACCTGCGTGCCCGACGACGTCGCGGACGAACTCTTCAGTTGCGGCGGCACCACCTTCCGCGAGGCGGAGATCTCGATCGACGGCCAGCCGGCCGGCCTCGCGCCGGTCTACCCATGGATCTTCACCGGCGGCATCGATCCGCTCCTGTGGCGGCCGATCCCCGGCGTGCAGACGCTGAACTTCCTGCCGTACCGGGTCGATCTCACGCCCTTCGCGGGCGTGCTCAGCAACGGACATCCTCACACGGTGGGCCTCAGCGTGTTCAACGCCAACCACTCTTTCCAGGTGACCGGAACGCTCCTCCTTTACCTGGATCAGGGATCCTCCCACGTGACGGGCGCCGTGACGCTGAATACCCTGGGGAGCGGTCCGCACCCCTCGGTGACGGAGAATCTGACAACGGCGACGGACGGCACCGTCACCGGCACGGTGAGCACGAAAGCGCAACGGGATTTCGCGGTGTCCGGCTACGTCAATACCTCGCACGGACGGGTCGACACCACGATCGGGCAGCACGTGACGTTCTCAAACGATCAGAGCTTCATCAACTCGGATACCCAGTTCCAACAGAACATCAAGCAGAAAACGGGGCTCATCTCGGTGACGGAGACGAAGCAGCGGGGTTCGATTGTGATCGCGGAAAACGCGCTGTCCTATCCGCTCATCCTTAACATCAACTTCGTCGTCAACGCGGACGGAACACAGGCTCAGACGACGGTGGTCGATCAGCAGTTCGTGGACCAGCAGGCGCAGGCCGGTCACGGGTTTCCCTTCCTTGGGCTCGTCTCCAACGAGGTCAAATCGAACGACACGCTGCTCTTCGACGCGGCCGGCAACCTCACGGGATTCCAGGACCGGAACAGCTCCCAAAGCTACTTCTCACAGAGCACCGCCAGCGATTGCTACAGCCGCTCGATCGCCTCGGCGAACGGAATCCTGACCTCCGTTACCGATGGGCAAGGCTGCATCGGGCACCACTAAAGCGAAATCGGCGCGGGCTGCGTCGGGCAGCCCGCGTCTCCTCTTTTGGAGAGCCCGGCCCCGTCAGCGTCCGGATTTCCTGTCAGCATCCTTCTCGAACCAATTATCGTAATAGTAGTGGCATCCACTGAGAAACGCCCAGGCGCTTGCGAGTAGATACGCTGGAATGAAGGCCACTCCCCATTTTTCAGCCTGCCGAACATGCTGGCGCTCGTGCGCCCAGCATCGCTCCAGAACAACCCGATCGCGGGCCATGACGACATGACCCAGCGCCATGGCATTCGCACGTAGGAGACGCGAAGAAAGAAACCGTCGAGCGAAGCCGCCCGACACGGCAAGGATTCCCTCTCTGACCTCGCAGCGTCCCTTCGACAGCGCCGTTAAACCCGCGACGATCAGGCCCAGGAGAGTCGTGGGCCCAGCCCACAGGTAAACCAGAAGTTTTTGTATTGACATCGAAGCTGCCTGGCGACCGTCCATGGGTATTGGCGCAAACAAAGGCGTATCCCAACAGTAGGAGAGTGAAAACGATGTTCTGCCAGGCATTCAAGGCCCATTGACCCGACCTGGTCTGCTCGGCAAGAGCCCAACCCGACAGAAGATGAGTGAAGACGTTCAAGGCCGTTGCGAGCTTGTTTTAGTGCTCAGAGAGCTCAGCCCGCGGTATTCGCCCCGCCTGGTTGCACTCGTTCGGGCTTGTCGTCCTTTTTCGGCTGGATCTCGATCGTCTTCGGTTTGGGCTCTCCGCGGAGCGCAGCCTCCGACCGCTCTTTGAACAGCTTGACCGTCTGCGAATCCGGATCGATTTTGAGGTACTCGTTCGCTTGCGGTATGACCTTGTCGAATTGGCCCAGTTGGTAATACGTGAAAGCCAGGTAGAAACGAACCTGGGCAGACGGCTTGTCGCCGCTGAGCTTGAGAGCTTTGAGAAGCGGGGCTTCAGCCTCGGCCGGATGGCCCGAGGCCGCGTAATGCTGACCGAGTTGCAAGGGCGGCAGCAATTTGTCGGGCTCCAGGCGCGCGGCCTCCTTCAAGTGGATCACGGCTTTGTCCCAGGCTCCATCGACGTCCAGGTTGTTCCCCATGCGATAGCATTCGCCCAGCCAAAACTCGAGGGTAAAATCGTGAGGAGACTCCTGAAGATCCTTGACGAGGTGCGCTTCAATCGACTGAAAGAGTGCCACGGCGTGAGCCTTGTCTTCAGGCGTCTTGACGCGTGGAGGGTAACCACTGGCGACGCTGGTGAGCTCGGCAAGGTCCTTCTCGAGGTGGCTCTCCGGTGGCTCCGCGGCACCGGCCCTGTTAGCGGCACTGAAGACGACCGTAAGACAAACCGCCATGATCCGAATCAACGTCTTTTGTCGTTCCACGTCTCCCCCTTCCAAGGCTCCCGGACGCGCCCGTGAAAATCTTGAGTCGTCGCCCGAGTTGTGAACCCAGAGTTGATTCGAGGATACCGCACCAGCTCCGTCGCTACAATGGACACCGGCAATCTCTCAACCCGTGACCCCTGGCCACCTGTTCGCGGAGAATCTGAAGGGCCAGGTCGATCGTCCGCCGGTGGGTACGGAACGACAAAAGCCACGAGCCGCCTGTCGCCAAGAGGCCCGCCGTCATAAGATCTCCGTATTGGAGGTAGAACCCATGGAACGGCTCGAAGCTCATCGATCCTTCTTCGCCAGCTTGATCACGGCCTCCGTCGGACTGCCGCGCGGCAGCCGGCTCGAGGCAGCGTTCGCATCCACTCCCCGCGAGCGTTTCGTGGGGCCCGGGCCTTGGAAGGTGTTCACGGCGGCGGGATATATCGATACGCCGGCGGACGATCCTGCGCTTCTGTATCAGGACGTCACGGTCGCGCTGAAAGCGGAGAGCCAGATCAACAATGGTCAGCCGGCTCTGCATGCCGTCTGTCTGGCGGCCTTGAACCCGAAGGAGGGGGAGGCCGCCGTCCATATTGGCGCCGGCACGGGGTATTACACGGCTCTGCTGGCAAATCTCGTAGGTTCTTCGGGGTCGGTCGACGCCTATGAGATCGAGCCGGACCTGGCGCAGCGGGCGACGGCGAACCTCGCGGATCTATCCAACGTGACGGTCCATCCTCGTTCGGCCTCCGAGGGCGCGCTGCCGGAGTGCGACGTCATCTATGTCAGCGCGGGGGCCACGGGTCCCCTGGATTCCTGGCTCGATGCCCTGAGGCCGGATGGGCGTCTGCTGATGCCGCTGACGCCAGGGCAGGGCGCCGGGGCCATGCTCCTGGTGACGCGCACGTCGCCGGACCGCTTCGACGCCCGGTTCGTCTGCCGCGCCCTGTTCATTCCGTGCGCCGGCGCCCGCGACGAGGAGACGGCGCAGAGACTGTCGGAGGCTTTCAAGCGAGAGGATTTCAAGGACGTGAAGTCCCTGCACCGCCACACGCCGCCGGACGACACCTGCTGGTGCGCGGGGCCGAGCTGGTGGTTGTCGACCTCTGAAAACCCGTGAGGGAGTCGCAGAGGCTTGTGAGCACCTGATTTAGTGGTATGGTTATCTCATTACATTGATCTTTAGACCGAAGTTCTTTTCGATTACGTAGCGCAAATATCAGATAAAGCGAGGCTTAGCTGCTCGGGGCTACCCTGCCCGCTGTCTACAGGCATTCTACGCCGCCACGGAGAGCAGAGAAAGGGCCCTCTGCTGGAGGGGTGTGGG
>DASYJD010000014.1:0-51668 GCA_035996875.1 Thermoanaerobaculia bacterium
GGCGGCTCCTGCGGTCGCCCTTCGGGCTTCCCTGCGGAGCCGCCGCCCCCCTTTTCCGCGGCCGGGACTATTAACGACTCCCTCGTGGAGTGTTACCTATGTCTCCGGTCTGAAGTGTTACCCATGTCTCCGGCCGTCCAGTGAGGGTCTTGGGCGGGGGGAACTCCAAGACCACGTTAAGTTAACGCCTATGCCCCCGCCGGCCTGCTTACTCGCTGTTTCTTTGGCAGCACGCGGCGTCCGGGGGCAGTGCGCCGCAGGAGGAAGCGAGGTGAGAAGACTTCCTACGCCAGCTCGACCTTGAGCTTCTTCCCGAGCGCCGACGCCGCCCGCTCCAGGGTGGACAACGTTACGGACGAATTGGCGGGATCCAGCAAGCGTTCCAAGGCCGGCCGGCTGGTCTTCATCCGGCTGGCCATCTCCGACTTGGTCAGACGGCGCTGTTTCATCTCTTGTGCAATCTGGAAAGCGATCACCCGCTTTGCGGCGACCGCCTCCGAGGCTTCAAGGAGGTTTTCCTCCCGAAGAAAGTCGTCGAATTCACTGCCCAGATGTTCTTTTTTCATCTCATCACCCCTCGTGTAGAGCCGCCAGACGTTGCCGAGCTGTCCTCAGCTCTGCCGGCGGCGTCTTCTGTGACTTCTTGACGAAGCCGTGCAACAAGACCATCGTCCCCTCGCTGACGGTGAAGAGAACCCGTGCTATGCCTTGTGGAAGATGGGAACGGACCTCCCAAAGGCCGGGCTCAAGTTTCCTGATCAGCGGCATCCCTAACGGCCAGCCGTATTGAGCGGTCTTGACATCTTCGCCCAAGACCTTGCGATCCGCCCGCTCCATGCCCTTTAGCCATTGGCGAACAGGTTCGTTGCCGGCCTGAGTGCGGTAGAAGACCACACGCAGAACTGGGCCTCTGCCTTCGCCAGCTCCATCCGCGACTTTCGGAGTGTACCAAAAATGATGCAAGCCCGCAAGGGGCTCGGGGAATGTTCTTTGGGCGTTGGCGAGGATGCCGGCGACGCTCGCATCGAGCTGCTGAAGGCATGTGACCTCGACCAGAACGCCGCCCTCAGGGACAAGGCGTAGTTGTCGGCTCATGCCCTCTATAAAACGGAAAAACTGCCTCTCATCTTACAAGCGTCTGTAAGTCACCTCTCTTCAACGAGTTGAGAGGGGTCCCAAATCACCCGCAGGCGGGCCGAGCTCTCACTCTGAGCTGGCGCTCACGTAGCAACCCCGAAGAGAGTGCCCAAAGTGAGCGATCCGGCAACTACCCCGCCTTCCGCATCCCCTTCTCGGCCTGCTCCAGCGCGGTCTTGAGCGCTTCGAGCTCCTCGTCTTCCAGGGCCTGGCCGCCGAAGCTCTCCCGCAGGTAGAAATCGATCACCCGGGCCGTGGGCTCGGCGGCGGCGGGGAAGCGGGCGGCGGCTTCGCTGCGCACGGAGAGGGGGGGCGCGGAGTCCGGCAGGCCGGCGCCCGCCGTCCGGCCGAGGCGGCGGCGCAGGCGGCGATAGGCGGCGGTGGCGGTGAGCGGCGGGCGCAGGCGGAGGTAGAGGAGCCAGGCAACGGCGGCGACCAGCAGCAGTCCGATGGCCAGCGGCCAGGACGGATCCGGGAGGCGCTGGTGCAAGGGCGCCGTGGTGCCGGGTCCCAAGGCTGGCAGGCTGGGTGCCCCCGGCTTTTCCGGCTTCTCTTCATGATGCAGGCGAGCCCAGAATTCGTTCCACAGTTCCCGCAAACCGCCGAAGATCTGAATCTGATCGCCCAGGCCAAAAGTCAGGACGTAGCGGTCCCAGCGGAAGAGGACGAAGTCCCACGCCTGCTGCATGAGCAGGAAGCGCCCTTCGGCCTCGGCCGCCGGCCGCCCGGCGGGCGGCGTTGGATCGAAGATCCGCCAGCCTTCGGTGCCGAGGTATGCCTCCACCCAGGCGTGGGCATTGTTGCCGCGAACGATGTAATACCCTTCGAACGGGTTGTAGTCGCCGCCGAGGAAACCGGTCACCAGCCGCGCCGGAATGCCTTGAGAGCGCAGCATCAGCACCATCGAGGAGGCGAAGTATTCGCACTGACCGCTCTTGTAGCGGAAGAGGAAGTCCTCGATCGGGTGTTCGATCGACCGTCCGGCGAAGTTCAGGGTGTAGGAGTAGTTCTCCATCAGAAAGAGCTCGAGGCGCCGGGCTCTCTCGGCGGGCTTTCCCTGGTCCATCACCTGGGCCGCGAGGGTTGAGATGCGGGGCGTCACGCCGGTGAGGTCGAGGGCGGGATCGGGGTTGCGGTCGGGGACCACGCCGGTGAGCACCGCCCGGCGCGCCAGCCCCACCCTGTACTCGGAGACTTCGAGCGGGCTGAAGGGGAGCGACACGGCCCCGCCGTCGTCCACGGCGAGGACGGGCGAGCGCGGCTCGACCACGGTCGTCTCCACCGGCAACGGCACGCTCTGGCTGTGCAGCGGCTGCAGCCAGATCCGTGCCCAATGCACGGGTTTCTCGGGGCTCAGGCGGAAGCGCACGCCCTGGCTGCGCGGCAACAGGGTCCTTACCGGCGAGCGGCGCCAACTGCTCCCCATGTAGACGTCGTAGGTGGCGGCCTTGAAGCGCCAATCCGCGTCCGGACTGACGGACGGCCCCTCCTCCTGCACGCGCATGGCCACCTCGCGGCTGCCCCGGATGCGGTCGATGGAGTCCAGCGACACCTGATCGGAGAAGCCGGCGGCTTCGAGGGTCGCTCCCGTGCCGCCGCCGCGGCCCACGATGAACGGCGCGCGCACGCGGGGCAGCAGGAGGAAGAGGGGCACGGCCAACACCACGGCGGCGACGCCGACCATTCCCAGAAAGCCGCGCAGGGGAATGTGGGCGAGCGCCGGATCCTCGCGGCCGAAGCCGGCGAGCACGTGGAGAAAGGCGAAGCGCGTCAGCAGTACCAGCGTCAGCAGCAGGAAGCCGAAGAGGTAGAGGACGATCGCCGGGTGGACGCTGGTGCCCATGGCGCCCAGGAAGAGGAAGAAGATGCCGATCGACGCCTGCCATTTGTCGCGCTCGCGGACGATGGCGAAGAGCTTCACCAGCAGGGCGAAGAGGCCGAGATGGAGAACCGGCTGCACCAAGCCGCGGGGAAAGACCAGCAGGTCCACGAGGAAGATGGGGATGTAGGCCACCCCCAGCACGTTCATCCCCCAGATCGGCAGCCAGCGTTGCTCATCGAGGCTGGCCCGCCGCAGCATGTAGAGCACGCCCGCCATGTAGGCCGCGACCACCGGCCATCCGACCACGCCGTTGAACGGCAGCGGCAGGGGAGCCAGCAGGGCCAGCCAGCCCAGCAGCAGCCGTTTCTGCCGGCCGAAGCTCATACCGCCAGCCGCTCCGAAGGTTCACGATCCATGTGGACGCGAAGCTGCGGCGCCCGTGGATCGGTGGAGAGCAGCGGCTCGGCGGTGAGGGGCCGGGGCTGGACGAGGGCCAGAGCCTCCAGCACGGCCAGGCGCTGACGCGGCCCGCCGGCAAAGGCGAGGCTGCGGTCCCGCGTCACCAGCTCCACCTCGTAGCCGCGGGCGAGGTGATTCACGGCGGCGGTGGCGGCCTCGCTCACCAGCCGCTCGAAGCGGCTCAGCAGGTCCGGACGGTCGAGCTCGCCCACCGCGTTGTCGAAGAGGACGCAGAGGCGCCGGCTGCGCTCGGTGGCCCGCTCGGTGAAGATCAGCTCGCCGGTGCGCGCCGTCTGCTTCCAGTGGATGCCTCGCGGATCGTCGCCGCGGCGGAAGAGGCGCAGGGCGTGGAGGTCGTGCCCCCAGCCGCGGTTGCGGCTGACGTCGTCTCCCGCCTGCTGCGACTCTTCGGGGTGGGTGTCGGCCGCCGCGAAGAGCTCGGGGAAGACCAGCACCTCGAAGTCGACGCGGTAGCGCACTCCCTTGCGGAAGAAGCCGAAGGGGAAGAGGCTGGAGATGTGGATGAAAGGGAAGCGGTGGACGCCGCGGCTGCTCACCATCATTTCGAGCTGGCCGGCGCTGCGGCCCCGGCGCGGCAGGTAGGGGATGAGCAGCGGCGGGGCGGCGCGCGACAGGGTGAAGAGGAGGAACCAGCGGGGGAAGACCAGCGCGCGGCTGCGCAGCACGAATCCCACCGCGAACGGCCGGTTGGCGAACACCTCGCCCGGCATCTCCAAGGCCGCTTCCAGCCCGCGCACGTTCTCCCGCGACACGACCCCGGAAAGGATGAGCACTGAGAACATCAGCGCGAGGACCATGTAGAGGGCGTTGTTGCCCGTATTGGTGGCGGCGATGGCCACCAGCACGGTGAACAGCACGTACCACAACCCCACGGTGGTGATGCGGATGCCTTCGGGAACGGCGCGGCGACCGAGGAAACCGCCGGGCCGAGAGCTGGAGGTCTTCACAGGGGTACGGGGGTCGCCGCCACCACCCGCTCGATGGCCTTGCGCGACTGATCGAGGTCGGCCGAGCCCCGCTTGAGCACCACGCGGTGGGCGAGGACCGGCGCCACCAGGCGCTGCACGTCGTCCGGAATGGCGTAGCCGCGCCCCTCGCACAGGGCCAGGGCCTGAGTGGCCCGGAACAGCGCCTGAAGGCCGCGGGTCGAGACGCCCAAGAGGAAATCGCCGCCGTGCCGGGTGACCTCGGCGAGGGAGAGCATGTAGTCGGCCAGCTTGTCAGCCACGCGCACGCGCCCTACCCGCTCCTGGAGATCGAGCAGCTCTTCCTCGCTCACCACCGGCTTCAGGTGTTCGAGCACGTCCTCGACGCCGCCCGACATCAGCAGGTCCTTCTCGTCCGCCCGCGGTGGATAGCCGAGGGAGAGCGACATGAGGAAGCGGTCGAGCTGCGACTCGGGCAGCGGGAAGGTGCCCTGGTACTCCAGCGGATTCTGGGTGGCGAGGACGACGAACGGTTGCGGCAGCGAATAGCGCATGCGCTCGACGGAGACCTTGCGCTCGCTCATCGCCTCCAGCAGGGCCGACTGGGTCTTCGGGGTGGCGCGGTTGATCTCGTCCGCCAGCACGACGTTGGCGAAGAGCGGCCCGGGCACGAACTCGAAGGTCTGGTTCTTCTGGTTGAAGATCGACACTCCGATGATGTCGGACGGCAGCAGGTCGCTGGTGAACTGGATGCGCTGGAACGACAGGCCGAGCGACCGGGAGAGGGCCTGGGCGAGGGTGGTCTTGCCCACGCCGGGAACGTCTTCGACGAGGATATGGCCCCGCGACAGGAGGCAGACGGTGGCGAGGCGGATGACCTCGCGCTTACCGCGGATGACGCGGGCGACGTTCTCCTCGAGCTGACGGATCGGCTCGGCGGCGTGCAGGGCGTCGCTGGTTTCGACGGCGATGGCTTCCATCGTGATTGGCTACGCAGGGACTCTGTCTGAAGATGAAAGTATAGCGAAGAATCTCTAATCAGATCTTCGGCGGCTCTGGGACGACATCCGGCATGACGGGAGTATATCGCGGCGGGGCGGCGCGGCACCGTCCTCGCCGTCGCCTCCTCCCGTGCCGGATTTCGTCCGGATCATCTCGTTAGGGTATCTTTGGCAACGCCCTCGGCAGACTTCCCGTGGTTCGCCGATTTGACCGCCGCATTTACGTCTTCTAAGATGGGCGGTAGAATGAAAGTGAAGATGAGCCCCGGGGCCCCAAAGGAGCGAACGAATCTCATGGCAGACGCAAAACTGGACCGTTTGAAGGCCGTCGACGGCGCGCTCGCGCAGATCGAGCGCCAGTTCGGGAAGGGCGCGATCATGCGCCTGGGCCAGCGGGAGACGCTGAACCTGGAGGCGATCTCCACCGGCTCGATCGCCGTGGACCACGCCATCGGCATCGGCGGTTTCCCCCGCGGCCGGGTCGTGGAGGTCTACGGTCCGGAGTCGTCAGGCAAGACGACCCTGGCACTGTCGGTGATCGCGCATGCCCAGAAGAAGGGCGGCATCGCGGCCTTCATCGACGCCGAGCACGCCCTCGACGCCGAGTACGCGAAAAAGCTGGGGGTGGACATCGACAATATGCTCGTGTCGCAGCCCGACAACGGCGAGCAGGGGCTGGAGATCGCCGAGATGCTGGTGCGCAGCAATGCCGTCGACGTGGTGGTGATCGACTCGGTGGCGGCCCTGGTGCCGAAGGCCGAGCTCGAGGGAGAGATGGGCGACTCGCACGTCGGCCTCCAGGCGCGGCTCATGTCGCAGGCTCTGCGCAAGCTCACGGCCATCGTCGCCAAGTCCAAGACCACGCTGATCTTCATCAACCAGATCCGCGAGAAGATCGGCGTCATGTTCGGCAGCCCGGAGACCACCACCGGGGGCCGGGCCCTCAAATTCTACGCCTCGGTGCGCATCGACATCCGGCGCATCGCCGCCATCAAGGACGGCGAGGAGGTCACCGGCTCGCGGGTCAAGGTGAAGGTGGTCAAGAACAAGGTGGCCGCTCCCTTCCGCCAGGCCGAGTTCGACATCGACTACGGCGAGGGGATCTCGAAGAACGGCGAGCTCGTCGACCTCGGCGTCGAGCACAAGTTCGTCATCAAGAGCGGCGCCTGGTACTCCTACGGCGACCTGCGCCTGGGCCAGGGGCGCGACAACTCCAAGAACTTCCTGCGCGACAACCCGGACCTGGCGGACGAGATCGAGACCAAGATCCGCGAGAAGCTGGGGATGACCGGCATTGCCGCCGCTGCCGTGCGCGAGACCGCGGCCGCGGAATAGCCTGGATGCGCGGTTGAAGCGGCTCGTCAAGCTGGCGGTCGTCCTCGCCCTCGTGATCGGGGCGGGGATCCACATCTTCTACTGGTACTGGCCGCGCGAGCGGGCGGGGGCGCCGGAGCCGGGGAGCTACGGCGCGCGGCTGCTCGCGTCCGGTGCCTACGGGGCTTGCCTCTGGCTGCCCTACCCGCACCAGAACCTAGGGCTGCTCTCGGCGGCGCTCGGCGACGGCTCAGCCTTCCTCGCGGCCATCGGCCGGCTGGCCGGGTCGTCGTCGCCGTCGCTGCCGGCCTTCGGGCCGTTCACGGTGCCGCCGTCGCGGGAGATCGTCGCCTGCTCCGACTTCGACGGCGAACGCTTCCTGGTGGTGGCGCGGGTCTACCCCGGACTGGCCGCCGTGGCGCGGCTCGCCGGGGCCATGGCGAGCAATCCCTGGCTCAAGGGCGGCAGCGTCCGCGAGGCGCGGGGCCGCGGCGACGAGGTGCAGGAGAGGGTGCTCCAGATCTCCTGGCAGGACGGCTTGTGGATGGTGCGCTCGGGGCCGGTGCCGCAGCTCGCCGCGGCCGGCCCGGCTGAATCGGTGCCGGCAGGCCTGGGCATCCTCCATTTGGCGCGGGAGGTTGCCGAGCTGCCGGCGGGGGAGTACCGCCTGGCGCGGCGGGAGGGCGACCTGGAGATGGCCCTGGCGGGCGGCGAAGCTCCCGGTCCGGAGCTCGACCTGGGAGCCGAGGGCCGCGATGCCCCGGTGCTGCTGGCCGTGGCGGGGCCGGCCTGGCCGGCGGAGGAAACCCGGCCGCTGCCGCCGGCCGCGCTGGCACTGTTCGACGTTCAGGGCGGTTTGAAGATCGGTCCCATCGAGCTGCCGGGCGGCGCGGTGTTCAATCCGCCCGGGGGAAGCCGCTGGGCGCTGCCGGCGCGTGGGCTCGCGGGGCTGCTGACGGACGGCCTGCCGCGGGGGAATGCGGCCGGATGGGACATTGTTGCCTTCGACACCGAAAGCCTCGCCCGCGCGGAGGCCGTGGCGCCGCGGGTCTCGGCCCTGGTGCCACCCGGCGCTGCCGGCGCGGACGGTCAGATCGTGCTTGGCGCGTGGCTGCGGCCCGGTCCGGCGCTCTTTCGGCTGCACCAGATGCGGCGGGGGCTCGAAAAGGTGCCCCTGGTCGACCAGCGGCAGGTGGAGCGCTGGCACGACTGGGAGACGCTCCTCTCGCCTTTCGCCTCCTGCGGCCGGCTGTCACTGATGTCGACCCGCTCCCCCTCCTCGTTCCGTTTGCGCCTGCACGGCTGCCGCTGACCGGCCGGCGACGCCCGCCGACGTTGACAGGGGAGGAGGGAATCCCTTAGCCTTCCCGTTTGCCCCGGTTGGAGGGTGTAGATGCAGATTTGGCTGGATCAGGTTCGCGATGAACCTTTCAACTGGGACGAGACTCAGAGTGTTTCCAAGGAGATCCTGGACCGCCCCGAGCTGCTGGACCTCGGTCCCGTGTCGTGGCGCGGTCAGGTGATTTTTGCCGACCCCGGGTTTTTCCTGCGGGCCCGGCTCTCCTATGAGCAGACCCTGAGCTGCAACCGGTGTCTGAAGCCGATCGTCGAGCAGGCGAAGTCCGACGTCGAGCTGATGATCCTGGTGGAGCACGGTCCCGAAGCCGGGGGCGAGCATGCGTTGCACGAGCAGGACCTGGGCATCCTCTACCTTCAGGACGAGCTCCTGGAGACGGATCCCATCCTGATCGAGCAGCTTCAGCTCAACATCCCCATGAAGCCGCTCTGCCGGGAGGATTGCCAGGGGTTGTGCCCAATCTGCGGCGCCGACAGGAACGCCGGGGACTGCCAATGCGAGGAGTCGGCTCCCGATCCCCGCTGGGCGGCTCTCGCGGCGTTGAAGGACCGGCTGCCCAGTGCGAAATAACGCTTGAACGTAGCAACCGAGACGAAGTGACGCCGGTCGCGGACAGGTTTCCGCGGCCAGGACTACAGAGACCCGAGACCCAAAGAGGCACGACGACCATGCCGAACCCTAAGCATCGCCATTCCAAGGCCCGCCGCGATAAGCGCCGCGCCCACGACGCGCTGGCGCGCCCCGCCACCTCCACCTGCCCGAACTGCGGAGAGGTCAAGATGCCGCACCGCGCCTGCCCGAGCTGCGGGCAGTACCGCGGCAACCAGGTGATCGCGGGCAAGGAAAATCTGTAAGCCTCCCGCGACCTCGATCCGGCTCGTACGTTAGGATCGCCCGGCCAAGCCAATCAGAGTCTCCCTGAAGACCTGCCCTCGCTGAGGGCGTTTCGGGTCGGTGGGAACCGAGCATGCCGATCGCCGTAGACGCCATGGGTGGGGATCATGCGCCGCAGTGTGCGGTGGAGGGCGCGGTTCGCGCCGCCGCCGAAGGTGCGTCCATCCTGTTGGTGGGCGACCGGGCGCGGGTGGAGGCTGAGCTGGCCCGCCTCGGCGCCCGGGGGCGGATCGAGATCGTCCACGCCGAGGAGGTGGTGGGCATGGACGAGCCGGCGATCACCCCGATCCGCAAGAAGCGGCGCTCCTCCCTGCGGCTCTGCGCCGAGCTGGTCAAGGATGGCCGCGCCCAGGCCATGGTCACCGCCGGCAACACCGGCGCCGCCATGGTGGCGGCCAAGATGGTGATCGGCACGGTGGCGGGGGTGGACCGGCCGGCACTCGCCGCCGTGCTGCCCAACCCGCGGGGGCGCACCGTGCTGCTCGACGTCGGGGCCAACGTGGACAGCAAGCCCATCCATCTGCGCGAGTTCGCCGTCATGGGGCACTTCTACGCCCAGGAAGTGCTCGGTACGGCGCAGCCGCGCATCGGCCTGCTGTCGATCGGCGAGGAGGAGGGCAAGGGGACGGAACTCACCCGCGAGGTCTCTCGGGTGCTCAAGACGACCGGCCTCAACTTCGTCGGCAACGTCGAGGGACGGGATGTCTTCAACGGCAAGGTGGACGTGATCGTCTGCGACGGCTTCGTGGGCAACGCCGTGCTGAAGAGCGCCGAGTCGCTCGCCGAGATGCTGCTGCGGATGCTGCGCGAGGAGGTGGCAGCGAGTGCCCGCGGCAAGCTCGGATATGCTCTGGCCAAGCCCGTCTTCGATCGTTTCCGCCAGCGTGTGGACTACAGCGAGTACGGGGCCGGGCCGCTGCTGGGCTTGAACGGCGGCTGTTTCATCGCCCATGGCCGCGCCAACGCGCGGGCCATGCAGAGCGCCATCCGCCGCGCCGAGGAGTTCGCGAACGCTCGGTTGGACCGTAAGATCCGCGACAAGATCGCCGAGCTGCACAGCCAGGAGGAGAAGCTCCTGGCCGCCGGCCGGCAGAGGGGCGAGGCTTGATGGGAGTCGCCGGCAAGAAGATCGCGTTCATGTTTCCCGGCCAGGGCTCGCAGAAGGTGGGCATGGGGCGGGTGTGGGCCGAAGCCGTCCCGGAAGCCCGGGCCGCTTTCGAGGAGGCCGACGAGGCCCTGGGTTTTTCCCTCTCCCGGCTCTGCTGGGAGGGGCCTGAGGAGGAACTGGGGCTGACGGAGAACACCCAGCCGGCGCTCGTCGCCACCTCGATCGCCGTTCACCGGGCCCTGGGCGTCCTGGCGCCGGAGCTCATGCCCGTGGCCATGGCGGGACACAGCCTGGGCGAGTACTCGGCCCTGGTGGCGGCGGGGTCTCTCGGCTTCGCCGACGCTCTGCGCTTGGTGCGGCGGCGCGGCCAGCTCATGCAGGAGGCCGTGCCCGTGGGCGTGGGTGCCATGGCGGCCGTCATCGGCATGGACCCCGAGGCCATCGCCGCCGTGGCCGCCGATGCCGCGGACGCGGAACGGGGAGAGATCTGCGCCGTCGCCAACCTCAACGGCCCGGCGCAGACGGTGCTCGCCGGCCACAAGGCGGCCGTTGACCGCGCCGTGGTGCTGGCGAAGGAGCGGGGGGCCCGCAAGGCGACCCTCCTCGCCGTCTCGGCGCCCTTCCACTCGCCGCTCATGCGGCCGGCGCGGGAGGGGCTCGCGCCCCTACTGGCGGCGACGCCGTTTCAGAATCCGAAGATCCCGGTGGTGAGCAACGTGGACGCCGTGCCGGTGGCCTCGGGCGATGCCGCCCGCGAGGCCCTGGAGCGGCAGATCGACAGCCCGGTGCGCTGGGTGGAGTCGGTGCGCTGGATGGAGGACGTGGCCGGCGTCGAGGTGTTCGTCGAGGTGGGGCCGGGCAACGTCTTGGCGGGCCTGACGCGCCGTATTGTCCGCGGGGATCAGGGCGCCCGCACCACAGCGGTCTCGGATCCCGATCATCTCCGGCAGATCCTGACCGAGGACGATTGAGGAGGAGGAGTAGAGCTGATGTTGAGACTGGACAACAAGACCGCGCTGGTCACCGGCGCTTCGCAGGGCATCGGCGAGGCCATCGCCCGGCTGCTGGGCCGCCAGGGCGCTCGCGTCGTGGTGGCGGCCCGCAACGAGGAGAAGCTGAAGCGGCTGGCGGCGGAGATCGACGCCGGCGGCGGCTGCGCCCGGGCTTTGGTGCTCGACGTTACCCAACCGGAGACCTTCGCCGAGCGGCTGAAGAGCCTGCCCGAGGACTACGCCGCCGTGGACATCCTGGTCAACAACGCCGGCATCACCGCCGACAACCTGCTCGCCCGCATGTCGCTCGACGACTGGGAGCGGGTGCTGCGCACCAACCTGACCGGGGCCTTCGCGCTCACCAAGGAGGTGGTGCGGGGGATGATCAAGCGGCGCTGGGGGCGGGTGATCAGCGTCTCCTCGGTGGTGGGGATGATGGGCAACGCCGGCCAAGCCAACTACGCCGCGGCCAAGGCGGGGCTCATCGGCTTCAGCAAGTCGCTGGCCCGCGAGCTCGGGAGCCGCAGCGTGACGGCCAACGTCGTGGCCCCTGGCTATATCCAGACCGCCATGACGGACAAGCTCCCGGAGGCCGCCCGCGAGGAGCTGACGAGGGCCATCGCCCTGAAGCGGCTGGGTACCGTGGACGACGTGGCATGGGCTGTGCTTTTCCTCGCGAGCGAAGAAGCCGGTTACATTACCGGTACCACGGTCAACGTATCGGGCGGGCTCTATATCTGAAAGGGAATACGGGTCTGCATGGACTCAAACGTGACCTTTGTGTTAGAACCCCACTTCGTGCGCGGTCAAGCCCGCGCCGATCACGCTCATGGAGGGAACCACGATGGCAGTTGCGGATAAGGTCAAGAGCATCATCGTCGAGCAGCTCGGCGTCGACGAGGAAGAGGTCACCCTGGACGCCAGCTTTACCGACGACCTGGGCGCCGACTCCCTGGACATCGTTGAGCTGGTGATGGCCTTCGAAGAGGAGTTCGGCATCGAGATCCCGGACGAGGAGGCCGAGAAGATCAGCAACGTGCGCGAGGCGGTCGACTACATCCAGAACAATACCGGGGACCAGAACTAGGTTCCTGCCTTCAAGCCTCGCTACTGATCCAGCTTGAAAACAGACCTGCGCCGCGTCGCCGTCACCGGGGTTGGGCTGGTGTCCCCCCTGGGAGTCGGCACCGCCGAGAACTGGGAAGCCCTGCTGGCGGGGCGCAGTGGCATTGGTCCCCTCACCCGCTTCGACGCGGCCGAGTATCCGTCGCGCATCGCCGGTGAGGTCAAAGGCTTCGATCCCCTCAACTACCTGGACAAGAAGGACGTCAAGAAGAGCGACACCTTCATTCAGTTCGCTCTGGCGGCTGCCCATTTCGCCATGGACGATTCGGGTCTCACGATCGACGAGGGCAACGCCGACCGAGTGGGGGTCATCATCGGCTCCGGCATCGGCGGCCTGCCGCTCATCGAGTCGATGCACCAGGTTCTCCTCGAGCGGGGTCCGAGCCGGGTGTCGCCATTCTTCATCCCAGGTCTGATCGTCAACATGGCGGCGGGCCAGGTCTCTATCCGCTACGGCGCCAAGGGGCCCACAACCTCGCCGGCCACCGCCTGCACCACCGGGCTGCACGCTGTGGGCGATGCCTTCCGGCTGATCCAGGTCGGCGAGGCTGACGCCATGATCGCCGGCGGCACCGAGGCGGTGATCACGCCGCTCGCCATGGCGGGCTTCTGCGCCATGCGCGCGCTGTCGACCCGCAACGACGAGCCGGAGAAGGCCTCGCGGCCGTGGGACACCCAGCGCGACGGTTTCGTGATGAGCGAGGGGTGCGGCGTCGTGGTGCTGGAGGAGATGGCGGCGGCCGAGCGGCGTGGCGCTCCCATCTACGCCGAGATCGTGGGCTACGGCATGGGCGCCGACGCCTACCACCTCTCGGCCCCCCATCCGGAGGGGGACGGCGCGGTGCGGGTGATGCGCGCCGCCCTGGCCGATGCCGGCATCGCGCCGGAGCGCATCGGCTACATCAATGCCCACGGCACCTCGACGCCGCTGGGTGACCTCTCCGAAGTGCGGGCGGTCAAGAAGGTCTTCGGCGATCACGCCTACAAGCTGGCGGTCTCATCCACCAAGAGCGCCACCGGCCACCTGCTGGGCGCGGCCGGCGGGCTGGAGACGGGGATCCTGGCCCTCACGGTCCGCGACCAGATCCTCCCCCCGACTCTCAACCTGGACGAGCCGGGTGAGGAGTGCGATCTCGACTTCGTTCCCCACCACGCCCGCAAGGTGGACCTCGAGCACGCGCTCACCAACTCCTTCGGCTTCGGCGGCACCAACGCGTCGATCGCCATGAAGCGCTATACCGCCGAATAGGGTTGGCTAGGGAGTCAGCTCGCGCTCGAAGAACTCGGTCGCCCGCTCGTAGAAGTGGCGCGACGAGGAGCCGCGGAAGCCGTGCTTCTGCCCCGGGTAGAAGGCCTGCTCGAACGGCACCCCGGCCTTGACGAAGTCGCCGCTCAGGTTGATCGAGTTCTGGGGATGGACGTTGTCGTCCGCCAAGCCGTGGACGACGAGGAGATGGTCCTTGAGGTTGGCGGTGTAGGTGATGGGCGAGGAGTCGCGGTAGCCGTCCGCGTTGTCCTGCGGGCGGTCGAGGTAGCGCTCGGTCCAGATCGAGTCGTAGAGCCGCCAGTCCGTCACCGGCGCGCCGGCGATGGCGGCCTTCCACACCCCCGGCCGGTTGAGCACGCAGTAGAGCGTGTTGGAGCCGCCGCCGGACCATCCCCAGAGCCCGAGGCGGGAGGCGTCCACCCAGGGGAGCGTCTTGAGGTAGTCGACCCCCGCGAGCTGGCCCGCCAGGTTGACGGTGCCGAAGCGGCGGTAGTCCTTGTCCTCCCCCGCCTTGCCGAAGAACGTCGACGACTGATTGTCGACGCTGAAGACGACGAAGCCGCGCTGGGCCATGAGCTTGTGCCACAGGCTGCGGACGTTCCAGGCGTTGTCCACCACCTGCGAGCCGGGGCCGCCGTAGTGATAGATGATCACTGGATAGCGGTGGGAAGGATCGAAGCCGGCCGGCTTGAGCAGGCGCGCCGGCAGGCGTGAGCCGTCCGGCCCGGGAATGGTGAAGATCTCCCATTTCGGCAGGGAAGCAGCGTCGAATTTCGGACCGGCCGAGGGCAGGGCGATGGGCTGGCCGCCGCCGGCCGGTCGCACCTCGCTACGCGCCGGCGTGTCGGCGTCGCTCCAGGTGTGGACCCAAGACCCGGTCCGCGGCGAGACCAGCCCCGAGTGGGAGCCGGGCTCAGGGGTGAGGATCTCCCAGCCGCCGCCGGCCTTCAGAGAGATCTTGGCCACCTTGCGGTCGACCGCGCCGAGCTCCGAGGTGGGAAAGACGGTGACCACGGCCCAGGAGCCGTCGTCGGCCACGCCGTCGAGTGCCGTCACGGCCCAGCCTTCGGGCGTCACCGGATGGCCGGAGCGGCCGTCCGCGCCGTAGAGATAGAGGCGCCGCCAGCCGTCGCGCTCCGAGCCCCAGAGGAAGCGGCCGTCCGGCAGGAAATGGAAGTCCCTGCCGAGGTTGATCCAGGTGTGCCAGGTCTCGCTGATCAGAGGCGAGCAGGCGCCGTCCGCGGCGCCGCAACGCAGCAGGTCGAGGTGCTTCTGGTCGCGGCTCAGCCGCTGCACGGCCACGGCGTCTCCCTTGGGCGTCCAGCCCACCCGCGCCGGGTACGAGTCGGTGTCTCCTGTGCCCAGCCAGGTCGTTTTCCCGCCGCCGGCATCCACGACGCCGACCTTGACACGGGGGTTGGGCTCGCCGGACTTCGGGTACTTCTGCGGCATCACCTTGGGGTAGAGGGGCGTGTCGTCCACCAGGGAGTAGACGCCGACGGGTGTCTCGTCGAAGTGGTAGAAGGCGATGCGGGAGCCGTCCGGGCTCCACCAGAAGCCCTCGGGCTGGCGGTTCCAGATCTCCTCGCCGTAGACCCAATCGTTGGTGCCGTTCAAGGCGACGTTCTCCTGGCCGTCGGAGGTCAGCCGGGTCTCGGCGCTCGAGGCCACGTCCAGGACGTAGAGGTCGAAGCCGCGCACGAAGGCGATGCGCCGGCCGTCGGGCGAGAAGCGTGGGTCCTCTTCCGCCGTCTTGGTGCGGGTCAGCCGCCGCACGCCGTGATCGGCCAGAGATTCCAGGTACAGGTCGCCGCCGGCCACCACAAGCAGGGAGTCTCCCTTCGGCGACCACGAATAGTCATCGATCTCAAGCTTTCCGTCCTTCGAGTCCTTGCTGTCCTTTGGGTCCTTGAGGTCCGCCGGGCGAAGCACCACCTCGCGCTTGCCGTTGGCGATGTCGAGAGTCCAGAGGAGCTTCTCAGTGCTATCGCCCTTCTCGTCCCAGACGTAGGCCAAACGCTTGCCGTCGGGCGACCAAGCGGCCTGCGCCGGCCGCCGGCCGCTGGCGTCCGGAGCGACGAGATCGCCCAGGCCGGCCCGCGTGGGCGGCTGCTCCGGGACGGGCGCCGCCAAGGCAGGTTGAAAGGTGGGCACCGCGGCGCCAAGGGCCGCGGTGAGAGTCCAGGCGATGAGCGATCGGCGCATGCATCCTCCTCGAAAAGCGGCACGAGTCTAGCGCCGGCCGTGGAAACTGCAACCTTCTCCTGGCCGTTCCCGTAGTGTGAGCTTCATGAGAAGACGGAGGCCCGATATGAAATTCGTTTTGAAATCCAATTCCAGAGTGCCCGAGCTAGTCGCGGCGCTGATGCTCTTGCTGGGCGCCAGGACGTCCACACTCCATGCCGCCGAACAGACCCGCGCGCTCCACCAAGCCTTTCCGGGCGGCGCGGCAGAGGTGAGGCTCGCCAATCTCGCCGGCCATCTCGAAATCGTGCCGGGCCAGGGCCGCGAGGTGGTGGTGGATGCCACCCTGCACGGCGATGCCGACAGCACCGCCGAGACGCAGCGCATCCTGGCCGAGATGAAGTGGGTCAAGAGCCGCGACAAGAAGGGGCGCGAGGAGTGGGCGCTCTCCTATCCGGTGGAGAAGTACCGCTCGTACTCCTACCCTCGGGATCACGAGAAGGAGAGAGAGTCGGAGTTGCCGGCCTTCCTGAGCTTTCTCAACGGCTGGAGCCAGACGACGACCACCTACCGCGGTGAGAGGGTGCACATCTACTCCCAGAAGCACTCCTCGGCGCCGGTGCTCTACGCCGACCTGCGAATCATCCTTCCCGCCGGCTCGAACGTAGCGATACGCAACGCCGTGGGCGCCGTGAACGGCGGCGACCTCGACGGCACCCTATCGGTGGACACGGGCAGTGGGAGGGTGCAGATCGCCTCTCACTCCGGCCAGCTCACCGTCGACACCGGCTCGGGCGACGTGGTCCTCGGCTCGGCCAAGGGCGAGACCCGGATCGACACCGGCTCGGGAGACGTCGTCGTCAAGAAGCTGGTGGGCAACGGCACGGTCAACACCGGCTCCGGCAACGTCACGGTCAGCCAGGTTTCGGCCGGCAAGCTGGCCATCGAGACGGGCTCCGGGGACGTGACGGTGCAGGACGGCGTCGCCGCCCGGCTGATCGCGGACACTGGCTCCGGCGGCGTCAAGGTGCTGTCGGTGGAGATCGAGGACTTGGCGGCGGAGACCGGCTCGGGCGACGTGACGGTGCAGAGCTCGCTCGCCAAGGCGAAGCGGATCAAGGCCGAAACGGGCAGCGGCGACATCGTCATCAAGGCCGGTCCGGACGCCTCGTTCAACGTCGACTCGGACCAGGGCAGCGGCAGCCTGGTCGTCCACTACGCCGACGCCATCCTGCGCAAGGACGGCCATAAGGTCGTGGGCGCGAAGCGTGGCGACGGCCGCACGGCGATCCACGTCGAGACCGGCAGCGGCGACTGCACGATCGGGCCGAAGGTCTAGCCCTTACATCTTGCTGTAGTTTGGACCATCGCCCCCTTCGGGGGGCACCCAGGTGATGATCTGGTAGGGGTCCATGATGTCGCAGGTCTTGCAGTGCACGCAGTTGCTGGCGTTGATCTGCAGGCGCTCGCCGGTAGGCGAGGCAGGATCCGGGACCATCTCGTAGACGGCGGCGGGGCAGAACCGCTGGCAGGGATTGGCGTACTCCACGGCGCACTGGAAGATGCAGATGTCGGTGTCCGCCACCAAGAGGTGGATCGGCTGGTCCTCGTCGTGGGCCGTCCCCGAGTTGTAGACGTCGGCCAAGCGGTCGAAGGTGAGCTTGCCGTCGAACTTGACCGGCTCGGCCGCCCGGAGCTGCCGTCCGGCGGGTGTATTGAGCGGGATCATCCGCTCGTGACCTGCCGAGGTCGGAAGGCGATCCAGGAAGCCCCAGCCGCGGCCTCCCGTCACCAAGCCGACGCCGGCCTGGAGCATGCCGGCGAGCACGCCGTGATCGAAGGCCTGGTGGAAGTTGCGCACCTCCCAGAGCTCCTCCTTGATCCAGCTCGCATCGACCTTCCCCTGGTAGGCGGCGAGCCGTTCCGGCGTCGCGCCTCCGGCCTTGAGGGCCTCGAAAATCGTCTCGGCGGCGAGCATCCCGGACTTCATGCCTAAGTGGATGCCCTTGAGGCGCTGGCTGTTGAGCATGCCGGCCGAATCCCCCACCAGCAGAAAGCCGTCGCCCGAGAGGCGGGGCATCGACCACCAGCCGCCCTCCGGAATGGCCTTGGCGCCGTAGAACGTCATCTTGCCACCCTCGAAGATCGGAGCGATCGCAGGATGGGTCTTGAAGCGCTGGAACTCCTGATGGGGATCGAGGAGGGGGTTCTTGTAGTCGAGGCCCACGACGAGGCCGGCGATGGCCTGATCGTTCTGCATGCCGTAGACGAAGCCGCCGCCGAAGGTGTCGAAGCCCAGCGGCCAGCCGAGCGTATGGATTACCTGCCCAGGCTCCAAGCGGCCGTGGGGAATCTCCCAGACCTCCTTGAGGCCGAGGGCGTAGATCTGCGGGTTCTTACCCTGCCCGAGGTCGAGCTGCTCGTCGAGCTGCTTGACCAGGGTGCCGCGGGGACCCTCGCCGAGGACGGTCACCTGGGCGCGGATGTCGACGCCCGGCTCGTAGTTGGCTTTCTTCTCGCCGTGCCGGGAGATTCCCTTGTCGCCGGTGCGCACGCCCACTACCCGACCGTTCTCCACCAGGGCCTTGACGGCGGGAAACTCGAAGAAGATGTCCACTCCGGCCGCCTCGACCTTCGGGGCCAGCCACTTGAGGAGCTTGCCCAGCGACGTGACGTAGCTGCCTTCGTTCTCCAGGGGCGGCGGAATGGGGAGGGAGAGGGACTTTCCTTCCGTGAGGAAGAGGAACTTCTCGTGCTCGATCTTGCCCTCGAAGGGCGCGTCCCGCCAGTCGTTCGGCAGCAGCTCCTTGAGCGCCCGTGGATCGACGACGGCACCCGAGAGGGCGTGGCTGGTGATCTCGCGGCCCTTCTCCAGGACGCCGACCGACAGCTCCATCCCGGCCGCCTTGGCCAAACGTGCGAGGTGATACGCCCCCGCCAGGCTCGCCGGTCCGGCGCCCACGAAAAGAACGTCCATCTCCAGGGTTTCGCGCTCGTCACTCATGCCTGCTTTTCCTCCCGGCCTGCTTCTAGAAAGGGGTTCGAATCCGGGCAGGGATGCTACCACGGGGTCCGAGCTGCCCTGGAAATCCGTTGTTGAAGCGGTGGCTTTTGGTTGTGCTACAGTGCCGTCATGCCGGGAACAAAGTTATCTCTTGAGGGATCTTTCGTCGCCCCATTGGAGGAGCGCCTTTCGGTGAGGCGGGTGGGGGCCGAGGTCGCCCAGGCCACCTTCGCGGACGACGTTCGCCGCGGCCTCACCTCCACGCCTAAAGTTCTGTATCCCAAGTACCTCTATGACGAGTTGGGCTCGCGTCTCTTCGAGGCGATCACCGCGCTGCCCGAGTATTACGTCACGCGCTGCGAGGCGGAAATCCTGCGCCAACACGCCGGCGATATCGCCTCGGCGCTCGGCGGGCCGCTCTGGCTTGTGGAGCTCGGCAGCGGCGACGGGCAGAAGACGCGACTGTTGATCGAGGCCCTGCTGGCTCGCCAGGAGAGTCTCGAGTACGTGCCGGTGGACATCTCCGAGTCCGCCGTCGAGATCAGCAGCCGGTCCCTGCTCCTCTCCTATCCGGATCTCCGCATCACGGCCTACATCGGGGAGTACCAGGCGGCGTTGCGGATGATTCGAAGAGAACGGGCCGCGCCCGGATGCCCGCTCGTCCTCTTCCTGGGCTCCACCCTGGGCAACATGGACCCGGAGGAACGGGTAGGCTTCCTGCGCGACGTGCGGAAGCTGCTGAACCCCGGCGAAGGCTTTCTTCTGGGAGTCGACCTTCAGAAGCCGGAGAAATTTCTGATCCCCGCCTACGACGATCCTCTGGGGGTGACGGCGGCGTTCGACTTGAACCTGCTCGTGCGGATCAACCGCGAGTTGGAGGGAGGCTTCGACATCACCGCCTTCCGCC
This sequence comes from Thermoanaerobaculia bacterium, assembly GCA_035996875.1. Classification (GTDB taxonomy): domain Bacteria; phylum Acidobacteriota; class Thermoanaerobaculia; order Multivoradales; family UBA5704; genus DATARR01. Next base: position 19,519 of record DASYJD010000014.1, read on the forward strand.
ACCGCGCGATCTACAACCGGGAGGTCGGGAGGATCGAAATGCACCTCGAAAGCCGGCAGGCTCAGACGGTGCCGATCCGTGCCCTGGGAATCGAAATTCCCTTCGCCGTCGGAGAGACGATCCACACGGAAAGCTCCTACAAATTCCGCGGGGATCAGATCGTGGCCCTGGCTGCCGAGACCGGCTTCGAGTTGCGGCGGATCTGGGCCGACTCCCGGGGATGGTTCGCGTCGAACCTGCTCGTTGCGGTGTGAGCTTTGACAAGCAGCGCCTCGGTACGTAGGATTCTCCGTCCGAGCCGGTGTAGCTCAGGGGTAGAGCGCCTGACTGTGGATCAGGAGGTCATGGGTTCAAATCCCATCGCCGGTACCATTTCCCTCATTCGGACGAAACCAACGCTCCTTTGGAGGGCTCTCCCATGGCAGACACTGTCGAGCCGCGCGTGTCGCGGGGCTTACGTGACCTCCTGCCCGACCAGATGCTGGCGCGGCAGTGGATGATCGACACCATCCGCGGCGTCTACGAGCTGTATGGCTTCGTGCCCCTGGGGACGCCCGCCATTGAATATCTCGACGTGCTGCGGGGCTCCGCGGCTGGCGCCGAGGCACAGACGTCGATCTTCACCGTCCAGAACCCTGAAAAAGAGCAGCTCGGCCTCCGTTTCGACCTCACGGTGCCCCTGGCGAGGGTGATCGCCCAGTATCGCGACCTGCCGCGGCCGTTCCGTCGCTATCAGGTGTCCCCGGTCTGGCGCGCCGACAAGCCGGGCCCAGGCCGCTTCCGCGAGTTCACCCAGTTCGATCTCGACTCCGTGGGCGTCGAGTCCGAGATCGCAGACACCGAGATCATCGCCGGCATGTGCGACACCCTGTCGGCCCTGAAGGTGGGGCCTTACCAGGTACGGTTCTCCTCGCGTGGCATTCTCAACGCGCTGCTCTCGTATGCCGGCATTCCGGCCGAGAAGGGGACCGACGTTTTCCGGGTGCTCGACAAGCTGGACAAGGTGGGGCCGGGGAAGGTCCGGCTGGAGCTCACCGTGGGCTATGTCGATTCCTCCGGCGATCCCATCACGGGCGTCGGCCTGGCCTCCGAGCAGGTCGACAAGATCGAGGGTTTCCTGAAGGTCCGCTCCGCCAACCGGCGGGAGGTGGTCGCGCAGCTCCGCGAGCTCTTCGCTGGCGTCGAGGGGGCTGATCAGGAGGTCGGGGTGGTGGAGAAGATCTCCAATCACCTCTACGCCCTGGGCTACGAGGACGACCGCGTGTCCCTGGATCTCTCGATCGCCCGGGGCCTCGCGTACTACACTGGCCCCGTCTTCGAGGCGATCCTGCTCGACGCGCCCGAGTTCGGCTCCGTTTTCGGCGGCGGACGGTACGACGACCTGGTGATGCGCTTCCTGGGGGAAAAGGTGCCGGCCACCGGCGCCTCGATGGGCGTCGACCGCCTGCTGGCGGCGCTCATCCACCTCAAGCGGGCCGGCCGGCAGAAGTCGACGGCGAAGGTGCTCATCACCAACATGGATGCGGGGCTCGCCGACGACTACATCGCCATGACCTGGGAGCTGCGCCGGGCGGGCATCCCCACCGAGCTCTACCTCGGCGCCGCCCGCGGGCCTGGTAAGCAGCTCAAGTACGCGGATCAGTGGGGCATCCCCATCGTCCTTCTCTACGGTTCGAACGAGAAGGAGAAGGGGATCGTGACCCTGAAGGACATGGATGCCGGCCGGCAGCGCGCCGAGGCCCTGGCCAATCGACAGGAGTGGCTGGAGGAGCGGCCGGGTCAGCGTGAGGTGCCGCGCGCCGGGCTCGTCGCAGCGGTTCGCGATATTCTGGGGCTCATCGAACCTTAGGAGCCCAGTGGACTGATGAGTGAGCCCGGCCATACCCACGCCACCGTCGTTCTCGACGGCGGCTCCCTTAGCCTCTCCGATCTCGCCCGCCTTGCCCGCGACCCTCGCGTTCGGGTGGAAATCCATCCGGAGGCCCTGGCGCGGGTCGAGGCGAGCTCGGCGCAGATCCAGAAGCTTGCCGATCAGTACAAGCGGGATTGGGCAGCGCGGGACCGGGGAGACTCCGGCGTCCGTCCGGTCCTCGAATACGGCGTTACCACCGGCTTCGGCGAGTTCAAGAACGTTCCTATCGCCCCCGATTGCCTGGAGGAACTGCAGCAGAACATCCTGCTCTCTCACTCCGTGGGCACCGGCGAGACCGCCGATCCGGACAATCCCGCCAACTACTTCGAGCCGGACGTCGTCCGGGCGACGCTCGCCATCCGCCTGAACGCCTTCCTCAAGGGGTGCTCGGGGCTGCGCCCGGTGATGGTGGCGACGGTGCAGGCCATGCTGAACGGGGGAATCGTTCCGCTGGTGCCGATCCGCGGCTCGGTGGGATCGAGCGGCGACCTCGCGCCGCTCTCGCATCTCTTCGTCGTGCTCCTGGGCGAGGGCCGCTACTACGTCGTCCGCGAGCCGGAGGATCTCACCTTCGCACGGCCCCGGAAGCTCCAGCCGGCCACCGCGCTGGGCGCGGACCTGGCGCGGGAGATCCCCGCTCTCAGCTTCAAGGAGGGCTTGGCCCTCACCAACGGCGCCACCTTTTCGGCGGCGCTCCTCGCCCTGGCCGTTCACGACGCCGAGTCGCTGGCCCATGTGGCGGATACGGCGACGGCACTCAGCCTGGAAGCGGTCTGCGGCTGCGCCCGGGCCTTCGATCCGCGGATTCACGAGGCGCGCGGCCACGTCGGGCAGATCGACTGCGCCAAAAACATTCTGGCTCTCCTGAAGGGGAGCCAGCTAATCGAGCGGGCGGGTGCCGTGCAGGACGTCTACTCCCTGCGCTGCGCACCGGCCGTTCACGGCGCTGCCCGGGACACCATTGCCTACGCCCGCCGGGTGGCGGAAGCCGAGATCAATGCCGCCACCGACAATCCCCTCTTCTTTCCGGGAAGCTCCGAGGCGCCCTGCGACCACGAGTTCGCGGCCAACTGGCCGGCGGGGTACGATGGCCGGCAGCGGATCTCCTTCTCGGCGGGAAACTTCCACGGCGAGCCCGTGGGCATGGCGGCAGACTTTCTGGCGATCGCCCTGGCCGAGCTGGCGGACATCTCCGAGCGGCGCACCCAGATGCTGCTCGACGCCCACCACAGCCGCAACCTGCCGGGAAACCTCATCCCGCATCGCGGCATCAACTCCGGGCTGATGATCGTCCAGTATTGCGCCGCGGGCATCGTCTCCGAGAACAAGGTGCTCACCCATCCCGCCTCGGTGGATTCGATCCCCACCTCCGCCAACTCCGAGGACCACAACGCCATGGCCACCATCGCCGCCCGCAAGCTGCGGACGGTGCTGCGCAACGCCCAGGCCGTGATTGCCATCGAGCTGATCGCGGGGGCGCAGGCGGTCGAGTGGCGGGTCGCGATGAGCATCGACCCCATCCACGCCCGGCCCGACGCGCCGTCCGACTGGGAGCAGGCCGGCCGCGAAGCCGCGGAGTTCGCGGAGCGGACGCGCCCCGAGCGCCGGCAGGAGATCGCTTCGCATCTGGGTGAAGGGACGCGCGGGGCCTATCTCCAGATTCGAGATTTGGCTTCCACGATGCTCAAGGATCGAACGTTGGACAGGGATATCAGGTCAGTGCGGGGAGCGGTGGAGCGAGGCGAGGTTTTCTCCTGAGCCGAGTCTCGGGCAAGCTGGCTCACCTGTCCGTTCCCCGCAGCCGCGGAATCTCCCGCCGAATCTCCTCCGTCGTCAGCCCCAGCAATCCGGCTCCTTCGATCAAGGGCTCCAAGTCCACCGGATACAACCGGTTCCGCGCCGGATCGGCCAGCCCCGCCAGGTTCCGCGGTGCGATGATCTGCCGGATCTTTTCCTCGAAGCCGGGCTCTTGGAGACCGGCGAGGACGCGGTCGAGCATCTCCCGCACTACAGGATCGGTGCTGCCTAGAAAGCCGCTCCAGGCCCAGCCATCCACGGGTCCGGGGAGGAGGCGCTGGCTGGCTTCGGCGAAGCTGGCAGCGGCGAAGTAGAGAAGGGAGCCGGCGGCGAAGCGGTCGAAATCGCCCATCGTGGCGTAGGCCCCGGCGACGAGTTTCTGGATGTGGTCCGCCTCCAGGCTCAGGAGATCGCCGTAGCGTTGAAGCCCTTCGGGTCCCTGTTCCAGGAGAAAGGCCAGCCGCTCGACGGCGAGCAGACTCCAGGCGATGCCGGTCGAGAATAGGGGGCTGAGGAAGCAATAGGCGTGCGGGAGGAGTGCCCAGCCGTCTCCGGCCGCCCGTGCGAGGCGGTGCTGGAGGCGAGGGATCTTGCCGATCGGCCGCGCTGGTGCGGCGGAAGCGAACTGGTCCCGCAGCGTGGGGTAGCGGGCGAGGAGATGGGCCCAGGCCTGATCCGGGGAGAGCGACGCCAGCTCCTCCCGGGCGCGACCGTCCGCGATCACGAAGCCGGCGCTGACGGTTCCATGATCGAACGGCAGGACGTACATCCATCCCTCCTTCAGGATGTGATGGACGGCCGCCTGCTCGTCGGGATAGGAGCCTTCGGGGAGGGCCGCGCCGCCGGTGACCTCGGAGAAGTCGGCCATCCCCTCGAAGTGTCCGAAGACGAGAGTGGTATGCGGCTCAGTCTCGACCCGTTCGATGGGGAGATGGCGGGCGAGGAAACCGCCTGGGCCGGAGGCGTCGATCAGGAGGTCGGCCTCGAAGAGGACGGCTTGCCCGTGGTGCGTTCCGGTGAGGTGCCAGCCGTTTCGCGCCTCGACGCCGTTCAGCTCCACCTCTTCCAGAATCTCGACGCCGGCCCGTCCGGCTTCCAGGACGAGATGATGATCCACGTCGGCCCGCAGCCAGTGGCAGTCCGCGATGCCGTCATCGGGGCTGGCCGCCACCAGCAGGCGGCGCTCGTTGGACTCGCCATTTTCGTAGGGTCGTCCAGGAGAGTGGCCGTAGAAGGTAAAGCCGCGCTTGAGACCTCGGCGAAGATGGGGGAGCCGCTTCCGCCAGCGGCCCCAGGCGGCCAGGGTGTGGAGGTCGTCGAGCCCGTACCGCGCGGCGAGCCGCTCCAGGCAGATCGCGGCGAGGGGAGTGGAGGACTCGCCAAGGGCGAAGCGGGGGTGCCGTTGCCGGTCGAGGAGCTGTACCCGGTGTCCCTGGATCGCCAGTATGCGGGCGAGGATGGAGCCTGCGAAGCCGGAGCCGACGATCGCGATTTTCATCATCACTCCTGGTTGCAGATGCAGGCGACCTTAGGCTCCGCTCGGCCCGAACGGTTCATGCAGTCGAGGCGAGCGATGCGGGCGTCCGCGCATGCGGGGCAGCTTGCGAAGCGGCGGGCGTCCCACAGATCGGCGGTAACAATCCCCTGATCCAGAGACAGGCAACGCTCCAGCGCCTCTTCGAGCTGCTCCAGGCGGGGAGGGGTGAAGTCTCCCGCGTCCCGGAGGGCTTCCATGGCGCCATTCCCGCCGCGGACGGGGATCAACGAGACCCGCGCCGCTCCCTGTGCGAAAGCGTGCTCGGCGGAGCGGACGGCCCAATCGACCGCTTCGTCCGGCGGCATGAAGGGCGGCGCCAGAAGTACGAAGGAGCGGAGTCCGATTCCGGCCTCGCGCAGGGTCGCGGCGGCGCGGTCGAAGTCGGCCAGGGTCATCTCCTTGTTGAGCCGGGCGAGCGCCTCGGGATGGATCGTCTCCAGTCCCATGGCCACTTCCAGGGAGCCGGTGAGGCGCTCGGCGAAGCGCAGGCAGCGATCGCCGACGAGCCGCGGATGGCATTCGACGGTCACCCGCGAGAAGGGAGCGACCAAGTCCAGGATCTCCGCCTCGTCGATAGGTGGGACCGCCCGGGGATCGAAGAAGTTGCTGGCGTTATAGAGCTTCACCGCCGCGAGCCCGCGTGGCGGTCCCGATGTGGACAAGGCTTTCCGGATCTGCGTGGGGAGAGCCCCGGGAGGAGTGGAGGTATCCAGGGTCTCTCGCCAGAGATCGCAAAAGACGCAGGTGAAGAGGCACTCGGCTCCGGCGAGGAAGACGGTGAGGGCCGGGAGGAGGCGGCCGTCCCGCTCTCGCTCCTCCTCCCAGACGTGGCCCAGAGGCTCCCGGGGATCGACCGGCCGCTTGGGAGCCCGCAGCGAGCGGATCCATTGCGACTGCTCTGCGATGGACACGGTTATGTCCGGTGGTAGAGATTCAGCAGGTGGCTCCGGTAACCGGCTGGATGTTCGTCGAACCGGCTGTGAAAGGTCTCCTGAGCCACGGCTCCGTGCTGGAAACGCCGCTTGGGGAAGATCGGCAGCTCCAAGCCGGTCACCTTGCGGACACCGCGGCTCAGCACCTCGCCCTTGAGACGGTACAGAGCTTCGTGGGAGCCCTGGGACAGCTCGGCGAAGGGGATCGCCTCGGCCACGGCGATGACTCGCGGGCGGCTATTGGGGCTGAACAGCGAGAAGCCGTGGCGCCGGGCAGGGGCGTAGCCCCGGACGCACCCGCGGCTCAGGCCCCCGCTGTAGGTCAGCGAGTGCTTGATGGCCTCCACGCCCCAGCCTTCCTGGTAGAGCATCCGGTTGTTGACGACGCTGCGGATGGTCAACTCGGGATTCTCCTCGATGGGATAGTCCTTGAGATTCTCGTCGCCGCCGTCGCCGTCGGAGAGGTGTCGCCAGTCGGGATAGCGCTCGCGGATGCCCTGGAGCAGAGCGAGGCTCATGGCCGCGCACTCCACGTCGAGCGGCTTATAGTCCTCAATGGCTTCCACCGCTGCATAGGGATCGAGCTGCGAGCTTTCGACCTCGACGGTCTCGCCGAATATCTGGAGGCCGGTGCGCCGGAGAAACTCCCGCGCCTGCTCCAGATCGGACCCGCCGCCGTCCACGGCCAGGGTGAACGCTTTGAGACGGGCCGGACTTTGACCCGAAGCCAGAAGCTCGTGGTAAAGGGATAGGAGCAGCGCACCGCTGTCGACGCCGCCGGAGAAAAGAACGCCGAGGGGCTCCTTTTCGGGCACGGCGGCGAGCCACAGACGAATCTCTTCGCAGAGCGCGCGGACGTAGGACTCGCCAATCACATCGAGGTCCGGCGGCAGGACGCCCCGCGGCGGATCGAAGAAGCGCCGGTAGGCCGGGTTGGGATCGGGGCAGCCCACGAGCTGGATCTCGGTAACGTGGTGGGCCGGGACCATGCGGGTGTAGGACGGATGGAACTGATTGCCATGGCCTTCCCGCTCCAGCGCGTCGCGGATGGCGTCGATGCGATCCGCCACCACCAGCATGGGGCCGTCCTTCTCCTTGGCCAGGAAATAGCGCAGCGGCCGGTCGAGGCTGCGGGCGAGACGAACCTTTTTCCCGTCCCGGGCAATCAGGGCGAAGGAGCCCTCGATCTGGAGCACGTCCCGCGGATCGTCCGACAATAGAAGCCGGCGGGCATCGTCCACGGTCAGATTGAGGATGTGCTGATCCCCGTCGGGGATCAGGTTGACGACGCGGGCGATGGTCTGAGGGTTCACGGTCAGCTCCTTGGATATTTATCGCCGTCCAATGGCGATGATCGTCTCATCTTCTACCATCTGTCCGTACTCCATCCAGGCGTCCAGCCCTCCTTCGAGGGGGCGAACGCGGGTGAAACCTCGATCCATCAGAGCGCGAGCCACACGGGCCGCGGAGGCTTCGTTCGGTCACGTACAGTAGAGGACGACCTCCCGGTCCCGCGGCAGCCCGGCCAATTTCTCATCGATTTCGTCGAAGGTGACGCGCAGGGCTCCCGGAATACGCCGCGGATCATGGAGATGGGCGGAGCGGTTGCGCACGTCGACGATCGCCGGGGCCTCGCCGGCATCGATCAGCGTCTTGAGGTCGGCGACCGAGATGCGGGCGAGGTAAAGCATCCGGCTGAACCGCTTGCGCTGCCACCACTTGACGGCGATCACCAGCAGCAACCCCACGGCGATCACCACCAGCGCCCAGAAGCCCATTGTCTCCAGATAATCCACCACCTGGTCGATGGCGCGATGGAAGATGGCGCCCAGCAGCACGCCGGAGCCGAGCCAGAGCAGGCTGCCGAAGCCGTCCCAGAGCAGGAAGGCGCCCAAGCCGCGGCCCGTGGCCCCGGCGAGAGGCGGCGCCACGGTGCTGTAGCCGGGGATGAACTTGGCATAGAGCAGGGACGGCATGCCGGCTCGCTCGAACATGTCCTCGGTGCCCCGCACGCAGGTGTCGGGGGAGAGGGAGAGCCGGCAGATCGTCTTCAGCACGCGGTGCCCCTGCCAGCGGCCGAGCAGGTACCACACGGTGTCTGCGGATACTGAAGCCACCAGGGCCACGGCCAGCAGGGCGGGCAGGCTCATCTGCCCCTGGGCCGCCAGAGCCCCGGAGACGATCAGCGTCGGCAGGGCCGGGATGGGTGCGCCGATCTGCTCCAGAAAGACATTGGCGAAGACGATATACAGGCCGTAGTGGACGAGATCGGCGATCAGCGATTGCATGGGATGGCCATCTTACTCTTTCCGCTCTTGACAGCTTGCCGTGGTCCTGCGGTAAGCTCGCCGCGAACGGAAACTTGACGATGCGCAAAGCCCAGATCCAATCCACAGTCTCCGCCCCCTGGGCTTGGCGTACGCACCATCATCACTCCGTGAGCTGAACCGGGCGCCGTCCCGGTCGCATGGACCCGGGACGAGAAACCGCCAGACGCTTTGGTCAACCTCCTTCCGGGTCTGGAAGGAGGTTTTGCTTTGGGGACATCTTCAGCCGGATCGACCCGCGCCACGCTGGTCGCGACGGTCACGACCCTGCCGGAGGGGGGGCTTTCAGGCCTCAGCGCCTCCGCCCTTTTCGGAGTCGAATGGCTGGAGGTGCGGGGTGACCTGGTGGGAGACCTCGATCCCGCCGGCCTCCGGTACTTTCCGGGCAAGCTTCTGTACACCCTGCGCAGCCGCGCCGAAGGCGGTGCCTTCGAGGGCTCGCCCGAGCGGCGCAAGCGGCGCCTGATCGAGGCGGCGGCCCGCTATGACCTGGTGGACCTCGAGGCGGCGCGCGACCTGTCGCCCGAGGTGCTCGAGGCGGTGCCGGCCGAGCGCCGGGTCCTTTCCTGGCACGGCCCGGCAGCCGATCTCGACGCGCTCAAGGCCACCTTTCAGCGTATGGCGAGCACGCCCGCGCATCTCTACAAGCTGGTACCCACGGCGACCCAGCCCGGCGAGGAGCTGCCGGCTTTGCAATTGCTGAAGTCGCTCGGACGCCGGGACGTCATCGCTTTTGCTACGGGCGCCTCGGGTGCCTGGACGCGGTTCGTAGCTCCGCGGCTGGGCGCACCGGTGGTCTATGGCGCCTTGGGAGAGGTCGCGGGTGCGCCGGGCCAGCTCTCGATCGACCGCCTGCGGACGGACTACGGCCTGCCGGAGCTGCGGCCGGTCGAGGCTCTGTTCGGCATCGTCGGCCATCCGGTCGCTCAATCCCTCTCCCCCCGCATTCACAACAGCGCCTACCGAGCGTTGGGGATTCCGGCCCTCTATCTACCCTTCGACGCCGAATCCTTCGGCGACTTCTGGCTGGAGGTGGTGGAGAACGGCATGTTGGAAATCCTGGGCTTCCCTCTTCGGGGCCTGTCGGTGACCACGCCGTTCAAGGAGGCTGCCCTCGCCGTGGCCGGAGCGGAGAGCCCGCTGGCCGGCTTGATCGGCGCCGCCAACACGCTGGTGAAGAATCAGGACGTGTGGGAGGCCGAAGCCACGGACCCCGACGGCGTCGTCCTTCCTCTGCGCGACCGCGGCATCGTTCTCGACGGCCTAGTCGCTGCGGTGGTCGGAGCCGGCGGCGCCGGGCGGTCGGCGGCGGAGGGCCTCAAGAAAGCGGGCGCGCAGGTGACGATCTTCAACCGCGATCCCGAGCGCGGCCAGGCCGCCGGCGATCGCCTGAAGATTCCGTTCCTTCCTCTCGCCGAGCTCGATCCCGGGCAGTTCGGCCTGCTGGTGAACGCCACGTCCCTGGGCCGTGGCGCGGACGATCCACTGCCTTTCGACGTGGACCGTCTGCAGCAAGGCGCGGTGGTGATCGATCTCGTCTACCTGCTTGACCGGCCGACGCGTCTCCTCGACGCGGCGGCGGCGCGGGACGCGGTGGCCATCGACGGGCGGGAAGTGCTGATCGACCAAGCCCGCAGCCAGTTCCGCCTGATGACGGGGCGGGAGCTACCTCTCGATCTGGCCCGTCGAGCGACGGGGCTGGAGGCCGCATGAGGGTCTCCGCAGCGTTGCCCACCGGCGTCGCCGCTCTGCTCTTCGAGAGCGCCCGCCGCCGCCGCGACGTGGAGGACCATCTGGTGGCGCACCTGCGGAAGGCGGAGTACTCGGAGGTCATCCTCCCGATCCTCGACTACCTGGAGCCCTACGATTCACTGCTGACTCCGGCCTCGCGGGGCGAGCTGTACCGCTTCGTCGACCGCGACGGCGAGCTGCTCGCCCTGCGCGCCGATTTCACTCCCATGCTGGCGCGGCTGCTGGCGCCACGGCTCGCCTCCCTGCCGCTTCCCCTTCGCCTCTATTACAGGGGCGACGTGGTTCGCTATCAGGAGGAACGGGCCGGCCGGGCGCGGGTGTTCTACCAGCTCGGCGCCGAGCTGCTGGGCCTGCCCGGCGAGGCGGCGGAGCAGGAGGTGCTGAGGCTTTTCCTGGAGCTTGCCACGGCCGCAGGCGGTGGCGCTCTCCAGGTGGTGCTCGGCTTCGCCGGTGCCCTCGACCAGCTGTTGCTGACGGCGGATTCCAGAGATCCCGCGGCCCTGGCGGCGGCGGTGGCCCGGCGCGAGCGCGGCGAGGTGCGCCGCGCCTGTCCGACGCTCCTGTCGGTGGTGGAGGACGGATTGCCGGAACGGCCGGAGGATCTCGGAGACGAGGCGGCAGGCCGGCTGCGGAGCCTCCTGGCCCTTCGCGACGAGCTCGCCGCGGCCTTTCCCCAGTCGCGGTTGACGATCGACCTCGCCGAGTTCGCCTGCAACAGTCTGGATCCCCGGCTGTCCGCAGGGGTGGCCGAGGGGGAGCGTCCCTACTACGACGGCGTCGTGTTCCACGCCTATGCCGGGCCGGCGGCCCTGCCGGTGGGTGGCGGCGGACGGTATGACAGGCTCTTTCGCTCCCTGGGGGCGGAGGTTCCGGCCGTGGGTTTCGCCATCAGCCTGGAGCGACTGCTCGAAGCGAAGGCCGGGGAGGCGCGGGCGTGATCCGGATGGCCCTCCCCAAGGGACGGAACCTGGAGGCGGCGCTCGCGGCTTTCCGCGCCGCCGGCATCGAGCTCGAAGGCGCCGACGGCAATGGCCGCAGCCTGATCTGGCGGCTGCCAGACGAGGGAATCGAGATCCTCTCGCTGAAGGACTGGGATCTTCCTCTCTACGTCGGCCACGGCATCGCGGACTGCGGCATCGTGGGCAGTGACGTGCTGGAGGAAGTCGACGGAGATCTGCTGGTGCCGGTGCGCCTCCTGGCGGGGCGCTCCCGGATGTCGCTGATCGGCCGCGAATCAGCTCTGCCCGCCGCGGGGACGCAGGTGCGCCTCGCCACCAAGTATCCGAATACGGCCCGCCGCATCGTGGCCGGCCGCTCGTGGGGCGCCGAGATCCTGACGCTCTCGGGCTCGATCGAGCTGGCGCCGGCGCTGCACCTGGCCGAGCTGGCTCTGGACATCGTCCAGACCGGCCGCACCTTGGCCGAGAACCACTTGGTAGAGATCGAGCCGGTGGCCGAGGTTGCCGCCTGCCTGGTGGTGAACCGCGCCTCGTACCAGCGCCACCGGGCGCGTCTCAATGATTGGATCGGCCGCCTGGAAGCGGCGGAGGTGGTCTCGTGAGCTCTCTCGACGTCGTCAAGTCAGATTCCCGCGCCGGCCGCCGTGCTATTGAGCGCCTCGTCCGCCGCGGCGAGACGGTGCTGGACGCCAAGACCCTGCGCAAGGCGGAGAAGATCGTCGCCGAGGTTCGCAAGAGGGGCGACCGCGCCCTTCTCGACTACGCCCGCCGGCTCGACGGCGCCGAGGCGGACGAGGCCGCAGGCCTGGCTCTGACCCCTTCGCCGGACGATTCGAATCCTGCCCTGCTGCCCGCCGGTTTTGCCGAGGCGCTGGAGCGGGCCATCGTCGCCGTTGAGCGTTACCACGCGCCGCAGGCTCGCAAGGGCTACCGGCTGGAAGAGGAAGGCGTCGAGCTGGAGGAGCGGGTGATGCCTCTGCGTCGGGTCGGCATCTACGTTCCCGGGGGCCGGGCGAGCTACCCCTCGACGGCGGTGATGACGGTGATACCCGCCCGGGTGGCCGGCGTACGGGAGATCGCCGTCGCCACTCCGCCCGGCTCCTATCGCGCCAACGCCGCTTTGCGCTTCACGCTCGCCCGTCTGGGCGTCACCGAGATCTGGGGGATGGGAGGCGCCCACGCCGTGGCGGCGTTCGCTTACGGCACGGAGACGGTGCAGCGGGTGGACAAGATCGTGGGCCCTGGCAACGCCTGGGTCACGGCGGCCAAGAAGATCGTCACCGGCGACGTGGCGATCGACGGCATCGCCGGCCCCAGCGAGGTGGTGATCGTCGCCGATCCGTCCGCAGATCCCGGCGACTTGGCTGCCGATCTGCTGGCCCAGGCGGAGCATGACCCGCAAGCCGCGGCGGTGTTGATCACCACCGACGCCAAGCTGGCCAAGCGGGTCTCGGCCGAGATCGAGCGCCAACTCGCAGATCTTTCAACCGCCGAGACGGCTCGGGCGTCGCTGGCGAATTTTGGCGCCGCTATCGTAGTGGAAGGACTGGAGGAAGCGCTCGATCTGGTCGAGAGGATCGCCCCCGAGCACCTGCAACTCGTGGGGCACGAAGCGGAGGTGCTGGCCCTGCACGTCCGCGCCGCCGGGGCGATCTTCCTCGGTGGCTCCACTCCCGAGGTCTTCGGCGATTACGTGGCCGGCCCCAGCCATGTCCTTCCCACCTGCGGCAGCGCGCGCTTCGCCTCGGCCCTCGGGGTGGAGGACTTCCTGCGCCGCAGCCACACCATCCGGTTCTCAGCCGGGGCCGCGAGCCATCGCGCGGCGGCGGCGGCGGCGCTGGCGGACGCCGAGGGGCTCCCCGCCCACGCGGCGTCGGCGCGGAGGAGGTTGGGATGAGCGGCGGAGATCCGGCTCTCTTCGTGCGGCCCGAGCTGCGCGCCCTGTCGAGATATCACCTCGACCAATCGCCCAGCCGGCACAAGTTGGATCAGAACGAGGTGCCCTGGGACCTGCCGCGGCGCTTCAAGCGGCGGATGGCCGAGCGCCTGCTGGCGGCGGACTGGGCCCGCTACCCGGATTTCCATGCGGACGAGCTCCGTCGCGACCTCGGCCGCCTGCACGATCATCCTCAAGACGGGGTGCTGGTGGGCAACGGCTCGAACGAGCTGTTGGCGATGGCGCTGACCGCCGTCGTCCCGCCCGGCGGCGAGGTGTTGGGAGCCGAGCCGAGCTTCGGCCTCTACCGCAGCTTCGTGCTCAAGGCGGCCGGCGTCCCCCGGTTTCTGCCGCCCCGGCCGGATCTGCGCATCCCGGTCGAAGAGCTTGAGGCGGAGGTCGAGCGCGATCCGCGCCGGCCGCTGATCTTTTGCACGCCGAACAACCCCACGGGCGACGCCGTATCACCGGAGCGGGTGGAGCGCCTGTTGGAACGTCTGGAGGCGCCGCTCCTCCTCGACAACGCCTACGGCGAGTTCTGCCGCTGGGACTACCGGCCGCTGCTGGCGAGGTATCCCCACCTCGTGCTCTTCCGGACGTTCTCCAAGGCGTGGTCCCTGGCGGGGATGCGGCTCGGGTACCTCCTGGCCGATCCGCGGCTGGTCTCGGAGCTGTTGAAGGTGAAGCTGCCGTACAACGTCGGCCATGCCGGGGCGATCGCCGGACGCATTGCCTTAGAGGCGGAGCCGCAGGCGCGCAAGCGGGTGGAGATCTTGATTGCCCGCCGCGCCCAGTGGGCCGCGATGCTGGCCGAGGCGGGTTTGGAGGTCTTTCCCTCGGAGGCCAACTTCCTCCTGGTCCGCTGCGGCTCGCCGGAGAAGGCGAAGGAGATCCGCGAGGCGTTGGAGGCGCGCAGCATCCGGGTGCGGGATATGGGCGGCTATCCGGGGCTGGCCGGCTGCCTGCGGGTTTCGGTTGGGACGGGGGCGGCGCTGCGGGCGGTGCGGGTGGCATTGGCGGGAGCTCCCCCTCCCAAGACCCTCATCACCCCGGCCCTCTTCTCCCGCCCCCTCCCACCCCCCTCACCGGGAGAAGAGGGAGACCGGCATCGCAGGAGCAGGGTTGAGCGCACGACCGGCGAGACGCAGATCCGGCTGGCGATCAGGCTGGACGGCGGGGAGCGGCGGATCGAGGTTCCCAACGGCTTCTTCGGCCACATGCTGAACGCTCTGGCCACTCATTCGGGGTTGGGGCTGGACGTGGAAGCCCGGGGCGACACGCACGTCGATCTTCACCACACCGTCGAGGACGTGGGGATCGCGTTCGGCGAGGCTCTGGCGGCGGCGCTCGGGGAGCGCAAGGGGATCGTGCGCTTCGCCCACGCCTTTGCGCCGCTGGACGAAGCCCTGGCGCGGGCCGTGGTGGACCTTTCCGGCCGCGGCTCGTTTCACTATTCGGCGCCTCGCGACCTCGCGGCCTCCTGGGTGACGGCGGACTTTCCCCTCACCCTGGTGGCGGACTTCTTCCAGGCCTTCGCGGACCGCGGCCGGCTCACGCTGCATCTGGACATCCTGATGGCCCGCAACGGCCACCACGCCGCCGAGGCCGCCTTCAAAGCCGTGGCGCTGGCGTTGCGTCAGGCGGTGGCGATCAGGTCCGGTGCAGGCGAGGTTCCCAGTACCAAGGGGACTCTTTCCACATGACCGGCGCCGTGATCGTCGACGCCGGGGTCGGAAACCTCGGCAACCTCGCACGCGCCATCGAGCATGTGGGCGGACGAGTCGAGATCACGGCCGATCCGGACCAGGTGGCGGACGCCCGCTGCCTCTTCCTGCCGGGCGTCGGCGCCTTTGCGCCGCCTCGCGAAGCGGTTCGAGGCGGCTTGGAGGAGGCCCTTCGCGCCGCCCTCTCCCGGGGCGCCTGGCTCCTCGGCATCTGCGTCGGCTTCCAGATCCTCTTCGAGGCGGGAGAGGAGTTCGGCGTCACGGACGGCCTCGGCCTCCTGCCCGGTCGCGTCACCCGTCTCCCCGACACCGTCCCCGTTCCGCACATTGGCTGGAACCGACTGCACGACGTGGCAGATCACCCCCTCCTCGCCGGCCTCGCCGAGGAGGACGGCCGGGGACGCTACTTCTACTTTGTCCACAGCTACGCGCCGGACGGCGTGCCGGAGGAAGCTCAGCTTGCCCGCTGCACACACGGCCGGGTCTTCCCGGCGGTGGCCGGCCGGGAGCGGGTGCTGGGGACTCAGTTCCATCCGGAGCGGAGCGGCGCCGCCGGATTGCGCCTGCTGGCGAATTTTCTGGAGATGGCTCGTGGAGCTGATCCCCGCGATTGATCTGCGCCACGGTCGGGCCGTCCGTCTCCGCCAGGGGGACGATACCCGCGCCACGGTCTACGGTGACGACCCCGTGGCCGTGCTGGCCGCCTACGCCCGCGCCGGCGTGCCCCGAGTTCACGTGGTGGACCTCGACGCCGCCCTGGGCGAGGTGCCCCAACGTGAGCTGATCGTGAGGATGACGGCCCTGAAGATCAAGATCCAACTCGGCGGTGGACTGCGGAACCGCGAGGCGATCGACTGGGCCCTGACGGCAGGGTGCGACCGGGTGGTGATCGGCTCGCTGGTGGCCCGCGATGTCGAAGGCTTTCGCCGCTTGGCCCTGGGGCGCCCGGGCCGTCTCATTCCGGCGCTGGACGTGGAGCGGGGCGAAGTTCGGATCGCCGGCTGGAAAGAGGGCGCGCCTCATTCCCTGGGCGAGATCTGCGGCCATCTCATGGGCATGCCGTGCCCGGCCGTCCTGGTGACCGACGTGGAGCGGGACGGCATGATGACCGGCCCCAACTTCGACCTCGCCCGCCGCGTCGGCCGGGCGACGGGCATCCCGGCGCTCGTCTCGGGCGGTGTCCACTCCCTGGCCGACCTCGAAGCGGCGCGGACGTTGCCGGAAGTCGGCGGCGTCATCGTCGGCCGGGCCCTCTACGAAGGCGCCTTCACCGTCGAGGAGGCGCTGGCGGCATGCACCTAGAAGAACAAGGGCCGTCCGGCCTCGCCCGGCGGGTCATCCCCTGTCTCGACGTGCGCGCCGGCCGGGTGGTCAAGGGCGTGCGGTTTCAGAACCTTACCGACCAGGGAGACCCTGCCGAGTCGGCCCTGCGCTATGCGCAACAGGGGGCGGACGAGATCGTCTTTCTCGACATCACCGCCGCTCCCGAGGATCGCGATACGGACGTCGAGTGGGTGCGGCGCACGGCGGAGCAGGTCTTTATTCCTCTCACCGTAGGCGGCGGCGTGCGCGGCGAGGCGGACGCCCGGCGCCTCCTGCGCTCCGGCGCCGACAAGGTGGGGATCAACTCCGCCGCCGTCGAGCGCCCGGATCTGGTGGATGAGCTGGCCCGCCGCTTCGGCAGCCAGTGCGTCGTCCTCTCGGTAGACGCTCGCAGGAACGATGAGCACGGCTGGGAGGTGGTCACCCGCGGCGGCCGCCATGCCACGGGCCGCGACGCCCTGGCGTGGATCCGCGAGGGCATCGACCGCGGAGCGGGCGAGATCCTGCTCACCAGCATCGACCGCGACGGCACCCAGGGTGGCTACGACCTCGACCTCATCGCCCAGGTGGCGGCAGCCGTGCCCGTGCCGGTGATCGCCTCGGGCGGCGCCGGCGCTCCCGAGCATCTGGTGGCGGCTCTTGCAGCCGGTGCCGCCGCCGTCCTCGCCGCCTCCATCTTCCACCAGGGAGCGTGGACCGTGGGCGACGTGAAGCAGGCGATCGCTGAATCCGGATTTCCGGTACGGAAGGAGCAGGAATGAGCGTCGATCCCGCCGCCCTGCGCTACGACGACCGCGGCCTGATTCCCGTCGTCGTCCAGGACGTCAACTCGGGCGCCGTGCTCATGCAGGCCTTCGCCAACCGCGAGGCTGTGGAGCTGACGCTGTCGACCGGTCAGGCCCACTTTTGGAGCCGCTCCCGCCAGTCCCTGTGGCGCAAGGGCGAGACCTCGGGCAACGTCCTCCAGGTGGTGGAGATGACGGCGGACTGCGACGCCGACTCGCTGCTGGTGCGGGTCCTTCCCGCCGGCCCTGCCTGTCATCGTGGCACCCGCACCTGCTTCGAGCCCGATATTGGGTCCAATCCGGCCGGGCTGGAGCTGGGGTGGCTCGCGGCGGTAATCGAATCCAGACAAGGCGCCGATCCCGGGACGAGCTATACGGCACGGCTGCTCTCTCAAGGGATCGAGCGCATCGCCCAGAAGGTGGGGGAGGAGGGCGTCGAGGCAGCTCTCGCCGCCGTTTCGCTGGAGGCGAGGGGGGACAATGAGGGGGGAGAGCGGCGCAAAGCGTTGATTGGAGAGGCCGCAGACCTCCTCTATCACCTGTTGGTGCTGCTCCTGGCGAGCGGGGTCGAGCCGTCCGAAGTTGGAGAAGAGCTGTTGCGGCGCCACGGTTTTGCTCGTCCGGTGCACTCATAGGGAGAAGCGCGAACATTTTTTGTCTTTTGGAGGATTGATTTCAATGTCATCGTCTACCGCTTCGCGCCGGCCGCGCCGTGCCGTCCCCCATGTCCGCGAGTTTCTGGCGGATAGCCTGACGCCGCTCGCCGTCTACCGCCGGCTGTCCTCTCTCTCCCCCCACCGCTTTCTGCTCGAGAGCGTCACCGGCGGCGAGCGGGTCTCCCGCTTCAGCTTCCTGGGGGCCGCGCCGCGGTCGATCTACCGCCTCTACCCCGACCGCCTGGAGGTGGAGCGCGGCGGCAAGCGCGAAAACCTCCCCGGCGAGCCGCTGGCGGCCCTGCGCGAGGTGGTCGGCGAGATCGTCGCCGAGCCCGGCCCCATACCGTTCACCGGCGGCCTCGTGGGCTACTTCGGCTACGACCTCTTCCGCATGGTCGAGCACCTGCCGAACCGCCCTCCCGATCCCTTCGATCTCCCCGTCGCCGTCCTCGCCCGCTTCGACACCCTGGTCGTCTTCGACCACGCGCGCCAGCGGGTGCTCGCCGTGGCCAACGAGATCGAGGGCGAGCTGGACGTGGCGGACGCCGAGCGTCAGCTCGCCCGATTGTCGCGGCTGCTGACCAAGGAGTCCGGCGGCGGCGGCGTCGCCATGCCGGGCTACGCCGTCAAGCCGGTGGCGACCGGGCCGCCCAGCCTCGATGACGCCAGCTTCCGCGCGGCCGTGGTGAAGGCGAAGGAGCACATCGCCGCCGGCGACATCTTCCAGGTGGTGCTCGCCCGCCGTTGGAAGGTGCCGCGGCGCATCGAGCCTCTGGCTCTCTACCGCGCGTTGCGCATGGTCAACCCGAGCCCCTACATGGTGCTGTTCGAGGTGCCCGAGGTCTCGCTGGTGGGAGCCTCGCCCGAGATGCTGGTGCGCAAGCAGGGACGGCACATCGAGACGCGGCCCATCGCCGGCACCCGCCCCCGAGGAATGGACGCCGAGGGCGACCGCAGGCTGGCGGCCGACCTGCTGGCCGATCCCAAGGAGCGGGCCGAGCATGTGATGCTGGTGGACCTCGGGCGCAACGATCTGGGCCGCGTGGCGGCGCCGGGGAGCGTGCGGGTGCCGACGTTCATGGAGGTCGAGAACTACAGCCACGTCATGCACCTCGTTTCGAGCGTCGAGGGCGAGCTCGCCACCGGCTGCGATGGGCTGGACGCCCTGCTCGCCTGCTTCCCGGCCGGCACCGTGTCGGGCGCGCCCAAGATCCGGGCCATGGAGATCATCGACGACCTGGAGCCGGAGGCCCGGGGTCCCTACGCCGGGGCCGTGGGTTACCTCTCCTACTCGGGAGACCTGGACACCTGCATCGCCATCCGCACCCTGGTCGTGCAGGAGAACGAGACGTCGATCACCGCCGGAGCGGGCATCGTGGCCGACTCCGACCCCGCGTCCGAGGCGAAGGAGACGGAGAACAAGGCGGCGGCGCTGCTTTCCGCGGTGGCGCTGGCCGAAGAGCTGGAGGAAACCCTGTGATCCTCATGGTCGACAATTACGATTCCTTCACCTACAACCTCGTCCAGTTGCTGGCGACGGCGGGGGCGAAGGTGGAAGTCCTGCGCAACGACGCCGAGAGCGCTGAGAAAATGCTGGCCCGCAAGCCCGCGGGCATCGTCCTGTCGCCCGGCCCCGGCCGCCCGGAGGACGCGGGCGTGTGTATCGACCTCCTGCGCAGCCGGACCCGCATTCCCCTCCTGGGGGTCTGCCTCGGCCACCAGGCCCTGGGAGTCGCCTTCGGCGCCACGGTCGACCGCGCGCCGCGGCTCATGCACGGCAAGACATCGCCCGTGCGCCACGGCGACCAGGGCGTTTTCGCCGGCCTTCCCAACCCGTTCCAGGCCACCCGCTATCACAGCCTCGAGGTGAAAGAGGGCACCCTGCCGGCGGAGCTGGAGCCCCTGGCCTGGGCCGACGACGGCACCCTCATGGGCATGCGTCACCGCGATCTCCCCCTCTGGGGCGTGCAGTTCCATCCCGAGTCGGTGCTCACCAGCTCTGGGCCGCGGCTGCTCGCCAACTTCCTCGAGATGTGCAATGGCCATTGACGTCCGTTCGGCGCTGGTGCGCGTCACCGCCGGCGATCACCTGACGCGGGAGGAGACCGAGGATCTCTTCGGCCAGCTCATGGACGGCCAGGTGAGCGAGACGATGAAGGCGGCGCTCCTCGTCGCCCTGCGCATGAAAGGTGAGGCGGTGGCGGAGATCTCCGGCGCCGCGGCGGCCATGCGCCGGCGGTCCATTTCCATTCCCCACCAGCGGCAGGAGCTGGTGGATACCTGCGGCACGGGTGGGGACGGCCGCGGCACCTTCAACATCTCGACCGCCGCGGCCCTGGTGGCGGCGGCGGCGGGCGCGGCGGTGGCAAAGCACGGCAACCGTTCGGTCTCCAGCCGCTCCGGCAGCGCCGACGTGCTGGCCGCCCTTGGGGTGAAGATCGAGATCGACCCCGAGACTGCCGGCCGCACCCTGGACGCCGTGGGCATCACCTTCCTTTTCGCACCGCTCCTCCATCCCGCCATGCGGGAGGTGATGCCGGTGCGCCGCGAGCTGGGTCTGCGCACCATCTTCAACCTCCTGGGGCCGCTGACCAATCCGGCCGGCGCCCGCCGCCAGCTCATGGGCGTCTACATGGAGAGCCTGGTGGAGCCCATCGGCTACGTGCTGCGCGACCTCGGGGCCGTGCACGCCTTGGTGGTCCACGGCGACGGCCTGGACGAGATCACCACCACGGGCCGCACGCGAGTGGCCGAGGTGCGGGACGGCGAGGTGCGGATCTACGATCTCGAGCCCGAGCGCTTCGGCCTGCGACGAGCCCGCTTGGAGGAGCTCGCCGGCGGCACGCCGGAGGAGAACGCCGCCGCCGTGCGTCGTGTTTTCGATGGGGAGGACGCCGGAGCTCTCTTCGACGTTACAGCCCTCAACGCCGGCGCCGCACTCTACGTGGGGGGCGTCGCGACCACGCTGGAGGAGGGAGTGGAGAAGGCCCGCGCCACCCTGGCCTCGGGCGCCGCGGCCGAGAAGCTCGAAGAGCTGCGGAGCTTCGCCGGATGAGCCCGCCGAGCCCTCCAGATATCCTGCTGCGCATCACCGCGCGCCGCCGTGAGCGCGTCGCGGAGACAGGTGCGGCGGACGCCTCCGGCTGGGCCGAAGGCCCTCCACGCACGCCGTCCGACAACGCCTTCCTGGCGGCTCTGCGGGCTCGGCGGCGATCTGGACCTCCCGCGATCATCGCCGAGGTGAAGATGGGCTCGCCCCGTCTCGGCTCTCTGCACGGCCGGGTGGACCCGGTCGCCCAGGCCCGAACCTACGCCGAACATGGCGCCTCCTGTCTCTCCGTAGTCGTAGAGCCCGACTTCTTCCACGGCGGCTATGACCTGCTGGCCGCCTGCCGCCAGGCGTCGGGGCTTCCCGCGATCGCCAAGGATTTCATCGTCGATCCGGTGCAGCTCCTCTGGGCGCACGACGCCGGAGCGGACTCGATCCTGCTCATCGCCGCTCTCTACGAGCCCTCCGAAATGGCGCACTACGCCCGCCTCGCCCGGGGCCTTGGCCTCGTCCCCCTGGTGGAGACCCACGACGCGGATGACATCGCCAAGCTGGGCGGCGAGCCCTGGGAGATCGTGGGCATCAACAACCGCAACCTGCGGACGTTCGACGTCGACCTCCAGAATTCGATCTCGCTGCTCGCCGGCCTGCCGGCCGAAGCGGTGAAGGTTGCGGAGAGCGGCATTCGCGACGCTCTCGACGTGCTCCTCCTTCGTGAAAGCGGCTTCGACGCATTCCTGATCGGCGAGACGCTTCTCCTCGCGCCCGATCCCGCCGCCAAGCTCCGCGAGCTTCTGGGGCCGGAGGCCTGACGTGGCGGACGGCTACCCGGTCAAGGTCAAAGTTTGCGGCATCACCGATCCCGCCGATGCCCTGGCGGCGCTGGAATTGGGCGCAGACTACCTGGGGTTAAACTTTTACCGGGCAAGCCCCAGGTACGTTGAGCCCGGACGAGCTCGCGCCATTGCCGACGCCGTGCGTGGCAGCTCCCGAAAGGTGCCGCTGGTGGGTGTGTTCGTCAACGCCACCCGCGCCGAGGTGGAGTCGATCGATGGGAGCCTGGGTCTGGATCTGCTGCAATTTCATGGTGACGAGGAGCCCGGCTTCGTGGTCCCTTTCGCCGGGCGCGCCATCAAGGCCTTCCGCGGGTTGCCCGGGGACGATGAGCTCGCGGCCTGGGATGCGGTGTGGGGGATTCTGGTCGACGCTCCCCATGACACGCTCTACGGTGGGACGGGAGAGGCCTGGGACTATGAAAAGGCCGGTTCGGCCGCTGCGGGTTCGGCTGGCCGACGGCTCTTCCTGGCTGGCGGCCTGGGACCGGATAACGCGCGGCGGGCGGTCGAGAGCGTGCGTCCCTTTGCGATTGACGTCTGCTCGCGGGTGGAATCGCGGCCAGGAAGCAAGGATCTCGAGCTGCTGCGACGGCTCTTTCAGGAGGTGAGGCATGGCGAGACCCAAACCCCTTCCTAGCCCGGAGGGTTACTTCGGCCCCTATGGCGGACGTTTCGTCCCGGAGACGCTGATGGCGCCCCTGGCCGAGCTGACCCGCTTTTACGACAAGGCGCAACGCTCCCGCGCCTTTCGCCGCGAGCTGACGGCCCTGCTCAACGACTTTGCCGGCCGGCCGACGCCGCTCTACTTCGCCGAGCGCTTGTCGGAGGAGCTGGGCGGCGCCCGCATCTTCCTCAAGCGCGAGGATCTGCTCCACACCGGCGCCCACAAGATCAACAACGCCCTCGGCCAGTGCCTGCTCACCAAGCTGATGGAGAAGGAGCGGGTGATCGCCGAGACGGGCGCCGGCCAGCATGGCGTCGCCACCGCCACGGCCGCCGCCGTCCTGGGGCTGTCCTGCACCGTCTACATGGGCAGCGAGGACATGCGCCGCCAGCGGCTGAACGTCGACCGCATGCGCCTGCTGGGCGCCGAGGTCGTGCCGGTCGACTCCGGAAGCTGCACGCTCAAGGACGCCATCAACGAGGCGCTGCGCGACTGGGTCACCAACGTCGGCACCACCCACTATGTGCTGGGCTCGGTGCTGGGACCCGATCCCTTCCCCCGCATGGTGCGTGACTTCCACAAGGTCATCGGCGAGGAGGCGCGCCTCCAGCTCAAGCGCCAGGCCGGCACCGAGGCGCCGGACCTCGCCGTCGCCTGCGTCGGCGGCGGCAGCAACTCGATCGGTCTCTTTACCGCCTTCCTTCAGGACATGCGGGTGCGGATGATCGGCGTCGAGGCCGGCGGCCGGGGTCCCGCCATTGGCGAGCACGCAGCCCGTTTCGCGGGGGGAGCCCTGGGCGTTCTCCATGGCACCCGTACCTTCGTGCTCCAGGACGAGGAGGGGCAGATCTCCACCACTCACTCGGTCTCCGCCGGCCTCGACTACCCGGCCATCGGACCGGAGCATGTCTGGCTTCACGACGCGCGGCGTGTGGAGTACAGCTCGGCCACCGATGCGGAGGCGATCGCCGCCTTCCATCTTCTCGCGCGAACGGAGGGAATCCTCCCCGCCCTGGAGTCCGCGCACGCCATCGCCGAGGTGGTGAAGCGGGCACCGCGGCTGTCGCGCAAGCGCATCGTCCTGGTCAGTCTGTCGGGGCGCGGCGACAAGGACGTGGAGTCGGTCATCGCCTACGACCGCGAGCATGCCGGCCAGGAAAGTGGTGGAGAGGATGGAACGGTGGAGTCTTTCGCGGCCGCGGCCGCGCGGAGGGGACGATGAGCGCCATCGACGAGGTCTTCCAGAGCTGCGCCCGGGAGAACCGGGCGGCTTTCATTCCGTTCCTCATGGCGGGCGATCCCAACCTGGGGGCCACCGCCGCCCACCTCGACGCGCTGGCCGCCGGCGGCGCGGACATCATCGAGCTGGGCGTGCCGTTCTCGGATCCCATTGCCGACGGGCCGGTGAACCAGCGGGCCGCCGTCCGCGCCCTGGCGGCCGGCACCAAGCTCTCGGCCATCCTGCAGGTCGTCGCCCGGCACCGCGACAAGCTGGGCATTCCCATCGTCCTCTTCACCTATTTCAATCCCATCCACGCCCGCGGCGTCGAGCGCTTCGCCGAACAGGCGGCGTCCTCGGGAGTCGATGGCGTGCTCTGCGTCGACCTGCCGCCGGAGGAAGGCGAGCGGGATTTCATCCCCGCCATGCGGGCTCAGGGGGTGGACACCATCTTCCTGCTCGCTCCCACCAGCACCAAGGAGCGCGTCGAAAGAGTGGCCGCGGCCTCCTCGGGTTTCGTCTACTACGTTTCGCGCACCGGCGTGACGGGCGAGCGCGCGGCGTTGCCGTCGGACCTGGTGCGGGATGTCAAGAAGCTCCGCAAGCGGCTCGGCCTGCCCCTCGCCGTGGGCTTCGGCATCTCGACTCCCGAGCAGGTGGAGGCGGTGGGCGAGATCGCCAACGGCGTGGTAGTGGGCAGCGCCCTGGTACGCTTGGTGGAGGAGAAGGGCAATGACCCTGAGTTGCCCCTGCTCCTCGAAGACCGGGTGCGCGACCTGGCGGCTCCCTTGCGGCTCCGCGCCGAAAGACGGCGGGCATGAGCGAGCGCTCGATCGCGGCTCTCGTCCACGGCCGCTACCTGCTGGAGGCTCCGGCCGATCCGGAGGGTTGCCCGCTGGTGGTGGGGTTCCATGGCTACGGCGAGAACGCCGACCTCCATATGGAGCAGCTTCGCCGGCTCCCCGGCGCCAACCGTTGGGTGCTCTGTGCGGTGCAGGCGCTTCACCCTTTTTACAACCGGGCAGGAGAAGTCATTGCAAGCTGGATGACCCGCGAGCAGCGGGAGCATGCCATCGAGGACAATCTCCGGTACGCGGCGAGCGTGGTGGCGGAGGTGAGGCGCGAGGTGCCCGTCTCGCAGCGGCTCGCCTATCTCGGCTTCTCCCAGGGGGCCGCTATGGCCTACCGGGCGGCGGCCGGCTCGGGCCACGCCTGCCTCGGGGTGGTCGTGCTGGGCGGCGACGTGCCTCCGGAGCTCGAGCCCCGCGACCTGTCCCACTTTCCCCCGGTGCTCCTGGGCCGAGGCTCCAGCGAGGAGTGGTATGACGCGGCCAAGATGGAGCACGACGTCGAACTGCTGAGGAAAAAGGGGATCGACCTCCGCCCCTTCGTCTTCGAGGGCGGTCACGAGTGGACCAGCGAGTTCCGGGCCGAGGCCGGCCGGTTTCTCGAGGAAGTCTTCAGGCCGGCGTCGTAGAGAAACGCTTTCACTGGATAAAAAGAAAGGGCGCTCGACTTGAGCCGAGCGCCCCGAAAAACTCTTGACTCCGTTGCGATCGGCTTACTTGCCGGCCGGCGGGGTGGTGGCGTCCGAGGTCGCCGGGGGAGCCATGTCACTGCTGGCGGGCGGTGTGGTCTCCGTGGTCATGGTCGTGGTGGAGGTCGATGTCTCCATCGTGGTGCTCTCGGACGTGGCGGCCGGAGTCTCCTCAGCCGGCTCCTCGTCCTTCTTGCAACCGGCGAAGGGGACCAGCAGCAGGGCCAGCAGACACAGAAGCGAAAGGTGAATGGACAGCTTCTTCATTTTGTTTTCTCCCTTGTTAAATGGAACTGAAGTAAGACGACAGGGCGACGTTCAACGGTTGTCGCCCACTTTGACCAGGTTGATAACCTTCTTTACGCCGCCGGTCTCCCGCGCATAGCGCTCGGCTTTCGTCCGGGTCTCGGCCTTTTTGACACGCCCTTGGAGCGTCACGACGCCCTCGTTGGTGTCCACGTTGATGTTGAACGGATTGATGTCGCCGTCCGTTGCCAGCCTCGCCTTCACCTTCGTAGTGATGGACGCGTCGTCGGCCGGTTGTTCCTTGACCGGCTGGGCCGTGCTGCATGCACCCGACAGCAGAGCGAGTACCAGCACAAGACAGAAGGCCGATACCTGCAGCAGCGTCCAGTTCTTGATCCCATTCCTCACTGTCGATTCCCTCGGGGTCCGCGGCATTCAGTTCCACGCGTACAGAGTCGCTTTGAAGCAGAATTTGTGCCACGGTCTCCTATTCAAGTCTCGCAATGAGTTGTCGGACGAGGGGGGAGTATACAACCTCCCGCCTGGCTCCTCAAGAGGGAACCCTATCTCATCCTTGCCGTCCACCTCTACCGGGACCGCTGCTAGGGCTCCCGGTAGGTGTTGAGCCGATTGTACAGGGTCTTCAGGCTGACTCCCAAGATGTCGGCCGTCTTGCGCTTGTTGCCACCGTGGGCGTCCAGGGTGGCCATGATCAGCCGCCGCTCGACTTCCTCGATGGAGGTGCCTACCTGGAAGTTGAGGCTGCGGATGCTGCTGAAGTCGCCGCCCACCTCCCGCGGCAGGCAACGCGGCGTAATCTCGTGGTCGGCCATGATGAAGGCCCGGTGGGCGACATTCTTGAGCTCGCGCACGTTGCCCGGCCAGGAGTGGGTACGCAAGCGGTCCAGGGAGTCCTCGGTGAACACCTTGTCTGTGCCTTGGCGCTCGTTGAGCTGGCCCAGGAAGTAGTCGGCCAGGAGCTGCACGTCCTCGGCGCGTTCGCGCAGAGGGGGCATCTGGATGGGGAACACCTGCAGCCGGTAGAGCAGATCCTCGCGCAGCTTGCCGTCGTTGACCGCCTTTTGGGGATCGCGGTTGGAGGCGGCGATCACCCGCACGTCCACCTCGGCTGGCTGGTCGCCGCCGATGCGCACCACCTGGCCGGTCTCCAGCACCCGCAGCAGCTTGACCTGCAGCTCGATGGGCATCTCGGTGATCTCGTCGAGGAACAAGGTGCCCATGTGAGCCCGTTCGAAGTAGCCCTTGTGCCGCCGCGCCGCGCCGGTGAAGCTGCCGCGCTCGTGGCCGAAGAGCTCGCTCTCGATCAGGGTGGGGGAGATGGCGCCACAGTTGAGGGGCAGGAACGGCGCCTTGCTCCGCCGCGACAGCATGTGGAGGGTCTGGGCCGCCAGGTCTTTGCCGGTGCCGCTCTCGCCGACCAGGAACACGGAGGCGTCGGTGGGGGCCACCCGGTTGAGCATCTCGTAGAGCGCCTGCATGGGCGCTGAGGCTCCCAGCAGCAGGCCCAGCCGCCCCACTTCCGGCGCCTCGGCCGGCTGGCTCTGCGTCTGCGCCGCGGGCTGGACGCTCGCGACGTTGGCCAGGATGCTCTTCAGCCGGCCAATGTCCAGCGGCTTGGTGAGGTAGTCGCTGGCGCCCAGCCGCAAGGCCTGGACGGCGCTCTCGACGTCGGCGTGGCCGGTCATCAGCACTACCTCGGTGGAGGCTCCGAGCTCGAGATCCTTGAGCAGGTCGATGCCGCTGCCGTCGGGAAGATAGAGGTCGACCAGCGCCACGTCCGGTGTGCGGTGGCTGACCTGGGCGCGCGCGTCGCGCAGCGTGCAGGCCACGTTGGTGGTGAAGCCCTGTCCCTCGATCAGCTCGGCGAGAGCTGAAAGGAAATTGGGATCGTCGTCGACCGCGAGAGCGTGTGGCATCTTCTACTCACTCCTTGTTCACGAGCTGCGGGTTGCCGGCAAGCGCCAAGTCTATCTCATACGCCTGCATCGGTCCGGCCGCGGAGATCCCCGCCGGCCCCACCTCGCGCACTTCGCCGCCGTGGGCCGCGAGGATCGAACGGGCCGCCCAGAGCTGGGCGATGGCGCCCTCGGGCGAGAGGCGGAGATCGAACCCGGGTCCTGGCTCGACATTCGTTTCGGTGGCCGCGGCCGGGCTGTCCGGTCCGGCGGCGCCATGCAACCGGAGCCGTGCATGGCCGTCCTCCCGCTCCAGGCTCACCTGCAGTGTGCCCTGCTTCGGCACGCCGGCCAGCGCGGCCAGCGCCAAGTGGAGGAACGCCTGCCGGAGGAGGAAGCGGTTGCCGTCCACCGGCACCGGCTCCGGCGGAAGCTCCGTCTCCACCCGCGCCTGTTGCTTGCGCGCCGGTCCTACCAGCAATGCCGCCAGCTCCTCGGCCAACTCGCGCAGATCGAGCGTCTCCTGCCGGTCGCCGCGCGGCGAGATGTGGGCGAGGAAGATCTCCATGCCGCGGTGCAGGCGGCTGAGCTCTTCCTTGAGCACGTTAACGTAGCGCAGCAGCTTGTCGCGGCTCCCGGGGTCCGCCGCCCGTCCCGAGGCGATGGTCTCCTTGAGGATCTCCAGGTTGAAGACCATGGCGTTGATGGGCGCCCGCAGGTCGTGGGCCACGGCAGGCGAGATCTGGGCGACGGACCGCATCTGCGAGGTCAGGCGCAGATCGGTCGCGAGGCCCGCGAGCGAGCCCAGATCCTGGACGAGGAGCACGCCGCCGCCCTGCGGATCGCGGCGCAGGTCGAAGAGCAGGCGGCGCGGCGCGGCCTCGCCGGTTTCTGCCGTCTCCGCCGGTGACGGCACCGGTAGGTCGAGGGCGGCCGAGGGAGCGCCGCCGCCGGCGCCGTCCCAGACCAGCCCGGCATCCTCCAGCCGCGGCTTCAGCTCGGCCCACAGGCGCTCGAGCTCGAAGCCGTCCTCGCAACCCAGCAGCTCCAGGGCGCGCGGATCGGCGAAGCGCACTTCGCCGCCGGAGCCGAGGAGCACGACGCCGGGACCGAGGGCGCCGACGAGCTCGTCGTGGGGTGCCCCGGGGAGCGGTCTCTGGGATGTTTCGAGGGGCATGATGCGTTCTCCATCGCTCTTGTCGTCGCTGCGGGGCCTGGGGCCTGCCGGAGAGGCGCGTATTTATAGATGGCTTGCCGCCGCAACGCAAGCGAGCCGAGAGGTCCAGCGAAACCTGCATGCCGAGATCACAAATCGGGCGGTACGCGAGACGTGTCGCTCGACGTCAAGGCTCCGCCGGATGAATGATCCACGCCAAGTGCAGATTGCATGCCATTCCTGGAGCCCGGCACGCGCGATGCAATGGGGGAGGAAGCGGTTGCACCGCCGATCAGAATCGGCGGCCGCAGCTGCGAGGGGCATCTCTGTAATTCTTGCAATCCAGGCTGCGTCGGCCAGCAAAGGTGACTATGTCCACTGCCATTCAACCGATCGACGTCGAGGACGATGAAACGCTGGACTCGGGACTAACCGTCGCCGTATTCGTGGACCCGGTGGAGAGCGCCAAGGCCGCGGGCCTGCGTTACGTTACCGACGACGAGCCCGGCATCCGCCGCCGCAAGAGCGGCAAGGGCTTCTCCTTTCTCGATCCGCAGGGGCAGGCAGTCAAGGATCCCAAGGTGGTCGAGCGCATCAAGAAGCTGGCGATCCCACCCGCCTGGACGGACGTCTGGATCTGCCCGCGGGCCAACGGCCACCTTCAGGCCACCGGCCGCGACGCCCGGGGCCGCAAGCAGTACCGCTATCACGCCGACTGGCGCAGCGTCCGCGACGAGACCAAGTTCGGGCGCATGATCGCCTTCGGCGAGACCCTGCCGCGGATCCGCGAGCGGGTGGACCAGGATCTCTCGTTGCGCGGCCTGCCGCGGGAGAAGGTCGTCGCCGCAGTGGTGAAGCTCCTCGAGACGACGTTGATCCGCGTCGGCAATCCCGAATACGCCAAGCAGAACAACTCCTTTGGGCTCACGACCCTGCGCAACAGGCACGTGGACATTTCCGGCTCGACCCTGCACTTCGAGTTCCGCGGCAAGAGCGGCAAGGACCACGAGGTGGAAATCCACGACCGCCGCCTGGCCCGCATCGTCCGGCAGGTCCGCGATCTGCCGGGGCAGAAGCTCTTCCAATATCTCGACGAGGACGGCGACCGCCAGAGCATCAGCTCCGAGGACGTCAACGACTATCTGCGGGCGACCACCGGCGAGGACTTCAGCGCCAAGGACTTCCGCACCTGGGGCGGCACCGTGCTCGCCCTCTCGGCGCTCCTGGAGCTCGGCCCCTGCGAAACGGAGAAGGAGGCTGGCCAGGCCGTGGTGGAGGCCATCAAGCAGGTCTCCTCGTCGCTCGGGAACCGGCCGGCCATCTGCCGCAAGTTCTACGTTCACCCGCTGGTGATCGAGTCCTACCTGGAGGGGAGCCTGACCCAGAGTCTGGGGATCGCCAAAGGCGGCCGGCCGAATAGCTCGGACGACGACGATCCGACGGGCCTGGGGCAGCTCGAAGGGCAGGTGTTGAAGCTGTTGAAGGGGAAAAGCGACGGGTAAACAGCCACTACTCCGGCTCCGGGGAATCTTCTCCAGCGTCCCCGGCGTCGCGGACTTCTCGCGCCAGTCGGTCGAGATACGAGATCCTCATATCGTCGGACATGGCGTCGAGGATCTCGTCCTGCAGGGTGAGGGGCTCGACCTCCTTGCCCTCCAGATCCTCCGTCCAGTTGGTTCCCACCAGGACGTCGTCGTCCTCCATGCCGGGGAGCCAGCGGAAGAGGAAGTCGAACAGCTCGATGGAGTCGACTTCCGAGCTTTCGACCTCGGGCTGAGCCGTTCGTGCCTCGTCCGCGTCGGACCAGAATGGGAGGACGGCCCGACCCTCCGCTTCGTCCGACTCGCAGGCCAGGAAACCGTCCTGAGTGGAGAGCCCACAGACGCGCCCTCCCTCAATGGTCTCGGCGATGAAGCGTGAATGAGCCTCCTCATCCGTTTCTTCCTCGGTCGTGTCGTCTTCCTCGGTCTCAGCCATGTCGTCTCCCTTATTCGCCGGGATCTCCGCCGAGGATCTCCGGCGCCTCGTTCGTCTTCGGCTACCATGGTCCCATGGAACCGCCCCGTGTCAATCCCATCGGCCTCCTCGAAAGCCCCGCGGACTTCACCGCCTCCCCCCGGCGGTTCTCCCGGCCGTTGCGCCTGCTCGCCGGCGCTCTGCTCGCGATCTTCCTGGTCGCGACCGTGGTATCGAGCGTCGTCAGCCTGGGCCGCTACTGCCTGACGACCGATGCGGCGGACACCCGGATGTTGCACGGGCCCGGGTCTCGGTAAGATAGCGGGGGACCTGGCAGTCCCCCAAGCCTTCCTACCAGGAGAACTCAATGTCGGATACCCGAATCGAGAAGGACAGCCTCGGCGAGATCGAAGTGCCGGCCGGGGCTTATTACGGCGCCCAGACGGAGCGGGCGCGGCGGAATTTCCCCATCTCGGGGTTGACCCTGCCGGCGGGGTTCATCGCCGCCGTGGCGATGATCAAGGGCGAGGCCGCGCTCGTCAACGAGGAGCTCGGGACGGTGCCGGCGGAGGTCGCCAAGGCCATTCGCCAGGCGGCGGAGGAGATCGCCGAGGGCAAGCTCGACGGGCAATTTCCCCTCGACATCTTCCAGACCGGCTCGGCCACCTCGACCAACATGAACGTCAACGAGGTGATCTCCAACCGCGCCATCGAGATCCTCGGCGGCGTGATCGGCAGCAAGAAGCCCGTCCACCCCAACGATCACGTCAACAACGGGCAGTCGAGCAACGACGTCATCCCCAGCGCGATCCACGTCTCGGCCTATCTCGCCATCGTCAAGGAGCTGGAGCCGGCCCTCGATCGCCTCGCCGAATCTCTCCACCGCAAGGCCGTGGAGCTCGACAAGGTGGTGAAGATTGGCCGCACCCATCTCCAGGACGCCGTGCCGGTGCGCCTCGGCCAGGAGCTCTCCGGCTATGCCCAGCAGGCGAGGAACGGCCTTGCCCGCCTAGCGGCCGTCAAGCCCCGTCTCGCTGAGCTGCCCCTGGGCGGCACGGCCGTGGGCACAGGGTTGAACGCCCACCCGGATTTCGCGCCCAAGGTCATCGCCCGCCTCGCCAAGCGCACCGGCTGCCCCTTCGTGCCGGCGCCCAACCGATTCGAGGCCATGGCGGCCAAGGACGCCGCCGTGGAAACCTCGGGCGCCCTCAAAACGATCGCCACCTCGCTGACCAAGATCGCTAACGACATCCGCTGGCTGGCGTCCGGCCCGCGCTGCGGCATCGGTGAGATCTCCATTCCCAGCCTCCAGCCGGGCAGCTCGATCATGCCCGGCAAGGTCAACCCGGTCATCCCCGAAGCGGTACTGATGGTGGCCGCTCAGGTGGTGGGCAACGACACGACGATCACGCTCTGCGGCATGGGCGGCAACTTCGAGCTCAACGTGATGATGCCGGTCATCGCTTACAACCTGCTGCAGTCGATCGAGATCCTGGCCAACTCCGCGAAGCTGTTGGCGGAGAAGTGCGTGGATGGCCTTCAGGCCAACCGCGAGCGCTGCGAGGAGCTGGTGGAGAAATCGCTCGCCATGGTGACCTCGCTGGTGCCGAGGATCGGCTATGACGCCGCCGCCGAGATCGCCAAGGAGTCGGTGAAGACCGGCAAGACGGTGCGCGAGCTTTGCATCGAGAAGCAGGTGCTGCCCGCGGCGGAGCTGGCCGAAGCCCTCGATCCCTGGGAGCAGACCGAAGGCGGCATCCACGCCGGCGGTGCGGGCGTCGGCGGCTGATCCCGGCTAACCCCAATACCGTTCGCTTAAGACGATATTTGGTATCCTTCTTCCGATAGGAAGGAGGCGTCATGGCACGGAAAGCAGCGACACTGCCGAAAGGTACTCGACTGACAGACTTGATCGGCTTGGGTGTGTTGAC
>DASYJD010000015.1:0-31251 GCA_035996875.1 Thermoanaerobaculia bacterium
CTGGACATGACAACCACTCCGCCATACGTAACACAGCGGACCGGCCAGTATCTTCCCCGACGACGAGGGATACGTCGAGAAGCAAAACCTCAGCTCTTGCGGCACGCCGCGGACACTACGCCCACACCCGAACTGTCACGCAATTAAGGTTCGCGCGCGATAGCGCGCTAAGTTCTACTTCAAAGGCTGCCCTAATCGAGCTTGAGGTCTCGAATCTGGGGCCTCAGTGGCTGCTCACGGTCCGGAAAGTCTCGTGCTTCAGGGAAATTCTCGTGCATGAAGCGCGCGACATCGGCAAGGGTCTGGAGTTGGGGCTTCGGCCGAGATCTTAACACCACCTCCTCGCCACGCTTTTCAATCTCCACTTCCGACCCCTCGAAGCGAAAGTCCTTGAGCAACCGGACTGCCCGGCTGCCACCATGCTGGAAAAGCTTTGCGGTTGCCATAGATATAGCGTGTAGATACCTCCCGAGTTTGTCAAGAGTCAGAGGCGTCCTGGACCCGGGAGCAGTCGCCTCTTCCCCTCTGCCCGCCGCAACCACCTGTAGTATTCTGTGGAGAGCCTTCTAAAAGACGGTCTCTCTGAATGGAGTCGACGCCCATGGCCGAGCCCCTGAAGAGCCGTAATCTGGTCGATCCGGAGACCGCTCCCCGACCGCGGATCAAGGAGCTGGAGGTGATGGTCGCCGAGGTGATTCGGGAGACTCCGGATTCCGCGACGGTCGTCCTGTTCACCGGCAACGACCGGCTGGAGTATCAGCCAGGGCACTTCCTTACCATCCGGCCGCAGCAGTTCAACTCGCTCGACCGGTTCTGCAAGTACTTCGAGGATCTCAAGGGGAGGAAGGAGCCGGCTCGGGCCTACTCACTGTGCTCGGCGCCCCACGAGCGACAGCTCGCCGTCACCGTGAAGGAGGAGCGCTACGTCTCGGGCATCACCAAGTTCCCGCCTCTCCTTTCGCCGCTGCTGGTGTGGCGTCTCACTCCGGGCATGCGCATGGTGGTGACGGGTTTCGGCGGTCCCTATACCCTGCCCGCGGACATCGACTCACGCACCGACCACGTGGTCCACATCTGCGCCGGCTCGGGGATCGTGCCGAACCTCAGCATCCTCAAGCACTGCCTTGCCAATGACATGAAGCTGCGTCACACGCTGATCTACGGCAACAAGACGTGGGAGGACATCATCTTCCAGCGCCAGCTCGAGGATCTCGCCCGGCAGTATCCGGACAAACTGCGGATCGTCCACACGTTATCCCGCGAGACCCGCCCGTCCTCGGGTGCCGGGGAGGTCCGCAACGGCCGGGTCTCCGAGGAGCTGATCCGCGAGCTCATCCCCGACCCCACCGCCGTCGAGATCTTTGCCTGCGGCCCCGGCGTCGGCAAGTTCGAGCGCCAAGCGGCCAAGGAGAAGGGCGAGGAGCCTGCGCCACGCTTCCTGGAAACCACCTTGGATGCCTTGGAGAACCTCGGCGTGCCGGACGAGCGGATTCACCGCGAGAGCTACGGATAGGTTTTCGCCGCTCTGGTCTCGGACCTTCGACCACCCTTTGTCACCCTGGATAGGACGCGTTGTGCGCGAAAGAGGTCACGCGCCGCCCTGACCTCCAGGAGGGAACTCAATGGCACATGCGTTGCTCTAAGGAATAGCAGAGGTACCAACAAAGGGGAGGGTCCGAGATGAGCTGGACACAGCTTGGCAACGTGTACCGTCAAGAAGGTTCCATCGGCGGATGGCTCGCGAAAGCCGGCGCCGGACTGCTGATCCTGGCGCTGAGTGTAACCGCCGCGTACGCCGGCCCGAAGGCGCCGAAGACAGAGACCAAACAGAAGGAGTTCGACGAGCTGATCGCTCGAGTCAAGAAGGACGACACCTCGGTCGACTTCAGCCATCTCCGGTCTCTCTCCACGGAGCTCGACTCCTACAGTCCGACTCCGCCGGATACCAAGGAGATGTTCGCCGCGCTTCGGGAAGGCGACTACAAGAAGGCGCTCAAGCAGGTTGACAAAGTGCTGGCGGAAAATTACCTGGACTCCCATGCTCACTTTGTCGGAATGATCGCGGCGGACAAGTTGGGAGATGCTTCGCGGTCGGCCCATCACCGGTATGTGGAGAATGGCATCCTCGACTCGATCCTGCGCTCAGGCGACGGCAAGACGACCGACACCGCGTACAAGGTGGTCTCCGTCAGCGAAGAATACGCTCTGCTGCGATCCCTCGGGCTCCAGTCACAGCAACAGGATCTGGTAGATCTCAACGGCCACAGCTTCGACGTTCTCTCGGTGAGCAGCCCCAAGTCGAAGGCCGTGTTCAACGTCTACTTCAGTATCGATCCGATTACGGCCGCCGAAATCCGCCACTTCCAGTGA
The DNA here is from genome assembly GCA_035996875.1 of Thermoanaerobaculia bacterium. GTDB lineage: Bacteria > Acidobacteriota > Thermoanaerobaculia > Multivoradales > UBA5704 > DATARR01. Next base: position 2,371 of record DASYJD010000015.1, read on the forward strand.
CCGGAGAGGGCGGGCCTATCCCTGTCGAGTTGGGACAGGCGGGCTAAAACCGCCGAAAATCGCGTGGCCGGCCTTCATCCAGTGAACCTCGACGCCGATGAGACCCGCCTCCGCGAGCCACTGGAGCTGATTGATCAGGGGAGACGGTTGATCGATGGGATCAGGATCGGCATCGGCGTAGAAATTCCAACGCTCCTCTTGGAAGATCTTATAAGGAGCGAGGTCGCCGGCAATCTCCAGCGCTTGGCGGCGCACGGCCTCGTCCCACGCTTTGGCGGCGAGATTCTGGCCGGCGGGCGACGCCGGCAGCACCAGGTCGGCGATCACCACCGCGCCGCCGGGCGCCAGGGCCGCGGCGAGATCGCAGAAGAGCTTGCGTTTCCCCTCGCCGTCGAGATGGTGGATGGCGAGAGAGCTGACAAAGGCGTGGACCGGCTCCGAGAAGCGCCGCCAGGAAGTCTCCGCGAGATCGAACTGGCGGGTCTGGAGACGGTCGCCATGCGCATCGAGGGTCGTCCGCACGTGCTCCAACATCGTGGGAGAGAGGTCCATCGCCAGGACGCGGGCGCGGGGGAACCGCTCCAGCAGGGCCGCTGTCAGCGGTCCGGCGCCGCAACAGAGATCGACGACGAGACCCTCCCCGGGCCCGGGGATCTCCGGGATGAGATCGAGCACCGTGGCAATCTGCTCTTCGCGGTCGGGCACGAAGATGCGCCCGGAATCGATGAACTCGCGGCTGTCGGTTTCGTTCCAGCCGGGCTGGCGTTCGGTGGTGGACATGGAGGGAAGGCTAGCACCACAATACGCAGCCATGAGCGACCACCAGCCCACCATCTTCGACAAGATCCTCTCGGGGGACATCCCCTCCTGGAAGGTGTACGAGGACGAGCACGTCTTCGCGTTCCTGGACATCGGCCCGCTGTCGGACGGCCATACGCTGGTCATTCCCAAGGAGCGCAAGGCGATGCTCCACCAGCTTTCGGACGAGTCGGCGGCGGCGATCGGCCGGGTGCTGCCGCGGCTCTGCCGGGCGGTACTGAGGGCCACCGGCGCCACCGCCTACAACATTCTCCAGAACAACGGCACGGAGGCGCACCAGGCCGTGCATCACGTGCACTTCCACATCATTCCGAAATTCGGCGTCGACGGCCTGGGGGTCGGCTGGCCCACGAAGAAGCTCGGAGAGGCCACGGCCCGGGAGCTTCAGGAGAAGATCCGGAAAGCGCTGGAGGGTTAGACGCCGTGCGCGCGGTGGAGATTCGCGGCGGCTTCGGGCTGGACCATCTGGAGATCGTCGAACGGCCGGATACGGTGCCTGGACCGGGCCAAGCCCTGGTGCGGCTGCGCGCTGCCTCCCTCAACTATCGCGATCTCCTCACCGTCGAAGGCAAGTACAACCCGAAGCTGAAACTGCCGCTCATTCCCTGCTCGGACGGCGTCGGCGAGGTCGTAGCAACGGGCGACGGCGTGACCCGGGTCCGCCCCGGCGACCGGGTGTGCGGCATTTTCGCTCAAGCTTGGATCGCGGGCGAGCCGACGCGGGAGCGGATGCGCTCAACGCTCGGCGGCCCCTTGGACGGCACGCTGGCCGAGTTGGCCATCTACGATCAGAAAGGCTTGGTGAAGACCCCTAAGCACCTGACGGACGAGGAGGCCGCCACCCTCCCCTGTGCCGGCGTCACGGCCTGGACCTGTTTGCAGGGGATCACGGCAGGCGACACGGTGCTCCTCCAAGGGACCGGCGGCGTCTCGATCTTCGCCCTGCAGCTCGCGCGGCTGCGGGGCGCCCGAGTGATCCTCACGTCGTCGAGCGACGAGAAGCTCGCCCGCGCCCGGGAGCTGGCCTGCGCCGGTCCGGAGATCCTCACTATCAATTATCGGGAGACGCCGGACTGGGGAGCGAAGGCCAAGGAGCTGACGGGCGGCGCCGGGGTCGATCTCGTCGTCGAGGTCGGCGGCGCCGGCACGCTCAAGCAGTCGCTCCACGCGGTGCGGATGGGCGGCACCATCTCGCTGATCGGAAACCTCGCCGGCAACACGGCCGAGATCTCGCTGCCACTCATCTTCATGCAGAATGTCCGCGTCCAGGGCATCCTCGTCGGGCCGCGCGACAGCTTCGAAGCGCTGAACCGCGCCATCGCCCTCCACAGCCTGAGGCCGGTGGTCGACCGCGTTTTCCCCCTCGCCGACATCCGCGCCGCCTTCGATCACATGGCGGCGGGGGGACATTTTGGGAAGATCTGTGTCAGTATCTAGAGGAAAATCGCGGGAGGAGGATCGGCCTTGAAGACGCAGGAGGCAGTCGTGTCGGAGATCGATATCAAGGAGGCTGTTCGGCGAGCCAAGGAGTTCGCGACGACACTCTTTGAATCCGAGAAAATCCTGAAGCTCGGGCTCGAGGCGGTCGAGAAATCAGAGGACGGCCGGTATTGGCTCGTGACTCTGGGGTTTACTCGCCCGCATCTTTTCTCGGTGCCCAAGAAGACGCGTTCACTCTCGGCGCTCGACGAGCTTCTCCCAAGGCCGGAGGCTCAGCCCAAACGAGAGTACAAAGTTTTCCGGGTCGATATGCAGTCTGGAGAGGTCATCGGCGTCAGTCTGTTCGAGGAATGATCTCCGATGCGACCCTTTCCGGGATGGCGAGGCAGGGAACTGTTCCTCGATACGAACCTGTTGATTCTCTACATCGTGGGTAGCATAAGTCCGGATCTCATAGGGCGGCACAAGAGAACGAACCAATTCATACCCGAGGATTTCCGGCTGCTGCAGGGCGTCGTCCGCCGATTTCACCGAATCGTCACCACTCCGAACATTCTGACCGAAGTCAGCAATCTGCTAGATCAGACCGAGGAACGGATCTCCCGGGCGCTCCACGCTGTTCTCGGTGCCCTGATCAAAGTCGAGACCTTCGACGAGCGCTACGTTCGAGGCCTCGACGCAGCTTCGATCCAAGAATTCCAGCGGCTGGGCGTAACCGACTCGTCCGTCCTCTTCCTCGCGGGGGAAAAGCAGCTCCTCGTGCTCACCGAGGATATCCACCTTTACCTGGCCCTCTGCCGCAAAGGAATCGAGGCCTTGAACTTCAACCACATTCGCGAGGCAGGTTGGCAGTGACTCCCCGAGGGTTCAAACCCCTTCGGGATGCCTCCCCTACTCTTCGCCAAGCCAGGCGCGGAGGGGGTTGACTCCCCGGCGGCGCAGCACTCGCATGCGCATGCTGCGCTGGCGGGTCCAGCGCATGAGGTTGGCTCCCCACTGCTGCTCCATCATGAATCCCGATACCGCGCCGAGCATCAACACGCCAACGAATGTGACCATCGCGTTCTACTCCGTGTAGAAAAATCTGCGATTCCAACTCCCACGCTGGGAGACTTCCCCAGGGGAGCAGTGCAAGTCCTACCGATTCCCCTTCGCCGTTTTGTAGAAGCAGTGTAACCAGGGAACGGCGTAGCGTCAATGGTTTCGACGCAAGTCGGTGGTGTCATGGGAACCCACCGGTACCAGTCGTAGCAGGCCCCCCGGCACGGCACTTGCTCTCAGTCGCTCAGGTTTTCCCAGGAAGGGGCTCGCATGGCAGCAGAAACCGTTCAGTTCTCGACTCTCCGGCGCACTCTGCGCCGAACCTTTGGATTCAAGGCCCTCCGCGAAGGGCAGGAAGAGGTCATCCGCTCGATCCTGGCGGGCAAGGACACCCTGGCCATCATGCCCACCGGCGCGGGCAAATCGCTCTGCTACCAACTCCCCGGCTCGGAGCTGCAAGGCACCACGGTCATCGTCTCGCCCCTCATCTCTCTGATGAAGGACCAGGTGGACAAGCTCCAGGAGGTCGGGCTGGACGCCGTTCAGGTCAACAGCACGCTGACGGCGGGCGAGGAGACCGAGGTCCTGGAGGGCATCCACAAAGAGCAACGGGATTTCGTCTTCGTCACTCCGGAACGCTTGGCCCAGCCGGAGTTCCTGGAGACGCTTCGCAGCAACAAGATCGCCCTTTTCGTGATCGACGAGGCGCACTGCATCTCCCAGTGGGGGCACGACTTTCGCCCTTCCTATCTAACGCTGCGCGAGGCCCTGGCGGCCCTGGGCGATCCGCCAGTCCTCGCTCTCACCGCCACCGCGACGCCCGAGGTGATCGAGGATATCCGCCACCAGCTCGGGCGTGACGAGATGGTCGTGATCGACATCGGCGTCTACCGGGAGAACCTCCGCCTGGAGGTGATCTCGACGCCGCGGGAAGAGTCGAAGCGGGAGAACCTTGGCCGCCTCCTCGCCGAGATGGAGGGAACGGGCATCGTCTACGTCTCCACCATCAAGGACTGCGAGGCGGTCACCGAGCATCTCGACAGCCTGGGGCTCAAGGTGGCGCGCTACCACGGCCGATTGGGTGCGCGGGAGCGCACGCGCACTCAGGAGAGCTTCATGGCCGGAAAGGTCCGGGTGATCGTCGCCACCAACGCTTTCGGCATGGGGATCGACAAGCCGGACATCCGCTTCGTGATCCACTACAACCTGCCCGGGACGCTGGACGCCTATTACCAGGAGGCGGGGCGCGCCGGCCGTGACGGCGAGCCGGCCCGGTGCATCCTTTTCTACCAGCAGGAGGACCGCAACACCCAGATTTTCTTCCTCAATGGGCGCTACCCGAAGCGGGAGCACTTCGCCGCGGTCTACAAAGCCTTGGAACGCCTCGGCGCCGAGCGCCGGGAGGTCACTTCCATCGAGGTGCAGGAGCGGGCCATGGGCGTGGTGCTGGGAAAAGTGCGGGTGGTGCTCGCCACGATGAAGGATCTGGAGATCGTGGGCGAGCCCGAGCCGGGGCTCTACCGCCTCGCCCACGCGGGCCTCTCGCCGGAGGATCTCGAGGAGATGGCGGCTCGCTACGAGCTGCGGGCCGACGCCGACCGCGACAAGCTGCGGCGCATGGTTCTCTACGCCCAGACGGCCCTCTGCCGCTGGAAGTCCGTGCTCGACTACTTCGGCGAGGAGCACGAGTGGGCGCGTTGCGACCACTGCGACAACTGCTCCCGGCCCATCCGCGAGCTGGCGGCGCCGCCACCGGCCGACCTCCCCGTCCGCCCCCAGACGGCCACCGAGGTGCTGCCGCTGCCCCCGCTGGTGGGCGACCGCCGGCCGGAAGCCCTGGTGGTAGGAGACGCCGTGACCCTCTCGATTTTCGGCGCCGGGCACGTTCGGTCGGTGGACACCCGCAGCCTGGTGATCACCTTCGGAGACGGCGAAACGCGGGAGTTCCGGTTGGCGGTTGTTTGAGTCCTGTCAGCCGTTCCGCAGCGCGGGCGCCAGCAGGGAGAGGTCGGCTTTCCGCTCGCGCTCGGCCAGCTCCATCAATCCTCTAAGGCCGCCTTTGAGCTGGTAGGCCTCGAAGCCGGCTTCCTGCATCTTCTCGGCGAGGTGGGCGCTCTTGAGGCCCACCTCGCACACCAGCACGTACGGCCGGTCGCGGGCAAAGGAGCGGTAGGCCACGAGGGCCTGCGGGAGATTCAGGTGGAGAGCTCCCGGATAGTGCCAGCTCTGGTAGGCCGGCTTCTGGCGGAGGTCGAGGAGGGTGGCGCCGACAGGCAGGCGGTCCACCTCGGGCACCGGTGCCGCCACCGCCTCGGGATCGACTTGGAGGAGATCGAAGACCTGCCGTTCATCAACCAGCTTGCCGAGGCGGTCGGGATCCAGGGCGGCTTCGTCCCGAAGCACATCCCTGAGAGCGGCCCGGGTGGTGGGCTTGGGGGGATTCAGGTCGCAGTACTCGGCCACGACGGCGGCGAGATCGTAGACGCCGATGCGCCGGGCGATCTCCATGATCTCCTCCTTATTGAAACCGAGCAGGGGCCGCAGCACGGGGATGGAGAGGGAGGCCTGGGAGATCACGGCCAGGTTTTGCAAGGTCTGCGAGGAGACCTGGCCGATGGCGTCGCCGGTGACCAGCGCCAAGCGGCCGCCGCGATGGGCCACCGCCGCGCCGGCGCGGAGGATGACCCGCTTGAGGACGATCTGCCAGTGGTGGGGCTGCACCTTCTCCCGCAGCTCGGCGACCAGCGGCGCGAGGTCGACCTCGTGGAGGCGCGGTGAGTAGCCGTAGCTCCAGTTCTCGGCGATGTGCTTCATCACCTTGAGCACGCCCAAACGGTGGGCGGTGCCGCCGAGGTTGCAGAACACATAGTCGAGGTGCACGCCCCGCTTCAGCATCAGCCAGCTCGCCACGGCGGAATCGAAGCCGCCGGAAACGAGGGCGATGGCGCGCCCCTCGACGCTGATCGGCAGGCCGCCGTGGCCGCGCACCTTGTCGAAGAAGAAGTGGACGGTGCCCGGCTCGAGCTCGACGTGGGCCGTCACCTCCGGATTGGAAAGATCGACCCGGCCGGCTCCGGCGTCCAGCAGGGCGCGGCCGAGGGCGATCTCGATCTTCGTCGAGTCGAAGCCGATGCGATCGCGCTCGCCCCGACGGGTCGCCCGCACCGCAAAGCTCCTCCCCCGCACGGCCTCGGCAAAGGTCTCGACGCCCAGGGCCACGAGATCCTCCAGCCCCTCCCAGCTCCGGCGCTGGACCTCGGAGACCGACTGCACCCCGAAGACGCGGGCCGCGATCTCCGCGGCGCCCGGCTCAGGCGTCTCCAGATACATGCGGCTCCAGGTCTTCTGCAGTCGGTAGGGGACGCCGTGCTGGACGAGCGCGGCCTCCAGGTTCACCACCAGCCGGCGGAAGAACCGCATGCGGGTCTTCCGCGCCTTCGTATAGAAGTCGCCGGAGAGCCGGATGATGAAGAGGTGGTCGGACATCAAGGACTATTCTTCCGTGGCGAGTGGCTAATGGGATCATATCCTTACCGCGTCTCGCGGTAAGGATCGGCGGGCCAAAGTATGGATACCGGGGCCCTCTTCTCCCGCCCCCTCCGCACCCCCCACACCGGGAGAAGAGGGAGTGGTTTGTCTAAAAACAGAGACAAGAAGAGGGCTGGGGGAGTGAGGGTCCGCCCCGAAGAGGCGCCGTTCTACCCAGTATACGAATCGTCCTGCTCGATCGTGGAGAGCACCCAGTCGAAGGCGCCGCTGGTGATCTTGGCGCCGCAGTGCTCGCAGTCGCCTGCCATGTTGACGTCGAGTGACGCGCCACAGTTGGGACAGGTCTTGTCGGTTCGCGGCGCGCCCTTCACTCCGGCACCGCGGATCAGCGTCCAGTATTCCGAGTAGAGGCGGTCGCGCTTGGGATTGCCGGAGACGAGCTCGCCCGTGGCCTGGCGGACGGTGTAGTCGCGGCCCGATCCCCAGAGACGGATGGTCAGCGAATCATAATGGCGGTCGCGGATGATCTTCACCGCTTTCCACTGCACGATGCGCATGCCTTCGAGCACATTGCGCAGACCCTGCGTGTGGTAGGCCGTCACCCAGTATCGCAGGTAGTCGAAGAGCCCGTCGGAAACGTAGGGTCGTGCGGCGGCGAGGTCACCCTTCGTCCAGGCGGCGTTGAGCTCGTCGTAGATCACCCCGAAGCGGGCGGCGAGGGCGTCCTGGGTGACCGCGGGATCGTCGCGCACCAGCTCCGCCCAGCGGGTGTTGAGCGCGGGGTGTTGGATCGTCGGCAGGTCCGTCCCCATCTCCTGGACGTCGGAGGTGAGCGCCGGAGGCCGCTCCTCGAGCTGGAGAAGGTCGATCGACGCGACGCTCCAATCGAACTTGCCGCCGGAGACGACCTGGCCGCAGTACTCGCAGCGGTCGCCTCCCTCGGGACCGAACGGCGCGCCGCAGTTGGGGCAATGGAACGACCCCACCTGCTCGGGAGGCTTGCTCTGCACACCGACGTCGCGTACCAGCCGCCAGCGCTCGCGGACGTAGTGCGTCTGCTCCGCGCCCACCGTCATGTTGGACTCGAATTCCAGCAGCACGATGACCTGCGGCTGAGGGGTATCCGCCGATGCGGCCGGTGCTGCGCCACCCGTTGGAATCGAAAGTGACACGACCCGCATGGCGCCGATCACCACGCCCGAGACGGGAGCGCCCACCGGCCGGCGCTGGGCGAGCTGATCGCGGGCGCTCTGGCCGAGATAGGGCGACAGCGACTCCAGGTCCCGCGGGTTGGAGCGCGCCTTGTGAGCCTTGGCGTAGAGGGCGTAGGCGAAATCCTGGAACAGGACCACCGAGAACTCAGGATCAAGCTGGCGAACGTCGTCGAGATCGCGCGATGCCCGCGACGCTGGAGCCTGATAAGCCATGGGCGTGGGGGCTGGCGCAGAATCCCAGGCTTGAGAGCTCGCGGCGCCCCTCCGTTTCTGGTAGGAGATGAAGACCGCGATGACAACGATGGTCAGCGGGATGCCGATCAGCGGGTGCCGGAAGATCAGCTCGAGCCAGAGCTGGAAGATCAGGAAGATGCAGCCGCCACCACCGCCGCCGCTACCACCGCTGCTGCCATGACTGCCGCCGGAATAACTCTGGCCGCCGCCGGGCCGGGCGAACGCCACGACCGGCAGGAGGAGGATCGCCAGGAAGGCGAGAAAGGGCAGAGCCCGGGAAAGGCGACGCATTCTCATCGGCAGCACAGGCACCGTCAGCACACCTCGTTAGCGAGCTCGTCCACGTCGTTTTCGTTCCGCGGTAGCACAGGCCCCAGCACGGCCGCCAGACCGCTCACCTTCGCCGCCACCTCGAGACCGGAAGCGCCGCGGCGCATCGCACCCTCGATCTCGCCCACCGCCGCGCGCCAAGCGTCGGTGGCCGCCAAGGCCTCCACCGCGAGATCGACCACCAGGACGGCCTCTCGCTCCAGCAGGGAGAGATAGAGAAGGATGCCGGTGCGTCCGGAGGTGCTGTGAACCCGCCGTTCGACGAACACCGACCGCGCCGCCGTTTCGGCCCGGCCCCGCCGCACCGCCTGCCGGGTGAAGGCCCGGCTCAGGAGCGGGCTGCGGGAGAAGATGAGCCCGGCGATGGCGCCTGCGACGACCGGGTCCACCAGGAACCAGATCAGCTCGTGGCTCCACGGCGAAAAGAGAAGGAAGGCGAGGGCCGCGAACCCTACCAGGATGCCCACGGCAAGGCCCACGTGAAGATAGCTTCCCGAGCGCTGCCGGACCGCCACCACGAGCTCGGCGCTGCTCGCCTCCTCCACGGTGCGCACCGCCGCCGAGAACGCCGCTTTCGACTCGCCGGTGAGGAAGAGTTTCGCCATGGGATTTCGCCGCTGGAGAGTCTATCGCAAGCCTCGGCCCTGAGCTAAGTTAAGTCCGATGAGCGACCTCCCCCATTGGCACGTCCCCCGCGCGGCGGACCTCGCCGATCCCCAGGCGCCGGCCTGGGACGAGATCCCTGGGCTTCCTCCCTTCCTTCTCGCCGACGGCAGCGGACCGGCGATCCAGCAGACGCGGGTTCGCGTCGCCTGGGACGACGCGGCGCTCCACGTCCGGTTCGACTGCGAGGACCGCGACGCCTGGGGGACGTTCGAGCGGCGGGACGATCCCCTCTACGAGGAGGAGGCGGTGGAGATCTTCCTGGCCGCGGGGACGGCCGATCCGATCAAATACTTCGAATTCGAGGTGAGTCCTCGGGGCGTCCTCTGGGACGGTGTCATCCACAATCCCACCTCCCGCCGGGAGGAGAGGGAGACCGACAAATCCTGGGACTGCCCGGGAATCCGCTGGGCGGCGGGGAATGGTGCGGCGCGGCAGGACTGGTGGGCCGCTTTCACTATTCCTTGGAAAAGCATTACATCGGACGAGCCGCCGCGGCTCTGGCGTGCCAATTTTTATCGTATCGAACGGCCGCGGGACGGCGAGCCGGAATTCAGCGGCTGGTCCCCCACTTTCACTCATCCCGCCGATTTTCACCAGCCGGCGCGATTCGGCGTCTTGGAGCTCGCAAGGGCCGGGAGCAGCCGGTAGACCGAGATGTCGTCGGATTGATAGACCCTCTCCACTTGGCGCCCGGGTCCGCTCGCGAATCTCTGATCCCAATCGCGCAGCCTCGCCTCCCGGCGGGGGTTGTCGACGTGAACCACCAGGTGGGTGATCCAGTCTTCCCGCAGCAGATCGAGCCCGTCCTGTTCCGGGAGGAAGTGGATGCGCTCCACCAGCGCCTGATGGCTCGGAGGATCGTAACCACTGAAGCCGTTAGCGATGGGCTTCCAGTGCCGCGTCGAGTTGTAGAGGTACTCGTTCTCGGAGGAGTTGTCATGGATCGGCAGCTCGATCACCGCCTTGACCGACGGCTCTCGGGCGATCCAGCGGTAGGCGTCGGAAATCTCTTCCTCCCGTGGCAGAGCCGACCAATGCAGGCGGTGGGGGGTGAGCTCGACGGCAAGGATCAGCGCGAAGACCGCGGCGAGCGCCCTCCGCCTCCAGGGTCTGGCTAGGCGCCTCAGCAGGTCGTCCGCACCGCGGGCCGCGAACCAGACGAGGGTGAACGAAATGAAAACGTAGAACCGGGCCGGCACGCGCATCCCCGAAAGGCCCGGAATCACCCGCATCAGCGGCCCGTAAACGATTGCGAACGACAGGGCGAAGCAGCACAGCCCCGAGATCAAAAGTCCCAGATTCCAGGAATCCAGCTGTTCTTTTCGACCTCGCCAGGCGGCCAAGAGGCCGGCGACGAAGAGGAGCGTCGGCAGGAAACCCGCGAACAGGGCGCCCTCCGGCCGTAGGAACGCCTTCGCCCGGTCTTCGCCGAGGGCCGACCGCAACCAGTCTCTCACTCCGGCCGTGAAGTAGACGTTCTGCGGCGCCGGGCTGAAGTAGCTCGCCGGGGTCGCTCCGAGCTGGCGGATCTCCGAGTCCGTGCGGACGAGCCCCAGCGAATGAGAAACCCGCAGGTAGGGAAGGAAGATCGCGGCGATCGCTCCCGCCGCCACCAAGGCCACGGGAAGCAGCACGCGAAGCGCGCGCGCCGTGATCAACGCCCGCCGCTCCGAGAAGGCCCGGCTCGCCAGCAGCGCCAGGAGGGGAAAGTGAATCATGTAGGCGAGGTAGCAGCCGCCCGTGAGGTTGAGAAGATAAAAGAGTAGGAAGAGGGCCGCGTTTTTCGCCGTGCGCTCAGCCAGGAGGCGGTCCCAGAACCAGAGGGTGAGAGGAATCCACTGGGCGATCAGGAGCTGGAGGTGCGCGATCTGCGAGAAGCGGAACGGCGAGAAGGCGAACATCCAGCCGGCCAGCACGGCTGCCATCCAGGACATCCCGCCCTGGCGGGCCACCCAGCAGGTTGCCAGGGCGGTCGCCACGAACGACGTGAAAAGGAGGAAGTTGTAGCCGGCGATGGCGTTGGGAACGATTTTCAGGAACAGAGCGAGCTGCGCTGCCGGACCCAGGAGATGATCCGAAAAGGCCAGCGCGCCCTTGGTGGGATAAAAGATGTTCGCATTCCAGAAGTCCGGCATCCCTAACTGGACCTGGTGAGCGCCCCACTTGAGAACCCAGAGATTGAAGAGCGGGTCCGACAGGCTGTTGGTAAGGTGGTCGCCCCCAAAGCGCCAGATCGGCCGCAGGCTCAACGTGGCGATCGCCGCGTAGAGACCCGTGATCGCCGCCCAGGCCAGAACGCGGCGCCCTTTGGGAATAGTCGCGTTCATGAGCCGCCCGGTGCCGGGGCCGGCGCTGCAAGCACGCGGTAGACGAAAATCCCGTCGTCCTCGGAGCCGTAAACCTTTTCCATCTCTCGCTCAGGCCCCTCGCCCTGCCGGCGTTCCCACCGCCGCACCTCCTTGATGCGAAGTGGCGGCTCGGCGTGGACGACGATGTGGGAGATTCCCATGTGGCGCAGCAGGTCGAAGCCGGCCACGCCCGGCAGACGGAAGATTCGATTGGTGAGCGCGTCGTAGCTCGGCGCCATGTAGCCGCTGTAGCCGTTGGCGATGGGCTTCCAGTGCAGAGTGGAGGCGTAGAGGTAGTCGTTCTCGCGGCTGTTCCCATAGAGCGGCAGCTCGACGAGGCCCTTGATGGACGGCTCATCCCGCAGCCAGCGATAGACCTGCGGCAGCTCCCCCTCGCGGGACAGACGCTCCACGCGGAAACCCCAGGGAGCCAGCTCGATCAAGAGGACGGCTGCAAGACCCGCCACGAACGCCGCCCGCGCCCGAGGCCCCCGGACACGGCTGCGGAGGGCGTCGACGCCGCGCGCCGCAAAGAACACCACGGTCAGGGAGACGAAGGCGTAGAACCGGGCCGGCACGCGCATTCCGGAAAGGCCGGGAACGATGCGGGCGAGAGGTACGAACGCCCAGGCGAACGACAGAGCGAAGCCGACGAGGCCCGACCACGTAAGCCCTCGCACCCAGGGGTCCGCCGCTTCCCAGGGTCTCCGTCGTTTGCGCCAGGCGGCCCAGACTCCCACGAAGAACAGGATCGTGGGCAGGAAGCCGGCGAAGAGCGAGTTCTCCGGCCGGAAGAACCGGTCGGCGGAATCTCCCAGCGCCTTGTGCAGAAGCCGGCCCGCCCTTTCCCCGAAGTAAATGTTTTCGCTGGAAGGGCTGAAGTAGCTCGCCAGCTTCGCGCTATAGAACTGGATCTCCGTCTCCGGCCGGGACAACCCTTGAGCGCGGGCGATCCGCACGTAGGGCAAAAAGAACGCGGCCACGGCCAGTGCCGCCACCGCTGCGACCGGAATCAAAACGCGGAGCGAGCGTAGCGAGAAGAGCTCCCGGCCCACCGCGGGAGCCCGGCAGAGGAAGATGGCCAGCAGGGAAAAGTGAATCATGTACGCCAGGTAACAGCCGCCCGAAAGATTCAGCAGATAGAAAAGGAGGAAGAGCGCGGCGTTCTTCGCCGTACGCTCCGCCAATAGGCGGTCCCAGAACCATAAGGTGAAAGGTATCCACTGGGCGATGAGGATCTGGAGATGCGACATCTGGGAGAGCCGGAACGACGAGAACGCGTACATCCAACCCGCCAGCCCGGCCGCCGGCCATGAAAGCCCGCTCTTGCGGAGCATCCAGCAGACGGCGAGCGCGCTGCCCACGAAAGAGGAGACGAAAAGAAAGTTGTAGCCGGCGATGGCATTGGGAAAGACCTTGAGGAATAACACCAGCTCGGCCGCCGGCCCGAGGAGGTGGTCCGAGAACGCGAGAGTGCCCTTCGTGGGATAGAAAATGTTGGCGTTCCAGACGTTTCCATTCCAGAGATTCGGCAGGCCGAGCCGGATCTGATGGGCTCCCCATTTGAGCACCCAGAGAACGAACAGCGGATCGCCGAGATCCGGGCCGATGTGATCTCCAAAGTGCCGGAGCAGCGGCCAGAAGTAAAGGAGAGAGACGGCGGTGAACAGGCAGGTCACCGCCGTCCACGCCAGCACCGTTCGTGGCGGAGCCGCCTCTTCGTTTGGCAGGTTCACGGGCCGTTCCGTGGCGGCGCGCCGAGCACGTGGTAGACGTAGAACCCGTCGGCCGCGTACACCCGCTCCACCTGGGGGTTCGGACCGGTGGCGAACCTCTCCTCCCAGCTCTGCACGGCCTCGGCGCGGTCCGCTCTCCGGGCATGGACCAGAATGTGGGTAATCCACAGCTCGCGCAGCAGATCGAGGCCGGCCGGGCCGGGGAGGAAGCGGATGCGTTTCACCAATTCCTCGTGAGCTTTGGGGAGATAGCCGCTGTAGCCGTTGGCGATGGGCTTCCAGTGCACCGTGGAAGCGTAGAGGAACTGGTTTTCCCGGGTGTCCGAGTGGATAGGGAGCTCGATCAGGGCATGGATCGCGGGTTGGTCCCGGATCCAGGTGTAGACCTCCGGCATCTCCTCCTCCAGCGCGAGGGGCCGCCAAGGGAGCTTCCGTGGCGCCAACTCCACAGCCAGCACGACGGCGAGCCCGGCGACGAGCGCCGCCCGCGCCCGGGGTCCGGGCAGGCGGCGCAGCAGGACGTCGATCCCGCGAGCGGCGAAGAAGACCACGGTGAGGGAGACGAAGGCGTAGAACCGCGCGGGCACCCGCATCCCCGAAAGACCTGGCACCACGCGCATCAACGGCTCATAAACGATGGCGAGCGAGAGCGCGAAGCAGACGAGGCCCGAGAGAGCGAGCCCGCGCGCCCAGGCGTCCCGCGACCCCTCCCTTCGGCTCCGCCAGGCAGCGACGGCTCCTACGACGAACAGGATCGTAGGCAGGAAACCGGCAAAGAGGGAGTTCTCGGAGCGGAAGAAGGCCTCGGCGTGGTCTCCGAGAAGGGACCGCAGGAACTGCCGTACCGGCGGGCCGAAGTAGATGCCCTCGGCGGAGGGGCTGAAATAGCTCGCCAGGGTGGCGCCGAACTCCTGGATCTCGTCGTGCCCCCGGGTGAGGCCGAGCGTGTGGGCGATCCGGAGGTACGGCAGGAAGAGAGCCGCGCCGGCCGCGCCCACCACCAGGGCGATCGGCACGAAGAGCCGCAGCGAGCGCCAAGAAAGGAGAGAGCGCCGCTGCTCGAGGGCGCGGCTCGCCAGGATCGCCGCCAGCGGAAAATGGATCATGTAGGCGAGATAGCACCCGCCGGAGAGGTTCAGCAGGTAGAAGAGGAGGAAGAGAGCCGCGTTCTTCGCCGTTCGCTCCGCCAGCAGCCGGTCCCAGAACCAGAGCGTGAGAGGTATCCACTGGGCGATCAGGATCTGGAGATGGGGTGTTTGCGAGACGCGGAACGGCGAGTAGGCGAACATCCAGCCACCCAGCACGGCCGCCACCCACGAGAGCCCGCAGCGGCGCAGCACCCAGCAGGTCGCGAGGGCGCTGGCCACGAACGAGCTGAGGAAGAGGAAGTTGAAGCCTGCGATGGCGTTGGGAATCACCGTCTCGAACAGGGCGAGCTCGGCCGCCGGCCCGAGCAGGTGATCGGAAAGGGCCAGAGCGCCCCGGGTGGGATAGAAGAAGTTGGCGTTCCAGAGGTCCGGCAGTCCCAGCCGGATCTGGTGGACTCCCCACTTGAGGACATAGAGGACGAACAGCGGGTCTCCCAACTCGGGCCCGATGTGATCCTGCCAGAGCCGAGGCAGCGGCCAGAAGTAGACCAAGGTGAGCGCCGTGTAGAGGCAGACGACGGCCGTCCACGTCAGAGGGAGCGCCCATGCCGGGCGAGCCGGAACCGCAATCCTTTCCTCGTTCACGAACGGCAGAGTATAGTTCAGCTCCCCGTCCTGAACTGGCTGCCCCATGCCCTACCCGACTCCATCCCGGCTCTCTCCGGCCGCGGCGAGCCGGGCCGTCTGGGCTCTCTTCGCCCTGGGTCTGGGCCTCGCCGTTCTGATGGTGATTCGCAGTCAGGTGGGGGGCGACCAGCTCAACCTCCTGGCGCGGGGCTGGCTGCTGGCCGCGCGCGGCCAGTTCATTCCCTATGGCAATCCCATGTCCACGGGGGGCAAGGCGCCGGGGGGAATCACCAGCCTGCTCGTGGGCCTGCCGCTGATGCTCTGGCGGGACCACCGGGCGCCGGCCGTCCTCGTCCTGCTCTTCCACGTCGCCGCCTACTGGCTGCTGGACGGCTCGCTCAAGCGATATCTTGAGCCGCGCGAGCGGGTGCTTCTCGCCCTGCTCTACTGGCTGAATCCGTGGCAGCTTTTCTTCGCCACATTCCTCTGGAACCCGAACTATCTCTTTCTCTTCGGCTCGCTCCACCTCTGGAGCGCCCTGGCGCAGCGCGAGCGCGCCCGGTTCTGGCCCTCGTTCCTGCACGCCGCCGGCCTGGTGATCGCTTTTCAGATCCACCCCTCCTGCCTGCTGCTGGTGGTGGCCTCCGCTCTGCTCTGGCTACGGCGCTTCTTCCGCGTGCACTGGCCGGGCATGATTCTGGGCGGGCTCGTGGCCGCGCTGCCGCTGATCCCGTGGGCGATCGAGGTGACGGCACATCCCGCCATCGTGACGGCGGCAAAGAAAGGATTTCTCGGCCGCGGCCTGCTCTACGGGCTGCCTCGGGGAGTGAGCTACTGGTTGCGTTACGCCTCGCTGTCCGTCTCCTGGCGGCTCGACGACTTCAACTTTTCCGAGATCCTTGGCGGCTCCGACCGCTGGCTGGGGCCGGGCCTCCACCTGCTGGCGAGCACGGTCCTGGGGCTCACCGTCCTCTTGCCCGTGCTCGCCAATCTTCGGCTATGGCGGATTCGAAGGAGCCTGCCCGTTCTTTCCTCTCGCCTCGCGCGGCTGCGGACGTGGGGCTTGGCCGTCTGGCGGCGCCGGCTGGTTCCCGGCACCTCGGGGCGTTCCTGGGTGAAAGGGTACGTCCGGATCTGCTTCCTGGCGGGTGTGATCGTGTTCTCTCTCTCCCCCACGACGGTGATGATGTGGCAGGGAGTGATCCTCTTCCACGCCGCGGTCCTGCCCGTGGTGCTCTGGGCAGGCCCTCTCACCCACACCCGCCTCGCGGCGCAGACGATCCGCTGGAGCCGCGTCTACGCCGTCGCCGAGGTCGTCTTTGTCATCGCCATCGCGTTCGGCACACCGTATTACCGGTGCGCCGGCCACAAGCCCGAGGACAGCTTCAACTTCAACCTCAAATACGACAGCTCCATGTTTCGCGAGCTGAACATCCAGCAGACCTGCCCCTGGCCCATGAACGTTCCGGGCGGCTGGTGGCCGGACGTACTACCGTCCGGTTCATGAAGCGCGGGCCGCCGCGTTACTTCTTCCGCGGATGCTCCTCATAGACGAATTTGTACAGCAGGCCGGCCGCCACGCCGCCCAGGGCGGGTCCCACGAGGTAGACCCAGAGATCGCTGAAGTTGCCAGTGGCAACGGCCGGGCCGATGCTGCGCGCCGGGTTGAGGCTGGCGCCGGTGAGGGGGCCGCCCATCAGGATGCAGAAGGTCAGCGTCAGGCCGATGGCGAGCCCGCCGGGGACGGAGGCCTTGCCGCTGATGCCGGCGTTCATCACGGAGTTGACCAGGAAGAAGGTCAGGATCGCTTCGAGGACCACGCCGATGGCCGGCGAGATGTTGATCGTCACGTCCTTCATCTGGAGGCCATGGGCCAGGGCGGTGACGCCAAGGCCGGTCCCCGTGCCGCCCAGCACCCAGGAGAGCGCGAGAGCGGCGACGATGCCGCCAGCGATCTGGAAGACGATGTAGGACAGCGCGCGGCCGGTGTCGATCTTCCCGGCCGTCCAGACACCCAGGGTGACCGCCGGGTTGATGTGCGTGCCGGAGATGTGGCCGTAGGCGTAGGCGAAGCCGACGATCACCAGGCCGTGGGCGAAGGCCACTCCCACCAGGCCGCCCTGGCCCAGAGCGACGGCGCCCGCGCCGATGAAGATCAGCGCGAACGTGCCGATGAACTCGGCGAGCAACGACGTCGATAGCTTGTGGTACATGCAAGCCCTCCTTCAGATGATAAAGATGGCCGAATTGGCGGCGCCAAGTCTAGCGCAGCGATCCCGGGACCGGAACCTGGGTCAGATCCCGAGCTGCTTTTTCAGCTCCTCCAGATCCGCGGCCATCCTCTCCACCATCTCCTCCAGGCGCTCCACCCGGGAGGACAGGCCTGGGCGGGCGGAGGCGAGGAGCGCCGCCTCGGGCGGCTCGGAGATCTCCCTCGGCTCGGGCTCGGGGGCCAGCTCGCCCACCAGGTGAATCCAGCGGATCTCCTTCTGGCCGGGCCGTCGCGGCAGGTCCCGCACCAGAGGCTCGTCGATGGCGGCGAGCCGGCGCAGGGCCTCTTCCACCTCCTCCAGGGAAGCGAACGAATGCATCCGCTCAGCTCGGGTGCGCAGCTCCCCCGGTGTCTGCGCGCCGCGCAGGAGCAGCAGCGTCATCAGCGCCTTGCCCGCCCGGTCGAGCCCCCAGCGGCGGACGACGCTCTGCTGCCATCGCTCGGTGCGGGCGCCCTCGGTGCGCCAGACCAGGACGTCCTGGCGCAGGCGGTCGAGGGCGTTGACCACCTGGTCCTCGGTGAGCACCATCACAGGTTCGCGGTTCGTCTTCTGATTGCACGCCAGAAGGATGGCGTTGACAGACATGGGGATGGTCTCGGGGTTCGTCTGCTCCTTCTCGAGCAGTGAGCCCAAGGTCCGGATCTCCACCGGATCGAGCTGCCTTGGAATACGCGTCGACATGACCCAGGATCTTACCGAATCTTTCTCGCTTCTTTCCCGCGATGCCCCCTTGATTTTTCTTCCGAGAGGTGCCATAGTCCGCAAAAATTCAGAGACATCGTAGAAATTACGGTTGGAATCGCTTCACGAGACACCCCCGCCCGCATCCCTTCACGCAGCATCCAGCTAAACCATGAATTCCTTAGTTGTAAGAGATATGAGGGTCGCCAGGCATCGAGGGAGACGAGAGAGAGCCTAGGGAGAGCCTGGATATCGAAGCTCGAGCGCGCCCATCCGCGTTGCTCCTTGCAGTTCACCCGAGCGCCGGCTTCGACGCCCCGTATGATTTTCGCCCCTTTTCGGGGGCGCGGAGGAGGCCGCTTCGCGCGGCGAACACAAACCTGTTTCTTTGTTGCAAGGAGCAAGAGCATGGCTGAGCAAGGTACGGTAAAGTGGTTCAACGATGCCAAGGGGTACGGATTCATCGTGCGGGAGCGCGGCGCGGACGTCTTCGTCCACCACGCCTCGATCATCGCCGAAGGGTTCCGCACTCTGAGCGAAGGGGACCGGGTCTCTTTCGACGTGGTGGAAGGGCCGAAAGGCCTGCAGGCCAAGAACGTCGTCAAGATCTCCTGAGCTGCTGATACCTGCTTCTATAATCGCGCCCTGCCGGGAGTCTCGGCGGGGCGTCGTTGTTTGCGGACTCACCGCCTGACGCCATCCGCTAAGATCGAGGCGCATGCGCAAAGCATTCGCCGCCCTCGCCCTTCTCGGGCTCTTCCTCTCCTTCCATGCCCGCGGCGCGCCCTTGGCGGCCGGAGCCGCCGGAAGTGATCACGGCCACGGCGGTCCCGTGGTGCCGGTCCTGCTCGGGCTGGTGATCATCCTCGGCGCGGCCAAACTGGGAGGCGAGCTCTTCGAGCGCCTGGGCCAGCCGGCCGTGCTGGGCGAGCTCCTCTTCGGCATGGTCCTCGGCAACCTGTCGCTCGTGGGCTTCGGCGGCTTCAGCTTCCTGGCGACAGACCCGGGGCTGGAGATCCTGGCCCAGCTCGGCGTCATCCTGCTGCTGTTCCAGGTCGGCCTGGAGTCGAACGTCCGGGAGATGATGTCGGTGGGGTGGTCCAGCCTGCTGGTGGCGGTGCTGGGGGTGATCGCACCGTTCTTCCTCGGCTGGGGAGTCTCGGCCTGGCTGCTGCCGAAGGAGGAGACGCTGGCGCATCTCTTCATCGGCGCCACGCTCTGCGCCACCAGCGTCGGCATCACGGCCCGCGTCCTCAAGGACCTCGGCAAGACCTCCACGCGGGAGTCGAAGATCATCCTCGGAGCCGCGGTGATCGACGACGTCCTCGGTCTCGTGATCCTCTCGGTGGTGGCGGGGACGATCGCCGCCGCCAACACGGGCGGCAGCCTCGACGCCCTGGACGCGCTGGGGATCGTCGGCAAAGCCATCGCCTTCCTGGTGGGAGCGCTGCTGATCGGCGGCTGGCTCTCCCGCCACGTTTTCCGGCTGGCGAGCAACCTCCGGATCCAGGGGCTGCTCCTCGCCTTGTCGCTCGGCGCCTGCTTTCTCCTCTCCTACCTGGCGGACCGCATCGGCCTCGCCGCCATCGTCGGCGCCTTCGCCGCCGGCCTCATCCTCGACGGAGTGTCGTACCGCGACCTCGGCGAGCGTACCAAGCACACCATCGAGGAGCTCATCCACCCCATCGCCGGATTCCTGGTGCCGGTGTTCTTCGTGCTGATGGGCGTGCGGGTCGACCTCGCGAGCTTCGGCCACCCGGAGGTGCTGGGGTTCGCGGCCCTGCTGTCGCTCGCCGCCATCCTGGGCAAGATGATCTGCGCCGCCGGCGTGCTGGAGCGGGGGCTCGACCGCGCCTCGGTGGCGGTGGGCATGGTGCCGCGGGGCGAGGTGGGGCTGATCTTCGCGGGCATCGGCGCCCAGCTCGTGCTCCACGGTCAGCGAGTGATTCCGCCCCCGGTCTTCGCGGCGGTGGTGGTGATGGTGATCGTCACCACGCTCGTCACTCCGCCGTCCCTCCAATGGACTCTCAACCAGGGGGGCCTGAAGGCCTGGAAGCGGGAAGCGCTCCGGCAGGCACGGCTGGCGGAGGAGCCGGCGGACCGACAAAATCCGCGGGTGGACTGATCAGGGCCGCGGTCACCGGTTTGGGCGACCGGGACCCCAGCGGCGCCACCGCACCGTCCGGCAGCTCGACGACCACGTCGCCCGGGCGCACCATCCCCAGATCCTCGCGGGCCAGCCGTTCGAGCATGCCGGGGTCGTGATGCAGGCGGTCGATTCGCGACCGCAGCCACTCGCTGCGCGCGATCGTCTCGTGGATCTGCCTTTCCAGCATGTGCTGGTGGGCCCGCGCCGAGGCGAGATCGCGATAGCTCTTGAGCGCCGCGACGGCGAGCAACGCGAGGAACAGGGCCACGGCCGCGCCCAGCACCGGGCGGAACGAGTCGGGCCGGGCAGGGGCTTCGGCGCGGGTCACGAGGTCCAACGGGGGAAAGCCCTGGCTCCCGGATACGAGGCCACGCCCTCCAGCTCCTCTTCGATGCGCAACAGCCGGTTGTACTTGGCGACGCGGTCGCTGCGGCACGGCGCGCCCGTCTTGATCTGGCCGGCGCGGGTGGCGACGGCGAGATCGGCGATGGTGGTGTCCTCGGTCTCACCCGAGCGGTGGCTGATGATGTTGGCGTAGGCGTGGGTCTTGGCCATCTCCACCGCCTCCAGGGTCTCGGTGAGGGTGCCGATCTGGTTGACCTTGACGAGGAGGGCGTTGCCGAGGCCGTCGGCGATCCCCTGGGCCAGGATCGCGGGATTGGTGACGAACAGGTCGTCGCCGATGAGCTGCACTTGGGCTCCAAGCTCGGCCGTCAGCTCCTTCCACCCCTCGCGGTCGTCCTCGGCGAGCCCGTCCTCGATAGAGACCAGCGGATAGGCGCCGAGCCACTCGCGGTAGAGGGCGATGAGGTCCGAGGCGGTAAGGCCGGAACGGCCCTCGCCGGCCAGGGCATAGCGCACCGGACCTTTCCCCTTCCCCTTCTTCTTTCCCCCCTTCTCCACCAGCTCGCTGGCGGCCACGTCGAGGGCGAGGGCGATCTGTTTGCCGGGATTGTAGCCGGCCTTCTCAATGCCCTGGACGAGCAGGTCCAGGGCCTCGCGGTTGCTCTTGAGGTTCGGCGCGAAACCGCCCTCGTCGCCCACGGCGGTGACCATCCCCGAAGACTTCAGCACCCCCTTGAGGGCGTGGTAGACCTCGACGCCGGCCCGCAGCGCGTCACCGAAGCGGTCGAAGCCGATCGGCACCAGCATGAACTCCTGGATGTCCACCGAGTTGTCGGCATGGGCGCCGCCATTGAGCACGTTGAGCAGGGGAACGGGCAGCACGGTGGCCGCGGGGCCGCCGATGTAAGCGTAGAGAGGGAGGCCGCTCGCCTCGGCCGCGGAGCGGGCCACGGAGAGCGAGGCGCCGAGCACGGCGTTCGCGCCGAGCCGGCTCTTGTCCGGGGTGCCGTCGAGGTCACACAGAGCGCGGTCGATGCGCGCCTGATCGCGGGCGTCCATGCCGTGCAACCGGGGCGCGATCTCGTCCTGCACGTGCCGGACGGCTTTCCGAACCCCCTTGCCGCCATAGCGTTTGCCGCCGTCGCGCAGCTCCAGCGCCTCGCGGCTGCCGGTCGAAGCCCCTGACGGCACCGCCGCCCGGCCGCCCACGCCGCCGTCCAGAATGCAGTCTACCTCCAGCGTCGGGTTGCCCCGCGAGTCGAGGATCTCCCGCGCAACGATTTCTTCAATCGAAAACATCCGCTCCTCCGAACCCAAGATTTACAGCCTGACTACGGACAAAAGGTTATCCGCAAAACCTCTGTGGCTCAAGCTTTTCAAAGGAAAAGGCCCCGACGAGGATCGTTGAAGCAAAGGCGATGCCGGAGGAGGAAGCGAAATCGGTCCGCCCTCGCCGCCGCGCCCCGCCTTGCGCCGGGACCGGCGGGACCGGTATTCTGGAGTTTCATTTCTTCTGGAGGACCAGGGAGGGGTTTCCTCCTCTGGCGACATACGCCTGGAACCTGGAACCCGAAGTCGAGCTATGAGACAAGCCTTTCCGAGCCCGGCCGAGATCACCTTCCGGCAGACGAACGATTGGTTTCGCACCCTTGCCGAAACCACCTCTACAGCTATTTTCGTCTTCCACGCCGACCGGCTGCTCTACGTCAATGCGGCCTGCGAGGAGCTGACGGGCTACAGCGCCGGGGAGCTGCTCGAAAAGCAGCCCTGGGATTTCGCGGCTCCCGAAATTCAGACCGCGTTGCGCGACCGCGCCCTGGCCCGTCTGCGGGGCGAAGCGGTTCCCGAGCGCTACGAGGCCCGCATCGTCACCAAGGACGGGCGGGAGCGATGGCTCGACCTCACCTCCGCCCTGATCCAGTTGGACGACGGCCAGCCCGCCGCCCTCGCCACCGCCATCGACATCACCGAGCGCAAGCTGGGAGAGGTGGCCCTGCGCGAGAGCAACGCCCGCCTCGAGCTCGCCCAGCGGGTGGCCGGCGTGATCACCTGGGACTGGGACCTGCTCACCGACGAGATGGTGGTCTCGCCCCACGCGGCTGAGATCCTCGGCTGCCGGCCCGATCAGATCTGGAAGACGGGACGGGAGCTGCTCGCCTCCGTCGTGCCGGAAGACCAGCCGGCCATGGTGGAGGCTCTGCGCAACTGCCTGCGTGGGGAGAAGGATTTCTTCCTCGAAGTACGGATCCTGGCACCCGACGGCAAGCGGCGCTGGTTTTCCGAGCGCGGCCAGGCTCTATGCGATGCCGCCGGCGCCGCCGTCCGCCTCATCGGCGTCGCCCACGACATCAGCACCCGCCGGCTCGGCGAGGAGCGCCTGCGCGCCATCGTCGAGGGGACCTCGAGCACCACCGGCACCGACTTCCTCCGCTCCCTGGTGCGCCACCTCGCCGTCGCCCTCGACGTCGAGTACGCCTTCGTCGCCGAGGTTCTGGACGAGCCCGCGACCCGGGTGCGCATCCTCGCCCTCTGGACCGGGAGGGACTACGGCGAGCCGTTCGAGTATGGCCTGATCGGCACGCCCTGCGAGACCGTCCGCGGCCGCGAGTACTGCTTCTACCCGAGCGGCACCTGGCGCCTCTTCCCCGGCGACCCCGGGCTGCGCGAAATGGCCATCGAGAGCTACCTCGCCGTGCCGCTCCACGACGGCAACAAACGGCTCCTGGGGCACATCGCGGTGATGAGCACGGAGCCGGCGGCCGAGGATCTGGCCGCCGTTTCCATCCTCAAGATCTTCGCCGCCCGCGCCGCCGCCGAGATCGAGCGCAGCCTCGCCGAAGAGGCCCTGGCGCAACAGAAGGAGCTCGCCCAGGTGACCCTCGCCTCGATCGGCGACGGTGTCATCCGCACCGACGAAGCCGGGGTGATCGACTATCTCAATCCCGTGGCCGAGCGCCTCACCGGCTGGACCGCCGAGGAGGCCTGCGGTCAGTTGGTGACCCTGGTGTTCAACGTCATCGACGAGGCCACCGGCAAGCCGCTGCACGACGCCGTCGAGCGCTGCCTGCTGGAGGGCCGGGTCACCGAGCACACCGGCTACTCCATGCTGGTGCGCCGCGACGGCCGGGAGTTCGCCCTGCGCGACTCCGTGGCCCCCATTCAGGACCGCCAGGGCCGCACCACCGGCAGCGTCCTCATCTTCAAGGACGTCACCCAGCTCCGGGGCATGGAGCGCGAGATGGTCTACCTGGCGCGCCACGATCCGCTCACCGGCCTCATCAACCGGCGGGAGTTCGAGAAACGCCTCCAGCTCTGCCTCGACAGCGCCTGGCAGGAGCAGCGCGAGCATGCCCTCTTCTACCTGGACCTCGACGAGTTCAAGGTGGTCAACGACACCTGCGGCCATCTGGCGGGCGACGAGATGCTGAAGCAGGTCACGGCGCTCCTCAAGTCCATGGTGCGCAAGAGCGACGCCCTGGCCCGGCTGGGCGGCGACGAGTTCGGGGTCCTGCTCGAAGACGCTCACCTGGAGGACGCCCGCGAGCTCGGCGAGCGGCTGCGCAGCGCCGTACGGCAGTACCGCTTCGGCTGGCAGGAGCGGATCTTCGAGATCGGCGTCTCCATCGGCCTCGTCCCCATCACCAGCGAGAGCGGCGATATGGCCCAGGTGCTCTCCGCCGCCGACGCCGCCTGCTACGTCGCCAAGGAGAGCGGCCGCAACCGCATGCACGAGTACCAGCCGGACGACCGCGCTCTCGCCGAACGTTACGGCGAGATGCAGTGGATCTACCGCATCCACAAGGCCTTTGCCGAGCACCGCTTCTGCCTCTACCGCCAGGGCATCCACCCGCTCCGCGGCGACGGCAGCGAGCCGCCGCTGTGCGAGATCTTCATCCGCATGGTCGACGAGGAGGGACGCATCGCGAGCCCCGGCGCCTTTATCCCCGCCGCCGAGCGCTACCACCTCATCGCCTCCATCGATCGCTGGGTGGTCCACGCCGCTTTTGTCGCCCTGGCCTGCGGCACCCTCTCCCACGGCGACACCACTCGCTTCGCCATCAACCTCTCCGGCCAGTCGGTGGGGGATGACGCCTTCCTCGAATACGTGCTGGCGGAGATCGAGGCTACCGGCATCGCCCCCGAGCGCATCTTTTTCGAGATCACCGAAACGGCAGCCGTGGGCAATCTCGGCAAGGCCATGCAATTTATCCGCGTTCTGCGGGAGATGGGCTTCCACTTCGTCCTCGACGACTTCGGCAGCGGCCTTTCCTCCTTCGCCTACTTGAAGAATCTGCAAGTCGATTTCCTCAAAATCGACGGTACCTTCGTCAAGGACATGGTCGGCAACTCGGTGCAACGGGCCCTGGTGGAGTCCATCCACCAGATCGGACAGGTGATGGGCATCCGCACCATCGCCGAGTCGGTCGAGGACCGCACCACCCTCGAAGTCCTGCGGGAAATCGGCGTCGACTATGCCCAAGGGTACGGGCTGTCGATGCCGGAACCGCTGATTTAAGCCCGGGACCCTCACTTCCCTACCCCCGGGGGTAATGAGGGATTTCCCTCAGGCCCGCTTCTTGCTTACCTCTCTCCGGCGATCCGAACACATGGGTATGAGAACTCTTTCCTCTTTAAACATGCTCTACAAATCCGACGACTCGGAAGGAGAGCCAGCGTTCAATGGGGACGCGCGGCTGCCCCTGCGCCCGGTGTCCGACGATCCCGGCGATTCCACCGCCGCCCGGCTGCGGTTGCTGGTGGAGCCCAGGCCGGCCATCGTCTGGACCACCGACTGCGACCTCGTGTTCCGTCCCGGCTTGGGGAGCGGCCATGCCTCCTTCGGCCTGCGGACGACTCCGGGCACCAGCCTGTTCGACTACTACGGCACGCGCGATCGGGACGCCCTGCCGATCCGCGCCCACCTGCTGGCCCTGGGTGGCGAGTCGGTGAGCTATGAGCAGGAGTGGCAGGGCCGCACCTTTCAGACCCGCGTCGAGCCCCTGCGCGACGACGCCCGCAGAATCGTCGGCTGCATCGCCGTGGCGGTGGACATCACCGAGCGCCAGCAGGCGGAGGAGGCCCTCCACCGGGAGAAGGAACGCGCCCAGGTGACCCTCGCCTCGATCGGCGACGGGGTCATCCGCACCGGGCCCGGCGGTGAGATCGACTATCTCAATCCTGTCGCCGAGCGACTCACCGGCTGGCATTCCGGGGAGGCCCTCGGCCGCACCGTTCCCGAGGTCTTCCAGATCGTCGACGAGCTGACCCGCAGGCCGCTCGCCGATCCGGTCGAGCGCTGCCTGGCCGAGGGGAGGGTGGTGGAGTCACCCGGTCCGGCGCTGCTGCTCTCCGCCGACGGCAAGGAGTACTCCGTGCGCGACTCGGCGGCGCCCATCTTCGACCGCAACGGGGCCTCTCTCGGCGTCGTCGTGGTCTTCAAGGACGTCTCCCAGCTCCGGGGCATGGAGCGCGAGATGGTCTACCTCGCGAGCCACGACGCCCTGACCGGACTCATCAACCGCCGGGAGTTCGAGGTGCGCCTGGAGAAGGCCATCCACTCCGCGCGGGGCGATCGGCGGCACCACGTACTGCTCTATCTCGACCTCGACGAGTTCAAGCTGGTCAACGACACCTGCGGCCATCTGGTGGGCGACGAGATGCTCAAGCAGATCACCGCCCTGCTGCGCTCGCGGGTGCGGCGCAGCGACACCCTCGCCCGTCTGGGGGGCGACGAGTTCGGCATCCTCCTGGAGGACTGTCCCCTCGACCACTCCCGGCAGATCGCTGAGGAGATGCGGCGCACCGTCCGCGAGTTCCGCTTCTGCTGGCGCGAGCAGATCTTCGAGGTGGGCGTCTCCATCGGCCTCGTGCCCATCAACGACGACAGCGGCGACCTCGCCCACGTCATGAGCGGCGCCGACGCCGCCTGTTACGTGGCCAAGGACAGCGGCCGCAACCGGGTCCACGAATACGAGACGGACGATACCCTGGTGGCCGAGCGCTACGGCGAGATGCAGTGGATTCACCGCATCCACGCCGCCTTCGAGGACCGCCGCTTCCGCCTCTTCTACCAGCTCATTCAGCCGCTGAAGACCGGGAACGGCCACGAGCTCCTCTGCGAGGTCTTCATCCGCATGCTGGACGAACGCGGCAAGGTGATCGCCCCCTCGGCCTTCATCGCCGCGGCCGAGCGCTATCACCTCATGACCTCCATCGACCGCTGGGTGGTGAAGACCGCCCTGCGCGCCCTCGCCGAGGCTCAACGCGGCGAGCTGTCGGACCCCATGCTCTTCGCGATCAACCTGTCGGGCCAGTCGATCGGCGACGAAGCGTTCCTCGCGTTCGTCCTCGAAGAGCTGGAGTCGAGTGGGGTGGATTCCCGGCGCATCTGCTTCGAGATCACCGAGACGGCGGCCATCAGCAAGCTCGACAGCGCCATCCGCTTCATCCGGATCGTCAAGTCCAAGGGCTGCCGCTTCATCCTCGACGACTTCGGCAGCGGCCTCTCCTCCTTCGCCTACCTGCGGGACCTCCAGGTCGAGTTTCTGAAGATCGACGGCGAGTTCGTGCAGAACATGATGGAGGACCGGGTGAAACGGGCCATGGTCGAGTCGATCAATCAGATCGGCCACGTCATGGGGCTCATCACCATCGCCGAGTGGGTGGAGAACCGCGAGACCCTGGACGCCCTGACGGAGATGGGGATCGACTACGCCCAGGGCTACTGGTTATGCCGGCCGCAGCCGTTGGTGCATGACCTGTAGCCCTTTCAAACCCTCCAGGACTTAGTAGCGGGTCGAGGCCACCCCGGTGCGGGACTGGAAGCGAGCCGACTGTACCATCCCCGAAACCACGTCGGCGATGCGGCCCGAGGACAGGCGGCGCAGATCGCCGTCAAACTGGGCGCGGTCCACTTGGTCGGGGCTCATGCCCAGCAGGTTCTGATAGAGCGAGCTCAGCCGGTCTTCGTTGCTGGCGCGAATCCGGTTTCGGCTCTCGTCGCTATTGGCGATTCCCACGGCGGCCTGCACGACGGCTTCGTACCCGCCGCGCTCGATCGAGTCGACCGTGCCCTGCGCCCCCGGATCGGGCTCCCGCAGGAGGATGGCCTGATAGAGCATACGGGTGAGCTCCTGCGCACGGGCGCTGCCGGTCAGCGTGGCAGTCACCGGGGGCTCGGCGGCGGGAGCGACCTGGAGATAAATGGTGCCGTTGCGCAGGTTGGTGGGAACCCAGTCCTCCTCGATCTGATAGCTGATCCCCTGGCTGCGGCGGCCCTTGGCGTCACCCACATCGAGGTCCGCGGTTGAGTTTTCGCTCCTGGAGCGGGTGATGCGCACGCCGCCCTGGGATTGATCTTTGTAGATCGTCGCCGGATAGAGCGGCGCGCGGTTGCCGGTGGGAATGGCGGTCATGATCAGCCGCACGTGGCTGCCGGCCGCAACGGCGATCGAGCCGCCCGGCGCCACCGTGCCGAGATCCTGCTGTGTCGCCAGATCGCGGACGACGACCTGGACACCCGCGATGGGCGGCCGGGGCTTCGCCGACTGGGCGTTAGCCTGCCGAACGGCCAGCGGGCAAAGCAGTGCCGCCGCCAGGACGGCCGGCACGAAAGTTCGGTGGGTGAGGTTCATCGCTCTCATAGGGCACTTCCTCTCCAAAATTGTCTGCGGGGCCGCCGACATCGCGGACCCCGTCGGTACTTCTAGTAGGTGTAGCAAGAAGGGTGCCATGGCATGAGGGGCAGCAGATTTCAAAAAGAACATTGTGAAAATCGTTTTCTCAATGTCCGGATCCCAAAGCACATTGTGAAAATCGTTTTCCCGTTGTAGTTGACGATTTCAACAATGTGCGGGGATTTTTTAGCAATGAGAAAACGCTTTTCTCATTGTTCCATGAGATGGCGCTTCACGGTTTTGTGTGGGTGACCGCTGAAGGGGTAAGGCCGGCTGGATATAGGTCGAGGCCACCGAGGTGGAAGTAGATCGCATGACGGAAACGGTCGCGGTTGCGGAACCCTCGGGCCGTGTATTTGAGCCATTGGATCTTGGCGTTGACGCTCTCGGCGCGGGCGTTGGTGATGCCTTCGACCACGGCCGTAAGGATGCCTTCGAGGTGCCGCTTGATCATGCGAGCGACCTCCTTGATGGGCGCCAATCGCGAGCGAATCGCCCAGTTGTACCAGCGCTGCCAGCCCCGCCGAGCCCAGCCTCGTTGCCGATAACCCCACAACGACATCGCGAACTCCTTGATCGCCCATGCGCGTGCGGTTTTCAGACTACTGGTGCGCAGCGGCTCGAAACGTTTCCACGTCTCCGCGGTGAAGCTGTCTGGATTGCGCAGCCAGGAGTACTTCGTCTTCTTCAACTGCTCGTCTCCCGCTTGGCTGAGCACTTTGTGC
>DASYJD010000016.1:0-8199 GCA_035996875.1 Thermoanaerobaculia bacterium
TCTGGGGCTCGCCGGCGGCTATCTGCTGTCCCGTTTGCTGGCGAGCGTTCTTTTCGAGATCCAACCGCAAGACCCGTGGACCTTCTCCGCCATGGCGCTGCTCTTGCTGGCGGTCACCCTGGCGGCCACCTATCTGCCGGCTCGGAAAGCCTTGCAAATCGATCCGGTCCGGGCTCTTACCGAAGGCTGAAAACCAATCTATAAAGTTCCGTTTCGAAAGGAGACCCTGATGCCCGCCAAGCCCTCTCGTTCCCAGCTGCTGAATCGCTTCGCGATCGCCTTGTCGGTGTTTGCCATAGCCGTGCTTGCGTACCTCGCATTTCCACTCCTCCCCGGATCCCGGCCGAAAACGCCGATCCCTGTCTCTGCGACGGTGAAGACGACTATGGCCGACGACGTCGCCTACGGCAAGCCGGACGATGCCAGCCGCCAGAGAATCCGGCAAATGGAAGCCGAGCTGAACGCTCTTCAAGCCGAAGCCGCGAAAAATCCGGCACGGCCGACGGTCGCCGAGATGGAGCGCGAGCTCAACCGCATGGTGGCGGAGCGCCACGGCGATTCCGACGTCACCCGCCTGGAGCGCTTGGTGAGAGGCTCGCTGGCCGTCTCGCTCGTCCTGGCCCTGTCGCTATGTGGCCTCGCGCTCTTGAATCTGCGCTCGACCCGTAGCCGGCCGAACCAGCCGGCGATGTAACTTTCGCGGCTTCTTCTTTGGGACATGGCCGCAGCCTTCCCCGATCTCCTCGGCTCGATCCGCGGCCTTCTACGTAGCCGCACCGTCCTGATCCTGGCGCTTTCCAACCTGGCGCTGGGGAATCGGGACGAGTGCGGCGATGCTCGGTCTGCTCGACGTGCTGATCTTTCGCTCTCCGGCGCATGTCGAAGACGCGGGGACTCTCAAGCGCATTTACATCACCGACACATTCCCGAGGATGGGAGATTTCACTCAGAGTGAAACCTCCTATCCCGTTGTCCAGGATCTCGAGCGGATGCGGTCCTTCTCCGCTCTCGGAGCCTTCTTTTCCACCGAGGCCTCCCTCGGGCGCGGTGCGGAGGCACGAAAAATCCGCACGGTTCTAGCGACGCCCGGTTTTCTTCGCATGCTGGGAGTGAAACCCGGATTGGGCCGCCTCTTCTCGGACTCCGAAGGTCTGCCCGGCCGCCAGAGCTTCGTCGCCCTGCTGAGCGATGACCGCTGGAGCCGTGACTTTGGACGCTCGGCGGATGTGCTGGGCCGCCAAGTCAAAGTCGGTAGCGACAGCTACACGATCGTGGGCGTCTTACCGCGCGGGTTTACCGGAGTCGATCTCGAAGCCGCGGACCTCTGGTTGCCGATGAATGCGGCCAACCGCTTCGCCGGCCCCCGATGGGCCACGGAGCGAGGCATTATTTTTCTGGAAATCGTGGGCCGGCTGAGGCCGAAAACCACGCCGGAGCTCGCGGCCCGTGAAGCGACGGCCGTTCTGCGGAACGCCGCGGCGGAGGCCGGCGAGCCCAGGCCCGCGGCACGCGTGAGCCTCGCGCCCATTCAGCGGGCACGGGGGCCGGAAGCGCCGGCCGCCGCGAAAATCACGGCCTGGTTGTCTGGCATTTCCTGGATCGTGCTTCTCGTCTCCTGCGCGAACGTGGCGAGCCTGCTACTTTTGCGCGGCCTCGACCGCCGCCGGGAGCTCGCGATGCGCCTGGCGCTCGGCGCGCAACGAGGCCGCCTCGCCCGCTTGCTGCTCTTCGAGGGTGTCGTGCTGGCCAGCCTTGGCGCCGTGGCGGCACTCGTCGTCTTCGTGTGGATGAGTGCCATCCTGCAGCGCCTTGTCCTGCCGGAGGCCGCTGCGCGAATCGGAACGCTGGACCTCCGCACCGCCGGCATCGTCGCGGCCCTGGCGGCTGCGGCTGGGCTTCTCTCGGGAGCCGTGCCGGCCCTCTGGGCGAGCCGGAACCTCACGGATTCGATCAAAGGAGGAGGCCGGGAGAGTTCGCCGGGGCGCTCGCGCTGGACGTCCGTCCTGGCCGCGGGGCAGATCGCGCTCACGTTCGTGCTGCTCATGGGTGCGGGCGAATTCGCGCGCAGCTTGTTCAAGGTGCTCCATCTGGATCTTGGGATGGACGCGGACAAGGTGCTGGTGGCGACGGTCAGCCTGACCACCGTGGAGTATCGACATTCCCGCGTGGACGAGATTTTCCATCGGGCCCAAGAGCGAATCCGGAGCCTGCCTGGGGTTCATGGCGCCAGCCTGGCCGCCACCGTTCCTTTTGAAAGCAGCATGGCGGACTCGCTCTCCGTGCCGGGCGTGGAGCAGTTGCCCCAGCTCTCGACCGGTGGCCCTTACATCAATGCGATCTCGGAGGATTTTTTCGCGACGACCGGCACACCGGTCTTACAGGGCCGGCCCTTCACGGCGCAGGACCGAGCGGGCGCCGCACCCGTGGCCATTGTCAATCAAACCATGTCCCGCCTCCTCTGGCCCGCCGGAAAGGCTCTGGGTCAATGCCTCAAGATCGGAAGCAAAGCGACAATCTGCTCGACAGTCGTGGGAGTCGTCAAGGACGCCCGCCGCTCCGAGCTTCAAGAAGCGCCGACGATGCAGTATTACGTCCCCCTCGATCAATCCCGCAAGCTCACCTCGAGGGCGCTCTTCGTGCGAACCGAGGGAGATCCAACCCGTCTGTTGGCTCCGGTAAGGCGGGAGTTTCAAGCCGTGGAGGCAAACCTCCCCTTCATCGAAGTCCGACCTCTGGCGGATCTACTGGCGCCGCAGATTCATCCGTGGCGCATGGGAGCCGCCGTCCTCACCCTCTTCGGCCTCCTTACCCTGCTGCTCGCCATCGCCGGCCTCTACGGCGTGATCGCCCACTCCCTGGCAAGACGGGGCTACGAGCTTGGCGTAAGGCTCGTCCTCGGAGCTCAATGGCGGGACCTCCGCTGGCTGGCGATCCGCCAAGGACTGGGGATCGGCCTCGCCGGAGCCGCTGCCGGCCTGCTTCTCACCCTGAGCACCGCCAAGCTCGTCCAGCCGCTCCTCTTCCACGTTTCCGCGACGGACCCGCTATTGCTGGCCGCCGTATCCGCGACCGTCCTCCTCATCGCGCTCCTCGCGAGCTACGCCCCCAGCCGGCGGGTGCTCCGGCTTGATCCGATGGTGGCGTTGCGGGCGGAGTGAGGACGGGGGCGAGGCAGGCGGAGATCGCTCTGCATTTGAGACTGGAATCGGCGCAATAGCTCCGGCACGCGAGGAAAAGCCTTCGCCCCAGCCGCTTTTAGAGTGACTCGTCGAGAGCCCGGTAGAGAGATTCTTCCGCCTTGCCGGTCACTGGTGGCTCGTCACGCTCCCTGGCCAACTCCGGCGCTTGCCCCTCTTCCTCGCCGCGGGGGCCGCCTTGACGCGCCCTCGCCACGATCGCTAGAGCATCGGCAATCACCTTGTATCCGCTCCCTCTGTACTTCGCGGTAAGTGTCGGAATCACCGGGGCGACTAACGCAGCAGCAGCGTCGTCGCTGCCGAGCTCCACCAACCTTTGGCAACGCTTCACTAGTGTCTCTATACTCGCGAGCCAGTCGGGCGCCCTAGGATTCACTCTGTAGGGCCGCTTCGCTTCGGCCAAGGCCAACTGCCGAGCCGCTGCGATGCGTCCCTCGGCGACTAATTGTTCGATGCGCTCCGTGGCAGGCACTTCTTCTTGTTCCGTGTCGGCCCCGAGTCCCGGTTCGCTCTCCAAACGCTCCGGCTCGTTTTGACCGGCCTCATCGAAAGCAATCAAACGCCCTTGCTGAGCGGCCAGACGGCCGAAGAGGCGCTCCGCTGTTGTCGGCCATTCGTCGCTCTGCCCCTCATTCCACTCACGCATCTGTTCGACCCACGAATCGAAGCGGCCCTGCACGCGTGCCGCACCATGTGCCCACCGCGCATGGCGAACGATGCCGGCACAAAGATCGGAATCGGGATCAAGGGCCCCGAGAATCTCGGCGAGCCACTCGAAGTACCTGAGGAGGCCGACGCCGGCCGCGACATCACTCACAGGTACTCCCGCAATCACGCCCGTGGCGAACGCCTCCGCGAAATGGCGTGGAGAAAGGAGCGCCGAGCGGTCTCTGTCGCCACTTTCTTCGGGCTTCCAACTCGTATGGGTTTCGCGGAGAAAGGCCAAGACCGGACCATCGGCTCGCAATCGGCTCGTCAGGTGCAGATACGATTCGAAACTCGCGAATGCGGCGTCGGCTAAGGTAGCCCCGGAAGCCTGCTGCTCGAACCGGCGCAAAAGCGAGTCAAGCAGCCGCAGGTCTACGGCAGGCTTGACCTCCGATACCTTGGCCACAAAGGCGGGCAGCGCCTGTTTCAGTGCTGGTGCGTCCTCCCACTCTTCGAGAGAGATGTATCCTGCCTCGACACCGAGTTCGACCAACCCTGCGAACGATACAAAGCGAAGCGTCGGAGTGAAATCGTCGCCATCCCAAGAGAAGAAATTGCGGAACCATTCAGGGATCCCTACATGGAAGTCTATCACTTGATACGGTTGCGATGGCGACCACTGGGGGTCTATTTTTGCTATGCCAATCGGGGAATCTACCAGGGTCTGCCGGACGAAGTCGGCGACGCTCATCGCTTCTCCGGCCGGCAAGGGAATTTGGGCGACCCTGGCGATACGGTCCATCGCTGCATTGGCGAAGACTTTGCTCATAACAGGCTGCGGAGCGCCTCCGCTGGCTTTGGGTAGTCTTTGCGCGGCTTGCAGACGCTGCGGTGGTTTTGCGCCATCACGGGATTCGTCGAGTAGTCGTCGTCAAAGGTGTCGACATAGACGATGCGGTCGTTCTCTGCATGATACACGTGGGCCCTGAGGTAGTCGGCGCTCTGGCCCTCTCTGGCGCGGTCCTCGCGCCGGGCCTTGCTGTGGGTGGCGAGATCGCTCAGGCAGTCGCTTTCCTTGGTGAGGTCAGCGACGGAGCGATAGCGCAGGAGCAGGAGCGCTCCGAGGAACTGGCCTCCCGGAAACTTGTCGAGGCCGAACCCCGACGCGACGAGCTTACCGAGACTCCTCGCCCCTTTGTGGGCCGGCGCGAAGAAGAGCATGTATATCGCCGCGCGCTCGGCCGACGTCAGTGCATCGCGGTCGAGATCGAGCAGCGCCTGCCTGGCGACGATGGCACCCATCGAGTGCCCCACGAGCATGATTTTCTGATAGGCCGCAGTCACGGCGCGAGTCGGTGCTTCCTTGGGTAATGAGGGATTCACGATGTTCGAAGATGGCTTGCGCAGGAGGTCGAACAGGAACTCCCGGAACTTCGCGGAGCAGAAGGCGACAGGGTGCTTCGTGCTCGGGTAGTCAATGAAGAAGGCGTCGGCGACCGCGGCTTCGGGCATCGCTCGGAGGCACCGCACGAACTGCTCCCATGTGCTGTCTGCCCCACCACCGAAGCCGTGCACGAAGACAATCGCCATCGTCGGCACTTTCTGGCACAGGAGCGCCTGGCTCTTTGGCATCCAGCCTTCGTCGCCGCTCCACCGCAAGTCGTCGAGGGGGAAATGCGCCCGCTCGCTAGGCACGCTAGCTGGTTGCGGCGTCGGTCCCGTCGCTATGGGGAGCGATACCGGCTCGGGAGTTGGCTCGCCGTTCTTCATCATCACAGCCCCTTGGAATAGTCTAGGGCTCACCGCCATTCGGGCGTGCGAGATGGACCATTATCACCGCTCAGCGATCTCTATTGTACTCCTTGTTGAAGCAAAGCAAGCTGTCGCCGCAACTACCGTGAGGTGCCGGCTCGGGCAAGCTGACAAAGACGGACATCTCGCCTCGTATCCTGGCAAGATCGCGATTGCGTCTTTGCGATACCCGAGCTACTCTAGCCCGTCTATGGAACGCCTCGACGGTTCCCGCCAGAGATGACGAAATCGATCCGCCGGCCGTGGCTCGCCTCGCTCATCGTCGCCAGTCTGGCGCTGGGAATCGGCGTCACCTCGACCGTGGTCAGCATCGCCCAGTGCTTCTTCGCCCCTTGCTCTTCCACTCGCCTGAGCGACTCGTCGTGATCGGAGAGGTTTTGAAGGCGAATCCGGGAATGTGGGAGGTCTCTTCCTATCCGGACTATCTCGACTGGGCAACGCGAAGCCACGTCTTTTCGAGTCTGGCGATATCACGCCCCTGGTCCCCCATCCTGAAACGGCCGAGCGAGCCGGTTCGCCTCTCGGGTGCCGAGGTTTCCGCGGACTTCTGCTCTCTGCTGGGGCTTCAAACAACGCTGGGGCGGCCTCTCGGACCGGGCGACTTTCGCCCGGCAGCCGAGCCGGCGGTCGTCCTCAGCCACCGATTGTGGCAGCAACAGTTCGGCGGCGATCCTCAACTCGTCGGAAAAACGATTTCTCTCGACGGAAAGCTCAGCACGGTCGTCGGCATCCTGCCGACCGGCAACGCCCTGGCGGAGCCCGTGGTCATCGGCGACGTCGAAATCATCAGACCGCTGGCGGTGGGCGCCAAGGACCTCTACGCGGGCCGTGGCGTCCGTGCGATGAGAGTGCTCGGCCGCCTGCGAGCGGGTATCGGCCGGCAGCAGGCTCAAAACGAAATGGGAGCAATCGCTCGCGGCTTGTCGGCCGAGCATCCCGAGACGAACAAGGATTCCACGGTGCGGGTCGAGCTCCTGTCCGACGTAGTGGTTGCGGCGAGCCGGCCGATCCTGCTGGCGTTGCTCGGAGCCGCGGCCTTGCTCCTGCTCATTTCCTGCGTCAACGCCGCAAATG
Organism: Thermoanaerobaculia bacterium; assembly: GCA_035996875.1. Classification (GTDB taxonomy): domain Bacteria; phylum Acidobacteriota; class Thermoanaerobaculia; order Multivoradales; family UBA5704; genus DATARR01. The sequence goes on from DASYJD010000016.1 coordinate 6,732, forward strand.
TGCGCCTCGTCCAGCTCATCGCCCAACGGCGCAACCTCGCCGTCCATACAGCCCTGGGAGCCGGCCGCCTGCGGCTGTTCGGCCATTTGCTTCTGGAGAGCCTTCCGCTCGTGGGCCTGGCGGCTGTGCTCGGCTGGCTGCTCACCTGGTGGGCGTGGGACACCTTCACCGCCCGCCTGCCCCCCGCGGTCGTCCGTCTCACGGGATTGACGTTCGACGGCACCGCGCTGGCAGCCACGATCATAATTTCGCTGTTTGCACTGCTGCTTGTCGACCTCCTGCCGTTCCTGGAATTGCGACGGCTTCCCTTGACCGTCCTGCTCACCGAGAGCTCCGCGGGTGCCGGTGAATCCAAGTCCAGCCGAAACGTGCGCAATCTCCTCGTCGCCGCGGAGCTGGCTCTCTCGCTGTCGTTGCTGATCGGCGCCGGGCTGCTGGTGCGCAGTCTCGTCCATCTTTCCAGAGTGAATCTTGGATTTCGTCCCGAGCGCGTCCTCACCATGCCTCTCGAGCTGACCTCTGCTACCTATGCCGAGCCGCAAAAGGCGCGAGCTTTCTTCTCCAATCTCCTCCGCGAATTGGAGAGTCAGCCGGGGATCCGCTCGGCGGCTGTGGTGGTCAACCTCCCGCTCAAAGAAGGCGGAAACATGAGCACCGGCCTGGGATTGCAGCCCGGCGCCAACCTGGATTGGCAAATCGACCTGAACGGCATCAGCAAGGGTTATTTCTCCACCTTGGGAATACCCGTGCTGCAGGGACGGGATTTCTCACCCCAGGAGACTGGAGACGACCAGCACGCCGTCGTCATTCTCAGCGCGTCAGCCGCGCGCAAGCTGTGGCCGTCCGGAAACCCGCTCGGTCGACGCGTCATCCTCGATTGGATGAACCCGATTCCTCGCGAGGTCGTCGGTGTGGTCGGCGACGTGAGGGAAAGCAGCCCGGACGTGCCGCCGCACCCCGAGGCCTACCTGCCCTATCCACAGCTCTTCTTCGGAACGGCGAGCCTCGTGGTCCAGACCGCGAGCAACCCTCTGCGAGTGGCTCGCGAAGTTCGCGAGCAGGTGAATGCTCTGGACAAGGACATCCCGATCGGGACGATCACCACTCTGGAGGATCTCGCCGCCGCGCGAATCTCCAACCCCGTCACGGACACTCGCGTCCTGACGGCCTTCGCCGTCGCGTGTTTGCTCCTCGCCACGATAGGAGTCTACGGCTTGACGTCCTTCGCCATATCCCAGCGGCAACGCGATATCGGCCTTCGGATCGCTGTGGGCGCCCAGCGTCGCGACGTGGTCCTGGAGATCCTGATCCAGACCGTGCGATGGGCCGGGCTCGGCCTTCTTCTGGGGCTCGCCGGCGGCTATCTGCTGTCCCGTTTGCTGGCGAGCGTTCTTTTCGAGATCCAACCGCAAGACCCGTGGACCTTCTCCGCCATGGCGCTGCTCTTGCTGGCGGTCACCCTGGCGGC
>DASYJD010000017.1:0-23387 GCA_035996875.1 Thermoanaerobaculia bacterium
GCCGCCAGGGTGACCGCCAGCAAGAGCAGCGCCATGGCGGAGAAGGTCCACGGGTCTTGCGGTTGGATCTCGAAAAGAACGCTCGCCAGCAAACGGGACAGCAGATAGCCGCCGGCGAGCCCCAGAAGAAGGCCGAGCCCGACCCATCGAACGGGCTGGGTCAGGATTTCCAGGACCACGTCGCGACGCTGGGCGCCCACAGCGATCCGAAGGCCGATATCGCGTTGCCGCTGGGATATGGCGAAGGACGTCACGCCGTAGACTCCTATTGTGGCGAGGAGCAAACCCGCGACGGCGAAGGCCGTCAGAATGCGAGTGTCCATGACGGGGGTGGAGATTCGCGAGGCGGCCAGCTCGTCCAGAGTGGCGATCGTCCCAATCGGAACGTCCTTGTCCAGCGCCTTCACCTGCCCGCGGACTTCGCGAGCCGCGCGCAGAGGGTCGCTCGCGGTATGGACCACGAGGCTCGCCGTTCCGAAGAAGAGTTGCGGATAGGGCAGGTAGGCCTCGGGGTGCGGCGGCACCTCCGGGCTGCTTTCCCGAACGTCGCCAACCACACCGACGACCTCGCGAGGAATCGGGTTCATCCAATCGAGGATGACGCGTTGGCCGAGCGGGTTTCCGGAGGGCCACAGCTTGTGCGCGGCCGACGCGCTGAGAATGACGACGGCGTGCTGGTCGTCCTCGGTCTCCTGGGGTGAGAAGTCCCGTCCCTGCAGCACGGGTATTCCCAAGGTGGAGAAATAACCCTTGCTGATGCCGTTCAGGTCGATTTGCCAATCGAGGTTGGCTCCGGGCTGCAAGGCCAGGCCGGTGCTCATGTTCCCACCTTCTTTGAGTGGGAGATTGACCACCACCGCCGCCGAGCGGATCCCCGGCCGAGGCTCCAATTCGCGGAGGAGATTGGAGAAGAACGCTCGCGCCCTTTGCGGCTCGGCATAGGTGGCAGAGGTCAGCTCGAGAGGCACGGTGAGGACGCGCTCGGGACGAAATCCGAGATTCACTCTGGAAAGATGGACGAGACTGCGCACCAGAAGCCCGGCGCCGATCAGCAACGAAAGCGAGAGAGCCAGCTCCGCGGCGACGAGGACGTTGCGCACGTTTCGGCTGGACCTGGATTCGCCGGCACCCGCGGAGCTCTCGGTGAGCAGGACGGTCAAGGGAAGCCGCCGCAATTCCAGGAACGGCAGCAGGTCGACAAGCAGCAGTGCAAACAGCGAAATTATGATCGTGGTTGCCAGCGCAGTGCCGTCGAACGTCAATCCCGTGAGACGGACGACCGCGGCGGGCAGGCGGGCGGTGAAGGTGTCCCACGCCCACCAGGTGAGCAGCCAGCCGAGCACAGCCGCCAGGCCCACGAGCGGAAGGCTCTCCAGAAGCAAATGGCCGAACAGCCGCAGGCGGCCGGATCCCAGGGCTGTATGGACGGCGAGGTTGCGCCGTTGGGCGATGAGCTGGACGAGGCGCACATTTGCGGCGTTGACGCAGGAAATGAGCAGGAGCAGGGCCGCGGCCCCGAGCAACGCCAGCAGGATCGGCCGGCTCGCCGCAACCACGACGTCGGACAGGAGCTCGACCCGAACTGTGGAGTCCTTGTTCGTCTTGGGATGCTCGGCCGACAAGCCGCGAGCGATCGATCGCATTTCGCTTTGAGCCTGCTGCCGGCCGACGCCCGCCCGCAGGCGGCCGAGCACCCTCATCGCACGGACGCCACGGCCCGCGTAGAGATCCTTGGCGCCTACCGCCAGCGGTCTCAGGATTTCGACGTCGCCGATGACCACGGGCTCTGCCAGGGCGTTGCCGGCCGGCAGGATGCCGACGACCGTGCTGAGCGTTCCGTCGAGAGGAATCGTTTTTCCGACGATCTGAGGATCACCGCCGAACTGTTGCTGCCACAGCCGGTGGCTGAGGACGACCGCCGGCTCGGCTGCCGGGCGAAAGTCGCCCGGTCCGAGAGGCCGCCCCAGCGCTGTTTGAAGCCCCAGCAGAGAGCAGAAGTCCGCGGAAACCTCGGCACCCGAGAGACGAACCGGCTCGCTCGGCCGCTTCAAGATGGGGGACCAGGGGCGTGATATCGCCAGGCTCGAAAAGACGTGGTTTCGCGTTACCCAGTCAAGATAGTTCGGATAGGAAGAGACCTTCCACATCCCCGGATTCGCCTTCAAAACCTCTCCGATCACGACGAGTTGCTCAGGCGAGCGGAAGGGCAAGGGGCGAAGAAGCACCGCCTGGGCGATGCTGCCCACGGTCGAGGTGACGCCAATTCCCAGCGCCAGGCTGGCGACGATGAGGAAGGCGAGCCACGGCCGGCGGCGATGGCTTCGCAAGCTTGGGCGCAAAAAGCTCAAAGGAGTCATGATCTCGACTGGCTATCTCGCAAGAGCAAGCGTGGAGTCTCGCTTGGCTCGTGCTTGGTGGAACCAAAATAAAATCCTTCTCGCCAAAGCGCGGGCCGCCGCCCAGATTCCGTACCACGTCAAGGCTACGATGATCGTGGTGGCGAGGAAGGTTCCGATCTGCTGGAGCAATGCCCTTCCCGCGATTCCCTGGAGCAGGCCTCGATAAAGGGCGAGCAGGGCTTCCGGATATGCAAGAGTGCTGGCCACAAGGAACGGCACAAGGTGAAGCACGAAATATCCCCAGACCAGGAAAGTGAGTGGGGTATAGACCCACAAGACCAACGCGACCCACTTGGGCCATGGCGACTGTTCCACGTGGCGACGAGTCAATTGGTTCAGCAGGCGTTTCGCGATCAAGGCCGGCTGCTTGGAGAGATTCGTTACGCCGAGAGCATCCGCGAGAACCCAATAGCCGTCGAATTTGAAGATCGGATTCAGCGAAAAGAGTGCGCCGTACCAGATCATCAGGAAGGCGATGCGCAGTGGCTCCCAGCCGGAGGCGAAGTAGGCCGTGGCGAACGCTGCCGCCACGGCGAACTGAAAGAAAGTGCCGCCAAGGTCGACGATCACACGTTGTCTTCGCGTCAACTGCCAAGCGGAGGTCACGTCGCTATAGAAGGCAGGAAACACCATGTACAAAGTGAAGCCGATCTCGCTGGGCTTGGCGCTAAAGCGGGAGCAAGCAGCGGCGTGGCCAAGCTCGTGCGCGAGCAGGGAGGCGATGAAAAGCAGATAGCCCAGCCAGATGGATCCTCCCGTCATGCTTGGCCGCAGATCTCCGCGCAACATGAGAGCGAACGTGGCGACAATGAATCCCAGCACAGGAGTGGCAATGGCTGGGTGGTACAAGAAGGAAAGCCGAGACGCAAGAGACGACACGACTTTTGCTGGAAGCAAGACCAAGCGGAACCAGAAGCCGCCACCTGACAGGGGGCGGGGATTTTCTCTGCAGAGGATCTGTCCGATTTGATCGGCAACGGTCGCATAGGCGGCTTCCACCTCTTCCGGAGCAACCGCAATGCCTCTCCGCCGGCTGAGATCTTCGGCCAGGGATTCAAACGAGCGCCCCGCGGCCACGGATTTCAAGAGCCGGTAAGCGCTCGCCGAGAGCTTGATGTAATCATCGCGGTCACTGACCAGCAAATACTGAGGTTGGCTTTCCGATGTGTCGACCAACATCTCCTGCTCCAGTCCGCGAAGCCGCGTGAGGTCCAGCATTCAGCTCTGCTCCCTAACTGGTGTGTATTCAGCGGATTAAATTTTGATCTTGAAAGTATCGCAGGTAAACGCCCCGCAGGAGGCGAAGGTGCCACAGGTAAAGTCGGCGCAGGCGAAGTTGCTGATGCCTGCGATGGCGAGCTCCAAGCGACGGTCTAGCTCCTCCACCTGCAGACTGCCGGCCTCCAGGCTGAAGAGTTCCTCGTTGAGGCTGACGATCTCCGGGACCCGCGCCTCGCTCTTCCCTTTCTTCTTCATCTCTCTCCTCCTTGGATAAAGGCTTTTGCCGGAACTACTGAACCAGTAGAGACTGAGGTTGGCCTTCTGGCGTGTCGACCAACACCTTCTGGTCCAGGTCACGAAGCCGCGTGAGGTCCACCATTCCGCTCAACTAACTCCCTGGCTAGTGCATTCAGTGAATCACATCTTGATCTTGAAAGACCCGCATGCGAACGTGGTGCACGAACCGCTGAAGGTGCCGCAGGTAAAGGTGTCGCAGACAAAGTTACCGATGGCTGCAATGGCAAGCTCCAGCCGCCGGTCGAGCTCTTCGACCTGAAGGCTCCCGGCCTCCAGGCTGAAGAGCTCCTCGTTGAGGCTGATGATTTCCGGGATCTGCAATTTATCCTTCTTCCTCTTCTTCATCTCTCTCCTCCTTTCGGGTTCAGGGTGGCCAAAGAACTAAAGGTCACAAAAGGCATCCGGCTTGTCCGTGAATGCTTTTCCGCTGGTGTGGTCTTGATAGGCCTCGGCTACCGCGGCACGGAAGCGGTGGGCATAGCCGTCGCAGTAGTTCCGATAGAAATCGCCCCCCGAATGGCCTGCCGCGAGGACGGCGCAGCCACCACCACAGAACAGGTTGTAACGGCACTTGAGGCACACCGGGTTTGAGGCCACGGTTCGGCCTTGCCAGAGGGCTCGAATGTCGAAGCTGAATTGGACCTCGGAGTTTTCATCAACGTGGCCGATCCGGATTTTTTCGTCTCCTGTTTTCTCCCAACAAGCGTAGATATCGCCGAAGGTGTCAAATATATACATCCCTGTATGGGCCGAGCAGAAGCTGGGTTTGAAGGCAGGAAGGCCTCGGTGGGAAAAGATACGGCGGGCCTGGTTGCGAAGAGAATCGTCCACGCGGCCGAGGATCTCCAGATCCGGATTGGCGTTCCGCATCGTGGTCAGCAGGCGGTCCAGCTCCCAGGTGTCGAGGGTTTCTCCGGCATCCGTCTTGTCGTTGGAGGCGCGGATCGGCGCGACCTGCGAGCCGAAGTTGGGATAGCGGACCCAACCATGCCGGATGAGCTCCTCGGCAAGCTCGGCAAGGTCGTCGACGTTGTTCCGGTCGACGTTGGTGCGGATGGCCACCATGACGCCGCGGTCCAAGGCCATGGAGATGTTGGCGGCGATGCGGTCCCAGGAACCCCGGCCATCGGCATAGACCCGCCGGCGATCGTGCTCGCGCGGCGGACCGTCCAAAGTGATCTGGACACTTCCCAATTGATCGGGGCTCAGCAGATCCTCATAAGCATCGAGCTCGGTACCGTTCGAGATCGCCCAGAATTTGGCCTCTCCGCGGTCGAGGCCCCGGCGGATGACGTGCTCGACGATCGGCCGGTTGACGGCCAAGAGAGGCTCGCCGCCGAAGAAGCCGATGTCGAGCTGGGGGCTCGCCTCCGGCGCAATACCGTGAAGGGCCTCGATCTTTGGCATCGCGGCGAAGATCCGATCGACCATGGCGAGCGGCATTTGTTTCAAGAGATGGCCAAAGCGGGCGTCCGTGCGCATGTGGTCCTGAAAGCAATAGGGACAGCGCAGATTGCAATCGTAGGTCGGCATGAAGAGGTAGGAAGGCCAGCGTTTCAGATACAAGCCATGGAGCCTGTCTACATAGCGGGAGAAGAACTGCTCCTCATCCTTACCGGTCATTGATGTCAGATACCCACGTCGAGAAAGCACTCCAATCGTCTCGTCCGTAGGCGGGATGACCTCGCCGTCAACAGTGGGCTCCGGGGTCCAATCGCCGTAGAGCGGTTTGGGAGGCCGCCCTCCTTCCAGCGATCTCACATAGGTGGCAACCCGCCTCGAGACGCGGTCGAAGGCGCCGGTATAAGTATGGACCAGGAGCATCTCGTCCCGGTTGCCGGGAAGATCGACGTAGATCGTGTAACTGCTTGTGCGAAGCATCCGCTTGACCCTCCTCAAACCCCAAGATCCAGCTACAAAGAGAGCGTTAAGTACTGCCTTCGATTATATGGTGTCTTTCGAGATCGAAAGAGGGACAAGACGTAGAGGCAGACCACAACGCACCGTAGTAAAGCGGAGCTGGAAAAAGCCTCGAAGGGACCCTTCAAGGACCGAAATGTCTATTCGTGTTATCTCTGTCCCTCCTTTTTTTTCGTTTCTGATCTTTGTGAGTTGCCAGTCGGGTGCGGGCCATGGCTAACTGCTTCTTCGGCTCGCCTCAGGATGGTCGCGATGGTCGATATAGACAATTTCTTTCCCCATTAAGCTCCATTGATATCCTAGACCACTTGCCAGAGGACGACAAGAGGGAGAGATTCATTGCGTCCTCACTCCAGCCGCACGAGCGCGGTGATGAGGGCGACCCGCCGCTGCCGCGGACAGCAACAGGAGATCCGGCGCGAAGACAAGGAAGAGGAGGAGGAACTCGAACTGGAGCCAAGGTGGTCCGTCGCATCGTCCATGGCACTCTTAGAAGAGTGAAGGCCCCCCGGCGCCTCAATGGGGAGGCGGAGTTGGGGTGGCCTTGCGTGGAGGTCTCTCATGACTCGAAACGTCTGGTTGCGTAGCCTTGTCCTCTCCTTGGTTCTCCTCGCCCCCCTTGCGTCTCCTGCCGGTGCGGCAGAGAAGGCGCCGTCGCGGCAGAAGGATCGCGGCTTCGTCGCCTGGATCTGGCACGCCGTCGCCGAGATCCAGAAGACCCTTCTTCCCGGCATCGCCACCAAATCCGACTCCCGCGGCACCATGGACCCGGACGGCCTGACGTCCACCCACGCCGGAGCCGACTCCGGCCCCGGTATGGACCCGGATGGCCGCAGCTAGCCGTTCCACTAGTACCGCACGAAAGATCCCGCCGGCATCGTCCGGCGTTTTTTGTTCTCTCCTTCAGCTCCTAACGCATGCTAGAGTACACGCAAGCAGAAGACAAGAGGGAGGATTCATGGCCGACGGACATGTGGAGAGGGAACTGCTGGACCGGTTTCTCCGCGCTGAGGCGACGCGGCAGGAAGCGCGCCGGGTGGTACGGCATCTATTGACGGGGTGCCCGCGGTGTCTGGAGAGCGCTCTGCAGGCCAGCGCCTATTCAACGGCGGTGGGACTCGGTGAGCCTGGCGTTTATGAAGAGGTCTTCCAGCGCGCGTTGGCGTTCGCCACCACGCAGGAGCAGAGGCTGGCGGTGGAGAAGCTTCGCGGCTGGGGCCAGTGGTCGGCGCTGGCGCCGCTGCAGCCCCAGGTGCGCTTCGCGGTGGTCGAGTCCGACCCGCGCTATCAAAACTGGGGCCTCTACGTCCGCCTGCTGGAGGCGAGCCGGCTGTACATGCGCTCGGAGCCGGCGGAGGCGGTCGACATCGTGCGTCTCGCCATCGTAGTCGCCGAGCATCTCGATCCACAGGTCGTGGGAGCGAAGCGGGTGGCGGATCTGCGGGCTGCTGCATGGGCTGCGCTCGGCAATGTCAAGCGCCTTGCCTCGGACTTCGAGGGCTCGCGCCGGGCCTTCAACGAGGCTTGGCGAATTTCCGAGGAGGGCACCGGTGAGCCGGTGGAGGCGGCCTATATCCTCAGCCTGGAATCCGCATACATGCGGGATATGGGCGAGTTCGAGACGGCGGAGGCCGCGCTGGAAGAGGCTCTGGAGCTGTACGGACGGGCGGGCGACAAGCATCAGCAGGGCCGTACGCTCCTCAAGATGGGGAACGCCATCGGGTACGTCAACCCCGAGCGGGCATTGGCGCACATCCAGCGGGGGCTCGCCCTGATCGACGCCGGTAAGGAGCCGCGGCTCGACCTGTGCGCTCAACACGACCTCGCTCTGTTCTTGAACGACAGCGCCCGCCCAGAGGAGGCTCTCGCTGTGCTCGACCGGGCTCGCCCTCTGTACCAGCAGTTTCCGGACGAGTGGACGCAGCTCCGGCTCCACTGGCTGGAGGGGCGGATCGCCCGCAACCTCGGCGAGCTCGAGGAGACCGAGGACATCTACAAGCAGCTCTGGGAGGAATTTCAGGCGCGGGGGCTTCACCATGAGCTCGTCCTCCTCTCGATCGATCTCGCGGAGTTGCTGGTCTTCAAGGGTGATCCGAAGAGGGCCGCCGATCTCGTGGAGCAGTGCTATCCGATCCTGAAGAGCTGGGGACTCCACAGCTACGCACTCGCCGCGTGGCTGGTGTTCCGCGACTCCTTGGTGCATCGCCGGTTGGACTCGGTGTTCTCCCGCATGAGGGAGTACTTCCGCCGCCACTGGGTGAAACCGGCTGCGCTCGAATCGTGAGTCGACAGCCCCGCGAATTTCGTCAGCGGCCCCACGGGTCCGCTGACTTGACCCACGGGTCTTCTGACTCGCCCCGCGGGTCCATTGACTTGACCCACGGGTTCACTGACTTGACCCACGGGTCTGCTGAGTTGCCCCGCGGATCCACTGAGCTGCCCCACGGGTCCGTTGACCCGCCCCGTGGGTCCGCCGAGTTGGCCCGCGGGTCCATGGACTCGCCCCACGGGTCCGCTGATTCGCCCCGTGGGTCCGCTGACTTGCCCCGCGGGTCCGTTGACTTGACCCGTGGGTCCGTTGACTCGCCCCACGGGTTCACTGACTCGCCCCACGGGTCTGCTGAGTTGCCCCGCAGGTCCAGGCGTCGGCAACCCGGGTCAGCTCATTGGCAAGGCGGGTTCGGTCGTCGCCAACTCGGGGCAGGACGTTGAATTCGGGGGGCCGATCGTCTCGGAGCGGGAAAGGATGGTTTTCGCGGACTACACCGTCTTGCGGACCGCCTCGTCGCCTACGTGGCTGCCGGAGTGGCGGATGTCGCGCCCTTCGACGTAGTAGATGACGTCCTCGGCGATGTTGGTGGCATGGTCGGCGATGCGCTCCATGTTGCGCGAAACGAGCAGCAGGTGGAGAGCGCGGCTCACCGTTTTCGGGTCCTCGATCATGTAGGTGAGGAGCTCGCGGAAGAGCTGCTTGTAAAGGCCGTCCACCGCGTCGTCGGACTCGCAGACGTCGGTGGCGAGGCGGGCGTCGCGGCGCACGAAGGCGTCGAGGCTGCGGCGCACCATGTCCTGCACGAGCAGCGAGAGGCGCGGCAGATCGATGTAGGGCTTGAGCGGCGGCTGCTCGTTGAGCTGCAGGACGGACTGGGCGATGTTCACCGCGGAGTCGCCGATGCGCTCGAGGTCGCTGTTGATCTTCATCACCGCCACCAGGAAGCGCAGGTCCACCGCCGTCGGCTGCTTGGTGCCGAGGATGAGGTGGCACAGCTCGTCGATCTCGATCTCCAGGCGGTCGACCTCGTTGTCGCCCTCGATCACGTCGGCGCTCAGTTGATTGTTGCGATCGAGCAGGGACTGGGTCGCCTTGGCGACCATCCCTTCGACCATGCCGCCCATCTTCAGCAGCATCTGGCGCACGCGGTCGAGATCCTGGTCCAGTCGTCGTTCCATGAAGAGTGGTTTCCTTTCGCCTGAGGATCTTAACTCCTGAAGCACCGCGGGCCTGTGACAAATTGTCGTCAACGGTGTGACGAGGCACCTGTTTCCGGCCGGATCTCGGTCAATCCGGCGCCTTGCGATACCCCCCGCAAACCATCACCGGCAGCGGGGGATACTTCGGAAACCGCGAATCCACCTCCGCCAAGCCGCAGCGCACGAAGACGCTCGTCTTCGAGGCCTGGACGCGCAGGTGCTCGCAGGTGGCGCAGAGGCCGGCGGCGCTGGCGGACATCGGGAGGACGGGCCGGCTCATTCGGATTCAGCTTGATGCTGGGCGAGCGCCTCGTCCGCGAGGCTCCCCTTGGACAGAGTTTCCAGCTTGGCGGTGGGGCCGAGGAGCAGGAGGAGGTCGCCGGCGAGGAGGGTCGTCTCGGCGGTGGGGATCACCGGCTCTTCGCCGAGGGGGCCCTGGCGCTTGATTTCGATCACCCGGGATCCCAGTGTCTGCGGCAGCCGGGCCTCGGCCAGGGTCTTTCCGAGCAGCTCGGGAGGCGCCGGCACGAGGCGCAGGGAGAAGTCGGGGGGAATGTCCACGTACTGCCGGCTGGCGTGCGACTCCTGGCCGGAGACGAACGTGGCGAGCATCGCCGGCCGGCCCAGCACCTCCTGGGCGTAGACGGCCAACAGGTCCCGCTTGGCCAGCAGGCCGAGGAAGCGGCCGTCGACGTCCACCACGGGGAGGCGCTCGAAATCGCTGTGGGCAAAGTACTCGGTGGCCCGGTGCAGGCGCTCGTCATGATGGATCGCCCGGTCCACCGGCGTCATCAGGTCGAGGGCCACCACGGCCGTCAACAGCTCGGGCTGCTCCAAGGCGCTCTTGATGTCGTGCAGCGAGATGGCCCCCACGAGCTTGCCGTCGTCGTCCACCACGAAGAGGCGCTGGCGGCGGGTAGAGAGGAATTTCTTCACCACGTCGCCGTAGCGGTCGCCCGGGCGCAGCAGGGTGGTGTCGGGGCGCATCAGGTCTTCGGCCTTGAGGCCGGCCAGCACTGCCTCCTCCATCCGCGAGGGGAGATCGACTCCCCGGCCGCGCAGCGATTCGGTATAGATGGAGTAGGGACGCACGCGCTTGGCCAGGGTGCCGGACAGGATGGCCGCCACCATGACGGGCAGGATCATGTCGTAGTTGCCGGTGAATTCGAAGAGGATGAGGATGGCGCTGATCGGCGCGTGGCTGGTGCCGGCCATGACAGCGGCCATGCCCACGGCGGCGTAGGCGCCGTACGGCGAGGCGATGTGCGGGAACGCCCAGTGGGCCCAGGTGCCGAAGGCGCCGCCGACCAGGGCGCCGAAGGCGAGGGAGGGGGTGAAGAGGCCCCCGGCGCCGCCGCTTCCCCGGGTGAGGGAGGTCGCCACCAGCTTCATCACGGCGATTTCCAGCAGGAAGAAGATGGTGAGCACGGGCGCCGCCCCCAGCCGTTCGGGAATCTTGAGCTGGCCGGTGAGGGCCAGGTTGATGGTGCCGAATCCTCGGCCCAGGGCATACGGCATCCAGAGGCCGATCACTCCCAGCAGCGCCATGCCCACCACCGGCTGGTAGGGCCGCGGCAGCAGCCGCATCTTCCCCAGGCGCTTGAAGAGTGCATCGCCCCAACTCACGCCGGTCATGAAGACCAGCGAGGCGCCGGCGCCCACGAGGCCCAGCGCCGCGTAGAGGAGCATCTCCCAGCCGCTCGTCATCACGTAGTCGGGAGTGGCGTAGAGCGGCGCGTTGCCCACCAACGAGCGGGCGATGAGGGTGGCGATCACCGAGGAGGCGACGATGGGGCCGAAGATCTCCAGCGCGAAGTTGCCGAGGATGACCTCCATGGCGAACAGCGTGCCGCCGATCGGGATGTTGTAGGTCGCCGCGAGGCCGGCCGCGGCGCCGCAGCCGACGAGAATCTTGAGCTTGTGCGCCGGCAGCTCCAGCCGCTGCCCCATCCAGGAGGAGATCATGGCGCCCAGCCGGATCATCGGCCCCTCGCGGCCGAGCGAGCCGCCGCTGCCGACGGTGACGAGGGCCGCCAGGGCGTTGATCAGCACCGGCCGCGGGGCGATCTTGCCGCCGGTCAGGGCCACGGCCTCGATGAGCATGGCCATGCCCTCGCCGCTCGCCTCGCTGCGCGACCGCCGCCGGCCCAGCCAGAGGATCAGGCCGACGAGGACACCGCCGCAGGCCGGGGCGACCACCACCAGCCAACGGGGCACTTTCGCGATTACTTGGAGAAAATCCCCTGAGCGTCCCCAGAGCAGAGTCTGGACGAGGGCGATGCACCGGTCGGTGACCAAGCCCAGGAGGCCGCCGACCACGCCCACGACGACGATGAGGATGAAGAAGAGCCGGTCCTCGCGGCTGGCGAGGCCGAAGCGCTTGGCGAGGGCGAAGTCCAGCGAGCGAGCCCATTCCCGCACTCTCTCCAGCCGGCCCGAGCGTCGCGCCTCCATGGCCGCCGAATGTATCAGGCGGCCGGGCGTTCGACGCCGCTTCGCGAAACCGACGTGAGCCGGACCGATGGCCGCACCGCCGAGACCCCCTCATCACCCCGACCCTCTTCTCCCATCGCCCTCCCCCCGACCGGGAGAAGAGGGAGCCAAGGGAAGACGCTGCGGCCGGACACCCCTGGGAGCGCCTGCGTCCCGCCGGCAACCAACTCCACTTCTTTCTCCCCTCTTACTCGTCGAGGTGGACGATGCCGTCGAGCCTCGGCATGCGCAGGTCGATCAGCACGACATCCGGCCGGTGGGCCTCGAAGAGTGCGACGGCCTCGGCCCCGTTCGTCGCCTCCGGAACCTGCGACTCCCCATCCGGGGGGCTTGCCCCAGAAGGGTTGTATCCGGAACGCGCCACCTACGAGCGAGCGATCGCGGCTTCGATGTTCGAGAGCACGCCGAGCTGCGCGAAGATCACCGTTCCCGAAGGGTAGCAGTCGAACGACTGGATCTTGCCGTTCACGAGACGGAAGACATCACAGCACGGCGCGTCCATCCGCTTGCCCGTTGGCGGAAGGATGCCCATCGGCGTCGGAAGGGGCCCCTTATGCGTGCCCTGGAGGGCGAGCTCCACGACGACGACGTCGCCGACGCTGAAGAACCGGTACAGCTCGCGATGCATGTCCGGGAACGCCTTCGCATAGACCTCGACCGTCTCGCCTACGCCGGTGGGGCCGTCGGGTCCGCGGTACGTGACGCCGATCGACATGTCGGTAAACGTTCCGTCGGGCGTGAAGCAGCCAACCCAACCCTTGACGTCCACCTTCTCAGCCAGCTCGTACGCCCTGCGAATGATCTGCTCGTTGTTCATGGGTTGGCCCTTTCTATTCGATCTGTGAAACTCCGGTGGCTCAGATCGCGAGCTCCGCGCGCAGGAACCCGGCAATGAGGTCGTGGGCCGCTTGCGCGGCCTCGAAGAGGCCGATGCTGCTCGGGAAGACGTGGGGCATGTCCTCCCATGCGTGCACCTCGACACGGTCGTGGGAACCGAGCCGAAGCGAGTCGTCAAGGAGGATCTCCGCAGTCCCGACATGAACCTGGATGGGAGGCGTTCCGCCCGTCGGACCGTAGAGCGGGGATGCGCGCGGGTCCCGAGGATCGTGATCACCGAGGTACTGACGGGCGCTCGCTTCGAGAGCCGCTCTCGTCAACAACGGATCGTCCGCGGCCTTGCTCTCGAGGCTCCCTCCGGTGAGCGCGAGGTCCGTCCATGGGGACAGCAGCACACCGCAGCGGGCACCCAGTTCCTCCCTCAGCAGCGACAGCGCAAGGCCTCCTCCGGCGGAATCGCCGACGAGCGCTACGTGCCGCGCGCCAAACTGAGAGGTGAGCCCGCGATATGCCGCCCGGGCGTCGTCGAGCGCGGCAGGGAACGTATGCTCCGGAGCGAGCCGATAGTCCGCGACGAAAGCGGGCACGCCGGATCGCGCGGCGATGTGTCCGACGAAGTTTCGGTACGCGTGGGCAGTTCCATAGGCGAAGACGCCGCCGTGGAGGTAGAGCATTGCAACCCCGGCCCGATGTGACGCAGGTTCGCACCAGACTCCGGGCACGCCACCGACGCTGGATTCGGAATAGGCAACAGTGTCCGCGGGCGGCACTTGCTCGAGGAGTCTGTCGTACGAGGCTCGCGTGATTGCGATGGGGTTGGCTGCAAGCCCTGCCCGCAGGGCCGTCATGGCGGCCCGGTCGGCGGTTGTCAGTCCGTGGCGAACTACCGTCATCGAGAACCTCCCAAGATCCGCTCCGCGGCGCGGCCGCCGATCATGATGGACGGCGCATTCGTGGCGCCGGCCGGGATTGTCGGCATCACGGACGCGTCGGCGACGCGCAGCCCGCGGACGTTGTGGACGCGCAGATCCGAGTCGACGACGGCATCCGCGTCGGTCCCGATCTTCGCGGTGCCGACGGGGTGCCCAAAGCTTGCCGCCCCGGTCCGCGCGAGCTCCAGCAGATCCTGCTTGCTGGCGTTCGGACCCGGAATCAACTCGGCTTCGCGAACGGCGTCGAGCGCGGATTGGCGACCCAGCTCCCGCGCTGCCTCAATCGCGCGCCCGATGGCGCTCAGGTCATGGTCTGTTCCCAGATGGTTTCCCTCGATGATGGGAGCATCGCGCCAATCGGCGCTCGCCAGGCGTACGCGTCCACGACTGGTCGGCTGAACGAGCGCCGGAGCAATCGTGAAGCCTTCTTGCGGCAGAGCCCCGAAGCGCGCAGCCGCTTCCGGCGTCGCGATCGGCAGCTGCTCGAGCACGAGACAGAGATCGGCGGGATGGTCGGAGAGGCCGCTGGGCAGGAAAACCTCCGCTTCCACGGCGTTGCTGTCCGCCGGGCGGTCGGGCATCTTGCCCTTGTATTTGTAGACAATGCCCGAAACGAGGACGTGGTCCTGGAGGTTCTGCCCGACGCCCCGCAGATTGGCGACGGGTGCGATCCCCAGCTTTCGGAGCTCCTCGGCATTGCCGATGCCGGACAACATCAGCAGCTGAGCCGTGTGGATAGTCCCGGCAGCCAGGATCACTTCGCGCGCGGCGCGGACAGTGCGCACGCCGTCCCCGCTCGCGAGCTGCACGCCGACGGCGCGGTCGCCTTCGAAGACGACCTTCGTAGCGTTGGTATCGAGCAAGAGCGTGAGGTTCGGGCGACCGAGATTCGGCTGCAGAAACGCGCGCGCGGCGCTGACGCGCGCGCCGTCGGCGGCGATGTTCATGTTGATGTAGCCGGCTCCCGCACGCAGCGGGCCGTTCACGTCGTCGAGCAGGGCGAAGCCCATCTGCCGCGCGGCTTCGAGGAAGGCGGGCGCCGTCGGATGCGGCGCGCCCGGCCTGCGAACATGGACAGGGCCCCCCGCACCGCGCCACTCGTTGGCGCCTCCTTCCCAGTCTTCCTGGGACTTGAACATCGGCAGCACGTCTTTGAAGCCCCAGCCCGCGGCGCCATTGCGCTCCCAGCCGTCGTAGTCGCGGTCCATGCCCCGCGACCACACCATCGCGTTGATGGAGCTGCCGCCGCCGAGCACGTGGCCGAGCGCCATGTTGAACTTGCGGTTGTTGAGCTGGGGAACCGGTGCAATCGGCACGTTCCAGTCCAGCGCGCCGCCGACGTTGTAGAACCAGATGCTGGGGTTGCCGATCGTCGGAGCTGAGTCGATGCCGCCCGATTCGACCAGCAGGACGTCTGCTGCGCTGGCCGACCTCACTCCTCCAGGAACCGAGGATTCGAGAAGCGCTGCGCGAGATAGTCGGCGACGGAGGTTTCCGAAAAAGTCTCGAGGTGCAGCGTGAGCGCCTGCTTGCGCGCACTCAGCTCCGCAATGACCTTCGCCAGCCCGTCGCCTTTTGTGAGCTCGGCCTGACGGCAGGTCACAAGGACGAGAATGCGTGCCGGTTCGCGGCGTGCTCCGAGCATCGCGACGAGGTCCGTCGTCGAGCGATCGGACCATTGCATGTCCTCGAGCACCAAGACCAAGGGCCTCTCGGCGGCGAGGACCTCGAACGCTTCGGCGAGCTCGCGAAGCATGCGCCCCTGCGTCGCACCCTGGATCCGGAGGTGCAGCGCCTGCAGGTTCTCGTCAGTTACGAGTCCCGGCATTTGCACGAGCCACGTCGGCGCATGCCGCCCCAGGAGATCCACGATGCGCCCGCCGTCGGGCGCACGACATGCCGCCCCGAGGGCCGCAAGGACGGGGAGGTACGCCTCGCTCGTGCCGAACTGCTCGACGCACGAGCCAGTGACGATCATGGCGCCCTGAGGCGCGGCGATCTGGGCGAGGAAGGCATCGATGAGCGTGGTCTTTCCAATTCCCGGGTCGCCCGTCACGAAGAGCACTCGCCGCTGCTGATCGAGGACGGCTTCGAAGGCTTGCCGCAAGAAGTCCATCTCCTCGCTGCGACCCACCAGACTGGCCGTGGTCGCAGGCGCCTCGACAGTCTTCGGCAGGCTCGCCGGCAGCCTCTCCGCCCCTACTTCGAGGAGAAAGCGATAGCCGCGCCCGACGACGGTCTCGATTGCGCCTTCGCCGAGCACGCGCCGGACGTCACTCATGTGCGTACGGAGAAGACTCTCGCTCATCGCGATCTTCCCCCACACTGCCTCCACGACCTCCTCCTGAGTGACGAGATGTAGCGGGTTCTCCGTCAGGAATCGTAGGATCGCAAACGGCTTGCGACGGAGCTTCAGCTCGTTATTGCCCTTCCACAGGCGCTGCTCTCCGACGTCCAGGCGGAACGGGCCGAACAAGCGTACGTCTGTTCCACGACCGCCCGATGCGTACGGCATTCGGCGGATTATAGCGGTGTTGGGGGCCCTCATCAGGGGCACGTCCCGGATGCGATTTACGAGGAGGTCCGGCCGTTCTTCAGCGAGAAGGAGCTCGCGGCCGGGAGGGCGCAACGGGCGCGCTGGCCGGCCGGGCCACGAAGACGTTCCCCTCGGGCAGGCGGAGGAAGAGGACGGGCGTCGCCCACTCGAAGGCGTCGGGCCGGGCGGAGTGGATGGCCTGCCGACCCTCGGTGAGCGCGACGTCGATCGAGTCGCCGCGCGCCAGGTGGCGGTAGAAGGCGGCGCTGAAGCCGATCGCGGCGCGGTCAGAGATCGCCCGCCGCATGGCGACGACCGCCGGCACCCCGCCCAGGACGAGCGCGGTGGCGACCCCGCGGAACGGGCTCATCCCGCCCTGGGTCTGGGCGCGCGCTGTGTTGCAGGCGTTGAGCACGACCACTCCGAGCGAGCGGAGGTCACGGAGCTTGGTGGCGAAGGCCCGGCCGCTTACCAGGTCGAGCGAGCCGTCGGCCGCCTCGCAGGCGAGCCCCCCGTCGCCGGTCGCCAGGTCGAAAGTGCCGTGGCCCATGAAGTGGAGGACGTTCCAGGAGTCCTCGGCGAGCGCCTGGCGGATGCTGTCTGCCGAGGCGTGCGGGAGGACCCGGACCTGGACCCCGGAGCCGCTCCGGTCGAGTTCCTCGAGGCGTCTCATCTCCTCGGCGAGGTCGAGGGCGGGAAGGCCGCGCGGGCTCGCGCCGACGGCCAGGATCTTGAGCGGCGGCGTGAAGGGGATGGGCTGGGAGGAACGCGGCACATCGAGGTAGCGCACCACCGAGGTCTGGCGGGAGAGCGCGAAGCAGTCCTCGGTTTCGTCGCAGAGGAGCTCCCAGGGAAGGTCGGCGAGGACGCTGGTGTCGGGGTCGCTGGGGTCAATCTTGATCTTGAGCCGGAGCCCAAGGTCGGTCTCCCGCTCAAGCTGGCCGCGGCACTTGTCGAAGAGCGAGCGGACCGCCCCCTGGAAGACCGCGCGGTAGAGCTCGGCGCCGATCTCGAGCGGCGAGCGCACGACGGCGGCCGCCGGCTCGGGTGCCGGTCTCAGGTCACGGCTGGCGACGTCGAGCGAGTCGGGGGCGAGGCTTCCGAGCGGCGGTAGAGAGAAGCCGACGTGGCCCTCGCCGAAGGGGGACTGGACCACCCGCGCCCGGAAGTCCCCGCGCGCCGTGGCGTCCAGCTGGAGGATGAAGTCTTCGAATCGCACCAGGCGGTGAGGCACCTGGCCGGCGCTTTTGTCGAGCCGCTGGCCCTCCAACTGGAAGCGCAGGGCGAGGTCCGCGGCCTCATGCGCCCGGCGGAAGGTCTCGTAGAGCACCCCCAGGAGCATATAGACCGAGACTCCCACGATTCCTGTGGCCCCGAACTCGCTCAGCACGTAGGCCTGTGGCCGGGTCTCTCACGATGTGGGGCGACTGGTTCCAGATGAAGTTGCTCCAGGGCACCAGGATGATCATGTACCCGACCGTCATGGCGACGGCGATCGTCCGCCAGAGGACCCCGTACTCTTTCAGCCGTTCCCACCTGACCGAGGCGCCGAGCTCCTCCGAGTCCAGCCAGGCCGGCCAGGGCAGGAAATGGATGTAGCAGGTCAGGAGGCAGGCGACCGAGAACTGGGCCAGCCAGACGGAGACCCCGCCGTGGGGAAACTCCGGCAGGAAGAAGGGCAAGGCCAGGAGCCCCATCCCGGCGAGGATCGCGGCCGGGACCGTGGCCCGGACCTTCCAGGAGAAGGCCCGAGTGAGCACGAGGAGGGTCGAGGCGAAGACCACCGGACCGCCCGCCACGGCGAGGGGATAGCCGTACGGGTAGGTCCTGGCTCCGAACGCGACATGCGACGTGAGGCGAGCGTCTATCCAGGTGACCCCCGCCAGGGTGATGGAGAACGCCAGCGCGTTCAAGCCGGCGACCTTGACCGCGAACCAGGCGTCCTTCGTCACGGCCACCGGGACCGCCAGCCGGAGATCACTTGCACCTTGCCTAGCATTGTCGGGTTCCTTTCAGGAAAGGTCGCCTTCGAACACCCGCGAGCCGACCAACCCCCTGCGAATGGATGCCCCCCCAATGTTATGTTACTGGGCTCGTTATGATCGGCAAGCTGATCCTCACCCACGGCGGCACGGTCGGGGTGGCGGGCTCCCGGGCGGTCCGTACGTGGTGGCCGGGGAGCTCTCCCTTCAGCCGCTCGGGAAGGCACTCATCCAGCAGGACAATCTGGTGCGTTGTCCCGAATAGCGTCGCCACGCAGTGAGGAGCGGTTCGTTCGGCACTCTTCAGCGGGGCCGGTGGGCCTCGAAGAGTGCGACGGCCTCGGCCCCGTTCGTCGGCTCCGCCACCACGACGAAGTCGGGCTCGTTGGCCAGCATGGCGGCGATCCCCGCGCGCACGACCGGGTGGTCATCGGCGGTGAGAACGCGGATGCGAGCGCCGTCATTTGCCATGGTGCCTCCCACCGGCCGTATCGTAGCGTGCCTGCTTCGCGGCCGCGGTCGCGGGCGCCCCGGCGGCCGCCCTGGCGATGATCGCGGCCACCGCGGCCGGCCGCGAGACGTAGACCGCGTGGCTGCCGGGCGTCTCGGTCACCGACGCCCCCGCGCGGCTCGCCATCGAGCGCTGCGCCGGCGGCGGGATCATGTGATCGTCGGTCGCGACGTCCACGTCGGCCGCGAACGACGCCGCGAACCGCTCGTGGTCGAGCAGCAGGAAGCCGTCCGCGGGGGGAGGATCGGCGGGACCGGCGCACCCGGCGGCGGGTTCTTGATGAGCGACGACACCGACTCGCCCCGGTCGGGGGCGAAGGCGGCGATGTAGACGAGACCGGTGACCTTCGGGTGATTGCCCGCGTCGGTGATCACCACGCCGCCGTACGAGTGCCCGACGAGCAGGACCGGTCCCTCCTGCGCGTCGATGAGCTGATTGGTCGCCCACGGCCGGGCCCCCTATGCGGGAGCGCGTGAGATCCTGGTCGGCATGGTCGAGCCGATGAACGAAGATCGGGTCCGGCCGTAAGCCTGCCGCCGGCAGGTCACTTCAGTGCGGGCGGTAAGCGTGGGTGCGTGATCCACCGGCCCGACAGCGAAGAGCAGCGCGAGTTGCACGAGGAGGCCAGGGTCAAGGTAAAGTACCGGCCGGCGGCGGGCGAGGCGGCCTCAAGGAAGAGCAAGGCGGTCTCCGAGATACTCCTCAAGAGCGTGAAAAAGATGAAGGAGTAAGAGAGTGAGGATACAGACTTTCGACCCTTCCGGTGGCGGTTCTCGTGCTGCTACTGGCCGCGAAGGTGGCAGTTGGCCTTCAAGACGGCGGACTGAAGTTCCCAGTACGCTATTCTTTGCT
The DNA here is from genome assembly GCA_035996875.1 of Thermoanaerobaculia bacterium. Classification (GTDB taxonomy): domain Bacteria; phylum Acidobacteriota; class Thermoanaerobaculia; order Multivoradales; family UBA5704; genus DATARR01. Next base: position 19,452 of record DASYJD010000017.1, read on the forward strand.
CTCATACCTTCCCTCCTTTTCGTGATCTGGTTGGTACTCATCAGAAACGGACATACTCTGGACGCCCAAGCCAAGGTGTTCGATGTCATCCTGAAGATCGTCACGATCTCGGCGGCCATTATTGGTGCCACCTGGTCCTATTTCGCATTCTTCCGGCAGCGGCTCAAAGAGCCGCGCCTGAACGTTGTGCACGAGATCAATGCTCTTGACCTTCCGGAAGGCAACCGTCTACTGAAGGTCTATGCCACAATCACGAACATTGGGCAGGTAAGGGTTGAGTTGTTTGTCTGGCGACTACGCGCCGATCAGATCCTTCCGCTCACGAAGACGCCTCTTGCGGACCTCGCGAAGGGCGCTTTCACCGACGCCTACGGCCATGCTCACTGGAATTGCCTAGCTGAAGGCAGTTTCAACGACGAAGATGGGGCGTTCATGATGGCGCTTGAGCCAGGAGAAACAGATCGCGCCTCTGCGAACCTCGTCATCAATAGCGGGGCGGCAGCTGTTCAGGTGTATTCTCACTTCAGCTGGACAAAGGGCGAAGAGCGCCCGGTGGGTTGGGCAAGCCGGACCCTCGTCGATTTGCGGAAGGACCAGTCTGACGAAAGGAGAAGGTTATGAGTTTTCGTGGCCCTGTTCTCCCAAAAGTGATCTATGACCCGTCATTCCATGAAGAGGAAGATTCCGCATCACCGAATAGCGAGAAAGAGAAACGGCCGCCTGCGTCGGCTGGGACAGTGGGAATTGCCCTTCAGGTGTTAACTGGATTTCCGGAGAGCAAGAAGCCGAAATCGTAATTCCGCGGTCAGATGATGAGCCAGCGTACCTCCGCACTTGAATTGCGCCGGACTCCGGCAGATGACGCAAAGGGCGAGTCCGCCTCCAAATGTGTCGCGCTTTAGATCAGGGTCTCGACTGAGGACCAAGCCAAGGGCGAGAGCCCCGAGCATCACGAGCGACGCGCCCGGATGTATGCGGAGGCGAAGAGCTGGACGGTCCAGGCCGTCTATCAGTTTGAGGGCGTCTCCGAAAGCAGTCGTGGCCCCGGAGGCCCGGCGCATGATGGAGGAGGTGAAGATCCGGATCCCGGCCGCATCTTCTCTAAGCTCGCTCGCAGGCTCGTAAGGACACCAAGGAACTCCTGCACTTCGCGGAGCTCTTCAAAACAGAGGGTGCCGACCTGATCCGGCATGGTCGCCTGGGAGCGGGAGGAGATCGCTGAACGGAGCGGCCTCGGTCCCCAAAGGGCGAAGCTCGGGAAGCCCCTGGGCCGACTCGCCGGCCCTCGTGGCTCCGGCTCAAGCTCACCGGGGAGACGAGACCCCTCATCACCCCGACCCTCTTCTCCCATCGCCCTCCCCCCAACCGGGAGAAGAGGGAGCAAGGCGAAGACGCTGCGGCCGGGCACCCCTGGGAGCGCCGGCGTCCCGCCGGCAACCAACTCGGCTTCTTTCTCCCCTCACTCCCGGCCGGCGGGCTCTCCCGCCGCCGAGACCCCCGTAGAAAAAGTCTGTGTAAACTTCTGTTCCATAAACATGCGCACTCGTGTATAATCACTCCTCCGGTCGCCAATGGCGGCCACTTCCTACCGGGGCTCCACCGGCGCGCGTCCGCCGCCGGTTAACGGGGGTCCCACGGCGGATACTCGCCCCGCGGTACCAACCTTCCATACCGCGGCTTGCGCCGCGCGCCTGAAACGAGGGGACCGGGAAACCGGTCCCCTTCGCCTTTTCTGGCGGGAAATTCGGGTTTCAGCTCTTTCTTCAGTGTTCCGTCTCGCCTTGAAACGGCACCTTGGAGATAGAGGGCAGGCACACACCGCGGTCGTGGTGACCGTCCGAATTCCGCCTGCCTGGAGGGATCCTCATGAATCTCAGTTCGTTCAAACCGTCCGGAACCTCTCGGAGAGCCGCCGCGGCTCTGCTCCTGTCCGCTGCTCTCGCGCTGACTTGCGCTCCGCCAGCCCACGCCTGGGGCGGCTTCGGACGTCCCACCGCCGACAGTCCCCAGCGGACCGCTTCGGAGGGGGGACTCTTCCACTTCCTGCTACGGCTGTTCGGCCTCGCCAACATCACCATGGAAACCAACGGCACCATGGACCCCAACGGCCACCAATGACCGGCGGTTGACCCCGCTCGTCCACGTCTCCACACCCCGGCACCGGCGAATTTTTTCGCCGGTGTCACTTTTTCCGCCCCTGAAGCAACTAGAGATAGAGGGCACTCGTTCCTGTGAGTCGTGTGTCTGGATTGGACGGGTGCGATCCGTGGTGGATCGTCCCTTGGCTTCCTCTGTTGAAGGAGCATCGAATGGATGCGATTCACCCCGACCGGCAGACTCTCGAAAGGTACTCTCAGGCCGGCGCCTCGGCGGCCGAGGAGCGCTGGATCGAGAGCCACCTGCGTTCCGGCTGCCGGGTCTGCCAGCGGGAAGTGGACGATCTGCTGTCGGCGATGAGCTCGTCGCCGCAGGACGCGACGGCTCCGGACGGAGTGGAGGAGAGCGCCTTCGTCCAACAGGGTATCTTCGCCCGGCTCGAGCGGCGGCTCGCCGAGGTGAGGGAAGAACGGCGCGAGGCGCCGCCCCTGGTGGCGGAGCTGCTGGGCCACGCGGCACCCCAGCGGCGTCTGCTGGTGTGCCAGACCGGCCGCTTCCAGACCCTGGCAGTCTGCGAGATGCTGATCGACGCCTGCTTCGAGGCCGGGTTCCGCGACGCCGGCGAGGCGGTGGAGCTCGCCGAGCTGAGCCTCCTGCTGACCTGCCAGCTCGACGCCGGCTACTATGGAGCCTCCGTGGTGATGGACCTCCGGGCGCGGGCCTGGGCCTACCTCGGCAACGCCCGCCGTATCGCCTTCGACCTCGCCGGCGCCGAGGAGGCGCTGCTGGAGGCCGAGCGCCAGGCCGAGGGCGGCTCGGCCGATCCGCTGGAGGAGGCCCGCATCATCGACCTTCGCGCCTCCCTGCTCGGCGACCAGGGGCGCTTCGAGCAGGCCGCCGAGCTGCTCGACGCGGCGATCGACATCTACGACGATCTGCGCGAGCCGCACCGCAAGGGGCGCGCGCTGATCAGCCAGGGAGTTCTCCTGGGGCTGGCCGGCGGCCCCGAGGAGGCGATCCGGCAGCTGCGCAAGGGCCTTTCCCTGGTGGATTGGGAGCGCGAGCCGCGGCTGGTGCTGATGGCGCGGCACAATCTCGCTTGGTTCCTCAACGACAGCGGGCGCAGCGAAGAGGCGTTGCAGCAGCTCGAGCGCTTCCTCCACACCTACGGCGAGTTTCCCGACGCCTGGACCGAGCTGCGCCTCGCCTGGCTGAGCGGCCGTATCGCCTCCCGCCTGGGCTACGCCGCCGAGGCCGAGCGGACCCTCGACGAGGCCCGGCAGCGCTTCCTGGCCGAAGGGCATGGTTACGACGCCTCGCTGGTAACTCTGGACCTCGCCGAGCTCTACCTGCGGCAGGGCCGGAGCGCCGAAGTCCGCGAGCTTGCCGCCAGCATGATCTCCGTCTTCCTCTCGCAGGACGTCCATCGCCAGGCCGCCGCCGCCCTCGCCGTCTTCCAGCGGGCGGCCGAGCTCGACGAGGCGACCCCCCTCCTGCTGGAAGAGATCGGCACCTACCTGCGGCGTGCCCGGCGCAATCCGCGTCTGCGCTTCGCCGGCGCGGCGGCCTGAGCCTCATCACCCCGGGCCTCTTCTCCCGCCCCCTCCGCACCCCACTTTCATAGGCGCAAACTTAACGTGTCTCAGAGGTTCCCCCGCCCAAGACCCTCGCCCCTGCCCCTCTCCCGACCACCCCATCCCCCTCCCCGGGAGAGGGGTACCCCTGGGGCGTTCTTGCCTTGCTCCCTCTTCTCCCGGTGAGGGGGCGGAGGGGGTCGGGAGAAGAGGGCCGGGGTGATGAGGGTCTTGGGTGGGGGAACGCTGAAGCAAAGTTAGCGCC
>DASYJD010000018.1:0-32458 GCA_035996875.1 Thermoanaerobaculia bacterium
GGCACCCCCCTTCGATACCCGAAGACTTCCTCACGAAGAGGAACTGTCACCCATGTCTCCGGTCCAATCTGTTACCCATGTCTCCGGTCTATGCCACCTCTTCTCCCATCGCCCTCCCCCCAACCGGGAGAAGAGGGAGAACAGACAAGACCCCTCATCACCCCAACCCTCTTTCCCCATCGCCCTCCCCCCCAACCGGGAGAAGAGGGAGAAAGGCAAAAACGCCCCAGGGGTACCCCTCTCCCGGTGAGGGGGGTTGGGCGGGGGCGGGAGAGGGGCAGGGGTGAGGGTCTTGGGCGGGGGAAACTCTGAGGTCGCGTCAAAGTCAGCGCCTATGGGGCCGCCGCCACCTCACCGCTCCGCGGTGAACGACATCCCGCCGGCCACCTCGCCGTCCACCACCTCGGAAAGATCGACCCGGAAAGCTCCCCGGGGTCCCTTGCCGAGCTCGAGACGCATGGAAGCGGGCACTTCCTGGCCGGGGCCGAGGCGGGCCAGCGGCAGGTCGAGCTTGCAACCCTGGAAGCGCAGCACGAGGTCGTTCCCCTCCCGTCGCAGGCTGGTGCGGGGAAGGTTGGCCCAGGCCGCGGCCAGACCCTCGTGGTAGCCGACCACGAGCTCGGCGACGCTCTCCCGCTCGTAGATGGGAAAGTCGTTGCAATCGAAGTGCAGCCGCAGATCGTGGTGCGCGCTCTTGGGAGTGCTGACCTTGAACTTCGTCGCCTTCACCTGGAGGTTGAGCTGGGCGATGTCGCTGTCGTTCGTCACCGTGCCGCCCCAGCCGTCGACGAGCGTTCCGAAGTCGCTCTTCGCCGGCGGGTCCTCCGTGGAGCGGGAGATCGCGAGCAGGCAGCGGTGGCCGGCCTGGGCCATCGCCGGTGTCCAGGCGAACGGCCCGAGGATCTTGGCCTCGCCGGCCACCAGATCCACTCCGCCCTTCTCCACGTCGATCTGCCCCCATTCGGTCTGGAACAGGTCCGGGTTCGCCCACGCCACCTTGGCGTGGACGTCGTGGAGCGTCTGGCAACCGTGGTTCTGCACCCGTATCCAGATCTTGTAGGAGGAACCGGCGACGACGGTGACGTCCTGAGTCTGATTCCAGAGACCGGCGCCGGGATCGGTGAGGTCCGGATCGGCCGCGGCCGTGACCTTGATGTCCGGGCTGATCCAGAAAGGATTCCCGCCCAGGCTGGAGGGGATGGCTCCGACGTCGGACAGGTTGTCCCGCACCACGAGGTCTCCCGGCGCCACGCCGCCGCCGTGATTGCTGAGAATCACGAAGGCGTTCGAAGCCGCCTTGTTGCCCGCCTGATCGGAGACTTCGACGCTCACTTGATAGCGGCCGTCGGGCAGGGCGGCGGTGTCCCACTTGCCCGCCTGATCCGTATAGCCCCACTCGTGCGTGAGGACGTGGAAATACTGTTCCACACCGGAGTAATCGCTGACCGATGAGAACGGGCCGGAGACGATGTTGAACAAGTTGTCCGCGAAACCGATGCCGAGCGACGGCGCCTTGTCGGAGTCCAGCACCGTGTTGAGAAAATCGTTCTGCGTCAACAGCGGCAAAGCCGCCGCATCCGTGCAGCTCTTGCCGCGCTGAGCACCCCGGCAGCGATAGGTGGCGCGGTCGAATTGATACCACGTCCCATCGTGATTCGTGGGTCCCGCCGGCGTCTGCCGAATGCGGTACGTAGCCTTGTAGATGCCGTTCGAATTCGTGGCCGGCAGAGCGGGCGAGCCCGCCGTCAAATCGTGGAAGATGTCCTTGGCCTCGACCATCAGGTCCACGGTGCCGGTGAGGGGTGTGCCGCAATCCTGGGGCTGAACCTGGGTCGAGCCGTCCTCGCGCACGAAGAGGACCGGTCCCACCGTGGGCAGGGTCTCGTCGACATAGCCGTCCGGCGCCGGCAGCAGGCCGAGGGGGTTCAAGCCGTCGTAGTCCTCGCAGGCGTCGAAGATGCCGAAGTGCAGGTGAGCGAAGACCTGGAAGAAGAGGCCGATGCCGGCGAGCTTCTGGCCGGCGGACACCGGGTTGGCGCCGACCGGCAGGTCGCTCGCAGGATCGTTCATCGCCGCCGTCTCCAGCTTCGCCCGCACCTCGGAATCGGCGTCCGTGCGGACGTTGAGATGGGCGTAATAGAAGATGTGCCGCCGGTCGTTGCTCTTGATGAGAGCCCTGCAATTGTTGTCGCTGGTGCAGGAGTCGCCGGAGAAGGCGGGCGCCATCCAAACGTCCCCCGGGGCCGCCACGAGCACGACGTCGCCCTTGCTGGTGCCGGCGTTCCACACGCCACGGATGTCGATCCCGGTGTGGACGTAGTCGGGCGGGAATCTCTGGAACTCTCCGAAGTCGTTCATCAGTCCCGAGCGGGCGGCGCCCGGGGCATTGTTGGCCAGCCGCGCGTGGAGCGGCCAGATGGTGAGATCGCCCGGCTTCAGCGGCGGGGCGGTCTGGCAATTGGGCTGGTCCGCCCACAGGGCGGCGACGCCCAGGGCGCAGAACAGGATGGCGAAGGCAAGGATGCGCGGGCGGTTCATGGCTGGCTCCCCTGGACGTCGTAGACGGTGAGGCCGAGCTCTTCGAGGACCGCGAAGCGGGTCCCTCCCGGCGCGAAACGGACGGCGGGACGGTAGCCGCCGCGATCGACGCCGGTCTCCCCCTGCCACAGCAGCTTGCCCAACCGGTCGTAGAGGAGGAGATGCCCCTCGCCCCGGGGACCCTGACCGCCCACCAGCACCAGACCGCGTTCGGACACGGCGAGCGAGCTGGCGGAGGTCACCGGCAGTTGCACCTGGGCCGTGCGCTTGCCGTCCTGGAAGATGTAGAGGAGCGTGCGGGTGGTGGCCGCCGAGAGCCAGCCGTCCGGCGCGATGGCGAGATTCCAGACGACGCCCTCGACCGGGGTCTCCGCGAGTTGCTGTCCCTTGTCGAGATGGACCACCCGGCCCGGACGGGGAACGAGGATCGTGCGGTCCGCGGCGGACTCGAATTTGTGGACCCTGAGGCCGGCGCTCCACAGCTCCTTGCCATCCAGCGTCCGCGCCGTCAGTGAGGAGGGAAGGGTGTAGACGATGCGGTCCGCCTCCAGGCGGGAGATCTCGAGCCCCGCCGCCGGCAGCTCCGCCAGGGCGGTGCCGTCGGGTCGCACCAGACGAAGGCTCTCGACCCACGGTTCCTCGCGGCGCACCTCGATCCGCGGCGCGTAGACGACCTTGCCGCCGGCCGACAGCTTGAAGCGGGAGAGCGGCGGTGCCGGCAGAGAGCCGATCCGGGTACCCGAAGCATCAAAAATCTCGAAGGACTGCTGCTTCCACAATCCATAGGCGCCGCCGGTCGGGTCGATTACGGCGCGGTCGCCGCTGCCCAAAGGCTTGAGGACGCCGCCAGGCCCGACCAGGAACACGGCGTTGCCGGTGGCGGCCAACACGGTTCCATCCGTGCGGGGCGCCGCCTCCACGAAGACGCCGTCCTGCGGCGCCGGCACTGGTCCCCAGGCCTTCTGGACCTGGGCACCAGCGCCCTGGGCGCCTGGAACGATGGCCAGCCCCAGGGCAACCAGGGTCAGCCGTAGCGTTATATCTCTCATGGGATCTCCAATCTTTAAGGGGAAAAGGACCTGCGTGTTCGCCTGTTCAGGCGCCGCGGGAGGGGGCGGCGTTACAGGGGGAGGGCCGATCCGCGTCACCGAAGCGAGACGGTTCCTGGAGAGGCTCGGAACGGCGGAGGCTTAAATTTGCTCGGCCTTCAGTATCAGCTCGAGAAAAGCCAACAGGGCGGGGATGTCTCCCTTGGCGGCTTGCCAGACCTCTCCAGGGTCCATGCCCTCGTAGTGGTGGATCAGCCTGTCTCTCATGCGCATGATCTTGGACCAGGAGATTTCAGGATATCGGTCCCGGAATTTGGCGGAAAGCCGTTTAGAGGCTTCGCCGAGGATCAAGGTTTGGAAGATCACTGCCGATTGCGTCTTCAGATCGTCCGAGAAGCTTTCGAGCGACTGATCGCCGATGAAGTCGAGCACGCGCTGCGCCGCCAGACGGAGATCCAATAGCGAAGCCCGGTCTCGATCAGGCGGCATAGATGGGTCTGGCGGTCCCAAGGATCTCCTCACGGCGAATCCAATTTGGGCTCCGCTCCACCGCCGAGCGGTTCAGAAGGTCCACCTCCCGGCCGAGCCGAGCGATCAGCTCGAGCTCCATTTCCGCATGGTCGAAGAGACTCCAGCGCGCGTCAGGAGCAAACCGAGCGAGGAGATCAATGTCGCTGTCCGACCGGAAGCTCCCCCGCAGAGCGGAACCGAAGAGGGACAACTCGATGATCTTCCAGCGCCGGCAGAACTTCTCCAACTCATCTGAGGGCCAGTCGAACGGCAGGGTCTTGGCGGTCATGCCCGGATTATACGGCTCGCGGTCCGATATGCTCCCCGCGTGAGTGAAATCCAAGCCGTGCTGACAGCGCTCGAAAACGCGCCGGCCCTTCTCGCCTCTCTGATCCAGGCGGTCCCCGAGCCCTTGCGCCGGCGCCGGCCGGCGCCGGCCAAGTGGTCCGCCCATGAGCATCTCTGCCACGTGACGTCCCTGGAGCCGCGGTTTCGGGCTCGCCTGGAGCGGATGCTGACCGAGGACGATCCGGAGGTCGGGCCCCTTTCCCCTTCGCCCGAGGATCAGACCGGAGCTCTGCTGTGCCTTGATCTTGCGGAGGCTCTCGCCGCCTTCACCCGCGACCGGGGCGAGCTCGCGGCCCGTCTGCGCGAGTTGCCGGAAGCGGCGTGGAAACGTAGCGCGAAGCATCCGGACTACGAGTCGTACAACGTCTTCGTCCTGGCCCGGCACATGGTCGTGCACGACATGCTCCACGGCTACCGCATTGAGGAAACGCTCCAACGCCGCGAGTGGCCGGACGAAGTCCCCGAGACGCCGCCGGAGCCGGTGCATCCGGTCGTCGAGGAAGGCATCTCCGGCTCCCTCGCGGGAATGAAGCCGGGCGAGGTCAACCTCCTCGGGCCCTTCGCCGTTCCGGGTCTGGCCCCGCGCCTGATCCGCGTCTACCTGCCGCGGGGCTACAGCCCCGCGGAGCCTCACTTCGGCCTCTATCTATTCGACGGACAGAACGATTTCGACGACTCCCCCTCGTTTTCCGGCGGCTGGTTCGTCCACGAGGCGGTCGAAGGGCTTGCGAGGACGAAGCGGCCGGTGCCGGTGGTCATCGGCATCGACCACGGCGGTCCGGAGCGGATTTTCGAGCTCTCTCCCTTCGCCGTCGAAGAGCAGGCAGGGAAGCTGGAGATCCTCCTCGACTGGATCACCGACCACCTGATGCCGGCGCTGACGGCGGAGCTGAACCTGATTCCGGGTCCCTTGGGCGCGGTGATCGGCGGCTCGTCGATGGGCGGGCTGGCCGCCTTCTGGAGCCACTTCCGGCACCCCGAGGCCTTCGGCGGCTCCCTGGTGATGTCGCCCTCCTTCTGGCTTTCGAACCAGGCCATCTTCGCCGACATCGCCGCCCGGCCCAACCCCGAGGTCTCCCGCCTCTACCTCGACGCCGGTGCCAGGGAGGACAGGGGCCGGGTGGTCGAGGCCGTCAAAACCATGGCCGAGCACCTCGTTGGCCGCGGCTACGACTCCGACCTCCTGATGTGGCGAGCCGACACCCGAGGCACCCACAGCGAATCGAGCTGGCGCCGCCGGTTGCCGGCGGCGTTACGGTTCATGTATCGGCGAGTGTGAGAAAATGATCCTTTCAATGATCCCGTCCAAAAGATCCTGCCTCGCACTGCTCCTGCTCCTTGCTCCCGCGGCTTACGCCCAACTCACTCCCGAGCGGGCCCTCGATCGGCGGGGGATCTCGGATCTTCGCCTCTCCCCCGACGGCTCGCGGCTGGCGTTCACGGTTTCGGAGCCGCCCAAGGGCGACACGCGCAACACGGACATCTGGATGCTGGACCTGGGGACGAAGGAGGTCCGGCGGTTCGCCACCTCCGCCAAGGAGGACCATTCGCCGCGCTGGCCGCCGGACGGCAAGCGCCTCGCCTTCCTCTCGAACCGCGACGAGAAGACGCAGATCTACGTCATGCCCCTCGACGGCGGCGAGGCCGTGGCGCTCACCAAGGGGAAGATGTCCGTCGAATCGTTCGACTGGTCGCCGGACGGCCGCCAGATCTCCTTTCTCGCCACTGAGCCCAAGAGCGAGGCCGAAGAAAAGCGGGAGAAGGACAAGGACGACGCCCGCGTGGTCGACCGGGACGACAGGCGCACCCGCCTCTGGGTGGCCGACTCCACCTCAGGCGAGGCGCGCCGGGTGACCTCCGCTCCCTGGCAGGTGCAGGAGTCCCATTGGGCGCCCGACGGCAGCCGCCTCTACGTGATCGCGACCGACAAGCCGGGATCGGACCGCTGGCTCGACCGCCTCTGCTCGGTGAGCCTCGCCGACGGCGCCGTCTATCCCCTCGCGGCCCCCAAGGGCCCTTTCGGCGAGCTTCGCGTGTCGCCGGACGGCAAGTGGCTTGCCTACGTGGGCTCCCGCGCGGACGGCCCCACTCCCCACGACCTGATCGTGCAGCCCGTTGACGGCTCGGCGCCCCGCAACCTGACCGGTGCCTCGCTTGACCTGCCGATCCAGGCCTACGCCTGGAGATCGAACGGCTCGCTGATCGTCGAGGCGGAAGCCGGCTTCGGCAGCAAGCTCTACGAGGTCACACTCGACGGCAAGGCCATGCCGCAGGCTCCCCTTCCCGCACACCCGGGAGATTTCGCTCTTTCCTCGGCCGGCGCTCTCGCCTTCGTGGGCCAGAAGACCACCGCCGCACCGGAGGTCTGGCTGGCGGCGCCAGGCTCCAAGCCGCAGCCCGCGACGACCTTCAACGCGGCCTGGAAGGACGTTCCCTTGATCGCGCCCGAGATCCTCAAGTACCGGTCCTTCGACGGCGCCGAGATCGAGGCGGCCCTCCTCCGGCCGACGGGCCTCGCCGCCGGCACCCGGGTGCCGCTCGTGGTGCTCGTCCACGGCGGACCTACAGGGCGCTGGAGCGACACCTTCAACCCCTGGAGCCAGCTCCTCGTCAGCCGCGGCTATGCCGTGCTGATGCCCAACGTGCGCGGCTCCACCGGCTACGGGCACAAGTTCATCGAGACGAACCGGGCGGACTGGGGCGGCGGGGATTTCAAGGACGTCATGGCCGGCGTCGATCATCTGATCCAGATCGGCGTCGCCGATCCGGACAAGCTGGGCATCGGCGGCTGGTCCTACGGCGGCTACATGTCGGCCTGGGCCATCACGCAGACCGACCGCTTCAAGGCTTCGGTGGTGGGCGCCGGCATGTTCGACCTCGCCACCGAGTTCGGCACGGAGATCGACTCCGCCTATGACGAATGGTTCTACGGGCTCCCCTGGGAGAGCCGGGAGAAATTCCAGGCGAGCTCGCCCATGACCTACGTCCAGCGGGCGAAGACGCCGACGCTCATCCTCCAAGGCGAGAATGACGTGATTGACCCCGTGAGCCAATCACAGCCGCTCTACCGCGCGCTCAAGCGATTGGGCGTTCCGAGCGATTTCGTGCTCTATCCCCGCGCCGGCCACGGCCTGCGGGAAGAGAAACAGATCCTGGATTCATGGCGCCGGGTCGTCGCCTGGTTCGATCTGTATGTGCGGGGAATCCACGAGGAACCAAAGCCCGCCGCTCCGGCCCCCACCGCGGGTCAGTCCACGAGCGGGTGATATGCCGTGCTCGCTCCGACCCAGGTGCGTTGCTTGTTGAAGTCGACGCCCATCATCTTCCCCTTGCTCAAGCGCACGAGGTTGTTGATGAGGCGGGGGCGGTCCTTCCAGACGAACATCATGCGGATCTCCGCCTTCGCGGGATCGTCCGGAGTTTCGATCACCGGGGCATAATCCACCTTGCGTTGCAGGATGAAGTCCTGAGGATTTGGCCCCGACTGGATGGAGCGCAGGCGTTCGGGGCTCGGCCCGATCTCGACTCCCAGGCCGGCGAAGGAGTACAGCGGCTTCAGAACGTAGTTCTCCAGGTCCACCGGCAGCTCCTTCAGATCGCTGACGAACGAGGTGGGAGGGCAATAGTGGCTGTGGATGAAGGGCAGCGAGAACTTGCTGATCTTGAGATACCAGTTCGGATGCCCCACCCAGGTGACATCCAACTCGCGGCTGAAGATGTGCGATAGATCGAGGCCTTTCCGTTCGACCTCGTCGAAGATCACCCGGTTGTAAATCCGCTGGATGGGCACCTCGCGGCCGCCGTCGGAGTAGAACAGCCGGCCGCCGCGCTCGATCACCTTCGTGGCGCAGACCGTCTTGATTCCCAGCATTTGGTCGGTGACGTGGAAGTCGATCCGCGTCTTCTGCTGCTCCGGCTCGATCTCCAGCAGGACGACGTTCTCCGGATCGCAATCGGCCACGATGACGTCGCGCAGGACGTCCGGATAGGTCTCGGACGTCAAGCCGCTGAAATACGGCATCCAGTCCGCGGGAATGGCTGGAAAGTTGGCTCGGAAGCTCTTCTCGAGCAGCCACTGGAAGCCGTAGAGAGAAGGGAAGCCCTGAAGCTCGATGAGCCGGGGGGTGAGCGCGCCGTCCTCCCCACGCACCAGGGCGAAGTCGATCTGGAGGAAGACCCAGTGCCCCTCGTCGCCCGGTACAAAGAGGTGCGGCGGCACCGCCCGGACGGCCTCCTTGAGATAGGCCTCCGTGGTGACGGCCTCCAGGATCTCTGTCGAAGCCGTCACCAGCTCGCGGGTGACGGCCTCGGAGAGGAAGATGGGCGTCTCGCTGATCCGGAAGCCCGCGGGACCTCCGCCGGCCTCCAGGTCGCGGAGCAGGCCCGCATAGCGCTCCGGCGTGAACTCGGCGTTGTAGGCGCGGCGGATCTCAGGAACCATGGCGGCGGATTCTACCGCATGGCTTCAATCCTTCGGCAACGGCGGCGGCCCGTCGGGAATGTAGCCCTTGTAGACCGTCCCCTGGGTGCTGGCCTCGAACTCGCGGCGAATCTCCGCGCGCTTTTCCGGCTGCTCGAAGAGGTCGACCATGGTGGCGGCGAGCACCTTGGAAGCGTACGTCAATCCCTTGTGACCGATGGACATGCCGCCGCTCGCCGCCACCGGCCAGGCGTGCCAGGGAGAGCCGAGCGGCGCCGTCACCACCGAGACGTGGAGCACCGGCACGTTCCAGCTCACGTCGGCAACGTCCGTCGAGCCGCCCTGCGGGTCCCATGACCCGGAGCGCCAGCCGTCACCGGCTCCTTGGTCGGCTGCGCCTTCTGGGAGATCCCCGGCAGAGCGTCGTACTCGCCGAGCACCACGATGACTGGCTTGCCCGAGCCGTAACTGGCCACAAAGGCCGTCGGCATCCCCGCCACCCCGCGCTCCACCTTGAACCCCTGAGCCTCCGCATAGTCCGCCAGCACCTTGGAAGACTTCTTCTCCTTGAGAGCCGTCTCCGCGAATCCCCAAACCTGGTTCGCCAGATCCACAAGCTGCGGCCGCTGGCGCTCGACGGAGGCGACGGCGGCCTGCTTGTTGGGGCCGGCCTTGGGAGTGGGGGGTGCGACCGGTTTGGCTGCGGCGCGGGCCAGGCCCGGCAGGGCCAAAAGACAGACGGACAAGCAGAGAACGGACGCGGGTGGGCGGCGGGTCATTGGGCTCCCCCTTGGGGCGAACTACTTGTAGCGCTGATCATACAGGAGGGCAAGACTGGAGCTACCCGAAGATAGCGATCAGAGCGCAGACTCCATGGATTAGCACGACCTAGACTTCCACTGCCCACGACCTCAGATCGCGACCACCTCAGATTAGTCAGAGACATCCGGCAAAGCCGGATGCTTGAACTCGTGAACCGCTCAAAGCGGTTTTGGTTTTTAGCCGCCTAAAGGCGGTCGGTTACGGCCAAAGCTAAGTTGATCCAACCGTTTATCCTCCTCCTGTCTCTGGATATAGGTGCGGATGGTAGCCTCGTCCCGGCCTATCGCACACACATAGTACACACTTGCCCAGAAGTGCTGACCCGCGTAGTCCTGACGACGCCCCATAAACGTCTGGGCAATGTGGATCGCAGACTTCCCCTTTGAAGCCAACCGATCTGCGACATGCGTGCTTGGGCGGAATGGAGATGAGCATGTGCACGTGATCTGAAAGCAAATATCCTCCTCTATCCGACAATCTTCGGAATGAACACCACATGGTACTTGCACTCCCACTTCGTGTGGCTTAGACTCTCGATGTCTTCCATCACGCTTCCTCTCGGTCGAATTTTGAGTAGTTCATCGAGAGGGAGCCTCTCCGAACGACGCCCGGAACTGTCAAACGATGGGAGTCCCCCGGCAGAGCTGGGGGCTTACTTTCCTAATTAGCCGACCCAAAGATGTGCTTGAGGTCCGTGTTCCAGGTAATGTAAACGCGGACGATGTCGCTCTCAAGAGGAGTCGGGCCACCGGCTTCAGCTATACGCTGGCGTTTGTCGATAGCAAAGTTTCCAATACCTCCCAAGAATATGCGATCTCCATTAGAGAGGGACATCACGGGAAATTGGCCTCGAACCTCCAGGCGATTCGAATGCAAGCCGCTGGTGTGCCCATACATAAAATCTGCGTAGAACTCCGGGTTAATTGCTGTGCGGAGTCCATAGTAAAGGCGGCTAATGACTTTCGGCTCCGCATCTGTCTTAAGCCCGCCTCCGGCGACGATCAATCCAATGTAGTCCCGTAGGTTGTTAGGCCCGAAGGCCAGCGAGCGGAAAAAAATCCAGCTATACTGCAGCTCAAACGCAAAAGTCTTTGTGACATTCATATTCGCCGAGGAGTCATCTTTGTTCTGAATAGGAGTTGAGCTTTTGGTGCTGTCATCAGGCAGTTGAACTGTCGCTTCGGCAGAGCTTTCAAGGATGGCGGCAAAGGTTGAACGACCTCCGTATCTGCCCCAAAAACCGTGGCGGTCATCAGTCACCAGATCACCTCCGAGACGACGATTCATCAACAAGGAAATTCGGGGCTCTCCTTTGTCAAAAAATTTATCAATAGCCACGAACTCATAACCCGTATTGAGGCGGAAAAAGTAGTCGTCGTACTTTTCAGCACCGACAACGAGACCTTGCTTGCTGAAATTTACAACCTTCTCGACCTTTTCTAAATTTTCGCTGTTATCATCCGTAGGCTGTGTCCCTTTAGGGTTCGCAGTTTTGATTTTCGCTTCTCCCGCCACGGCTTCTTCGAAGGCGTCGCCTTTCTTCCTTAATGTCTTCTCTAGGTGGGCGAGAGTACGTTGTTGGCCGCCGGTGCGCGAATCTTTGGCCCGTAAAACACTGACACATCCGATTAGTTCGTCCAAGTCTTCTAGGAGGAGAGCATCGAGATTCTCAGTACCCATTACACTCACGCACTGCTCTGCAGTCTTGGGAGCCTCTTCTGCCCGCGCTAGGGACGCGACGAAGAGAAGGGGCACAATCGTCATGAACAACCGGCCAAAATTCCTTGAGTTCCGCATTGGCTCTCCTTAATGGGTCGGCGACCAGCAGGTCGTGTCTCCTGCTCTAGACGGACCTGCTTTAATTTTTCTGGGCTGCAGGTTGCATTGCTGTTCGGCGCAGTGCTCGACGACACCAAGAAATTCAGGAGGCACAACGGAACGCGCCTGATTATATAGCTAGCCGAGAAGGCTATCATTCGGGGTGGAGTTCGGGCAGCAAATCCGAACTGCCTTCAGGAGATTGACACGCAACTCCGGGCCGCTTGAGAACATGGCCGCCCTCACGGCTCTCCCCGCCCTAGTTTTTCAGCAGATGCAAGCCATCCGCGCAATCGACGGCGGGCAGGTGTCCGTGCAGCCAACGGCACTGCAGCCAGCGAAGCAGGAGAGGTAACAGGACATATCGTAGATGTAGGGCACGTACTTCGAACCGGCTTGAATCAGGCGAGGCCACCACCCTGGCTAGAACGTCCATACAAGAAGGTGTCCGTCCACTCTCTTCCCGAGCCCAGTCCGCAACGGGACGCCCCGGCCCATCTCCCAGGCTTCCCCAGCACGCTCCCAGGAAGCAACGGGATCTCTCTCGCTCTTCCAGCCCCGCTATTCTCTCATCCCTCCCCGCTGCCCCGCGATCCAGCCATATACATTGACTGAGATTTCATATGGAGAAGCCGGCCCCTGACGC
Organism: Thermoanaerobaculia bacterium; assembly: GCA_035996875.1. Lineage (GTDB taxonomy): Bacteria > Acidobacteriota > Thermoanaerobaculia > Multivoradales > UBA5704 > DATARR01. The sequence continues at coordinate 12,152 of DASYJD010000018.1, forward strand.
CGACGGGCCGGCTTTTCAAATGGAGAATCAAGTCTCTCTATATATGGAATTGGCTCGTAGCCAGCGAGGAGCCGACTTTTACCACAGAACGGCCTTCCACTCATATAGAAAGTCAGCTTGCCACCGCCGGCGGTCGTGTCCACAGACGACGGAGGGCGGTATTCTATATAAGTGGCCGCTGTTTCATGTCGAGTGGACAGCTTTGGAGGGCCGGAACCTTCTATCTCATATTAGATCACCGGCAAATCATATGAAATCGCCTCCACGAGACGCTCAGAACCTCCCAAATTATATGACGGCCACGACGTCCTATATGGACGGATGGAGCTGAAGCTCCTCTCCGTCTCCGCAAGACGCTCCAAGAGGTGAGCCATGTTGCCAGTTGCGGGAAGACGAGCGGCGTCGCCGCCAAGCAGGTCCGCGAGAAGGAAAGGACCGCAAAACCGCTCACGGCCCTCCCCAGCCCCCTTCAGCAGTGGCAGCCCGTATGGACGATCGACGGCGGGCAGGTGTCCGTGCAGCCGACGGCGCTGCAGCCGGCAAAGCAGGAGAGGAGGCAGGACTTGTCGTTCGTGTTCCCCACCCCTCCTGCCGCTCCTTCCAAATGGCGATTGGACAGGTGGGCGAGGGTCTCGCGGTGGAGGGTGAGCTTCAGCGTCTTCTTCTTCATCTGGGAGCTCCTTTCAAGCCGCCGGCATTCAATCAAGTAGGTGCCTGTCCCATTCGGAGACGGGACAGGCCGGCGGTTTGGAGCGTTCAGGAAGGAAGGCGATCAGCCGCAGAGGGTGGTCGCGGTGAAGGGGGAGGCTCCGAGGCGGAGCACCCAGTCGGCCGTCTCGCCCGAGGGCGGCGGTGTCGTGGGAGCGTCGCACTTGTAGATGGTGCTGATCCCTTGCCGCAGGCAGGTGGCCGTGGTGGTCGCTCCCGAGCGGGGATCGATCCACTCCTTGGTCCAGGTGGCGAAGCTGGAGAAGCCTGAGGTCTCGATCTTGAACGTGAAGTTCCTGGCGGCGTTGGGCATGTAGGCAACCGCGAACTGATTGTTGACGTCCCGCGCCAACACCAGAGCGAGGTCGTCCGTCCACGGACTGCCCGTGCTGGGGTCGGTCACGTTCACGATGAGGCTGGGGTCCGAGACGAGCTGCTGCCAGGCCGGAAGGCTCCGGAAGGCCTTGCAGAGGGTCTGCATCTGGCCGTTGGAGTCGCGGTGGGTGCCCGTACCGGGGGTCGCGGGCGGTCCCCAGGCCGTGCCGTTGAGACCCCAGTCATAGACGCCGATCACGCCGAAGGTGTAGCCGAGCGCTCCGGACAGCAGGGAGTAGTAGCCCGTCTGCCGCGCGCGGTAGGCGGTGAAGTTGGTCCCTCCGAGCGAGTTCGCGCAGGCGGCGCCATCGTAGATGGACTCGCCGTTGACGATCGGCTTGGGGTTGCCGCTGAGGTCGGTCTGGCTCCAGAGATGGATCGGCATGGTGCGCGCCCGGTTGGTGATCTTGAGGATCTGGTCGGTCGAGCTGGTGCCGTTGCAACCTGGACCGCTCTGATAGAGCTCGAAGTCGAGCCAGGTCTCATCGATGAAGGGATCCATCAGCGTCACGTCCATGCTGCCGGCGAAGTGGTTGGTCACCAAATGCCGGGACGAGGTGGCCTTGACCTGCTGGCCCACGAACTTGATGCGGCAGGTCATGTCGTTCGTGCCCGTCATGCAGGACGAGAGCGGGGTCGAACCCGGAGCCCGGTCGAACCCTGGGGAGAAGACCGCGAACTCGCCGCCGAGCCGCGCCACCACATTGCGGGCGTAGACCTGCAGGTCGGGCGTCGTCGGATAGGAGGCGCTGCTCTCGATGATCCTTTCCGCGAGGCCCACGACCAGGACCACGAGCCCCTGGCCATTGGCGTAACGGACCTTCTGCTCAAAGTTCTGCCAATACGCCGGATTCCATTGCGAGCAAGGGTTGGGGAGGGCCGTGCCGCAGCTCCGGCCTGAAAGGGTGAGCTGGGTGAAAGGCTTTTGCGGCGGACTCTGCGTGTCCTGTGGCTGGCTACCACCTGTTGCTCCGCTCATGTAGTCCACGGGCAAGGCGAGCTGAATCACGGTGAAGCCCTTGCCCTTGCGATCCGCGACGTAGTTCTCCCAGTCCTGAGCCGGGGTGCCCGCGAGGGCCCGGATGGAAGCGTTCCAGGCCGTATCGCCGAGCCAGTAGAAGGGTGTGCCGTCGTCATTGACCAGGTAGCGGTAGGCGTTCGATCCGCTGGTGTTGACCTTGAGGAATCCATGACTGAAGAGGACGTGGCCGCCGGTCGAAGGGGTGACGTTGACGCTGAGGCTCGTCGTCTGGTTGAGGACCGTGTCGGTATTGCAGCCGCCGCCGGTGCAGGTCGACTTCCACGTCCAGACCCAGGGCGAGGCCCCGGGCGCCGTGGGGAAGGCGGTGCGGACCCGGAAGACATGCTTGCTGCCGTCCATGCCGTCCCAGAAACCATTGACCACGATCGGATTGAGCCCCGACCCGACGGGCGGCGTGAAGGTCACCTGAAGCTGGACGTCGTAGGACGGATTGACGTAGGCCTGAGAGGTCTCGAAGACAGCTTCCCAGATGCGCCAGCTCTTGACGTCGGTCTGGTTCGTCACCTGGGCCTGGGCGCGACCGGCAAGGAGGGCGAGGCAAAGGGCAGGAAGAAGGCGCCGCAGGAGGCGTCCCTGGTTTGAGTTTCGCAGTTTGTGAGTCCAATTCATGCTGTATTCCTCAAAGTTGAACTGTGGACCCTGGTAAACCTCCTTTCTGAGACACGGAATTCCCGCAACGGCTTAATCGATGTCGCATCACCCGATCCGCAGCACCTTCGCACCCCGAATCTGCCTCGCCTTCAGCTCTCGCAGGGCCTGGTTCGCGTCCTCCAGCGGGTACTCCTGCGTCTCCGGGCGAATGGGAATCTCCGCCGCCAGGGCCAGGAACTCCCTCACGTCGCTGCGGGCGACGTTGGCGACGCTCTTGATCTCCTTCTCCAGCCAGAGATCCCTCGGATAGTCGAGATGCAGGAGGGCCTCTTTGTCCCCCTCTTCCTTGCGGATGGCGTTGATCACGAGGCGCCCCTTCGGCTCCAGGTTCTTCAGCGCCTCGACGACCGGCTGCCAGGTGGGCGTGGTATCGATGATGGCGGCGAGCTTCTCCGGCGGCTCATCCGTGGCCTCCCCGGCCCAGACGGCGCCCAGCTCGCGGGCGAAGGTGCGCTCTTTTTCGCTCCGGGCGAAGACGTAGACACGGGAATTGGGATAGCTGTGGCGCACCATCTTGAGCACCAGATGAGCCGAGGCGCCGAAGCCGGTGAGGCCCAGGGGCTCGCCGTCCTGCAGACCCGAGAGCCGCATCGACCGATAGCCGATTGGCGCCGGCGCAAAGGAGAGGAGCGGCCTCGACGTCGGAGAAGATCTCCGGAATCGGATGTACATAGTCCGCCCGGGCAATCATCAACTCGGCGTAGCCGCCGTCGAGGTCCCGGCCCGTGGCCTGGAAGGCGACGCAGAGGTTCTCGTTCCCCTCACGGCAGAACTTGCAGCAGCCATCGGCCGAGCCGATCCAGGCGACTCCCACCCTGTCCCCCAGGCGTGGAGAGGTCACGCCCGGCCCCAGCGCATCCACCCGGCCAACCGCCTGGTGGCCGAGGACGACGGGCAGCCGGGGCGGCGGCGTGCGCCCCTCGATCTCGTCCAGCTCCGTGTGACAGACGCCGCAGACCGCCACCCGGAGGCGAACCTCCCCCGGACCCGGCACCGGGTCCGGCAGCTCCGCCGCTGCCAGCGGATTCTCGTTCTCCCCGATCGGGCCGAGCGCGCGCAGGATCATTGCCCTCATGTCTAGAGGATAATAGAGGCTGGCCTTTTGCAGAGCCTGGACGAAAGAGTATTCTCTCCCTCCGAGGTACAACATGGCAGACATCAACGAACCCGACTCCGAAACCCCTCAGACCGCGGGGGTCCCGCCTCCAGCGGTGCCCCCGCACACCCCTGGCATCCCCGAGACTGAAGAAATGCCCGCCCCTCCTGAGGAGACGTCGCCTTCCCTGCCCACAGAAGAGCCCGTCGAGGTGATTCTTCCCGGCGAAGCGGTCGTCACGCCCGGCGAAGAGGTCACCCCGGGGGAGGAGGTCACTCCCGGCGAGGAGGTCAACCTGGGCGAGGAGGTGAACCTCGGCGACGAGATCCACCTCGACGCGAACCTCGGCGAGCGGATGGCCGTCACCGAGAAGGACGAGCGTCCCGCCGGAGCGCCCAAGGTCAGCCCCGAGCAGCTCGAAGCCAACCTGGCGCGCAAGGAAGAGCTGTGCACCCGCGCCGAGACCCTCAGCGAGTCCAGCGAGTGGAAGGCTACCGCTGGGGCTATCAAGGGCCTCCAAGCCGAGTGGAAGACCATCGGTCCGGTGCCGAAGGAGCGCTCGACCGAGCTCTGGGAGCGCTTCCGCAAGGCCGGCAACCACTTCTTCGAGCGCCGCCAGGCCCACTTCCAGGACCGCCAGCGGGAGCTGGTAGAGAACCTCCAGAAGAAGGAGGCCCTCTGCGTCCAGGCCGAGGAAATCTGTGCTTCGACGGAATGGAAGACGACGGGCGAGGCCATCAAGGCCCTCCAGGCGCAGTGGAAGGAGATCGGCCCCGTCCCCCGCGAACAGGCCGAGTCCATCTGGCAGCGCTTCCGCAAGGCCAACGACCAGTTCTTCGAGAGCCGCCAGGTCCATTACGAGCAGGTGGAGAAGGAGAGCAAGGAGAACATCCGCAAGAAGGAGGATCTCTGCCGGCGGGCCGAGGAGCTCTGCACCTCCACGAGCTTCAAGGAGACGGGCGAGGCACTGAAAGCCCTGCAGGCCGAGTGGAAGGCCGTGGGCCCGGTGCCGAAGCAGAAGTCCGAGGCCCTCTGGAAGCGCTTCCGGGGCTCGATGGACCAGTTCTTCGCGCGCCGCACCGCGTGGTACGAGGAGCGCGAGAAGGACCGCGAGCAGCGCAAGAGCGAGTTCAAGGAGCGCCTCTTGGAAACTCGGACCTACAAGCAGGAGCAGCTCGAACGCCTGCGGGAGTCGATCGGCCGCGACGACGAGAACCTCACCCGCTGGCGCGCCCGGCTGGAAGGTCTGCGTCCCGGCCCGCACGCCGACGAGACCCGCGCCGAGCTCGACGGCAAGATCGCCGAGGTCGACGCCCGCGTCGCCACGAAGCGCGTGCGCATCGGGGAGCTGGAGAAGGACATCTCGGAGATTGAGGCGAAGTTGTAGCTTTGTCCCAAAGGGCCTGCCCCCGCCCAAGACGGGTCTTGGGCGGGGGAGCGCCCCAGGAGAAGCCGCCCCTACACGTTCCGCGTCGCGATCGCCGGCGCCACCTGCGCTCCGCGCAGGGCGGGTCCCAACGCGGCGCCGATCCCGATGATCCAGAGCCCCACGGCTCCGGCGGCGACCACGGCGGGACTCAGCCGCGCTCCCGCCACCCAGGTGACGATCCCGAAGTTGAGGGCGTAGGCGAGACCCACTCCCAAGACGATGCCGAGGCTCGTCACCATCCAGTTCTCCAGCAGGAAGTGACGCACGATGGCCGCCCGGTCCGCTCCCAGGGCGCGGCGGGTGCCGATCTGCTTGCGGCGCTCGCCCACGGAGAAGGACGTCAGCCCCACGATTCCCAGGGCCGTGACCAGCACCAGCAAGGCCATGACGCTGTTGAGCGAGGCCACCAGGATGCGGTCGGGGCCGTGGAGCTCGGTGCGGTCGTCGACCAGGGTCCGCGCCTGGACCAAGCGCCCTTTCTCCGTCCCGAGCAGCGCCTTCTCGAGCTGGGGGAGCAGGCGCCCGGGATCCCCTTCGGTGCGAACGAGATATTGCGAGCCCCGGTCGAAGGCCACAGACCGGGCCGGCTGGAAGACGACCCGTTCGTCGGTGTTGCCGAACGGGTTGTAATAGTGGTCGACGATCCCAACGATCAGGTAGCGCTGGGATTCGTCGGCGTCGCCGATCTGCTTGCCCACGGCGCCGCCGCTGGGGTAGAAACGGTCGGCCAGCGCGCGGCTCACGACCACGGGCTGGACCTCCGTCGGGGGCGCAGCGACGCCGTGATCGTACTCGGCCTCGGTAAAACCCCTTCCCTCGGCGATCGAGACGCCCAGCGTCTCGAAAATGCCGGGGTCCACGCTGCAGATCTGCGTGTGCACCGGCTCGCCGCGGGTGCCGGGCACGCGCATGGCGGTGAGGCTGCCGCTCCTCTGCCAGGGCCTCAGGCTGGTATGAGACACGGCGCGCACGCCGGGAACCGCGCGCAGGGCCCGGCGGTCCTGATCCACCAGCGAGTCGAGCACGGTCTGCTGCCTGAGGTGATCGTCGAACGGATTGGCCTGGAGCACGGCGATGTGCTCGTCGTCGAAGCCGGAGGGACGGGCGAGCTTGGCGCGCGTGTCCAGGATGAGGCTCAAACAGTTGGCCACGATGGCGAGAGTCAAGGCCACCTCGGCCACGATGAGGACGACCCGCGCCCGGTTGCGCAGGAGAGAACGAAAGATCGGTCCAAATTCCATGGCGGTCTCCAAAGCGGCTACTGGGTCTTGAGGTGACGGGCGGGCGGGATGGCGCAGATCCGCCACGCGGGATAGACGCCGGCGATGGCTCCGGCGATGAGAGCCAGCCCCACGGCGGCGAAGACCATGGGCAGGTCGAGCCGGAAGAAGGCCACGCCGCCCGGACCGTCGCCATAGACGCGGTTGAGCACGGCGAGGCCGGCCAGCGATAGCAGTACGCCGAAAAGGCCGCCGGCCAGCCCCATCAGCTCGCATTCCACGAGATGTTGGACGAAGATCGTCGCCCGGCTGGCACCCAGCGCCCGCCGCACGCCGACGGTGGCGGCGCGGGCCAGGAACTTGCCGAGAAACAGACCGATCAGGTTGAGCGCCGCGACCACCAGGAAGAGCAGCGAAATGGCGGCGAGCGCCTTGGTCTGGGGCGGCACCACCTTCATCTCCTCCATCAGGTCGAGCATGGAAGTCACCTGATTGTTGGGATGGGGAAAGCGGCCGAGCTTCTTCTGTTCGGCAACATAGGCGTCGACGAAATGCTTGTAGGCCGGCACCTGGCTCGCCTGCGGCAGCTCGGCCCAGAAGCCCACGAACAGCATCTCGTTCAGCATCAACTGCGACGCGTAGGGAAGCTTGTCCTCTCCGGGCAGTGGAGTCCGCCAGCTCATCGATAGCTCGTGCGGCTGAAGCTCCATGGGCCCGGCCAGAGCGAGAGGAAGAAGGATCTCTTCCGGGGGAGACAGAGCGCTGCCGATCAGACCGAAGGCCCGCACCCTGGGCCGCCAGGTCCCGAGCACGCCCACCACCCGCACCGGATGGTTCTCCAGCCGGATCGTGCGGCCGACGCTGTTGGCGCCGCCGAACAATCGGTCGTTGAGCGCCGAGCTGATCACTGCCACAGCTTCCGGCCGTTCGTCGGCCTCGCGGCTCCAGGGACCGCCATAGCGGAACGGCACGGCGAACATGGGGAAGAAGTCTGCCGTGGCGAGGCGGAGATCCTTGCTGAAGGGATGCGCGCCACCTTCAGGGAAGACGTTGGCCCGCGACTGGAAGGTGGCCGTGCTGCGCACGGGAATGCGGCTCTTGAGCAACTCCAGCGCGTCGCGATACGTGATCAAGGGCGGCGGCGTGCGCAGGAAGGGATCGTCCGCCACTCCCCACGAGTTCATGCGCACGTAGTAGAGGGAATCGCTCTTGCCCGGCACGGGATCGCGGGCCAGCACGTGGTACGCGGTGATGAAAGTCGTCGAGACTCCCACGCCCAGGGCGATGCCGAGGACGATGAGGAAGGAAAGCATCGGATTGCGCCGAATGCTCTTCCAGGCGAGACGGGTGTTGTAAAGAAACATGGATAGCTCCTCCGCTCGCTTTTAGACCGCTGCCCGGGCCGGCGACACCGGCTGCGGGCGGTTCAAGGGAAAAGGCGCGATGCGCTCCAGGTCCACCATCCGGCCGTCGGCGATGTGAAGCTGGCGGTGAGCCCGTGCCGCGTGCTCGGGGTTGTGGGTCACCATGATGATCGTGGTGCCCGCCTCGTTGACCTGATCGAGAATGTCCATGATTTCCCGCGCCATGGCCGAATCCAGGTTACCCGTGGGCTCGTCCGCCAGGATCAGCTTGGGATCGCCGGCCAGCACCCGGGCAATGGCCACCCGCTGCTGTTGGCCGCCCGACAGTTGGGACGGCAGATGATGCAGGCGCGACGACAGCCCAACCTGGGCGACCGCCCGATCGATCCTCTCCTTCCTTTCCTTCGCTTTCAGGCCTCGATAGCGCAGGGGAACGTCCACGTTGTCGAATACGTCGAGATCGGGAATCAGGTTGAAGCTCTGGAATATGAAGCCGATCTTCTCATTGCGAATGCGGGACATCTCGCGGTCCGAAAGGCGCGACACGTCGAGGCCGTCCAGCCAGTACTTTCCCTGCTCGAAGCCGTCCAGCAGGCCGGAAACGTTGAGGAACGTCGTCTTTCCCGAGCCCGAAGGACCGGTGAGGGTGACGAACTCCCCCTCCTCCACCTCCAGCGTGAAATCCCGCAACGCCCGGGTTTCCACCATTCCCGTGCGATAGATCTTGGTAACGTTTTCCATTTTCAGCATGACGTTCTCCTATTTTCGAACCAAGACGGTCTTGGCGCCGTTGAATTGATCCATCTCGGAGAGCAGCACCTGCTCGCCCTCATTCAAACCCTCGACGATCTCCACCTCGGACACGCTCGTCGCTCCGACCTTGATCGGCCGCAAGGAGGCCAAGCCGTCCGCCAGCACGTAGACCCGCCGGCCGCCACCGCCCTCCAGAAATGGACCGCGAGGCACCTTGAGGACGTTGGGACGCTTCTCGAAGACGAGCCGGACCGCGACCCGCAGGCTCTGCCGCAGGCCCTCGGGCGTGCCGCCCTTGAACTTGATCCGTCCCTGTACCTGGCCGGCCTGCACCTCGGGCGACACCGCCGTCAGCTCGGCTGGATAATCCTTGCTGCCGTAACTGACGACGGCGGGCGTGCCGGGCGTCGACTCCTCGGCATAGGTCTCGGGGATCTGCGCCTCCACCTCGAACTGTGAGAGGTCCACCACGGAGAGAATGGAGGCGTTGAGGGCCACGGCGTCGCGGTTCTGGACGTCGATGGTGGCGACCATGCCGTCGAACGGCGCCCGCAGGGAGAGCTCCCCCACACGGCGCTCGAGATCGGCCACGACGAGGCGCTGGCGGTCGATCTGGCGGCGGCGGTCCTGCACCTCGAAGTCGCGCGCCTCGCGGCTGAGCTTGCCGCCGCCCTCCGCCTGCTCCAGCTCCACCTCGGCCACCCGCACGGCGTCCTTGGCCCGCTCGTAGTCCACCTGATTGAGGAGGCCGTCGGCGCGAAGCTTCTCGGCCCGGTCGAGATCGCGGTGAGTGGAGTCCAGGCGCACGCGCCGGAGCTTCAGCGTCCGCTCGTCGCCCTGGTTCTGCTGCCGGGTCGAGAGGTCCGTACGCGACAGCTCGGACTCCAGCGACTCCAGGCGCGACCGCTCCTGCTTGAGGGAACTCTCGAGGTCCGGGCTGGCGAGCGTGGCGAGCACCTGCCCCGCCTTCACGGTCTCGCCGGGCCTGACGGCCAGGCTGACGATCCCTTGAGTCGGGCTGTACAGCTTGGGATGATTGGCGGCGACCACGCGCCCCTGGGCGGCCACGTCCCGCTCCAGGTCGCCGCGTACGACAGTCGCGATCTGCAAACGAGAAAGGTCCACCGACTGCTCTGCCCGCGCCCACCGCCGCACGGCGGGCCAAAGCAGCCCAACGGCGACGACCAGCACCCCGGCCATCGCGAGCCACATCAGGGTCTTCCGGGAGATCCCGGGCCCCTTGGTTAGGATCTGGTCCATCGAATCGGTCTCTTGAATCATAGCGATGGCCCTAGAGAGCAACCGGTGTGCCACCGGTGCCCGCCAGGGTAAATCGCTGAAGATCAATGACTTAGGATCGATGGACGACTGTCCGCAGACGCGGGAGGTTGACAGGTGTCCGGGCGGAAGGCGGACAGGTGTCCGGGGAGACTGAGAATCGCTTAAACTCTGTGAATGTTCTCTCACGCCGGGCGATTCCTGCTGGGCCTCGCTCTGCTCGCGGTCTTTTTCGACCCGGTCCGGGCTGCCGAAATCCCCGTCGATGGTCAGGTTCTCGGCGTCGACGGCACGCATCTCCCAGGGGTGCGGGTGGAGCTGCGGCCGGCCCTTCCCCGGTATGAGGCGGGAGTGCTGGAATCCGCGGCGGGCGATGAGCTGGCGCCGGTCGCGCAGGATGTCACCAGCAGCCTGGGCCGTTTCCGAGTGAGTGTTCCCCGGGCCGGCCTCTGGCGGATGGTCGCCAGGGCGGACGGCTACGTCCCCATGGAGATCCCCGTCTTCCCGGTCTTGGAGGAGAGGAGCCTCCCGGCGGTCAGGCTGCGACCGGACCGCGGCCTGCGGGTGCGGGTCGTGGGGCCGGACGGCAAGCCCATATCCGGGGTCCGCGTGCTTGGGCAAACCGAGAAAGCGGTGTTGTGGGGAGCCTTGTGGCAACCCTCTGGGCGGTTGGCGGTGAGCGGTCCTGATGGCGGTCTTCGCCTCTCCCGCGCCGCCGGCGAGCCTTTGCGCCTGTGGGCGGCAGGTCCAGGTTTTCCGGCACAGGGCGGTATCCTCGCGGACAAGGGAGATGCCGTTCTGCAGTTGCAGAAAGGGGAGCGACACTTGGACGGCAAGCTGCCCCTGGCGCTGACGGCGCCGGCCACGGGACACTGGACCGGCCGAATCGTCGACGCCTCCAGCCGGCGCCCTGTTGCCGGCGCTCTCGTCTGGGCGAGCGACGATCCGGGCTCCGCCACTTTGACCGATGCCGCGGGAACCTACCGGCTCTCCGGCAGGGTCCCCGGGAGCCATGGGCGGCTCCAAGCAGCGGCAGTCGAATACGCGTCCAACTCTCTCAGCGTCGACCTTCCCCTCGGATCTTCCGCCGGCTTCCAGAAGGTCGCCGATCTGCCCGTCGTCCCCGCCCCGGTCCCGGCGATCTCGGGCGTCGTGATGGACGAAGCCGCCAAGCCAGTGGCCGGTGCCGAGATCCTCCTGGTCAGGCCCGATCCGGAGGCTGGAGCCCCTCCGCAATTGCGGCGCGCCCGCACCTCGCCGGCCGGATCGTTCCGGATCGGCCGGCTTCAGGCAGGCAGCTTCTATGCGCTGACGGCGAGCCGGCCGGGCTTCGCACCCGCAACTCTCCAGGTGACGGTGCCGCTCCCTACGCAGAGTCAGGCCGCGATCCGCCTGACCTTGAGACTCGGCCGGACGGCTTCCGGCCTGATCGTCGACCCGCGCCGGCGGCCGATTTCGGGAGCGGCGGTGAGGCTGATCCCTGCAGAGGCCAGGGCCTTTTTCCCCAAGCTTCAGCCCGAGTTGGGACCCTTCCAGGCGGCGACCGGTCCTGACGGCCGGTTCCGGATTCCCAACCTGCCCGCGGGCCTCTTCGAGCTGCGCATCGAAGGCTCGGAGCTGGCCCCGCTGCCGAACAAGGAGATCTCGGTGCCGGGCGGAGGGGGATCGGTAGACCTCGGAACCTTCACGCTGGAGGGCCGGACGCGGGTCGCGGGGTGGATCGTCGATCCCGGAGGCCAACCGCTGGAGGGCGTGGAGATCTGGGTGGTGCCCGAGGATCACGCCGAGATCACTCAGGCCACCCACCAGGTGGGTCCTGCCACTGTCACCGGGCCGGACGGCCGTTACGAGTTGCTCGACCGGGCGGTGGGGAGCGGGGAGGAGCTTCGTGCCTGTCGCAAGGGTTTCGTGCCGAAGGAATTCCCAGCGAAGGGGAAGGTGCCGGAGGCGCTGCGGACCGTGCTCGCGCCCACCGTCCATCTCGCCGGGCACGTCGTGGGCGCCGACGGCGAGTCTCTTCCCGGCGCGCGGATCTTAGCCTCCGGACATATCATGCCGGACCCGCCGTGCGCCTTCGCCAAATCGGCTCTCACCGGTGCCGAGGGTGCCTTCGCCCTGGAGTTGGAAGAGGCCGGGTGGTACGAGGTGGCCGCCCGTGGCGCAGGACACCTCAGCACACGCCTCGATCGCCTCCACGTCCCCCCCGAGGGGTTGGATGGATTGGAGATCCGGATGGACGGCGGGACGACGGTGAGCGGCCACCTCGCCGACCCGAAAGGCCACCCCGTAGTGGGAGCAGAGATCCTCCTCTCAGGACCCAGGAGCTTCGTCGAAGCCTCCAGCGACGACGGTGGAAACTTCCTGCTGGAAGGGGTTGAGACCGGGGAGGAGAACGTCTCCGTGACGCACGCCGATTTCGCCACGGAAGAGCGGAAGGTCCAGATCCGCCCTGAGGGGACACGGATCGATCTCGTCCTGCACCCCGTTTCGCTTTCGAGATCCGCGGCCGGGTGATTGGACCGGACGGCGCGCCAATCGTAGGAGCGCTCATCACCGATGACTTTTCTCCTTCGACCTCGACGCTGGCTGACGGCTCGTTCCTGCTGCTGGTGAACAAGGGAGTCCATGAGCTGCTGGCCGAGAAGGATGGGCTCGCCCCCACAAAGACGCACATCACGGTGGAAGATCGGTCGATCGACGGCGTGGCGATCCGCCTCAGCGACGGCCTGACTCTGACCGGGCGTGTCCTGGGCATCGATCCCGCGGCCGTGGGCAAGATGTCTGTCTTCATTTCCCTTTCCCTGGGCCCTCGCGAGGCCCCCGTCGATTCCGAAGGCCGGTTCGAGATCCCCAACCTCCCGCCAGGAAAGTGGAGTTTGCAAGCCCGGGCCGGAGATCGCTTCGTCCAGGACGAGCTCACTCCACCCGCCGGCCTGACGGAGGTGGTGCACGACCTCCAGTTTCCACCCGTCTCGGAGATACAGGGGCGGGTCACCGGACCGGGAGGAGAACCGATCGAGGGAGCGAACCTCTTGTTTGGAGAATATCCCTTCACAAACTTTCAGACCCACACTCTGGCGGATGGCTCGTTCGCGGTCGGCGTGACCGATGGCACCTACACTCTGTCCGTCTCGGCGGAGGGCTACTCCAGCCGGGACGCGGAGCGGCCGATCGTCGTCGCGGGAGCGCCGGTCGAAGGCGTCGAGATCCAACTGGGGCCGAACATCGTCCTCAGCGGCCGGCTCCTGGGCCTGGAGCCGGGCGAGACCCTCGAGTTCTTTCAAGCCAAAGGACCTCCGAGCTACAGACCTGGTGACTGGACCGCCGACCAGGAAGGCCACTACCGCCAGACAGGCCTGTGGCCGGGAGATTGGACGATCACCGCGCGCTTCGCGTCGGATTTTGAGTCCTTTCCAAGGCAGGCCATGGGGAGGATCCACATTCCTCCCGGTGCGGCCGAGGCCACGCTCGACCTCGACTTCCACGTCGGCGACCTCACCCTCACGGTCCGCTCCGCCCATCCGCGTCGGCCTTTTGACACCGCCACGCTCCTCTATGCCGACGGCAGTGAGTTCATCAAGATTCCGTTCGGCCAGGACGAAGTCTTAGGCTTCCAGCGTCTCCAGGCAGGGACCTACCGGCTGCGGATCGATGATCAGCGGGGGAACAAGTTGCAGGAGCAGCCCATCGGGCTCAAGGCTGACCAAGAGGTGGTGATCGAGCTCCCGCCCACAAATCTGGACGAGAATCCACCTCGTTGAATCAGAAGCCTGCGTAACAAATTGCGCCAAGAAGCGTGGAGGCAGAGGGATAAGGGAGGGCGCCATGACAAGCCGTGACGTTGAAGCCTCGCCGCAGACGTACGCACGCATCGGCGGGCTCCTCTATCTGTTCATCATCGTGGCCGCCCTCTTCGCCGAGGCCTTCGTCCGGGGAACGCTCATCGTGCAGGGCGACCCGGCCGCGACCGCCACCAGGATCCTCGCTTCCGAGACGCTGTTCCGCGCCGGCCTGGCGGGCGAAATGCTGACCTGCGCGTGCGACGTCGCGCTGGCCATGATCCTGTACGTGCTGCTCAAGCCGGTAAGCAGGAACCTGGCAATGCTGGCGGCGTTTTTCCGGCTGACGTTCGTAGCGATCTACAGCGTCGCCAAGCTCTTCGAAATCGCGGCCCTGGTGGCGCTGGGGGGCACCGGCACCCTGAAAGCCTTCACGCCTCCGCAACTGCACGACCTGGCGTACCTGTTGCTCCGGGTGCACAGCCTGGGCTACGGCGCCAGCCTCCTATTCTTCGGCTTCTGCTGCATCCTGTTCGGACATCTGATCTACAGATCGGGGTACTTGCCCAGGACTCTCGGCGTCCTGCTGATCATCGGGGGCTGGGGCTATATCCTCTTTAGCCTGGCGCAGATGCTCGCACCGGCATTCGCCGCGAGAGTCCTCTTTCCCTGGCTCATGCTGCCCGCCTTCCCCGCGGAGCTGGGCCTCTGCCTGTGGCTCCTCGTGAAGGGAGTCGATCTCCCGAAGTGGCGCGACCGGCTCGTTCCAGAGTTGCCCGGGCACTGATAGAAGTGGAGCGTCCAGCTCTGAAGAACGATCTCTCTCGAAAGGAGAAACCGTGAAAAAGACCAAGACCCTGCGCAAGATCACCCTGAGCAAGGAAACGCTGACCCGTCTCGAATCGGCGAGTCCGGAGTTGCACCTGGCCTGGGGTGGCGATGCCACCGGGCCGAGCTGCGCCATCTTCAGGCTGTGCACCATCGCGGGGTGGGACTGCTGATACGGCAGCGGCCGGGGGCGTCGCGGCGATGGCCGCTCCCTGCCGCTCGCCAGGGAGAGAAAAAAATCCAGGAGTGATCAAGAACGAAGACATTTCGCGGGAGGGCGGTTTCCCCTCTCCTGGCCTGCGGGCGTGCTAGACGAGTGTCAGAGGGAAGGTTCTAGAGCCCTTGGCCTGCCGGCCCTGGGGTACACTCATTCCTATGAACGCCGCCAAGGAAGAAATCATGCGCCTCCTGGAACGTCTTCCCGAAGACGCCTCCCTCGAAGACATTCAGTACCACATCTACGTTCGCCAAAAGATCGACCATGGCTTGCAGGATGTCGAGGCTGGGCGCACCCTCTCGGAGGAGGAGTTCGACCAGCGGATGGCCAAGTGGCTCGAACCGTAAGATGGTCGGAAGCGGCGACCCGCGATCTGGAGGAGGCCGCTGAGTTCATCGCCCGTGATTCCCGGTACTACGCGGCGGCCTTGGTCCGAGACGCCCGCACAGCCGCCCGATCGCTGAGTACCTTGGCTGAGCGAGGACGAGTCGTTCCGGAAGCGCGCTCTTCAAACGTCCGAGAGATCCCTGTAAAGAATTACAGACTGATCTATTGGGTCGCTCCCCAGGGAGTGTCCGTCCTCGCCTTCGTCTACGGCGCTCGAGATCTTCCAGCCCTCTGGCAGCGTCGCGGAGGAACTCCTGATCCCGATGCCTGATCCCGAACTCATGGCTCAGGATCAACCCTATACAGCTTGAGCTCCCCCCTACTCCCACCCCAAAAACCGCGCAAAAATCCCCATCAGCTTCTGCTGATCCTCCTCCCCGCGGGTCGCCACGAAGAGAGTGTCCTCTCCGGAGATGGTGCCCACGACTTCGGGCATGTTGGCGCTGTCGATGGCGAAGGCTACGACTCGGGCGGCGCCGGGGCTGGTCACGACGACCAGGAGGTTGGTGCCGGAGGGGCGGACCCGCTGCACGAAGCCGGCGATGTCCGGGAAGGTGCCGTCCTTCACCGGCTGCCAGGCCTTCAGGACGTAGCGCCCCTTCACACGGTGGATGCCAAGATCCCGCAGGTCGCGGCTGATACTCGACTGCGTCGCCTCGATTCCCCGTTCCCGCAGTAGCTCTTGGAGCTGCGGCTGGCTGCGGATCGACCGGTTGTCCATGACGATGTTTGCCAGGGCCTCCTGGCGCTTCTCTCGGATCTCTTTCATGGTTGCCATGCGGGTATTACCGCATGAAACTTGGATTTTGTCAAAGAGACCCCTTGACAGGCTGCTTAGATTCATGCACGATTTACCCGTTAAATCGATTGAGGTACGGACATAAGGCGACTTTCAGGCAGAACACAAGCATGAATCTGCCATGCATGACGGTCAAGGATCAGCCAGAGAATCCGAGAGATTGAGTTTCCGGCGCCACTTTCGGTGCCGGATTACGAG
Organism: Thermoanaerobaculia bacterium; assembly: GCA_035996875.1. Classification (GTDB taxonomy): domain Bacteria; phylum Acidobacteriota; class Thermoanaerobaculia; order Multivoradales; family UBA5704; genus DATARR01. The sequence goes on from DASYJD010000018.1 coordinate 28,276, forward strand.
CCGAGAAGGCTCAGGAGGAGTACGACAATGGCTACGAAGAGAGAAACGACGGACGCGGGAGTGGTGGGCAGCCTTCAGCGGTTGCAGGGCAAGCTGGATGCGAACAGCGCGGATCTGCCACATCTGGAGGCGCCCCGGTCCCAGCTCCGGGCGATGCTGACCCGGTTCGAGGAGCTCAGCAAGCAGCAGGGCGCCATGAGAGCCGGCAAGCAGGAGGCGTCGAAGGAGATCCGGACGATCATCACCGAGGGCCAGCGGTTGGGTAACGGAATGCGCAGGATGGTCCAGATCCACTACGGCACCCGCTCGGAGAAGCTCGCCGAGTTCGACCTGCAGCCGTTCCGCGGCCGCAAGGTCAAGGCGCTGGCCCCGGAGACGCCGGAAACAACCGCTCCCACTCCGCAGTCCCCCGCGCCGCACTGATCCTGTCCAGCAGCTTCTGTCCTGTCCGATTCGAGGGGGCATGCTTCCGGCACGCCCCTCTTTTTTTGTCGCCGCGAAGCGAAGTCGAACGAAGCGGCGCCTCATCTTCCCCTGACAAGGGTCCGTCGTCTTCTTCCAACGCGACGTTGGAACTTTCCAACGGGCCATCGGAAACTCTGACGGAGCGTTGGATTCTTCCAACGGACCCTCGGAGACTCCGACGGAACGTTGGAACCTTCCAACAAGCCGTTGGATTCTTCCAACAGGCCGTCGGAGATTCCGGAGAGTCGTTGGATTCTTCCAACGGGTCCTTGGAACTTCCGACGGAACGTTGGAACTTCCCAACGGACCGTTGGACTCTTCCAACGGGTTATCGGAGATTCCGGCGGAGCGTTGGAGTCTTCCAACGAGCTGTTGGAGTCTTCCAACGGACTATCGGAGATTCCGGCGGAGCGTTGGAACTTCCCAACGGATCGTTGGATTCTTCCAACGGACCCTCGGAACTTCCGACGGAGCGTTGGAATCTTCCAATGGAGCATTGCTCCCGGGGTGCCCCCGGAATGCAGGCCAACCCTCTCCCTCCCCCATCGGCTGATAGGGAAGGAAGGGGGATGGGAATGATAGACCTACAGGCAATCAGCCGGAGCCCTTAGGCTATGGCTAGGGATTGCAGGCGCTGCCAACCGTCTGATGCTCTCTGGGACAGTAATACGGAGAGCTGTACGGGCACACCACGCCCGTGCAGCCGACTTGGGGAGTCGTGGCACCTGCCACCTTCCAGAGGCTTACATCCAAGCTCCGCAACGTCTCCTTGCCAAGCACCATCTGCTTCTTCAGTTGCTTCTTCATGAGGTCTCCCTGGGTGAGCCGGGGAGCCGCCCCCGGTCCAGGCATTCTAGCGCAGTGCTGGCCCCATCGATCGAGACCCTCTTCACCCGGTCCTCTTCTCGAAGGGCTACAATCCTCGGGCCAACAAATCCGACCCGGGAGATCTGCCGATGATCGAGAAGCTGAATCGCCGCGACTTCATCCTGGCGGGGGCCGCCGCCGGACTGACGGCTGCCGCTCCGCGAGTGTTGCTGGGGCAGGCTCCGGCCGTGATCGCCCCGAAGAGCGCCAGGCCGGTCGTCATCTCCTCGGCCAACGGCAACGTCTTCAAGAACGGCGGCGACGTGACCGGCGTCCAGAAGGCGTTCGGGATGATCGTCCAAGGGTCCGACGTGCTCGACGCCCTGGTCGCCGGGGTGAACATCCTGGAGCTCGACCCGGAGGAGGACAGCGTCGGCTATGGCGGGCTGCCGAACGCCGAGGGCGTCGTGCAGCTCGATTCGTCCTGCATGCACGGGCCGCGGCGGCAGGCGGGGGCCGTGGCCGCGCTCGAAGGTGTGCGCACGCCGTCGCTCGTCGCCAAGGCGGTTCTGGAGCAGACGGATCACCACCTCCTGGTCGGCAAGGGCGCCCAGGACTTCGCCCGCAATCTCGGGTTCAAGATCGAGGACGATCTCAACACCGAGAAATCCCGCCGCCTCTGGCTCGACTGGAAGCGCCGGGTGGACCCGAACCACTATCTCGATCCGCAGAAACGCGCCGAGGCAGGGCATCAGGCGGCGCTCCAGATGGTCCGCGAGGGTCTCATCCGCAGCGAGCATCTCTGGGGCACGATCAATTGCGACGGCATCAACGCCAAGGGGGAGATCTGCGGCGTGACGACGACCAGCGGCCTCTCCTGGAAGATCCCGGGCCGCGTGGGCGATTCGCCGATCCTCGGCGCCGGCCTCTACGTAGACGGGGAGATCGGCGCCGCCGGCTCGACCGGCCGGGGCGAGGCCAACCTCTACAATCTCTCCTCCTTCCTCATCGTCGAGGCCCTGCGCCGCGGCGCCCATCCCAAGGACGCGGGCATGGAGGCGCTCAAACGCGTCGTCGCCAACACCGTCGAGAAGCGTCTGCTCAACGACCGCGGACGGCCGGCCTTCGATCTGCAGTTCTACATCCTGAACAAGCGGGGAGAGTACGCCGGGGTGTCGATGTACGCGTCGCATTACGCGGTCTGCACGGAGAAGGGGGCGGAGACGCTGCCGACGGAGGCGATGTTTGAGGGGAAAGCGTAGCCTCGCCGTCCTCCTGATGCTGTTCACCGGGGCCGCGAAGCCCCCGGCTCCCGCTCCCCCGCGCCGCATCCTCCTCATCACCATCGACACGCTCCGTGCGGACGCCCTCTCCTGCTATCGGGCGCAGACGCCGGGGACGCCTGCCATCGACGCGCTGGCCGGCGACTCCGTGGTCTTTCGCCAAGCCCGCTCCCCCGCGCCGTGGACGCTGCCGGCCCTGGCGTCGGCGATGACCGGAGTGTCTCCCCAAGTGCATCTCGCTACGGAGCTCGGGGGCCGGGTTCCGGACCGGCTGACGACGATCGCCGAGGCTCTGCGGCGGGCGGGGTACCGGACGGCGGCCCTGGTTTCGAGCCCGCTGCTCGGCCGGGCGGCCCATCTCGATCAGGGATTTCAGGAGTACACCGCATTCCCTGGAGAGACAGGGACGAAACCGGCCGATCCGGACCGGCTCGCGGGCCTCGCGTCCCGGTGGCTGCGGGGGAAAGACAAGGAGAAGTTTTTCCTCTGGGTCCACTTCTACGATCCCCACACTCCGTACGAGCCGCCGGTCGCCTATCTGAAAGGACTGGAGCCGCCGCCGGGACTGCGGCGAGACCTCACGGTCGAGGAGCACCTGGCGATCCGGATCCGCCAGCGCGATCCCGGGCCGGCCGAGCGGGAGTGGATCCGCCAACTGTACCGGGCCGAGGTCCGCTGGGTGGACGCCGCCGTGGGCTCGCTGATCGCGGAGCTGAAGCGGTCCGGGCATTATGAGGACACGCTGATCGTCCTCCTCTCGGACCACGGCGACGAATTCTGGGAGCACCACCGGGTCGGGCACGGCCACACCCTCTACGAAGAGCTCCTCCGCGTTCCCTTTCTGGTGAAGCTCCCGGGAGATCCCGGAGGACATCGGCGAGGCGAGATCAGCACGCCCGTTTCGACCGCGAGCCTCGCCGCCACGATCCTGGATCTGGCCGGCAAGCCCTTACCCTCCCACTACTCCGCGGCCCCCTCCCTGGCGCCTTGGCTACGAGGCGAGACCGTCCCCCCCGAGCCGCTGCTGAGCACGGGCGTGCAGCGGCTCGAGGAGCAGGAGGCGATCCTCTTCGGCGGCTTCAAGCTCATCCGCTGGGAGACGAGCGGCCGGCAGGAGCTGTACGACCTCGCCCACGATCCTGAAGAGATCAAGGACCTCACCGCGTCCGCCCCTCGGAGAGTCAAGGAAGGCGGGCTGCTTCTCGATCGACGGGACGCGGAAAGCAATCGCGCCCGCAAGGAGCTGGGCCTCCACCGTGAGCGGGTGCCGCTCGATTCCGAGGCGGTGAAGAGGTTGCGGGCGCTGGGGTATGGGGGGTAGACCTGCGTTAACTTTGTCTCAGAGGTTCCCCCCGCCCAAGACCCTCATCACCCCGGCCCTCTTCTCCCGCCCCCTCGCCACCCCCCTCACCGGGAGAAGAGGGAGAACAGCCAGAACGCTCCAGCCGGGTACCCCTCTCCCGGGGAGGGGGTGGTCGGGAAGGGGCGCTAACTTAACGTGGTCTGGGAGGTTCCCCCGCCCAAGACCCTCACCCCTGCCCCTCTCCCGACCACCCCATCCGCCGCCCCGGGAGAGGGGTACCCCTGGGGCTTCCCCGCCTTGCTCCCTCTTCTCCCGGTGAAGGGGG
>DASYJD010000019.1:0-88236 GCA_035996875.1 Thermoanaerobaculia bacterium
AACCCCCCTCGCAAACCCATATCCGGCGGGGGCGGCGGATCGCAAAGCTTCGGGGACGATTCGATTCCTACCTGCTGGTCAACTGCGTCGAAAACTATCTACAATTGACGGACGACGAGGCGGTGGAGCTCGAGGCTCTGCGCTTCCGGAAAGAGAACAGGGAGGTTCAAGCCATGGCGATGACGTGGTCCGAGAAGCTGGAAGCCAAAGGGGAAGCCAAGGGCGTTCGGGAGATCCTCCTGTTGCAGCTCGCCGAGAGGTTTGGGCCTCTTCCGGAAGGCGCGCGCCGTCAGGTCGAGGAAATCAGCTCGCTCCGGCGCCTCACTCAACTCGCCAAGCGGGTCCTGACCGCCCACTCCCTCGAAGAGATGGGCCTCGCCTGAATTCCACCTCTCCCTCTTCTCCCCGGTTGGGGGGAGGGCGATGGGAGAAGAGGGCCGGGTGATGAGGGTCTTGGGAGGGGGACCTCTCAGCCAGCAAAGTCAGCGCCTATGAGGGTCCCTACGCCAGCGCCTGCTCCAGATCCGCCAGCAGGTCCTCCGCGTCCTCGATTCCCACGGAAAGCCGCACCATCCCCTCGGTCAGGCCGAGCTCGGCACGGCGCTCGGGCGGGATGGAGGCGTGGGTCATGCTGGCGGGGTGCGAGATCAAGCTCTCGACGCCGCCCAGGCTCTCGGCGAAGCTCATCACCCGCATGCGTTCGAGCATCGTCTTGGCTGCCTCGAAGCTCCCCATTTCGATGGTGAGCATGGAGCCGAAGCCGTGGGCCTGGCGCTTCTGGATCTCGTGGCCGGGGTGGTCCGGCAGCCCGACGTACAGCACCCGCTGCACCTTGGGGTGCTTGACCAGGAAGTCGACGACGCGGCGGGCGTTCTCCTCGTGACGCGCCTGGCGTACGGCGAGCGTCTTGATGCCCCGCATGGTCAGGAAGCAGTCGAAGGGCGAGAGGATGGCGCCGATCGACTTCTGGACGAAGGCGAACCACTCCGCGTCCTCCGCCGTCGAGGAGATGAGGACGCCGCCGATCGAGTCGCTGTGGCCGCCCAGGAACTTGGTCGTCGAGTGGACGACGAAGTCCGCGCCCAGCTCCAGGGGGCGCTGCAGGTAGGGGGAGAGAAAGGTGTTGTCCACCGCCACCCGGGCACCGCGGCCGTGGGCGATCTTCGCGATCGCGGCGATGTCGGAGACCTCCATCAGCGGATTGGTGGGCGTCTCGAGGAAGACCATCTTCGTCTCCGGGAGGATCGCCGCTTCGACGGCCGCGAGGTCTGTAGTGTCCACCCAGGAGAAGCTCAGGCTCATGCGCTCCAGCAGCCGGGTGAAGTAGCGGAAGGTGCCTCCGTAGACGTTCCGCGAGACCACCGTGTGATCGCCGGCCTTGAGCACCGTCATCAGCGCCTGGATGGCCGACATGCCGGAGGCGAAGGCATGGCCGGCGTACCCCCCTTCGAGCAGCGCCACCTGCTTTTCGAGGGCGCTGCGGGTGGGGTTCTGCACGCGGGCATACTCGTACTCCACCGCCTCGCCCAAGTGATGCTGGACGTAGGTGGAGGTCTGGTAGATGGGGACGGACACCGCGCCGGTCCGTGGGTCCGGCTCCTGGCCGGCGTGCACGGCGCGGGTGGAGAAACCAAGATTCTTCGGATCGCCTTTCACAGGGCTCCCTCGCTTCGGACTGCATGGAAGGGGCGGGGGCGCCGGGGAGGGCCGCCGCCGGGGTAGATCCTCATTGTATCGAGGATAAGATGGCCCCGCCATGACCGATCTCCAGCCCGCGACTCCGACCGTCCAAGAACCCGAGCCCTTCTCCCCCATGCGCTGGGAGGGCCCGGGCCTGCGCCTCCTCGACCAGACGCGTCTCCCCGTGGAAGAGGTCTGGATGGATTGCGAGACCCCCGAGCAGGTGGCGGACGCCATCCGGCGGCTGGCAGTGCGGGGCGCGCCGGCCATCGGCGTGGCCGCGGCCTACGGGCTGGTGCTGGGGATTCGTACCGTCCAGGATCCAGGGCATCTCGCCGGCCGCTTCGAGGAGGTCTTGGAGCTGCTGGGGAGCACCCGGCCTACGGCAGTGAACCTGCGCTGGGCTCTGGAGAAGGGACGGAAGGTCTTCACGGACACCGCGCCGGGCGGTCCCGAGGCGGCTACGAAAGCTCTCCTCGCCTGGGCCGGCGAGCTGCACGCCGAGGACGTGCGGATCAACCGCCGCATCGGCGGCCATGGCGCGGCGCTCTTCGCTGAAGGGTCCCGCGTGCTCACCCACTGCAACACGGGCTCGCTGGCGACGGCGGGCTATGGCACGGCGTTGGGAGTGATCCAGTCCGCCTGGGGAGAGGGACGGGTGGCCCAGGTGTGGGTGGACGAGACACGCCCCCTGCTTCAGGGCGCGCGCCTCACGGCCTGGGAGCTCAAGCGGCTGGGCATCCCGTTCCGGCTGGTGACGGACAGCAGCGCCGGCGCGCTCATGTCGCAGGGCCTGGTGGACGGCATCGTGGTGGGCGCGGACCGCATCGCCGCCAACGGCGACACCGCCAACAAGATCGGCACCTACACCGTGGCCGTCCTGGCCCACCGACACAAGGTACCCTTCTACGTCGCGGCGCCGCTCTCGACGATCGACCGCGCGACGCCCAACGGCGCGGCCATCCCCATCGAAGAGCGTAAGCCGCTGGAAGTCACGGAAGTTTTCGGCACCCGCGTCGCCCCCGAGGACACGCAGGCCGTCAACTTCGCCTTCGACGTCACCCCGGCCGAGCTGATCACGGCGATCATCACCGAGGTGGGCGTGCTCCGGGCGCCGTACGAGCACAGCATCGCCGCGGCGTTCGAGCGCTAAACATCTGTAGATTGTTTGAGTTGAAAGAGGAGATGGTGGAGGTGGTGGGAGTCGAACCCACGTCCGAAAAACGCAACCCAGAAGCTTCTACGTGCGTATCCTTCTATCCTGGTCTCGCCGCCGCGCGCTGGAAGAAGGCCAACCTGGCGCGGAAGCCAGCCTCTTAATATCCGGATGCGACTCGAGGCCGCCGCACCCATTGATCCGCTTTAGCGTCATCCCACCGGGCGCCGCGAATCAAGGCTCCCGATGGCATGTCACGACCCTTTTTTAGGCCGCGAGGGCGAAGTTATCGTTCGCAGTTATAATTTCCGGTGTTACGAGTGGAAGCTCGACACGCTACCGCTGGACCGCTCTGTTTCCCGTCGAAACCGGTACACCCCCAAGTTTGCAAAGAACCGAACGCCAGTATAAACCACTTCGGGGTCAGGATGATTCCCCCGCCCAGATCGTGGCAATCGCGGCCGGAGGAGTCGCGGCGACCGCCGTCAGGAACTCGGCCGGCCCAGAGGTGCGCAGGCGCGACACGACCAGGAACCAGCCGCCCAGGGCCATGATGGCGCCGAACGGGGCGATCGGCATCAACTGCGGGTAGAAGGGCCAGAGCACGGTGAGGACGGCGCCGGCCACGGAGAGGATGAGGATCATCACCGAGGGGGTCTGGACGTAGTAGACCGACTGCTCCGGCCGGAAGACCAGTCGCGACCCGTCCTCGGCCGGCTGCACCTCCACTGGGCCGGAGACGAGCCCGCGGCGGATGCCGGCCACGACCGGCAGATGGAGCCGGCTGCCCGTCATCTCGACGGAACCGTTCTCGCCGGGCTGGATCTGGGCGCCCCAGTCCTCCGCCGTCTGCTTGAGGGCCGCCAGTGCCTGCTCCGCGGGCATGTCGAGGTCGATCACGTGCTCCGCCATTGGGCGGAAGCATAGCCGAACCTGGGTCATGGTCTTCAGCCGGGAGCTCGGGGAGTCCCGCCCCTTCCGTTTCTCGGCCGGGCGGTCCTCGGCGGAGCCCGGCCGCTGGCGGCGGAAGGCGCGCCGGAGTCTGAAGTCCTCCGGCCGGCACCGGCGGACGGCTCGCCGGCTCCGGCGAATGAATGGCCGGCAGCGGCGAGAGGATTATCGCTGCCGGTGAGAGCCCGACCGGTACCGACGAATGGCTCGCCGGCACCGGCGAACGTCCGGCCGGCTCCGGCAAATGGTTCGCCGGCTCCGGCCGAAGGCCCGCCGCTGCCCGTTTTAGACTCGCCGCTACCGGCGGACGGGCAAAAAGCGCCGGCCGAGACGCTTGTGGCGTAGGCGGGCGACCTCGCCCTTGGCGAGCCGGAGGATGAGGTCGGCTCCGCCGCCGCCCTTGCTCGGGCCGGGTTGAGTCAGTACCATGGCTACGGGATCAGTATCGCCAGTGAGGATCTTTAGATGCCACACGTAGCGCTCGCCGATGCAGCTTGGGACCTCGATCCGAGGGAGGTCCCTGTTTACTCAGTCGGAGAGGCGGCGCGCTATTTGAACCTTCCGGCGTCCACCCTTTCCAGTTGGGTGAAGGGGCGCGACTACATCGCGGGCGGTAGGAAGAAGCGGTGGGAGCCGCTTATCCAGGTTGCCGGCACGCAAGGATTGCTCCTATCTTTCAACAACCTCGTCGAAGCTCACGTGCTCAAGGCAATTCGGACGCGCCACGGCGTACCCATGCGCGGTGTTCTGGTCGCCCTGAACCAAGCGCGCGAGGTCCACGGAATCGAGCGCCTCTTCCTGAGCGATGAGCTGCGCACGGTAGAACACCGGCCCGAAGATCCGGGCAGCAAGTCTGTAGGTGCCCTATTTCTGGAGAAGCTGGGCGAAGTCGAGCAAATCAGCGAGGGTGGGCAGCTCGTGATTCGCAATGCCCTGACGAGGCACCTTGAGCGTATCGAACGGGATCAGAGCGGCATGCCGGTCAGGTTGTTCCCCTTCGTGTCGCACTCCTCGGAGAGAGACATTTTGATCGATCCTCGCGTAGCCTACGGCCGACCCGTCCTGGTAAAGCGAGGAATTCGCGTTTCCACCCTAGCCGACCGCATCGAGGCCGGCGAGAGCATCGAGCACGTGGCCGACAATTATGGTCTTGATCCCGCCGATATCGAACGTGCTCTCGATTTCTTCGAACAGGCTGCGTGATTATACGTTCTTCACGGACCGGGATTCCGATGGCGACCTCCACGGTGCCTTGGTCGCCGCGAACCTCTCTGTCGAGCGGCACGATGATCACTTCGATCGTTATAAGATTGTAGAAGACCACGAATGGATCGCCTTGTGCGCGAGCAAGGGATGGATCGGCGTTACGAGCGACCGCCGAATCCGTGGCAACGCGCTGTCTCAACGAGCCATCATCAGCGGACAAGGGAGGGTGCTCATCAACATCGGAAAGGCGAAGCATGCCGAAAAAGGCGCGAACTTCGTGGCCTCTCTCGATCTGATCTTCGCCTTCCTGGACGAGACTCCCGGACCTTGGCTCGCCAAGATCTACCTTCGCCGCGACGGGGTACGTCTTTGGTTGCCACCGCGAGAAGAAAAGGAGAACAGCCATGAGTAAACTAGCCGTCTTCAACTCGGTCACTCTGGATGGTTACTTTGCCGGCGAGAACGGCGACTTCAGTTGGGCTCACCGTCCCGAGAAGGACGAGGAGTTCGACGCCTTCGTTAAAGACAATGCGGGCTCCGGAGGAATCCTGGTGTTCGGCCGCATCACCTATGAGCTCATGGCAGCCTACTGGCCGACATCCCAAGCGAGCCAGAACGATCCGGCCGTGGCCAAAGGGATGAACGCAAACCAGAAGATCGTCTTTTCAAGGACCCTGGACAAGGCGACGTGGAGCAACACTACGCTGCTGAAAGGAAATCTGGCGGCGGAGATTCGAAAGCTGAAGGAAGAGTCCGGAAAAGACATGACGATCCTGGGCAGCGGCAGCCTCGTCTCACAACTGGCGGAGGAAGGTTTGATCGACGAATATCAGATGGTTCTGGTCCCCGTCGTCCTGGGTAAGGGAAGGACGATGTTCGAAGGAGTCCAGAAGAGGCTGCGCCTGAAGCTGACGAAGACGCGGGCTTTTCCAAAGGGGAATGTCCTGCTGCGCTACGAGCCGGCCGCTCCCGCATAGAGCCCTGCGGTATCGGTACCGCGTCTCTCGGTAAGCATCGGTGGGCCAAAGTGGCTCTCCGACCTGTCCGGCCCAACGGGCCGGGAGAACAGAGCCCAGGGCTTCTGAGGCCGTGGGCCGATGCCCTGGGTAGAGAGATCGATAACGCGGTGCGGCCTGATGGGCCGCGAGACCGTGGCCTTGAGGTGGCCGGCGTGCAAGTTCTCGCGGCCCTTCAGGCCGCAGGATTGTCTTTTCTTTTCCCAGGGCGTCGGCCTTCGGCCTCGGCCCTGGGCTGGGTTCCCCCGGCCCGTTGGGCCGGACGGAGGTTTTGGCAGGTTCTGATTGAGGCAAGGAACCGCCCCCGAGTTGTCCACCCAAGGCTACGGGAATGTCCACGGGTTGGCGGTAGGGCTCACTGAAGACCCGGCGTTTCCCAAGGGCAGGGAATGCTCTGGCCCGGCAGCAGGCATGGCACATTCGTTGTATATGGCAGGAGCAGAAAGATGAGCAAGCGCACAACCTTATCGGTGCGGCAGAAAGCTGACCTACTTCGGGGCTGCCAGCCGCCGGGAGAACGGAATGCGATTCCAGAACAGTATCCAGATAGGGATTCTTCTCGCCCTCTGCTTCGGCCTGCCGGCACGCGGCGCCAGCAGTTGTAGCGAACTGGCGCACAATGTGTGGCTCACCTCTTGCGGCTGGGCTCTCTTTGAAGTCCGGCGCGTGGAGACGCCGCCGCATCCGAAGGATCCTCAGAACTTCGGCGCACCTGTCCTCTTCCCGGCTCAGAAAGATCTATCCGACAAGTTCGTGGATGCCTGCTACGAGCTTCTCGCCGAGCCTGATCGCATCCCCGCCAGGGCAGTGCGATCGCTACAGTCTATGGGCTGGCCCCCGCTGGCCGACCCATGCACGCGCGATGAACATCTCCAATGGCTACGGTCCTGCGAGAGTGATGCGCTCGCCCTGCCGGGGCTCACTCGTACCGATCTCCTCGCAACCTTTCACGAGGAAGGCGGCCTCTCTGCCTACAGCGAGAGAACCTACGTCCATAGCCGCTGTTTCAAACTCAAGGTCGACGTGCACTTCTCGTTGACGGTCGAAGGGGCCGAGTCGCCAGGCGACGTCATCGAGACGGTTTCGTCGGCTTACATTGACTGCGAGAACTACGGCTGATCCGGACCTACGCTGCCTCTTCGACCAGCAGATCACCGAGGAACTCCTCGACCGTCGCCATGAAGGTCGGGACGTCGGGGAGCTGATTGATCGCCTGCCGGAGCTTGCGGCCGTTGGGCAGGCCGTGGGTGTACCAGCCGGTGAACTTCCGCAGCTTGTGGAGGACGAACAGGGAGTTCTCCCGGTCGGCGACCATGCGGAAGTGGTCGAGGATCAGGTCCCGGCGGTCGGCCAGGGTGGGCTCGGTCACCCGGCTGCCGGACATGCGGGCGGCGGTCAGGCGGAAGATCCAGGGGTTTTTGGTGGCGCCGCGGCCCACCATGACGCCGTCGCAGCCGGTCTCGGCCAGCATGCGCAGGGCGTCCTCGGGCTCGCGGACGTCGCCGTTGCCGATCACCGGAATCGACAGCGCCTCTTTGAGGCGGGCGAGATGGCTCCAATCCGCCTCGCCAGTGAACATCTGCCGCGCCGTGCGGGCGTGCAGGGCGACCGCGGCGACGCCGTTGGCCTCGCAGAGCCGCCCCAGGTCCAGATAGTTGCGCCGGCAGTCGTCCAGCCCCAGGCGGAACTTCACGGTCAGGGGGATCGAGATGGCGTCGCGCACCGACCGGACGATGCTCTCGGCGAGCTTGAGGTCGCCCATCAGGGCGGCGCCGGCGCAACCCTTCAGCACTTTGTTGGCCGGACAGCCCATGTTGATGTCGCAGATGTCCGCGCCCAGCTCTTCCACGACCAGGGCCGCCTCGCGCATCGTCGCCACGTCCGAGCCGTAGATCTGGATGGCGAGGGGACGCTCCTCGGGGCTGAAGTGCATCATCTCGCGGGTGCGCTTGTTTCCCTGCACGATGGCCTTCGAGGAGACGAACTCCATGGAGACGACGCCCACGCCGCCGATTCGCCGCACGATGAGGCGGAAGTCGCGGTCCGTCACGCCGGCCATGGGCGCCAGCCAGAGCGGAGGATCGATGTGGAGGGAGCCGACGCGCACCATAAGGCGGCTATTGTACCGGAGGCGTCAAGGGCCCGTTTCGCGATTCCCCCGCACCGTCCGCCCCAGGAACAGGCTGAGCAGCGCCGCGATGGCGGCCCACTGGAGGCCGCCGGCGAGGAGGCTCCAGGCGAGGAGCGGTTTGCCGTCCAGGTGGAGGAAGGCCAGGGAGATGGGGAAATCCATCCAAGCCAGGACGTTGCCCCGGCCGAAGCTGCTCCACGTCCACCAGGCGGTGAGGGCCGCGACGGCGTGGAGCAGGAAGCCGAGGATCGAGGCGACGCGAGCGGCACGGCCCGAGGGACGCAGCATCAGGATCTCCTTCCGCCGGCGGTCCGCCGGACGGCGTAGTCGCGAAGCATTCCTTTAGCATAGCCGGAGCGTGGACCGGCGCGCCGAGCGGGGATAGGATCGGTCCATCCCGGCGAAGCGATCCGGCGACCATCTTTCAGGGAGATCCCTACGAGCGTGATAGCCAACCCTTCCGTCTCCTCTGCTCCACCCCGGCCCGAACCGCGGGTCGACCTGGCCGCCGCCCGGCTGCTGGCGCCGCTCCCCTCGGCGTGGCTGGCCGGCCTGGATCTCGACCTGCTGTCGCCGTTGCAGTTCCTCGCTCCGGGCAGTCTGCCGGCTTTCACGCCGCCGGCCGTGGACCGCCGCGAGCTGGCCGACGCCCTCGGCGTGAGCAACCGCGCCTATGGCAACCCGAACGCCGACCGCCTGGCGAAGCTTCTGGCCGACCCGGCCGTACGCGTCGTCGTGGCCGGCCAGCAACCCGGGCTCCTGGGCGGCCCGCTCTACTGCCTCGCCAAGGCGCTGGCCGCGGCGCGCTGGGCTGCGGCCCTCGAAGCCGCCGGGCAGCCGGCGGTGGCCGTCTTCTGGGTGGCGACCGAGGATCACGACTGGGCGGAGGTCGAGCAGGGGGTCGTGCTCGCTCCGGACGGCGCGCGCGCCTTCAACCTCGGCCCTGATCCCGAGCCTTTGACGCCGGTGGGGATGCGGACGCTCGGCCCCGGCATCGAGGAGGTGCTGCGCGGCATCGCCGAGGCCGTGCCGGGTGAGCGCTACGCCGAGTGGATGCGCACGGTGGCGCAGTGGTACCGGCCGGACGCCCGTTTCGGCGAGGCCTTCTGCCGCCTGATGGCGAACGTCATGGGCGTTCGATGTCCTCTGTTACTCGACTCCATGCTGCCGGAGCTGAAAGCGGCGCAGCGGCCGTCGCTCCGGCGGCTGGTAGAGCGGCGGCAGGAGCTGGAAGAGGCCCTCATTCAGCGCGACAATCAAGTCAAAGAACGCGGCTACTCCCTCCAGGTGAGCCCACAGCGCGGCGCGAGCCCGCTTTTCCTTCTGCGCCACGGCGAGCGCCGGCGGGTCGAGTGGCGCGACGGTGGCTATGCCCTGCGCGGGCGGGATGAAGGCCCCGGGACGATCGAGGAGCTGCTGGGGATCATCGACGAGAACCCGGCCGTGGTCTCCCCCGGCGTCCTCGCCCGGCCCGCCGTGCAGGACGCCGTGCTCGGCACCGCCCTCCAGGTGCTCGGGCCCGGCGAGCTTTCCTACATGGCCCAGGCCGCCGCCACACACGCCGTGCTGGAGGTGGCGCCGCCCTGGGTGGCGCTCCGCCCGCAGACTTTGATCCTCGAGGCCAAGCAGGTCGAGCGCCTGGCGGAGGTGGGCATCCCGCTCGCCACTCTGCTGGGCGAGCATGCCGGTGTAGACCGCTGGCTGGCGGAGCGCGACGGCGGCGACTTCCAGGGGCCGGTGCGGCAACAGGTGGAAGCGGCGCTGGCCGAGCTGCGCGCCGCCGCCGTGGCGGCCGATCCCAACCTGGAGCGGCCGTTCGACAAGACCCGGGACCAGATCCTCCACGCTCTCGACGTCTTCGGCGAGAAGGCGACGGCCGCCGCGGCGCGCAAGAACGAGGTGGTCGACCGCCGTACCCACCAGCTCCGCGAGGCCTGCCTGCCGCTGGGCAAGCCGCAGGAACGGACCGTCTCGACCGCCCACTTTCCGGGGAAATATGGCCCGGAGTTTGCCGAGAGCCTGTGGGAGCAGATGGAGCTCGACTCCGCGCACCTGCAGGTGATCGTGCCATGACTTTCTTTTCGGGGAGGAAACAATGAAGCTCGATGTGCTGGCGATCGGCGCCCATCCGGACGACGTGGAGCTGGGTTGCGGCGGGACGCTGGCGCGCCTCGCGAGCGAGGGGCGCGCCGTGGGCATTCTCCACCTCACTCGCGGCGAGCGCGGCACCCGCGGCACGCCCGAGGGGCGGCAGGCGGAAGCCGAAGCCGCGGCGGCGGCCCTGGGCACCGCGGTCATGGGCTTCCTCGACTGCGGCGACGGCGGCCTGCGCACCGGCCCGGCCGAGGAGGACTCGCTGATCGTCAAGCTCCGCGAGTGGCGGCCGGACCTGGTGCTGGCGCCCTCGCCCCACGACCGCCACCCGGACCACACCCGCGCCCATCAGCTCGTGGAGGCCGCCTGTTTCTACGCCGGCCTGCGCAACCGGGGCGAAGGCGAGCCTTTCCGCCCGGCCGCCATGTTCGCCTATATGCAGCACGACCTCTTCGCGCCGAGCTTCATCGTCGACGTCACTTCGAGCTGGGAGGCGAAGCTCGCCTCGCTGCGGGCCTATCGGAGCCAAATCCATCAACCGGGGGACAAGGATAAGGAGAAGGATGGGGCTCCGATGACCAAAGTCGCGTCGCCGGAGTTCCGGCTGGCGGTCGAGGGGCGGGCTCGCCACTTCGGGCTGTTGATCGGCGCCGCTTTTGGCGAGCCCTTCTGGAGCCGCGGGCCGCTGGCCGCCGGCGATCTCCTCTCCCTCCTGCCGGGAGGCGTGCGGTGAGAATCGGCATCAGCTGCTACCCAACTTACGGCGGCTCGGGGATCGTGGCGACCGAGCTCGCCATGGCGCTCGCCGAGCGGGGCGACGAGGTCCACGTCATCTCCTACGCCCTCCCCTCCCGGCTGACGTTCCTCAACTCGCGCATCTTCTTTCACGAGGTGGTGACACCCACCTACCCGCTGTTCGAGAACTTCCCCCCCTACTCCCTGGCTTTGACGACGAAGATGGTGGAGGTGGCCCGCCACGCCCCGCTGGACGTGCTGCACGTGCACTACGCCATCCCCAACGCCGTGTCCGCCGTGCTTGCCCGGGAGATCATGGCGCCGGCGCCGCTGCCGGTCGTGACCACGCTGCACGGCACGGACGTCACCCTGGTGGGCAACGACCCGAACTACCTGGAGACCACCCGCTGGGGAGTCAATCAGAGCGACGCCGTCACCGCCGTCTCGGAGTCGCTGCGCCGTACGACCGTCGAGCAGCTCGGCACGCCCAACGAGATCCACGTCATCCCCAACTTCATCGATCCGGCGCGATTCGAGACCGCGCGCAAGCTGCCGGGGGCGTGCCGCTGGGCCCGGCCGGGGGAGCGGCTGCTGGTTCACATCTCCAACTTCCGTCCCGTCAAGCGCGTGCTGGACGTGATCGCCACCTTTGAACGAGTGCAAAAGGAAGTCTCGGCGCGGCTGCTGATGGTGGGCGACGGGCCGGACCGCGGCAAGGTCGAGCAGTATTGCCGCGAGCACCACATCTGCGGTTCCATCACTTTCATCGGCAGCCTTCCGCTCGTCGAGGACGTGCTGGTGGGGGCCGACCTCTTCCTTCTGCCCTCTGAGTCCGAGTCCTTCGGCCTTGCCGCCCTCGAGGCGATGTCGTGCCAGGTGCCGGTGATCGCCTCTGACGCCGGCGGCCTGCCCGAGGTGGTGGACGACGGCGTGACCGGCTTCCTCCGGCCGGTGGGGGACGTGGAGGGAATGGCCGCGGCGGCCCTGCGCCTGCTGGGCGACGAGGATCTGCGGCGGCGCTTCGGCGAGGAGGCGCGGCGCCAGGCCGTGGAGCGCTTCAGTCAGGACGCCGTGGTGGGGCGCTACAGGTCCCTCTACCAGAAGGTGACCGGCCTGCCCTGAGACCGGATCTCGTGGCTGCCTACCTGGCCCCAGCCGGAGAATCCAGGGCCGAGATCCGGGAGAAGGGCTCGCGCTTCCTGGCGGTCGTAAGCCCCGCGGCGGACGAAGCCGCGGCGAAAGGGATTCTCGAATCGCTGGCGCGGCGCTATCCCGACGCTACTCATCACTGCTGGGCCTGGCGGCTTGGGCGTCAGGCCCGGGAGCGTAGCGCCGACGCCGGCGAGCCGGCCGGCACCGCCGGGGTGCCCATGCTCCAGGTGTTGCGCGGCGCCCGCTTGTCGGATGTGGTGGCCGTCGTCATCCGCTGGTTCGGCGGCACCAAGCTCGGCAAGGGGGGCCTCGCGCGGGCCTATGCCGGGGCGGTGCGTGAGGCGGTCGCGGGATTGCCGGTGGTGTCGCGGGTGCCGGTCGTCCGCCTCGGCGTCGAGGTGCCCTACGAGCGGGTGGGGGCGGTGAAGCGCCTGATCCGGCCGCCCGAGGTCGAGCTGGAGCGCGAGGAGTACGGTGCCACGGCGCGGCTTGAGCTGGTGGTCCACGAGGAGCGGCTGGAGGCCCTTCGGGAGTCGCTGGCCGAGCTCGGGGCCGGAATGATTCTGGAAGCCGGAAAAGAAAGCAATCTCTAAGAGTTTGATGGCTCGCGAGCACGGCTTTTTGCCAGGGGACGCAGGCCTGTATACTCTGTGGCGAGAGGTCCGCCCGTCAATTCGTCCGAAAGGAGAGCTTCCGCGATGAGTGATCCCAACGTTCCACCGCCTCCCTCCTATACCCCGCCTCCGCCGCCTCCCGGGGTGACGCCACCGGGGGGCGTCAACCAGAACCGGACCATCATGCTCATCCTCGCTTACCTCGGGATTTTCGCCGTCATCCCTC
The DNA here is from genome assembly GCA_035996875.1 of Thermoanaerobaculia bacterium. Lineage (GTDB taxonomy): Bacteria > Acidobacteriota > Thermoanaerobaculia > Multivoradales > UBA5704 > DATARR01. The sequence goes on from DASYJD010000019.1 coordinate 12,962, forward strand.
TCGTGACCGAGAAGAACGACCCCGAAATCCAGTGGCACGCCAAGCACGGGTTGGTTCTCTTCGTGGCGGAGATCTTCGTGTTCCTCGTCGTCGGCATCCTTCACTTCATCCCCTTCCTCGGCTGGATCCTCGGCTGCCTCGTCTTCGCGGTGCTGCCGCTCGCCATCTTCGTCCTCCACATCTTCTGTATCTACAAGGCATTGAACGGGCAGCGCTTCCTCATACCGGGCCTCAGCGAGTTTGCCGACCGCTTCTGATCTTTCCGAAGGGAGAAGGGCCGGCGGCCTTTCTCCCTTGCCGACTTTGGAAGGGAGAGTAGCTCGATGAGCGTAGCGTCGCCCCCACCGCCTCCGCCATCTCAATATCTGCCGCAGCAGCAGTCCACCGGCACCAATGCGACCATGTCGCTGGTCCTTGGGATTCTCGGCGTGATCTGCTGCGGGCTCATAGCGCCCTTCGCCTGGTACCTCGGAAGCCAGGAGCTCAAAGCGATCCAGGCGGGGAGCTCACCCCCGGCTGGCGACGGCCTCGCCAAGGCCGGAATGATCCTGGGCATGGTCGGTACCCTCATCCTTGGCATGCAGATGATCTGGATCTTTTTCATGGGCGGCATGGCCGTGCTGTCTGCTCTTGCCCATCACTGAGCACCGGGCCCGCACCTGGGCGGCGGCCGGCCTTTTCGGAATCGTGGGGCTCGCCCTGCTCCACGCCTGGACGCCTGCCGGGGACGCGGCAAGCTCCATCTGCCTGCTGCGCCGCGTCTTCCATCTCCCCTGCCCGGGCTGCGGCATGACCCGGGCCTTCGCCGCCCTCGCCAAGGGGGACTGGCGGGCGGCGGTCTCCCTCCATCCTCTCGCTCCGGTCGTCGCGGCCGAGCTGGTCCTCGGTTGGGCGGCCTGGGGGCTGGCGCTCGCCTCCCGTCGTCCTGTTCGTCTGCCGGGCCGCCTCGACGGCCTGCTCCTGGCCAACCTGGCCGCGCTCGTCGCCCTCTGGCTGGGACGGGTGGCGACGGGCACTCTTCCCTGGTAAAAGCGCCCTGGTGAGAAGGTAAGCTGGAGGAATGGACCCGGAACGACGTCGCCGATTGAGAATGTGGGTCGTCATCCTGGCCGCCTGCCTTCTCCTGGCCTTCGACTTCGCCCGGCCGCCCCGCGACCAGCTCTCCGCCCGTGCCCTGCTCGGCGCCATTCATCTCTATCAGGCGACGCTCTCGCCGCATATGGGCGAGCTCGGTGTCCGCTGCCGGTTCACTCCCACGTGCAGCCACTATGGGGAAGGGGCGATCCGAAAATACGGCGCCTGGAAGGGGAGCTGGCTGGCCGCCTGGCGGGTGCTGCGCTGCGGCCCCTGGACTCCGGCCGGCACTTTCGACCCTCCCTGAAGCGGCACGGCGATTGACTTTCACTCTTCTGCGGCCCATGCTGCCGCGCGAACGGAAGAGAGCGACGAAAAATGGACCCCGACAAGATCGACTATCCGGCCATCCTTCAGGAGGCCTTGCGGGATGCCGTGCGCCGCATCCTGGAGCAGGTGGCAACGCACGGGCTGCCGGGCGAGCATCACTTCTACGTCGGGTTCCGCTCGCAGTATCCCGGTGTCGAGGTGCCGCGGTTCCTGCGCGAGCAGTATCCCGAGGAGATCACGATCATCCTCCAGAACCAGTTCTGGGGCCTGGAGGTCGACCCTGAGGCCTTCTCCGTGCTGCTGAGCTTCGGCGGCGCGCGCCAGCGGCTCTATGTCCCCTTCGCCGCCCTCACCAGCTTCGCCGATCCGTCCGCCTCTTTCGGCCTCCGTTTCCAGGAGGCCGGCGCGCCGGAAGAGCCGGCGGAGCCCGCGGCGGTGGCCGAGGAGACGAGCAGGCCCGGGCCCACGGCGGTGCCGGCGCTGCCGGCCCGCGAGGGCGACGTCATCCGCTTCGATCCCTCCCGCCGGCGCTGAGGGCGCGCCGAAATTTTCGCGGGGCCCGCCGCCGTTGTAGGGCGAAGGGGGAATCCCGACCATGCGAGATTTGAAGACCCGGATTTTTCTTCCCGGCCTCCTCTGCGCCGCCGCCCTCGTCAGCTTCGCCTGCGGCCGCAGCCAGGAGCCTGCCGGCCAAGCGACTCAGACGGCCCAGACCACGCCGGCGGCAGTGCCCGCACCCGTGGTGGCTCCGCAGCCTCAGGTCAACGAGCTGCGGCCCCTGCCCCAGTCTGTGCAGATCCCTGAGCAGACGCCGCCTCCGGTCGCCGCGCCCCGTCCGCAGGTGGATTCCCGGGAGAAGGCCCTGGCCGAGCGGGAGTCGAAGATCGCCGCCCGGGAGCGCCGGTTGAAAGAGCGCGAGCAGCGAGCCCGCGCCGCCGAGAGCCTCCCGGCGCCTGTGCCGGTGGAGAACGGCGAGGCTGCGGCGCCAGCCCCGGAGCCGGCGCAGGCCGAGCCCGCTCCCGAGCCGGCCCCGGCGCCGGCCGAACCGCCGGTGGAGGAACCCAGGACCGTCGAGGTCAGCGTGCCGGCCGGCAAGGTGGTCGAGGTCGAGCTCAAGCAGCGGCTGGCCAGCAACACCAGCAAGGTGGGAGACATCTTCCGCGTCCGGGTCGCGCACGACGTGCGCGTGGACGGGGTCGTTGCAATCCCCCGGGGCTCGGAGATCGTGGGGCTGGTCACCGAGGCCGCGCCCCTTCCCCGCATCGGAGGGCAGGCCCGGCTCACCCTGAAGCTCACGGACCTGGTCCTCCCCTCGGGCTCCACGATGCCGATTCACGCCTCCCTGATCCAGGAGACTCCCAACAAGACCGGCCGGGACGCCGCCGTCGTGGGCGGCGGTGCGGCGGGCGGTGCCATCCTCGGGAACATCCTGGGCAAGGGCGGCGGCAAGGCGTCGATCGTGGGCGCCATCGTGGGGGCCGTGGCGGGCGCCGCGGTCGCGTCCAGGACCGGCCGGGAAGAGGTCGTCATGCCGGAGGGCGCGGTGCTGGGCGTCAAGCTGGAGGACGCGCTCGACGTTCAGGCCCGGGCCCCCCGCTCCGACGCTCGCCCCTGAGGGGCGGGGAGGGGGCGGGAATCTCTCCCCTCCCTCTCTTCGTTCTCATCGTTCATGACTGAAACTTCCGTGGTGGTTCCCCGCCGCCCTGCCCGCCAGGGGCTCTTCGGCGGCCAGGTGTCGTCCCGGCAGCGCCGGCTGGAAGAGCCGGACGAGAAGCCCAAGACGCCGCTCAAGCCCCGCACCATCCTGAACGACGCCATCGATCTGGTGAAGGCGCGCAAGGGGCGGCTGGCTCTCGGGCTGCTGCTGATGGCGATCAACCGCGCCGCGGGGCTGGTGCTGCCGGGGACGACCAAGTACCTGCTGGACGACGTGATCGGCAAGGGGAACCGGGGGATGCTCTCGCTGCTGGTGATGGTCGCCGGTGCCGCGACCCTCGTCCAGGCGGTGACCTCCTTCGCTCTGTCGCAGATCGTCGGCAAGGCCGCGCAGCGTTCGATCACGGAGATGCGCCGAGAGGTGCAACAGCACGTCGGCCGGCTGACCGTCAGCTACTTCGAAAAGACCAAGGCGGGGGCCCTGCTGTCGCGGGTGATGAACGATGCCGAGGGAATCCGCAACCTGGTGGGAACGGGGCTGATCGAGGTGGTGGGCGGCTTGGTGCAGGCGGTGCTGGTGCTGGGCCTGCTCCTTTATCTCAACGTCAAGCTGACGGTGATCGCTCTCGCCGTGATCTCCCTCTTCACCTTCGTCATGAAGTATGCCTTCACGACCCTGCGCCCGCTGTTCCGGGAGCGCTCGGTGATCAATGCCGAGCTTTCCGGCCGCCTCACGGAGTCGTTCTCCGGCGTGCGGGTGGTGAAGGCCTACCGGGCGGAGCGGCGCGAGGCCCTGGTCTTCACCAAGGGGGCGCACCGATTGTTCCGCAACGTCGCCAGCACCATGACCGGCCTCTCGGCCATCACCGGCGCCTCGACACTGCTGCTGGGCGGTATCGGCGTCACCATCATGGGCATCGGCGCCAGCGACGTCCTGGCCGGCCGCATGACCGTGGGCGGCTTCTTCTCGTTCACCATGTACCTCGGCATGCTGATTGGACCGATCGTCCAGATCGTCAACGTCGGCAGCCAGATCACCGAGGCCTTCGCCGGGCTGGAGCGCATCCGCGAGATCCGCAACGAGGTCCCGGAGGACGAGGGCGAGATCTCCCGCCAGCCGCTGCCCAGAGTGGAGGGCGCGATCGAGTTCCGCGACGTCCACTTCGAGTACCAAGCCGGGACTCCCGTGCTCAAGGGGATCTCGTTCGTGGCCAAGCCGGGCACCTCGACGGCTCTGGTGGGACCCTCGGGCTCGGGCAAGAGCACGCTGATCGGCTTGGTGGCGGCCTTCCACCGCCCGACCTCCGGGGAGATCCTGGTGGACGGCAAGAACCTCGACGAGCTGCGCCTCGGCGATTACCGCTCCCACCTGGGAGTGGTGTTCCAGGACAACTTCCTGTTCGACGGCACGGTGCTGGAGAACATCGCCTACGCCGTGCCTCACGCCTCCGAGGACGAGGTGCTGCGGGCCGCGAAGATCGCCCACTGCGACGACTTCGTCCAGCGGCTCCCCCAGGGCTACGACACGATCGTCGGCGAGCGCGGGATCAAGCTCTCGGGCGGCGAGCGGCAGCGAGTGGCGATCGCCCGGGCGATCCTGGCGGACCCGCGGATCCTGATTCTGGACGAGGCCACCTCATCGCTCGACAGCGAGAGCGAGGCGCTCATCCAGGAAGGGCTGGCGAAGCTGATGAAGGGGCGGACGACGTTCGTCATCGCCCACCGGCTCTCCACCGTGCGCCGGGTCGACACGATCCTGGTGTTGGAAGGCGGGCAGATCATCGAGCGCGGCCGGCACCAGGAGCTTCTCGCTCTCGGCGGCCGCTATCACGCGCTCTACACCCGGCAGTACGACCTCGAATCCAACCTCTTCCGCAACCCGGGCGAAGAAGAGGAGGAGAAGGTCGAAGCAAAGGCGATGGCGAAGGGCGATGCCGGCGTCGGCCGGCTGCCGCTGATCCCGGTCTAGCCCGATCTAGATCAGAACTTGAAGCCCTGCTGCCGCTTGATCTGCAGCGGCTTGTCGGAGCTGCCCAGGTAGGACGCGTGGCCGGAGCTGTCGGTGGCGACGACGTAGAACTCCACGGTCTCGTTCTGGTGGAAGGCGGGGGGAATCTGCACCGAGTAGTAGCCGGTGCGGGTCTTCTGGAGGGGGAGCTCGCGCATCTTTCCCCCTTGAGGGCGCGCCATGAGCTTGACGCTCTTCACCCCGTAGTCGTCGGTGGCGCGGAAGCTCAGCTCGATCACGGTGCCGCGCGCATAGTCGAGGTTGAAGCCGTCGCGCAGCACGATCTGCGGCGGGTCCTTGTCGAGCTGGGCGAGCTGGTCTTCGAGCCGCTTGCTGGCCTCGGCGAAACGAGCCGCGAGATGCGGGGTGGGCTCGACGCCGCTCAGGGACTCCAGGGCGTCCGCGGGCTTCCGGTGGCGCTCCAGGTTGGGCAGGGCGGCGAGCAGGGCCTCCTGCCGGCTCTCGTTCTGCTGGTCCGTCCGGTATTTCGCCACCCGGTCCTTGAGGCCCGTCCGGTCGGGCCAGGTGCGCTGCACGGGCTCGAGGCGGGCGAAGGCGTCGTCGTACTTCGCCTCCTTGACGAGCCCGTCGGCCTCGGTTTCCAGCGCGGCGGCGGTCTTGCCCCGCAGGTCCTCGGGATCGCTCATCTTCGGCAACCGGGAGTGCAGGTCGGCGAACCGCTCCAGCACCTGGGTCCGGTTCCCCTGCGCCGCCGCGGTGAGGGCCTGAGCGTAGGCGTCCACGATTTCCTTGGCGCGGCTGAAGTTGGCCTGGATCTCCGGTGCCACGCCGGCCGTCGATCCGCCACCCGCCTCGACAGCGTTGCGCAGCACCTCCAGATCCCCGGTCTTGAGCCCGGTCTCGAGGTCCGCCGGCAGCCGTTCCACGCCGATCCGCGCCAGCGTCTCTTCGACGGCGTCGAGCTGGCGGCAGCCTGCCGGCGAGAGCAGTCCCTTCTCGCCGAAGGAGAGGGCGCGCAAAATACGCCGGGCCTTGAGGTCGTCTCCCTGCGCCAGGGAGCTCGTCGCCTCCTCGAGCTGCGCCACGGGCGGCTGGGTGGGCACCTTGGCATGGAAAGTGGGTACCGGAGCCGCCGGCACCTCGGCCGCCTTGGGGTGGCGGACGTACCAGACCGCCCCGGCGACGGCGGCGATGAGGGCCAGCACGGCCACTCCGGCGACCGCTCCCAGGACGACGGGCTGGCGGAACCATCGGGCCGGCTTGGCCGGCACCGGCTGGCTTGCGGCACCCGCGGCAGGAGGAGCGGCGGCCGGCTTCCTCTTGAGGAAGGGGACGACGTTCGCACCCGAGCCTCCCGCGGCCGGCTTGGGCGACCGAGGCGGCGGCGCGGGAACGGAGAGCAGGGCGTTCAGGACCTCGTCGTCCACGGACCCGAGGACGTCCCCTTCCGGGGAGGGGGCGCTGTCGAGCTCCGGCATGTCGAGCGGCGGCAGAGCTCCGGCCGGCAGCACAGCTCCCGGCAGGTCCGCCGTTCCCAACGCCGCCGGCAGGGAGGAGGAGGACGGCGTCAGGGACAAAAGGGGCGGAGCGGACAGGAGCGGCGCCGATTCCAAGGCAGCGGCGGTGGGAAACGGTAGGGCGGGCGCCAAGGGAGGCATGGGAGCCGGAGTCTGCAAGGGCGCGCTGATCGGGGCACCGGCAGCGATGGGCGCGGCCGGCAGCTTCGGCGCCACGGGACGGGGAGCCGCCGGTGGTGGTGATAGCGGGGATACGACGACGGCCGGGGGAACGGGCGCCTGGAGCCCTGCCGGGCCTCCCAGCGCCTGCAACAGGGCCTCCCGGAACTCCCGGGGCGTGGCGCGCTCCGCCGGCTGCTGGCGCAGGCAGCGCTCCAGCACCTGGCGCAGCGCCTCATCGCTCTCCAGCTCGAAGCTCACGGAGAGCGGCATCTGCACCAGAGGCGAGTTGCCGAGCCCCACCGTGGCGCCGAGCGCCGAGCAGGCGGTGAGCGCCAGGGAGTAGAGGTCCGCCCGCCAATCCGCCAGCGCACCCAGCACCCCGGCGGCTCCGGCGGTCATCTCCGGCGCCAGGAAGCGGGCGTTCTCGGCGGCGATGCCGCTCACCGCCGCAGCGCCCCGCGGCCGGAAGATCGCGGTGCCGAGCCCCAGCAGCTTCACCTGCTCGCCGGCCGGAGTGGCGGCGATGAACAGGTTGTCCGGCGAGAGGTTGAGGTGGGCTCCGCCCTTGGCGGCCAGCACCTCCAGGCCGCTCAGGGCCTGCCCGATGATCTTCAGGACGCGGGCCGGCGGCAACCCGGAGATCAGGTCGAGGCTCTTGCCCTCCAGCAGCTCGAACACGAAGAAGGCGCTGCCGTCCGGGCTGAAGCCCGAGTCCAGGACGGCGGGCAGGTTCGGATGCCGCAGGCCGGTCAACAGGGCCGCCAGCTTCTCGAAGTCCGGCGCTCCGGCGGCGAGGCCGGGCGAGGGCCCCACGGTGATCAACTTGGCTGCCACCGTCTGACCCGATTGGATATCGGTTCCCCGCAGGACGGTCCCGAAGCGGGTCGACCTGAGGATCTTCTGGAGCTGATAGCGATCGGTGAGCTCGCGAAACTGCATCGCCTCCCCTGCCCTTCCTGGTACCTTCTTTGAGACAGCGTTAGTATAGAGGAGACTCTATCGGCTTTCTCTCATGAAGTGGAGTACCGCATGAAGCACCGCTGGCCCATTCTTGTCTCCGCGCTCCTTCTGGCCCTGATCGTCTTCGGCGCTCCCGCCGCGCAGGCCGCCGCGAATTCTCCCTATGGCATCAACATCCATGCGCCCCAGGGGGCTGAGCTCGCCGCCCAGCTCAACCGGGTGAAGGCGGCGGGGATCGGCTGGGTGCGGATCGACTTCATCTGGGCCGTGGTCCAGCCCACGGCGGGCACCTGGGACTGGCACCTCTACGATGCCATCGCCAACGCCGCCAGCGCGAGGGGGATCAAGGTCTACGCCACCCTGGCGTACACGCCCGCCTGGGCCACCGACGGCCCGGAGCTGACCGGCGTGCCCCGCAACCCGGACGACTGGGTGGCGTTCTGCTACCAGGCGGCCAAGCGCTATCGCCGCACCATCACCACCTGGGGACTTTGGAACGAGCCCAACCTCCCCCGCTTCTGGTCGGGGAGCCGGGAGGATTACGTGGACTTCATCCTCCGGCCCGGCGCCGTCGCCATCCACGCCGCCAACTCCGCGGCCAAGGTGGGCGGGCCGGACCTCGCTCACCTCACCACCGGCAGCGCGGACTGGTACAACTGGCTGCGGCTGACGCTGCTCGAGGCGGGCGGCGATCTCGACATCATCACCCACCACGTCTACGACTCGGACGGCAGCCGGGGCGTGACCTCGAAACTGGACGCGAGCACCGTGTTCGCCAACCGTCCGTCCCTCTGGGACGTCGTTCCCCCGTCGGTGCGCGAGGTCCTCAAGATCACGGGCTGGTACCGCCAGAAGCCCTTCTGGTTGACGGAGACCGGCTGGGAGTCGGATCGCGTCTCCGAGGACCGCCAGGCCGTCTACCTCGGCGGCCTGCTCGGCGACTGGTTCGGCGTCAACCGGGACTGGGTGGACAAAATCTTCTTCTACGAGCTGAAGGACGCGCCCGACAGCTCCACCTTCGGCGTCCTGAGCTCCGACGGCAACCCGAAGCCGGCCTACGGCGCCCTCCGCAGCTTCGCCAAGGCCCATCCCAACGGGAGCTGACATCTAGGGCGCCCCTCTCTCGGATTCCGCCCAGTTGTGATAGCTTCCCGCGGATCTGCTCGCCGGAACCGTGGATGCACCTGTACCGCAGGGTTGCCCTGCGGAGCCGGGGAGATGTCGATCAGGTCTACCCTGTCAGCGTAAAGCGGCTCCGACCCCGACCCGCCGGGTCTTGGGTGGCTGGGCTCACGCTGGCTGAAAGTCGTTGAAAGTCCGTATCGAATCCCATGGGATCTGGAGGAAACATGTCCAAACACACCGTCCTTGACCGGACCGCGCCGACCCGCAAGGGACGCCTGATGCTCGGGCTGATGGCGCTGCTCGCCCTGCTCGGCGTGGCGCCCGCCTCGGCGAGCGAAGCCGATCTGTTGCTGCCCGATCTCGCGAGCCGGTCGTTCTTCGGCTTCGATGGTCACTCCCTGCTGCTGGGAGGCCTCGTCGTCTGCGTGCTCGGCATGCTCTTCGGGCTGGTGATGTACGTCCAGCTCAAGAACATGCCCGTCCACCGCTCGATGCGCGAGATCTCCGAGCTGATCTTCGAGACCTGCAAGACCTACCTGGTCACCCAGGGCAAGTTCATCCTCATTCTCGAAGCGTTCATCGGCGTCGTGATCTTCGTCTACTTCTACACCCTGCGCGGCTACGACCTGGCGAAGGTCATCACCATCCTGCTCTTCAGCCTGATCGGCATCGCCGGCAGCTACGGCGTCGCCTGGTTCGGCATTCGGGTCAACACCTTCGCCAACTCGCGATCGGCCTTCGCCAGCCTGCGCGGCAAGCCGTTCCCGACCTATGCCATTCCGCTGAAGTCCGGCATCTCGATCGGCATGCTGCTGATCAGCGTCGAGCTGATCCTCATGCTCGGCATCCTGCTCTTCGTGCCGAAGGATTACGCCGGCCCCTGCTTCATCGGCTTCGCCATCGGCGAGTCGCTGGGTGCGGCGGCCCTGCGCATCGCGGGCGGCATTTTCACCAAGATCGCCGACATCGGCTCCGACCTGATGAAGATCGTCTTCAACATCAAAGAGGACGACGTCCGCAACCCCGGCGTCATCGCCGACTGCGTGGGCGACAACGCCGGCGACTCGGTCGGCCCCACGGCGGACGGCTTCGAGACCTACGGCGTCACCGGCGTCGCGCTCATCACCTTCATCCTGCTCGCCGTCAGCACCCAGGCGGTGCAGGTCGACCTCCTGGTGTGGATCTTCGTCATGCGCATCATGATGATCGTCACCAGCGGCGTCTCCTACCTGATCAACGAGACGATCGCCAAGAGTCGCTACGGCAACTCCGACACCATGAACTTCGAGGCGCCGCTGACCTCCCTGGTCTGGCTGACCTCGATCCTCTCGGTCGCCGTCACCTACGCCATCTCCTACCTGATGATCCCCAACCTCAACGGCGACCCCAGCCTGTGGTGGAAGCTGTCGACGATCATCTCCTGCGGCACCCTCGCGGGCGCGCTGATCCCCGAGCTGGTCAAGGTGTTCACTTCGACCGAGTCGGCGCACGTCAAGGAAGTCGTGACCGCCTCCCGGGAGGGCGGGGCCTCGCTCAACATCCTCGCCGGCCTGATCGCGGGCGACTTCAGCGCCTACTGGCTGGGGTTGACCATCGTAGCGTTGATGGGTGCGGGCTATGGCGTCAGCACGACGCTCGGCTCGGGGCTGATGATGGCTCCCGCCGTCTTCGCCTTCGGTCTCGTGGCCTTCGGCTTCCTCGGCATGGGGCCGGTGACCATCGCGGTGGACTCCTACGGTCCGGTGACGGACAACGCGCAGTCGGTCTTCGAGCTTTCCACCATCGAGACCCTGCCGGGCATCAAGCAGGAGATCCAGAAGGATTACGGCTTCACGCCGGACTTCGATCGCGCCAAGCATCACTTGGAGGCCAACGACGGCGCCGGCAACACCTTCAAGGCAACGGCCAAGCCGGTGCTCATCGGTACCGCCGTGGTGGGGGCCACGACCCTGATCTTCTCGATCATCGTCGTGCTCACCAAGGGGCTGAACCCGGAGTATGTCAAGTACCTGTCGCTGCTCCATCCGCCGTTCCTGCTCGGCCTGATCACGGGCGGCGCGGTCATCTACTGGTTCAGCGGCGCCTCCTGCCAGGCGGTGTCGACAGGCGCCTACCGCGCCGTCGAGTTCATCAAGCAGAACATCAAGCTGGACGCGGGAGCCCAGAAGGCCTCGATCGAGGACAGCAAGCGGGTGGTGGCGATCTGCACCACCTACGCCCAGAAGGGAATGTTCAACATCTTCCTGACGGTGTTCTTCAGCACCCTGGCCTTCGCCTGCCTGGAGTCGTACTTTTTCATCGGCTACCTGATCTCGATCGCCATCTTCGGTCTCTACCAGGCCATCTTCATGGCCAACGCCGGCGGCGCCTGGGACAATGCCAAGAAGATCGTCGAGGTCGAGCTGCACGAGAAGGGCACGAAGCTGCACGAAGCCACGGTCGTGGGCGACACGGTGGGCGATCCGTTCAAGGACACCTCGTCGGTGGCCATGAACCCGGTCATCAAGTTCACCACCCTCTTCGGCCTGCTGGCCGTGGAGCTGGCCGAAGGCCTGCACACGACCACGCGGGTGAGCCTCGCGGCGGTCTTCTTCGTGATCTCGACCGTCTTCGTCTGGCGGTCGTTCTACGGCATGCGGATTCCGATCGAGACGGCCGCCAAGCACTGAGGCCGGATTCGATCGGCAGGACCGCGGGGCGCTACTTCACGGTGGCGCCCCGTTTTGTCTTCCCCTCTCCATCAAGGTCGGACAATGATCGGCTTGAAACGGCCTGGAGCCCGGTAGGGGATTTCGAAACCCGTTCCCCGCTCTACAAGGCGTGCCTGTTCGAGGATGTTGGGCCACCAGCGCACCAGTAGAACGGCTTGAGACCAGTACCGTAGATTCATCCACCCGTGTCCGAGAAAGAAGGCCGTCAGCCGTGACTGGGCCCACTCTCGCTTGAGCTCCGGATGCTTCAAGATCCGTGTATCGCCGGAGATGATCGTCCAGTCGCTCTCTTCGCTGAGGCCGCGAATCCAAGTCTTGTCTGGAGAGTTTCGGGGAAACTTATCCTCCAGATGAACAACCGCATGACTATCTCTCTCTGAAAGCGCGAGGAGAGCCCGCGCATACCGTGGGGATAAGCAGTTGTCCAGGAAGAATCTCACGCCGCTTTAGCGCATTGATCTTCGAACTCGAGGGCGTCTTCCACGGACTTGGAATCGACCAGGTACCAGCGGGCCACCGCCTGAATCGAGCCTTCGGCCCGGAAGGCTCGGGCCAGAACGTTGGTCGGAACGGACTCAGGATCGACGATGGGCTGGCCGAAAGATCGCTCAGGGTCGATGACGACCCGGCGGTCTCTTCCGAGAGGCCACCAGCGGACCGGTTCGATGCCAAGGGCCGAAAATTCAAGCCCCTCGAAAAGGAATGGCTCGACGATGCTCTTGAATTCGTACTGACTCTTGACGAGGTCCAGGAGCGACTCGTCTCCGGTCTCCTGAAGAATCTCCGCAAAGATGCTGCGTCCATCGGTCTTGAACCGCCGGGTTGAGAACGGATAGGAGTCGTGGACGATCTCGGCAGCGCACTCCGCTGCCACGCGGATCGATTTCCAACTCACGCCGTGCCGCCGGAAGGCATCGACGAACCGTACCTCCAGCATGTCCCGAAAGCTGAGGATCAGAGAGTCCTCGGATGCGAGCTGCCGCTGCCATAGGGGAAGCGAGGTGCGGGCAGCGCCACCGGAGGTATAGTTGTAGCCTCGGAGCCAGCGACGGATGCGGCTGGAAGAGACGCCTGTAAGCCGGGCCGCCTCGGGAACGGAATAGACGCCCACGCCCAGAAGGCTGCCCTCTTCACGGTTCCTGCTCTCCTCAGGGGACGAATGGGGCGAAAGATTCATCGTGTCGCCATTCTACAGGTTCTTCCGCCGGATTCGCCCTATTGGCCGCCCGTTTCTTTGCCGTTTTTGCCGCGCTCTTCGTCTTCGCCACTAGACTAGATCTCCTCGGGCCCCAAGCCCACCAGCTCCATCAGCTTCAGGGCATTGACGGTCGTGGCCACGCCCGGGTGCATCACGTAATCGAAGGTCATGGGCGGGTCTTCTCCCGGGTGCAGGGTCTCCCGGAAGTGGACGGGCACGAAGGTGGCCGCGATCTCCGGCACCTCGGCGAGTTGGAGGTCGTGGGTGGAGACGGCGCCGAGCGCTCCCTGCTTCAACAAGTGGAGCACCACCCGGCGCACCGCCACCTGCCGCTCGTAGCTATTGGTCCCCCGCAACACCTCGTCGAGCAGATAGAGGAGGACGCCGCCCGCCGCCCGGGCGCGGTCCGCCTCCTTCACGATGTCGCGGATGCGCTGCAACTCGGCCATGAAGAAGGACACTCCCTCGGCCAGCGAGTCTTCCACCAGGATACTGGTGCCGAGGGTCACCGGCGGCATCCTCAGCGACTCGGCGCAGACCGGGCCGCCGGCCTGCGCGAGCACGGCGTTGATGCCGATCGACCGCAGCAGCGTGCTCTTGCCGGACATGTTGGAGCCCGTCACCAGCAGGAAGCTGCCGGCCGGCCCCAGGGTGACGTCGTTGGATACCCGCTGGCCGTCACGGATCAGCGGATGCCCGAGCCCCTGGGCTGTGTAGCCAGTCTCCCCTTCGGCGACGACGGGGAAGGTCCAGTCAGGATTTTCGAAGCAGAGGCCGGCGAGCGCCGACAGGGCCTCGAAACGGCCCCAGGCTGCGAGCCAGGCCCCTACGCGCGGGCCGGCCTCCCGCTGCCAGCGCTCCAGCAGTGCCAGCACGTGGAGGTCCCAACAGAGGAGCGCTTGGAGAATGAGGTACAGGTAGGAGGAGTGCCGCACGTGCGAGAGCTCTACCCTGCGATGGAGCAGGAGCATCCAGCGATAGGCAGCCTGCCCCTCGGCGGTGAGATCGCCGGCGATCCGCTGCAGCTCATCCGCGGCGTAGGAGCGACTGGCGATCCGCTCCAGGGCTTCGCCGTAGAGCTGGAAGTCCCCTTCGGGGGCCTCGACCCGTTTGAAGCTGCCATGGGTCCGCTCCCGAAAGCGATAGCCCAGGGAAATGTTGATCGACGCCAGGATGAAAAAGATCTTGATCGGGAGGATTGCCCCCATCCACAGAAGGAGGGCCGCCGGAGTCGCCACGGCCAGGAGCCGGGCCAGCCAGATCAGCCACGGCCGATCCAACAGCCACGGCTTGTCCTCGGCCCACTGAAGGAACGGCTCCAGGTTCGGAGGTGACTTCTCCATGGGGCGCACGCCGACCTCGATCTGTTGCCGCAGGTCGACCTCGGGCGCCAGCTCGGCGACCGCGGCCTGACGGCTGGCGATCTCCGGGGGAGCAGCAGGATTCAGCAGCCAGCTTGCCAGATCCGCCTTGCCCGGAGGGGTATGGGCAGTCCCCAGGAGTTGGGCGAGGGAGGCCCGGCCGAGGAGGTTGAGGTCCCGGGCCACCGCCCGATCCTTCTCCTCGGGCTCGGGGAGCGTGGGGAGGGGGAGACCACCCCACTCCCGCTTCAGGCGCAGCAGTCCTTCTTCGTTGATCCGCCCCAGCTCGCGTTGGCGCCGCTGCCGCTGGACGATCCGCTCGTGGGGAGGTAATACGGCCAGGAAGGCCACAAGCCAGAACCCCGCCCCGGCCCACCACTCCCATCCCGGCCGGCCGCCGCGCAGGAGGATCACCAGCAGACAGCCGACGAAGAGGAGAAATAGAGCGCCGCGGAGTATCGAGAAGCGGAAGGAGATTCCCGCCAGGCGCTTCTCTTCGGCGGCGAAGACCTGGAGGCGATCCCGATAGGTCGAATGCGGCGAGCTTTGGACGGTCATGGAGACAGAGTATAGAAGCGCTCCCTCTATAATCCGGCCGCAGGAGGAACGATCATGCGAAGCTGTTCAGCGCTGCCCATTCTGTTGCTCTGCCTGTCTCTGCCCCTCAACGCCCAACCCCTGAAGCGAATCGACGACAAGATCACCAACGGTGCGCTCGACAATCTCCATCCCACCGTCGGGCTGTTCAACAACGACGGCGAATGCTCGGCGACGCTGATCGGCTGCAGCACAGTGCTGACGGCCGCTCACTGCATCTGCGAAACCTTCAGCGGGCACGACTTCAACGGCGTGCCCTGCCAGGCACGGCACGATCTGGTAGGTCCTGAAGGCAAGCTCGTCTTCTTCCAGCACGCCGGGATTTTCACTCTATCGAGCATCGCCGTGAACCCTGCCTACAATGCCCGCTCGGGGGCGTCGGACGTGGCGATCCTCCACTTGTCGACGCCGGTGACGAACATTGCCCCGAGCCCAATCAACCGGGTGTCCCCGGTGCCCTTGGGTCTCCACGGCGAGATCGTGGGGTTCGGCAGCACTCGCACCAACTCCACGGACGACGGCCTCAAGCGCCGCGGCAACGTGACGACCGCGGCCTGCGATCCTCAGGCGCCCGGGTTCGTGTGTTGGAACTTCAAGAAGCCCTTGGGTGCGCCGGGCTTCAACTCGGACACCTGCTTCGGCGACTCGGGGGGCCCGCTCTTCCTGTCGCTCGGCGGGCAGACGGTGCTGGCCGGAGTGACCTCCAGCGGCACCAACGACGAATGCGCGCCGATCGACAACTCCTTCGACGCCGACGTGTTCGCCAACCGGGCCTGGATCCAGGCCGAAGGCGGCACCGACCTCGCTGCCACCTCCTGTGGCACCGGGCCCCAGATCGGCGGTCCGGGCACTACGATCCTTGGCAGCGTCGCGTCGTTGCGCAGGGGCCCCAGCCGGGCGGCGAGCACCGTCGAGGTTCCGGCGGGGACGGCCGAGCTCCGCATTGCACTCAGCTCGACCGATTGGTTCTTCAACAGCAACGCCTTGTACATCCGGCACGGCGCTCCGGCCTCGATCACGGCGTTCGACTGCAAGAGCGACGCGCCGAGCGGCCAGCAGTTCTGCAGCGTCCAGAATCCGGAGGCCGGCACCTGGTATTTCCTGGCACGACACCTTTCGGGACCCGGAAGCACGGTCCTGGTGACCACGACATTGATCCGCACGAGCCCCTGAGAAATTCCAGGGCGATCGAGGGGGTTCAGGGCTGAAGGAGGATGTTCATGCGTAGCCGTTCAGCCCTGCCCATCTTGTTGCTCAGCTTCTCCTTTCCCCTTTCGCTTCCCCTCCAGAGCCAGTCTCCGAAGCCGGTCGCCGAGAAGATCGTCAACGGCCTGACCGACAATCTCCATCCCACGGTAGGTCTGTTCAGCACCAACGGCGGCGAGTGCTCGGCGACGCTGATCGGCTGCCAGACGGTGCTCACGGCGGCTCACTGCATCTGCACCTTGCCCAACGGCGACGACGTCGACGGTGCGACCTGCGCGACGCGATCCGACCTGGTGACCCCCGCCGGCAAGAGCGTCTTTTTCCAGCACGCCGGGACTTTCACTCTGTCGCGGGTCGCGGTGGACCCCGCCTACATTCCCGGCACCCAGTCAGACTTGGCAATTCTTCACTTGTCGGCGCCGGTGCCGAACATCGCGCCGAGCCCGATCAATCGGGTGTCCCGGCCGCCCTTCGGGCTGGCTGGCGAGATTGTGGGCTTCGGCACCACCCTCGGCAGGAACAGCGATGACGGCATCAAGCGCAAGGGCAACGTCGTGACCGCCGCCTGTGCTCCACCCTCCAGCCGATTCGTGTGCTGGAACTTCAGTAATCCCCTGGGCTCGCCGGGCACGAACTCGGACACCTGCTTCGGCGACTCGGGCGGTCCACTCTTCCTGTCGCTCGGGGGCCAGACGGTGCTGGCCGGCGTGACTTCCGGCGGCACCAGCCCCAACTGCCAGCCGCTGGACAATTCCAATGATGACGATGTTTTCAGCGATCTCGTCTGGATTCAGACCGAGGCCGGGGCCGATCTGAACGCCTCCTCCTGCGGCTCGGGGCCCCAGATCGGCGGCGCGGGCACTTCCGTTCTCGGCAGCTCCGGCACGCTGACCAACGGCCAGAACCAGGTGGCGAGCTCAGTCGAGGTGCCGGTGGGAACGACCGAGCTTCGCGTCGCTTTGAACTCGCAGGACTGGTTCGAAAACAGCAACGCTCTCTACATCCGTCACGGGGCGCCGGTCTCGACGACGGCCTTCGACTGCAAGAGCGCGGTGTTGAGCGGACAACAGTTCTGTGATGTGAAGAGTCCCGCGTCCGGAACCTGGAACATTCTGGCGCGGCATATCTCCGGCCCCGGCGGAGCCTTCCAGGTCACCGCGTCGCTGATCGGGCAAGCGACTGTGGCTCCCAGCCTTTGCATTCCCGGCCCCACCACCCTCTGCCTCAACGGCGGCCGCTTCAAGGTCGAGGGGACTTTCAACACCGGAACCCAGCAGGGCCAAGCCCAAGCCATCAAGCTGACGGACGAGACCGGCTACTTCTGGTTCTTCTCGAATACCAACGTGGAGATGGTGATCAAGGTGCTGAACGCCTGCCCACTGAGCCAGACTTTCTGGGTCTTCGCCGGCGGCCTGACCAACGTGCAGACCACGATCACCGTGACGGACTCGAACACCGGGGTGGTCAAGACCTACTCGAACCCGCAGGGTGCGGCCTTCCAGCCGGTCCAGGACACGTCGGCGTTCGCGACGTGCCCGTGACGATAGGGAGGGGGGTGGCTACTCCCCGCCCCCGTCCTTGATCTTTCCCGTCAGCCGTTCCAGCTTCTTCTTCAGCCAGTCGGAGAAGCGCAGGCCGAACTGCTTCTGCTTTTCTTCGTAGCGGGGTTCGTGTTTCCAGTTGCAGACCTGGATTGGCTTTTCGCCCGGGAGGAAGAGGTCGACGATCTGGGTGGGGCAGATGGGGCGGGCGAGCATGCCGCTGTCCCGGCAGACGGTGGCCTTCTCCAGACCGGCGGGCTCGGGGAACTCAGAGGCCTTGGCTCCCTGGAAGGAGGCCTTCATGTATTGGCCCCAGATGGGCAGGGCGGCGCGCGATCCGGACAGCGAGGTGGCCCCCGGGTTGTCCAGCCCCACCCAGACGACGGTGACGCGGTCCGGACGATAGCCGGCGAACCAGGAGTCGCGGGCCTCGTTGGTGGTCCCCGTCTTGCCGGCCAGCGGCCCAGGCACGCCGTAGCGCAAGACCCCTCGCGCCGTCCCCCGCTCCACCACTCCCTCCAGTACCGAAGTGGTGATGAAGGCCACTTGGGGCGAGACGACCTGCTTGGGTTTCTTCGGCTGCAGGTCGTGCACGGGCTTGCCGTCCGGACCGAGCGCGGCTGCGAGCCCGTGGAGGACGGGGCGGAGCCCGCCGTTGGCCAGCGTCGAGTAGACGGTCGCCATTTCGCGCGGCGTCACGTCGGCGGCGCCCAGGGCCAGGGCCGGGAACTCCACCAGGTCGGAGTCGATACCTATGCGGTGGGCGGCGGCCGCCACCTTGGGAATCCCCACGTCCATGGCGAGGCGGATGAGCGGCACGTTGCGGCTCTGCTCGAGGGCCTTGCGGACGGTGATGGGACCGAGGAACTGGCCGTCGGCGTTCTTGGGAGACCACGGTCCGGCGCCCGTCTTGAGCGTCAGCGGCTCGTCCTTCACAAGGCTGGACTGGGAGAGCCGGCCGCTTTCGAGGGCCGTCACCAGGACGATCGGCTTGAAGGAGCTGCCCGCCTGGCGGTGGGCCTGGGCGACGCGGTCGAACTCGCTATGCCCGAAGTCGCGCCCGCCGACGTAGGCGAGGATCGCCCCGGTATGGGGATCGACGGAGATCAGCGCGGCTTCCAGGGGATTGGCTCCCTTGCGGCGCCCGCCGTCGAGCTCCTGGAGGACCTCGCCGGTAGCCTTCTGGGCCAGAGCCTGCTCGCGGATGGAGAGGGTGGCGAAGAGGTTGTAGCCGCGGTTGCCCAGGCGAGTGAGGCCGAAGCGGTCGCGGGCTTCGCCCGCCATGGCGTCCGCGAAGTGCGGGGCCGTCCGGGCGCCGAGGCGCTGCGGCGAGGTCACCATGGGAGTGGCCAGGGCCCGCTCCAGGGCGCCGGCGTCGATCCACTTCAGATCGGCCATGCGGTGGAGCACCTCGTCGCGCCGCCTGCGGGAGCGCTCGGGACTCGCGACCGGCGAGTAGACAGCCGGCGACTTGATCATCCCGGCGATGGTGGCCGCCTCCGGCAGGGTCAGCTCCGTGGCGTCCTTACCGAAGTAGGCCCGGGCCGCAGCGCCGAGGCCGTGATAGTTGACGCCGCTCGCGCCGCCCAGGTAGATGGTGTTCAGGTAGCCCTGAAGGATGCTTCGCTTGGAGTGCTGAACCTCGACCGCGACGGCGATGACGGCTTCGCGGATCTTGCGGGTGATTCGCCGGTCCTGGGTGAGAAAGACGTTCTTGACGAGCTGCTGGGTGAGCGTGCTGCCCCCTTGAGCGGCCCTCCCCTTGCGCAGGTCGACCATCAAGGCGCGGGCGATGCCGGTGGGGGAGACGCCAGGGTGAAAGTAGAACGAGTCGTCCTCGGCGGCGAGCACGGCCTGCACGACGTGCTCGGGAAGCTCCTTCACCGTCACGGGCCACTTTTCGCGCACCTCCTCGTCGTAATAGGTGGCGAGGACGAGTGGATCGAGGGCGGCGGATTCCACCGGCCGGCCGTCGACGCTCAGGGCCGCGATGCGGTGGGCGAGGAAATGGACCAGCACGAGCTGGCCCGGTACGGGCCCTTGGGGAGTCTCGTGGCGGCGAAGCCTCACCACCAGGATGTCGTCGCCGAAGTGATAGCGGCCGGCGGGCAGGACGTCTTCGTCCCAGGTGCGGTAGCCCTGCGTCTCGAGCTCGTGGGCCAGCCCCTCGGGCGACATCTCTTCCCCGATCCGGATCTCCTCGGGCAGGGCATACAGGCGCGACGGGGAGTTCTCCGGCCCGGCGCCGATGTCGCCAAACGCTTTGAGGTAGGGAAACAACAGCCAGACGGTGAGGATCAGGAATGCTGCGAGGCCGGCGGCGATGGCATAGAGTGTCCGGCGCAGCCGAGGCCGGGTGCGCACCAGCCGGCGCCAGGCTGCCAGCCGGCGGCGGAATCGGCCCGGGGAGCGGGGAGGCGTCGTGGGCTCGCTCATGGGTGAGCCCGATGATGCCACAGTCGTTGCACCTGGAGCGGGCTCGTCCGCAGGTCCTGAAACTCCGGAGCCGGCAACGCTTAGTCTTCGCGGCTTTGCCGAGCCCGTCCCAAAAGGAAACCGCATGAAATCGATCCGCCTTCTGCTCGTCGCCCTCCTCCTCGCCTCACTCGGCCTGACATCCGGGGTCGCGGGCGGCTCTCCCAAGGGCGCCAACGAGAAAGCCAAGGAGAAAGAGAAAAAGGACGAGAAGTGGGACGTCAACAATCCTCCTGGGCCGTCGTCCGAGGTCACGATCGACACGGACGAGGGGACCTGGATGAGCCTCGACGTCAGCCCCGACGGCAAGGAGATCGCCTTCGACCTGCTGGGCGACCTCTACACGATTCCCATGACCGGCGGCGAGGCCAAGGCCCTCACGCACGACGTCGCCTGGCAGATGCAGCCCCGCTACAGCCCGGACGGCAGGAAGATCGCCTTCACCAGCGACCAGGGAGGCGGCGACAATATCTGGATCTCCGACCGCGACGGCAAGAACCCCCGCGCCGTCACCAAGGAGAGCTTCCGCCTGCTCAACAGCCCGTCCTGGTCGCCGGACGGCGAGTACGTCGTGGCGCGCAAGCACTTCACCGCCCAGCGCTCGCTCGGCGCCGGCGAGATGTGGCTCTATCACCGCAGCGGCGGCGACGGCCTCCAGCTCACCAAGAAGCCCAACGACCAGAAAGACTCCGGCGAGCCGGTCTTCTCGCCCGACGGCCGCTACCTCTACTACAGCCAGGACATCACCCCCGGACCGGTCTTCGAGTACAACAAGGATCCCAACGGCCAGATCTTCGTCATCCAGCGCCTCGACCGGCGGACGGGCAAAACCCAGCGCTTCGTCACCGGTGAGGGCGGCTCCGTCCGGCCGACCCCGTCTCCGGACGGCAAGTCGTTGGCCTTCATTCGCCGGGTCCGCGGCAAGAGCGTCATCCACCTGATGGACTTGCGCTCCGGCGAGATTCGGCCGCTCTACGACGGCCTCGACCGCGACATGCAGGAGACCTGGTCGATCCACGGCCTCTATCCCTCCATGGCCTGGACGCCGGACTCGAAGTCGCTGGTCTTCTGGGCCGGCGGCAAGATCCACCGCCTCGACGTCGCCTCCCGCCAGGTCGCCGACATTCCCTTCCACGTCCATACGACCCGCAGGGTCACCGCGGCACTGCGTTTCCCGCAAGAGGTGGCGCCGCGGACGTTCGACACCAAGATGCTGCGTTGGGTGGAGGTCTCGCCCAAAGGGGACCGGGTGGTCTATCAGGCCCTGGGGCACCTCTGGATTCGCAACCTGCCCGACGGCACGCCGCACAGGTTGACGCAGCAGAACGACCATTGGGAGATCTACCCCGCGTTCTCCCGCGACGGCCGCGCCGTGGTCTACACGACTTGGGACGACGACAAGCTCGGGACGGTGCGCGTGGTGTCCGCGGACGGCGGCGAGGGGCGGGTGGTGATCGGCCAACCGGGGCACTACGTGGAGCCGGTCTTCACGCCGGACGGCAAGCAGATCGTCTACCGCAAGATCGAGGGCGGCTTCATCCGTACGCCCAACTGGTCGCTGGACCCGGGCGTCTACCGGGTACCTGCGGCCGGCGGCGAGCCGGCGCTCGTCGCCGAGGACGGCGAGCGCCCGCACTTCGGCGCCGAAGGCGACCGCGTCTATCTCCTGCGCCACGTCGGCGAGGGCAAGCGCCAGCTCGTCTCCATCGGCCTCGACGGCAAGGACGAGCGCGTCGACCTGGCGAGCGACAACGCCACGGAGCTCCAGGTTTCACCCGACGGCAAGTGGGTGGCTTTCGCCGAGCGATACAACGCCTATGTCATGCCCTTCGCCGCCACCGGCAAGGCGGTGGACATCGGGCCCAAGGCGAGCGCGCTGCCGCTGCACAAGGTGACCCGCGACGCCGGCGAGAACCTCCACTGGTCCGGCGACTCGCAGCGCCTCCACTGGTCGCTCGGGCCCGAGCTCTACACCCTGGATCTCAAGAACGCCTTCTCGTTCCTCGACGGCGCGCCTGCCAAGCTCCCCGATCCGCCGACCCACGGCCTCAACATCGGTTTCAAGGCCGAGAGCGACGTTCCCAAGGGGACGGTGGCCCTGGTCGGCGGCCGGATCGTGACCATGAAGGGCGACGAGGTGATCGAGGACGGCACGATCGTGCTCGAAGGGAATCGCATCAAGGCGGTCGGCCCGCGGGCGAGCGTCGCCGTGCCGGCCGGCGCCCGCGTCGTGGACGTCAAGGGCAAGACCCTGATCCCTGGCCTGGTCGACGTCCATTGGCACGGCACCTTCGGCACCGACGGCATCGTGCCGCAGCGCAACTGGGTGACCTACGCCACCCTGACCTTCGGCGTGACCACCCTCCACGATCCGTCGAACGATACGGACACCGTCTTCGCCGCTTCGGAGCTGAGCCGCGCCGGGATGATTACGGCGCCGCGCATCTTCTCCACCGGCACCATCCTCTACGGCGCCACCGCCCCCTTCACCGCCACCATCGACAACCTGGAGGACGCCCGTGGCCACCTGCGCCGCTTGAAGGCGGCGGGCGCCTTCAGCGTCAAGAGTTACAACCAGCCCCGCCGCGAGCAGCGCCAGCAGATCCTCGCCGCCGCCCGCGAGCTCGGAATGATGGTGGTGCCGGAGGGGGGTTCCCTCTTCGACCAGGACATGGCCCAGGTCGTGGACGGTCATACCGGCGTCGAGCACACGGTCCCGGTGGCGAAGATCTACGGTGACGTCCGCCAGCTCTGGAAGGGGACCGCGGTGGGCTACACACCCACCCTGATCGTGGGGTTCGGCGGCCTCTTCGGCGAGTATTACTGGTACGACAAGACCCATGTCTGGGAGGACAAACGCCTGCTCTCCTTCGTGCCGCGGGAGATCGTCGATGAGCGCTCCCGCCGGCGATTGACGGCGCCGGACGAGGAGTACAACCACTTCAACGTCGCCCGCATCGCCGCCGACCTCAGCCACGACGGAGTCAAGGTCAACCTTGGCGCCCACGGCCAGCGCGAGGGGCTGGGCGCGCATTGGGAGATGTGGATGCTGGCGCAAGGCGGCATGAAGCCGCTAGAGGTGCTGCGCTCGGCCACCCTGAACGGCGCTCACTACCTGGGTCTGGACAAGGACATCGGCTCCCTGGAGGCCGGCAAGCTGGCGGACGTGGTGGTGCTCGATGCCAACCCGCTGGAGGACATCCACAACACCGCCAGCATCGGGCTAGTGGTGCTCAACGGCCGGGTCTACGACAGCATGACCCTCGACCAGATCGCGCCCGATCCGCACAAGCGCGAGCCCTTCTTCTGGCAGCAGAAGGGCGCTTCAGGGTCTGTCGGGTCGCGCAGCGCGGTCAGCCACGTGGATGACTGACCACGGATTAGCTGGCAGCCTCAAGACAACGTCCTTCGTTGGCGGCGGAGCTCGAGAGCGAGCTGCGTCGCCAGCTCGACGGTCATCCGTTCCTCTTCGCAGGCGTTGCGGAACATGACGAGAGCGGCTAGAGATTCGCGGCGGACATCGCGAGACTCGAAGATGGGAGCCATCTCGGCAGCCAGCCGCTTGAGCTCGGAAGTGCGGTGCTCGCGCGCATAGAGGATGGCCAAGTCCAAGGAGACGAGAGCTGCGTCGTAGCCCATGGTCCTCTCCAGGAAATCCTGCCGGACCTCTCGGAAGTCTTCCTCGGCCTCGGCCGTCCGGCCCAATCCTAGAGCGATCTTGCCCTCTGCCCAGCGGAGCCGGACCAGGTTCAACGGCTTCCCCTGGCCGGCGAGTTGCTCACGCACCTCTGGCAACAGCTGCTCAGCCTCGTCATAGCGACCGGCCTCGGTCAAACAGAGAACCAGATTATGGCGGGCATAGGCGGACAACTGCGGCTCCTGCTTCGGGTCGAGCTCTTCCACAAGCTCCCTGAGAATCCGGACAGCACCTCCGAGATCTTCACCGTCTTCCAGGATCTTGGCTTTTTTGAGTAGGGAGAAACCGGCGCCGTGGAGATTGTCCTGTTCCCTATAGATCGTCAACGCTTCGTCCACCAAGGCGAGAGCTTCCGGGAAGCGCCGTTGGGCTCGCCGCAGGGAAGCCTTGAGTTGAAGGACTTCAGCTCGGACGATCTCATTGCCCGTCATACTCTTGGATAGGAACCTCTCGGCCTCCCGGAACGACGTCTCGGCGCTGCGAAGCTCGCCGAGCACCCGCCGTGCATTGCCCAAATAGGCATGGGCCCGCGCTTGGAGATCGAGAATCCAGTGCGGGTCATAGGTGTCTTCGAGATTCTGTGAGATCTTTACCGCCAGCTCTGCGTAGTTGGTGGCCTTGGCGGCGTCCTCAAACCCTGATTCGAGGCTTTGTCTCAGCAGGAACTGGCTGAGCCCCCAAGTCTGGAAGCTCTCGTCGTCCAGAACTCGGGCTAACTGCTCATCGAAGGGAAGGTCTTTCAGGACGGTGAAGAGGCTATGCGCCTCCGGTCCTTCCCACAGGGCCACCCTTTCGTCCCAGTGGCCGACCTCTTCTTGGAGCCGGCGAATCTCCTCGTACTGCCTGCGGCATCCCGGGCAGCGTTCGAGGAGATGAGGAACTACTTGAGTCACAACCTCGTCGTGACTCAGATCGCCAGCCAGCAGCTTTGCCATGGTTTCGAGTGACAGATGATTTTTCAAGCTTTCTCCTCCCGATGGGATACGGGTACACGGAACTATCTCAGATTGAGACTGTCCCCATCAAGATAAGTATCAGAAAGCCGGGAAATGGAGTCACAGGCAGACAAGAAAAATCTGGGGCCGGTCGCCCGGCCCCCACTTGCAGGTTGAGGAATTCAGCCTTGAGGTGAGCCAGGGGGATCGATCGAGGCTCCGTTGTTGGTTCCTGCGCCACTTCCAGTGCCTGTTCCATGCTGTCCGCTCGGATCGATCGAGGCGCCCTCTTTTTCAAACAGACCCACCAGTCCGTGCCACAACGTCAGGACAACGCCTTCCCCGGAGTGCACCCGGGAGGCGGCGGGCTTCGATTTTCCTCTCTCACCAAGCCTGACGCCGGCTTGCGCCAAGACAGGTGCCACACAGAGCATCAGGATCAGCGCCGCCTTCCCAATACGCGACATCTTTTTCGAGAACATGCCACCCCTCCTTTGTCTAAAGTAGATATGGATAACGCCGATAAATCTGACTCTCTGTCCAATAAGTATCGCCAGAGAGGAAAATAGGGACACCAAGCGGAGAAGAATTCGGATTTCTTGTTCCGTCTTCACGTCATCGAGCTATCGCAACATCGAAGGCTCCTGGCACGTAAACGGAATGTAGCCAGGAAGATTTTGCGAATGCGTATTCTCGATCCCCACTTTGCGGGTCCGCTGCTGGCGGCGATGCTGGCCACTCAAGGCCTTTGCTGGCTGTTCGCCCGAGGTTTGAGCCTGCGGCTGGGGAGAAGCGCGGTGCTCGGGGGTTGGATCGCGCCGCTGCTGGTGCTCGCTCCGTGGATCGCCGGTCCCGCCCTGTTGGCGCCCTGCAATCTGCTCCAGGAGGTGGCGCCCGGCGCGCCCATCATCTTCAATGCGGATCGCGAGCACGACCTGCTGAACGACGTCATCTACCAGATCCTGCCCTGGGAGCTGGAGATGCGCCATGCGTTCGCCCAGGGCCGGCTCCCCTTGTGGTCGGACAGTCTCGGCGGCGGCAGCTCGCCGTGGTCGAATCCCCAGGCCGGCGCCCTCTCTCCGCTGCAGATGGCCGTGCGCGCCCTGCCCCTCCAGCACCACCTGCTGGGAGCCCTGATCCTCAAGCTGCTGGTGGGCTTTCAGGGCACGTGGCTGCTCGCCCGCTCAACCGGCCGCAGCCGCGCCTCGTCGCTGCTGGCGGCGGCGGGCTTCGCCCTGGGGGGCGGTCTTTTCTCCTGGGCCCTGTTCCCGGTGTCGGCGACGGCGGCCTGGATGCCATGGCTTGCGGCGGGGACGGTTCGCCTCTTCCGCCGCCCCAGCCGGCGAGCGATCGCCACGACGGCGGCGGTCACCGCGGCGATCCTGCTTTCCGGCCACCCCGAGACCGCACTCTTCGGCGGCCTCTTTGCCGGCGTCTGCGGCCTGGGCCTGCGCCGGCGAGCGGCTGGTCTGGGGCGAAGCCTCGCCGCGGCGGCCCTCGCGGCGACCCTCGGCTTCGGCCTCGCGGCGCCCCAGCTCCTGCCGTTCCTCGCGAGTGTCCCCGACTCGCAACGCGCCCACGACACCCGGGACCCGGGGCGGCCGACCGGAACGATGTGGCTGCTCGCTCCGCTCTCCTGGTTCCAGCCGGGTTACGGCAGCTTCGTGCTGGCGCCGGCCAGTCCGCACGCTTTCGGCTCCCCCTACCAGGGAAAGTTCCGGGGGCCCTTCAACTGGGCGGAGTGCGAGAGCGGTTATACCGGGCTGGTGGCCTTCGCCGGCGCCTGGCTGGCGCTGCTGCTCGCCGCCCGCGATCGCCGCTCCTGGCCTTTCCTGGGGTTCGCCGGTGCAGGCCTGCTGCTGGCCGGCCGATTGCTGCCGCTCGCCCAGCTACTGTATGCGGTGCCACCGCTACGGATTCCGGCCTACGCCCGGCTCTTGCCGGTGGTCTCGCTGGCGCTGTGTGTGGCCGGGGCCTTCGGCACCGATCTTCTGCTGCGTCGGGGGCGCGCTCGCGGGCATAGCGGTACAGCGATCTGGGCGTCTTTCGCCTTGGCGGGGCTGATCAGCCTGGCCGTGGCCTCGGACCGCTGGACGGTCACCCTCTGGGCCCTGCTGGCGGTGGCCGCCGCCCTGGCCGGCTGGCGGCCGCGCTGGGGAGCGGTGGCCCTCGCCGCGGTGCTTCTCCTCGATCTGATCCCGTGGTCCCGCAGCCTCCTGCCGGTGGGGCACCCTACGCTCTTCTATCCCCGTTCGGCGCTCATGAGCCGCCTCGTCCAGGAGGCGGGAGACCCCGCGGCCGGCCGTGCCACCGGCGCCGACTACCTCATCTATCCAGGCATCCTCCACGTCTACGGCGTGGCCGATTTCCGGGCGCACGACCCGCTGGCCTCCGCCGCCTATCTGCACGTCCTGGATCTGGCGTTCGGGTTTCACCCTTCGATGGAGCAGTACTTCGCGCCGCTCCGAAACCTCGACCACCCGCTTCTCGACTTCCTGGGCGTTCGGGCGGTGGTGGGAAGCCCCGCCGTGCCGGCCTATCGCACTCTGCCACGGGTCGACGGCGGCCTCTTCGCGCCCTTCACCTTGATGCGCAACCCGGACGCCCTGCCGCGCTGGTTCTTCCCGCACGAGTCGGTGACCATCGAACGGAGCGGTCTCGACGGCTGGATCGCCGGGTTGACCGCGGCTCGGCGGGTAGCCGTCTTCCGGGACGAAGTGGGGCCTTGGCGCCCGGCCCCTGGAGGCCCGGCGTCCCCCGATCCGCGAGTCGTATCCGCCGCTCCCGGCCGGGTGGTCCTGGAAATGGCTGGGAGAGGCGAGGCGCTCCTGGCCTCCTCCGTGCCCTTCTCGCGCGGGTGGTCGGCCCGGGTTGGCGGCCGGACATTGCAAACGCTCCACGTCAACGGCGCCTTCCTCGGGGTGCGCCTCCCGGCCGGGGTCTCCCGCGTCGAGATGCGCTTCCTGCCGCCTGGATTCGTGACCGGCTGCGGAGCCTTCGGCCTCTCGCTGGGGGCCTGTTTCTTCCTCCTGCTGGCTCCTTCATCAGGGCGGCAGCCCAGACAGGGAAGGTGTAAAGAGTTAAAATGAAATATATCTATGCGTGCCGTGGCCGATCCGACTTTGTTGGGCGAGCTGGAGCTGTTCCAAGGATTGGCTCCGGGTGAGCTTGCAGAGATCAACGGTCTGCTGCGGATGTCCACCGTCCAGGCGGGCACCCACTTCATCACCGCCGAGCAGCCGGGCGAGGTCGTCTATGTGCTGCTCGAAGGGACGGTGAAGATCTACGTCACCCGCGCCGATGGCAGGGAGGTCATCCTGGCCTTCCTCGGCCGCGGCGACACGGTGGGCGAAATGAGCTTGTTGGACAGTGCCGGCCGCTCGGCCAACGTCGTCACCACCGAGCGGGCGCGCCTGCTGTGGATGGACCGGGCGACCTTCCAGGCCTGCGTGCGCAACCTCACCCCCCTGGCCAACAACCTGGTACGCCTCCTTTCCCACCGCCTGCGGTTCGCCAACGAGCAAATCCAGGCGCTCTGTACGCTGGACGTCCAAGGACGGGTGGCCCGTCAAATCCTTGCCATGGCCGACCGCTACGGTAGCCCGGGGGCCGGAGGCGAGGTCCGGATTCCCCTCCGGCTCACCCAGAGCGACCTCGCGGAGATCGTCGGCGCCTCGCGGGAGCGGGTCAACCAGGTGATCGTGGATCTCAAGCAGCGGGGCGTGATCTCGGTCGATCCCGTACATCGCATCCACGTCCACAACCGGCGGGAGCTGGCGCGCTATTGCCAATAAGTGGCAGCCGAGCAGTGTCGATCCCTCGGGCGATACGGCCAAGCGGGCTCGAATGACGTGGATGACTCGCAAGACGATTGACGCGGCCCCTCCGTTCCTCCTACTGTAATGTCACCAGATTCGCCAACAACGCACCCACAAGAGGGGGAGGAAGGCATGTCGTACATCATCACGGAGAAGTGCCTGGGAGAGCGCTACGCGACCTGCGTCTCGGTCTGCCCGGTGGACTGCATCAAGCCGGGCGATTATCGGGGCGAAGAGTTCATGATCATCGACCCCGAGGCCTGCATCGATTGCGGCCTGTGCCTGCCGGAGTGCCCCATCGGGGCCATCCTCGAGACCGAGGACGAGGATCCGGAATGGGCAGCCATCAACAGAGAGCTGGCGCCGGAGTTCAACCAGAACCCGGCAGTGGCAGAGCGGCTCCGCAACGATCCGCCCCGCAAGCCGGGCAACGTGATCGTGAACCCTTAAGCGGTATCGGCAACGCTGATTCGCCGCCCGGGCGCTGTTTCTAGCCTCAGTGTTCATTCCCGGGCGGCGATACCGGCGATCCAAACAGGCTCGATCGCGGGGGAGACCATGCCGTCGAGCCGTTGGAAGATCCGTCTATTGAACCTCTATCCGCCCTATCTGGGCGCCGGGGTGCGGGTGTGGCCTTCCGCCGACCTGCGCAGTTTTGAGGTGCGGATGAAGATCCGCTTCTGGAACCGCAACTACGTGGGCACCGCCTTCGGCGGCTCGCTCTACGCGATGTGCGACCCCTTCTTCATGCTTATCCTGATCGAGGCCCTGGGACGCGACTACGTGGTGTGGGACAAAGCGGCGGCCATCCGCTTCCGCCGTCCCGGGCGGGGCACGATGAAGGCCACGTTCCACATCCCCCAGGAACGGATCGACGAGATCCGCGCCGCCGCGGACGTCGGCGGGAAGGTCGAGCCCGTCTTCACCGTGGAGGTCTTCGACGAGCAGGGAGAGCTGGTGGCGGACGTCGAGAAGCTGCTGTACGTTCGCCGGAAGACCGCCTTGGCGACGGCGAGAAGCGACGGCTAGGCTACAATTCGCCGGTCGCCGCCGATCGACCGCCGATTGAGAATCCGAGGAACGCCGTATGCCGAGATGTGCTGCCGTCCCCCTGCTCCTCCTGCTGCTTGCGGCTCCGGCCGCGGCTGACACTCTGCTGACCGTCCGCAGCAGCGTCGAGGGCCTGAAGATGGACCAGCCCACGACGGGCCAGATCCACATCTGGGTCGCCGCCGGCAAGCTCCGGCGCGACGAGGGGGATACCTCCACCATCGTTCGCCTCGACCGCGGCAAGGTCTATCTGCTCAATCACGGGGACAAGACGTACGCCGAGATCGCGGCGCCCGACGTGCAGAAGCTCGCCGCCTCAGAGGGAGGGGCGATCAAGGTACAGGTCACCGCCACCAACGAGACGAAGAAGGTCGGCAAGTGGAATGCCCGCAAGTTCAAGGTCGACATCTCCAGCCCGGACGGCCTGCATCTGGACACCACCGTCTGGGCGAGCAAGGATGTTGCCTCCCACGAGGCCTACGGCAAGCTCGCCGCCATCCTCGCCGCCCTGCAGCCGGGCTCGGCGGAGTGGGCGCGCCAGATGCAGCAGATCGAGGGTTTCCCCGTGCTCCAGGAATCCGACGTCACCATGGGCGGCAGCCGCTTCAAGACCCGCGAGGAACTGGTGACCGTGGAGACCAAAGACGCCCCGACCGGGACGTACGAGCCGCCTGCGGGATACAAGGCGCTTCCGCCGCGGTAGGGGGCGGCCTCTCACAGAGCCCGTATTTTCCTCGCCAGCTTTTTCCTGGGCTCAGGGGGAGGAAGCTCGCTTGGCTTACGCGTCATCTCGGCGAGCAAGCGCCGGGCGCCGCTACGCACTTCCGGGTTGACATCCATGAGCCGATCCTCCCCATGAAGATACGCCTCGAACGCAACTTGGAGCGGCCAGTATCGATCGCTGAAGCCGCTGCTCTTGAGCCAAGCCAGTAGCTTATCTCCATTTCCGCGATCAGCG
Source organism: Thermoanaerobaculia bacterium (assembly GCA_035996875.1). Classification (GTDB taxonomy): domain Bacteria; phylum Acidobacteriota; class Thermoanaerobaculia; order Multivoradales; family UBA5704; genus DATARR01. Next base: position 43,302 of record DASYJD010000019.1, read on the forward strand.
GCGAATTGAAGGACTCTCAGAAGACCGACACGAAACACTGTGAAAAGCTCAGAATGACCCTCCTCAAGCACCGTCCCTAGCTCTGAGGTGGCGGTACCAAAGTTATCGGCGGCCAACGCGTGGAACGCCCGGAGCAGCCCGGCGCCATGCGGTGGTATCATCGCAATCGCCGCTTGATAGAACGTTTCCGCATCGGCCCTGCCCCCGCGGAGCAAGAGGTAAGCGAGATTGACAGGGGCGGCGGGGTCCTGAGGGTCGATCCTCATCGCCGCGTCATACGCCTTCTTCGCGTCATCGGGACGGACGAGGTGATCGGCCAGCAGATTGCCCAGGCCGATCCAGGGTCCCGCATCCTTCGGATCGAGCTCTATGGCCTTGCGAAAGGCGGCGTCGGCCTCGGCGTGACGCTCCAGAGGATCCGCCAGCAGGTAGCCGATATTGGTCCATGACCAGGCATCCTTCGGATCGAGCTCGATGGCCTTGCGATAGGCGGCTTCGGCCTCAGCGTAGCGCTCCAGCAGACCGGCCAGCAAATTGCCGAGGTTGTTCCATGCCTCTGCGTCCTTCGGATCGAGCTCAATCGCCTTGCGGAAGGCGGCTTCGGCCTCGACGTGACGTTCCAGCGGACCCGCCAGAAGGACGCCGAGGTTGTTCCAGGGCCCCCCGTCCTTCGGGTCGAGCTCAATGGCCTTGCGATAGGCAGCTTCGGCCTTGGCGTGGCGCTTCAACGGACCCGCCAGCAGGACGCCGAGGTTGGCCCATGGCCACGGGTCGTTCGGGTCAATCTCGATAGCCCTTCGATAAGCGGCTTCGGCCTCGGTATGGCGCTCCAGGGAACCCGTCAGCAGGATGCCGAGGTTGGTCCAGGGCCACGCGTACTTTGGGTCGATCTCGATAGCCTTGCGATAGGTGGCTTCAGCCTCGGCGTAGCGCTCCAAAGGACCAGCCAGCAGGATGCCAAGGTTGGTCCAGAGCCACGCGTTCTTCGGATCGAGTCCAATTGCTTTTCGGTAGGCGGCTTCGGCCTCGGCGTGGCGCTCTAAAGGACCCGTCAGAAGCCTGCCAAGGTTGACCCATGACCACGCATCCTTCGGGTCGAGCTCGATGGCCTTGTGATAGGCGGCTTCGGCCTCGGTGTGGCGCTCCAGAGGCCCGGCCAGAAGCCTGCCGAGGTTGGCCCATGGCCATGCGTACTTCGGGTCGAGCTCGATGGCCCTGCGATAGGCGGCTTCGGCCTCGGCGTGGCGCTCCAAAGGACCAGCTAGAAGCCTGCCAAGGTTGGCCCATGGCCGCGCCTCCTTCGGTTCGAGTTCGATAGCCTTGCGATAGGCGGCTTCGGCCTCGGCGTGGCGCTCCACATGCCCCGCCAGCAGGACGCCAAGGTCGTTCCATGGCCACGCGTTCTTCGGATCGAGCTCGATGGCCCTGCGATAGGCGGCTTCAGCCTCGGCGTGGTGCTCCGTAAGACCTGCCAGGAAGTCGCCGAGCCTGGTCCATACCGATGGGGCATTCGGGTCGATCTCAACGGCCTTGCGAAAGGCGGCTTCGGCCTCGGCGTGGCGCTTCAGAAAACCCGCTAGTAAAATGCCAAGATTGGTCCATACCAGCGCCTCTTTTGGGTTGAGCTCGATGGCCTTGCGATAAGCGGCTTCGGCTTCGGTGTGACGCTCCAGCGGCCCTGCTAGGAGGATACCTAAGTTGTTCCATGGCCGCACGTCCTTCGGATCGAGCTCGATGGCCTTGCGGTAAGCGGCTTCGGCCTCGGCGCTAGATTCCGGCAAATCCAGGAGCAGCCTGCCAAGACCGTTCCAAAGACCAGGATCGCTAGGGTTGTGTTCAATCGCTTTGCGGTAAGTCTCGGCAGCGGTATCTGCGTTGTGCGCAGGGTAAGGCGCGAAGATTGGCAAACTGAGATCGTCTTCGAACTGAAGGCCGCCTTCAACTGCGAACAACGAATGCCGACGCACCGAACTTCGAAGGGCGACGCGAAGGTCGCGATCTTCAACGGCGTCACTCAGTGCGAGGCAGTACGCAACGCTATTGAACCGTTCGTCTTTTGCCCTAACGAGTAGGCCTGTTGCGCGTTCATGCAACTCCCGAGGACTATAGATACGCCGAAGCATCTCCGTGAGCCACCGCAGGCGCAGCCGCTGCCGGCGGGGGCTATGGCGCATCAGGTACCAGATATTAAAGAAGCGCTCCGCGACCTGGAAGGCTATGCGGTTGGTTGAAGACCGGCTGGTCTTCTCGACGACTCCTTCTTTGAACAGGCGGTCGAGCTGCGCGGATACGACGCCAACTTCGAGGCCCGTCACTCCTGCCAGGTCGGCCGCCGTCGCAGGATCCCAGGCCAGCGCCAAGGCATCGAATACCACCCGCGTCTGAGGTCCTAACTCTTCGACGCGCGCCTTGTACAACGGCGTCGCTTGGTCGAGCAGGCGTTCGAGGTCGCGCATCACATCTTCGTCCCCGCTCGTCTCGAGAACCATGTAAAGCATGGCTAACGTACGCGGGTTCCCTCCGGTAAGGTCATAGAGGACATGGATGCGCGCCGGGTCACGGTCAAGGATCTGCAAAACCCTTCGGCCGGCCTCCTCGCGTTGAAGGGCCATATGGCGTAGGCAAAGCAGGATCTCATGGTGCTCGAGCTTGGCGAGGACATCCACTTGGAAGAAGTCGTAGAAGGCTCCTTCGCGATCGGCGGCGGCTTCGAGCGCCGCTGCCGAGGCACCGATCACGACGATACCTCCTGCTTCCTGAAGTACTCGCCGCAGGCTCCACTGCTTCTTCTTGAGGCCGGCGAAGATGATGTCGAGGTTGTCGAGCAATAGCAGTGGCCTTCGCTGTTCTCCCTTCATCCAGCCGCGGAACAACTCCAGTGCTCTGCGACCTTCCTCGTCGTCTTCCTGTGCATTGAGCGCCGCCACGTCGCGGTCGAGGCGCTCAGCTTGGTCTCGCCTTCCTGTCGCCTCGAGGAAGTCTCCGAGAGCATCAAGACAATTGCACCAGAAGACATGGAGGTTGTGAACGTTGTACTGCTCCTCCCGGAAGCTCAGGGGCAGGAGCACCGATGAGAGTGCTGGTTGGTCGCGGACTCCCAATCCGATGCGGCGCAGAAGGCTGGTCTTTCCCATGCCCCGCTGGCCGACGATCAGGCGGTGTTGAGCCAGGCCGCGGCTCTTGATCTCTCCCAGACGGGCGAGGATCTTGTTGGCCAATTCCTGCCGGGCAACGAAACCAGCCAGAAAGTCTTGAGCGTCTAATCGATCCGGATTGTAGAAGGAGAAGTCTAGCGGCCTACCCATGAGGCGAGCTCCCGGCAGGGGGTGGCGCGACGTAACGTAGCCACCACTCGCGCAGAAGATTCATCTGGAATCGAAAGCGTGACCGATCCGGATTCGCGCTCAGATAGCCGTCTGCCTCAAGGGTGTCCAGGTAGCTACGGACAATGCTTTCCGATACCTGCTCAAGACCTGTTATCGTTTTGCCCTTACCGCCCTTTCGATTCAGCCGATTCAGAATGAGAAGGAGCATGTCGATGCTCGCTCCGTCAGGGCTGCGGGCGGCCTCAGCGAGGATCGTGAAGAGGCGAGTCCGTTCAGGCTCCGGGTAGTTCTTGTCCAGATGCTCGCGCCAAGTCGACCAGTACGTTCGCTGGGCCAAGCCGAGCAGGGAGTCAGCGGCGAGGTTCGCTACCTCGCTATCAACTTCCTTGCCGCGCGAGACTCTTTCACACGCGGCTTCGCCGATCTTCTCCAGGTAGTAGGGCGAAAGCCAACCGAGTCGCTCACAGATCGTAGAGACCGCGACCTCGGTAATGACCACGCCGTTCCTCTTGGCGATCAGCTCAAGGAAGCCTTTAGCCGTGTCCAAGTCGAAGGGCTCAAGGGAGAAGATCTCCAAGTCGACCAGAGATCCCTCGAATCCATGCCGCCGCGCGATCGTGTCGAGTCCGATGGAGCCGGTGAAGAGCCACCGCACCTTGCGATGATCCCGGCAGAGCTGGCGTAGCTTATAGAGGAAGTCGCTGGCCGCCGCCACGCCTTGGCCGTCCGATTGGCCGTCCAACAGCGCCTTGGTGAAAATCGTGATTTCGTCGACGAGGAACATCCATGTCTTACCGTCGGTGGCTTCCTCCAACTGAGCCACGAGGTGGTCGGCGAAGAGCCGCCAGTCCATGTTCAGCAGCAGGTTGCGCCAGTCGCCTTGGGTGTTGTCGACACCCTGGACGACGCGCCTGAGTCTCTCGGTGAGCGCGCCCAAGAGGGCTTGGCCAGCTCCGAGCTCTTCCTGGATCGAGGCGCACATCTGCTGAAAGAAGTCCTTCTCGTGGCGATAGCCTTCGACATCGAGGACGATGGCCCGGAAGCCGTTGCGCTCGCTTTCCTCCTTCAGCCTCTCCAGGAGGACCGTCTTGCCCATACGCCGAGGCGCCAGCATGAGAACGTTGCGGCCCCTTTTGAAGTGGTACCAGAGCTTTTCAGCTTCCCTGTCCCGATCAAAGCAATCCATACCCTCCCCTATCGCTGTACAACAAAATTGTAGCGCAACAAAATTGCTTTGCCAAGTACCGCCGTGGGAGAAGGCAGGTAGAAGGGAAGGGCGTTTTCGAGGAGGTGGGGCCCGAGAGGGCCGCCGCGATCTAAGGGGGGCCTACTTCCCTTGCGAGATCTGCCGCCGTAGCAGCTCGTTCTCGAAGGCCATGCCGACCTGGGCCGTGGCGAGCTCCAGGATGTCGATGTCCTCGATGGGCTTCTCATTATCGCCATTGTCGGTGTAGATCACCGAGATCACGCGCTGGGCGCCGAGCACGGGGAAGATCACCACTTGGTTGTTCTTCGGCGGCCCGACCATGGAACGGAAGGGCTCGGGCAGCTCGGCGTCCTCGAAGGTGAGGCTCTGCACCTCGCTGGTGTCGAGGCTGCGGGAAAGGGCGCTGTCGGTTTCCAGGTCCAGCTTCAGGGCCCTCGTCACTTCGGCGAGCGGCCGTCCCTTGGAGTCGCTGCCGAAGGCGCCCAGGGCCACCAGGTGGTCGCGCTTGACCAGGAAGAGCACGGCCCGCTCCACCGACTCCGAGATGATGTGCATGAGGTTCAGGGCCACCGTGGCCGAAATCAGCCCCGAGCGCAGGTCGCCGAAGACCCGGCGCAGGCGGGCCACCCCGGACCGCGACTCCGGCCGCGCCGCGCCGCGCACGAGGTCGCGCCGGCTTTCGATGACGTTCTCGACGCAGGCCGACACCGCCTCGATCTCGGCCGGCATGGCGGCCAGCATCCCCGTCTCGTAGACCCGGGTGAAGGAGCTGCCGGGCTCGACCAGGGCGATGAACGACGCCCGCGGACGGGCCCGCCGCAGCGCCGCCGCCTCTTCGAGAGTGACGGTGCCGTGCCGCAGGTCGACGAGCACAATGGGGTGCGGCTCGCCGCGCGACACGAGGCCCGCCTGGGCCAGAGATACCAGCTCCACCCCAGCCACTTCATTCTCGAGCGCGTCCGCCAACCCCTCGGCGAAGTCCGCGTCGGTCGAGACGACGTGCAGGCGCAGCAGCTCGGCGGCGTGCTTGGGCTCGCCGAGGTCGTCGAAATCGTCGCCGGGCTCGGTCAACGCCAGGGCTGCACCCATCGCGGGACCAGGCTCGATCAGGGCCGGGTGGGTCGAGTCTCCCGCCGAGTAGCCGTCGCCCGCGGCGTGGCGGGCGTCGGCCTCGGCCCGGCTGTCGTCGCGGTTCCTCTCGTCGAAGATCCGTGCCGCTTCGAGCAGCACCATCTGGGTGTTGATGTCGGCGTCCGGCAGGACGTCGCTCGGGTAGAGGGCGATGTCGTCGATGGGCCGCAGGTCGTCGATGGCGAACTCGAACGTCCCGGTCTCCCAGACCATGACCTCTGAGACCGCCTGCTCGATCTGGGTGGCGATCACCTGGCGCAGCCCCTCGGCGTCGATGGAGCCGGAGGACATCAGGATCTGCCCCAGCGACCGGTGCTCCAGCGCCTCGCTCTGCGAGCGGATGGCGGCATCCAGGATCCCGCGGTCGATCATCCCTGAGGAGACCAGCAGGTCGCCCAGCTTGGGGGTGCGGGGCGCCTGCGCCGAGACCAGCCGGCCGCCGTGGAAGCCGATCATCGCCCGCTCGCTGGCCCGCGCGAGCAGCAGCGTGCCCGTGCGCCGGCCGAGGTGAATGAACTGCATCACATCGGCGACGGAGACGTCTTTGAGGCTGCCGGAGATACCCATGGGTTGCGGTTGTACGTTTGACGGCCGGTTCAGGCCAGTCTTCTCAACATTTAGGAGTGCAGGAGCCTACTCTCCGCGAGCCAGCTTGACCAGGCTCTCCAGCGTGCGCAGCTTGCGATCCTTGGTGGCGAACAGACGGGCGGCGAAGAGAGCCGAGGCGGCGTGGGCGGAGAGCAGGTCGAGCAGGTCGCGGTCCTCGGCCCGCAGAATCGGCTTGTGATCCAACAGCTTGAGCAGCACGAGGGCACCGACGATCTCGTTCTGCACCCGCAGCGGCACCGCCGCCAGCGCCTGCGAATCGGCCGTGGGGCCCAGGCGCAGCACGCCGTCTTTCAAGGTGGCATCGACCATCGGGTCGCCGCCGGTGTAGTCCTGGCCGTCGTAAAACGACTTGACGCCATCGTACATCCCCTCGATCAGCGCGATCTCGCAGCCGTCCCCCTCGTCGCGGCGCAGCAGCAGCACGAACTGCTCGGCGCCCAGCAGGTTGATGGCGATCTCGGCGATGGTGGCCTGTACCTCCGCCGGGTCGAGGGTGGCGTGAAGCTGGTAGGTCGCGACGTACAGGTTCATCAGCCGGCCGCCCTGGTGCTCCGAGTCCACGAGGCGGGAGGCGAGCTCCTTGACGTCCGACTCCGCCGTGGCGAGGCGGCGCTCCAGCTCGCCCACCCGCTCGTTCTTCAGGATACCCTCGACGCCCTCCGAGGCCCCTTCGAAGTTCGACTCGACGACGCGGATCAGCTCGCCCGCCCGTTCCAGGGTCGAGCGCAGCTCGGCGACGAGGTCCAGCCCCGCGGCCGGCGACTCCGGCCGCGCGTTGCTCGCTACAGGCGATCCGGTGGTGCGGCGTTCGCTCAAGTGGCGGAACCCTTCGTCTCCAGCCGCGCGATCACGTCGAGGATCTCCTCGCTGTGGAACGGCTTCTTGATGTAGGCCGTGGCCCCGGCCTCCAGGCCCCGTACCGTGTCCTCGTCGCGGCCCTCGGTGCTGATGATGATGACGGGCAGCAGGGACCGCAAGCCGTCCGAGCGGATCTGGGCCAGGAACTCCAGGCCGTTCATGTTGGGCATGTTGACGTCGAGCAGCACGAGATCGATGTCCTCGTGCTCCTGCAGGCGGTCGAGCGCTTGGCGTCCGTCCGAGGCATAGACGAGAGCGTACTGGCGCAGCATCACCTCGTACATCTTGTGCATCAACTTCGAATCGTCGACGACGAGTATTTTCCTTGGCTGCACGGCTCTCTCCCGAACCTCACGGATTGGCACCCTGAATTCTAGCTCAACTGGCTCTCGATCCCCGGGGAGTGTAGCCAAAGCGGAGCAAAGGTTTCAAGGAACGGGCCTTCGGGATGGTCTCAGGGTACTCTTGCCGCGCCATGCCGCCACCGCAGCCCACCTCCCAATCCCGTCTCGAAGGGGGCCTTCTGGCCGCGGCCGGGCTGGCGCTGCTGCTCTACGCCCTCTGGCCCTGGCTTCCGGTGCCGGGGCGGGCGGCCCGCCCGCGCACCGTGGTCTTCTACGGCTTCAGCATCCTCGGCGAGGCCCTCAACGAGGACGTGCTGCCTGCATTCGCCCGCCACTGGCGCCAGACGACCGGGGAGCACGTAGAGTTCATCACCTCGTTTGCCGGCTCGGGCACGGTAACCAACCAGATCGCTCTCGGCGTGCCGGCGCAGGTGGCGCTCCTCTCCCTGGAGCTCGACGCCGAGCGGCTCGCCAAAGCCGGAGTGGTCGCTCCCGGCTCCTGGCGCCGCCTCCCGCATGGCGGCGTCGTCAACCGCACTCCCTTCGTGCTCGTGGTGCGCCGGGGAAATCCCAAGAGCATCCATGACTTCGCCGACCTGGCACGGCCGGGAGTGCAGGTGGTCCACCCCGATCCCATGACCTCGGGGGGCGCCAACTGGGCGCTGCTCGCCGAGTATGGCGCCGCCGCGCGTCGCAGCCCCGGGCGGGAGACGGAAGCCGGTTTCGAGGCCCTGCGCGGCGTCTGGCGCCACGTCGTCGCGCAGGCCGCCTCGGCCCGCGCCGCCCGCACCCAGTTCGAGAACGGCTTCGGCGACGTCCTCGTCACCTACGAGCAGGACGTCCTGGGCGATGCCGCGAAAGGCAATTTGCCGGGAGAGATCGTCTATCCTCCCAGCACGGTACTGTCGGAGCACACGCTGGTGGTGATCGACAAGAACATCGCCGCCGCCGACCGGCCGCTGATCAATGCCCTCGTGCAGTTCCTGTGGAGTGAGACGGCGCAACGGCTCTTCGTGCGCCGCGGCTTCCGCAGCGTCGACGAAAGCCTGAACGCGGGCAACTCCGCTTTCGGTACGATTCAGGACCCCTTCCGGGTGGCCGATTTCGGCGGCTGGGACCGGGTGAAGAAGGAGATCGTGGACGGCGTCTGGAAGGACCGCGTCATGAAGGAGATCGGCAAGTGATCGGCACGCGGCGCGGCGCGGGGATTCCGGTGGGCCTGTTGGTCCTGGTTCTCCTGCCGTTGATCCTCATGCCGATCGCGGCGGTGTTCGTCTTCGCCTTCGGCGGCGGCACGGGAGAATTCCTCAAGGCGCTGCGCACCGAGGACGCCCAGTTCGCCCTCCGCTTCAGCATTCTCATCGCCTTCCTGACGGCGGCGATCAACGCCGTGCTGGGCACCTGGGCCGCCTACGTGCTCGCCAAGCACCGCTTCCGCGGCGAGCGGCCCCTGGCCATCGCCATCAACCTGCCCGTGGCCATTCCCACGGTGGTGGTGGGAACCTCGCTGCTGTTGCTCTGGGGGCCCATCGGCCTCTTCGGCAAGCTGCTGGGGCCGCTCGGCCTGCAGCCGATGTTCACTCCCGCCGGAGTGCTCCTCGCCCACCTCTTCGTCACCTTCCCTTACATGCTGGGATCGGTGAAGCCGCTGCTCGACGAGCTCGAGGTGACCTACGAAGAGGCGGCCTACACCCTGGGGGCGGGCCGCTGGCAGACCTTCCGCTACGTCATTCTGCCGGCCCTCAAGGGAGGATTGTTCAGCGGCACGCTGCTGACCTTCGCGCACTCGCTGGGGGAGTTCGGGGCGACGGTGATGGTGTCGGGCAACCTGCGGCTGCGCACCCAGACGGCTCCCCTCTACATCTTCGCCCAGTTCGAAGCCGGCAAGGTCGCCCAGGCCAACGCCGTGGCGGCGGTGCTGGCGGCCCTCTCCTTCGTCATCTTCTTCTTCCTGCTGCGCTACTCGGGAAAGGCGAGGACGTAGGTGTCCATCCGCCTCGATCAGCTCAGCAAGAGCTTCGGCGGCCTGCGGGTGGTGAAATCCACGTCGCTCGAAGTGGAGGACTCCGAGCTCTTCGTCCTCCTGGGGGCCAGCGGCAGCGGTAAGAGCACCATCCTGCGGCTCATCGCGGGCCTCTCGACGCCGGACTCGGGGCGGATCTGGCTCCATGGGCGGGACGTCACCGACCTCCAGCCCCAGGAGCGGGGGATCGGCTTCGTCTTCCAGAACTACTCGATTTTCCGCCACATGAGTGTGGCCGAGAACATCGAGTTCCCGCTGAAGATCCGCAGGGTCGCTAAGGCCGAACGGGAGGCGAAACGCGAGCAGCTCCTCGACCTCGTGGGCTTGGGGGGCTTGGGCAACCGCTACGCCCACCAGCTCTCAGGCGGCCAGCAACAGAGGGTGGCCCTGGCCCGGGCCCTGGTGCACGAGCCCTCGGTGCTGCTCCTCGACGAGCCGTTCGGGGCGCTCGACGTGAAGATCCGCGGCCAGCTCCGGCGTAACCTCAAGGAGATCCAGCGGCAGCTCCGGGTCACCGCCATCCTCGTCACCCACGATCAGGAGGAGGCCTTCGAGCTGGCGGACCGCGTCGGGCTCATGGAGCGGGGAGAGCTGCTGGAGGTGGGCCAGCCCGAGGAGCTCTACGCCCGGCCGCACTCCTTCTTCGGCGCCACCTTCCTGGGCGCCGGCACCGTGCTCGTGGGCCGCGCCCGCGACGGAGCCGCCCGGATCGGGGTGCTCTCGCTCCCCATTCCGCCCGAGGTGGAGCACGAGGACGACGCCCGGGTGCGGGTGCTGATCCGGCCGGAGCAGGTGGCATTGTCCGTAGGCGCCGAGCCACCGGAGGGACTGGTGCTGGGCCGTGGATCGATCGTGGAGCAGAGCTTCCTGGGAGCGCTGCGCCGGGTGCGCGTCCGGCTGCCGGCCATCCCCGGCACCCGCCAGGCCGCGCCCGCCGTCTTCGGCGAAGAGAGCCTGCTGGTGGACGCCGTCCTTCCGGCCGCGGAGGACGTGGGCGGTACCGAGGTGTGGGTGAGCCTGAAGGGCTGGCACATCCTGTCGCCGCCCCGGCCGCGGCTTCTGGCCTGTGACTTTCCTGAGGCGGGCAGCCCGGCGCCGTTCGGCCTGCTGCTCGGCCTGGAGACATCGCTCAACGCCCGGATCTCCTTGCTGAGCGTGACGAACGAGGTGGACAAGGTGGAGGCCCTCCGCGCCTCGCAGACCGAGCGCGTGGCAAGTCACAACCTGCCGGACGCCGAGCCCCTGGTCAAGAAGGGCGGCGCGGTGGAGGAGATTGCCGCCGAGCAGGTGCAGAGCCTCTACGACTTCGTGGTGCTGAGCATGCCGCAGACGGAGAGAGGCCCGGGAGAAATCCTCGGCGGAGCGCTGACCTCCCTGTCCACCCCGCTCCTCGCCGTGCAGGGGGAGCCCGAGACCTTCCGCCGCATCCTCATCTGCACGGCCGTGGGCGAGCCCGGCAAGGCGGACGTGCGCATCGGCGGCTGGCTCGCCCGGCGGCTCGGCGCCGAGGTGACGCTGCTGCACGTGTTGACCGACGGCGGGAGCGCGGGTCCCGCGCCCTGGGTGAAGGCTCATCTGGACGCCGGCCTCGCCACCCTGCGCGCCTTGGAGGTGACGGCCCACACCGTCCTGCGTCCGGCGCGTGCCGCGGTGCCGGGCATCCTCGACGAGGCGAAGGAGGGGGGCTACGACCTGATCGTGCTCGGCCGGCACGCCGCTTCACGGGTCGGTGCCAGGGCCCGGCGCCAGGACTTCACGTTCGACATCCTCACCGGCTCTGGAAAGTCGGTGCTGATCGTGCCGCCGGAGGAGTAGAGACTATTGGAGGGGGAGATGGTGGAGCCGATCGGGATCGAACCGACGACCTCTTGAATGCCATTCAAGCGCTCTCCCAACTGAGCTACGGCCCCACAGGGACGCGGATTGTACAAAGTCGTGCCTGGGGTGTCAAACGAGAGGCTTCTTCAGAAGAAGAACAAAGGACACCAGGGACGAGCAGCTTCTCGTCCTCGATGTCCTTTGGATTCGCCGCGCGGCTCCTACGCCGATTTCACCTGGTGCACGGCAAACGGTCCGCCCTGGGCGTCCAGGAACATGGCGATCATGTCGCCGCCAGGGACCTCCATGGGGCCGTTCAACAACTGTCCGCCCTTCTCTCGCGCGGTCTCGATGGCGGCGTTGACGTCGGCCACCCGGCCGTAGTGGAGCCAGGCCGGTGGGTGCGGATTTTCGACGGACGGCTTATAGATGCCGCCGAGCGGCGCGCCGTGGCGCCCGTACATCTGGTAGACGCCGGCCTCGCCCATGTCCATGGCCGAGGTCTTCTCCCAGCCGAAGAGCTCGTGGTAGAAGTCGAAGGCGGCCACGGGGTCCGTGGTGGCGAGCTCGTGCCAGGAAAACTCGCCCACAGGCGGCATTCCTTCGGGCTCCGGTCCGATGGTCTCCGGCGTGTAGGGGGCGATCAGGGCGCCCTGCGGATCGGCGATGACGGCGAAGCGGCCGACCGTGGGGATGCTGGTGGGCGGCACCATGATCTTGGCTCCAAGCTCCTGGGCGCGGGCCGTGGTTTTGTCGACCTCCGGCGCGATGACGTAAGCGAGCCAGTGGGGCTTCGCGCCGCCGGCGACGGCCTCGGCGGGCATGTTCATGATGCCGCCGATGGTCCGGTCCCCCACCTTCCACATCGTGTACTGCATTCCCGGGTTGTCCCAAACCTCGATTCCCCAGCCCATGACGGCGGTGTAGAAGGGCTTGGCCCCTTCCGCATCAGGGGTCATCAGGTCGTACCAGACGAATCGGCCGCGAGCGCTCTCTTCGGGCATTTGTTCCTCCTTTCGAACGACGAAGTTTACCATGCCCCGCGATGCTACACGAAACTCCAGCGTAAGTCGCTAGTGAAGTTATGCCCGAGGGTCCTTACTTCTTTTTCCCTCGTGGTTGGGAAGCGGGCCCGGCGATGGCCAGCTCGACGTAGTCCTGGGTGAGGGTGCACCGCTTTTCGAAGTCCTTCCACTCCTCGGGGCTGAGCCGCGGGGACTGCAAAGGGACCCCCGAGTCCGCGTGGTGCCCGGTGAGCCAGTGGTCCGTCTGGGCGTCGGCGGCAAAAAGCAGCATCTTGCCGCTGGGCGCCAGCTCAATGGACAGGGCCAGGCTGGTGTTGTTGGCGTTGCTGTCAAGCTGCAATGTGAGGCGGCTTGCCGTGGTCAACCATTCGGTTTCGATCTGTCGCCAAGCCATCTCGTGCTCGCCGGGCTGACCGGCGATGCCGAAGTAACTCGCCTGGAAGAACGAGTCCTGCCGGGCCGCATCCACGGGAACGCGGAAATAGGGGTCGAAGGGAAAGCTCAGGGTCTTCAGCTCCGTCTCTCGAGGCCCGGGGACGGACCCACCGTCCGCCGCGGCAGCCGGAGCCGGAGCGAGCGGACGCCGCGGCGCGACTCCGGGCGGCCCGAGCACGTAGACGTGGGCGCCGTCCACTCCGGGCAGCTCCGGCCGGTCGCCGGATCGCAGATATCGCGGCGGGTTCCCCCGTCCGAGGACATGGGCCATCGTCTGCTGAATGGCGGCCGGATGGCCGTCCTTCCCGATCTCGCCGAAGATCCCAAGGACCGATTCGAGAGAGCCGGCGCTGTCCTCTTCGCCGCACTGCCGCAGCTCCTGCGCCGCGGCGTGCAGCGCTCGCAGCGCGATTTCTCGCCGCGAGCGCAGGCGCTGGGCCGCGGGATCGTTCGGATCCTCCGTCCATGCCGTCCAGACCTGGCCGATCTCGATCCCTTCGAAGACCTCCTTCGCCTGTTGAAAGCCCGAGACATGGTCCCAATGATCGCGGGTCGCCACCAGGACGTCGATCTTGCCGCCGGTCGCCTCGGTCACGCTCGCCGCCACCTTCTTCATCTTCGCCGCCGCGCCCTCGGTGCCCAACAGCGCCCCGCAGTCGATGAGCATGTAGCAGGGCCGTTCGCCTTGGCGGGTGGGAAAGGCCAGCAGGAAGCAGTCGCCCTGCCCCTGGCGGTACATGCGCACCTTGACGCCGGAGGCCGGCGCGGTCATCTCTGGCGCCGTGGGCTTGCTCATGGCGCCTCCTCGACCGGGTCCTGGAAAAAAGCGCGGTGAGCCGCCAGCCGCTCCGCGCTCTCGATGTCTTTGCTGATCACGTAACGCACCTCCCGATGCTCCAGGTCCACCAGCAGCGTGCAACCGCCGCGAAACCAGAAGTCCTCCTCCGGGGGTGGGTCAATGGGCTGCTGATCGACCTGGTCCTGGAGGATGGGGTCGAGATAGCCGCGCCGCTTCTGAGTGACCTCGATGACCAGGTCGGTCACCGTCTGGCCGTCCGGGCCATGCCGGCGGGCGGGCCGCACCGCGTGGACCTCGATCTTCGGCACGCCGTCCTTTCTCTCGATGGAAAAGGGCGCTTCCGGCGCGAGCGATAGCCCCATCAGCCGCGCCACCGCCCGGCTGCTGTCCGAGAGCAGCCACTGGTGGACTGCCCTGGCGCTCACCTCCATGTCCTCCCGGATCTTCTGCCGGTCGCCCGAGAGCGACCAGCCGTGGTGGCGGCTGATGCCGCGCACGCTGTCGATGACTGGCAGCAGCTCCAGGAGTGTCTGCGCCGCGGCGGCCGGCGGCCCCGTCCAGCAGAGGCTCTCCGTCGACAGGCTTTTCACCCCCTGGGGATAGATGCCGCGGCGGCGGAAGGCCTCGACAATGGCGATGCGGTAGCCGCGGTCGTCGTCGGGCACCAGGTCGCGGTCGGCGGTGACCAGGGCCCGCAGGTAGTCGCCGAAGCTGAGGTCCACCGGCGGGCAGTAGTCGAGGGCACGGATGCACATGATGAGGACGTGCCGGGCGGTGGATGCCGCCTCCCGTGCCAGGCGGTCCACCAGATCCGGCTGGATGTCCCCCTGGGGCAGCACGCCGGTGCCTGACGTGGCGATGCGCAACAGATCGGCGATGCGCGACTTGTACATGGAGAGGAAGGCGTCGAACACCGCCGCCACCAGGATGGAGCCGCGGGCGTGGGCCTCGCGGAGGCTGACGAGATCCGCTGGATTGGGCTCCTTCGGCCGCCACTTTTTCGTCGCCGGGTCCACCTCGCCAAGGGCGTCGCGCAGGGCGCCATACTGGCCGACTGCCTGGCCGAATTGCTGAGCGAGCTGCCCCAGCAGGCTCTGGCTCGCCAGGTCGCCCCGCGTCTTGCGGATCTGGTCCCGCAGAGCCGCCGGAAGGGAGAAGTGCTGAAACAACGCGACGATGTCCGCGAAGCCCTCGTGGAAGGCCATGCTGTCGACGTTGGTGGGCTCCATGAACCGCCGGTGGAGGCCGTCGAGCAGGGCATGGGTGGTTTCGTGGGCCACCACGTCGTGCGACAGGCAGGTGAAGACGATGCCACCGGGCAGGTTGTGTCCCTCGGTCCCGGCTGGAAAGTAGCCGAAGAGGAGGGCTTTCCGGTTTGGATCGTAGTAGGCGTTGGCCTCGCGCATGGCGTGAGGGTAGATGCGCAACCGCCGCACGAACTGGAAGCCCAGAGACTGGTCCGCCTGCGACCAGAGAGAACGCCGTCCCAAAGCCCGCTCAAAGTTGCGGATGGTGGTCATCGCGACGGCGTAGACCATCTGCTGGTGGAACTGGGGATTGCCCTCGTCGGGATCGAGCCCGCTCTCAGCCAGCAGGTAGCGGTCGTCGAGATCCACCGGCGCGTAACAGCAGTCGCTCGCCGGATCGACGTCCACCACCTCCAGGTACTCTCCCACCGGCCCCACCGTCACATCCTCCCAGGGAACCCGGAGGGTCATCTGGTTGATGGCCGCCGTGTCGGTCTGCCAGTCCAGGCTGGGGTCGAAAGCGTAGACCCGAAGGTTGCGAAACGGCGGCGGCCGCCGTCGGGGCGGTGGCTGAATCCTGAAGGGACTGGCATCGGGCATCGCGGCTCTCCGGGGTTCTCACTAACTTGCCACAAGAGGGGGGCGGAAAGACAGTCCCCCCGCGGCCCGGGCGACATGGCATCAGAGACGGAGACAACCCTTCGCCGTTGTGGTGCGGGTGATGCAAGCCTCTTTGCGAGTTAGCCTTGATATCGTACACTAAGAACAATGAGCGAGACACCGACACCCGAAGTCGACGAGTTCGCCAAGCGGGGCGAAGAGATCTTTGAGCGCGACATCCTTCCCAGACTAGGTCCTGATGATCAGGGTAAGGCAGTGGCGATCGAGGTCGAGACGCGCGATTACGAGATCGACAAGAACGAGGTCGTCGCGGCCCATCGGTTGCGAGAGCGCCATCCCACCGCTGTGTTCTGGTTCCGGAGGGTTGGCTCCCGCTACTTCTATCGATTTGGTCATCATCACAGTTCGGCGGCCTGACCTCCAGTGCTGACCGGAAAGGTCAACTCCAGCCTTGAGGCCGTCGTCCGCCTCTGGATCCGAGGCCCCGAAGGTGAGGCCTTGGAGACCGAAGCCATAATAGACACGGGATTTTCGGGCTTTCTTTCCCTGCCGCAGCATCTGGTTGCTCGACTGGGGCTCAGCTTCCAAGGCAGAATTCACGGCATTCTCGCCGACGGCACTGAGGGGACCTTCCAGATTTATGAAGCCCTCGTTCTTTGGCATGGCCAGCCTCATCCCATCATTGTGAGCGCCGTTGAAAATGAACCTCTCCTTGGCATGGCGATGCTGCGTGGCAGCGAGCTGGCCCTGCAGGTCATCGACGGCGGCGAGGTCACCATCCACGAGCTGTCCGTCTCTTAACCTCCTCCGAGGGAGGTTCCAATCAATCCGCCTTCTGCTACTATTCCAACTGCTGTAACCGGTTTCATAATAGACAGGTGTAGTTCTTTTTCCGACGCAGCAATCCCCGCCGATCCTCCCCGGATCGGACTCAGGAGGTCCCCAGATGCCAATGCACGGTGTCCAATCGCGTGCGGGCTCGCTTCGTTCTTGGGCGAGCCTGCTGCCTGTCCTTCTCCTTTCCCTCTTCGCCGCGGTACCGGCCTTCGCCAATACGCCGGCGCCGCAGAGCGTCACCCTCGCGGGCGACTTGCAGTCGGAGCTCGGCTGCCCCAGCGACTGGATGCCCGACTGCGCGGCGACGCATCTCACCTATGACGCCGTGGACGACGTGTGGCAGGGGACGTTCAACGTCCCCGCCGGCAACTGGCAGTACAAGGCGGCGCTCAACGACTCGTGGACGGAGAACTACGGCGCCAACGCGCAGAACAACGGCGGCAACATCTCGCTGAACCTCGCGACCGCCGCGAGCGTCAAGTTCTACTACTCGCACGGCACCCACTGGGTCACCAGCAGCAAGAACGCCGTGATCGCGGTCGCACCCGGCAGCTTCCAGCATTTTCTGGGCTGCTCGGGAGACTGGCAGCCGGACTGCCTGCGCTCCTGGCTGCAGGACCCGGCCGGCACGGGAAACTACACCTTCTCCACCTCGTCCATCCCGGCCGGCAGCTACGAGGCGAAGGTCGCCATCAACGAGAGCTGGGACGAGAACTACGGCGTAGGCGGCGCCTCGAACGGCGCCAACATCCCCTTCACCGTGGCCTCGGACTGCGCCTTGACGGTCTTCACCTACAACGCCACCACCCACGTCCTCACCATCACCGCGGGCTCGGGCGGCGGCGTGACCCAGCCGGCCCACGTCACCATTCCCGGCAGCTTCCAGTCCGAGCTGGGCTGCTCGGATGACTGGCAGGCGGATTGCGCCAACACGCATCTCGCCGTCGAGGACGGCATCTGGCAGGGGACGTTCAACATCCCGGCCGGCTCCTGGGAGTACAAGGCGGCCATCAACGACGCGTGGGACGAGAACTATGGCGCCAACGCCACCCCGAACGGCGGCAACCTCGGCTTCAGCCTCGCCGCGCCCACGGCGGTCAAGTTCTATTACGATCATGCGACGCACTGGGTGACCAGCAACAAGAACGCGGTCATCGCCACCGTTCCGGGCAGCTTCCAGCACTTCCTGGGCTGCTCGGACGACTGGCAGCCGGACTGCCTGCGCTCCTGGCTGGAGGACCCCGACGGCGATGGCATCTATACCTTCTCCACGCATGCCATTCCCGCCGGCAACTACGAGGCCAAGGTCGCGATCAATGAGAGCTGGGACGAAAACTACGGCGCCGGCGGCGCGCTCAACGGCGCGAACATCTCCTTTTCCGTGCCGCAGGCCTGCGTCGAAATGTTCTTCTCCTACAACTCTTCCACCCACGTTCTCACCGTGAGCGCCAACGGAGCCCCCAAAGGGAACATCGGCCGTGCGCAGGCCTACTGGGTCACGGCGGACACCATCGCCTGGAACCCCGGCGCCGTGTCGTCGAGCTGGAACGTCTCCCTCCACTACGACGCGAACGGCAGCATGACCCTCGATCAGGGGGGCGTCACCGGCGGCACCACGATTCCGCTGACCTACGACCCGGCCGGCCTCTCGGCCGCCGTGCAGACGAAGTTTCCGCAGATCGCGGGCTTCAAGGCGTTCCACGTGCCGGCCAGCCGGCTCGCCGAGGTGCCCGCCGCTCTGAAGGGTCAGATCGCGGTGGACGCCAAGGACGCCGGTGGCACTCTGGTGGATGCGAGCGGCCTCCAGATCCAGGGCGTACTCGACGACCTCTACACCTACAACGGCTCCCTGGGAGCGACGTTCGGCGCCGGCAACGCGCCGACGCTGCGCGTCTGGGCGCCCACGGCGCGGTCGGTCAATCTCCGCCTGTTCGCCGACTCCAACCCCGCCACGGCGTCCACGGTGCAGCCCATGACCCTGAACCCGGCGACGGGAGTCTGGAGCGTCACCGGCCCGTCGACCTGGTACGGCAAGTACTACGTCTACGAGGTCAACGTCTTCGTCCGCTCGACGGGGCACGTGGAGACGAACCTGGTCACCGATCCCTACTCGGTGAGTCTGTCGATGAACAGCCAGCGCAGCCAGGTCATCAGCCTCGCCGATCCGGCCTACAAGCCGGCCGGCTGGGACGGCCTCTCCAAGCCGCGGCTCGACGCTCCCGAGGACATCGTCCTCTACGAGCTTCACGTCCGCGACTTCAGCGCCAACGACGCCAGCGTGCCCGCCAACCTCAAGGGCACCTTCAAGGCGTTCACCGTGAACTCCGACGGCATGCGCCACCTGCGCTCTTTGGCCCTTGCCGGCCTGACGCACGTCCACATCCTGCCGTCGTTCGACATCTCCTCCGTCAACGAGGACAAGTCGACGTGGCAGAACCCCGCGGGCAACCTGTCGTCCTTCGCGCCGGACTCCACGGAGCAGCAGTCGCGGGTGCAGGCCGTGGCGAACGCCGACGGCTTCAACTGGGGCTACGATCCGTGGCACTACACGGTTCCCGAGGGAAGCTACTCGACCAACCCCGACGGCCCGACCCGCATCCTCGAGTTCCGGCAGATGGTGCAGTCGCTCAACCAGAGCGGTCTGCGGCTGGTGATGGACGTGGTCTACAACCACACCACCGCCGCCGGACAGACCGATCACTCGGTGCTCGACCGCATCGTGCCGGGCTACTACCACCGGCTGAACGGCGACGGCAACATCACCACGAGCTCCTGCTGCCAGGACACCGCCTCCGAGTTCAACATGATGGAGAAGCTCCTCATCGACTCGGTGGTGACCTGGGCGAAGAGCTACAAGGTCGACGGCTTCCGCTTCGACCTCATGAGCTTCCACATGAAGCGCAACCTGCTCAAGCTGCGCGCGACCCTCGACGCCCTCACCCCGGCGGCCGATGGCGTGGACGGCAAGAAGATCTACCTCTATGGCGAGGGCTGGAACTTCGGCGAGCCGGGCAACAACGGCCGCGGCGTTAATGCCATGCAGTCCAACATGGCCGGCACCGGCATCGGCACCTTCAGCGACCGTCTGCGCGACGGCGTGCGCGGCGGTGGCCCCTTCAGCGGCCTCCAGGAGCAGGGCTTCCTCACCGGTCTCTACACTGATCCGAACGCCACCAACCAGGGCTCCTCGACGGATCAGCTCAACAAGCTGCTGCTGGAGAGCGACTGGGTGAAGACCGGCATGGCCGGTGCCATCGCCGGCTTCCAACTCGTGGACCGCAACGGCAACCTGGTCAACGCCAGCCAGATCGACTACAACGGCCAGCCCTCCGGCTACACCGCCGATCCGCAGGAAGTCATCAGCTACATCGAGGCCCACGACAACGAGACGCTGTTCGACACCATCCAGGAGAAGGCCGCCGCCGCCGACACCATGGCGGACCGGGTGCGGATGCAGAACCTGGGAATGAGCATCCTCGGCTTTGGGCAGGGGATTCCGTTCTACCACGCGGGCGTCGAGCTGCTGCGCTCCAAGTCCATGGACCGCAACAGCTACAACTCCGGCGACTGGTTCAACAAGCTCGACTTCACCTACAACTCCAACAACTGGGGCGTCGGCCTGCCGCAGGCGGGGGACAACCAGTCCAACTGGCCGCTCATGCAGCCGTTGCTGGCCAACCCGGCGTTGAAGCCGGGCCGCACCGACATCCTCACGGCCTACACCCACTTCCTCGAGACCCTGGCCATCCGCCGGAGCACGCCGCTCTTCCGGCTGCGCACGGGCGACGACGTGAAGAACCGAGTGCGCTTCTACAACACCGGCCCGAGCCAGATCCCCGGCCTCATCGTGATGAGCGTCGCGGACGCGGACGGCGGCGTCGACCGCGCGCACAACCTGCTGGCGGTCGTGATCAACGCCAGCAAGAGCACCAAGACCTACGCCAACGCCGCCTTCACGGGAAAGGCGCTCAAGCTCCATCCCTTCCAGCAGATCTCGCTCGACGCGGCGGAGCGCTCAGCCGGCTTCACCAGCGGCACCGGCTCGTTCTCCGTGCCCGGCCGTACGGCGTCGGTCTTCTGGGCGAATCGTCCGGCGGCGGACCAGATCGGGCTGCTCATTCAGGACGTCACCAACCTGGTGACGGTGGGCAAGCTCACCAGCAGCCGGGGCAACGCCCTCAAGGCGAAGCTCCAGTCCGCTCAGCAGCAGGCGCAGGCCGGCCACGCCACCCCGGCCTCCGGCCAGCTCCTGCTCTTCATCGCTCAGGTCCAGTCCTACGCCAGCCAGGGAGCGTTGCCGCAGAGCGATGCGGATGCGCTGGCTACGAACGCCGCCGTGGCGATCGCGGGGTTGTTCCTGTAGGACCGTAGGAAGAAGGGATGCCGCCGCTCCCGGGTTTGGGGGCGGCGGCTCACAGGAAGCCGTCGCCAAGGCGGCGTCCCCCCCCAAGACCCTCATCACCCCGGCCCTCTTCTCCCGCCCCCTCCGCACCCCCCTCACCGGGAGAAGAGGGAGACCGGTGACGTGACTCGGGAGAACTTTCCCTTCCCTGGAGGGGAGAAGGTCGGCGATTTATAGGAGAATGTGCGTCCGCTCGGGCGAGGAGGTGGTGTGGCTGTAGATAAGATGTTGGCTCGGACTTTGCGCAAGAGCGCGACTCCGGCCGAGAAGGTGCTTTGGGGGCGACTGCGAGACCGGCAACTCGTGAATCTGAAATTTCGGCGGCAGGTTCCGATCGGTCCTTTCGTCGCGGATTTCTGTTGCCGTGATCGCAGGCTTATCGTGGAGCTTGATGGAGAGGTCCATGATGGGGATCAGCAGACCGCCCGGGATCACGAGCGGGGCGCTTACCTCCAGGGTCAAGATTACATGGTCCTGCGGTTCCCCAATGAGCAGGTCTTTTCGGACATTGAATCCGTGCTGCGAAAAATCTGCGACGTAACCCTCATGGCCAAGCCGCACTGGAATCGTTCTTTGGTCAGCAAGTCGAAAGCGCAGCCATCCAGCCGGTCTCCCTCTTCTCCCGGTGAGGGGGGCGCGGAGGGGGCGGGAGAAGAGGGCCGGGGTGATGAGGGTCTTGGGTGGGGGCGCTTCGGGTGACCATAGCCTTCCCCTTCCGCCCCTGGGTACGGAGCACCAGCCGGCGGGCCCTGCTGTGGGGCGTGATCGTGGTGATTGTGGTCGGCGCCTGCGTCTTTCTCCTGAGCTCGGGCGACCGGGAGTCGTGGGGACGGGCGTTCGGAGTCCTGCTCGCCTACAGCCTGCTCTTCTGGGTGACGCTGATCAAGATCTGGTGGACGGCCGGCAAGCCGGCGGTGCTGCTGGAGGACGACTCTTTCTCCTACCAGCCTCTTCACACCTTCAAGCCACGCCGCGTACCGTTCGCCCGCGTCCTGGCCTGCAACCCCCGGCCGGGCACGGAGGCCCTGCGCTTCGTGGTGGAGAAGAACCAGATCGGC
Source organism: Thermoanaerobaculia bacterium (assembly GCA_035996875.1). Lineage (GTDB taxonomy): Bacteria > Acidobacteriota > Thermoanaerobaculia > Multivoradales > UBA5704 > DATARR01. Next base: position 65,042 of record DASYJD010000019.1, read on the forward strand.
CGCGAGCTGTTCCTCAACCTGGCGGTGGTGAAGGGCCAGCACCGGTTTCTCGACCTGCTGGGCGAGCGCCTGGTCGCCGCCGGCCTCGCCCCTCTCTCCGGCCGGCCGCACGCCTGGTGCCGGCCGGACTGGGACGACCCTGGAATGGGACCGGGTCCCCAGGTCTGAAGGCGTCTGAGCTGGCGAAATACTCCAGTCGACGCGGAATCTTTTTCTTAGTGTCCGTCTAAACCTCCGCAGCAACACGAACGTCCGCGAAACGGCCCGCCTGAGGGCTGCTTGCGGAGGAGGTATCGGCGGATGTGGGGAAGGGTTCTTGGGATTTCGGTTTCTCTTTTCGCGCTTTGCGGCTGCTCGACGGTGCCGCTTCCTTCGACAATTCCACTCTACGGCTGGACTCCTGTTACTGATAAGGCGGGAGATATCCTTCCAGTGGGAACGGATCGCGATTTTCTCCGTGCCGCATCGCCCAACAGCGAGGGGCCCGAAAACGAACCGATTGGTATACGACTCATACCAGGCGATGTGATTTATCTTCGTCGCTGGTCGCCCGGCATGGTTGACGTCGACGATCCTACGATGAACCTTGCCTCTCCGATCGCGACCGTGGATCGAATACCCCTGCGCAAAGTCGCCCCCGGCCATCGGCTTTTCGACTACGAGAGGGAGTTCCTGATTAATGTGCTGACTACAAACCGTAGCGCCGCGTTCAAAGGGCTGAACGATCGGTTGAATGATGCGCTTCTTGTTCATGAGATTCCAATCTGGAACGCGCTCATTCGGAGCTTGATCGTCAAGCGCTTCGCGGGGAACGGCCATGATCAAAATTTAATGCTGGTTGTTCGCATGCCCGATATGCTTGCGGGTTTTCCAGATTCACTCGCTGATCTGCGAAGCGCGTTTCTTGGAGCGCCGCGGCCAAGTGACGAAACCGGGGAGCGTCCCGACCGCGATTTCGAAGTGACCTCTCTGGAAGCTCCAGTCGAGTCTCCTTATCATGCGCTCAGGAAGAATCTCGCGGAAAATCCTCGCTATTTTTCAAAAAATTTTCGACTCCCCCGGTTCAATTTTTTGTCAGTAGACCTTTCGGGTGTGCGGCTAGCCCGACCTGGACGGGAGGAAGAGCAATGGACTCTACAAGATTGGGAGGAGTCAGGTATCTGCGACGCCAAGGGATCACGATACTCGGCAAGAATTCAATGGGTTCAATTGACGACCTCGCGAAGAACCTTCCATGTCGTCGGCGACAAATTCGCGACTCACCGAGTACGGGTGGTGGTGGCTCGCGATAGGCGAGAGCGATCCTTGGAACCGACGGTTCATGTCACCTGGGGTTTCTCCTCGATCTCCCAGGAGGATCTTGGTCATCTCACGGCTCGGGATGTCCGCGGAATCCACTGGGTAGATCATGGTCAAGGCCTGGGGTTCTCCGACAACTGTCAGATTCACTAGAGAGAGGCATGGCGTGAAATTCCTACTGTTCGGACAGGAGTTGACTCTTCCATTCGCCGGCTCGATAGGCGGATTCACCAATCATGCCGATGCCAGCCTTTCCGGCGACGGCAATACACTTTCCCTGAAATTTGAAGGAGATCTCCCGGGAGGCCGGGCGCTTTTTCAGGGGGTGTTTCCTTGTCGGGTCGACGGCGAGACCGTGCAGCTTCTTCCCAGTGCACAACCCCCCCTTGGTCAGGAGGTCAAGGTGCAGCTCCCTCTGGGCCTGTCCGGTTGGAGTCTTCCCAACCCCGCACTGCTCACAGGGCCGGGTTTCGAGCGTCTGGGAGTGGGATTCTCCGATAGCGACCGCCAATTGCGTGCTGCTTTGAAAGGCATTCAGATCGGAGACAGCCTTAAGACTCTGGATTGGGCCGAGAACCAGGAGTGGGCGCGGCATCGGTTTAGCTTTGACCTTGCTGTGAAGTCGACAGTCTTCTTCCCCTCTTCTGGCGGGGCACTCCGAGAACTCCAAATCACAGACAAGTTCTTTAACATTTTTGGCCAGACGGGACCTAAGCGCGAACAGAACCTAGCCCTGGAAGGTGTCGAGGCATCGGCCGACCGGATTGTTCTCCTCGCCTCTCCAACTGACAAGTTCCTCTCTGTCCATCCCGATATCCTCGATACCCGGGGTGCACTCTCTCCGGGTAACGATATTCTCTTCCAGCACGTTCTCGTTAACGGCGAGTTAGAGATCCTTTTGGAAGGGCTACAAGGCCGGCAGCATGCTTTCACTTGGCGGAGACGACAGGGCTCGATAGATCAAGGACCCGCGGGCATGCTGGCCTTCCGGCTTGCGGACGAACATGGTCATCCCCTATTGATCGAGTCGGATCGCTTTCCCCTTACACATCGTGAAGGAGTAGCTGCGGAGAACGTGGCGACGAGCAGTGCAAACGCTTGGGAGCAGACGCTTCCAGCCATTGTTATAGATTCCAGTCAGCCACCCATCAAGCTGCGGTCGATCGACCCCGCATCGGTCGATCTCGACTCAGCCGATCCAGAGCGGAAGTGGCTACAGAACGGACGGGTGAAACCGGGTGGCGTGCCGCGGGAGATTCACGGTCTTGCCAAGGGGACTTTCCTGGAGTGGACCGGACCGGCGACGGCGGAGCACGTGGACGGCACGCTGCACACTTCGCACGTCGATGTCCAGGACCTCGGCCGGCTGTTCACCAAGACCGAGCTGGCTTTCGGCGATATCAGCCAATGGCGGCTCAACACCCAGCTCGAGGAGCGCGACGTCTACCCCGAAGTGGCGGAGAAACCGGGCGTGTCCACGATTGGAATGCGCAGAGCCGAGCCAAAGGCGGGAGCCTCCTTGCGAGTGCCACTCATCGACACGTCCTACGCCCTCGCCAACCTGTCGGATGAGACGGGAAAGGTTCTTCACGGTCACATTCTGGCGGACACCATTCCCTGGCTGCACGAGCTCGACCAGCAGTTCGCGCACCCCACGAACGCCGTGTTTGATGTGAAACCTGTTGACAATCAGACGCACGTCTCGGGGTTCGAAGTGGCGCCCCTCGCCGTGCAACCGTTCCAATCCGTCCTCGACCTGCCTCCCGGTCGGGCAAACTCCGCGGCTGAAACCGCGCGTACCGGCGTCGCTCTCGTGTCCACGGCCGTCGACTTCATCCATGGCGGCGATCGGGTCGAAGCGACCAGGACCTCCCTGCGCACGGCTCTCGAGGGCTCGGCCAGCTTCAGCGACGGGCTGCTGGCGTTCCAGAAGCTCTGGTATTCGCGGACGTCGACGCCCGCAGAGGCCGAGCTGCGGGCGCGCCTGCGGGAGATCCTGGGCGAGGCACGCCCGAAAAGCGGAGTCTTGGACGCCGAGCTTGGGGTCATATTGAAGGCGGCGCAGGAGGTACTCTATGGCAGCCGCACCCTGGAGACCTTCGTGGACACGGAGATCGCCCAGCTCCGGCCTCTCATTCCGCCAGGGATCAGTCCGGGTACCTTCCGCAACCTCTGGGAGACCGCCACAGCCCCCTTGACCGTGGCGTTTCTCGATGCCCTCTGGTCGCCGGCCGGACCGGCTCTCTACTCCCGGGCGCAGCAGTCGGGATTGATCCCCAGGCCGGCCGCCGGTGGCGATCTTCTCTCCGGCTTTCTCTCTCCCACCGTCCAGGGAATGGATCCGATCTTCGTGGCCGTGGCAGATCTCTGGCGAACGGCCGCTTCTCTCGAAGCCCTGCGGCGCAAATACGGATTTGCATTCACCGGTGACGTCTACCGGCGGCTGCTCAAGCCTGAGGCGGATGCTGATCTACGGCGGCTCTTCGCCGAGTTCAAGGCGGCCCGGCCCGATCTCATGGGAACCCTGCTGGACGTGGAGGCCGGGCTCGACTTCCTGCGCCGCATGCCCAGTGAGCCGCCGGAGTACATCTTCTTTACCCGCCGTTTCCGTCTGGAGCGCACCCAGAAGCCCGACGATCTCTGGGACCGGTTGTGGAACCACCAGTTCCCCCTCTGCGGCGTGGCGGAGCAGAAAGCCTGGAAATTCGTGCTCGACGGCGACAGCTCGGTCATCGTCAAGCTGACGGGCCAGCGTTCGATCGACGACATCTTGGGAGAGATCGAGGCGAGCTATCAGAGTAGTGGGCGGCAAAACCCACTGGGCTTCCCGAAGGATCTGCCGCAGTTTCTCTCGGATCTCGATCTCGAGATCCGCCGGCCGTCTTGGCGGGGCGTCCTCATCGTCCGGCCGACGGCTGACATCGGCGAGGACATACAACTCGCGAACCTCGCCGGCCTCAGCCAGTTACCGATCGTCTATGTGGCGCTCGGTGGCGCCAAACCGGATCTCCTGGACGATAAGCTGGATGTCTACGCCCGAATCTTCCAGGAGAAGGAGGCCCAGCCCGCGGACAAGGCGGCTCTCGGCGATACCGGATTGACGCTTATCAAATTCGACGCCACGATCAGGAACACTCGGCTCGTGGCGGGAGAGGTGGCGCTTCAGCTCGATATCCGCAATCTGTGGGGACGGGAGGACGGGCAGTTCAAGGAGATCCTCGTGCGCGGCACTCTGCCGCGCCAACGGGAAGGCGACACCGGCGGCAGCTCTTTCGAGTTCGCAGCCTGGCTTCCCGAACCGGCCGAGCTCAAAGTCAATCTCGCCTTCGTAAAGTCGTTCGTCTTCCGCGCCATGCGGGTGGCGACCAACAAAGGGCGAACGTCGATTGAGATCGACGGGGACGTCCTCCTCCAGAAGTGGGACGGCCTCAGCCTTGAGGGCCTGGGCTCGGGTTTTTCGATCGATCTCGGCGAGATGGTCGACCGCATCGGGTTGCAGGGCTTCCGCATCCTTCTTCCGAGCCTGGAAGGCGGAGGGGGTCTGCGCATGGGACTCGCCCGGCTGCTGAACTTCGAGTTTCCCGCGCTCTCCTTCAACCTGCCGCGTCCTCGGGTGCTCAATCTGTGGGGCGGTATCGAGCTGAAACCTTTCGGTATGGGATTTCTGCGGCGCATCGGCGAAGCGGCGGCCGAGTTGCAGCCGTTGCTCGATCGATATCAATGGCTCCACGGCTTTAAGACCGACGGCATCTTTACCTTCCCCTACCTGCGCTGCGAGATCGACTTCGGCAAGCTCCCTCGCTTCGGCGGCACGGGGCTCTCACGCCTCAAACTGGAAATGCTGATCGGCCTCGTCTTCCGAGGAGTCGGCCAGCTCCCGGAGATCGCCATCGGTCTCGGTGGGCTGGACATGAGCGAGCTCAGCATCGACCTGTTCGGTGTCGTGAAGCTGGAGATCGAAAAGCTGTTCCTCGGACTGTTCGAGATGAACGACCACCGCAAGGCGGCCGCCATTTATGTCAGGAATCCGCGCCTTTCCATCCTCGGCTGGTCGCCGTTGCCCGATTCCGCGCAGCTCCAGCTTCTCATGGCTCAGTCGACCGATCTCAAGGACGCTGAAGGACGGGCGGTGCTCGGCTGGTATGCGGACGCGAACAAGAACGATCACTTTTTCCAGATCTACTGGCTGCTGCTGGCCCACAACTTGGGGCTGGACCGCGGCATCCTTGACCACCTTCTTGGATCGAAGTTCGATTCGAACGCTCCCAAGCTCCTCGACGGGCTGGTAGACACGACGAGCAAGAAGATCGCGGCGCAGATTTTGAACGACGATTCCTGGCTCTTTGGCGCGAGCTTCCGTTTGGGGGACATCGTGGAGCAGGGAACTTTCGTGCTCCACGACCAGCACTACTATGGCATCTCGCTGCGCGGCCCGATCGTGCAGACGCTCTTCGGCACGCCGTTTCTGGAGCTCGCTTATATCCCGGGACCGACGCGGGAATTGGACCGCTTCCGCACCAACCTGCGCCTGCCGGCTCTCGACCTGCTGGGCCCCATGCAGTCCGGCGAGGTAGGGCTCGAGTGGGGTTTCAATTGGGACTTTCTGCTCGACTTCGGCTTTCCCTGGAAGCAGGGCTCCGCCTATCTCTGGGAACGAGCCTTCACGGTGCCCTTGGGAACCTACGAGGCGAAGTTCGGTCTCTATTTCGAGAAGCGGCACCAGTTGGCGCCGGCGGGAACCCAGAGTCTGGTGCTGGGGGCGGGCGCCGGGTTTTACCTGGGCTACGCCGTCGGCTTCGGCACGCCGGGCAAAGGGGTGTGGGCGCGGGCGGGCATCGGCATCTTCGGCATTCTGGAAGGGCGCATCGTCTTCTCGCCGGCCGGCGGCGACAACCCTCTCAAGGGGAGCATCCAGGAAGTCGACGTCCGGGGCGTCCTGGGCATCTGGGCCTACGGCGACGGCGGCATCGAGGTCTGGGTGCTGTCGGCACGCTTCCGCGTTTCCGTGCAGGCGGCGATCGCCGGCGAGCTGCACTACCTGCCGCACGCCAACAGCACGTTTGCCTATGAGGCCACCCTCAGCGCCGGCTATTCCGCCTCCTGCCGCATCGGCTCGGGATTCTTCAGCTTCACTTTCGAGGTGAGCGGCCACTTCGAGATGCACGTTTCCGGGCAGCTTCTCCTCAACTGACCTCGCCAGGATGGGTGAAATGAAACTATACGTCGCCATCGACCTGTTTCACGCCGGCGCCTACCGGGCACCGGACGGGCTCGCCGGAACCGAGGATTACTCCCACGACCGCAACTTTTACTATGCCGTGCTCCAGCCGCTTCTGATCCGTGGAGGTGGCGGCGTGGGCGTGGAGGAATCGCCCTCTTTGCCCGAGTATCTGGGATGGAGCGTGGCCGATCTCAACCAGCTGGGGCGAGTCGCGCTGGCCGGGAAGGATCTGGCCGCGATGCTACGCGGGGTTCCCTCTCCCGTATCGGTGACGCCCGTGCCCTTCCCTCCGGACGCCGCGATGAGCTTCAAGGTCCGTTGGGAGAACGCGGGCACGGTCGTGGGGCGGAGCGAGCTCGCTCGCGACCTCTCGCAGCCCGGGCCATTCCGTCTGGCGGCCAACCTCTGGCCGGAATTCGCGGCCCGCAACTCCATGAGCCGGGCCATCCGCACCTGGGAGCATCTCTCCTCGGCGCAGGTGCGCCAGCTCTTCGATTGGGCGTACGGCCTGATGCAGACACTGCGGAAGTCACCTGTCTCGGTTCTGGAACAGGGAATCCTGGACACGTTCTTCGCGCCCGGCGTGACGGCGGACAACAGCCGGAAGCATTGGGAGGACTTTCTGCTGCCCGGCAACCCGAGCCCGCTCCGGAAGCTGATGGAGCTACTCTGGAATACCAAGGACTATGCGAACGAGCCACGGCTCCAGCCGCCGAGCTTCCGCTACTCGCCGGACGAGATCCGGGCTCATGGCGCGGCGCTCTTTCCGAGCCCGGCGGCGAGCTATCATCAGCAGCTCTGGCAGCAGCTTAAGGAGTTTCTCAACGGGGCCGGCTTAGATGGCGAGAAACAGGCCGTTGAAGCCCTCGGCCGCCTCTACGGCTTTGGCGAGCGCCTGCGCTGGCCGAAACCGGCTCAGAACCCCATCCAAGATTTCATGGTGGTGCTCCCGAAGGATGAGAGTACGACCGATCCCTGGCTGGTGACCAACGTCCACTCGCTCGCCGGGCAGGTGTTCCGCATCGGTCCCATTCCGGCCGGCACCGCGATTGATCATTTCGAAGTGGAGGAGCTGACGGTCGGGGCCAATCCGCTGTTCCTGAACGAGCCCGCCGAGGACCCGTTCGAGGAGCGGCTCCTCGCCTTCCGTCGGGAGGCGGCCCGGCTTGCCGCGGCGGACCGCCGGTTTTCCGTGGGCGCTCTGCGCGATCCGAAGTTCCCCGCGGGCCGCGTCTGGTTCCTGCCGCGCAACGCTCGCGCGCAGTCGACCGGGCTTGTTCTGGAGGGGACCAACGACACGGTCTTCGCCGTGCCGGGCTCGCTGCTCGACGCTCTCGACGCCACGGCACGCTTCGAAGCGCCGCCGACGGGGAAGGCGCTGACGCGTCTCAATCCGCAACGATTCCTCCTCAATCCTGGCGAGCTGGCAGATGGCACCTTCCCGGGGAAGCGTTACGTCCGGTTCAAGATGCGGGTGCGGGAGGTCTCTCTCTCCAAGCCGGCTCCCGGCGGCCACGTCTACGAGCTGACGCTGAGCGGCGCCTATCAGCCGGAGGAGTTGGGAACTCTGCGGCGCTATCTGGGCACGAAAGACGAGGTTTCCAAGGCGGAGCTGTGGGTGGAGCAGGCGGCGGTGGGCTCGACCGTGGCCCGGCGTTTTCCTTTGCTGGATCAGTTCCTGGGCTTCGAGATTCGCGGCGAGGACCCTGATACGAAGGATGCAGTGACTGTGCTGACGGTCTCCGATCCTCAAGGAAAGCTTCACGACTTGTTGCCAAAGACGCCGGAGCAGGAAGCTCCCCCGAAGTCGAAACAGGACCCGGTGATCGACTTCGTCCGCCCGGTCAACGCGGGCGAGCGTTTCAATGTCCTGGCCGGCACGGATCCCCAGGGGCCGATGATGGTGCTCGCCCATCATTTCGATTACCGCGTCAGCCGGTCCGCCGAGCGGCTGCTGGAGCGCTTCGGGCTCACCTACAACCCGGTGCCGCCGAAGTCCGTCCCCTTCGCGGACGATTCCTCGCCGGCAGACCCCATCGTCGGGCACTTCGCCAACTTCAACAAGCTGAGGGCCGCTCTGCATGGGCCTGGCGGACGAGAGATTCAGCTTCATTTTCCGGCAGCCCTGGCGCCTCTGCCCCCCCAGGGTGCGGGCCAGCCCGACGAGCCCTCGCGCAACGCGATTCCGGATCCTGGCGCGCCGCTTCAGAGCTACTGGCTGGCCCATCAGTTTTCCGAAGAGATCCAGGGCGAGGCGGACGATTCCGAGGAGAGTCACTACGCCGCCTTCGTCACGGCGGGTGAGCCCTGGGCGCTGGTTGGGACCGCCGAACACCAGTACAGCCACAAGGTGCCCCTGGACGGCCGATTGAGCCTCGCCTTTCCTCTCTCGACGGATGTTCGCAACCTGGCCGCGCTGTCGCTGCCCGTCGCGGTCTCCGGCGCGCAGCCGCAGCCGAAGCCGGCGCTCACCTACGATCACCGGCCGGGAAGCCCGGAAGCGATCGTCATACGCCTGGAGCCGTCGTACGTGCTGGAGGCGCTGGCGCGCAGCGATGCCGGCGGACCCGCCCGCCTGCGCGCTCTCTACGAGGCTCTCTCGGACTTTGCAACCGGCAACGTTACCCTGCGGTTGGAGCGTTGGAATTTCGACAATACGATCAACCCACCCAGGCCGTTGGCTGTCGCGGACCCGGACACCGCCGTCGAGTTTCCGGGCGTGGCCACCCACTTGCGCTTCGACGGCGCCGCGACCCATGTGCTGACCACTGCCGAGAAGGCGCCGTTCGCCCAACTCCTGGGAGCGACCTTCGCGGACTTCGTTCAGCGTTTGAAAGCCGTCACCACTCGCCTGCCTTTGCCGTCCCTACCGCTCGCTGGGGCGGTGTGGAGCTGGGATGCCGGCAAGCGCCCAGCCGGCGACTCGCTGACGGCTACCACCAACGTCATCCGTCTCGGATTGCAGGTGGACCGGCCGTCGACGCGGGCCATCGGAACCGAGGTCGCCGCCACGGCCGACTCCTTCGTGCCGCTGGAGCCCAACAAGGGCATGAGCGGCCAAGCCGATCCCGACGCTGACTTTATCTTCAGCAAAGCCTCCACGGCTCGCCAGGAGGCGCGCGACGAGCTGCACGCGGCCCTGGAGTCTCTGGACTCACCGGTGCGCCACTCCTTCGCCTGGATCGCCTCCGATGACGAGGATTATCAGGCGAGCCTCGCCGCCCGCGATGGGATCAAAGGCTTCGATCGCGACCGCGGGCGCAAGCTCTTCGGCGAGAGCTATCCCTACCTGAACTTTCCGACCGGCTTGGCGGCGAAGGAGCCGCGGGTGGCCGACCTCTTCTATGTGCCCTGGGCCTTCCGGCCGCTGAAGACCCATCCCGAGCTCGGAGATCCACGGACGACGCTGGAGTACGCCGAGTATTTGACCTCGATCCTCGCTGGGATCGCCCGCGGCCGGGCTCTGGACGAGGTGGACGTCAATCCGGAGGATGCGGCGTCGGCCTGGGTTCAGCGCAACGAAGCCCGTAAGGCCGTCGCCGATCCCGGTGGGATCGCCGACCTGCTGACGGCTCTGCTGGACCGGGTCGAAGGCACGCCCACGGCCGCGGCTGAAGATGAGCTGTTCCGCAGTGTGCGAAAGCTCGCGGATGACGTCGATACCGAGCGCAGGAAGGTGATGCGCGAGCTGCTGACCGCGGACCCGACCCTGTTCGCCACGGCCAAGGCCATCGCCGTGGGAGTCTTCGATCCCGGCAGCTACAGCGACCGGCTCTACACTCTGGAGGTTACTAAGACCATCCGCGACGCGCCGGCCGGCGAGCTGCCCGACAAGGACGCCGACCGCTTTCCCTTCTCCCGTCTCTTCGGCCGGGGAAACCAGCGGTTCCTGGTCGACGTGCTGGACGACAAGAGCTACGACAACGACTTCGAGATCGCCGAGAACGTCTATGACGCGGCGAAGCCACCGGGCACACCTCGCCAGGCCGCCGAGATCTCCAAGCGCGGCGCGGCCCGGGCTCGCACGGGTGAGGACCTGGTGGAGCAGGCCTTTTTCTTCGCCGAGGATCCCGTTCGGCCGGCGATGCGCAGCCTGGAAGCCAACGTCGTCCACTACAACCCTCAGTGGGTGGAGAAGGACAAGGCAGGCAACGTCCTGCGGCGGCGCTACCTGCTCCCCTCCCGCAGCTTCCCGCGGGTTCCGAAGCCCATGCAGCCCATCGACGACGGAACCGGCCAGACGCGGCTGGCCCGCCTGCTGCCGGTCTTTCCGGACGCCGGCCCCGTGAACCTCGACGGCCAGTTCGCGGCGCGGCTGGCGGCGGCCATGCCCGAGAAGGTCCACCTCAAACAGGGAAAGATTGCCGCCCAGGGCAGCCTCGTGGCCACGCCCGAGCCGGGCCGGCGCGCCGCTGTCGGAGCCAGCGACGCCCCGGGCTGGCACCATCTCGACTCCTATCTCTCCCATTACTACTTCCTCGTCGAGGCAGACGAGGAGGGGGACTTCGGCACCGATGTGTTCGAGATCTATGTCGAGCGCGGCCCGGCGCCGTTCGCGAGCGAGACTACACCGGCGGTGTCCGAGCCGAAGTTCAATCAGGGCCTGAAGCAGTGGTTCCTCTATCACTGCCGCCGCGACGAGGGCGACGGGAGCCGCGACAATCCGGTCCAGAAGCCGACGGCACCCATGGCATTGAAGGACGTGGTCACGGAGGCGCGGATGTCGCTCCCAGCGCTCCTCGTCCCCGCAGTGCCGGCAGAGAGCCGCGACACGACCGCCACCTTCTCGCTCAAAGGGCTCGCCGGATGGGAGCTCGAGCCGGGCAAGGCCGCTCCGGCCGGCGGCGTAGGCCGGGTGCTGGCCGCCGAGCTGATGCGGATCCAGGCGGTGGATGGGGCGGAGCCCCTGGATGACGGCAAGCGGCTGCTGCACATCGCCGTTCTGGATGACGTCTGGCAGTACCAGCGGGTGCGCGTCCGCGTGCTGCGCAACGGCGAGGACGCCAACGACGACAAGGTCTTGGACGTCAACCCCGCCTTTTTGATGTCCAGCGACGCCTCGGATTGGGTGGACTACGGCCGCGACGTTCTGCGTTTGAGGGGCGGAGCCGAAGGTGACCTGCCTGCCGCCATCGCGTTCCTCCAGGCAGGCATCTCTCGGGCAGCCTGGCTCGGCAACGGCACCGCAAAGCCCGGCCCGCTGATCAGAGCCGTTCTCGAAAAGACTTTCCCTGTGACCGGTGGAGGGCCGGCGGCGACCGCCGGCTTCTGGAACGCGGGCGAGCTGAAATCCGCGGAGCGGAAGGTCAACGGCGTCGTGATCCAGACCCTTCCCGACCTGCACCCGAGGCAGGCCAAGGACGGCCCCGGCAAGCCCATCGCGGAACGGTACGACGAGCTGTCGCGTCAGCTCCTCCTCGAAGTGGCGGCGTCAGATCTGGATACCTTCGGCGAGCTCCGTCAGGAGGTGGTGCGAACCGTCTCGCCAGGAGTCCGCATCACCTGGATGAACGCACAGCGCGTGCCGCTCCTGGAGGTCACCTGGCCGGTGCGCTGGCTGCCGGTAAGCTAATCTCCGGCGCCGATCTGCTTCGCCATCTTCTGCGGGTGCTCGGCGACGGCGGCGGCGAAGGCGCGGTCGAGCCGGCCGTCGAGGCGGACGAGGGTCAACTCGCTCTTGTCGAGCGACACGACGAAGAGGTTGCTCAGGCTCCCACCCTCGCCGTCGTGGAGGAAGATCCAGGTACGCTCGCCCTTGTCGCGGGTGCGCACGGCCATGGTCCAGCCGGCGCGGGCGAGGTCGTGCTCGAAGCCGGTCTCACTACCCAGCCGGTCCAGCCGGTCGAGGTTCGGCAGCGACTTGACCCGGTAGGTCGCAACTTCCACCCGGTGGACCTCGTTGACGATCTGCCGGCCCTCTTCGGCGTCCGGCACCATGCGCAGGATGCCATGGATGAGGCCCATGGAGATGCGGCCGAGACGGATGTGCTCCTCCGGCTCGAAGCGGGCCTCGGGGATGCGGCGCTCGATCTCCCAGCGCACGGTGTCGACCGAGGGGCCGCCCGCACAGCCCGTCGTCAGGGCGGCGAGCGCGAGGGCGATGAGAAACGGGACCGTCTGGCGGTTCATGGTCGTAATCTCCCTGGATTCCTTGAAGAAAATGGCTCTCAGTTCGGCTTCTTGGGCCGGGCCGGTATCTTTTCGAGCTGCGGCAGGTGAAGCTTCTGTCCCACGCGGCCGATCTGGGCCGGATCGATGCGGCCGGCGATGTTGATCACCGCAGCCTCTTCGCCGGGCTTGAAGGTGAGCACGGTCAGTCCCACGATCTTGCCGCTCTGCTCCTTCATATAGATGAAGGTCTCCTGCCCCTGATCGCGGACCCGCACGTTGACCTTCCAACCGCGGCTCTCCAGCCATTGGACGGCGTGGTCGATCTTCGGCTTGATCGATTCCGCCTTGACCCCCTTGAGGGGAAAGACCTGGACGTTGATCGACTGCAGGCCGCCGACGATGGCAGAGAAGTCGGGATCGTCCTCGGCGGCCGCCGCGATGAGATGCAGCATTCCCCCGGCGAGGTTCACCTCGACGCTCAACTGGTCGCGGGGAAACAGGTTCAGCTCGTCGAGCGGCACCAACCCCGGTGGTGGCGGCTGCGCCAGGGCGGCGGAGGCGGCGAGGTAAAAAACGAGGGGGAGGAGGGTCTTGCGCATGGTGTGAGTTCCTTACTGGGCCTGTTCGTCCCGGGCGGGAGCAGGCTTCTCCGGCGCCTCGCCTAGAGAGATTCCGATCGAGTGAGAGACGCTCTGGGCGGCGGGCAGCACGACGCGGCGGGCGATCACGTCGTCCCGCACGTCGAGGCTGGCCTGCCGGCTTACCCTGCCGAGGTAGGCCAGGGCGTAGCGCGCCTGCTGGGTCGCGCGGGCGACCTCCGCGGCGCTGGGCTGCCGGGGCTGCTGCTGGGAGCGCACGAAGAAGATTCCGCCGCCGAGGGCCACGGCGAGCAGGGCCGCCGCGGCCGCGATGCGGAACGGCAGGGCCGGACCCCGTGGTCGTGCAGGCGAACGGAAGGACAGCACCTGAGCGCCCTCGCGGCGTACCCGCTCCACGATCTCCGGCGGGCAGTCGAGCTGAGGAAGCGCACGCAGCTCGCGCTGGATCCGCTCAGCGAGTACGAGCTCGGCGGCGCAGGCGCGGCAGCTTTCCAGGTGGGACCGCAGGCGCTCGGCCTCGGCCGTTTCCAGGTCGCCGTCCACGTAGGGCTCGAGGAGGTCGAGCGCGTCGTGGCATTTGAGGTCGTCGTCGTGTCGATTCATGGGTTCGCCTCCCGAAGCTGCTCGCGCAGCTTCTTGCGGCCGCGGTGCAGATGAACCCGCACCGTGACCTCGGGGATGCCGAGCGCCTCGCCGATCTCCCGGTGAGCCAGCCCCTGCACCTCCCGCAGGATGATGATGCTCTTGTACGGCTCGCCGAGCTCTTCCAGCGCCGATAGCAGGCGGCGGCGGAAATCCGCGGCCTCGGCTTGGGCTTGCGGGTCGGGCTCGGCGCTCGTCAGCTCCTGGGCCGCCTCGTCGTCGAGGCTCGCCGCCATCCCTGGTTGCGTGGCGTCCGAACGGCGGCGCCGCAGCAGGTCATAGCATGCGTTGCGGGTCACCCGCAGCAGCCAAGCGCCGAGGCGTTCCTCCTCGACACCGTCCTGGTGCCGCCAGAGACGCAGCAGCACCTCCTGGGTCACGTCCTCCGCTTCCTCCCGGTTCGAGAGCAGGTAGCGGGCGAAGGAGTAGACCCGGCCGCGATAGCGATGGGCGGTATCGTCGAAAGCCGTCAGCATCCAGAGGGGTAGACGAAGGGGAAGGCCCGAACGTTTCAGGCCGAAGAGCGGAAGTTTCGAAAAGCCCGAACGCCGCCGGGGAGCTCCGGGCCAGCGAGACGGCCCGGAGCGGCGGATGAGGAGGGCTAGGTCAAGGCACGACTTGCAGCAGCAGGTTGGGAGAGCCCGCGTTGATGCTGTTCGCGCCGGAGGACTGCAGGACGTTGGGCACGGCGCCGGCGACAAGCGCCGCCTTCACCTGTGCGGGGGTCGCCGTCGGATGGCTCTGCAGATAGAGGGCCACGGCGCCCGTGGTATGCGGCGCGGCGAAGGAGGTCCCGGTGAACAGGCAATAGGCGCCGGTGTGGGAGGGGTCCTGATCCCAACCGGCGGTGATAATGTACTGCGAGGGGGCCCAGAGCGAGACGCAGCTCCCGTAGTTGGAGCCGCAGTAGTCCGGCCGGGCGCCGGGCGCCCGATGGACACATTCGCCGAAGGTGGTGGAGGTGCCCCCGTAGAGCGGATCGCTGTAGTCCGCCACCCAGCGCCCGTTGCGGAGCGGACCGTCGACGTGCAGCTCCGTGTACCCACCCGCGACGATGGCGTCGGGCACGTTGACGGTGGGATCCGGGCTGTGGACCGAATAGGTGCAGGCGTCGTCCCCCTGGTTGCCGGCGGACTGCACGAAGGAGATCCCGTGCTGGATGACGCTCTTGACGCTGTTCGCGAAGGCGACGGTGCCGACGTACTCTGGCCAGTTGGCGCCGCTGAGGTTGACCACGGCGGGACCCGCGGACACCGTCGTATGGTCCTGGATGATCCAGTCGAACGCCGAGACGTAGGTGCTCACGGTCGGTCCGATGGGCGGCGACACGCAGAAGTCGATGATCTTCACCGGATGGAGGGTCACCCCCTTGGCGATGCCGAACGTGCTGCCGCCGACGACGGAGGCGACGGCGGCGCCGTGGTGATAGCAGGAGCAGTCCTCGAGGCTGCCGCCGGCCGTGATCTCGTTCACGCCGGTGCCGATGCGCCCCGTGAACTCACGGTTGTTGGAAAGAATGCCGATGTCCACGACATAGACGTGAACGCCGCTGCCGCTATGGGTGAAGTTGTAGAAGCCGTCGCGAGGCAGCAGGGTCTGGTCGGACCGGTCCAGCCCCCAGTTGTCGATGCAGGTGGCCAGCGAGCCGGGGTCCGGATTGCTGCAGTTGATCGACTGGGGAGAGGTCGGGAAGGCCCGGGTGTTGTTCGGCAGCGATGTGGTGAGCAGGGGGTCGGTGGGCCCCAGGCACTGCGTCGCGCAGTAGGGAGCCACCGAGGAGACGGCCTTGTCGATGGGGACCGCGGCATCCTGCTCGACGGAGAGGACTTTCGGGTCCCGCGCCAGCCGCCGGGCTACGTCCTCCGTCGCTTCGATGACGAATCCCTTCACGGCGTGCGACCAGACTTTTCCAGACTTGATCTTGTAAATGCCTTCGAGCTCCTTGCGCACGGTGGTCACTTCGCGCAGGGCTGCGATGTCGTCGGTCCCCGCCTTGAGCTCGTCCGGCTCGAGGACGACGATGTAGCGGTTCGGAATGCCGCTCGCGCCCGCAGCCCGGAACTTGGCATCGGCGACTCCCGCGTGTCCGGCGGAAGCGAGCAGAACGGCCGCGAGAAGGGCAAGAGAAAAACTTCTTTTCAGCGAATGCATGCAAAACCCCTTTCTTCGATCCGAAGATCGGTCTTTGCCCCCCGATGATGAACGTCGAGCCCAACAGACCCGGAGCTTCTCGGCAGCGCCTCAAGCTCCGGTTAGATGAAGAAAAATCCTACGTCCGCCGACGTACCGGCGCTACCAAATAATTGCGGTTTGGACCGCGGCGTCTCAGCCCGAAACGCCGCAACTTTCAAGCGGCTCGCGGGCCGCCGAGGAGCCGCGACGGCAGGAACAGCAGCGCCTTCAGGAGGGAGAAGACCGCCTCGAGGGTGATCCCCACGAGCCGGAACGGCAACGACAGGAGCCAGATGAACGGATAGAGGAGCAGCGCCAGCAGGGCCAGCGGCCAGCAGACGATGAAGAGGACCAGCCAGACGAGAAGCTTGAGCATGATCGGGAGCCTCCTTCACTCCCCTGACCTTCACAATACGTGCCCGCCGAGCCGGAGGTTTCTCCGAAGGCGCGAGATCGCTTCGGTCACAGAAGCCAGCGGTCGAGCACGGCCGCCAGGTCGGAGAGCTGGAACGGCTTCGACAGATAGTCGCTCATCCCCGCCGCGAAGCAACGCTCGACCTCCTCTTTCAAGGCGGAGGCGGTCACGGCGATGATCGGCACGTGGCCGCCATGGCCTTGCAGGCGCAGGCGCTGCGTCGCCTCGTAGCCATCCATCACCGGCATGCGGCAGTCCATCAACACCGCGTCGAAGTGCTGTTGGGAGAAAGCGGTCACCGCCTCCAGACCATTGTCCACCGTCTCGAAACGGTAGCCCAGGACCGCGAGCTGGCGCGCGGTGACCATACGATTGATCGCATTGTCGTCGGCCATCAGGATGCGAAAGCGCGCACGCAGACGCTCCTGTGAGGTCCCCGGCTCGGCGGCCGGCATCGCGGCCAGGGTCGGCTCCCGGGCGTGGTCGAACGGCAGGACGAACCGGAAGGTCGAGCCTTCACTCGGCGTGCTCTCGAGGTCGATCTCTCCTCCCATCAGCTCGATCAACCGGCCGGTGATCGCGAGGCCCAGGCCGGTTCCTCCATAGCGGCGGGTGATCGAGGAGTCCGCTTGGGTGAAGGGCTCGAACAGCCGCGCCTGAGCCTCGGGAGCGATGCCGATCCCGGTGTCCCGGACGGTGAAGCGGAGCGCACAGTCGCGTCCCGCGAGCTCCGCCGGCTCGACCCGGAGGCTCACTGAGCCCGCGGCGGTGAATTTGATCCCGTTGCCTACCAGGTTGAGCAGGATCTGCCGCAGCCGCGCCGCATCGCCGTTGAGCCGCTCGGGGGCGCCGTCGGCGATGTCCAGCCGCAGCTCGATGTTTTTCTCTCTGGCCGGCGGCGCCAGCAGGCGGACCACCTGGCCGAGCGTGTCCGCGAGATCGAAGTCCAGCCGCTCGAGGGACAGTTGGCCGGCTTCGATCTTGGACAGGTCGAGGATGTTGTCGATCAGCCCTCGCAGCGCATCCGCCGAGGTCTTGATGACCGCCAGGGATTCCCGGAAACCGGCGGGGAGCTCCGAGGCGAGGAGGAGCTCCGACATGCCGATCACGCCGTTGAGCGGAGTGCGGATCTCATGGCTCACATTGGCCAGGAACTCGCTCTTGGCGCGGCTCGCCGCCTTCGCCTCCACCAAGCTCCGCCGCGTCTCCTCTTGCAGCGATGCGTTCTCGACGACGAGGGCCACCTGGCTCGCGATCGTGGTGGCCATCTCCACCTGGAGCGGCTTGACGGGCCGGGGCTGGGGCCCGACGTTGTCGAGTGCCATCACGCCGATCACCTCGTTCTGCCGGACCAGCGGGACCACCAGGACCTCTTGCAGGCCGAGCGGACGGAGCGTCGCCGGCAGCCGGCTGGAGTCCGGCTCGTTGGCGACGGTGGGGGTGCGCGAGCGGATGGCCTCGGCAAAGGCCGGGAACTCCTCCACCGGCAAGGCGCCGAGCCCTTTGAACAACCGCCACAGCGTCTCGTCGGTCCGCCCGTCGCGGAACTGCGAGGTCGTCGGGATCAACCGCTCTTGCTGCCAGCGATAGATCGAGCAGCGGTCCATGCCGCACGCCCGGGCGGCCAGTTGCGAGATCTCGTTGAGGATCGGTTTGAGCTCGCGAGCGGAGCCGAGGGCGCGGGCGATCTCCAGGCTCGCCTGCGTCCGCTTCAGGCGGAGCTCCATCTCCTCGAGCAGGAGGGCGCGCTCGAGCCCGCTCGCCACGTACTCGGAGGCAGCGGCGGCGAGCTCGATGCTCTCCGGGGTGAACGGGCGGCCGTCGGAGGTGTTGTCCAGCACCAGGACTCCGAACACCTGGCCACCGGAGATCAGCGGCACGCCCAGAACTGACTTCAACCCAAAGCTGGCAACCCACTCCTGGTCGATCAGCTCCGATCCCCGGGCGTCGGCGATCGCCAGCGGCCGGCGGCCGCGCGCCACGGCTTCGACGAACGGCATCTCGGCGGCACGGCGGCGTCCCATCCGTTTGAACTGTTCCCACGCCTCGGGCTCGGCGTGGTGGCGGGCCATCTGCGACGTCGCCGGAGTGACCTCGCCGGTGGCGGCACTCCACAAGAAGACCGCGCACCGGTCGGCGGAGCACAGCCGCGCCGTCGTCCGGCACACCTCCTTCAAGAGCGTCCGCGCGTCGCCCCCGGACCCCACGACGCGAGCGATCTCGGACAATCGGTCGAGCCGCGAGCGTCCTGCCGTGTCTTCCTCGCCGAGAGCGGCGACCAGAGGGGCCGCCAAAGCAGCATAGGCCAGGAGGGTCGCGAGGTCTTCGCCGGAGAGCGGCGTGCCTGCCGAGTGCGCCACCAGGGCCCCCTGCACGGCACCATGCACACGGACCGGCAACGCCAACGCGGGCGCGGACTGTGGAGCACCGTGGCCGCCGCGGTCCCAGGGCTCCAGCAACGGCGCGACGAGGTCGATCTCGGCCGCCTCGGGACGCGGCGGGGCACCGCCAAGCCCGGCTCGCGCGGCTCGGGTGAGCCGCTCGCCGGACGACCGGTTACGAACGAGCACACAGAGCTCGTCGAGGCCGAGGAGCTCGCGCCCGTGTTCGAGAAGGAGTGAAAGCTGACGCCACGCGGGCTGAGAGCTGCTCAATATCTCCGCGGCGTCCGCAAGAGCCTCGATTCTCCCCACCGAGACCGCACCTCGATTCCAAGTAGCAACCAAAATATCATAGGGCCTCCGAGGCCGTCGCGGTGAGCCGCGGCGAGGCTCGGCCTAGAATCTTCCGTGCCCAGATCGATTCCAATCCCCGGCGTCCTTACTCTGGGACTCCTCCTCCCCGCCGCTGTCCTCGCCGCGGGTCCTTCGATGGATCGCGCCCTGCAGCTCCACACCGCCGGCCGGCTGAAGGAGGCGCTTCGGGAGTACCACGCCGTGGCAGCGGCCGTGGGGGCGGCCGATCCGGCGGTGGCAGACACGGCCCTCAATAACGCCTGCGTGATCCAGATGAATCTGGGGGAGTACCGCGAGGCGCTACCGGATTGCCGCGAGGCACTGCGCTTGAGCCGTGGGGCGGGAGATTCCGAAGCTCTGGCGCAGGCTCTCAACAACCTGGGTTGGGTTCTTCAGGGGCTCGGTGAGACGGTGGAGGCTGAGGGGCATTTCCGCGAGGCGCTGGAGGTCAACCGCCGCCGGGGGGACGCGGAGGGCGAGGTCATCAATCTTTCGAACCTGGGGTCGCTGGCGATCGCCACCGGCCGCTACTCTGCGGCCTTGGACCTCCACGCCCAGGCCGAGGCGCTGGCGAGCCATCACCGAGGTCAGCCCTGGGCGGCCGGGCAGGTGTGGATCGCGCACTTGAATCAGGGGGTCGTCCTGGAAAAGGTGGGAGCCTACCGCGAAGCGCTCGACCTCTATAAGGGCCTGCTGGCGGAAGGCGGGGAGCCGGACCCGGGCCGGCGCGCTTCCCTCCTCGTCAACACCGGGGTGATCTACCGCAACCTGGGAGATCCGGTGAAGGCGGAGGCCTCGTTCCGGGAGGGGATCGAGGCTTGGCGCCGCGCAGGGGACACGGCGGCGCTCTCGAACGCCTGGCTGAACCTGGCCCTCGCCGAGCACCTGAACCTGGAGCATCCGGGCGGCGCCGAGGCCGCCTACCGCGAAGCCCTGCGCCTGGCCGAAGAGAGCGGCGACCGTACGGAGGAGGTGCAGGACCTCTTCTACCTCGGCCGTCTTCTCCTGGAGAGGGGCCGGCTCGGCGAGGCGGAAGTCGCCTACCGCCGCTGCCTTGCCGCAGCCGAGGCCAGCGGCTCGGCCGAGGGGAAGTGGTCCGCGCGGGCGGGATTGGGCCGCATCGCTCGCGCCCGCGGCGACCTGCGCGGCGGGCTCGATCACTTCGAGCACGCCCTGGAGGAGATCGAGCGGGTGCGGTCCGCCATAGCCCGGCCCCGGCGGGCCGGTTACTTCGGCGACAAGCGGGCGGTCTACGCCGCCACGGTGGACACTCTCGGCGAGCTCGACCGGCGCAAGCCCGGGAAGGGCTGGGGCGAGCGGGCCCTCGAGATCGTCCAGCGCGCCAAGGCCCGGGACCTGCTGGACGTCCTGGGCGCCGGCCGCCAGCCGGCGGCTCCCCTCGGCGCGGCGGCTCTGCGCTCCCGGGTGAAAGAAGGCGCGGTGCTGGAGTACTTCCTGGGCGAGAAGGACCTCTATCTCTGGGCGATCCGCCGCGACGGCATCGGTTTCCGGGATCTCGGCCCCTCGCTGCCGGTCCTGGATGCCGCGGCGGCCGTCCATCGCGCCCTTTCGCATGGCGAGGCGCCGCCGGCCGCCGTCGTGGCCGGTCTTTCCCGTCGGCTCCTGGAGCCGGCCGGGGCGCTCCCGCAGGGCGACGAGCCGCTGCGCATCGCGCCGGATGGCGCCCTGCGTTATCTCCCGTTCGAGCTGCTGGAAGATCCTCGTCACCCGGGAGCACCCTTGGTGGAGGGCTCGACCGTGAGCTATCTGCCGAGCGCTTCGACGCTGGCAGGGCGGCCTAGGAAGGTGGTTTCGACCGAGATCCGGCTTCTGGGGATCGGCGATCCGCGGTTGACGCGGCCCGGCGACGGTCCCAGGAGTCCTCGGGACCTGCTGGTGGAGCGCTTCGGCCTGGCGCGCCTCGCCGCCGCGGGCCGGGAGATCGGGATGGCAGCCCGGCTTCTCGGCGGCCGGAGCGTGGAGATCCAGGGCGATCAAGCGACGGAGCGTGCCTTCCGGGACGCCGTGGCCCGTGGCGCGCGGGTGGTCCACCTCGCCACCCACACGGTGATCGACGAGCGGCCGGGCCGGGGGGCCGCGATCCTCTTGGCTTCCTCCGGCGGCGACGACGGCCTGCTGACGCCGGACGAGATCGCCCGTCTCGACGACCGCTCGACTCTCACCGTGCTCGCCGCCTGCCGCACGGCCCTGGGGCCGGGCGAGGACGGGCAGGCGCTGGCCTCCCTCACCGGCTCCTTCCTGGCTGCCGGCTCGCAATCCGTAGTTGCCACGCTGTGGGATGTCGGGGACGCGTCCACCGCTGCCTTCATGCAGCAGTTTTACTGGGAGCTCGGGCGGGGCGAGACGCCCGCCGAAGCGCTCCGGGCCGCGAAGCGCCACCTGCGAGATGATCCGCGCTGGCGCCGGCCCGATCTCTGGGCGGGGTACGTGCTGGTGGGAGAGGCCCCCGCGGTGGTGCCGCGGAAAATCTCCTGGGTCCTCTGGGGAGCGCTGATACTGGGAGCTGTTCTGCTGGCGATCGCCTGGTTTTCCGGCCCCGCACGGGCACGGAGGTTGCAGCCTCGCTGAATCCTCAACACGTGCCGCCGCCGCCTTTGGCCGGCGGATCATCAAGGAGGACAGCATGTCGGATTCACTCGAATTCAAACCCCTCGATCAACAGGTCATCGTCATCACCGGCGCCTCGAGTGGCATCGGCCTCGCGACGGCCGTGTCGGCCGCCGCCGCGGGTGCCAAGCTCGTTCTCGCGGCACGCAGCGAGCAGACCCTCACCGAGATCGTCAAGGGCATCAAGGACGCGGGAGGCGACGCCATCTCCGTCGCCGCCGACGTCGGCGACCGCCAGCAGGTCGAAAAGGTGGCCGAGGCCGCCATCGGCAAGTTCGGCCGCATCGACACCTGGGTCAACGATGCCGGCGTGTCGATCTATGGCCGTCTGGACGAGGTCAGCGAGGAGGACAGCCGCCGGCTGTTCGACACCAACTTCTGGGGCGTCGTGAACGGCTCGCTCGCCGCGCTACCCCACCTGCGGCGGGAGGGCGGCGCCCTGATCAATGTCGGTAGCGAAGTCTCGGAAGCAGTGGTTCCCCTGCAGGGCATGTACTCGGCATCCAAGCACGCGGTCAAGGGATTCACCGACGCTCTCAGGGTCGAGATCGAAGAGGTGGACAAGGCGCCGGTCTCGATCACGCTCATTCAGCCGACGGCCGTCAATACGCCCTATCCGCAGCATGCCAGGAACTACATGAACCAGGAGGCCAAGCTGCCTTCGCCGAAGATCGATCCGCAGAAGGTGGCAGACGCCATCCTCAA
This sequence comes from Thermoanaerobaculia bacterium, assembly GCA_035996875.1. Taxonomy (GTDB): domain Bacteria; phylum Acidobacteriota; class Thermoanaerobaculia; order Multivoradales; family UBA5704; genus DATARR01. The sequence goes on from DASYJD010000019.1 coordinate 87,569, forward strand.
GGCGGCGACCCATCACGAGCGCGACGTCAAGGTGGGTGCGGGCGCGGTGCTCGACACTACCCTGGGCAAGATCGCGCCCGGGCTCGGCGACAAGATGGCTGCCAAGCAGGCCGACCGGCAGCAGTACAACGAGCCGCCGCGCAATCCCGAGGGCACCCTGTACAAGGCCGGCGAGGGTGGGCAGATCCATGGCTCCGGCGGCAAAGGCGAGAACCAGGAGGAGATGGAAGAGGTGGGAGCGGGGAGGGGGAGCTCGGGTAAGAGCTCGGCTAGGAAAGGGTAGCGGGTAGCGGGGAGGGCTGACTTGCCCTGAGAGCTCCCCCCGCCCAAGACCCTCACCCCTTGCCCCTCTCCCGACCTCCCCATCCACCGCCCCGGGAGAGGGGTACCCCTGGGGCGTTCTTGCTTTGCTCCCTCTTCTCCCGGGGAGGGGAACGGGGTGGTCGGGAGAAGAGGGCTGGGGTGATGAGGGTCTTGGGTGGGGGAGCCCCCCGCATAGGCGCTAACTTAACTTGGTCTTGGAGCTTCCCCCGCCCAAGATCCTCACTCCCCCAACCCCTCTCTCCCATCGCCCTCCCCCCGGCCGGGAGAGAGGGGAGCGCCAAAAAAGGCGGCCTTGCTTGCTCTTGGCTGTTCTCCCTCTTCTCCCGGTTGGGGGGAGGGCGATG
>DASYJD010000020.1:0-46421 GCA_035996875.1 Thermoanaerobaculia bacterium
GTTGGGCGGATCGTAGTAGTGCGTGGCCTCGAGTCCCGGCTCCATGCCTTGCGGCAGGTTGGTGTAGGCAGCGAAGGCGCACTCCTGGATGGTCTTTGCCTTGTCGGGCACGCCCTTGATGAAGAACTTGCCCGGCACCCAATCGAGGTCGGCTTCGCTGCACTCGAGCAGGTGTGCCGCGATCGCCTTCGCCTTGTTGCGGATCTTGCGCGCCGCGAGCGACGCGGCCGCGCCCGAGGTCGGCGTCGAGCGGCTGGCGTAGGTGCCCAGGCCGTAAGGCGCGGTGTCGGTGTCGCCTTCCTCGACCTGCACGTCGGAAGCCGGGATGCCGAGCTCCTCGGCGACGATCTGCGCGTAGGTGGTCTCGTGCCCCTGCCCCTGGCTCTTGGTGCCGAAGCGCGCGAGCGCCTTGCCGGTCGGATGCACCCGGATCTCGGCCGAGTCGAACATCTTGATGCCGAGGATGTCGAAGTCCTTCGACGGCCCGGCGCCCACGATCTCGGTGAAGGAGCAGATGCCAATGCCCATCAGCTCGCCCTTCGCCCGCTTCTCCGCCTGCTCCTTGCGCAGCTCGGTGTAGCCGATCCGTTCGAGCGCCATCTCCAGCGCCGCCTTGTAGTTGCCGCTGTCGTACTCCCAGCCGAGCGCCGATTTGTAGGGGAACTTGTCGGCCTGAATGAAGTTCTTGAAGCGCAGCTCGGCCGGGTCCATCTTCAGCTCCTGCGCCAGCACGTCCGTCACCCGTTCGATGGCATGCACGGCCTCGGTGACGCGGAAGGAGCAACGGTAGGCGACGCCGCCCGGCGGTTTGTTGGTGTAGGCCGCGTCCATCTCGGTGAACGCGGTCTTGATGTCGTAGGAGCCGGTGCAGATCGAGAACAGGCCCGCCGGATACTTCGACGGGTTGGCGGCGGCGTCGGCATAGCCATGGTCGGCGAGCGTCTTGATGCGCAGCGCCGTCATGGTGCCGTCCTTCTTCGCGGCGAGCTCGGCCGTCATGTGGTAGTCGCGGGCGAAGGAGTCGGCCTGCAGGTTCTCCATCCGATCCTCGACCCACTTGATCGGCTTGCCGATCACGACCGACGCGGCGATGGCGATCACGTAGCCGGGATACACCGGCACCTTGCCGCCGAAGCCGCCGCCCAGGTCCGGGGAGATGACGCGGATCTTCTCTTCCGACAGGCCGACGTGGCCGGCCACCAGGGCGATGACGGTGCGGATGGCGTGCGGCGCCTGGGTCGTCATGTAGACGGTGAGGTGGGTGTCCGTCTTGTTGAAGTCCGCCACGCAGCCGCAGGTCTCGATCGAAGCGACATGGATGCGGGGAATGTAGATGTCCTGCTTGACCGTCACGTCGGCCTCGGCGAAGGCGCGCTCGGTCGCCTCCCGATCTCCGGTCTCCCAGTGCCAGATGTGGTTGTCGGTCCGCCCTTCCTTGTCGTCGCGCAGCACGGGTGCGCCCGGCTCCAGGGCTTTCCTGGGATCGACCACCACCGGCAGCGGCTCGTACTCGACCTCCACCGCGTCGACGCCGTCGGCCGCGATGTAGCGATCGGTGGCGATCACCGCCGCCACCTCCTGCGCCTGATACATCACTTTTTCGACCGGCAGCACCATCTGGGTGTCGGACATGAGCGTGGGCATCCAGTGCAGGCCGTAGCTCTTCAGCGTCTCGCCGGTGATCACCGCCAGCACGCCCGGGATGGCGAGGGCCTTCTCGGTGTGGATGGCGAGGATCTTGGCGTGCGCGTAGGGGCTCCGCACGATGTCCATGTGGAGCATCCCGGGGAGCTTGATGTCGTCGACGTAATGGCCCTGGCCGCGGAGGAAGCGCGGATCTTCCTTGCGCTTCATCGAATGGCCCATGCCGCAGACTTCCGGACTCGTTCGCAGTGTCGTCGTCGCCATGGCCGCCCCCTTTATTTCGCCACCAGCTCGCCAGCTTCGACGGGCTGCCGAAGCGCGGCCGCCGCGTGCTGCACGGACTTGATGATGTTGACGTAACCGGTGCACCGGCAGAGGTTGCCGGAGATCGCCTGGCGGATCTGTGCTTCGCTGGGATCGGGGTTGCGGTCGAGCAGCGCTGAGCTGGTGATCATCATGCCCGGCGTGCAGAAGCCGCACTGCAGGCCGTGCTCCTGATGGAAACCATTCTGAATGGCATGGAGCTTGCCATCCTGCTCCAGGCCTTCCACCGTCCTCACCTCGCGGCCGTCGGCTTGCACGGCGAGGATGGTGCAGGACTTCACCGGCATGCCGTCGAGCAATACCGTGCAAGCGCCGCAGTGTGTGGTGTCGCAGCCGATGTGGGTGCCGGTCATGCTCAGGGTTTCGCGCAGCAGGTGGACAAGCAGGAGGCGCGATTCGACCTCCGCCTTTTGATCGGTGCCGTTGACCTTGACCTTGATTTGATGTTGCGACATGGCTTTAGTGCTCCTTCGCCCAGTCGATGGCAGCTTTGAGTGCACGGCCGGTGAGGACGCGCGCCATCTGCCGCTTGTATTCAACAGCCCCGCGCCGGTCGGCGCTGGGCGTCGCGATGGCCGCGGCCCGCTGCGCCGCCTCGGCGATCACGTCGGCGCTCGGCTGCTTGCCGATAAGGAACTGCTCGGCGTCGGCGGCGCGCAACGGCGTCGGGCCGGCGTTGGTGAGGGCGATGCCGGCGCTCGTGATCTCCCCTCCCGCGCCGAGCGTCACCTGGACGGCGGACGCCGCGGTGGCGAAGTCTCCCACCTTGCGCTCCAGCTTCACGTAGGAGCCGCCGCTGCGGACCGGCGGCACCGGAATACGAATTTCCGTCAGAATTTCGTCCGGCGCAAGGGCTGTCGCGAAGAGGCCGAGGAAAAACTGATCGATTGGAATCGTCCGCGTGCCGTTGGGGCCGGTCGCCACGACCTCAGCGCGCAAGGCCAGCATGGTGGCCGGATGATCGTTGGCCGGATCGCCATGCGCGAGGTTACCGCCCACGGTCGCCATATTGCGCACCAGCGGATCGGCGATCACCGCCGCGGTCTCCGCCAGCAACGGATATTTCGTCTGGATCAGCTCGGAATGCTCGAGCGCCGACTCGCGGGTACGGCCCCCGATCTTCAGGACGCCGCTCTCTTCCTTGATGTACTCCAGGCCGGGAATGCGACCGATGTCCACCAGGTGACCGGCGGAGCCCAGCCGGAGCTTGAGCAGCGGCAGCAGGCTCTGCCCGCCCGAGAGCACCTTGGCGTCGTCGGGGTGACTCTGGAGGAAGGCCAGGGCCTCGTCCAGAGTCTGCGGTGAATGGTAGTCAAAAGAAGCCGGGATCATCGATAGCTCTCCTTTCCGAACAGCGGCTGCCTAATGGTGCGTCAACCAATAGACGAGAAGGGCGAGAAGAATCACTGCGATCCAAAAAATGGGTCCACGAAGAGCTCGACCCGCCGCCCGGCCCGCGGCTTTCGCGCCCAGGGAGCCGACGTCCAGCACGTCCTCGATCGCAGGCGGTGGTAGTGCCGGACTTGGTGGTCGTTGCGGGGCCGGCGCCGCGGCAGCCGGCGCCTCCGGCACCGCTTCTACGGCCGCGGTTTCAACGGCGGCCGGGGCTACGGCAGCCGGCGGCGTTTCGAGCTCGCGGCGCATGCCGACGGTAAACTTCTGGAAAAGCTGATCGCTGACGTCCTGAATCATGCCGCGGCCGAACTGGGCCAGCACGCCCATGACGTTGACGTCAGAGACGACGGTCACTTCGGTTTCGTCCGGCCCTTTGGCGACGACGCGGCTCTTCATCCGCATGTCGGCGCCTCCTTTGCCTTTCGTTTCCTGACCCGAAGCAGCGATGTCGGCCTCCATCGCCACCGGGTCCAGACGCTCGAAGCGCATCTTGCCGCGATAGCTCGCCGTCACCGGCCCCACTTTGATGGTGATGGTGCCGGCGTAGGTCTGATCGTCCACTTTGTCGGTGATGGCGGCTCCCGGCAGGCAGCGACCTACCCGGTAGGGATCGGTGAGGAACTCCCACACCGCGGCGGCGGGGGCTTTGACGACGAAGCTCTTGGTAATCTCCATTCCCATATCTTTTTTCCCTCAATTTTTCCCGTCAGGCAGCCAGCAGGGGAAGGAGCCGCTCCAGCGACTCGAGGTTGTGGGCCGGCAGCAATCGATCAATAAATGGCAGCGCCGCCGCCATAGCGCGGGCGGTGGGCTCGTAGCGCGCGTCCCCGGCCAGGGGATTCAGCCACAGCACCCGCCGGGCTCGTCCCTGAATGGCCCGCATGGCCCCAGCGAGCGGCTCCACGTCGCCGCGATCGAGGCCGTCGCTCAGGATGATCACGGTCGTCTGTCCATTGACCAACTCGTCGAGATAGTACGTCACAAAGTCTCCCAGACACTCGCCGATCTTCGTGCCGCCCGACCAGTCGGGCACCTGTGTGGCCAGGCGATCGAGCGTCAGGTCGATCCGGCCGGGCCGAACCCAGGGCGTCAGCCGCACCAGCGTGGTGTTGAAGGCGAAGATCTCGGTCGAGCGTTCCGAGCGGGTCACCCGGCGCAGCGCCAGCACGAAGGTCAGGAGGAACCGGGTGTGCGGGTCCATGGAGCCGCTGGTGTCGCAGATCACCACGAGACGGGGTTTCTCGATCGGGCGGGCCCGGCGGGCCAGGGAGAGGAACTCGCCGCCCTGGGCGACCGCGCGCCGGAAGCTGCGCCGCAGATCGGGCTCGCCGCGCCCGCGCACCGGCACCCGCCGCCGGCTGGGGCGCGTGGTGAGGCGCAGGACCAGCCGGGCCAGGAGTCGCTCCATCGCCGCCAGATCGGCGGTCGAGTACTCCTCGAAGGACTTGCGGCGCAGCACGGCTTCCGGGCTGTATCCCACCTCCTCGCCAAAGGCGGCCGCCGTCTCCTCGGACCCGACCGCCTGCCGGCCGGGCAGCTTGCCAGACTTCGGCCGGGACTGAACCGGCAGACCGGGAGGCGGGACCGGGGGATTCGACGACTCATGGCGCACTCGCCACAGAAGGTCGAAAAGCTCCTCGAAGACTCCGGCGTCGCGCTGGCGGATTTTGAGCGCCACCCGCAGGGCCCGCCGCACCTCGTCGCGATCACCCAAATCGATCAGTGTCAACGCCATCAGGCCGTCCGCTTCGTCGCTCAGGCTCACCCCGACGCCGCGCTGGCGAAGAGCCCCGGCGAAACGCGCCAGGTGGCGGACGAGGTCGGTTTGATCCGTCAACCCGTCGCCTCCGCAAGCACTGCTTCGAGCTCGCCCTCCCCGAGCGCGCGTAGGTCGTGCTGATCCTTGAGAATGCAGCCCAGGGTCTCGGCGACGGTCTCGCGGTCGAGGTGCTCGCTATGCAGGTGGCAGAGCGCCTGCGCCCAGTCGATTGTCTCCGCGACACCGGGCGCCTTGCTCAGCCGGCGCCGGCGGAGGGCCTGCATAAAGCGGCCGATCTCCTCGGCCAGGCGCGCCCCGGCTCCGGGCACGCGGGAGCGCAGGATGCGGACTTCCTTCTCCAGCGACGGGTGCTCGATATAGAGGTAGAGGCAGCGCCGGCGCAGAGCGTCGCCGATCTCGCGGGTGCGATTGGACGTCAGCACGACATAGGGCACGTGCTCGGCGCGGATGGTGCCGAGTTCCGGAATCGTCACCTGAAAATCGGAGAGCACCTCCAGCAGGAACGCCTCAAAGCCGTCGTCGGCGCGGTCGATCTCGTCGATGAGCAACACCGGCGGCCCCTCGACCCGGGTGATGGCGCGCAACAACGGCCGTTCCAGGAGATATTGGCGGCCGAAAATCAGATCCTCGATCTCGCTCGCCGTCTTGCCCTCGTCCTCGGCCATCCGCAATCGCAGCATCTGGCGCTGGTAGTTCCACTCGTACAGGGCGGTCGAGACGTCCAACCCCTCGTAGCACTGGAGGCGGATCAGCTCGGTGCCCAGCAGACGCGCCAGGACCTTGGCGATCTCGGTCTTTCCTACTCCGGCGTCGCCTTCGATGAGCAGCGGCCGGCGCATCTGCTGAGCCAGGAACAGGGCGGTGACGATCGCCGGATCGGCGATGTAGCCCTGACGTTCCATCGCCTCCTGAAGCGCCGCGATCTCCGGCCTCAAGCCGCGCCCTCCAGAGGCAGGTCTGCGGCATATTGCGCGGGTGCGGCGAGGAAGCGCTCGCGGCAGCCGCCACAGCAGAAGTACCAGGTGCGGCCATCGTGCTCGGCAGTGTGGCGGGCGTTGGCGATCATAACCGTCATCCCGCAGATGGGATCGATCGCCGTCCCCGAGGAGGGCACAGCGAGCTCCTCCTCTTCCACCTTGTTTTCAGGCGCGGCGCGCTGCTGCTCGACGATCTCCGCCAGGATCGAGAGGGCGATCTCCTCCGGCCTCTCGGCCTTGATGTTGAGCCCTGCCGGGCTGTGAATCGAATCGATCGCCGCGGCCTTCACTCCTCCCGAGAGCAGGATCTCGCGCATCGTGGCAAAGCGTTTCCGGCTCGCCACCACGCCGAGATAGTCCGGCGTCATGGCCAGAGCGTCGCGGATGGCCGACTCGTCGCGCTCCCCGAGGGTCGCCACGACGACGTAGCGCGGGCCGTGCGACGGCGCGAAGAGACGGGGTGACCGGCCGGGATCGGTGACAACCTGATCGGCGCCGGGGAACAGATCCGGCTCGGCCGCGGGATCGACGGCGACGACCGAGTAGCCCATGGCCTTGCCGAGCTTCACCAGCGCCCGGGCGGTGGGCGAGACGCCGAACACCACGAGGCGCGGCGCCGGCAGAATGGGCTCGAGATAGATCTCCACGGTCCCTCCGCTGTTGCAGGTCATGGGAAACACGGCGATGCCGGGGCGCCGCTCGGTCTCGGGATCGGGAGCCAGGACGACGAGACGGGGCTCCCCCTCGATGAGCGCCCGCTGCGCCTCGCGAACCACGGTCGGCTGTGTGCAACTGCCGCCGAGCCAGCCATGGAAGGCGCCGGAAGCGGTGATCAGCGCCATGTCCCCGGCCTGCGACGAGCTGGCCGGCTGGCGGCGCACCACGACGGCCAGCACGAAAGGCTCTTCCCGCTGAGCCAAATCCGCCGCCATCTGGAGTAGCTCGGCCCGCATAGTCCGTCAACGATACGCCCGGAGAGGGGTGGGTTCAAGCGGCGGCCCGTTCTCTTTGTTTGTTTATATCGGCGGCTTACGGTTTGGAGAACTGTTGAAGGCGAGCCACTTCTTTGCGTCCGTGGGCCAGTGCGGGAAGGCGGGACTCCTCGGCGTGCCGCGCCTCTGGGGGGAGAGATGCGAACCAGGCTTCAACCGCTTGCCGGGAGCTCATCGTGCCCCGTTCGACCTCGCGGCGAAAAGCGTTCTTGTAGTCCGTCTGCTCGTCGACCTCGTGCGCTCCGCACAACCACATTTCCCACGTCTCGACGGTACGGGACGGAACGCAGACAGCGATCCGTTTCTCCCAGGAGGTGCCGGCCGAACCGGCAGCGGCATGGAGGGCATCCAGCCTTCCCTGAAGTCCAACCGTATCGCCGTCGATCACGACCAGCAGTCCCACTGCTTCCTGGTGGTGCTGCCGAATGTAGTTGGCCCAGCGTTCAACCTTCTGCAAGACGAAGCTGGCGCCACCGTGTGGCTTTCGGGGCTCGACATAGATGCGGCGAAAATGACGCTCCAGGATGGGTCGGAAGAGCCGTTCCTGTTCGATGTCCTCGCAAAGCAGAAGACATCTCAGTTTCTTCAGCACTCTACGCGGCTCCCCGGGCGACAAGCTCGGAAAGCTTCAGCGGGGATTCGGCATCGGGCTCGTAGGGTCTCGCGATCACAGGGCCTGAGGGCCGCTCGAACCACCAGAGGGAATCGAGGGCCAGGTAGTCCATGACCTCGGGATGGTGTGAAATGATCATCGCTTGTCCGCCCCGCATTTCGAGAGTATCGCGGAGGACTTGCAGCCAGGGCTGGATCTCCGGCAGGGACACGAAGTTGTCCGGCTCGTCGAAGCAGAGCACCGCATCATGGTGAGCTAGCCCGCAAACGGCCGCATAGAGAATCACTAATACCCTTTGTCCTTCGGACAGTTCCTGGAGGGCATACTCAACGGAATGCTTCTCTTCGGCAGTGAATGTCCCGAAGAGAAATTTCGCGTCCCCCTGGCGCTTGAAGAGCAGGTTGCGAAATCCCGGCAGCGCATCACTCAGCCGGCTTTCGAGTTCTGTTCTCGCGTCGGGGCGTTCGCTGTTGAGATAGCTGAAGAACGATGCGAAGTTTCTTCCATCCCGCCTCAGGAAAGCTTGATCCTGTTTCGAAGCAGGCTCAATGGCGAATGGATTGGACTGCCCGACCCAAAAGCCAGCCATGAGCTTTTTAAACGCTGCGAGCCGAGCCATCTGCTTGGCCCCAGGCGGATCGAGATTAGGCAGGAACGACTGATCGGGACGGAACGGAAACACCGGCCCTACCGATTGGTCATCGCGATAGAGCTGGACCTCCCCGGCAGAGAATCGATAAAGCAGCCCACCATCGAACGTGACGGTCTCCGAGCGGATGAAAGGCTTACCGGGAGTTTCTTCCGGATGCTGGACCTCGAGCGCGTAGCGGTAGGTTTCGCCATTGCTCTGTAAGTCCACCTCAAACCGTTGCACGTCCCGGGTTTCCCATCGGGTGCGGGTAAACGAGAACAGCTCGCTCGCAGGAAGGCCCAACACGATCAGGTCGTGGAGCTTCCCCAAGACATCGAACACACTGGTCTTGCCGCTGCCGTTCCCCCCAAGCAAGAGGCTCAGGTGGCCAGGACGGAGCTCGAAGTTCACCAACGCGCGGAAGTTGTCCGCAAAAATCCGCTTCAGCATCGGCGAGATCGTACCACGTACGCGCGGGAAGACGGCCTATGGATTCAGGGACTTACCGATCCGTGGCGTGGCCGACTCCGGTTGTCCCTCCCGGCCTCTCTCCCTCACCCTATATTGCAGAACTTCATGATCTCGCGAGATCCGGAGGAGGAGACCTGATGAGACCGAAAGCCCGCCGCCGCGCCGCCCGCATCCTCTGTTGCGTCCTGCCATTCCTGCTGACCACCGCCGCCATCGCTCAATGGCGGGCACAACCGCCCCGCCCGTTCGACGAGCGGGTGCGGACCGATCCGCGGCTCCTGCCGAACGACGCAGTGGAACCGCTCGCCGAAGGGGCCGCGGGGGTGGAGGCGAAGGCCGCCCAGGCCTGGGACCTCTTCCGGCTCGGCGAGACGGGCGAATGGCGGGCCTACCTCAACCGCTCGAACGGCCGCGTCGAGATGGTCGAAGGGGCCGGCATCCCCTGGCTCCCCGGCGCCGGCAACCCACTCGTCCGCGCCGACCTCGACGGTCTCTGGGACGTCCCGCTCGCCGAGGGCGCGGAGATCCGGCTATCCACGCTGGAGCGAATCGCCCGCGCCTTCCTCCCTCGGGTCCAGGCCCTGCTGGGAGTCGATCCTGCGGCCCTGGTCCTCAACCGCGGCCGGTCAGGCCAGCCGGCGGAAGGGATCTGGTTCGTCGACTTCGACGTCGTCGAGGGGGGTCTGCCGATCGACGGCGCCCGGGTGCTCTTCCGGGTCAACCACGGCAACCTCGTCCAGTTCGGCAGCGAGGGGCTCCCCACCGCCGGAGCGGTGAGCCCCAGGCCCACTCTCAGCCGGGAGAAGGCTCTCGCAGTGGTGGCGAAGGCCACCGGCGTCGTGGACGACGAGCTCCTCGACGGCGGCACCCTCCACCTGCTCACCCTTCAGGAGGGCAAGGGGCGGGGCCTGCTCGCCGCCTGGCAGTTCCTCTTCCGGCGCGCCGGCGTCACCGGCACTTGGCGCGCCCGCGTCGACGCCGCGACCGGCGTCCTCCTGGAGCTCGCCGACGTCAACGACTATGGCAAGGTGAGGGGCGGCGTCTACCTGCACGACCCCGCCGACGGCCCCGAGGTCGAGCGGCCGCTCCCCGACGTGACGCTCTCGGGAGCGGCGGCGAGCTGCGCCAACGCCTCGGGGTCCTTCCCCGGCACCGCCGGCTCCGCCGCGCTCATCGGCTGCTTCATCAAAATCACCGACGCTTGCGGCGGCACCTCCCAGGCCGCGGATCCCAGCGGCCTCATCGACTTCGGGACCTCGGCCGGCACCAACTGCACGACGCCAGGCCACGGCGGCGCAGGCAACACCCACGCCGCGCGCACCCAGTCCTACCACCTGAGCCGACTGCGCGAGGTGGCGCGCAGTTGGCTCCCCACCAACACCTGGCTGAGCTCTGTACTGACCGCCAACGTCAACCTCAACCTGACCTGCAACGCCTACTGGAACGGCTCGACGCTCAACTTCTTCAAGTCCGGGGGCGGCTGCGTCAACAGCGGCGAGCTGGCCAGCATCAGCTTTCACGAGTACGGCCACGGCTTCGACCAGAACGACGGAACCGGCACCTCGCCGGACGCGGCGACGGGAGAGTCCTACGGCGATTTCACCTCCGCCTTGGAGCTCCACAACTCCTGCGTGGAGACCGAGACCGGGTCCCTGGGCACCAACTGCTCCGGCTACGGAGACGCCTGCACGGCCTGCACCGGCCTGCGGGACATCGACTGGGGGAACCACGTCTCGGGCCTTCCGCACACCGTCGCCAACTTCGTCCAGCTCCACTGCCCCGCGGGGTTCGGGGGCGATTTCGGCCCCTGCGGCAAGCTGGGGCACTGCGAGTCGTACATCCCCTCCGAGGCGCTGTGGGATTTCGTGAACCGCGACCTGCCGGGCCCCGGGAGCCCGGGCGCCTGGCTGATCGCCGACCGTCTCTGGTATCTCACCCGCAACACGGCCACCCAGTCGTTCTCCTGCACCCCTGGCGGTACCTACACCTCGAACGGCTGCAGCGCCGGCTCGCTGTGGAAGACCTTCCGGGCGATCGACGACGACGACGGCAACCTGGCGAACGGCACTCCCCACTCCTGCGCTCTCTTCGCCGCCTTCAACCGCCACGGGATCGCCTGCACCACCGACCCGGGCGCCGCCGTCTGCTTCAACGGCTGCCCCTCGACGCCGGGCACCCCGACCCTCACGGCGACCACCGGCACTCTCGACCAGGTCCAGCTCGCCTGGACCAACCTGGGGGCGGGGGTCACCTACGATGTCTTCGCGAGCATCGCCGGCTGCCGGTCGGCCTTCACCAAGATCGCCAACAACCTCGCGGGCACCTCGTTCACGGACACCGGGGCCGGCAACGGGGTGGCGCGGGCCTACCAGGTGATCGCCCACGCGTCGGGCAACGCGTCGTGTGCCGGGCCGGCCACCGCCTGCACCGAGGTCACGCCCTGCACCACCACCACTCTTCTCCACCAGGCCTTCGGTACCGGCGCCCCAGGCTGGACGCTCGGCCCGGACTGGCATGACCAGACGTGCAGCGGCTCGGGCGTCCTCCACTTCGGCGGCACGACCTGCACGACCAACTACGCCAACAATCGCTCCTCCTCCCTCGGGGCCTCGCCGGTGATCGCCGTCCCCGCCGGCACCCTCGGAGCGAAGCTCACACTCGTCCACCGTTACCAGTTCGAGACCGGCTTCGACGGCGGAGCCCTGCGGTTCAGCCTCGACGCCGGCAGCCCGGTCTTCCTGCCGGGCTCGACGATCGTCTCTGGGGCCGCCTACAACGGCAACATCAACGCCGCCTGCCCGCCGGCCGGCACGGCGGGAGCCGCCGTGTTCACCGGCACCCAGTCGACCTTCGTCACCACGGTGGTGGACCTCGACGCCGCCTGCAGCCTCGCGAGCGGCGGGGCCCTCACGAGCTGCGGCGGCCACACCATCCAGCTCGACTTCGCCGGCATCTCCGACTGCGTCACGACCTCGCTGGGCTGGTTCCTGGACGACGCGGCAGTCACCGCCTGCGTGCCGTAGCGGCGAGCAGCGCCCTTCCCTTGCCGGGGGAGGGCGCGTGTCGGGTCAAGCGGAGGCCACAATCAGCCTCAATCCGCTGGGCTTGACTTGTCTATCGCAATAATGCGATCATTCCTCGCGGGAGGAGGCATTGCCACGAACCGAGGTTGTCTTCTTTGCGGAACCTGACGGAACCTGCCCTCTTCTGGATTGGCTTGACCGCTTGCCGCGAAAAGTCCAGGACAAATGTATCGTCCGTATTGAGAGATTGGCGGAGCTCGGACATGAGCTTCGGCGTCCGGAGGCGGACATATTGCGCGATGGTATCCATGAGCTCCGAGCAAGCTACCAGGGCGTGCAGCACCGTATCTTGTACTTCTTCTATGCAGGCTCGGTAGTGTTGACTCACGGGATAGTCAAGGAACGCCAAGTGCCCGATGCCGATATCCAGCGTGCGATCGAACGAAAAACCGCTTACGTGGCGAATCCAGATCGCCACACCTATCGCGAATCCTAGGTATGAACGAAGAGAGGAGGCAGGCCATGAGTACCAGAGAGCGGACCTCTGATGCGGTGACGATTCTTCGGCGGCGCTATGTCGGCGAGGATCCCGTCCGCAAGGCTTCCCTTGAACAAGAACGCACCCATGCCAAGATCGCGCGGCAGATCTTCGACCTCAGAACTCGGGCCGGACTCAGCCAGAAAGAACTGGCCCAAAGAGTCCGAACGACTCAATCCGTGATCAGTCGGCTCGAAGACGCTGACTACGAAGGCCACTCCCTAAGCATGTTGCAACGGATCGCCGAAGTTCTGGGAGCCAGACTGGACGTGGATCTCTCTCAGATTCCCATTTCTCAGCCTGATCGTGGGATGAAGCGCGCCGCAAACACGGGCCGCTAGACTGAAGAAACGCCCCGGGCGAGCGTCTCTATACTCCGAGGCCAGCGGCATCGGCACTCTCCAAACTCCCTTTCAGCCCCTCACAAACTTGAGGTGCGTGACCTTGGGCGCGGCGATCGTCCGCACGAGCTCGAGCCCATGCAGATCATCGCCGAGGCCATCGAACAGCCGCTCGCCGCTGCCGAGGAGCACCGGCACGAGGTTGATCTCCATCTCGTCCACGAGGCCGGCGGCGAGGTACTGCCGGGCGGCGTTCGCCCCGCCGGCGAGCGAGACGTCCAGGCCGCCGGCGGCCCGCCGCGCCTGTTCGAGCGCCGCTTCGATGCCCGCGGTGACGAACGTGAAGGTCGTTCCGCCCTCCAGCTCGAGGGGCTCGCGGGCGTACTGCGTGAGCACGAAGACGGGATGGTGGTACGGCGGATCGGTTCCCCACCAACCGTTCCACGGTTTCTCGGCGTCCCAGGGGCCCGGGTGACCGCCGAACATGTTGCGTCCCATCACCGTGGCTCCGAGATTGATCACCGACTCCTCGACGACGGTCGAGCTTTCGTTGACCTCGCCACCTTCCAGGCCGTGCATCGCTCGCCAGCTCGCGAGGGAGAAGACCCACTCATGGAGCCGCATGCCGCCGATCCCGAGCGGGTTGTCCACGCTCTGGCTGGGGCCGGCGACGAAGCCGTCGAGCGACATCGCGATTTTGAAGCGCAGCTTGGACATGCTTTACGGACCTCCCCGAGTTCCCTGAACCCTCTCATAATCCTCCGGCACGTCGAGGTCCGCGAGGGCGGCGACGGGCCATGGGAGGATCTCGGCCTCGCTCTTGTGCCGCTTCACCACCTGCCGGCCGCAGCCTTCGCCGGTCATCGTCAGAAGCTCGGAGAACAGGCTGCGGTCGTAGACCATGGGCGGTGCGTTGACGCCGTCGTAGTCCGAGATGACGAGCGGCGCCTCGGTCGTCCGGTAGCGGTCGATCATCGCGGCGATCATCTCCGGCGTGACGTAGGGCATGTCCGCCAGCATCACCAGGGCCGCCGTCGCCTCGCCCCCCTGCACGGCCGTGATGCCGCTCTTGAGCGACGAGTTGATCCCCTGCTCGTAGGACGGATTGAGCACCTGCTCGCAGGGCAGCCCTTCGAGCTCGCGGGCGGCCTTCTCCGCCTGGTGCCCGAGCACCACCACCAACGGCGAGACGCCCCCGGCCAGGATCCGCTTCGCCGCCCGTCGCAGCACGGTCTCGCCGTCCAGCTCGAAAAGGAGCTTGTTGCTCCCCATGCGGCTCGAGGTGCCGGCGGCGAGGAGAACTCCGGCGACGGGACCTTCACGGTCAGGCGGCATGAATGGCTTCCTTGCGTTCGCAGAGATGGCGCGGCTCGCGCCCGGCGATAAAAGCGAGCAGCTCGGCGACGATGGCGAACGCCACTTGCCGCGGCCCGTCGGCACCGAGGTCCAGTCCGACCGGACCGAAGACCCGCTCGTCGCCGGCAAGTCCGATCTCCCGCAGGATGGTCTCTCTTCGTGCGTGAGGTCCCAGCATTCCGACGTAAGGCAGACCCGCCGCGAGCAACCGCCGAGCCCACTCGCGGTCATGCGCCAGCGAGTGCGTTTTTACCACTGCCAGAGCGCGGCCGGCGGGTGGCAGATCGAGTTCTCGGTCCTCCGGACGGGCCGGCACCAGCCGGGCCGCCTGCGGGAACCACTGCGGAGCCAGAAGCGCCGGGCGGTGATCGATCACGGTGACGCGGAATCCGGCATCCGCCGCATAGGCGACGAGTGGCCGGGCGTCGTCTCCGGCGCCGCAGACGACGAGATGGGGAGGCGGCGGCAGGACCTCGAAGAAAACGCCGCGTCCCGCGATCGTCTGCACGGTTGAACGGCCAGCGGAGGTCAGGCCGCGGGCATGCTCGGCGGCGAGCAGGTCGAGCTCCACGGACCCCAGGGAGCCGTTCAAGCTCCCCTCCGGCGCCACGATCAGGACGGCGCCCAAGCCACTGCCCGCGGTCACGCCGTCCACCACGGTGGCGACCACGAAAGGAGAATCGCCGGTCAGGAGAGCCCGCAGGTCATCCGTGAACTCGGCCAGCGGACCCGCCGTCGCCGACTGGATGAAGACGTCCACCAGACCGTTGCACCCCAGCCCGAGCCCCCAGACGATGTCCTCGTCGGCGCCGGTGCTGTAGTGCCGCAGGCTCGGGGTTCCCGTCGCCAGGACGCCCATGGCGATCTCGCGCACGTCGGCCTCCAGGCAGCCGCCGCTGACGCTGCCCAGGGTGTCACCCGTCTCTTCGATGAGAAACTTGGCGCCCGGCCGGCGGTAGGCGGAGCCCACGATGTGGGTCACTGTGGCGAGCGCCGCACGCCGCCCCGCCGCCTTGAGCTCGGCAAGGCGCGTGAGAATCTCGGCTGTCTCCTTCCAGTGGTTCATATCCGTCCCCCGACGCCGTCAAAGATACGCCCAGGAGGGGAAAGGTTCAAGACAGACCTCGGAAGGCCCTGTACAATGGGCGGTATATTCAGGCAGAGAACGAAGGAGGTCGAGATGCAACCACAGGCTCAGGCGGCGGGAGACGCATGGGCTCCGGAGGCCGAGGCGCCGGCGGAGCGAGCCGTTGAGGAACGCTGGAGCCTGCTTAAGCGGGTCGCCTTCCGCTTCCTGTTTTCATATTTCGTCTTGTTTTTTCTCACCGGCCAAGAGGTCGCAGGCATTCCATTCAGCGAGCCTCTCGTCGAAAAGTACACCAAGTTTTGGTATGGGATCGCCGTCTGGATCGGCAAGCATCTTCTCCACATTAAGTACGACATCGTCATGAATGGCGATGGCAGCGGAGACACCACGTTCCAATGGATTCTCCTGCCGTGCTATTTGACGTTGGCCGCAGCCGTAACGATGATCTGGTCGGTGCTCGACAGGAGAAGGCCCAACTACAAACGGCTTTACGCATGGTTCCGCCTCTTGCTCCGCTTCTCGCTGGCCACGGCACTGATCGTCTACGGTATCGTCAAGGTGATTCCCAACCAGATGCCGACCCCGCGCTCGTTCACGCTGCTGCAACGAGTTGGCGAGCTCGAGCCGATGCGGATGCTGTGGACCTTCATCGGCGCATCTCCGGCGTTCGAGACCTTCACCGGTCTGGCCGAATTGTTGGCCGGCCTGCTGCTGCTGGTGCCTCGGACCACACTGCTGGGCGTACTGATCTGTGTCGCGGACATGACCATGGTCTTCATGATGAACATGTGTTACGACGTGCCGGTCAAGATCATGTCGTTCCACTATCTGGTGATGGGCATCCTTCTGGTGGCTCCCGATCTGCGCCGGCTGGCGGACCTGTTCCTCTTCAACCGCCCGGTGGGCGTGGCCGAAACGCGGCCTCTCTTCACGCGTAAACGGCTCGATCAAGCCGTGCAGATCCTCTTCGTCGTCTTCGGCCTCTACATGATCTATACAAGCGTGAGCTCCGGCATCAAGCGCTACGAGAAAAGGAATCCGCCAAAGCCGCCGCTCTATGGAGTCTGGTCCGTCGAGGAGCTCACCGTCGATGGCAAGGACGTACCTCTGGCCACCGCCACCCCCGTAGACCGATGGCGTTGGGTGACCCTCGAAAAGCCAGGTGAGATGAGACTGGAGTTGAAGACTGGAGCCCATGAGAGTTATGCGATCAGTCTCGACAGGGTAGCGAAGAAAATGACGCTCGCGAAATATCAGAAAGACCTGAATGGAAAGCCCGTGCTAAATGCGGCGGGAAAACCCCAGAAAGATCCAAACTGGCAGGGAAATCTCTCATTCAATGAGCCTGAGACGGATGTGCTCGTCTTGGACGGCACTCTGGACGGCCATCGCACCCACGCCAAGCTGCTCAAGATGCCGCTCATCGGCAAGAGCTTTCACTGGATCATCGATCCTACCAAGGAATGAGGGGACTCAACTTGAACCATGCAACGATCATCGTGGAAGGCACGTTCCGCGAAGGCTACGAGAAGCACTTCGAGGAGTACTCGCGGATCATGAAGACCTTTCTGGCGAAGAACCAAGTCACCACCCTGCGCAGACAGCTCATCAAGAAGACGCTCTACGGCACGCACACTCCCAGCCTGATCATGGTGATGGATTTTCCGACCGAAGAGCTTGCCGCAACCCTATTCTTCGAGCAGGAGTATCTCGACGTCATCCCCCTGCGGGACCGGATCTTCGCGGATTTCAGGATGTACCTGGCGGAGTATGGGAACGTCTGAGCAGGGATGGAGCTGGCGCGCCTCTTGCTTTTCTCCAGGAGTGGCGCGGGAGCGGTCCCGCTCTTGGCGCGTAGCAACCGAAGGGAGGTACCGATGATTTCGCGAAACGTCTCTCTGCCCCAGCTGGGCATGATCGCCGGAACCCGCGCGGCCCTGGGCGCGGGAATCGCTCTATTACTGGGTGAGCGGCTCGACCGTAAACCGCGGCGGGCTGTGGGCTGGACTCTCGTCGCCGTGGGAGCGTTGACGACGGTCCCGCTGCTTGCGGGTGTGCTGCATCGCCAGCCGAAAAGCGAGGGCGTCTCATGATCAGAAAGATCAAGTCCGGCGAATACCGGCTCTACTCGCGGAAGAAGGACACCAAGACGGGCAAGCGGAAGAATCTGGGGACCTTCAACTCGCTCGATGCCGCCAAGCAGCACGAGCGCGAGGTGCAGTTCTTCAAACGCGGCTGAAGCGACGGCGGGCGGCCGGGCAGGGGCATGCAAGATAGAATGCCCGGCCATGAGCTCCGATGCACCTTCTCTCGATGCCCTGGTAATCGGCGGCGGTCCTGCCGGGTCGACCGCCGCCCTGATGATGGCCCGCGCCGGGCTGAGGGTCAAACTGCTGGAGCGGGCGCCGTTTCCGCGCTTCCACATCGGCGAATCGCTGCTGCCGCGTAACTACGCGCTGTTTCGTGAGCTCGATCTCCTCGACACGCTCGAAGGAATCCCGAAGGTCGATAAGTACGGGGCGGAGTTCATCCTCGGCAGCGGCGGTGAGGCGTCCCTCTTCCCCTTCACCATGAGTCTGGTGCCCGGCGAGCCGATGTCGTTCAATTTGGAGCGTGCACCGTTCGACGCCCGGTTGCTCGACGCCGCCCGGCAGGCCGGTGTGGACGTCCGCGAGGGCGTCGCCGTGCGCAAGATCCTGCGCCTGGAGGACGGGCGGGTCAAGGTCGCCACGGACGAAGGCGACGTCTCGGCCCGCTTCCTGGTCGACGCGAGCGGTCAATCGACGCTTCTCGGCAAGCATCTGGGCCTGCGCCGCGTCCTTCCCCATCTGAAGAAGATCGCCTACTTTGGGCACTTCGAAAACGTCTGGCGGCGGCCAGGCGAGGAGGGTGGCTACATCGTGATCGTGGTCTGCGAGGAGGGCTGGTTCTGGATGATTCCCCTCGACGAGACCCGGACCAGCATCGGCATGGTCCTGCACGACCACGAAGCGCGCAAGGTGGGATTGCCGGCGGACGAGATGCTCGCCTGGGGTATCTCCCGCTGCCCGGTGCTGCGGGAGCGCACCGCCAGGGCGACGGTACTCACGGAAACGCACGTACTGGCCGATTTCAGCTATCGCTGCGCGCCCTACGCCGGCCCCGGATATTTCCTGGTGGGTGACGCGGCCACCTTCATCGACCCCATCTTCTCCACCGGCGTCTGCCTGGGGATGATGAGCGGCGCAGAAGCCGGCCGGGCGATTGTCGCCATCGTGCAAAAAGGTGAGGCACCCGCACCCTTGCGGCGGCGATACATCCGCTTCATCCAGCAGAGCTCCGCGGCGTTCTTCCGCTTGGTCGACTGGTATTACGACCACTCGTTCCGCGAGCTTTTCCTGAACGGCACGGGACCGCTCCAGGTGCATCGCGCCGCCATGTCGATCCTTTCCGGCAACGTCTTCCCTCGCCCCACCTTCGCGCTACGCTGGCGCTTCCAACTGCTGGGCCTCTTCACCTGGATCAACCGCTTCGTGCCTCTCGTCCCCCGCCTTGAGCGCTTCTCCCTGCGGGCCGAGCCGGTCCCGGCGTATTCCCCGGAAGAAATTTCGACCTCGCCCACGACGACTGGCCCCGGTCTCTGAGCTGGGGTATCATGGCGTTATGGGCCACGCACTCCGAAAGATCGAGCCGGAACCACGCAGCTACCGCGAGAGAATCCGCGAGCTCGTCGAGGCCGACAAAGTCGGCGGCGCCCGGAGACTGCTCGCCGAGGCCTTGGAGAGTGGAGGCCATGGAGAGGATCTCTCCTACTGGCAAAAGGTGCTGGCCAAGGGCAAACCAATCCGCGTCGGCGGTGGAGATCTGGATTTCGACAGGTCACTGGAAGTCAACTGGATCCATGAGAAGAGCGCTCCTTATCAGGGTCAGTGGGTGGCGCTCCTGGGTGGCGAGCTTCTCGCACACTCCAAATCGCTGGACGAGGTGGTCTTGACTCTCCAAGAAAACAAGCCGTCCCGCCGCCCCATGCTGCATTTCATCGATTAGATCCTCCCTCTCATGCTCAGGCTGGGTCAGGCGGGTTTCACCTGCGGTCGCTCTCGGTATGCCGACCTTCTCAAGGAAGCTCCAGAGTCCACAGCCAAGATCTTCGTCAAGATATCCCTTGACGAAGGGGCCAGCTCCTGGGCCCAGATCGATACTGGCGCCGCGTGGTCGGTCCTCGACCCTCTGATCGCGAAACGCCTCGGATATTTGGATCTTGAGGGAGAGCGAATTGAGCTGGACACCCGATTGGGACGCAAAATCGGAGTTCTGGCTCGGCTTCAAGTCCAATTCCTGGCCGACGACGGAGAGAACTTCACCACCGAAGCCACCTTCTTCATCTCCCCCGACTGGCCGCCGGGCCGCACTTTTCTTGGCTACTCCGGCCTTCTCGACGCTATGCGCTTCGCCATCGATCCCCAGGTGAATCACTTCTACTTCGGCCCCTAACCCTGCGGCCGGTCCACGAACATCGCCAGTAATGCCGCGGCACCCGTGGCCCAACTCCACCAGGGGTTGCCGTTCAACAGCGCGAGCACGAAGCCGAGGAGGCTCGCTCCTTCCCGGAGGACAAAGGCGAAGAGAGTGGCGGTGCTCCAGGCCATCAGCCAGCGATCGCGATCGCCTTCGAATTCGGCCTCGGTCCGCTTCAGGATGACCCGCTTGACCGAGGGCGCGGCCACCAGCATCACCAACGCCGCGGCGAAGGTCCCAAGGATCTCGGACTCGGGCAGGATCTTCGGCGGCAACGAGCCGGAGAGCCAGAGAAAGGTGATGACGACGTTCAGCAGGACGATGCTCAGGGCCATCGCGCCGCAGACGATCCGAAGTCGCCGGAGTCGCAGGGAGTGGTCCATCACAGGGTGGCGCGGCCTCGAATCAGGCGGTCGAGCTCGGAGGCGCGGGGCCAGCGGGTGAGCATGCAGAACGCGCTCGCGAGGCACAGGACGATGCCGTAGGCGCCCGAGCCCGTCGTCACGGCCACTCCGATCCCCAGAATGGCGGCGAATTCCAGAATGGCGAAGCTCAGGAGCGTGCCCCGCTTGTAGGCGGCGAGGACGGCGTCCGGATGGACCGGCAGAGCGGAAGACCGAGGAATCGCCCGGCGAACGGGCGTGGACCGGAAGCGCGAGGAGAGGAGGATCATCGCCGCGGCCAGGAGGCTCAGAACCAGCGGCATCGCCATGGGCAGCCCGGGAATCCCGCCGCCCTTCCGTGTCAACACCCAGCAGAGGAGCCCCAGGAGCACCACGGTTCCCAACTGGAAGGTGCAGATGCGGACCGCGGGCCGCAGCCGCAGAGCGTAGCCAGGCACGGGATCGTCGCGCCGCCGGCCGGTGAGATCGAGATCCAGCTCCGGTTCCACGGAATTACTCTACCGCACGGGCCGAAACGAGGACCAGATGGCCTGCGCCGTCGACTTGGCCCCTCCAAGTCTCTCCCACGAAGGTGGCGCTGTGGTTCTCGAAGACGAGGCTCGGACCCGTAAACGTGGCGCCGGGACCAAGCGCGGAGCGGTCGAAGACGGAAACCTCTCGCCAGCCCGCGCCCGTCCAGCAGCGGCGGGCTCCAACGGGAATGGCCGGATGGGCGGCGGGAGTCTGTGCCGGCACGGACGCCTCACCGGCGGAACGCGAAGAGGCCACCACGCGGATGGACTCCAGCTCGATCGCCCGCCCCTCCGGAGCGTAGCCGTAGATCTCGCGGTAGGCGGCGTCGAACGCCGGCTCTAAAGCGTCGTCCCCTTCGTACTCGACGGCGAGTGACGCCTCCTGGCCGGCGAAACGCAGGTTGAGCAGCAGCCGCCGCACCGTAATCCCCTCGGGTGCGATTCCCTCGGTCTCAACCGCCGCCGCGGCCTCCTCCCCCAACTCCGCGAGCCACTCCGCCAGCCGCTTCCGAACCCGCGCCAGCGGCTCCAGCACTTGCCGGTGGGCGAAGCGCTCCACCACCGCGGCGCCCAAGCCGAGGGCCGAGAGCAGCCCCGCGTCCGCCGGTACCACCACGCTGGTAATGCCCAGCAGCCCGGCCACCGCACAGGCGTGCTGGGCTCCGGCGCCGCCGAAGGCGACCAGGGCGTGAGCCCCCGGATCGAAGCCGCGGCGCAGGGAGATGGCGCGGATCGCCTCGGCCATGCGCTCGTCCGCGATCTCCAGGAAGCCGGCGAGCACCGCCTCGGGGCCCGGGTCCCGATCACCCATGGCCGACCGCAGACGGGCCAAGGCCGCTGCCGCCGCTTCCGGATTCAAGGGGATCTCGAAACGGCTCGGATCGATCCGTCCCAGGATCAGATTGACGTCGGTCAGCGTCAGCGGCCCTCCCGCGCCGTAGCAGGCCGGCCCGGGCCAGGCGCCGGCGCTCTCCGGCCCGACCTTGAGCTGGGCGCCGTCGAACGAGCAGATGGAGCCGCCGCCCGCTGCCACGCTCTCGATGGCGAGGGCCGGGGCCACGAGATGAGCGTCGCCCACGCGATGCTCGAAGAGGTACTCGAAATCGCCGTCCCAGCGGGCCACGTCGGTGCTGGTGCCGCCCATGTCGAAGGCGATCACCCGGCCGAACCCGATGCTCCGCCCGGCCAGCGCCGCTCCCACCACTCCCCCGGCAGGGCCGGAGAGGAGGCCGTCCTTGGCGCGGAAGGAGCTCGCCCGCACGAGGCCGCCGGCGCTCGTCATGACGTGCAGCGAGCCCGGCCCCAAAGCGCTCGCGACCCCCGAGAGGTAACGCTCCAGGATGGGCGAGAGATAGGCGTCCACCACCGCCGTCTCCGCCCGCGGCAGGAGCTTGATGAGGGGCGCCAGCCGCGAGGAGAGGGAAACGTGGCGAAAGCCGGCGGCGCGCAGCAGCTCGCCCAGCTCCTCCTCGTGCCGGGGATTGCGATAGGAGTGCATCAAGGCCACGGCGGCGGACTCGATCCCCTCGTCCAGCAGGCGCTGAACGGTCTCCCGCAGGGCCTCCACATCCAACGGCAGCAGCACGGAGCCGTCCGCCGCCAAGCGTTCGGGCACTTCCACCACCTCGCGGTAGAGCGGCGCGGGCCGTACGATCTCCAGGGCGAAGAGGTCCGGCCGCGCCTGCGTGCCGATGACGGTCAAGTCCGCGAAGCCGCGGGTGATGAAGAGGGCCGTGGCCGCGCCCTTGCGCTCCAGCAGGGCGTTGGTTCCCCGCGTCGTGGCGAGGCGCATGGCGATCGGCGGTAGTGGAGCGTCGAGCGCCGTGCCGGTCACCAGCCGCGCCGCCAGCACCGGCGCCTCCTCGGGCGAGCGCAGCTCGAAGGTGGCCCCGGTAAGATCTTTCGTCTGGATGGCCGCGGCAAGCCGCAACAACCGTCCCTCCGGCTCCCAGTCCAAAACCTCCAGAGACTCCGCGTCCTCGCCCAGCAGCCGGAAGGCGAAGCCGCGGAAGAATCCGGAGGGGACGTCCCATCCGGGCTCGACCCGCACGGCATCCGCTCCGGCCTGCGCCGCGATCCGCCCGCGCACGGCGCTCGTCGAAAGTACTTTGGCGCGATGGAGACGGCCCGCGGGATCGACCGCGAGGCAGTCCGTGAACGTGCCGCCGGTGTCGGCCCAGATCTTCCAGGAAAAGGCGTGCCAGGGAGGAGCTGGGGTCATCCCGTCGTCCGCGGTACCGGGGTGGCGAGCTTGTCGCCGAGCTGCTTCACGCGCTCGTTCCGCCGGTCCCGCGACTCGCCCTTGCGCAGCCAGCGCTGAGCCTCGCGGGAATCGCCGCCGGCCAGAGCCACCAGTCCCAGGGCTGCGTAGACGCTGGCGTCGTCGCGGTTCAGCCGTAGCGCCTTCTGATAGAAGGTCCGCGCCTCCTCCAGCCGTCCGTGAGAGAGGGAGAGATCGCCCAGGGCGATGTAGCTGAAGGGGTTGCGGCCGTCCGACCGTGCCGCGAGCGAGAGGAGCTCGCCGGCTTCGGCGTCCCGCCCGCGAACGCGCAGCAGCGCCGCCAGATTGGTATAGGCCGCCGCGGCCTCGGGATTCACCTCCAGGGCCTTGCGATAGGCGGCCTCGGCCCCTGCCACATCGCCCGCGCGGCGCAGGCCGACGCCCAGATTGACCCAGGCGCTGCTCAGCTCGGGATCGATTTCCACCGCTCTGCGCAACCAGGTGAGGGCTTCGCCGCCGCGGGCGGTGCGGATCATCTCGGCGCCTCGGTTCGAGTAGTAGAGCGCGATGGCCCGCAGGTCGGTCAGCGGCCGGACATGGCGGTACCCGGGCTGTGTCGCCGGTGTGAAGTCGAGGATCTTCACCTTGCCGCCGCCGATGTCGTAGCCGCCGCTGACGTGGCCCGAGACCACCATGAGATCGCCGTCCTTCTCGAACTTCTCCACGTCGTCCACGTCTAGGTAGAAGGCCGGCAGGCCGAGCTCCCGGGCCATCCCCACGAAGAGGCTGGTGAAGGCGAGGCAGTTCGCCTTGCGGCTCTCAAAGGCCTCGCGGGCGGTGGCGGTGTGGCCCGCCTCGTAGGCCAGATTGAGGCGCGCGGGATCCACCATGGCGGCCAGGAGCTGTTCGAGCCGCTGCGTCGCGGGCGTCGCGTCCGGCACCTGCTGGTGGGCCCAGGCCTTCATGTCCTCCGTGATCTCGAACGGCACCACGATGGTGCGTGGGTCAAGCCCCCGCGCGCGGAGGTTCTTCGCCAGCTCCGGCGAGCCCACCGGCCGGAGCGAAGCGCAGCCCAGGGCCAGAAGGCTGGGGATCAGTAAGAGCAGTGCAGCCAGTTTTTTCACAACGCCTCTGCGTCGCCTCGAAAGGGCGCCTCCGGTTCTCAGGCCGCCCGCGGAGCCGGCCTCCGGAAAAGCAGCTTCTTGGCTCCGAACCAGATTAGCCAGACCACGCATAGGAAGGCCACCACCGGCAGGGTGATGGCGAGCACCGCGAGGAGCGCCGAGCCCCCGGCCTCGGCCGTGGCCAACACGGGATTGCCCAGGCCCCCGGTGGTGAACGACGAGATGTGGCGGGCCGTGGCCGTGATTCCCTGAAACACCGCCGTCGTGCCGCCACCGGCCAGCACCGCCAGCGTCCACTTGAGGAATGGGCTGACGTCGGTCGTCATCGCCGACGCCGTCACCAGAATGCCGGCGACGATGGCCGTCGGCGTCGCCACCGTATCCAGCAGATTGTCCACCCAGGGAATGTAGTAGCCGGCGATCTCCAGCAGCGTCGCCACCGAGAAGGCGATCAGCGCCGGGGTCGACCCGATCCACGCAAAGTGCGGGCTCAAAACGAGATGACCGACCTCCGCCCGCGAGGCCAAGCTCATGATGAGCAGGGGAACGAAGACCCGGAAACCGCAAGCCGCGGCAAGCCCGAGGCCGATGAAGAGACTCAACACCATGTCCATCTCTCCCCCTCCCCTCCTTTCTCGTTGGCTCGCGGCAGCGAGCCGTCCCTGAAGATGGTAACGCATCCCAGGGCGCAGGTGTTTCCGGAGGCGGCAGCGGCCCTCTTCAGCAAGATGGCGTTCTACCCCTACCCCGCCTCCCACGCCAGCATCAACATCCTCGTCTCCACATCCGTCTTCCGCGGCTTCAAGCTCACCGTCTCCAGCTCGCCGGCCGCGGGATCGAAGCGTTCCTGGAGAGTGCCAACCTCCTTCTCCAACTCGGCGTTGAGATCCGCGAGCTGCTGCTGGAGGGCGCCGATCGTCTCGTCGACGCGGCCGACGTCCTGCCTCTCCTGGAAGGTGCGGCCGACGCCTCTCGCGGCCGTGGCGGCGGCGGTGAACGGCGAGCGGCGCCGGCCGAAGAACATCCCGAGCACGGCGGCTCCGGCCGAGACCACCGTCGAGAGCGTCTGCTGGCTCGCCTGCTCCTGCTGCTTCTCCCGCTCCTGCCCGGCCCGCCGGATGCGCTCCTGGAGCTGAGCGATCTGGGCGCCGTACTTCTTGCGCAGGGCCGCGACCTGCTCGTCCCGCGCCTCCCGGGCCGTCTCCGTCAACCGGATGCGGAAGTCCCGCTCGGACTCGCCCGGCTTCGACACCTCTCCCAGCGTGGCGCTGCGCAACAGCTCGCACTTGCGGGTGCGGTACAGGCAATCCTCCAGAGCCTTGCGCCAGGCGTCGTAGCTCTTCGCCTTCACCGCCGCATCGGGCAGGGGCGCGAAGCGGGCACCGGCCACGGGCTCGCTTTCGAGATCATCCTGTCCCAGCTCCCTGGTCTCCGCGGCGTACCAGTCCACCCCGTCGTCCGTGAGAGGCGCCAGCAGCGAGATCTCCTCCGCATGCTCGACCCCGAGCTTCGAGTCCTGATAGTGAACCGTGGCCGCGGCGAAGAGACGGGGGACGTAGACGATCCTCTCCGGCTTGCGGCGCACCGGGAGAAAGCGTTGCGAAACGTCCGGCGGCAGGACTGGAGCGACTGCCTCCCCCGCCGGCGGCGCCGTGGCGGCCGTCTCCTTCGGGACAGCAACGGCCGGGTCCCCAGATTTCACCGGGTCCATCAGCCGCTTGATCTCCGGCCGGGTGAGCGGCCCCCGCAGATACGAGAGCGTCCACCGGGTCTGGAAGAGCACCGGCTGGTCCTCGTGAACGTTGTGAAGCAGAAAGGCGCGGCTCGCGAGCCCGGAGAGGATCTGCTCCGTCTTCGCACGGTCGAAGCCGGCACCCGCGGCCCCCTCCAGGCCGTCCATCAGCCGCTGCTTGTCGCGCTCCGTCTGCAACCGGCCCAGAAACCAGGTGCCCACGTTGGCGAGTCCCTTGTAGTCGAGATCGACCGGATTCTGCGTCGCGAGGACGAGCCCGAGGCCGAAGGCCCGGGCCTGCTTGAGCAGCGTCAGCAGCGGGCGCTTCGACGGCGGCTCGGCGACCGGCGGCATGTAGCCGAAGACCTCGTCCATGCAGAGGAGGGCCCGCAGACTGGTGGTGCCCGGCTTGCTGCGCATCCAACCCAGCGTCTGATTGAAGAGGAGCGCGGCGAAGAACATCCTCTCCTTGTCCGAGAGGTGGGCGATCGAGAAGATGGCCACCCGCGGCTTGCCGGACGGCGAGTAGAGCAGGCGGTCGACGTCCAGCGGCTCGCCACGCAGCCAAGCCGCGAAGCCCGGTGAGCCCAGCAGATTGTTGAGCGCCAGGCTGAGGCCGAACCGCTCCTTGGCCGGATAGAACGTCTCGAGATCCATGACCCCGACCCTCTCGACGGGCGGCTTCTGAATCTGCTGGATCAGCGCCGCGAGATCGAGCCCGCGCCCGGCGCGCCACGCGGCGTCGAAAATGCTGGCCAGGAGGATGTGCTCCCGCCCCTGAATGGGATCGGATTCGATGTCGAGGAGAGACAACAGGCTCGAGACGACCGTACCGATCCGCTCCCGCAGGGCGTCGCCGTCGGCGATCACCTCGGGAGGCGGCGCGTCGAGCGAGGAGAGGATCGAAACCTGGAGACCCGCCTCGCTCCCCGGCGTGTAGATCGCGAAGTCGGCCGCCGCGCGCAGCCGGGCGATCCGCCCGCCCGTCTGATCCCAGCCCGCAAGACCCACCCGCCACGTCTCGGCCTCCTGGGCCGCGAAAGCGTCGAGCGTCACACCCGCCCGCGCCGGGGCGTCGGGGTCCACCCACGGCGCGAAGTCTGCCGGCCGCAACTCTGGAAACGTGAGCAGCAGGTTGGACAGATCCCCCTTTGGATCCACTACCAGGGAGGGGATCGATCCCGTCGATCGCCGCCTCTTCCAGCAAGCCGATGAGGAGCCCGGTCTTGCCGCTGCCCGTCATTCCCACGCAGACGGCGTGAGTCAGCAGATCGCGCGAGTCATAGAGAAGCGGCCCAGGCTCCGTCGCCCCGCGCGCCGGATCGTAAGGTCTCCCCAGGTAGAAGGCCCCGAGCTTCTCGTACGCAACATCGTTCGCCATGAGGGGGAGGATAGTACTGGCCCCGAGCCATGCCAAGCGGAGGACCCGACGCTCTACGACCTCCGCCGGCTCAGAGTTGGTCCGACTGTAGTAGATTTGACGAGGTTACGAGGAGAATAAATCGATGAGCGCAG
The DNA here is from genome assembly GCA_035996875.1 of Thermoanaerobaculia bacterium. Lineage (GTDB taxonomy): Bacteria > Acidobacteriota > Thermoanaerobaculia > Multivoradales > UBA5704 > DATARR01. Next base: position 27,178 of record DASYJD010000020.1, read on the forward strand.
TCCGGCTAGAGATTCCTGAGGAGACACTGATCAGCCTGAAGACAGACGTGGAGTCCTTTGGCCGCGATCTCAAGATGCTTGCAGCAGTCAAGCTCTTTGAGCTAGGGAAGCTTTCCTCAGGGCGGGCAGCAGCCTGACGCGAGTAGAATTCCTTCTTGCCTTGCGACACTTTCAGGTTTCGCCATTTCAGGTAACGGAGGAGGAACTGAGGCAGGACATTCTCAATGCCTGACCGGCTCATCATTAGCAACACTTCTCCTCTCCTATATCTACACCAAGTCGGTCATCTCGACTTGCTCTGGAGACTTTATGGCCGGGTCCAGATTCCTTTGGCTGTGAAGAGAGAGCTGGCGGGTGCGGAGCTAGGTGTCGCCGTTCCTGACACCAGCATGTTGGAGTGGCTGGAGGTCAGACCTCTCCGCGACACGACCTTACTCCCAGTCGTTATTGACCTCGGCTCAGGTGAAGCGGAAGCGATCGCTTGTTCGGGCTGGCGCGTTTTCGCTACGTCTCGAAGGAGGCTTGTACGTTGAGGCTTTCCCCTCGTTCTCAGTCGACGATCCCGAAAGCGAGTTCTGGCGGTTGCTGTCCCGCGAACCGGATCAGCACTTTGTCGTCAGCCCAGGGGGTCTCGATGTGAGTTGAGGGTTTTTCCTTGAAGCCCTGAGCAAAGGAGACGCCATGGAAGGAATCGCAAATATCAGAGTCCTGTTCATCGCTGGCTTTGGCCCGATCGTCCGCGAAGCCGCGGCAAGCCGCAAGCTGTATGGTCAGATCTTGGGTATTCCCTTCAAGGAGGAAAAGGGTGGTTACCTTCATACGGAGGCTCTCAAAGGCGCAAAGAGTTTCGCCCTCTGGCCACTCCCGGAGGCAGCTCAGTCTTGTTACGGCAAAAATTCGTGGCCGGGCGACGTTCCTATCCCGCAAGCCTGGATTGAGTTTGACGTTGACAATGTCGAAACGGCCACGGCGGAGCTTGAATCACAAGGTTACCAAATACTAGTCAAGAACAAGAAAGAACCGTGGGGCCAGACGGTCAGTCGTTTCATTGGGCCGGAAGGGTTATTGGTAGGGATCACCTTTACCCCATCGATGCGAGACGAGAAATAGGCAGCGGATACGGTCGGTTATGAAAGAAGGTGGCGGCGCGTTGTAGCGATTCTTGTCTTTGCAGTGGTAGTATTAACGGTGGCGTTGGTTGCCTACTGGGGCCTAACAAGTCGATGAAGCAGACGGGCACCTTCGGCGCCCGCAGCTTAGCAGAACGGTTGGGCGTCGAAGCGATCTGGCCGAGCATCTCTCGTAAAGTCTTCGCCACTGTCCAGATGCCCGAGGGCATAATTGGAGGCTACCCTTGAAGGACGGAGCGCGATGAGTTTCTGGTGGTTGAGACCAGCTCAGGTGGAAAAGGCCGTCGCGGGCCGTCGCCGAGTCGCCATGGTTTTGGGTATCGTTTTCATCGCGTTCGCCATCACCTTTACCCTGCGATACGTCCTTGCCGTCCAAGATCCCTCTCCACACCGATCCGGCGGGGTGATCGCGCACAGTATTCCCATCGATTATCTCGATTGGGGAGGCAACGGGACAGCCTTGGTCTTCATCCCGGGCTTCGGTAACACGGCACACGTCTTCGACGACTTCGCGCCGCGCTTCGTCCCTCAATTTCGGGTCATTGGCATCACCCGCGTGGGCTTCGGCAAATCGGAGCCACCGACGAGTGGCTATGATCTCGTCTCTCGCATCGGGCAGATCCGTGCCGTTCTCGACTCGCTAGGGATCACCCGAGCGGTCCTCATCGGTCACTCTCTCGGTGGCGATGAGCTGACGGCGTTTGCGGGGGCCTATCCAGCGCGGACCCGGGGGCTCGTGTACCTGGACGCCGCCTACAATCACGTGGAGGCATTCGAGTTGGAGAAAGTCCTGGCGCAGTATGCAAATACTGCCCCGAAGCGCACATCCGCGGACCTGGCCGGGGCCAAGGCGTACCAGGGCTGGCTCGAACGTGAGAGGGGCGTACGGTTTCCCATAGGCGAGGTTCTCGCCACGAATCGTTTCGATTGGACCGGGGCGGTCGTCGGGAACAGAACACCGGCCCGGGTATTCGATGCGACTGTTGCCGCGGTCCAACCTCCCGCCTACACTCGCGTCCGCGCGCCGGCCCTGGCGCTGTACTCCGACTGGGAGACCGCGGCGGATATATTCCCTTGGCTGCGAGCCAACCCAACAAAGAACGCGCGGATCACCGCGGTGCTCCGCCAAAGGATCTTGCCGCAACAGGCGGCCAACCGCGCGCAGTTTTCCCGGGAAATGAAGGGAGCTCAAGTGGTGGAGTTTCCGGCTCACCACTACGCCTTTCTCAGCCACCCGGATGAGGTCGAGCGGCGGATACGAGCCTTTCTCGCGGCGCTTCCTCAGTAGGTCGAGGGCTGAGCTTCGCCTGCGACGGCGCCGAGCGCGCGGGAGCCACTCGTATTACGATGATCCCGCCGACTCGGAATCGTGGAGGAGATCATGCGCCGACTGATCGTCTTGATGGTCCTACCCTGTCTTTACGCCGGTCTTGCTGCTGCCGCTCCTCCTGCGGGCGCCGGCAACGAGCCGGCCCGCCCGCTTTCTGGCCGAGGCCTCGACAACCTGGTGGCCTTCACCCGCTTGCTCAGCTACGTCCGCTACTTCCACCCCAGCGACGAGGGCGCCGCGGCGGACTGGGCCTCTGTGGCGATCGCCGGCGTGCAGCGTGTCGAGACGGCGCCGGATGCCGCTGCTCTCGCCCGGACTCTGGAGGAGATTTTCAAGCCGGTCGCGCCCACCGTCCGCGTCTTTCCGTCCGGACGACGGCCTCCTTTGCCAGAAGGTCTGAAGCCGCCCTCGGGGGTTGCGGTCCGCACCGTCGCCTGGCGCCACGCCGGGCTCGGCCCCCTCAGCTTCTACAAGAGCTTCCGGGTGGATGACCAGACGCTCTCCCCCGGCGAGCCGGGGCGCGTGGAGCAGGACATCGACGCGACCCCGTTCCGTGGCAAGAAGGTGCGTCTTCGTGCTGCTGTCCGTGCCAAGTTGCCGCAGGGCAACCACGCGAGCCTTTGGCTCTCGGTCCGTCGGCCCCAGGAGGAAAAAGGGTTCGAGAACGCCGGGGACCATCCTTTCGCCCCCGGGCCGTGGCGGATGACCGAGATCACCGGCGAGGTGGCGCCCGACGCGGAGACCATCGCCGTCGGCCTCGTCCTCGATCGCCAGGGAATGGTGTGGATCGACGACGTCGCCCTGGAGATCGTGGGCGAGACGACGAGCGATCCGCATGCGGTCGACAATCCCTCGTTCGAGGAAGGCGAGGCGGGATGGCAGCCCGATGGCTGGGATCTCGATTGGGCGCTCGAGGGCGCCGGCTATTCCTTCAGCCGGAGCCGGGAGAATCCCAGCGGCGGCAACTGGTGCGGCCTGCTGGTCGGCGCCGACCCGAAGTCGTTGATCGCTGCCAAGCCCGACGAGCCGTTCGAGGCGGACCTTGGCGGCGGCGTCTCGGCGCTCGTTCCGCTGGCGCTCTGGGCCGACGTGGCGGGCACCCTGCCGCACGCCGCGCCGGCGACGGCGATACCGAAACCCGCCAAACCCGCGGGCTGGACGCCTTCCGGGGACGACCGCGCCACCCGCCTGGCGGACGTGGATTTGGCCTGGAACGTCTTCCAGAACTTCTTCCCTATTTCGACCTCGCGCTCCCGGAGGGGAGACCGGACTGGGCCGCCGTTCTCCGCACCTCGCTGAGTGAAGCCGCAACCGACCCGGACGACGTCGCCTTCAAAGGCACGATGCGCAGTCTGATCGCGGCGCTCCACGACGGTCACGGCGCGGTATTCCATCGCAACCCCTACGTGGCCCTAACCCCTCCTCTCGCCTTCGATTGGATCGAGGACCGCCTGGTGATCGCCTGGGCCGACCCCGAGAAGGCAGCGGGAATCCGGCCCGGCGATACCGTCCTGTCCATCGACGGCAAGCCGGCGCGCGAGGTCCTGTTGGCAGCCGAAGCCAGGGTCTCGGCCGCCACGCCGCAGCACCTGCGCCTGAGTGCCCTGCCCTCCCTGGTCACGGGCCCCAAGGATCAGGAAGTGCGTCTGGAAATCGAGCCGCTCGATGGGCCGGTGAGGATCGTTACCGTCCGCTGTGTTCTCCCCTACTTCGGGGAGGGCAGCGCCAGATCCAGTCGCCTCGCGTCTCTGCCGGACAAGATCGCGGAGCTCCGTCCCGGAATCTTCTACGTCGATCTCGGACGCATCACCGGTGCCGATTTCAAGGCCGCGCTCGGCCGCCTCGCCGCCGCGAGGGGCGTGGTCTTCGATCTGCGGGAGTATCCAAACGGCCCACAGGAGGACGTGCTCCAACATCTGACCGGCCGCTCTCTCTATTCCTCCCAGTTTATCGTTCCTTTGATCACCCGGCCCGACCAGCAGGGCGTCATCTGGCTCAACCGTCGCTCGACGGTCGTGCCGCTTTCGCCGCGGCTGCCGGGAAAAGTGGCCTTCCTCGCCGGCGCCGGCACCTTCAGCTACGGCGAGGGCCTCCTGAGCTTCGTCGAAGCCTACAAGCTCGGCGCCATCGTGGGCGGCCCCTCGGCCGGCATCAACGGCGCCGTCAATCAGATCGAGCTGCCTGGGGAGTACCTCCTTTCCTGGACGGACATGAAGGTCCTGAGGCCAGACGGCAGCCGCCAATACGGCATCGCCATCCAGCCGACGGTGCCCGTGGCTCCCACGCGGAGGGGGTTGGCGGCCGGCAAGGACGAGGTGCTGGAAAAGGGCCTGGACGTGGTCTCAATGCCCTAAAGCCCCGGGTGGAAACCAGCGGAGCCGGTGCGAACCCGGGGGCGAATGTGGCCAGCCGGCTGGTTTATGCTACCTGCCACCATGCCGGCCATTCTTCGAGCGACCCAAGGGGACATCACGAAGATCGCCCTGGACGCCATCGTCAACGCCGCGAACTCGTCCCTTCTGGGGGGTGGCGGAGTCGATGGCGCGATTCACCGGGCGGCCGGGCCGGAGCTGCTGCAGGAGTGCCGGCTCCTGGGCGGCTGCAAGACCGGGGATGCGAAGCTCACGCGCGGCTATCGCCTGCCGGCCCGGTTCGTCATCCACACGGTCGGCCCCGTCTGGCGCGGTGGCACCCAGGGCGAGCCGGAGCTTCTGGCGTCCTGCTATCGGCGGTCCCTCGAGATCGCGGCCCAACAGGGCATTGCCACGCTGGCCTTTCCCAGCATCAGCACAGGGATTTTCGCCTATCCCATCGAGTTGGCGGCGGCCATCGCGGTATCCACGGTCCGCTCTCAAGTGCCGGCCTTGCCAGCCATTCGAGAGGTCGTCTTCTGCTGCTTCTCCGCGGGCGACTTGGCCGTCTACGAAGCGGCTCTGCGGGAAACAGCGGGCTGAGATTCAGCGCTCATGGGAGCCAACCTGCATTCTGAGATCGATCCTCCGCTCTGGCGGTTGTGCTCGGGAATCGGGTCAGCACTTTGTACCTGGTTGTTGCAAAAACTGCGGCCAATCCCGTGGTAGAGCGCTTTGCAACGCGAAGTCCGTTGCGGGGCAGTCCTCGACCGGAGGAGCTCACCCGCTGTGAGATCCAGAAACAGGGGATTGGAAAGCTCCAAACCGTTACCGGACTGTGCTTGGATATGATTCAAGCGGTTTCCTCTATGCAACTGGCAGGTGTAGTGGACCCAGGGGGGCTCAATGTGAGTTGAGGTCTTTCCGCGGATTATCGCCCGCGCCTCCTAGCTCTTTAGAGAGCTGAACCAGTTATCTGTCATGAAAATCAATCTCCACTCTGAGCTTCTCCGGCTCGGAGCTTGAGCAGTTCGTCGGTCATCGTTTCGGATCTCAAATCGTGCTGATGTTATGCGAGAGCAGGCCATTCGCGCATAGCCTAATAACACATCGCGCCTATGTGCATTGGTATTGACGGCACGAAACAGATAAGCTTCGTCCAACAGCAACGGAGAGAAGGTTCCACTCTCTAGATCGGAGAAACCATTGGCAAAAGCGCGTAGCCTAACCGTCTATCTTATAAAAAGGAGTCAGATCGACCCACAGAACTTGGTCGTTCAGGATCTTGCGATCAAGAAGTACCCGATACCGTCACCGTCCGGAGCAGAATGGACTCTTTTTGTTCGGAAGAACCCGCCCAAACCTCCACGCTGGGCTGACTTCTTTCTGCCACACGTGCATCCAACTGAGTTCGGCCTCACAGGTTCAGTCTCAGCAGTGCTTATGGTGCCGGACAAAGAAATTTGGTGGGCAATAACCTTTGGCCAAGGCAGGCGTCTTATTAGGGATGGCCTCACCGTAGATGGGTTCGGACTTCGGGTAGCATTAAACACACTAGGCGATGATAACATAAAAAGCCTCGACAAAGAAACCTTTGACATGATCGCTGGCCATGCAAGGCAGCAAGCTAGCCGGGAAGTTGGGACAGAAGAGTTTGGCCTTGATATTGAAAGAGATCTTCTTTGGGCGGTAACAGGTAGTCCCAGCGATCACTCATTCGGACAGCAGCTAACGGGTCGAGATGCTCTTCTGATTTCAGCATATATTGATCTTCCAGGCTTGGAGACCTTCTTGCCACGTCTTTATCCGGCCTACCTCGACAAACAATACCAGAAGAATTTTGCATGGATTGACAACATCAGCGAGGCAGACGAAGACGAGCGCCAACTGCTCGACATGGAACTCCTTGACCGCCTCAGAGATAAAGACTTCGAACAGACCTGGTTGGCGCCTCCAGAGGTTCTCGAATGGTCGACGGTCCGCTACTTTGCTTATTCAGAAGCCTCACGCGCTCCGCAAAGATTCGACATTCATTGGTCGACGTTCTTCGAAGAAAAAATTGAAGACCCGACATCTACTACGATAGAACTCTTGAAGGCGCGCCAAATATACTGTCTGGGCGACGATGGGGTAACGCTCAAGCATTGGCCTGTTTATAGATGCATCTACGCGGAAGCGAAATATTCAGACGATTCATATTTTCTTTCCGGCGGCAAATGGTACAAAATAGTAACCGACTTTGTCGAACAAGTGAATTCCATGATTAGTCAAATTCCAGTTCTCGAGAATTTCTTGCCTGATTACGCAGACAACACAGAAGATATCTACAATCTTCGTGTCGGAATAAACAACAACGGATTTCATCTGATGCATAAAACATTGATTCCATATGGTGGCGGCAAGAGTAGCTTTGAGTTTTGCGATCTCTTAGGAAGTAACGGTGACATTGTCCACGTGAAGCGCTATTCAGGATCGAGGGATCTCAGCCACTTGTTCGCACAAGGTTTGAATTCTGGGCAGCTTTTTCAGCTTGATCGGGGGTTTAGACAGGCCGTTGATCCTCATCTACCGGAGGCTTTTCGCGGCAAGTTTATCGAAAACAGACCCGCTGACAAAGAACTGCGAGTCGTCTTTGCTATCGTCAGCAAATCACTAAAACCACTCAATCTTCCGTTTTTCGCAAAGTTGTCGCTTCGACATGCCGCGCAAAGACTTGAAATATACGGCTACAGGGTGGCTCTCGCAAAGATCGGCACTGAGAAACTTCGAGCGCAGGTAAAACACTTCGGTAAACGACAAAAGAAAAAAATATCTCGACGGAATAACAGCACGGCGACAGCAATCTCCGCAACAGAACAGACTGACTAGAGCCTCAGCTACTGTAATGAACCGAGACTATCATTTTCAGTAGTCATCGATTGCTGCTGGGCGACTTGAGCTAGCTTGATAATGTCTTCAACGTAATTTGTCACCTTAAGATTGGCTTTCGTAACCGCTACGGCTTCGGCTTCCCTGATATCTTTATACATCTTTTCGAGGCTCACGATATGCCGGCCATCGACAGGAGCATAGGAACCAAGACCGGGGCCCTAGATTAAACATGTCCGTGGCACTACCCACGCCAGGGGCAACCTCGGCCCTTCTTTTCGCCGAGTAAACCAACAAGAGCGTTTCCGGAAACGGACGCCGAGCAGTGTGCCTAGCAAACATAAACTGTGAATTAGCATGCCACGAGCCAGCACCAATTGCAGCAAACCCTGCCATATCTTCGCAGGACTGAGTCACCTCACTCTCTTGGCAGGGGCATAGTCAATCGCCCATAAGCAATATCTCACACACCACACTCCAAGCTTAGATCTCGATTGCATTAGTCCACGCATTAGAGTCAAAAAAGGTTAGCCTACTTGCGCTCGGCTTAGGCATCGATCAGCTCCAGCTCGATCCGCTTCCAGAGCGAGGGCTTGATGGCGCGTCGGGAGACCAAATCCACTCGTCGGCCCAGCGCCTTTTCGAGGTCGTCCCCCAGATCTACGAATCGCAGGCCGATGGAGGGATCGACCTCCACCAGCACGTCCACGTCGCTATCCTCTCGGGCGTCGCCGCGCGCCCAGGACCCGAACAGGGCCAAGCGACGAATGGGATAGCGCAGGCTCAGTACGGGTCGCTGCCCGCGCAGTGTTGCCAGGATTTCTTCAAGAGTCGGCATGGCGAGCCTCCATGGCATGTCATCTTACGCTCTTCAGGCGAAGACGCCCGAACGACACACTTGGCAGGGTTCAAGGGGCGGGGTTTGGCCTGGGTCGCAGGGCTTGCGCCCTGGCGTGAGCCCCAGGTAAGGGACGACAACCAACCTCGCCGCGGCGTAGGCGGTCGCGGAGGACGACAGGAGAAACCCTGACGCCAGCAGACAGACGGTTGGGCAAGAGAGCGCTCAGCTAATGGCGAGACTTGCACAAAACTAAAACCTGGCTTAAGTTTTGTGCATGACCAAGGTGCTGCCAAACCGCCCGGACTGGGACCGACTCTTCGAGACGGCGGCGGGTCAGCAGGGCCTGTTCACGACCCAGCAAGCCGCTGAGGCAGGCTATTCGCCCCAACTCCTCGCACACTACGTCCAGGCTGGGCGAGCCGTTCGCGCTCGTCGCGGGATCTACCGACTCGTGCACTTCCCCGCGGGCGATCAGGAGGAGCTTGTCGCAGCCTGGCTCTGGTCTGAGCGAGCGGGAATCGTCTCGCATCAGACAGCGCTCGCCCTCCACGGACTGTCAGACGCCCTGCCGGCTCACGTGCATCTTACGCTTCCCAATGGCTGGCGACGCAGACGCTTCCGGGTACCCGCAGGCTTGGTGCTCCACTACGCGGACATACCTCCGGCGGAGCGTGCCTGGTTCGGCGCGGTGCCCATCACCAACCCAGGACGCACTCTGAACGACTGTGCCCTCGAGGGGCTGTCGCCCGAGCTTCTACTCCAAGCGACCCAACAGGCTCTTCGCCGTGGCCTCGTCACCAAGGCAGAGCTTCGGAACGTCGAAGAAGCTCTGGAGCCGTTCGGAGGGCTCGCGGCGTGACGGTCGCACGTACTCGTCTCCAGAGGCGTTCAAGCAAGCTCTCGAGCAGCGACTCCGCACTTCAGAGAAGACCGGCACCGAAATGGCGCGCCGGCGGCAGCTCCTCGTATTCGATCGTTTCCTCGCGCGCATCGGCGCCGTGCTTGGCGATGCGGCGACTCTCAAAGGAGGGCTAGCGCTCGAGTGCCGAATCGAGCGCGCTCGCACCACCAAGGACATCGATCTACGCCTGACGGGCGCGCCCTACAAGATCCTCGCGCAGCTACAGGAGGTTGGACGCCGCGATCTCGGCGACTTCATGACCTTCGAGGTCGGCCCCGACGAGGACCACCCCGAGATTCAGGCCGACGGCATGCAGTACATCGGGCTCCGATTCCGCGCCGAGGGCAAGCTCGCGGGGAAGCTCTACGGGCAGCGCTTTGGCGTCGATATCGCCTTCGGCGATCCAATCCTCGGCGAACCCCAGGTCATCCTGGCCGAGGATGTCCTCGCCTTCGCCGGCATCGCACCTCCGACTCTCCGGCTCTACCCAATCGAGACGCACATCGCGGAAAAGCTCCACGCGTACACGATGCCGCGCTCGCGTCCGAGTTCGCGTGTGAAGGATCTACCCGACATTGCTCTTCTAGCAACCGTTCAATCCCTTGCTATCCGCGTGGGCGACTCCTTACGCGGCGATGGCTCACGAAGACCGGCTTGCATGGCCCACTCTCGACGACGTCATCAGAGCGGCTCAAACGTTTCTTGGCCCCGTGCTCGCAGGGAACCTGGATGCGACCTGGGAGCCCGAGGCCTGGGGCTGGCAACTTCACTGAACGCGTTTCCCCCATGCTCGAGCTCGGCGAAGGCGCCGGAACGTCACCCTTGGCAGGGTTCTAGTCAGAGGCAGGGTTTGGCCCGGGTCCCAGGGCTTGCGCCCTGGGCTCCGAGTCTGCCGCCCTCCGGGCTCCGCCTTCCAGGCGCGGTCAGGCGGTCAGGATGTCGGGGTCGTAGAGGCTCAGTCGCCGGTGACGGTCCTGCTTCTGTGGAGCGCGACTTGATCTTTGCGACTCGACGTTGAGGTTCGAGTCGCGGCGGACGGGCGTCCGGGAGCGGGTCCTGCCATCGTCTATCCCTCCCCTTCAGGGCGGAGAGGTTTGTGTCTTCCTGGGTCCCAGCCCGTTGGGCTGGGCTGAGGGATCTCGCACCGTTGGCGCGGAAGAGGGACTCGGGAACGGGGGGAAGCCGGGGATAGGACTTCGGGAAGGCGATTGGGACCACCCCGGGAAAGTTGACGCCGCTACTGGTAATCAGTAGCGTCAGGGCGATGACCTACGAGCGGAGCACTGCGAAGGCCATCGAGAACCGCCGTAAACACGGCATCGATTTCACGGATGCGATTGGTGCTATCGAAGATCCGAATCGGCTCGGGAAGATCGATAACCGCTTCGAGTACGGTGAGGAACTGATGAGGGTTATGTCATCACGACCACCCGCGGCGATGAGACCTGCCGCATCATCTCCGCCCGGAGGGCCACACGACATGAGCAAGAGCGGTACTACACGCATGACCGTGAAGCCTGGTGATGCTCCGCCTCAAGGCGACACCGACTGGGCTCGACTCGAGGCGATGACGGACGACGAGGTGCTTGCCGCGGCGCTGGCCGATCCCGACGCTCAACCTCTGGGCCCGGAAGAGTTGGCGAAGATGCGCAGGGTCTCCCCCGTGAAGGCGCTACGGCAACGCCTCGGCATGACGCAGGTGGAGTTCGCCGACGCCTTCGGATTGCCCATCAGTACGCTCCGGGATTGGGAGCAACGCCGGAGCACTCCGGACGCACCGGCAAGGGCGCTGCTGCGAGCTATCGAACGCGAGCCGGAAACGATGCGGCGGTTGTTGGCTCGGGCTGCCTGATCGCCCTCGAGGTCTGCCTCCGTGTCGGATCGGAGCCGACGCTCCGTTGGAAGAATCCAACGGCTCATCGGAAAGTCCGACGCTCCGTTGGATGAGTCCAATGGCTCGTTGGGAAGTTCCAACGCTCCGTTGGAAGAATCCAACGCCCCATCGGGGGGTCCGACGCTCCGTTGGAAAAGTTCAACGGCCCATTGGGAAGTTCCAACGCTCTGTCGGAAGTTCTAACGGCCTATCGGAAAGTCCAACGCCCCGTTGGAAGAGCCCAACGGCTCGTTGGGAAGTTCCAACACTCCGTCGGAAGTTCCAACGGCTCATCGGAAAGTCCGACGCTCCATTGGAAGAGTCCAACGGCTTGTTGGGAAGTTCCGACGCTCCGTCGGAAGTTCCAACGGTCCATCGGAAAGCCTGATGCTCCGTTGGAAGAGTCCAACGGCTCGTTGGGAAGCCAACGCTCCATCGGATGCTTCCAACGGCTCATCGGAAAGTCCGACGATCCGTTGGAAGAGTCCGCGTCATGTTGGAGGGTTCCAATGCCTCATCGGAGAGTCCGACGCTACGTTGGATCGGACGACATCACGTCGGATGGATCCAAGGCTCCATCGGAAGCATCCAACGGCTCATCGGGGGTTCGTCGATCCCCCGAGGTCAGGTAGTGAGGCCGAGATCAACGACTTCCCCGACATCACCGGCAGTGTGACCGACGAGGCGCGGGCGCGGTCATGGTAGATCGTCTGATGGGCGACCTTCCACTCGGTATCGGTGGCGACCGGGTTGCCGGTGTTCTGGTTGGGAGTGTAGCTCGGCGCGGAGCTGCTCGAAATCTCCAGCCGGATGCGGTGCCCGGGCGCGAAGCTGTGCGCGATGTCGAAGAGCTCGATGCGGAAGTTCTCCACTTGTCCCGGCGTCAGCAGCTCCTCCCGGTCGTAGCCATTCCGGTAGCGAGCCCGGCGAATCCCCACAAAGGGTCCCAGCATGAGCGCCTTGCCGTCAGGCCCGACGTCGGAGAGCACGGCGGTGAAGTCCGTGTCCCGCGCGTCGCTCGCCGCCTGCAGGTTGACGACGACGCTGCCGATCACTTCGAGCGGTTCTTTAAGTACCTCGCCGGTGTAGACCAGCACGTCGTTCCGGCGCTGGATCGTCTGGCGGTCCGTTCCCCACTCTCCGAGGTTGCCCGGAACCGGGTTCCTGGGATCGAAGGTGAACCGATCCGGGGGTGAATCGGCGGCCGGCTCCCAGCTCAGGCGCCCGCCGCTCGCGAGGTAGAGAGGCCGGGGAGTCACAGCCGCCGGCGGATAGATATCGAAGGTTCGCCAGACGTTGGCTCCGGTCACGTAGACGCGGGCGCGAGGGGACTTGAAGTCCTGGCCCCTCAGACACCCATCGAAGAACGCCAAGTGAGCCGCCTTGGTGTCGACGATCGAGTCCGGCGAGAAGGTCATGTCTCCCACCTGGATCGAGCCGCCGCGGAAGGTCTCCGGGTGGCGCCACGGACCCACGATCAGGAAGTGCCGGTCCCGGTGCGGGGCGTTGGCCATAAGCCCCCGCCAGTAGAAGAGGGCGCCCGGCTGGTCGCCGTCGTACCAACCGGTCACGGTCAGTGTGGGAATGTCGATCGCGGCGAAGTCCTTCGGAACAAAGCGCAGCCGGTCCCAGTACGGGCCCGTGGTCGAATGGGTGAGCCAGTCGCGGTAGAGCGGCATCGTCCGTCCCAGGATGGTGTCGGCGGTGAGGAGGGGACGGTGGGCCAGGATCTTGGGCCAGTCCGCGTTCTCCAGGTTGTTTTCCTGGTCGATGCGGCCGGAGACCTCATTGGCAAAGGAGAGCGCGACCAACTCGGAGAAGGCGCCGCCCATGTAGGGGAGCTCCTCGAACCAGCGGCCGGCCGCCGCCGCCGGCGCCATGCAAGTCAGGTGCGGCGGATGCTCGCGCGCGGCCAGCCATTGCGCCGTGCCGAGATAGGAGAGGCCCAGGGTGCCCACCCGGCCGTTCGACCAGGATTGTGCCGCCAGCCACTCGATGGTGTCGTAGCCGTCCCGTCCTTCGCCAAAGAAGGCGTCGAACGTGCCCTCCGAATCGCCCCGGCCCCGCGTGTCCTGGACCGCGAAGACATAGCCGCGGCTCGCGAAGTATTGAGCCCACTCATACAGCTTGAAGCCGGTCTTCAGATAGGGAGTCCGCACCAGCAGGACGGGATAACGGCCGGGCGCCTCGGGCAGCCACACGTCCGCGGAGAGATTGACACCGTCCCGCATCGGAATCATGACCCCGAATTCCGAGCGCACCGGCGCTGGAGGCTGGGCAGCGGCGCTCTGGATGGCTCCAAGTAGCATCACGAATCCGAGCCAGCTTGTCTTCATTGTCCCCCCGGCAGAACGGACGTACCTCCAGCGCTTCTCCTACCAAGACGACTAAAGCCTTCCGGAGGTTCCACGGACCCCCTCACCGGGATCAAAGCCGGGGATGGGTTCGCCCCTACGCCTTCTCCCACGCCCGCGGATCGAGATCGTAAGGCAACGGCGTCAGCACTTCGAGGCCGTCCTCGGTCAGGTGGTGGAGGTCTTCCAGGCGCACGGCCCAGCGGGCTTCGGGGTCGTAGAGGCCGGGCTCCAGAGTGAAGACGTCGCCTTCCCGCAGGACGCCTTCGGCGCCGGAGGCCTTCTTGAAGGTGGGAGACTCATGGAGGTCGAAACCTACGCCGTGGCCGAGGTTGTGGACGTAGCCGCGGGTGGTGCCGGGCTCGGAGATGGGCGTCGGGTAGCCCGCGGCTTCGAAGCGGGCGCAGACGGCTTCCTGCACTTCCCAACCACGTACTCCCGGCTGCGCCCGCAGGTTCGCCTCTTCGAGCGCCTCGCGCACCTTGGCGTGGCCATGGCGCAGGACCTCCGAAGGCTCGCCGACGCAGAAGGTACGGGTGCAGTCCGAGAATAGCCGGCCCTTCGGAAAGATGTCCACCACCAGCGATTCGCCGGCCCGCAGCACGCGGTCCGGCGTGCCGGAGCAATGCGGAATCGCCCCCTCCTCCGCCGGGCCGAGGAGGTTGCCCCGCGGCTGCTCCAGGCCGTCCCCGGCGAGCACCCGCGCGATCTCGGCCCGCAGTCGGGCCACACGCAGGCGCTCCCCTTCCAGCCACAGCTCGCTGGTACCGTCCCCGGAAATCGTCGCCGCCGCCAGCAGCCGTGCCACGGCGCGGAAGGCGTTGCACGTGGCATCCGAGGCTTCCCGGAGGCCCGCCAGCTCGGCCGGCTCTTTGCGCTTGCGCGCCGTGGTCATCAGGGCATTGCCCGGCACCCACTCCCAGCCCCCACGGCTCAGGGCGGCGCAGGCCGCCTGGATCGTTCCGGCTTGGCCATGCCCGGCGAGGGCGACGCGGCTGGGAGTCACGCCGCAGCGTTCGAGGGCGCGCCCCGCCACCTGCGAGAGAAAGTACGCCGGATCGGGCAACTCGCTCGCCCAGCGGGAGACGTCGAGATCCTCGGGAGTCAGCAGGGCGAGGCCGGTGGCCGCCGCCTCCTCGCGCTCCATGGGAGTGAGGAAGCCGAGGCGCGGCTCAGCTCCCTGGGGGAGCCGCGGAAGCACCAGCAGGGACTCCCCCAGGTGAGCCGGACCCGGCAGAAACGGTGCGAGGTCGGAGTCCTGGGAGGACGGCGCGAGGACGAGCAACGCCTCGCAGCCGAGCTCTTCAAGCCCGGCCGACAGCGCTGCGAGGCGCGTCTTCACCGGTATGGCGCTCGATGAGCTCTTGGAAGGCCGACTTGCCCCGCGCGCCCACCATCGTATCGGCGACTTCGCCGTTCTTGAACAGCAGAAACATGGGGATGCCGCGGACCCCAAAGTTGACGGCGAGCTCCTGGTTCTCGTCGACGTTGATCTTGGCGATGCGCACCTTATCGTGCATTTCGTCCGCGAGCTCGTCGAGCAAGGGCGCCACGGCCCGGCAGGGTCCGCACCACGGAGCCCAAAAGTCGACCAGCACGGGCTTCTCGGACTTGAGAACCTCGCTCTCGAAGTTCGCCTGGTCAACCATTACGATGTTTTCACTGGCCATAAGGATCTTTCCTCTCTCCTGAAAATACGGGATGGCGTATACCGCGGTACACCGCGCTACTCCCCATCTAACGCGGCGGGCGGTACATCTTGTTCCAGCCGCCGCCGGAAGAAGTAGTCCCGGGTGGTGTCGACGTCGCGGCGGATCTGGGCCGAGAGGTCCATCACCGTCGGGAAGATCCGCTCCTCCCGCAGGCGCTTGTAGAACTCCAGCTTGATCTTCTGGCCGTAGACGTTGGCCTTGAAATCCAGGATGTGGCTCTCCACCACCCGCTGGTAGTTCTCATAGACCGTCGGCCGCGTGCCGATGTTGGTGACGCAGTCGAAGGTCGCCGGATAGCTCGGGAAGTGCACCCGGCAGGCGTAGACGCCGTCGGCGGGCAGCAGCTTGTTGTCGGTCATCAGGTTGATCGTCGGCCAGCCGAGCTTCTGCCCCATGCGGTCACCGCGGGCGATGGAGCCGGCCAGGGCGTACGGCCGGCCCAGCATCTCTGCCGCCTCGACCACGTTCCCTTCGGCAATGGCACGGCGGATGCGGGTGCTGGAAATCCGCTCGCCGGCGTAGATCACCTCGTCCATGGCGGTGGCGGTGAACCCCAGGTTCCCTCCCATCTCCTGGAGCAGCGCCAGGCTTCCCTCGCGCTTGTGGCCAAAGACGAAGCCCGCGCCGACGAAGATCTCCTTCAGGTCCAGCCTATCGTGCAGGAACTCGCGGACGAACGTCCGCGCCGGCACCCGCGACAGCTCCGCCGTGAAGCGGACCACCAGCATCACCCCGACCCCCGCGTTCTCCAGCAGCTCTTCTTTCTGTTTTGGCGTGGTCAGAGCGAGGGGCGCCCGCTCCGGCGCCAGCACGGTCAGAGGATGGGGATCGAAGGTCACCACCACGGCCGGCACGCCAAGCTCCTCGGCCTGTGCCGTCAGCCGCTTGAGGATGGCCTGCTGGCCGCGGTGCACGCCGTCGAAATTGCCGATGGTGCCCACGCCGCCGCGCGGCAGGTCACTGGCGTTGTACGCGTCCTGGAAGACGTGCATGGGAGCTCAGGCGAGAACGGCTACGGCTTCAGCGAGGTCAAGGTCCGCGGTGCCGGCGGCTTCGGCGGATATCACCCGGTCCGCATCCTGCGGCCGGGCGGCGCCCACGATGTGCCCCACCAGGTCGTCGGCGTAGGCTTCGGTGATCCTTACCTCGACGAGGGTCCCTGCCGGCGCCGAGCCGTCGTTGAGCAGCACGCGGCCGTCGATCTGCGGAGCCATCCCGTAGTGGCGCCCCTGGAGGAGGTGCTCGGACTCCTCGCAGGCGCCCTCCACCAGCACGGTCAGTGTCTTCCCCACCAGCCCCCGCCGCTGAGCGAGGGCGATGGGCTTCTGCGCTTCCAGGAGCTGGCGCAGCCGCCGGCGCTGAGTGTTGCGCGGCACCCGGCCCTTGAGCTCAGCGCCGGGAGTCCCTTCCTCGGGGCTGTAGGCGAAGGCGCCCAAGTGGTCGAAGCGGGCTTGCTCGATGAAGGCCATCAGATCCTGGAAATGCTCTTCCGTCTCGCCCGGGAAGCCGACGATGAAGGTGGAGCGCAGGAAGACGTCCGGCGCCAGCTCGCGGGCCCGGTCGAGCAGCCGCAGATAGCGCTTGGCGTCGCCGCCGCGGCGCATGGCCGTCAGCACGTCGCCGTGGCTGTGCTGGAGGGGCATGTCGAGATAGGAGCAGAAGCGCTCCTCGGTGCCCATCAGGCGCAGAAGGTCCTCGTCCAGGGTCGTTGGATAGGCGTAGAGAAACCTTACCCAGGGGATCGACGTTTCGGCGAGCAGGGCCTCCACGAGGCGCACGAGGCCGTGGCGGCGCATGCCCAGATCCTCGCCGTAGCGGGTGGTGTCCTGCGCGATGAGGTTGAGCTCCATGATTCCCGGCGCGCCGGCGGCTTCGAGCTGCTTCGCCTCCGCCACCAAGCTCTCGATCGTCCGACTGCGGAACTGGCCGCGCCAGATAGGGATGGCGCAGAAGGTACAGGGATTGTTGCACCCCTCGGCGACCTTCAGATAGGCGTGTCCCTGGGTGGTGAGCAGGCGGGGCGCCGTGTGGTCGAACACCATGTGGGAGGGCGCCGGCAGCGGCGGGCCGCCGCCGAGCTGCACCACGTTGCCCACGTCGCGGAGCTGGTCGAGACCGACGAAGCCGTCGATCTCGGGGATCTCCCTCGCGAGCTGGTCGCCGAAGCGGTTGACCATGCACCCCGCGACCAGCACCTTCTCGAGACCGCTACCCTCGCGCCCCTTGCGGCCCACGACCTCCAGAATGGTGTCGATCGACTCCTGCTGGGCCTCCTCGATGAAGGCGCAGGTGTTGACCACCACCGTGTCCGCGGTGTCCAGGTCGTTGACCACCTCGTAGCCGCGGCGGGCGAGCTCGCCCAGCATGATCTCGCTGTCCACGAGGTTCTTCGGGCAGCCGAGGCTGATCATGCCCACGCGGGGGCGGCGGACGGGTTCCGACATAGGCGCGGAGTCTAACAGATCGTCCCAGGAGCCGGTTGCGGTATCGGCGCAACAGGTGTATAAAACCAAACCAGCCTAGAGGAGGATTTCCCTATGCGTCTTCGCTATCTGCTGGTGCTGTTGACCATCGCCCTGGCCTCGCCGCAGGTTGCCCGGGCCGCGTTTCCCGTCGCCGAGTCCACGGCGCTCCCCGTCTCCATCAGCGCGTTCGACCGCGCCCCAGGCGTGGCACTGGACGGCCTGGGCAACTCGGTGGTGGTCTGGAACCGCCTGTCCCCGGGCAGTCAGGTGGTCGCGAGGCGGTTCGATCCTCAGGGACACACGCTCGGGCGGCTCCTGGTGGTGACCGCGAACGGTTCCCTGCCCACCGCGGCCATGAATTCACACGGCGACTTCGCGGTGGCCTGGTTCGACGCCGGCTCCCCCAAGCCCAGCCGCGGCTACCCGATGCACGTCCAGCTCTTCTCGCCCGGTGGCGCCAAGGTGGGCCCCACGACCCTGTTGAACACGTCGGTTGGGGAGCAGACCACCGCGCCGAGGATCGGAGTCGATCAAGATGGGGGCTTCGCCGTCACCTGGTCGTCGGTCAAGGGAGTCTACGTCCGCCGCTTCGATTCCAAGGGAGTGCCCCGCGGCAACGACGTCCTGACGGTTCCGGGCGGATATTACTCCAGCCTCGCGATGCGGCCGGACGGCGGCTTCACGCTGGTCTGGCAGGCCTCGCAGCTCATGGGCCGCCGCTTCGGCACAGACGGCGAGGCGGACGGCGAGGACTTTCAGATCAACCAGCAGGCCGCGAGCGGCATGCGGACCTCCACCGCGGCCACGACGGCGGACGGCGGTTTCGTCGTCGCCTGGGACGTCTGCGGCACGGCCCCTCGCGGCGCGTCCAAGCCTCCTCGCGGCGTCGCGGTCTGCGGGATTCGGGCTCGCCGCTTCGACGCTGGAGCCCGCCCCCTCACCGACGAATTCGCCGTGAGCCCGGCGGACGGCCGCAGCAATCAGGGGCCGGTCGTGGCTGCCGAGGACGGGCATGGCTATTTCGCCGTCACTTGGAACAGTTGCCTGCAAGTCAACAACTGCCAGATCGCGACCCAACTGTACAGCCCACAGAGCGCACCGGCACCGCACGTCGCGACGGCCGCCATCGGCTCCGGCTCCGCGAGCCCAGCCATCGCCGTGGGCCCGGATGGATTCGTGGTCGCCTTCTCCAGCTCGGTCTGCAACAGCTTCTTCCCGAGCTGCCGCCAGAGCGCCCCGAAAGGGATCTACACCTGGCGTTTCGATTTTTGAGAGCGGCTTAGTTCTACTTTGTCAGACCAAGCCAGACTGCCCTAGGTCTTGAATTCGGGTATCTAGGAGGGGTAAAGTTGCCTTATGGCGCTACGGCGGCGCCTCGGGAAGATACCCCAATGCCCAACTCCCCACCTGAAAGGACGT